>NZ_JAHKPK010000022.1 GCF_018860665.1 Pacificibacter marinus
TTAGAACCTCTGCACATCGCCTAGCCTTACTGAAAGCTAGGACTTTCTGTTTCTCGTGCTGAAGTTATCCAAAGATAACAAAAGCCGACAAACAGTGAAGCTGACACTCTATAATCGGTAGCGGCCTAAACCACTCCCTAAGAGCGCGATATACAGACGTTCGATCCATCGAATGAACCAAACCGCCCACATATCTCTTCAGTAATTATCAATGTCAAAGAGCGCTAAATCAACCTAAGCCAACCTAGACAGCGACAAAAACCAGACCAGTGCGCCAAATCTCTCCAGCGCGCCCGCCTAACTTAAACCTCTGATTTTACTTCCAAACCTCACTTCGCAACATCTCAGCCGCTCCGCTCCGTCCGCCCCGCAGTCAATTGCTCGCTGCCGGTAGAGGGGGTTCTAAGGCGAGTGCAGCACCTTCGCAAGAGCTTTTTGCACTCTTTATGAAACTTTCTTGAAAAACAACGTAAGGTGCTGAAAAATAGTATTAAAATATGTAACTTTATGCGGTCACGCTTCAATTGCTGGCTTTCAGTTCGCCCTCCATCAAACCAGACTTGTTGCCCCGAACAGTTCCGCCACTAGATGTGGTAATGTGATGCGACGAATGCGACTCGGAGCAAGTAGAAATGGCGATTCCACAGACCTTAACACGGCTCAAGACTTGGCCACGCGCCTTTTCGGCTTAATGCGCAATGCCAGAAGTCCCAAGATGGCGGCCAAGTAAATCAACGGCTCAAGTTGCCAGCCTTTGACCAGCCAAACGAAATGCACCCCACCCAGTATCACCGCAGGGTAGGTGAGCTTGTGCAAGCTGCGCCATTTGGGGCCAAGCTTGCGTAGGGACCAGTTATTCGATGTGATTGCCAATGGGATCATCAGAACAAAGGCTGCCATCCCAATGGTAATGTAAGGCCGCTTTAGTATGTCCTTTACGATCTGATCGACGATCTGCACATCGAGCACCAGCCAAACCAAAAGATGTAAGAAGATGTAGAAGAACCCGATCAGCCCAAGAGCACGGCGAAACTTGATCAAACTGATACCAGTAAACCGACGTAACGGAGAGATCGCCAACACGGCGATCAAGATCTGAAGTCCCAACTCGCCCATTTCGTGCTCAAGAGACTTTACAGGATCAACGCCAAGGTTTCCGTTCAGGGCGGAAAAAAACATGAAAACAGGCGGAATCACAGCGACGATATAAAGCGGCCACGCAGGGATGCGACGCAGACCCCCATTCACGGATTGGGCGATGGCTTGTTTGGTTTGCGTGACAGTGGAGAGAGAAATCATCGAGCGTCCTTAAACAGAGCAACAAAAAGGGGCCGCCGAGGCTGCCCCTGATGATGTGACATGGTTTAGTAGTTTGTTGTCAGATCCAGATCTTTGTAGAGATCGCCGACTTGCTCTTCGTAGCCGTTGAACTTGACCGTCTGCAGGCGAGGGGCAAACAGACCGCCACCGATGCGGCGCTCAGAGGATTGGGTCCAACGCGGGTGACTGACCTCTGGGTTCACGTTTGAGTAAAAGCCATACTCTTTCGCGTTGATCGATTTCCACGTGTTGAGCGGCTGGGTATCTGTCAGTGTGATTTTTACGATCGATTTGATAGATTTGAAGCCATACTTCCAAGGTACGACCAAACGCAGCGGTGCGCCATTTTGATTTGGCAATTCCTTACCATACAGACCCGTCGCCATAAGCGTCAAAGGATGCAGAGCCTCATCAAGGCGCAATCCTTCAACGTAAGGCCAATCCAGCAGGGCGCGCTTTTGACCTGGCATCTCCTCAGGGCGGAACAGAGTCTCAAAGCGCACATATTTGGCAGAGGACTGAATGCCCGCCAAATTTAGCAACTGGTTCAACTCAAAACCGTTCCAAGGGATAACCATCGACCAAGCTTCGACACAACGGAAACGATAGATGCGTTCATCGATATCCACCTTAGCCAAGATATCTGCGAGATCATATGAGCCCGGACGATCAACCAAACCATCGATTTCCACAGCCCAAGGATCGGTCGTCAAGGTATGCGCGTTCTTCGCGGGGTCTTCTTTGCCAGTGCCGAACTCATAGAAGTTATTGTAGGACGTAATCTCTTCAAATGTGTTTGGCTTCTCAGTTGTATCGAACCCTTTAATTTCGAAATCAGGCGCGTCTTGTGCGCGTGCAGGAGATGCCCCCAGCAACCCAGTACCAAGTACGGCACCTCCTCCGACCAAACCACTCATTAAGCTGCGGCGATTGATGTAAGTGCTTTCCGGCGTAATGGCTGAATATTTCAGGTCGCTTTTAAAAGTCATGACGGGCTCTCCACGGTTATTTCATTATAGATAGCCCGCCACGCGCATTTCTCAAAGCAAACTCATGTCACGTCTTCGTTGGCTCTTTGTAACTTGGCACGATGCGCTCTAACTCTCGCGACGTGCCATCCGCCTGTACAATCCGAACATGGTGACGACGCATTTGACGCGGCTCAAGCACGCCAACCGAATGCGCAATGGTTTCCAGTTCCTTTATTGACGCAACAGCATAAGCCGCCACTTTCTTGTATTTGTCTTCGACAACCAAGCCGCCTTGTAGATGCGGGTCGTGTGTCGTGATCCCCGTTGGGCAGGTATTCTTATTGCATTTCAGCGCTTGAATGCAGCCAAGGCTGAACATAAAACCGCGCGCCGAACATACGAAATCCGCGCCGGCACAAATGGCCCATGCCAAATCCGCAGGGTTCACCAGCTTCCCGCCGGCGATGATCCGAATACGATCATGCAACCCGTATTTGTCGCGCAGATCTACAATGCGGATCAACGACTCTTTAATAGGCATGCCAACCAAATCCATCAAAGGCATTGGCGCAGCACCCGTGCCGCCTTCACCACCGTCGATGGTGATAAAGTCTGGAGCAGAATCTTCTCCGCGCTCTTTGATCAAGGCAAAGAATTCAGCCCATGGGCGTGACGAACCAACCACAAACTTGAAACCAACAGGTTTGCCCGTAACCTCACGGATGTGGCCGATGAAGTCCAAAAGATCACCAAAGTCATCCACTTCGCGGTGACGATTGGGCGAAATGCCGTCTTCGCCTGGTTTCAGCCCACGGATTTGCGCAATCTCAGGCGTGATTTTGGCGGCGGGCAAAATACCGCCTTTGCCCGGCTTTGCGCCTTGGCTCAGTTTGATTTCAAACATACGGACGGTTTCATGTGCGGCCATGGCACGCAATTTATCGTCATCAAGATTGCCAGCCTCGTCGCGAATGCCGTATTTTGCGGTGCCTATTTGATAGACCAAATCAGCGCCCCCCTCGAGATGAAACGGGGAAAGCCCGCCTTCGCCCGTGTTCAACCAAATGCCAGCTTCTTTGGCGCCTCGGGACAAAGCCAAGACCGCAGGCTTTGAAATTGCGCCAAAAGACATGCCCGAGATGTTAAAAATCGATTTGGCGACAAAAGGTGTGCGGCAATTTTCGCCAATAACCATCGGGTCCGTGGTCGCGAATTGATCATCAAGCGGCGGAAAGGTTGCATTTGCGAAAATGGTCGTGCCGGGCACCGACAGATTCCGAGTAGAGCCGAACGCAATGGTATTGCCCTTTTTATCCGCCGCGCGGTAAATCCAATCACGCTGCGCCCGATTGAACGGCAATTCTTCACGGTCCATCGCAAAGAAATACTGGCGAAAGAACTCACCCAATTCTGTAAACAAATGCCGGAAATGCCCAATGACTGGATAGTTGCGCAAAACAGCATCGCGTGTTTGCCGCTTATCAAACACATACAACACTATCGCGCCCAGCACCACGGCACCTAACACAAAGACAAAAAACAGCGCCATCACTTGCAGCGCACCCATTGCCCAAATCCACATATTACTTTCCTAACCCGATTTGTATTGGCGCGACCCTGCCATAAAAAAAATAAGAGACAACTCTGTTAGCGCTATCCACCCCTCAAATTTGCCTATTTTTTCAGCATACTTTCGCATGCAGGATAAGAACAGATTGTCACCGCCGAATATCACACGAAAAAGGCGACTCCTTTGGGAGCCGCCTTTCACTATAGCCAATTTAAATCAACGTTTAATGAACAATCGCGTCATCTGGCTTTGGACGATTTGAAGCGCCCTTGCGATCACCGATGATCAATCCCTCAGCGCCTGCAGTAACCTCAATAGACTCACCATCTTTAATGTCGCCAGCCAACAAACGTTCCGCGAGCGGATCTTGCAAAGCACGTTGGATCACACGTTTAAGCGGACGCGCCCCAAACACAGGGTCATACCCCTCATCCGCAAGCCAAGCTTTGGCCCCATCATCAAGCACGATAGACATGTTGCGCCGCGCAAGGCGTTTGTCCAAAAGCCCAAGCTGGATCTTAACGATACCCCCCATATCTGCCCGCGCCAAACGGTCAAATATGATGGTCTCGTCCAAACGGTTCAAGAACTCAGGCCGGAAGTGTGCCCGCACGGCATCCATCACATCGCGTTTTGCCGCCGCAGGATCAGCCCCATCAGGCATCTGGCTAAGCGCTTGCGCCCCAAGGTTTGACGTGAGGATGATCAGTGTTTGCTTGAAATCCACAGTCCGCCCTTGGCCGTCTGTCAACACACCGTCATCAAGCACCTGCAACAGCACGTTGAACACATCAGGATGTGCTTTTTCAACTTCGTCGAACAGAACCACCTGATAAGGTCTGCGCCGCACAGCTTCGGTCAAAACGCCACCTTCGTCATAGCCAACATAGCCGGGAGGTGCCCCGATCAAGCGGGAAACGGCGTGTTTTTCCATAAACTCGGACATATCAATCCGAACCATCGCATTGTCGTCATCGAACAAGAACTCGGCGACGGCTTTGGTCAGCTCGGTTTTTCCCACACCCGTTGGCCCAAGAAATAAGAACGACCCCAAAGGACGGTTCTCGTCGTTCAAACCAGCACGCGCTCGGCGCACAGCATTGGCTACAGCGCGCACTGCACTGTGTTGACCAATGACGCGATTGTGCAGCTCGTCTTCCATACGCAACAATTTATCACGTTCGCCTTCAAGCATCTTAGAGGTTGGAATACCCGTCCAACGCTCAACCACTTCGGCGACTTGTTCAGGACGCACGGCTTCCTCGACCAGCAAGTCTTGCGCCTCGTGACCTTCTGCAGATTCCACCTGCTTTTCCAACTGCGGGATCACGCCATAAGACAGCTCGCCCGCTTTGGCCAAATTGCCTTCGCGTTTGGCGATTTCCAAATCAGCACGGGCGCGATCCAGTTTTTCTTTCAGATCACGTGTACCTTCCAGCTTGTCACGCTCGGCTTGCCACTTGGCCGTCATGCCTGCGGATTTCTCTTGCAAATCAGCCAGCTCTTTTTCGAGCTTTTGCAAACGGTCTTTTGAGGCGTCATCATCCTCTTTAGACAATGCCATGGCCTCGATCTGAAGCTGCAAAATTTGGCGATCCAACTGGTCCAGCTCTTCTGGCTTGCTGTCCACTTCCATGCGCAAACGACTGCCAGCCTCGTCGATCAAATCGATAGCCTTGTCCGGCAAAAATCGATCCGTGATGTAACGATGCGACAGCGTTGCTGCCGCCACCAATGCTGCGTCCGAAATCCGCACACCGTGGTGCACTTCGTATTTTTCTTTGATGCCGCGTAAAATGGATATCGTATCTTCAACGGTTGGTTCTTCAACCATGATTGGTTGGAAACGCCGTGCCAAGGCCGCGTCTTTTTCGACGTATTTGCGATACTCGTCCAAAGTGGTCGCGCCGATACAATGCAGCTCGCCACGCGCCAACGCAGGTTTAATCAAGTTTGCCGCATCCATCGCGCCGTCACTTTTGCCCGCGCCAACAAGCGTGTGCATTTCATCGATGAACAGAATGATTTCACCAGAGGCCGCTTCGATTTCTTTCAAAATCGCTTTGAGCCGCTCTTCGAATTCACCGCGATATTTTGCGCCAGCAATCAGCGCGCCCATATCCAGCGCCATCAGTTTTTTGTTGCGCAGGGATTCAGGCACATCGCCATCAATGATACGCAAAGCGAGACCTTCAGCGATCGCGGTTTTACCCACGCCCGGCTCCCCTATCAAAACAGGGTTGTTTTTAGTGCGGCGCGACAAAACCTGCATCGCACGACGAATTTCTTCATCACGTCCGATGATGGGATCGATCTTGCCCTCTTCGGCAGCCTCAGTCAGATCACGCGCGTATTTTTTCAACGCATCATAACCATCTTCGGCAGAGGCACTGTCAGCCGTACGGCCTTTGCGGATGTCATTGATCGCTGCATTGAGTTTCATCGCCGTGATGCCGCCGCCCACAAGCGCATCTTTCGCGGCAGATTTCACCACGGCAAGCGCGGTTAAAATACGCTCAACCGGCACAAAGCTATCGCCGGCTTTGGTGGCTATTTTTTCTGCCTCGTCCAGCACTTTGGCGGTGGATTGATCCATATAGGTTTGCCCTGCATCGCCAGAGACGCGCGGCACTTTGGCCAGCGCTGCATCGACGACTTCTGCCACGACTTTCGCATCGCCGCCCGCGCTGGTGATCAATCCAGAGGCAAGCCCTTCGGGGTCATCCAAGAGCGCCTTAAGCAAATGCTCAGGGCTTAATTTTTGGTGGCTTTCGCGCATCGCAATGGTTTGTGCAGCCTGCAAAAACCCGCGTGAGCGTTCTGTGAACTTTTCCATGTCCATCATCGTATCCTTTCAAATAAGCGTTCCAGATGCACAGCGCCCAAATGCGGCGCGCTTTGCGGTAGAACCTTGATCTTTATGTGGTTGGCACTTGGCCCCAATTCAAGATCACAGATACGAGAAGTTTACGCCCTGATGTGACGCAATGTCAGCGATACAAAGACATGTTATAATAGCCACCGCTTGTCTCACGTCAGTGATGGCAATATGAGAGGTGCAAATCATAGGAGCCAGACCATGACCTCACCCGCAGATGACCGCCTAATCGTAGCCCTCGACGTTCCAAACGTGATCAAAGGCCTTGAGGTCGCCAAACAGATTGGTGATGCAGTATCCTTTTATAAAATCGGGTTGGGTATGCTCACAGGTGGCGGGCTGGCTTTGGCCAATGAGCTCAAACAAGAGCACGGAAAAAAGATTTTTCTCGATATGAAGTTCTTTGACATCGGCGCGACTGTGGAAAACGCGGTGCGTGGCACGGCGCAATTCGATATCGATTTTCTGACGGTCCACGGCGACCCTTATGTGGTCAAGGCCGCCAAACAAGGCGCGTCGGGATCTAACATGAAAATCCTTGCTGTCACCATTTTGACATCCCTGGATCGAGCTGACTTGGATGGCGCACTGATCAAATCAGGTGAGATCAAAGATTTGGTCCAAGAGCGCGCAGGTAATGCGCTGCGCGCTGGCGCAGATGGCGTGATTTGTTCGCCACAAGAAGCAGCACTTGTGCGCGCCCTGCCTGAGGCCGCTGGCAAGTTGATCGTTACCCCCGGTGTGCGCCCAACAGGTGCCGCGCTTGGCGATCAAAAACGCGTGGCAACACCAGCGCAAGCCATCAAAGACGGTGTCGATCACATGGTTGTTGGCCGACCTATTTGGCAAGCAACCGATCCACGCCAAGCGGCTTTGGCCATCTTGGATGAGATCAAAAACGCCTAAATCGTTTCATTGAGCGTCATAAGTGCGCGCGACAATCTTGCGCGCATTGTCTCAATCGAGTCCTTGCGCGACAAGTATTCTGATACAGGCATCCAGCACCAACGCTGGCCCTCGTCCCCCAATGTAATGTCACTGTCTGGCAGATCATCCCAACGCGCGACAAAAAAATGTACAGTCACATCTGGCTGTGCCAGTGATTTTTGTTCTTTGGCGTGATAGACAATTTTGCTTGGATCAAGCACCACAGACAGTTCTTCGAAAAGCTCGCGCGTGACGGTCTGAATCGACGTCTCGACATCCTCACGCCCGCCCCCCGGTAAGTCCCATTGATTGGGAAAAGCTATGTCAGGCTGATCATCGCGCAGAAGCGTCAAAACATCTTCCCCGCGCAAGATTGCTATTTTCGCGCCATCAAAATCGTCAACAGCGTCGTTAGACATAGGGGGCTTCAAACGTCATCGTTGATGTCTTTGTCCCAGATTTTGACTTGGCCTTTACGCACCCCAAAGATGCGGCGCATGACATACCAAGCCGCCATCGAAACAACAGCAAAGATAAGCGCCAAGATCGCAGGGTTGCCTGACCCAAGGCCAAGCCCCAAAAGGGCCGCTACAACGGCCGCCCCTGCCCCAAATCCCAAAAACAGGAACCCCGGCGCAAAGACTTCAAGCACTAACAGAGCAACAGCCCCGAGGCCCCAAACCCACCAAAGCGCCCAAATATCGACTGGCGTCATCGGATCCATTATTTCTTGCCTCCGAACAACTTAAACGCATCACCAAAGGCATCAAGCGCGGCGGCTGGCACGATCACGGTTTGACTGCCCGTGCCGTTGCCGACAGCCGTCAGCGCCTCGACTTGTTTCAACGCCACTTGGTATTGCGCGGCTTCAATGCCGTTTTCGGTGATCGCTTCGGCCACAACAGCCGTAGCATAGGCTTCGGCGTCTGCTTCAATGCGGCGCGCTTTGGCGATTTGTTCAGCCGCATAGAGTTGTGCATCGGCGTTCAATTCGACAGAACGTTTCGATCCTTCGGCCTCAGTCACAGCCGCACGCCGCGCGCGTTCGGCATTCAACTGTTGCAGCATCGCGGCGCGTGTCGCCTCATCAAGGTTCACGTCCAAAATCTCAGCCCGCGTGACTTCGATGCCCCAATCATCCACAGCGCTTTCAACCTGCGCTTTGATCGTCTCGATCAGACTGGACCGGTTCGATTGCACTTGGTCGAGTTCCATCTTGCCGATCTCAGAGCGCACAACACCAGCGACAGTGGTGGCAATCGCACCGTCGACATCCCGAATACGGTACACCGTGCGCTCAGGTTCGGTGATGCGGTAGAACACTGAAGTCTCCACTTTCACCAAAGCGTTGTCAGACGTAATCGCGTCTTGCATCGCATTGGGCAATTGGCGTTCCAAAATGGAAATTTTATGTGCCACGCGGTCAATCAATGGAATTACAAAGTTGATCCCAGGCCCAAGCACTGTGCGCAAACGACCAAAACGTTCGACGACGAATTTCTCAGACTGCGGCACGATCCGCACGCCTTTGAAGACGAGCAAAACAATAAACGCGGCAATCGCCAGAACCACAAGATTACCACCTGTCAAAAACGCAGGAATTCCATATTCAACCATGACTACACCACTCGTTTGTTTGTATCTATTTAGGTAGTGTCTATCCAAATTCAATCTGCACGTATAGAGCAGCAAGTCCAAAACCGAGGGTTCGATGCCAAATCTGTGCCGTGATTGTTTGACCACCTTTGAGGCTGGCACGCGCTGCCCATCCTGTGGCAGACCACGTGTGCTATCGCATCCTGAGCTTTACGATCTAAGCATTGCACATATGGACTGTGACGCTTTTTTTGCTTCGGTTGAAAAACGCGACAACCCCGATCTGCGCGACAAGCCTGTGATCATCGGTGGCGGCAAGCGCGGGGTTGTATCTACTGCCTGCTACATCGCGCGGGTCAAAGGCGTACGGTCCGCCATGCCTATGTTCAAAGCCCTACAACTTTGCCCCGAAGCCGTGATCGTCCCACCGCGTATGTCGGCCTATAGTGAGGCCTCGAAAGCCATTCGCGAAATGATGGACGAGCTGACGCCCAGGGTGGAACCTTTGTCTCTGGATGAGGCTTTCATGGACCTCAGTGGTACAGCAACTTTGCACGGCGCGCCCCCAGCTGTGATTCTCGCGCGATTGGTCAAACGTATGCAGCATGAGCTTGGCCTCACGGGATCTATTGGCCTCAGCCACAACAAATTCTTGGCCAAAATCGCCTCTGATCTGGATAAACCGCGCGGGTTTTCTGTCATCGGATTGGCGGAAACCGAAAGCTTTCTCGCGGATAAGCCCATCAAACTCATCTGGGGTGTTGGCAAGGTCGGGCAAGCCTCGCTTGAGAAAGCTGGCATTCGCACCTTTGCCGATTTACGCCGATGGGAACGCGATGATTTGCATCTCCGTTTTGGATCGATGGGCGATCACCTATGGCATCTGGCACGCGGGCTAGATGCGCGGCGCATTTCACAGCGCCAAACCGTCAAATCCATTTCAACAGAAACAACGTTTTCAGCGGATACCATGGCGATAGATGTGCTCGATAAACATATTTGGCGTTTGTCAGAACAAGTCTCTGATCGCGCCAAGACAAAGGCGCAAGCGGGCCATGTCGTTACTTTAAAACTGAAACGCGCCAATCATACGTCTTTAACCCGACGCCTAACGTTATCCAGTCCTACGAATTTAGCGGATCAAATCTATCGCACCGCACGCGGGTTACTGGACCAAGCCATCGCTGAGGGGCCTTTCCGATTAATCGGCGTTGGCATCAGCAATCTCGTCTCAGACGATGGTGCGAATCTATCGGCTGACATGCTTGACCCCGGTGCTGGTAAACGCGCGGATGCGGAACGGGCTCGTGACGAAATTCGCCGCAAGTTCGGCAAAGACGCGATTATCAAAGGTCGGTCGCTGTAACCATCGGGTTCGCACGCTGATCACTCTGCCGCCAAAGGCAGTCGTCCCGCGTCCAATTGTGCAATACGGCGTGCAGCACCGCTGAGTCTTTGCTTAACATTCTCAAAATCGCCTAAAGGAACCAGAGTTTTCTCATCCATATAAAGCGAACGATCAATTTCAATTTGGACGCAATGCTGATGCTGACTTGGTCGCCCATAGTGTTGGGAAATATAGGCCCCCGCAAAAGGCACATTGCGCAGCACTTCAAACCCTTCGGCGCGAAACGCGGCCTCGATACTGTCAACCAATGCACCACTTGCAGAGGCACCATAACGATCCCCAATCACAATTTCGGGCCGTGCGCCGCTTGGGGTTTTGACATGTTTGAGCGCTTCGCGTGGCATCGAATGACAATCGATCAACAGTGCTTGTCCGAACAAGGTCTTGGTTTCACGCAAAAGCGTCTCTAGCATTAAGTGATATGGCTGCCACACTTGGGCGATTCGCATATCTGCCTCTGCGCGCGTAAGCTTGCCGCTGTAAATCGCGCGCCCTCCCGCCACCACGCGGGGAATCACGCCCAAGCCTGACAAAACCCGCGCATTCAATCCACGCCCGAAAACAGAATCAATCAACGCAGGGTCCAGCTCGTCACTTCTTCTGTTCAAATCGACCCAAGCCCTTGGATAGGTTGCATTTAAAAATATAGCACCATAGCTGGGCGTGTCCGAAAAAAGCCGATCAACATAGGCATCTTCGGACGATCTGAGCGAAAAAGGGTCTAAAACCGAGCGTTTCAGCATGTCGGTGGGGTATTCGCACCCGCTGTGAGGCGAGGAAAACACAACGCATGACGTGCGCTTTTCAGGTCGGCATAGCCGGTAAGGAACCTTGTTCATGTCGTTGCCCTTTCACAGAAAACTATAGCTTTCGATTTTCCTTTCCAAAAGCCCTTGATCAATGCTCCGACTCCTTTTATACGCCCTCGGACTGACGTGGGAACGACCTACGCTTTGATTGCTAACACCCTTGTGGCCGGATCAATTAAAACGTAATGCTCCCTTGGACGAAAATGGGTGTATAGCTCAGTGGTAGAGCACTTCGTTGACATCGAAGGGGTCACAAGTTCGAACCTTGTTATACCCACCATCGTTCCGTTAGATAGGTTTTAACTGGCGCACGCAGGCGCCGCGATAAGGAGACTGGACATGAAAGTTCGCAACTCACTCCGCTCGCTGAAAAGCCGGCACCGCGATTGTCGCATTGTGCGCCGTAAAGGTCGCGTTTATGTGATCAACAAAACGCAGCCACGCTTCAAAGCCCGTCAAGGCTAAGAGCTTCAGCAGCTTACTAAATTAAAAGAGCCGTTCAGGAAACTGAACGGTTCTTTTGTTTGGGTGGTCTCTATAAACATTTTCAATGAGCTCAGGCCCTGCGCAACCGCCCCAGCCAAAGATGGATCACAGCCCCACAGCCAAATGTTGTGGCCGCAAAAATGATCAGCCCGTTCAGACCAAGGGCACTGGTGAGCAGGATCAACAGCGGTGTGCCAACCATATTGCCAGCATTGCCCAACTGCGCCAGCGCCCCATTGGCAAGAGCTTGGTCTTGCGGTGTCACGTTCAAAACCGGAATGGCCGAAAAGCTACCGGCTTGCGCAAGGCCTGTCGCCGCTAAAATCGCTATGCCAGCCCATTCAACAGGCGCACCAAACGCCAAAGACAGTGCCATGACCATCGATATACAAAAGCCCCCGATGATCACGGGTACAGAGGTAAAACGCCGCACCAAAGCGATGCCCAAAGTCATAGAAACACACAGCGCCGACAAAGGCAAAATGCCGACCAGTGCATGACGGTGCTCTGGTGTAAAGAAATCAGGCATCACCGTGACCAGAGCCACAAATCCGGCTGCATAAAAAAACCAGCCCGCTGCCGGTGCTGCGATCCAAGGTGAAGTATAGGCCGTAATATGGCGCGCTAAGATGGCTCGCAACGTCAATGGATCAGGCGAGCGTGGGATGATGTTACTCGGAAGAATAGTCCATACACCAAACGCGGCGATGGCCATGCCCACGCCGTGGCACAAAAACAAAAAGGGCACCCCAAAGTGATCCACAAGCGGGGTCCCACCCCAAGAGAACACAGCAAAGGACACAGCAAAAACTGTGCTCCACGACGCCATCGTCACGGCACGATGACGCGGTTCTGTCACCTGCCCCAAAACTGTGGGAGCTGCGACAACAACCAATAGATGTGAAAGCCCCTCCAACAAGCGACTGATCAAAAACGGTGCAAAGCTTGGGATCGAACTTTGATAGATTGACAAACCAGCGCCTAAGCAAAGTGCCACAATTAGCGGCTTACGCGCGCCCACTCTGGCGATGAATGCGCCAGCAAATAGCCCGCAGACCAAGCCAACCGTTGAAACCAGCGAGACGAGAAACCCAAGCGCCGCCCCATGTGACGAGAATACCTCGCGAAAATAGGGAAATGTCACCGAGATTTTAGCGAATTGGCCTGCCGCCAAGACACCGCTGAGCCACAACACTATGACCAAAATAAAGGGGGTTCGTTTTACAACTGCCATCGGGGGAGTGATGCCCTCAGAGCTGCTTCTTGGCAACCTCAATCCTTGCACTCCCTAAGGGCAAAAATGCACTCAGACCTTAGGCGTCAACGGTAACACATCGGTCGGTTGCACAGCGGGCGTATCTGCTGCCAGCTCCTCGAAATCGAAATGATCCAGTCTGTGCGCACGCTTGCCAGCTTTATCTGCCGAAATTTTGATGTCTTCGATGTCTTTTGCTGCCTGCCCAAAATGGCGATCCAAATTGCCCACACGAGTGCCAAGCCGATCCACATCGCCCGCCAACAGTGCGAGTTCCTTGCGAATAGAACCCGCTTGTTCGCGCATCCGTGCATCTTTTAGAATCGCGCGCATCGTGTGCAACGTCGCCATGCAGGTGGTGGGCGATACAATCCAAACACGTTTATCAAATCCCTCTCGCACCAACTCGGGAAAATTGGCGTGCAACTCGGCATACACAGCCTCAGAGGGCAAAAACATCAAGGCACCACCAGCAGTTTCGCCCTCAATGATATATTTGGTTGAAATATCACTGATGTGCTTTTTCACGGCCGAGCGCATCATCTTGGCCGCTTCATTCACTTCCCATTGGGTGCCTGCGCGCCGTAAGGCCTCATAGGCCTCAAGCGGAAACTTGCTGTCGACAACAATTGATCCAGGGGGATTGGGCAAATGAATCAAACAGTCCGCACGTCTGCCGTTCGACAGTGTCGCTTGTAGCGTATAGCTGTCTTTTGGCAGCGCTTTGCCAACGATATCGTTGAGTTGGATTTCTCCAAACGCGCCACGTGTTTGCTTGTTCGACAAGATATCTTGCAGCGACAACACATTGCCCGACAGCTTTTCGATATTAGCCTGCGCCTTGTCGATGGTCTGCAAACGCTCTTGCAGCTCACCCAGAGAACTCGCCGTATGCTTGGCGCTGCCCATCAGGCTTTGCCCCATTTTCTCTTGCATCTCAGCCATAGCGTTGTTGGTGCGCATCTGCATTTGCGATAGGTTCTCTTGCAGCTTGAGTTGCTGCGCGGCCATGTTATCTGACATCTGCTGCTGCATCTTCGCGAGGTTTTCCCCCGTACGCTGTTGCGAGGCCGACAGGTTTTCATGCAGGTTTAACTGCACTTCACCAAGCCGCTGCTCCATCAAATTGGTCAGCTGGTTCTGCGCGATGGCTTGCGTTTGTGCCACGCTGTTAAGACTGCCACTCAAGTGATCTTGGCTCGACGATAGTTGTTCAACGCGGTGTCCAAGCATGGACATTTGCGCCATAGATTTCGACGCACTGCGCAACACAGACCACAGCATTAACAAGATGAGCAGGAGGATCACCGCGCCTCCAATCAGCGCATAGATCTGCATTTGAGGGTCATCAAAAATCATCATGTGCGTCCAAACAAACGTTCAATATCCGAGAGCTTGAGCTCCACATAGGTCGGGCGGCCATGATTGCATTGTCCCGAATGCGGCGTTGATTCCATCTCACGCAACAGTGCGTTCATTTCTTCACCGCGCATCCAACGCCCTGAGCGTATGGACCCGTGACAGGCAACACGTGACAACACCGCCTCGATACGGGCTTGTACCGTGTGACTGTCACCAAGATCTGCCAATTCATCCAATATATCCGAAATCATCGCTGAAGCATCGACACGGCCTAAGATCGCAGGCGTTTCGCGCACAGCAATAGTCCCAGCGCCAAAGGCCTCGATCACCAAGCCAAGCCCTGCCAAATCATCAGCCAAATCAAGCAATGTTTGCGCATCGTTCGCGCCCAACTCGATCACTTCAGGAATCAATAGCGCTTGCGACGCAACGCCATTTTCGGCCATCAGTTTCTTGAGTTTCTCATAGACCAGCCGCTCATGGGCCGCATGTTGATCGACAATCACAATACCTGTTTCGGTTTGCGCGATGATGTAGTTTTCATGCACCTGAGCGCGCGCAGCCCCAAGCGGCAATTTTTCTGCGGCAGGCTGAGGGACCGCATCTTCGACTCGCGCGGATGGTAATGTCATTTCAGCGAAACCAGGCACATCAGTGCGCTCGGGCGCTTGCCAGTCATAACTGTTTTGAACACCACCAGCGGATGGGCGCGGCGGCATCGTATAACCAGAGGCCCCACGCCGATCCATCTGATAAATGCGCGGCGCAGCATCATCGGCTTGGACGGGATTTTGACGACCCAAGAATGGTGTTTCTGGCTGCATCGCTTTCAACGTGTCTTGAGCAACTGTTGTCGAGGCACGATGCCCTGCAGCGGCCAGAGCGTTGCGCAGGCCAGATACGATCAAACTGCGCGCCTCGGCGGGTTCACGGAACCGGACTTCGGATTTGGCAGGATGCACGTTCACATCCACACGGTGCGGATCAACGTCGATAAACAGACAAGCAGCGGGATGACGATCACGGCTGAGATAGTCAAAATAAGCGGCACGCAAAGCTCCAAGCAAAAGACGATCTTGCACGGGGCGCCCGTTGACGAACAAGAACTGCGCCACAGAGGACCCACGCGAATAAGTCGGCAAGGCGGCATAGCCCGTCAGGTGCAAGCCTTCGCGTTCTGCATCAATTGCCAAAGCGTTTTCCGCGAATTCTTTTCCCAACACTGTCGCCAGTCGCCCGTGCAGCGCATCAAACATATCACCCGTTTGCGGATCAGCGCGAAACGTCACGCGACCCTCACCGCCGCCCGACACGTCACGCAGCACGAATCCCACGAAGGGCTCAGCCATAGCCAGACGTTTGACCACATCAGAAATAGCTTTGGCTTCGGCACGGTCCGTGCGCAGAAATTTCAACCGTGCAGGCGTGGCGAAAAACAGATCACGCAGCTCAACAACAGTGCCTTTTGTCAAGGCAGCAGGCTTGATTGGATCAATGCGTCCACCCGAAATGGACAAAGACACGCCGTCATGCCCCTCAGCCCGTGACGTGATTTTCAAACGCCCAACAGCGCCAAGCGATGGCAACGCCTCGCCCCGAAAACCAAAGGTGTGAATATTCAACAGGTCTGTGCCGTCGATCTTAGATGTCGCATGGCGTGACAACGCAAGCGGAAGATCATCGGCGGTCATGCCACAGCCATCATCAGTCACGCGGATCAAGGTCTTGCCACCATCGGCGTAGTCGACAGTGATCCGGTGCGCACCTGCGTCGATAGCGTTTTCAACCAGTTCTTTCACCGCAGAAGCGGGGCGTTCAACCACCTCGCCCGCAGCAATTCGATTGATCGCGCCTTCATCCAATTGACGGATAACAGGGCGTGATGCGGCTGGCCCAGATTGGCCTATATTGAGGTCAGGAGAATTCATAACACAAGAAATAGCATGAGGCCTCCCGATTCGGCCATGTTCAAATCAATCAGATTTTAGATCATCCGGTTGACCAACGACGACAAAGGTCAGCTCTTCGGGCTTGTACAATTCACGCACAACGCGGTTGAGATCATCCAGCGTCACTGCATTCACCAAGTCGTTGCGATGCACAATGTAATCGCGTTCCAGCCCTGACATTTGCATCCCAACCAAGATACTGGCAATCGGCGCATTCCCATCAAACCGCAAAGCGTAAGCCCCTGTCAGATAGGTTTTGGCCTCTTCAAGTTCCTCCGCACTGATGCCATCATCAATGAGTTTACGCCATTCGTCTTTCACCACATCAATAGCCTGCGCCGTTACAGCATTACCCGATGAAAATTGTCCTAAAACGACCTCGGATTGTGCGTAAGGCACAAGATAGGATCCGATGCCATAGGTCAGTCCACGTTTTTCGCGCACCTCTTGCATCAAGCGCGATTCCCGTGTGCCGCCGATGATTTCGTTGGCGATATAAGCAGGAATAAAATCAGGATCGTCGCGTTTGATGCCAGAGTGGCCAAACATCACGACAGATTGCGGTGTTTCAAACGGCACGACGGTCACGCCCCCCGTGAGTGCAGGAGCGACGTAGGGGGGAAGTTCTGGACCAAATTGCGGCAAATCCCCTAACAAGCCATCTAAGAGTTCAGCCAGTTCTGGCTCTGTGATGTCGCCCACGGCTGAGACATACAGGCGATCTTTGACCAAGGCACGGGTGTGCGCCGTCGACATATCTTCAGGCGTCAGGCCCGAAACTGTTTCAGTCGTGCCACTAGGTGAGCTGCCATAGGGATGGTCGCCAAAGGCAAGCGCGTTCAATGTCGAAGAAGCGATCTCGTTTGGCGACGTTGTATTGGACTCGATGTTCGACAACACTTGTCCACGCACACGGTCCACCGCCGCCTGATCAAAGCGCGGCTCCATAATAGCCATACGCAACAAAGCCACGGCCTCGTCGCGATTTTCGGTCAAAAAACGTGCTGAAATCGAGACCGAATCTGTGTTTGCATCAAAGTCAAATCGCGCAGCCAAACTGTCGCGTGCCTTGGCAAAACCTTGCGCATCCAGATCGGCGGCGCCTTCTTCCAAAGTGGCCATCATCAAATTGATCTCGCCGCGCTTACCCGCACGGTCCAACGACGTACCCCCTTTAAAGCGCAATTCAAGCGCTGTGAAAGGAATCGAATGTTCCTCTACCAACCACGCGGTTATGCCTGCCTCAGTGGTAATTTCTTGAACGTCAATCTGAGCAAAGACAGGTGATATTGCGCCAACGATAGCCAATGTGGCACCGGCGATCACGGAAATAAAAGGCTTCATTGTACAGCGTCCTTTTGCATGTCTTCTGATGCAATCTCAGGCATCAAAAATCCTGTCACTGCGTTGGATTTGTTGAAAACGCGTCTGGCCGCAGCCATGACATCTTCGGGGGTGACAGCATCCAGCACCTCAGGCCAGGCCTTTACGTCTTCAATGCTTAAACCAATGGTCAGGTCTTGTCCGTACCCACGCGCGAGGCTTTCGATATTGTCCTGCTCATAAATCAGCGAGGCACGCAGCTGGGTTTTAAGGCGGTCAAACTGTTCTAAATCGACGCCTTCCTCTAGGAATTTCGCGATTGTTGCATCCAATGCGATCTCGGCCTCTTCCAAAGACACGCCAGGAACAGGTGCAATAACCAATCCGAAACTGCCCAAGTCGACCGATGTTCCGTTGTAAAACGCAGAGACATAAATCGCTTTCGGGTCTTCAAACATCAAAGCTTGCCCAAGATACGATGTGGCCCCGTCGCCACCCAATAAGCTGGCCAAAAATTCTAGTGCTGCCGCCTCAGACTGATCGCCTGGATTGCGCTCTGTCGCTATATAACTGCGCGTGACATAGGGCTGCGAAACACGGGCGTCGCGCATGGTCATACGCCGCTCTGCCAATTGTGGTGGTTCTGTTGGGCGCACACGGTCTTGCAAGCCGACAGTCGGTTCTATCGGGCCATAATAGGTCTCTGCGAGGGATTTCACCTCGTCAGGGTCCACATCCCCTGCAACAACCAAAATCGCATTATTTGGCGCGTAGTATTGGCGATAGAACGCGAAAGCATCCTCACGATTGAGCTGCTCAATTTCATGACGCCAACCAATAATCGGGATACTGTAGCCGTGATTTAGGAACTGTGCTGCACGCATCTGTTCGCGAAACAAAGCGTCTGGGTCACTGTCTGTGCGTTGATTGCGCTCAGCAAGCACTACATTGCGTTCTGTCGCGACATCGTCTTCGGTCATCTGCAAACCGCGCATACGATCCGCTTCCATTTCCATCATCAACGGCAGTCTGTCAGCTGCAACACGTTGATAATAAGCGGTGTAATCCCAACTTGTGAAAGCATTATCAGAACCGCCATTGCGAGTGACAGTGGCCGATAATTCGCCAGCCTTCATTTTATCCGTGCCTTTAAACATCAAATGTTCAAGAAAATGCGCGATTCCACTTTTGCCCGGTACCTCGTCGGCTGCGCCCACTTTGTACCAAACAGTTTGCACCACGACAGGAGCACGGTGATCTTCGACGACGACAACTTGCATGCCATTGTCGAGCGAAAAGCTGGAAATATCTGCCGCGGCAACCGGCAATGCCAAGCCAATAAAAAAAGCACTCAAAAGAGTTTTCATGCGTTCACCTTCAAACAACGTTCACGCCTATAGTTGACCTCTCTCTAAGCTGAGGACAAGCGCCGTTGACGGTTAAGTGAACAGTGTTTAACTCTTAGGAGGTGCAGAGGGCACAAGCACACCAAGCGCGCGCAAACGCTCAAGCTCAGCCCAAGGGTCAAGCGCCAAGCGGCGATAGGCGCGCTCGTACTTGTTTTGGACCCAAGGGAATGATGGAGCTGCCGTTTTCAACTTGCGAAAGCGCGCATCGGATGCAGCCAGATCGCTACGAATGCTTTGGTCAACACCATAACGCGATGCATAGGTCACAATGCCACCATCAACACCTGTAGCCGTTGAGGTTCGTCCGCCCAAGGCCACAATAGCATCGGCTTTTGGAGTCGCATCTGTCAGATTTACCCCACCCAAAGTTGGCGCAGGCAGCGCAGCAAAGTCTTTTGGTGATTCCAGCGGCTTGACGGGCGTAATCGAGAACTCGTCAGGACTTGCTCCCACAGCGGCCGGTGTGATCGTAGACTTGGGCGCACAGGCGGTTGCGGCGATCAAAATCACCGAACACATAACCATTCGAATACTCTTTGCGTGCAACATATGTTCTCTCCGCCCTAACCGTCTGACCGTTTCTAACGCAACCTTGCGGCAAGGTCACGCACGCTTTTGCGTGTCACCTGTGAAAAGAATAAGTCCGAATGCGCCTGCGAAAATTGCGATGTCCGCGACGTTAAAGGAATAGGGGTTCGCAAAGCCGCAACACGACATGTTCAAAAAGTCTGCAACAGCGCCGTAAAGCACACGATCAATCGCATTGCCCAAGGCCCCGCCGACCAATAGCCCCGCACTGAGGTTACCGATACAGCCAAAATTTTCGCGCCTCACCCATGTCAAAACCCAAAGAGACATAACAATCGCCAAGGCGACCCATCCCCAGCGCAGCATCGCTGCGTATTGGGAAAAGAGGCCAAAGTTAATGCCGGTGTTCCACGCCATGCGGAACACCAAAAACGGCGGAAACACATTGATTTCACCAACAGAACGCAGATTAAGCGCATGTACCACGACCCATTTGGAAAGCTGGTCGACCATAAAAATGATCAGAGCTGTCAAAGCCGTGATACGCATGTTTAATCCTAACCTTGCTTAGTGACGGAAGTGACGCATACCGGTGAAAACCATCGCAAGCCCCGCCTCGTCAGCAGCATCGATCACTTCTTGATCGCGCATAGAGCCACCCGGCTGGATCACACATGTCGCACCAGCCGCAGCAGCCTCAAGCAAACCATCCGCGAATGGGAAAAACGCATCAGAAGCCACAGCAGAGCCAACAGCCAAGGGTTCGTCCAGTCCCATGGCGTCTGCCATTCGTTTGGATTTTGCAGCTGCGATCAATGCAGAATCAAGACGGGACATTTGCCCAGCGCCAACGCCAACTGTCGCTTGATCTTTGACATAGACGATCGCGTTGGATTTGACATGCTTTGCCACTTTCCATGCGAACAGCATGTCTTGGAGTTGCGCGTCAGTGGGGGCCACTTTGGTCACAACTTTCAGATCGTCCAAGCTGATAAAGCCAGCATCCTTGTTTTGCACCAACAGACCACCAGCGACCTGACGCACAGTGTGTGAGGCTTCCAAAACATTTGGCAAACCGTCGGTTGTGAGTAGGCGCAGGTTCTTTTTCTTGGCGAAAATCGCTTTGGCTTCATCCGTCGCACCGGGGGCAATCACAACTTCGGTGAAAATTTCGACGATGGCTTCGGCAGTTTCCGCGTCCAGCGCTTGGTTCAAGGCAACGATGCCACCAAATGCGGAGGTGCGGTCACAATCAAACGCGTTCTTATAGGCGTCCAAAAGCGTAGCACCTTTAGCGACACCACAAGGATTGGCGTGCTTAATGATCGCAACCGCTGGGGTTTCAGCAGGATCAAATTCTGCCACCAATTCAAACGCCGCGTCGGTGTCGTTGATATTGTTATAGGACAGCTCTTTGCCCTGATGCTGGGTCGCCGTCGCGACACCGGGACGGTTTGAACCGTCTGTGTAGAAAGCCGCAGACTGGTGCGGGTTTTCGCCGTAACGCAAAGTTTGCTTGATGGTGCCCGCGAAAGCACGGCGGCGCGGCGCAGCATCACCAATCGCGTCAGCCATCCAGTTGGACACTGCCGCGTCATAAGCGCCGGTGCGGGCATAGGCAATCTGTGCCAATTTTTGACGGAAAGCATAGGATGTTTGACCATCATTGGCTTCCAGCTCGGCCAGCAAGGCATCGTAGTCTTCAACATCCACAACCGTGGTCACGAAACCGTGGTTTTTCGCAGAGGCGCGGATCATCGCTGGACCACCGATGTCGATGTTTTCGATCATCTCGTCGTACTCTGCACCACGCGCCAAAGCGGCTTCAAATGGGTAAAGATTCACGATCAACAAATCGATACCGCCAATGTCGTGATCCGCCATCGCTTTGACGTGATCCTCATTGTCGCGCAGCGCCAAAAGGCCTCCGTGCACTTTCGGGTGCAGTGTTTTCACACGACCGTCCATCATCTCAGGGAAGCCTGTGACATCGGCCACATCTTTAACCTCAAGTCCCGCGTCACGCAGCGTCTTGGCCGAGCCACCGGTCGACAACAGCTCAACACCACGTGCGGCAAGCGCCTTGCCAAGGTCAACCAGACCCGTTTTGTCAGAAACAGAAAGAAGCGCGCGGCGCACCGGATAAAGATCAGTCATCAGAAGTCCCCAGATAGGCAGTCATTTGGTGATCCAGCAAGCCAGATCACATTTCAGATCAGGTCAAAATGTCGTCGTCTCGTTCAAGATCTCGCAAAGTTGTTGGCGTGTCCTGTGCCTTCGCCAGAGTCCAACGGACGCGCGTCGCATAATCCATTGCGGCGGCAGATAGAACCACTTGTTTGCTTGCTCGGGGTTTTAATCGGCCTTTTTCTAAATAAACTGACCGTTCCACGCTCAATTTCGCCCGCCCGTCATGGCGAAAGACCCAAATCTCGCCAGACTTAAGCGCCATCGACACAGCCGCACCGCCCATATCCAACGCGACATCGACATCAGGATGCAGGTGAAAGCGCACATGAAACGGGATGCCTTGCAGCTTAAGCTTGTCCATCATGCGATCGAATTGCGTCTCGTCCGCACGGGTGATCGTGGCCAATGTATCTTCGCCTGCAATCCCGCGCCCGTCAGCGGACAAATCGATCTGGCGCACATGCGTCAAACCATGGGTGCGCACATATCCGTTGTGCCCCGCCACAAATCCAAGCTCTTCGTCGGTGTTGCGAATTTCCAGCCGTACGTCATCGGGTGTATCAACCAACAGCTCACGCATATGGCCTCCGATCAATCGTTTTGCCCCAAGGCGCGATGACGAAAATCCGTCGATACCAAGGGTCGAATGCGACGGCGTTGCTCGCCCAGCGCGACGCCATTCATCGCCAAAACTTGCACCCGCACCACAATTCACGACCAAAGGGCGTCGCCCAGATGTCAACTCGAACGCCAAGGTCGAGGCATGCGCATTAAATGAGTTTTCCCGCGCGGGTGGCGGCGAAGCATCTGTGACAATCGAGGTGCGCCCAGCCGATTGACGCAAATACCCCATATGCAAACCTTTTGACGGTTGCGATGTATTGCCAGAACTGGCAAGCGCATGGTCAAGTCGGCCTTCGATGCCACGCCCTCCACCATGAAAGCGCGCAAGCCCTCCATCAGAATGACGCAAAGCCCGCAGCGTGGGCGCGATCCGTTCGATGGCGGCAATGTGATGGTCGCCCGCAATGCGACCCGCCTCGGACAAAGCGGCGGCAGCCCAAGTCAACAGCGTGAACACCTCCAACAGCTCTTCTGGGTTACGCGTTGTCAGCCCCCCTTCGGCGTTGATGTTCTCTTCGCATTCTTTCGCCAAAGCTTTGACCGCAGGATCAACGTTCTCTTCCATCCCTTGCAAAGACAGTCCTGCGTAAATCAGTCCTGTCAAAGCTTCGAACCTTGGCAGACCTTGCGATGCCGTATGCCATCTGCGCGACAAGAAAATGGTTTGCTGCGCCAGAGTTTTGTAAAAAGCATTGGAAACAGGCGTGTCTTGGCCTGACAGGAAAAACAAAGCATGGTTGATCCAACGGATCAAACGGCGGCCCGTCAAATCAGGCGTCCACCCCGGACCAGAGCCGCGCGCATGACGGTCCATCCACAAAATGATCCACTCTTGCGCACGGGTTCGTGCGTTCATGTCACCGACAGCCGCCAAATCATCCAGCCATGCAAAGCCATGCAATTCCGCGACAAAGGCGTCGCTCGTGACATTCAAATCCCAAATGGCAGTTTTGGGCGCTTCGACCAATTGGCCTGCAAATAGAAAATTACCCGCAATCAGCTGACGCCCTTTGGCAAACGAGCCAATAGACTTGGGTTCAGGCTGCGACACAAATCCGGTCGCCGCACGCGCACGCGCCGCACGCCACGCATGAAACCTGTTCATGCGGCGGGTCAGTTTTGCGCGCCAGTCTTCGGTTTGCGACATGCTCTGTCTGCCTCACCCTGCATTGCTCAAGGCGTTTATGGTTTGCGATCTAGATACAGGTTACAACCTATCCTGTCATCGGTGATTTCGCCCCTGTTTTAAGACCGGCGGAAAACTGTTATGAAAAATCCGTCCATTCCGCCACGTTCTGCCCAAAAATCAGGCCGCGTGCGCAGACCCTCAGGCCCGATCCAATCCGTTTCAACGCCCGAGATTTTTAACGCATCTAAATCAACACGCAAATCGGGATGGCGCGCCAAAGCATCTCTGACCTGTTCTTCGCCTTCATCAATCAGCAGCGAACAGGTACAATAAACCAAACGACCATTCGGTTTCAGCAGTGTCAGCGCACGGTCAATCATGTGCTCTTGCAGCTCGAACAGACCCGGAAATTCAGAACCGTCCTTGGAATAAGGTAAATCAGGGTGACGGCGAATCGTGCCTGTCGCAGTACAGGGCGCATCAAGCAAAATGGCATCGAAAGGCTCATCTTCAAACTCAAGCGCGTCTTTCACAACGGGAATCGCAGGCAAATAACACCGTTGAAGATTTTCAACGAGACGCTTCATCCGGCTTTCCGACACATCCAACGAGGTCACTTCCGCGCCCGCCGCCGAGATTTGTAGCGTTTTCCCACCTGGGGCCGCACACATATCCAAGATTCGTTCGCCTTTTTGCGGTGCCAAAATGCGCGCGGGCAATGCGGCTGCGGCATCTTGCACCCACCAATCACCATCCTCAAAACCGTTGAGCTTGGTCACTTGCGCAGCAGAACTGAGGCGCAAACTGCCCGTTGGCAAGATGTCCGCCCCTAGAGCCATGGCCACATCTGTGCCACCCGTTTTCGAGGTTAAATCAAGCGGCGCGCCTTTTGCATGAGCAGCTTCAATCGCTGCCACAACCTCTTTGCCGTAATCTGCCAACAAAGGTTTACGCAGCCATTTAGGCATCATCGGCACGGGCAATGTGTCCCATTTCTCAGTCTCGTCCGCCACTTTGCGCAAAACCGCGTTAACCAGCCCCTTGAAATGGCTCGCTTTTGTGCGCTCTTGCATCAAAGACACATAAGAATTCACCACGCCGTGCGACGCCTCGCTCGCACCGCAGATCTCATAAACCCCCAAACGCAGTGCATTCATCACATGCGGCGCAGGGCGTTTGGTCAAATGCGGCCCAAGCATGCGGTCACTGCGATCCATCGCCCGCAGGCTTTCCGTCACCAGCCGCTGTGCGCGAGCCCGCTCAGACGGGTCTAGGCGCTCGGTCTTGCTGGGCAAAACTTCGGACAACAGCCGTTTTTCAATCGTAACGGCATCGAGAAGCGCAAGCGCTGCGCGGCGTGCATCGAGGCTCGCGTCTTTTGATGATCTTGTTTTCATGGCTTTGCCTCGTATATCAGTCTTATGAACCGAACAAGGATTTCCCGATGACCGACGAAACGTCAAACCCGCAAGCGCGTGATATTAGCCACCTTCCTGAGGCCGCTCAGCGCGCTCTGGCCGAAGCCGAAGAGCGCCGCATCAAACGCGACGCGGAACTTGCCGCCATGCCACTTGAACTTGGTGGCCGCGACGGACCAGAACCTGTGCGCTATGGCGACTACGAGAAAAAGGGCATCGCTGTCGATTTTTGA
Source organism: Pacificibacter marinus (assembly GCF_018860665.1). GTDB lineage: Bacteria > Pseudomonadota > Alphaproteobacteria > Rhodobacterales > Rhodobacteraceae > Celeribacter > Celeribacter marinus_A. Next base: position 25,386 of record NZ_JAHKPK010000022.1, read on the forward strand.
GCACAAGGAATTTATCCTGCGTTCAAAAAAACCTGCGATTTTAGAGCCCCAAAACATCCATCATATCGTATTCGCCGGGTTTCTGCGTTTGCCCCCAAAGTGCCGCCTTCAACGCGCCCTTGGCAAACAAAGACCGATCCGATGCAACATGGCGCAGAATAATTCGCTCGCCATCGCCAAGGAACATCACGTCGTGCTCGCCCACGATGTCGCCACCACGAATGGCTGAAAACCCGATGTCACCACGCTTGCGGGCCCCCGTGATACCGTCGCGACCAGAATCAGAAACATCCGCCAGCTTGACACCCCGCCCCTCTGCAGCGGCCTCGCCCAACATCAAGGCCGTACCAGAGGGCGCATCGACTTTGCGATTGTGATGCGATTCGACGACTTCGATATCGAAATCCGCGTCCAAAGCCTCCGACACCATCTTGGTTAGCTTGGTCAAAAGATTGACACCCAAAGACATATTTCCAGCCCGCACAATCGTGCAATGATGTGCAGCGGCACTCAGCTTGGCGATGTCATCGTCCGTCATACCTGTGGTCCCGATCACATGCACACAATGCGCTTGCGCGGCCAAGGTCGAAAACGCGACAGTGGCTGCAGGAGCGGTGAAATCGATCACAGCTTGAGCATGGGAAAAGGCTTCAAGTGCGTCATCGGTGACGATCACACCATTCGGCATGCCACCCATCGCCTCGCCGACGTCACGCCCGACCCAATCGTGCCCCGTGCGCTCAACTGCACCCACAAGTTTGCATTTGTCGGACCCCATCACAGTATTAATCAACATCTGCCCCATGCGGCCAGATGCTCCTGTAATCACGATGCCTGGAAGGTCGGTCATTTTATGGGCTCCTATCCTAAAATTTTGGCCGAGGTTTACCCCTATGTTCCGCGTTTGGCAAAGCCTTGCTTGCAAGAACATGCAATCACGACTATTTCGCCTCTATGGCTAGACGTACAAATTCAGGCGGACAATCAGGTTCGCACCGCACCCTTCGCGTTGGCGAAGCAATCCGCCGCCGCTTGTCGGAGATGTTCGCACGTGGTGAAATCCATGATCCTGCGATCACAGCCCTGTCGATTACAGTCGGCGAGGTCCGCGTGACAAACGATATGCGCATCGCGACGGTTTACATCATGCCGCTTGGGGGCGATGGCGCAGCCGAAGCGCTTGAAGCGATGCGTCGCCGGACGGGTCTGATCCGTCACCACGTTGGCAAGGCTCTGACAATAAAACATATTCCTGAACTGCGCTTTGAATTGGATGACACATTTGACCGCATGGACGCGACACGTGAATTGTTCAAAGACGAACGCATTCAACGGGATTTAAACAAAGTCGACACACCCGATGAAGACGCACCAACATCGGACGAAGACGAATAATGGCGCGGGTCAAAAAAGGACGCGCCGTGCACGGCTGGCTGATCGTCGACAAACCCGCAGGCATGACGTCTTCCGCTGTTGTGAACAAAGTTAAATGGGCCTTGAACGCACAAAAAGCAGGCCATGCAGGCACTCTTGATCCCGAGGCCACAGGTCTTTTGGCGATTGCCTTGGGCGAAGCGACCAAAACGGTTCCCTACATCACCGATGCATTGAAGTGCTACAGATTCTCTGTGCGCTTGGGTCAAGCGACCAATACTGACGACACTGAAGGCGAAGTGATCACCACCAGCGATCTGCGCCCGACAGACGCGGAAATCGAAGCGGCTTTGCCGCAATTCGTTGGTGATATCTTGCAGGTGCCACCAAAGTTTTCCGCCGTCAAAATCGACGGTCAACGCGCTTATAAATTGGCACGTGAAGATGAAGATTTCGAAATCTCCGCACGTCCACTTTATGTCGATGAAATGCTGATGATCGAGCGCACCGATGCAGATCATGTTTTGCTGGAAATGACTTGCGGCAAGGGTGGATATGTCCGCTCTATCGCACGCGATTTGGGTGAATTCTTGGGATGTTACGGCCATGTCGAATGGCTCCGCCGCGAATGGTCTGGTCCTTGGGAAACCGATGATGGCGTGACCATTGATTTGATCAACGAGCTGGCCAAGACCGAAGGTTTGGACGAATATATCCTGCCTGTCTCCGAAGGTCTCGGTGCTTTGGAAGAAATGCGAGCAACCGCCGAAGGTGCTGCCAAGTTAAAGAATGGCAACCCGGGTATGGTGCTTGGCGGCACGGCTGAATATGGCGATGAAGTTTGGGTGTCTTACAACGACCAACCCGTCGCTGTTGGCATCTACAAAGCGGGCGAAGTCCACCCGAGCCGCGTCTTCAACCTGTAACAACATCAAGCGATGCGATTGGGTTTGGTGACATGATCACACGCACACACACCAAAGGCGACGCGCCCTCAACCGCAGTCTATTCTGATTGCGAGCGATATCGCTATGCCCTAACCCGCGTTTGGGACAACCAAGTTCCTAAAGTGTTGTTTGTCATGCTCAATCCATCGACAGCCACAGAAGTTCAAAACGATCCAACAGTGGAACGTTGTGAGCGCCGAGCACGAACACTTGGCTATGGGGCCTTTTGCGTGACAAATATCTTCGCGTGGCGCGATACAGATCCACGCCAAATGCGAGCAGCCACAGACCCCATTGGCTCTGAGAACGACAAGACGATTTTGGAGTTTTCCGCTTGGGCCGATACGATAGTCTGTGCATGGGGCACACATGGAGAGCATTTAAAACGCGGGCAGTATGTCGAACAGATGCTACGTGAAACACATCAGCCCTTGTATCATTTGGGGTTGTCTAAAGCAGGGCACCCAAAACACCCGCTTTACATCGCGTACAGTGAGCAGCCTCAGATCTGGGTTCCGTAGATCCACCCTAAGTATTAGATCGCATAATCGACAATAACATCACTTGCAGTAACATTGGAGGCGCCTTGCAAAACTGCAATCACATCACCATTGACCAAGACTTGCGACCCACTGCCATCTTCGATCTGCGTCACCTCGACAACAAAATCACCTGCTTCCTCGGCTTCCGTTGGCAACGTCACCCGAATGATATCTTCGCCCAGCGCAAAATCCGTAATTTGCGCAAAATCAGCATCAGTATCGCCATCAGAATACAACCAAAACGTATCATTGCCTGCGCCACCACTTGCGGAGTCTTGCTGATCAAAAACTAAGGTGTCATCGCCCGCGCCGCCCGAAAGCGTATCGGCACCAAGGCCACCAATCAAGACCTCATCAGCCTCTCCTCCTGACAGGTCATCATCGCCTGCGCCGCCATCCAAAAGATAATCCGAACCAACGTCATCACCGCCGAAAATTACATCATCCCCGTCACCAGCAGAAATGATCGCCGTACCTTCGCCAGCATAAACGGAATCGTCGCCGGCGCCCGCTTGAACAATAGCCGCATCATCACCAAGCACGATTGTGTCATCATCATCACTGCCAGTAATCTGATGCAAAGCGTAATCCGTTTCGATGCTCACAGTATCACCTGACGTCACAATATCGGCGTCAAATCCACCTTGAAATGGATCGTCATTGAGGACAAGCGTGTCACCACCATCAGCTAAGACGTGATCAAAAACGTGATCATCCTCACTTGGGGAACTGGGCATTAAAGCCGGACCATCAAGATCATTTACCCCAGACGGCATTGCGGGAACATCCGGATTAGATGGCGCAAGGACAAGGTCTATAGACTCACCACCAGGCTCAGCGGGCACATCTGGATCATCGGGTAAAATCGCACCAAAATCACCGATAGTTTCAAGATTATAAAGCGTCTCTTCGCCCGTTTCTTGCGACGTTACACCTATAAAAATATCTTCTGCAGGGACTTCATCAAGACCGGGAAAACTGAGCGTTGTTTCAGTCTCTCCGTCGAAGTAACTCAAACTCACGCCAATAGCGCCAGCCTCTGGGTCTTGTATCGTGTCCACGATAAATTCACCGCTGCCATCATCTGTCAAATGAAGGGTGATTTCGTCTTCCCCGACTGCGAAATCGCTATAGGTGGTCTCTAAACCATTCGATACCGCGTCATAATGCACAGATTGCAGATCGGAATCTTCTTCAGAAACCTCCTCAACATCTCCCTCATCGAGAATGTCGACAGCTAGGTCATCTTGGCTCACAGTCTCAGAGGCGTTCGTACCGTCAGAATTATTGTCAGCCTCATCAGTATCAGCACCTCCATCCCCAAAGACGAAAGCCGCTGGTAGCATCCCCAAAAGCGCCAATGCCCAAAGCATAGCTTACCTCACCACTTATTCACAACGTCTCCTATAGCACATATGATTGAAGAATCAGAAGAACATTTTAAAAACACTTTAACCTAAACTGTCGTTAATAAAGGTTAATTTCAGAATACGACTGTAAAGTTTTATCACATCAATGGAATCCACTATGAGTGACCCCCTCAAAGACTCGTCAAATGACATCGAAAAACTGAGCCAAGAAGTGGCCCGTCTCAATGCGCATCGCTTTATTCGCCTGCACGATTCAACTTGGCGCCTGATGTGGTTCAATTTCCTGCGCGGCTTGGCGTTTGGCTTTGGGTCCGTTGCTGGCGCCACAATCGTTGTGTCAATCGTCGGCTATATCTTGAACCAAATCGAAGTGGTTCCGATCATCGGCGAATGGGCCAAACAAATTGCCGCTGAAATCATGACCGACACCACCTCTACGGGGGACGGCAACTAGCACCACCAGTACGTTGCGCAAAAAACTTTCCTTTTGCGCAGAATCCGCCTATACGCCCCCATCCGCATCAAATTATGCGGGTGATTCATGGGCCCTGCTGGACGACATCCCGGCTTGTGCCGTCTTCGTACCCTAACCTTATAAAGGAGACCCCGATGTCGATTACTGCAGAAGATAAAGCACGCATCATGAAAGAATTCGCAACCAAAGAAGGTGACACTGGCTCACCCGAAGTTCAGGTTGCTATCCTTTCCTCACGCATCGCTACGCTCACCGAGCACTTCAAAACACACAAAAAAGACAACCACGGTCGCCGTGGCCTGTTGATGATGGTTGCGCAGCGCCGCAAACTTCTTGACTACGTCAAAGGCAAAGACGCCGCACGTTACCAGTCGCTCATCGAGCGCCTCGGCCTGCGTCGCTAAGCGATTTGTGATCAGATCTAATCTGAGAAAAACGCGTCCCTCGGGGCGCGTTTTTTGCATGTCACGTTAACCAATTCCGTACCCCCACCGCACGTTGCAACCGCCCACTTTTGCAACCCTTACAAAACATTGCGGCGCGTCTTTTCAATTGTTTAAACATTTCAACCCACCTCACTTTACATGTTTTAAAGGTCATTTGTGCTTCAACCCTTTGCCGCTTTAGTCTTCAACCGAGTTAAGAAGCGCAATTGCCCAGGCTGGCAGATTTATGGATAGATTTAATTCACCCTTTGCATTGCTTGAAACATTTTCCCGACGTGTATTTGTTGCGGCTGCCTTTATGTCTTTAACGTCACTTCGACTGAGGTTCAGTGGGTACCCGAGAGCCTGATACTTCGCCATCGCGTTGCCGTGATCCTTGTCTACGATCTCTATCTGGTAATCTGTGTTCGCGGGCAAATCTGTGATATTGACGGTAATTGTGCGGGAGGTACCTTGCGCAAGAATAGCATCAGCCACATCGCGCGTGTTGAAAGAGGCGGGCACAGATTGGGTGACCTCATCAGGGTAATTGTAAAACAGACCAGTCACGTTTTGGGTTTGTCCGTGTCGGGTGATGACGCCGTTTTTGGTACGGGCCAATAGGTGATCGCCCAAAGCAGACATAAAACGGTAGGCATGATAGGTTGGTTTTGGAATTCCATGTTGATTAATCATGCCGAACCCCCCGTGGAAGGGTTCTTGCCCACCGCCCTCTTCTTCAAAAATATCGCTAAAGGCCCAGTAGGACATCGAGTCAACGCAGCCTGTAGCTTCAAGGTTGGCCCGCACAACAAATGTCGCCGCCTGAAGATAGTCATGAGTGTAATCGCGCGAGCTTGAACTTGAACTCCACTCTGTCAAATGAATTTCAGCATTCGGATAGGGGCTATTTTTGACGATAGACTTTACATGGGCGAGATCGCGGGGGGTTGCGTCCTTGTCACGCGTAAGCCGCGCGCCTTGGCCGTGTTCGTCAAGCGCCCAGTCTGTCGGGTACGGGTGCACAGAAATAAAATCGACAGGCACGTTTTCAGCCCGACAATAGGTGAAAAATTCCTGCAGCCAGACTGGCTCCCAGTCCATCGTCGACAGGTCTTCAACATTTAGAACCTCCGCATGTTTACTTGTGTCTTCGATCTCGCCCGCGAACCGTTCATCGGGGACATAGTTACTGGTCGCAGGCCCGCCAATACGCAAGCTGGGATCGACGGCTTTAACGGCGATTGCTGTGCGTTTATAGAGTTCTAGATATTGCGAGCGCGTGCCGATAAAGAACGGTTTCAGGTTTGGCTCGTTCCAACACTCAAAATACCACGTGCGGACCTCATCAATGCCGTATCGGTCAACCCAATGGGCTGTCGTAGCGCGAACCAATTCCTGCCATTTGTCATAGTCAGTGGGCGGCGCCCCGTTTGCGCCCCACCAGAAGACCGTTTTTTTGTGTTCGGCGATTGCAGTCGGCATGAAGGCAAATTCGACAAAGGGGCGGATGCCCATGTCCAGCAGCGCATCAAACAAGGCATCTACGTATTGAAAGTAAGGGGCGACGTTGCCGTTTTCATCTTCTCGATAAACGAACATGTCATCGTGAAAGAGCCCATGAAATCGAATGTAACGAAAACCGTGGGTTTTAACGAGATCACGCAGTTGGGTCTGCCAATCCGCACGCAGGCCTTCGGCTGCGCGGCCAGCACCAACGCAATGGGTCCAGAACGGGGCGATTGGTTCACCTTGATGTTTGGTGCTGACGATCAGGTCTTGTGTGTTGATATTCATTTTAATGATGGCCTCCTCGCCGCGTTGCCTATGGTGCCGAATCCTGAAAACTCGCTGCCTTCACAGGCGAAGCGATGCTTTGGCCGAGCACAAACTGCGGCACCAGAATGTGTTCTCTAGGTGGGATATCAGCGCCTGCAGGAGTGGTGCGGTCGATCAGAAAACGGGTCGCCATTTCTGCAATTTCGTTAACGTCTTGCACCACCATGGTCATTTTCGGTTCGATGACTTTGCTCCACGGGGCATCATCGATTGCGGTCAGTGAGACTTCTTCGGGGCATTTGATGCCTAAATCCCGCATGGCCTGCAGCGCGCCAAGCGCCATCACATTGTTGGCGGCGACCACGGCCGTGGGTTTGTCGGGACGCACCAACATCCGCATGGCTTGCTTGTATCCGATGTCACCATCGTAATCGCCGTGCAATATGAGACTCTCGTCAACCTCTAAACCGAACGCGGCCATAGTCGCTCGAAACCCTTGATTGCGCTCCTCCGCGGTCCAGAGCCCCTCGACACCCGCCAAATGCGCGATTCGTGTGTGCCCCTCGCGGATCAAACGTTCGGTCAGCATAGCGCTGGCCATGCGATTGTCACAGCCGACGAAATCAGCAGCAAAGCCGTCAACTTTGTGATCCACGAGGACCATCGGGATTTTCAGGGATTTAAGGTAGGCCACATCCTCTGGCGACGTGATGTGCGAAGATAGAATGATACCGGACACCCGTTGCGAGGCAAGTGTTTCGAGAATCGCACGTTCACGTTTTGCATTGCCACGTGAGCTGGCGACAACGACGAGGTATTGGTGGTCGATCAAGAGGTTTTCGACCTGCTTAAGCATTTGAGAATAAAACGGATTGGCGAGGTCGGCGAGCACCATGCCGATCATCCGGCTGCGCCCCGCTTTCAGTCCTTGAGCCAGAGGATTTGGGGAATAGCCGACTGAATTTGCCGCATCTTGAATGCGCTTCAAGGTGTCCGCGCTGACGCGCTCGCTTCCGTTTAAGGCAAGTGAGACGGTAGAAATTGACACCTTGGCCAACTTGGCCACATCTTTGATCGTCGCCATTTGTCAGAACCCTTTGTACCCGAACTACAGGAATGAGATAGCGCGCACGCCACTGTATTGGCAATCTTGATAGAACGAATCGAAACGATCTAGCAAGATATTCTTATCGATATAGCTCTAGACGAGTTACGATATTCTATATTTATCCTTCTAAACGTAATACTTACTTAGATTTTTTACTTTATTTTTTCGAGGTGTTGACAGGTGTAGATTGCTTATGTCAACTATATATCGAAACCTTTCGATAGGTGGCTTTGGTGCTCGGGAGGGCATCGCCATTCAGACAGTAGCGGCCTTTCCTACTTCGGTGAGCAGTCTTTTGGCGTGTGGGCGCGACTATTGAGAGGGGGCGGAGATTTCATGGTGAAATCTCATTCAGGGAGGAAATCGATGAGCTATCTGATGAAAAACCGCAGTCGTATTGCGGCTGCCGGACTTGCGCTTGGCGTGCTGGGTGCTGCCGGCGGCGCGAACGCGCAAGAAATCAAAATGTGGAATCTCGCGGATGCGGGCGGCGGCGAGGCCGAGTTCCTTTTAGATGCCGCTGCCGAATTTTCTGAAACACACCCAGGCGTGACATTCGTTTTTGAAACATTCCCCAACGAAGCCTACAAAACTCAAATCCAGATCGCGCTGGCAGGATCGTCCCCGCCGGATGTGTTCTTCAACTGGTCCGGTGAAGACGCCATGCGTCTCGCCCGTGACGGGCTGGCGCTGGACCTGACAGAATACGCAAATGCCGAAGGCGGCTTCGCCCATGAAATGAGCGACGGCTGGCTGTCTTCGTTTGCCATTGATGGTCGCTACTACGGGATGCCGACCCATGCCGTGTCGAAATATTTCTACTACAGTACGGCATTTTTTGAAGAACACGGCCTGTCCGAACCCACAACAATTGCCGAACTTGGCGGTTTGTGCACATCGATCCGCGAAATCGATTCATCCATCGTGCCCTGGCCACTGGGCAATAATGACCGTTGGAAACTGAACCACCTGATCACGATGTTGAACCACCGTGTGTTGGGCGATGCGGGCACCGCGGCAGATTACAACCTGTCCGCCCCCGCGGATGAGCTGTTCACAAACCCCGGTTACGTGACCGCATGGCAGGCTGTTCTTGATCTGCAAAGCGCGGGTTGTTTCGAAGGCGCGCCAAACGCCACCGCCCATGAATCTGCAAACGCAATGTTCTCTGCCGAGGCGTCACCGATGATTTATTGCGGATCATGGTGCGCTGCGCAGTTCCACGGCGAAGGCTTTACCGAGTTTGGCCTGTTCCGCCTGCCGGCTTTTGAAGGCGGCGCGGGTGATCCCGGTGCTGGTTTCCTTGTTCCGACCGGGTATCAAGTCTCTGCAAAAACGGAACACCCTGAACTCGTCGCGCAATGGATCAGTTCTCTTGTCAGCGATGAAAACGCAGCCAAGTTCGCGTCCACGATGGAAGCTATCCCGTCTAACGCAACCTTGATTGATACGGTCGATGGCACCGAACACTACAAATGGATTGCCGAAGACATGGCATCCGCCACGGGATCGGTAAACGTGCTGGACGTGCTGTTGGAAAACAACGTGTCCAACGCCTACCTCGACGCTGGTGTTGAAATCCTTAACGGAACCAAAACCCCCGAGGAAGTCATGGCCGACATCCGCGCCGTTGCCATCGCTGCACAGGACGCGATGTAATCCCTGCGCATCTGCGTCGCCCACCATCAGGTGACATTTATAAGGAGCCTTCACGTGAATTCACCTTTTGGTACACAAAAACAAGCTGGCGGCAGACGAACTATGTCGTCTGGTGCCAGCAACGCCATCTTACTTTTGCCCGCTCTGTCGCTGTGCATGATTTTTATTTTCGTACCCGCCATGCTGGCCATATCAGGGTCGCTGTATTCCTACGGGCTAACGTCGCCAACACGTGACTTTGTTGGCTTGGGGAACTACATCAAGCTGGTTCAGGATTCAATTTTCTGGGTCAGCCTTAAGAACAATTTGATCATCGTGTTTGGCTCGATCGTGCTGCAAATTGGCATCGGTTGCGTGCTGGCCGCGATTCTGGATCGCGGTATCACATTCGGGTCCACCTTCTTTCGTACCATTATTTTTATGCCGGTGATCGTATCAGCGGTGGCCGTGGCCGTCGTTTGGTTGATCATCCTTGATCCCAATATCGGAATGCTGAATAAAATCGTCCAGTCCGTAGGGCTGACACCCCCGTCGCTGGGCTGGCTGGGTGATCCGAAAATCTCAATCTGGATCGTACTTGGTGTGGCCGCGTGGCAGCAGACAGGTTTCATGATGGTGCTAATCCTCGCGGGCCTGCAAGGCGTTCCCCAAGAACGCTATGAAGCCGCGGCCCTTGATGGCGCACGCGGATTGCGCGCGTTTTGGTACATCACGCTGCCGTCCATTCGAAACATCCTGATTGTCGCGGTGCTAATCACCACGATCGGCGGGTTTAAAGTGTTCGATTTCGTCTTTGTTCTGACCAAAGGCGGGCCAGCCAATGCGACGCAAGTTCTTGGTACATATACCTATTTACAAGCCTTCACGCTCGGAAATCTCGGGTATGCCAACGCCATCGCCGTCGTTCTGCTGCTTATCGCGGTGCTGATCGGCTGGCTGCAACTAAAAGTGAGCCGCCAAGCATGATGTCTAAATTTCGCATAACAAAAATCGCGCTTTACGGCATCATGATACTCTGGAGCACCTTCGTCCTGATGCCGCTGGTTTGGATGGTTCTGGCGTCGTTCAAAACCAGAAGAGAGATGTTTACCGCCCCCTACGACCTGCCATCGGCCTTAACGCTGGACAGTTTTGAACGAGCGTGGGGTGTGGGGCTGGGATGGTTTATCGCCAATTCCGCGTTGATCACTGTGTCTTCGGTCGGGTTGATTATTCTGGTGTCCGGCACGGCCGCCTACGTGCTTGCCCGCGCCAAATCAGTCTGGTTGCGAATGGCCTATATTGCCATCGTGGTCGGGTTCGCTGTGCCCGTCGCTGCGGTCATTGTGCCCCTGTATCAGATGGTGTCCGCCGCTGGGTTCGTGAACAGCTACGTGGGGCTAATCATTGTTACCTCGGCCTATGGTATCCCGTTCACTGTGATCCTGTTTTTTGCATTTTTTCTGGATTTTCCGAAAGAACTGGAAGAAGCCGCGCGGCTGGATGGATGTTCGAAACAGCAAATATTCTTTCGCATTATCATACCCTTGTCAGGGCCGGCAGTTGCCAGCGCGGCAATCTTTCAGGCGGTGTTTGTCTGGAACGAATTCCTGCTCGCGCTTTTGCTATTGAACAGCCCAGGGCGCAAAACGATCCCCGTGGGCATCCTGCAATTGCAGGGGGAATTCACTTCGGACTGGCCGGCAATCATGGCGGGATTGTCACTGGCAACCGTGCCGCTGCTGCTCGTCTTTATCGTGCTTCAAAAATACTTCGTTCGCTCGCTCGCGGGCCTTGGGAAATAGGGTTTACACATGTCATTCCTCGAAATCACAAACATCGTCAAAGACTATGGTGCCTTTCGGGCCATCAACGACGTGAGCTTTTCCGTCGAAGAAGGCGAATTTATCGTCATGGTAGGCCCATCCGGCTGCGGCAAATCCACACTTCTGCGTTCGCTTGCTGGGCTAGAAGACATTACATCCGGCAGCCTGATACTGGGCGGGCGCGATATTACGCGCGATGAACCCGCTGATCGCGGCGTTGCGATGGTGTTTCAAAACTACGCGCTTTATCCGCATATGACCGTGGCGCAGAACATGGGTTTCGGGTTGAAAATGGCGGGCCAGTCAAAAGCAGACGTTAAGGTCGCCGTTGAACGTGCCGCAAAAACCCTGCGCATCACGGACCATTTGCACAAACGGCCCAAAATGCTCAGCGGGGGCCAGCGTCAACGGGTTGCGATTGGACGCGCGATCACGCGCTCGCCGGACGTGTTTTTGTTTGACGAACCGCTGTCCAACCTCGACGCATCCCTGAGGGCGCAGATGCGGGTTGAACTGGGGCACTTGCATGCCGAACTGGGTGCGACCATGATTTACGTCACCCACGATCAGGTCGAAGCTATGACCATGGCCAGCCGTATTATAGTACTGAACGGCGGAGACATTGAACAAATCGGCACGCCGCTTGAACTGTACAACAAACCGGCGAACAGGTTTGTCGCAGAATTCCTCGGCTCGCCCCGCATCAATTTGTTTGACGGAAAAATCGCCGCAATTAACGCACAAACTGCATCCATCAAGATTGATGGCATTGCGGATCATTTGGAAATTTCGCTCAGCTCTGATTCCGGCCCCATGGCCAGCGGTGACAAAGTGACAGTCGGTATTCGTCCCGAAAGCATCAACGACACCGCGCCGTGGAAAATACCAGCGAAGATTTCTGTCATCGAAAGTCTGGGCCGCGAAACCTTGTTTTATGTGAACGCCGATCCGGTCAAAACACTTGATCCTGACGCCAAAGATCCCCTTTTTGCGGTCCATAAATCTAATCAGATCACCGCACAAATCGGGGACGATATCAGCCTCGGCATCCCGCAAGAGGGTGTGTTTTTGTTCAATGAGGCAGGTGAGACAGTGCGCTACCCAATCACCCAGACCGCGCCGTAACGCACTGGTTTTCGAAATAACCGTATCCTTGCCCTTTCTGGGCGCAGCGACCCCCAACCGAATAGAGAACCCCTGATGCGTTACCGACAGATCCACCTAGATTTTCACACGTCAGGCCAAATCCCTGACATCGGCTCACAATTCGATCCGAAGGCGTTCGGCGCGGCATTTTATGATGCCCATGCGGACAGTGTTACGGTCTTTTCAAAATGCCACCACGGATATTCGTTTCACCCGACCGGGATTGGCGAGATGCACCCGAATTTGGATTTCGACCTGCTGCGTGCGCAGATTGACGCATTGCACGCGGTTAACATCAAAACACCCATTTATCTATCCGCGACATGGGATGAACTGGCCGCGACGAACCATCCGGAATGGCGCACGATTTCACCAGACGGGGGATCACCCCGAGAAGGAACGAACCCCAACGGTGCCGGCTGGGCATTCCTCGATTATTCCACGCCGTATCTTGATTACCTGTGCCGCCAAACCGAAGAGGTAATGCAGCGCTATCCTGATGGAGACGGCATATTCATAGATATCGCACTGCAACTGCCAAGCGTTTCTGTGTCCGCGCAACGCGGGATGGATGCGCTCGGCATGGATTGGACCTGCCCGCAAGATCAACGCAAGTTCACCGAACATTCGATGGAAAATTTCTTTGAGCGTGTGACTGACTCTGTGCGCAAACACGACCCTAAAATGCCGCTATTCTTTAATGCTGGCCACGTGCGCAAGGGCCGCAGGAAACACTACACCAACTATTACAGCCACCTAGAGCTGGAATCCCTGCCCACCGCTGGCTGGGGATACGATCACTTCCCGCTGAGCGCGCGATATATCGACACGGTCGGAATTCCATTTTTGGGGATGACGGGCAAGTTTCATTTTCATTGGGGCGAGGTCGGCGGCTACAAAAAGCCCGAAGCACTGATTTACGAATGTGGCGCGATGCTGGCCCACGGGGCGCGCTGTTCTATTGGCGACCATTTGCACCCGACGGGCAAAATTGATGACTCCACGATGAACATTATCGGCCCCGCGTTTAAATGGGTTGCCGACCGCGAACCTTGGGCCGAGGACAGCGTTAACCGCGCCCAGATCGGCCTTCTCAGCGCCGAAGCCATCGACCCGCTGGATTTCACAGGCCTGCCCAATGACGCCAAAAACCTGTTTGAAGGACCAGATAGTGGCGCATCGCGCGTGCTTCTAGAAGGCCAGTTTGCTTTTGACGTGCTGGATTGCGAGTCTGATTTCACGTTGTATAAACTGTTGATCCTACCAGACGTCATCCGCGTGGACGCCGCGCTGCAAAGCAAAATCGAAGACTTCACCCGCGCAGGCGGACAGGTTTTACTAACGGGCAAAAGCGGCATCGACCCCGAAACCGGTTTTGGCTTTGATGTCGGCGCAACATGGCATGGTACGTCCGACGACACGCAGGGCGATTACGTGTTGCCCGTGCCCGAATTACGCGCAGAAAACCTAAACGATCCCCTGTTCATGTATCAACCGTCTGAACAGATAACCGTTTCCGATGGCACATCCCTCGGTGAGATTTACGCACCCTATTTTGACCGCACCCCGCGGCATTTTTCCGGCCACGTAAATGCCCCCAGCAAACCTGACGCATCCGGTTTTGCGGCCGGTGTACGCAAGGGCAATTTCACCTATCTGGCGCATCCGATCTTCACCAGCTATTTCACGGCCGGATCCGTGGCGATGTTGGAAATCGCCGAACAGACCATCCGTTTGGCCCTGAAAGACGCGCCATTGGTCAAGGTTAACTTACCCCGCGCGGGACGAGTCACAGTGCGTCATCAGAGTGCGCAGAATCGTGATGTGGTGCATCTTCTTTTCGCTACGCCAGTTCAACGAGGCAATCTTGAAGGTAAGGCGATCCAGCCCATTCAGGATTTGGTGTCATTGCACGATGTCATTGTTGATCTACACGTGACGTCGCAGGTTGCGAAAGTGCGCCTCGTGCCAGAGGACGAGGCGTTGCCCTTCACCACAACAGAAGATCGGATCGCGTTTACGGTGCCGCAGGTTCGCGGGCATCAGATGATCGAAGTTAGCTACGTCTGATCTATTGCTTTTGACAGATTAATGTCGTGACGTGGTCCGGCAAAACTGGACAGCGTGCTAAGATGACGGGTTGGATGCCCTGCCCGTCGACATCATAATGTACCGTAGAGGTTTTGGTCATAACGTTGCCTGATTGCTATTGAGGCTTGTGCGACGACCTAAATTTGAGAGCGGACGGCTGATTATCTCGCTGCGTCTTGCGTCACGTAAATCTTAGCAGCTGTAGTAATATTTTAGCTGTGAGCGCATGCAGTATAAAACCTGAAGTCTAAGTGTGGCTCTTTACCACCGTTCACTGCAAAGTGTGCGGATGGCGGCTTTAGGTCGAAAATACCGTTCGCCTATTCCGTTGTCCTATGCGCCCTTAAGCACCTCTCACGGTTTAGGCCAAGATGATGCGAGCACCCAAACATCACGTCATCGGGTCTTGTCGGCTTTGCGGATCACATCCGCCACGCGTTGGCCGATCAGGTTTGAGGCTTTGCGCGAGGGGTGGATCATATCGACACCATGCATAGATCTGTCGCCGTTTTGGGTGAGCCCCTCAAGCGACACAAAGAACACGCCGTCATCGCCTTCGGCCATGGTGGCGATACGCGCTTCGAATTCGTTTCCAAAGGGCAAGCATGCATCAATGACGGAGTCCACGCCGGGGCTGCGCAGATATCCGACATAGACCACGCGCGCACCAGTTTGGCGAATTTTAGCAATGAGTTTCGGAATTTCACCGGACTGGCCTTTTGGGTCGATCATACGTTGGATACGCCGTTCGCATTTGTTGCACCCGCAGCCCAAAAACAGGTCATTACCACCCCCTGTCATGATCACCCAATCTTTTGGCGTAGCGTTCTGGCCTGAGGAGAACTGCGCGGAAATTTTAAACCCGAGCGCACCGGTGACGGGCAAAGCATGGATGATTTTTGCGCCACCAATCGCGCGGTTAAGCACCGGTTCATTCAACGCTTGACCGACGACATGCGCAATGGAGGCGCCTGACGCGCTATGCCACGCCATCAAAGAATCGCCGATGGCCAAGATTTTACTCTCGGCTTGAAGGGTCTGTGACTCTGACTGCGACTGCGCGACATGAGGGATGCAAACCCCTGCAATTAGAACGCTCAGAGATAACAAAAGGGAACGCATAAAGAAATCTCACGACAAAGGGATTAAGACCACAGGGCGGATCTTAGTTCGGGAGACCTGTATCAAGCCAGTGTAAAGAACAAAACACTGCGTTGAAAGCAGGCCTTTGCACGGGTCTGCGCATAGATGGCTTCCCAAACACAGGTATTTCGTGTATGGGCGGACTATCTGAGACGTAGCGCGATGATCCCCGTGCTGTGAAGAATGATAGAGGGATCGGCGGCAATGGGGCCGCTATATATCACGGGAGACCTGACAGGGGTCAGGGCACTCCCAATTAGGATGCTAAATTCATGTTCAATGAAGTGAAAAAATCAATCCAGTGGGGCGAAGAAACGCTGTCACTGGAAACAGGTAAAGTTGCGCGTCAGGCCGACGGTTCAGTGATCGCCACTTTGGGCGAAACATCTGTCATGGCCAACGTGACCTTTGCTCGCAAACAAAAGCCTGGTCAGGATTTCTTTCCCCTGACAGTGCACTACCAAGAGAAATACTACGCGGCTGGTAAAGTTCCAGGTGGCTTCTTCAAACGCGAAGCGCGCCCAACGGAAAAAGAAACGCTGACTGCGCGTTTGATCGACCGCCCAATCCGCCCACTGTTCGTTCCAGGCTTCAAAAACGAAGTTCTCGTGATGTGTACAGTTCTGTCCCACGATCTTGTCAACGACCCAGACGTTGTTGCGATGATCGCGGCCTCTGCTGCTTTGACGATTTCAGGCGCGCCGTTCCGCGGTCCGATCGCTTGTGCGCGTGTTGGTTTTGAGGATGGCGAATACATCTTGAACCCAACAGTCGACGACATGCAGGACCTGCGCAACAACCCTGATCAACGTCTTGATCTGGTTGTCGCCGGCACCAAAGATGCCGTGATGATGGTTGAATCAGAAGCATACGAGCTGAACGAAGAAGAAATGCTCGGCGCTGTGAACTTTGCGCATCAGCAAATCCAGCCTGTGATCGATTTGATCGTTGAACTGGCTGAAGCCTGCGCGAAAGAGCCATTCGAATTCGAAGCGCCTGATTACTCGGACCTGGCAGCGACAGTTGCGGCCGCTGGTACAGACGCGATGAAAGCGGCTTACGCGATCACCGACAAACAAGAACGCGTTGCGGCTGTTTCAGCGGCTAAAGAAGCGATCTTGGCGACATTGACCGAAGAGCAGCTTGAAGACCCGAACCTTGGGTCTGCTTTGAAAGGCCTTGAATCATCCGTTTTGCGCGGCGTTGTTGTTCGCGAAGGCAAACGTATCGATGGTCGTGCGCTGGATCAGATCCGTCCTATCGTGTCTGAAACTGGTATTTTGCCACGTACACACGGCTCTGCCCTGTTCACACGCGGCGAAACACAAGGTTTGGTCGTGACCACTTTGGGTACCGGCGATGATGAGCAATTCATCGACGCGCTGCACGGCAACTTCAAATCCAACTTCTTGCTGCATTACAACTTCCCTCCCTACTCTGTGGGCGAAGTTGGCCGTGTGTCTGGCCCAGGTCGTCGTGAAATCGGTCACGGTAAACTGGCATGGCGCGCGCTTCAGGCTGTTTTGCCTGCTGCAACAGATTTCCCGTACACTGTACGTGTTGTGTCCGAGATCACTGAATCAAACGGCTCGTCTTCTATGGCGTCTGTTTGTGGTGGCTCCTTGTCCATGATGGATGCGGGCGTTCCGCTCAAATCTGCTGTGGCTGGTGTTGCTATGGGTCTGATCATGGAAGACGATGGCGAATACGCTATTTTGTCTGACATCTTGGGTGATGAAGATCACTTGGGCGACATGGACTTTAAAGTGGCTGGTACCGAAAACGGCATCACGTCCTTGCAAATGGACATCAAAATTGCCGGCATCACGCCAGCGATTATGGAAAAAGCCTTGGCGCAAGCCAAAGCAGGTCGCATGCACATTTTGGGCGAAATGAACAAAGCTTTGTCTGGCGCGTCTTCTTTCTCTGAGCACGCTCCTAAGATTGAGACCATGCAGATCCCAACGGATAAAATTCGTGAAGTGATCGGTTCCGGCGGTAAAGTGATCCGCGAAATCGTGGAAACATCCGGCGCGAAAGTCGATATCAACGACGAAGGCATCATCAAGATCGCGTCTTCTGATGCTGAAGCGATCAAAAAAGCCTACGACATGATCCACTCCATCGTTGCAGAGCCTGAAGAAAACAAAATCTACAAAGGTAAAGTTGTTAAAGTCGTCGACTTTGGCGCCTTTGTGAACTTCTTCGGCAAACGTGATGGTCTTGTACATGTGTCACAAATCGAAAACCGTCGTTTGAACCACCCATCTGACGTGCTCAAAGAAGGCCAAGAAGTTTTTGTTAAACTCTTGGGCTTTGACGATCGCGGCAAGGTGCGTTTGGCCATGAAAATGGTTGATCAAGCAACTGGTGAAGAAATCGTTGAAGAAAAAGCTGAGTAAGCCTTTCTTTCTCACAAAAAAGAAAAGCCCCGCGATTTTCGTGGGGCTTTTGACGTAGTAAAAATGAACTGGGACGGCCGTTTCACAAATGCTGCTGCGGTGCCATCGTTACGGTTTTCGATCACATGCGACAGTGCGCGTCTGCCCCCCAAAAAAAGGCATACGCAAATCTTCAATCAAGCCAATAGCGCGGGAACGTTAAGAGGAAGCTGAAAGCTTAACGGCACCATTCAACAAAAGCGCAGGCGCGCTCAATGCCTCCGTATCCAAGCTGCCGGCAGAAGACCCAGAACCGATAATGTTTAAAGGATCGCCCCCGAACCAGGCAACGATCTGCACCAAATCGGACAATTCGGCAACTTTGCGTCCAGACCAAAGAGCACAACCGCCCTGCTCAACGCGTTGAATCGAAAAATGTGGTCATGTTTCTTAAGGTTGCGCGCCCTGCTTCCCACGTAAAATGCGAAAAGCAGGGCGAAGAGACGACGTGTCAGAGGTCTGCCAGCCCTCAATTTTTACTTGGGATCTTTGGCCATACGCAGATAAGGCAGCTTGATATCAAGCGCGCCAAATTTGGCCTCTGCTGCGTCATTATCAAGCGACAAAGCCACAACAACGTCTTGGCCAGTCACCCAGTTCGCAGGTGTCGCAAGAGGCGCGCCATATGTTTTTTGCAAGGCATCCAGAGCTCGCAAAATCTCGGCAAAGTTACGGCCTACAGACATAGGGTAAGTCATCATCAACTGGACTTTTTTGTCAGGCGAAATGATGAAAACAGAGCGCACAGTGGCACTGTCGGCAGGGGTGCGGCCATCGGGCATGTACGCGTCTTCTGGCAGCATATCAAAGGCTTTGGACACGGCCAAATCGCTGTCTGCGATGATCGGAAAATCAGCCGTTGTACCCGCAAAAGACTCGATGTCCTTTTTCCAGCCCTTGTGCTCTTCAACACCATCCACAGAAACGCCGATCACTTTGGTGCCACGTGCAGCCCATTCATCCGCCAACTGCGCCACTGCGCCAAATTCGGTGGTGCATACAGGCGTAAAATCTTTTGGGTGAGAAAACAAAATAGCCCAAGAATCGCCAATCCAATCGTGGAACGTAATCGTTCCTTTGTCTGTTTCAGCCGTAAAGTTCGGTACAATCGTATTAATGCGAAGACTCATCAGTCCACTCCCTTTGATTATCTATAGATTAAGATAAGCAATCGGACGGCCAATTACACCCCCCATCTCATGTGACTTAAAGGGGATTAAAACGGACACTTCGCGGTGTAACTTACGCCAGCCCCACCATCAGGGTGACGGAATTTCAGGTTCTCGGAATGCAACATCAAACGCGGCGCATCACGCGCGTCGCCCGTGGCATACAGCGGATCGCCAATTATCGGATGTCCCAAAAACAGCATATGCACCCGCAGCTGATGCGACCGCCCGGTGTGCGGATATAACCGCACCCGCGTGCCTGTCTCGTCGTAGCGTTGCACCCGCCAATCGGTCTGCGCCGCGCGCCCGGTGTCATGGCAAATTTTTTGCAAAGGACGGTTTTCCCAATCCACGATAATCGGCTGATCGACAGTGCCCGTTTTCGGTTCCAGCTTGCCAAAGATACGCGCCACATAGGTTTTCTTCGTGCGCCGTTTTTCAAACTGCTGCCCGATGTGTTTTTGTGCATGGGGCGTCAAGGCAAAAACCATCACACCGCTGGTATCGCGGTCAAGACGGTGTATCAGCAAGGCTTCAGGAAAAGCACCCAAAATGCGCGCCATCAAACAATCTGACAGATGCTCGCCCTTACCCGGAACCGACAAAAGCCCAGCAGGTTTGTTTACAATCAAAATTTGATGATCTGCGTGGATCACATCCAGCGGGACTTGCGGGGGATTATATGTATCGCTCATGTGCAGCCGAATATCATGTTCGCCACGCGTTGACCAATAGCTCTTTGCCCATGCACCATAGTCCAATTGTCCAAAGGGAAGATTAAATGAATGGATAAATTTATATCTAAAGCCGTGACAATTTTGGATAGGTTTTGGAGCGCCGCAAACGCCTTGGTAAGACATTTTTCTTAGGATCAGATTGAATTCGATCAAAAGGTGTCAAATGAAATTGAATCACAAAGACTTCGATAACGCGCGTTTGGTAACAATCTGCGAAAACAGAATTGATGCAGTTTGCGCCATCCAGTTTAAAGATGAAATGCGCACACTCACAGACGCTGGGCCAAGCCGTGTTGTGCTTGATATGTCCCAAGTTGAATTTCTAGACAGTTCAGGGCTGGGCGCCGTAGTTGCTGCGCTCAAGGCCAAGAAAGCAGAGCAAACACTTGAACTTGCCTCTTTGCAGCCTGCTGTCCAAAAGGTGTTCCACCTGACACGCATGGACACTGTTTTCGCAATTCACGACGATGCCACCTCGGCGATGGCGAGCATTGCCGATGCGTCCTGAAAAAATTTCGGACGTTTGCATGAGCAGCGATAGAAACTATCATGGGAAAAATGGCGTCCTGCGCTTGGTCATTCCCGCAAATGATCGATCTGTGCGGCGCGGCCTCATGACTATTAAATCCGGCATGTCCAATCTTAGCCTATCACAAGATGACTGGAGCACGGTTGAACTCGTCATCGCGGAAGTGCTTAACAATATTGTTGAACATGCCTACGCCAACAGTGACACTGGACTGATTGAGGCGCATTTGGATTACTCACAAGATACGCTGCATTGCAAAGTCATCGATACGGGGCGCTCGATGCCAAACGGCAAGCTTCCTAAAGGCGCGCCCAAAGACGTGACATGCGACATCTCGGATTTACCAGAAGGTGGGTTTGGTTGGTTCTTCATCCATCACCTGACACGCGACCTGCATTACGCACGCCATGCAAACCAAAACACACTGTCCTTCAGACTCCCATTTGAAAGTGAGCATTAGCCCACTCCCAATCTCAGTTCATCTGAAAATGAAGCGGGTATGTGCCATCTTCAAACGGTCCAAAAAGATCCGAAAGATCTGGGTGCTCCACAGGAACGCCAGAATAATCAGCAATCAAATTTTGCTCTGAAACATAGGCGACATAGTAACTTTGATCATTCTCAGCCAATAAATGATAAAATGGCTGATCTTTTTTAGGTCGGCTTTGTTCGGGAATGGCGTCATACCACTCTTCGGTATTGGCAAAAATGGCATCCACGTCAAAAACCACGCCACGAAAGGGATGCTTTCGATGACGAACAACCTGTCCTAAATGATATTTGGCGCGTGTTTTCAACATAACATTGCAACCCCCGTTGCACGTTATTAGACTTTTCCGGCTGGCAGTGTCCACGGGGGGCGGCCGATTAATCAGGAAACAGTCTGTGAACTTAATTCTAACAGTCCTAGAAATTGTGTCGCCAGTCTTTCTTTTGGCCGCGATAGGCTTCATTTGGGTCAAAACCGGTCACGAGTACCGTATTGAATTCGTGACCAAGCTGGCCATGACTTTGTCAGTTCCCGCTTTGATCTTTACAGCATTGGTCAAAGCCGAAATCGACCCCACAGCATTAACCAAATTATCCTTGGCCTCAATCGCCGCTTACGGAGCTGTGACGGTGATTATGTATCTTGCTGTGAAAATTCTCAAACTGGAAACCCGTACCTTTCTAAACCCTTTGATTTTCGGCAATGTCGGCAACCTCGGTCTGCCCTTGGCCTATTTCGCATTCGGCGACGAAGGCCTCAGCTATGCCATCATCATTTTTGCGGTCATGGCGATTTGGTCTTTCACCTTCGGTGTCTACATCACGGCTGGTGGCGGCTCTATCGGCAAGGCCTTAAAGGAACCCCTTGTGGGGGCGACACTCTTAGGGTCTGTGTTCTTATGGCAAGGCTGGACAATCCCTACATTTATGATGAACACCTTGGAATTATTGGGACAAATCGCGATCCCAACCATGCTGATCACGCTCGGTGTCGCCGTGGCGCGCCTCGAGCCGCGCGGCCTAGGAAAGGCCGCCATGTTGTCGGTGTTCAAAGCCTTGATTTGCACAGGCATCGCTGTTGTTCTTGGCAAATGGTTTGGCTTATCCTCGGTGCCTTATGCAGTTTTGATTCTACAAATCACGACACCCGTTGCTGTCACGTCCTATCTGCTCGCTGAAAAATACGGAGCTAAGTCCGAAGACGTTGCCGGACTTGTTGTCGCCTCGACCCTGTTGTCGGTGTTGTATTTGCCGCTTTTGCTGGCTTTTGTTGTTTGATCAAGAAACGGCTCACTCACAAGAAAGCCATTTTACGGTGAGACAAAAACGCGGTATACTTGGAAAAAATAACACATGAGAGCAGTTATGAGAAAAGGTCTTCGTGCGATGGCACTGTTGGTGCTGGTTGCCGCTTGTGGCAGCGGCAATTTTTCGGCACCACGCAATCTCGATAACGCCTGTTCAATCGTGAACCAGCGCCCTGCGTACTTGAGGGCGATGAAAGCCTCTGAGCGCAAATGGGGCGTGCCGGTGAACGTACAGATGGCGGTATTGTACCAAGAAAGTAAATTCATCGGCAACGCACGTACCCCATATCGGTTCGTTCTGGGGGTAATTCCCATGGGGCGTCAAAGCTCTGCCTATGGATATGCCCAAGCCCTTGATGCAACATGGGATGAGTACCGTGAAGATCAGCGCCGCTTTGGTGCGAAACGCGACAGGATCAACGACGCCACAGATTTCATGGGCTGGTATATGGCGAAATCCACCGATGTTCTTGGGATCGCAAAAACCGATGCGCGGTCACAATACTTGGCCTATCATGAGGGGCGCACCGGTTATGCGCGCGGCAGTTACAATTCGAAACCATGGCTATTGCGCGTTGCATCGGAAGCAAGCGTGCGGTCCAACAGCTATTATGCTCAGTTGAAATCTTGCAATAAAATTTGATACGCTTTGCCTCATGCTCACTGTGGGCGTGAGGCAAAACACGCTTTAACTATTCGATCGGTGTGCCCCTGCGACGCGCTTCCGCTCTGATGTTGAATTCGGCATCTCGCACTGTTCCTCCCAGACGCATTTTGGTCAGTTGAACCGTGGTCGATCCGCCACCTTCATCATGAATGACCCAAGCCTTCAAGACAGGCGTATCACCGAAAATCAAATCGATAGACCCGTATTCTGGATGCTCAGGATCTTGGGCACGCACAACGGTGTCACCATTTTGTTCCGTGTGAGAAACCACCATTTTCGCCCGAGACAAGTCAACATTGTTTGCCAAAATCAAAGACAAGGGCGTTTGAGACATGGGAAACCGTTGAGGTGGCTCGTTTGAGCCGGGATCAAACACGCCCACCTGCCCGCCCGAACCAAGCACCAATGGGTCATTCTCGCCACCATAAGACAGGCGCATCCGACCGGGGCGCTTAAGCGTCAACACGCCACGGGCAGAAGACCCATCATCGTTCTTTTGAACGAAATCGGCCTGAACAGTGCCAAGCGAATTGAGATAAGTAGACAGCTCATTCAGCGACAGCTTTTCAGCCGCCGCGGGAAGGGCGAAACAAATAGACGCGATAACGGGCGCAAATGCGAAACGAAGTGTTTTCATACGCTCAATATAAGCCGCTTTGCGTGTCAGAACATCCCAGAATTGATCACATAAACAGGAAGGTCGCGTGATGAGCAAAGACCTGCACATCACGCGACAAGATGTTTTACCGTTCAGGCACCAAAATTTCGCGTTTGCCCACATGGTTGGCCGCGGACACCACGCCTTCGTCTTCCATTTGCTCAACAAGGCGCGCGGCTTTGTTATAGCCAATCGCTAACTTACGTTGGATGTAGGAAGTCGAGCACTTGCGATCTTTGATGACGATGGCCACAGCCGTGTCGTAAAGAGCATTTTCTGTATCGGAATTCCCGCCTGAGGACAGGCCCAGAACAGCATCGATGCTGCTTTCTTTGTCAGACGGCGGACCTTCTACCACCCCCCCGATATAAGACGGCGGACCATAAGATTTGAGGTAGGATACGATTTTTTCGACTTCTTCATCAGAACAAAACGGCCCATGTACGCGGGTGATTTTCGACCCGCCCGCCATGTAAAGCATATCACCCATGCCCAAGAGTTGTTCAGCACCCTGTTCGCCCAAGATTGTGCGACTGTCGATTTTCGAGCTGACTTGGAACGAAATCCGTGTCGGGAAGTTGGCTTTTATCGTACCGGTGATCACGTCAACAGACGGACGTTGCGTCGCCATGATGATGTGAATGCCCGAAGCCCGCGCCATCTGCGCAAGCCGTTGAATACAGGCTTCGATCTCTTTACCAGCCACCATCATCAAATCGGCCATCTCGTCGACGATCACAACAATGTAGGGGATGGTTTCGGGCTTGAACTCTTCTGTCTCGAAAATCGGATCGCCGGTTTCTTCGTCAAATCCAGTCTGCACAGTGCGCGAGAACATTTCGCCTTTGGCCAGCGCTTCTTTCACACGACCATTATAGCCATCGATGTTACGCACGCCCATTTTGGACATCTTGCGGTAACGATCTTCCATCTCTGCCACGGTCCATTTCAACGCCACAACAGCCTTTTTCGGATCGGTGACAACAGGCGACAACAGGTGCGGGATGCCATCGTAAACAGACAGCTCAAGCATTTTGGGATCGATCATGATCATCCGGCATTCATCCGGCGTCAGCTTGTACAAAAGCGACAAGATCATGGTATTGATCGCCACAGATTTACCCGAACCGGTGGTACCAGCGATCAGCAAGTGAGGCATTTTGGCAAGGTTGGCCACGATGGGATCACCGCCAATGTCCTTGCCCAAAGCCAACGGCAGCTTCATATTACTGTCGCCAAAATCACGCGCTGACAGGATTTCACGCAAGACAACTTTCTCGCGGTTTTCATTCGGCAGCTCGATCCCGATCACAGTGCGACCCGGCACAGTGGACACACGCGCAGAAAGCGCAGACATGGAACGCGCAATATCATCGGCCAGACCAATGACGCGTGAGGCCTTCAAACCGGGCGCAGGTTCAAGTTCATACATGGTCACAACTGGGCCCGGACGCACAGAAACGATTTCGCCTTTGACGCCGTAATCATCCAGCACGTTTTCCAACATGCGCGCATTTTCTTCCAAAGCCTCATCGGACAACGTAAACCGCTCAACGGTATCGGCACTCTCCAACAAAGATAAAGGTGGGCGCTGGTAAACGGCTTCTTCAAACTTGAATATCAACGCGGGCTGCGCCTCGGCTTGGGCTTGTTTTGACTTCACCGCAGGTTTACGAACTGGATGCTGCACAACGCGTTTTGGCTCTGGTGCAGTTACAGCAGGCTCGTAACGTGCTGCATTTGGCGCGACATATTCGGGCGTATCCAGTGCGATGTCATCGTCATAATCCACCGGTACGTAACCCGTGGGGGCTGCAGAATAACCCTCGGTATAATTATCATCTGCATAGGCCAGCGTTTCATCGCTGTAAGTCGCCGGATCATCAAACCTTGCTTCAGTCTCTGCCGCGACAGAGGGCGCAGGTTGAGAGAAGATCATCGGTTTCGGGCCTTTTTTATACTTCGCCACGGCCGCTTGTGCAGCAGACAACGGCGGCTCGACACGACCACCTGTCGTCGAAATCGCCCGTGAGCCGGCCCGCACCCGCGCATTCACCACGTTTGAAATTTTGCTGCGAATGCGATCATCAAATCCGCCACCCACATCCGGCTCTGGTGCCAATTCTGGCTCAACCAGCTCAGGCTGCAACGAAACATCTGGAGTACGCTTCAACAAGGTAGGCATTTTGGAAAACAGGCCAGATTTTTCTGCGTATTCTGTCGGCTCTGGCTGTTCCAACACATCGTCTTGATGCGATTCAGCGCGCACGACACGCGGGGCAACGGCCTGTTCAGCCTCAAACAGGGCTTGGTTTTCCGCCAAAATACGCTGCTTTTCCGCACGGCGCTCACTGGCTGTCACCACAATACGTTGACCTGTTGCGACAGAACCGCGTGCGGCTTTACCAGTTGCGTGCAAAATCAAAGAATACAGTCCGATCAACCCGTAAAGCATAAAGCGACCTAAAGTGCGCAACTCTTGACGTGTAAACCCAAACACAAACAACGTCATGGCTACAGCGGCAAAGAATGCCACGAAAGCCAATGTTTTCAATGCCAAAGCGGGTGTGAGCGGCAGCATCTGGATCAAAGCCGACAAAACAGTATCACCAAATAGACCGCCATGACTTTGCACGCCAACGCTGGCATAGGTTGACGCATAAACAGCAATCAAGGCAATCGAGATCGGCGCAAACACCACGCGTGACAAAGACCGCTCTGCCCCACGGTGGGTAACAAAGCGTATTCCCCAAACGGCAAACACGGCTGAAATACCCCAAGACGCCGTGCCAACAATGATCATCAAGGGCGAAGCAATTGACGCGCCCATGCGTCCAAAGACATTGTTTACTGGCGCATCGGTGGCCGACAACCAGCTTGGGTCCTCAGGCAAATACGATCCTAACATCAACGCCATAATCACAGCGCCAAGCAACAGCCCGATCCCCACCAGTTCTCGCCCTCTGCGTTCTAAAATCGCTTGGGTGTTTTTGTCAAAAAGTGGGTCGCGACCACGTGCCTGATAGGATGCCATTTTCGCCTCTTTCAACCGTACAAACAGTCACGAAGCGTTGTAAGCCCGTGCTGTGTCTCTGCTTTTGGGGCCACCAAAGCGACCCGAATATAGTTTTTGCCAGGGTTGTGCCCCTGAACGTCTCGTGACCAATAAGCGCCCGGAACAACCCGCACGCCCGTTTCAGTCCATAGTTTCAATGCGGCCTTTTCGCCGTCTTCCACAGGAAGCCATAAAAAGAAACCAGCCTGCGGCGCGCCTGCTCCATCAATGCCAGAAAAGATTTCATCGGCTAGGTCTAGTTTTTCAACATAAAGCGCGCGCGATGCGGCCACATGGGCTTCATCAGCCCAAGCCCGTGCAGATACCGCTTGAATGGGCAACGGCAATGGCGCCCCGGAATAAGCCCGCAGTTGTTTGATCTGTTCGATATTTTTCGGGCCAGAGGCCACAAAGCCAGAGCGCAATCCTGGTAGGTTAGAGCGTTTTGACAAGGAATGGAAAATCACCACACGTTCAGGATCAGCGCCGAAATCTTGTGCCGCCTCTAACGCGCCCACTGGGGCCGCGCCGCGATAGATCTCGGAATAGCATTCGTCGGCAAAAATCGTGAAATCGTGTTTTTCTGCCAGAGCAATCAAATCACACAAATAGTCACGCGGCGCCACGGCGCCTTGGGGGTTCGACGGGCTGCAAATATAGACCACGGTCGTCCGGTCCAAAATCTCGTCAGGCAAGCTAGCGTAATCTGGCAAAAACCCCGTTTCTGCTGTCGCTGGCACAAAAATGGGTTCCGCGCTGACCGTCGCTGCGGCCACGGCGTAAACTTGGTAGAACGGATTGGGGATCAAAACGACTGGTTTTTTGCCGCGCTTGGTTTCAGGCGAGAGCGCAATACAGGCATTCATCAGGCCTTCGCGTGTGCCGTTAAGCGTCATAATTTGAGTGGCCGGATCAACCACCACATCAAAGCGACGTTTGACCCAACCAGCGATTGCGTCAAGCAATTCTGGCGTACCATGATTGGCGGGATATTTGGAAAACAGATCAACAGCTTGCATCATAACATCCCCGACAAAATCGGGCATCGCATGGCGGGGTTCGCCGATGGTCATATGTATGATCTCACCGCCTGGCGCATGCGCATCGAGAAGGGTTCTCAAACGCGGAAACGCATATTCAGGCAGGTTCGAAAACCGCTCAGGAAACGTCATGATTACTGCTACTGCCTCGTCTTTACGGATCATTTTGCCCGCTTGTTTGAAGCTACGTTACCGCGTTCAAGTCAAACGGTCCAGAAAAAGACGCGCCTTTTCAATGCCAGTCGTGCGGACCTGTGACTTTTAGGCCAAGGCGCGCTCTACCGCTGCCCCCAAACGCAAAAGCGCGTGCTCGGTATTTGGCGGGGTTTGAAGCAAAAGCCCAGTGGACGGCACACCTGTCGGCAGCGTCAATCCCGTCAGCCCCATCAAATTGCCAATGCGCGTATTGCGCAGCGCCAAAAGGTTTTCGGTCACATAATAGTCGTTGTCGGTCAAAAGCCGGTCCATATTGGGCGGCAAAATCGGGGCCGTGGGCAAGATCACCGCATCGTAGCCAGCTGTGGCGGCCAAATACTCTGCACGATACATCTGCAATTTGCGCCAAGCATCGACATAATCCGCCGCCATAACAGTGCCGCCCGCGCGGAAGCGCTCTAAAATCGGCGGGAACATCACATCTGGATTGGCCTCGATCACATCGCGCCATGTGCCATAAGCTTCTGCGGGAAATAAAATACCCGACAGCGCCATTGCTTGCTCGACCACATCCACCGCGCCACGTTCAATAATAGCACCAGCATCTTTCAACCGCAGCACTGCGCGCTCGAATCCCGCCAAAGGGGCCTCGCGAATGTCATCAAAAGCAACAGTTTCCAACATCAGAAGACGCTTGCCTTTAAGCGACGCATCACGCAGATTCGGCGCTGGCGTGCCATCTAAAATCGCAAAGACCTCGGCCGCGTCCTCAACCGTTTTGACCAAAGGTCCAACGGTATCAAACGACTCAGCCAGTGGCACCACACCTGTCAATGGCAAGCGGTTCGAAGTGGTTTTCAACCCCACCAAATCATTCCACGCCGCAGGGATGCGCACCGATCCACCGGTGTCTGTGCCGATAGCCCCGGGGGCCAATTCAAACGCGACAGATCCCGCAGCGCCTGACGATGAGCCGCCAGACACGGCGGCAAGATCATTCACACAAGGCGTTGTTTCTGTTACCGGATTGAGGCCCAAACCTGAAAATGCCAATTCACTCATATGGGTTTTGCCCAAACACACAAGGCCACTTGCTGTGGCGCGGCGCACCACTTCGGCGTCATCAGTTGGCACGCGTCCTTCAAGCAGGCCTGATCCAGCTTCTGTTGCTGTACCCGATGTGTCGAACAGGTCTTTCCAAGACACAGGCACCCCATCCAAAAGCCCGCGCCGCGTACCAGACTTGGCACGCTTACTGGCGGCTGCTGCCTCGCTCAGCGCACGCTCACGCGTGATGCGGGCATATATACGTGCCCCATTAGGATGCGCCTCGGCGGCGTCCAGATATTGCGCCGTGATGTCGAGCGGATCCAGCGCCCCCGCCCCGACATGACGGCCCAAATCGCACATGGATTTTTTGAAAATATTGGACATGGGTCGCCTCTTTGTCGTCAGTTTGGTGTCAAGATAACGTCGAATAACAATTCGTATTATTTTGCCCCAAGCTAGCGGCACAAACACGCATGGACAATCCCGCATTGCGCGCCATATTGACGGCATGACAGATTCAAATGACATCCTGATTGTGGGCGGTGGGCTCAATGGCCCGGCTTTGGCTTTGGCCCTTGCAAACGCTGGCTTAAACGTGACTATCATTGACCGTCTCAGCGCCTCTGCTTTGGCGGATGACGGCTTTGACGGACGCGGCTATGCGCTGTCGGTATCGTCGCAAAGGTTACTGAAAGCTTTGGGCGTTTGGGACATAGTGTACGACAATGCCCAACCCATTTTGGACGTCAAAGTCACAGACGGCAAATCGGGCGACGGCCCTGCGCCGTTCGTGTTGGAATTTGACCACGCTGAAACCGATGACGGACCTGTCGGGTTTATGGTCGAGGATCGTTTTTTGCGCCGCGCGTTGCTAAACGCATTGACCAAACATCCGCGCATCACGCAAGTGACAGGCTCAGTGGCCGCGCAAACTGTGGACGCTTTGGGCGCGCATCTGACATTGGAGGATGGGACAACGCTGTCGGGCGCCTTGATTGCGGGCTGCGATGGGCGCACCTCGGGCACGGCCAAGCGTGCTGGCATCGCGCGCACCGGCTGGGGCTATGATCAGACAGCTTTGGTCTGCGCTATTGCGCATGAGTTGCCCCACGAGGGCTGCGCACATCAATATTTCATGCCCGCTGGCCCCTTGGCCATTTTGCCTTTGCCAGACAACAAAAGCTCGATCGTTTGGACCGAAAAAACCAGCGTCGCAGCCGATATAAACGCGCTGTCAGATGCAGATTATCTGGACGTGTTACGCCCGCGTTTTGGCGATTTTCTGGGCGAAATTTCTTTGGCGGGCAAGCGATTTACCTATCCGTTAAACTTAACCTTGGCCAATGCCTTTGCATCTGATCGCGTGGCTTTGGTTGGTGACGCCGCCCACGGGATGCACCCGATTGCAGGGCAAGGTTTGAATGCAGGTTTCAAGGATGTGGGCGCGCTGGCCGAAGTCTTGGTGAATGCGCATCGGCGCGGCGAAGACATCGGGCGCATCAATGTATTAAGCCGTTACCAGCAGTGGCGCCGCTTTGATGTCACCACGCAGGCGGCGATGACAGACGGGTTCAACAAGTTGTTTTCAAACGACAACCCGTTGCTGCGTTTAGGACGTGATCTGGGCATGGGTGTGGTAAACGCCCTGCCATCCTTGCGCCGTGCAGCCATGCGCGAGGCGGCGGGCGTCAGTGGCGATTTACCCAAACTGATGCAGGGCAAACCGCTTTAGCACAAGCTGCCTGAGTTAAGATCAGTCGTCCAAACGCCGCGCTTCGTCCATCAGCATAATCGGAATACCGTTGCGGATGGGATAGGCCAGACCTGCCGTTTTCGACACCAGTTCTTGCGCCTCGGCATCATAGATCAAAATACCGCGTGTATGCGGGCACACCAAGGCTTCAAGCATTCTGCGATCAAAATGAATTTCATCAGGTGTCATTACATCATGTCCTCGTTGGTGCCGCCACGTAGGGCAAATTCCATAAGTGTGACGAGCGTTTCTCGGCGTGTCGACAAAGACGGTGCTTCGAGCAGGGCTTGCTTGTCTTCCGCATCGAACGGGCAAAGCATCGAAATGGAGTTGATCAAAACCTCGTCAGAGGCCCCAGCCAACCCGTCCCAATCGACATTGAACTCTTCCTCAGCAAAATACCGCCGCAACAGTGTCAGCATCGCTTTGCGATCCATCCCCTTATCGTGTTCCGCCCCGCCAAGGTCTCGTTCAAAACCGGACCAGTCAACAGTCGCGCGCCGATAGGGTACGAATCCGTCAATTTCATCGCCGATACGACAGCGCGAAATACCAGTCAACGTGATCATATAACGCCCGTCATCGGTCTCGTTAAAGCCCGTCAAACGTCCTGCGCAGCCAATGGCATTCAGACGATCGCCCGCCGCCCCACCGCGTGGTTGCGCCATAACGATCAGGCGTTCGGGGGTTTTCATGCAATCCTCGACCATTTGCAAATAACGGGGCTCAAAAATGTGCAAAGGCAAAGGCGTGCGCGGCAACAAAAGCGCACCAGGCAAAGGAAAGACGGGCAGCGTCAAAGGCAGATCATTTGAATTTTTCATAGCCATGACTTAGCCCGCCAGTCCCATCAGACAAATATCATGGACGACAATTTGCGCCGGCCGTTCAAAACAATCGGATCGTTGGCTTTTAAACTATCGAAAATCTTGAACAATTGTTCTTTGACTGCACCCTCGTTCCAATCGCGATCTTGTTTGAACGCTGCCAAAAGCGCGTCTACGGCATCTTCGACTTGGCCGTTTGCGTGCAAGGCAGTCGCCAAATCAAGTCGCGCTTGCATATTAGCGGGATCAGCCGCGACAGCTGCGGTCAGATCGGCAACTGGACCTGCGTTTTCGGCTTCGCGAGCCAGTGCTATTTGCGCGAAAACGGCCTCGATCATTGGGTTTTCGGAAATCTCAGCAGGCATACCGTTCAAGACCGCTTCGGCCTCGTCCAATGCGCCTTGCGCGATACGACATTTAGCAAGACCTGCGAAAGCACCAACGTTTTTAGAGTCTTCTTCCAAGATCGCCGCATAGGTTTCCGCCGCATCGTCAATATCGCCTGCCTCAAACATCTCATCGGCCGCCTCGACCGCCGCGTCCAAGCCACCGTCATCACCGAGGTCCAGCAGTTTGGCGACAAAAGCATCGATTTCGGATTGCGGCAGTGCGCCTTGAAAGCCATCGATCGGCTCGCCTTGCCAAAAGGCAAAAACAGTCGGGATTGATTGAACCCGCATTTGCCCTGCAAGCATTTGGTTTTTGTCGACATCGATTTTGGCCATGCGCACTTTGCCATCGGCGGCGTTGACTGCCGCTTCCAAAGCAGGCCCAAGCGTTTTGCATGGGCCACACCAAGGCGCCCAAAAGTCGATGATCACAGGGACCGTTTTCGACATCTCTACGACTTCAGCCATAAAGGTGTCTTCGTTTACGTCAATAATATGCGCACCCGCAGTGGGGGTTTTGGGTGTCCCGAGTTCAATCATCTGGGTCTCTCCTGTAACTTTGCTTGTGCCTTATATGCGCCGGTTGGCAGCAGAATTAAAGGTCGAAGGTGGCAAACACTGGCGCATGGTCAGACGGCTGGACCCATCCACGGGCGTCGCGCAGAACACGGCTGGAATGTGCAGCGTTTGAAATATCGGATGTGCCCCAAATGTGATCCAAACGACGGCCCTTATCTGCGGCGTCCCAATCTTTGGCGCGATATGACCACCAGCTGTACAAAAGCCCTTCGGGGATGTCTTGGCGGGTGATGTCAACAAAACCGCCTGCCTCTTGTGTCTGGGCCAGATGTTCGATTTCGATTTCTGTATGCGAGACGATTTTGCGCATCTTTTTGTGGTCCCACACATCGTCTTCGCGCGGCGCGATGTTCAAATCGCCCACAAGGATCGATTTCTCAAGTTTTGCCGCATGAAAGGCGTCGCGCATTTCAGTAAGGTAATCGAGCTTTTGACCAAATTTTTCATTGATCTCGCGGTCGGGTTTGTCACCGCCAGCGGGCACATAAAAGTTGTGAATGGTCACACCGTTTTCCAGCTTGCCCGCAACGTGGCGCGCATGGCCCAAGCTGGCGTAATCTTCGCCTCCCGCATCCGCAATCGGCAGTTTTGACAAGATCGCAACGCCGTTATAGCCCTTTTGTCCGCGCGCAACCATGTGGGTGTAGCCCAGCGCATGAAAGCCCTCGAGCGGGATTTTATCGACGGGGGATTTACACTCTTGCAGACACAACACATCGGGGGCTTGCTCGGACAAAAGTTTTTCAACAAGCGGTGCGCGCAGGCGGACTGAATTGATGTTCCAAGTGGCAAGTGTGAATGACATGTGTAAGTCCCTGCGATTTGGCCAAGACGGCCTTTACGTTTGGTCGTCAGGTTAATCGGCCTTTGCCGCCAGCGCCACCCAGAACTGGATCAATTGAAGACGATTGCCACACGCCCGAAACCAACATGCAAAAAGGCCCCGACATGCGAGGCCTTTTCAAATCAAAAAATACTACGTCTTAGAATGTTGGCAGTGGGGGCAATGGCTGACCGAACCACTCTTGGGAAATCACGTCCAATTCGCCGCCCAGTTTTTTGTGCAAGATAAAGACGTTGACCCATTGCAGCAGATCAAAGTCGCCTTTTTTCACACCAATGAACGCAGGGCTTTCTTTCAGGATGATCTTGGTGGCGATGCTGATTTCGGGGTGATCAACAGTCAACTGCGCCGCAGCTGTGTTGCCTGTGACCAACACGTCGATTTGACCAGACGTATAGGCAGACAGAGTGGCCGCATCATCGCCGAAACGCACGATTTTGGCATCCTCTGGCGCGATTTTGGACAGTTCTAGGTCTTCCAAGTTGCCGCCGGTCACGCCGATGGTCAGCCCAGACAGATCAGCGGCAGAGCTAATCATTGTGTCGTCAGATGCAAAGACACCAGAATAGAAAGGCGCGTAGGCAGCAGAGAACCAGATGGATTTCGCACGCTCAGGGTTGGCCCCCAATGACGAGATCACCAAATCAACGCGCTCTGTTTCAAGAAAAGGAATACGCTGTTTGGACACAACCGGCACGATTTCAAGCTCTACGCCAAGATTTTCGGCCAAAAGTTTCGCAACATCAACGTCATAGCCAACATGTTCGCCTTCAACACCAAGCGACCCGAAAGGCGCAAAGCTTTCTGGCACAGCGATTTTGATCACGCCTTCAGACAAAATATCGGACAGGTCCGCGTGGGCGGGGGCCGAAAATGGCAAGGCCAGCGCTGCGGCTGCGATCAGGGATTTTACTTTAATATTCAACATTGGGGTCTCCTTGAGGTGAATAAAATTTTTGAATGGGTGAATTCAGTGGGCGGGCGACCCAAGGCGTTTCTCTAACCAGCGCGACCACAGGGTCAGCGGATAGCAAAGGCTGAAATAAATCAGCGCCATGAGCGGATAAATCACGAAGGGTTCTGAGCCCTCGACAGGGGCATTGGCCCAGCGCTTGCCGATCGCCATAAGGTCATGAAACCCGATGATATAAGCCAGCGAAGTGCCTTTAATGATCTGCACCATAAAGCCCACAGTCGGCGCCAAAGCGATGTTCAGCGCTTGCGGCAAGACCACTTTGCGCAAGGTCAGGTAGAACCCAAGCCCAATCGCACGCGCGCCTTCCCATTGGCCTTGCGGCACGCTTTCAATCGCCCCGCGCCAAACGTCAGCCAGATAGGCCGAGGCATAAATCGTCAGCGAAAATATCGCGGCGATCCAAGGGTCGATGGTAATACCCAAGAGCGCGGGCGCGCCAAGTCCCGTGAGGAACAGCAGCATCAGCAGCGGCGTGGATTGGAATAGCCAAATGTAGCTGACAGCGATGCTTTTCGCGGTTTTATTCGGCATGATGCGAAGCAAAGTCACCAACCCGCCAATGATTCCACCACCAAGAAAGGCGATCAAAGACAGATAAATCGTGAATTGCGTGGCTTCGATCAGCTGGAACAAAATGATGCCGTCAGGCTTGCCCATCAGGGAAATAAATAAATCTCTCATCGTGCTGTTTTCCAACGAAAGGCGCGCTTCTCAATTGCGTACATCAAGGCCTTAAAGGCCAAAGACAGCAGGATATACAGCACGGTCAGGGTGAAGAAGACTTCAAATGACCGAAACGTGCGACTGTCGATATAAAGGCCTGCATTGGTCAAATCGCGCACGCCGATCTCGGAAATTACACCTGTGGTCAAAAACAAGAAGATGAACTGCGAATTGAGCGACGCAAACATTTGCGCAATCGATTGCGGCACGATAATTTTGATGAATTGAATATAGCGCGGAATGCCCAAAGCTTTGGCAGCATCATGCTGGCCTGTATCGACCACCTGAAACCCTGCCCGCAGAATTTCGGCGAAATAGGCCGAAAAGTTCAACATCAATGCCAAGACGGCATGAGCCCAAAATGGCCAAACATAGCCAAGCAGTTGCGGCAGGCCAAAAGCCACGAAAAACAACTGAACAATGAGTGGTGTGTTGCGAATGAAATCCACATAACCGGCTGATATATAGCGCAGAACAGGAATTTTTTCATAGCGCGCGGCGGCCAAGCCCAGCGCCAAAATGAACCCCAGCACAGCGCCAGCCAGCGTCACGCCAGCGCTCAAGGTGATGCCTTCGGCCAAAAGCCAAAGATATTCGGGGTTTCGGTAAATTTCGAAAAAGCGCAGTTCCATATATGGCCGATCTTTGTGTCTACAATCTCATGTACGATCACGTACTTGAGCTGAGACAATAGGCGACGCTGGGGCGGTTCAAGGCGGCGCGTACTTGACACAAGTGCATTCCAAGCGATGCCGAAAAAGAAGACCTATTTTTAACCAAACGCACAAAAAAAGACCCCGATCAAAACGATCAGGGTCTTGTCATATATATATTAAGTCAGCGTGGCCGCTTAGGACGCCAAACGATACCCACCGGATTCCGTCACAAGAATGCGCGCATTCGAGGGATCAGGTTCGATCTTTTGGCGCAAACGGTAGATATGTGTCTCAAGCGTGTGCGTGGTCACGCCAGCATTGTAGCCCCAGACCTCATGCAGCAGCACATCGCGCGGCACAACGGTTTCAGAGGACCGGTAAAGATATTTGAGAATGTTGGTTTCTTTCTCGGTCAGACGAATTTTCTTTTCATCTTCGGTCACCAACATCTTTTGCGCAGGTTGGAACGAATACGGGCCAAGCTGGAACACCGCGGATTCTGATTGCTCATGCGTGCGCAGCTGCGCGCGAATACGGGCCAAAAGCACAGGGAATTTAAACGGTTTGGTCACATAGTCATTGGCCCCCGCATCCAGACCCAAAATGGTATCGGCATCCGTGTCATGCCCAGTGAGCATCAAGATGGGCGCCTTCACACCGCTTTTGCGCATCAATTTGCACAGCTCTCGACCATCAGTGTCGGGCAGACCCACATCCAGCATCACCAGATCGTAATGTTGATCTTTGATTCGCTCCATGCCGGCCGCACCACTGTCGCCTTCGAAAACATCGAAATCTTCTGTCATCACCAACTGCTCGCTCAGCGCTTCGCGCAGATCGTCGTCATCGTCCACCAGCAGAATTTTTTTGAGAGTGGCCATTTTGAATGCCCTCCTTTGTTTATCTCTGCTCATGATGTGATGTGGCTTCACGCTTTCGGCAAGATTTACAACAGCGCCCTCACGCAACCGTGTCATTTTCACGGGGTATGTTTCACATTCACGCGATATGTTTCACTTTCTGAAAAAGCTCACTACACATAGCGCAGTGATATTTATGGAAATTAACATGAGCCTAGCCCCTAGCCTGCCCGAACTGATCGCCCGCGCCCGCGCTGATTTGCGTATGGGGGTGCCGATTGTGTTGCGCTCGGCCACAGGTATGTCTTTGGCGATTGCGGCAGAACATCTATCCAAAGACAGGCTAGAAACATTTAAATCCATCGGGCCTGTTGTACTGGCCATCACCGCGCGCAGGGCCACGACGCTTAAAGCGCCTGCCTATGACGGTGATATCGCGCGGCTGGAATTGCCCGCAGATGCCAAAACATCGTGGATCGAAGCCATAGCAAACCCTGCGGATGATTTGGCCTCGCCACTGAAAGGGCCCTTTGTCAGTGCGCGCGAGGGCTGCGCCGAACGTCACCGCGCTGCAATCAAGCTGGCCAAATCTGCGCAACTGCTGCCCGCTGTCTTACTTGTGAACACTGATAACGCAATGACCCTTGCGGCACAGAATGGTTTGACCGTGGTTCCCGCAGAGGAGGCCTCTCCTTATATGTCACTGCTCGCGCCGCTGCAGGATGTGGTGCACGCCCGCGTGCCACTTGCGGCCCATAACGCCGGACGGGTGCATGTGTTTCGCCCCGATGATGGTGGCACAGAGCATTTTGCCATCGAAATTGGCAAACCCGACAGGAATGCGCCTGTTCTGGCCCGCCTGCATTCGGCCTGCTTTACTGGCGATATATTTGGCTCGCTCAAATGCGATTGCGGCCCACAGCTGCATGCTGCTTTGACACATATGGGTGAAATGGGCAGCGGCGTGTTGTTATACCTTAACCAAGAAGGGCGCGGCATCGGCCACGCCAACAAAATGCGCGCCTATTCGTTACAAGACCAAGGCTTTGATACGGTAGAAGCCAATCACCGTCTTGGGTTTGAGGACGACGAACGTGATTTCCGTATCGGGGCGGCTATCTTGAAAGAAATGGGATTCAGCGCGGTCAATTTGATGACGAACAACCCCGCCAAGATCGCCCGTATGCAAGATCAGGGCATCGAGGTCGTGTCTCGCGTGCCGTTGGAAGTTGGCAAAAACAGTCACAACAGCGCTTATCTTGCGACCAAGGCGGAAAAATCAGGACACTTACTATAATGCGCCCTGTAAATGCGCCGATCTCAGCCAAAGACATTGTCGTCACCAAATGGGGTGCACGCTTTATGGGGCGGCGTTTTCCCTGCTCTTTCGGCAAAGGCGGCACCACATCTGACAAACGCGAGGGCGATGGAGCCTCTCCACGTGGTGTGCATGCGATGCCAGGCGTGCTGTATCGCGCCGATCGAACGCCCTCAATCACGGGACCGATCAATGCTGAGATGATTCTGCCTCGTGATCTGTGGTGCGATGCGCCCGATCACCCTGATTATAATCTATTGGTCAAAGCACCTTTTGGATCCAGTCACGAAAAACTGCGCCGCGGGGACCGTCTATATGACCTTGTGGTGATCACCGATTGGAACCGGCCAGACGCCACAGCACATAAAGGCTCAGCCATTTTTATGCACCGCTGGCGCAGACCCCGTTATCCGACTGAGGGCTGCGTGGCTTTTCGTGCCGATCATTTACGTTGGATCGTGGAACACCTGACACCCAGCACCCGTCTTATAATACGCTAGACTTATGGCCTAGCTGATTTACGTGCCTTCGTGCGTCCGCTCGCCAAAGATCGCAGACCCAACACGTACATATGTCGCGCCATGTGCGATGGCCTGCTCGAAATCACCCGACATGCCCATCGATAGACCGCCCAAGCCATTGCGTTTGGCGATATCGGCCAATAGCGCGAAATGCGCGGACGGGTCTTGATCAGAGGGCGGGATACACATCAGCCCCTCAATCGGCAGGCCCAATTCTTTACACATCTCTATAAAGGCGTCGGCCTCGTCGGGCAAAACGCCCGCTTTTTGCGGCTCTGCCCCAGTGTTGACCTGTATATAAAGACGCGGGCAAGATCCTGTCTCGTCTTTGATACGCGCAATTGTCTGCGCGATCTTAGGACGGTCCACTGTATGGATGACATCGAACAGACCCATCGCTTGTCGCACCTTGTTCGATTGCATCGGTCCGATCAAATGCAACTCGACGCCCGCGTAGACTTCTTTGAACGCAGGCCACTTTCCAGCCGCCTCTTGAACGCGATTTTCGCCAAAGACTCGCTGCCCTTGCTGCAAAACCTGTTCGACTCGCGCATTCGGCTGAACCTTTGAAACTGCGATAAGCTGTGCCGTTTTGGGGTCTCTGCCCACGCGAAGGGCCTCTTTTTCGACTCTATTTTGAATATCGCTCAGCCCCATGACGGCCTCCAAACCCAATAAAACTTGATCATTAAGGGATGTTTAGGCCAGTGCAGGCTGGTGATGCAACCGGTGTGTGACCAAGTTGCATCATTTATTGCCAGAGCGCATCACACCGTCTCAGTTCACTTGACCCAAAGCCAGATAAGCCGCAAATGTCTCGTCATGTGCTGGACGACCTAGCATGAACAAATTTTTCAAATCCACGAGGGTAACAATGAAAAAGATTCTTCTCTCCTCAGCTGCCATCGTCGCCTTCGCTGGCGCCGCATCAGCTGACGTTTCATTCTCCGGTTCAGCGACATTGGGCTACAACGACGATCACACTGACGGCGTTTACGCTGACGTTGATCTCGACGTAACTATGTCACAAGAGTTGAACAACGGTTGGACAGCGACTGTAACTTACGGTTTTGAACTCGAAGAGTTCAGCTCAAACAACGACGATGACTTCACTTCAGACGACAATCTCACTTTGTCTTTGTCTAACGGCACATACGCTTTGACATTCGGCGATACAGAGTACGCAGCTGCTGAATACTTCTCTGGCGTTTCTGAAATGGACGAAGACAACTTCTCCGCAGTTGACGGCGAAGACGTTCTTAAAGTTTCCGGTATGTTCGGCGGCATCGAAGGCGCAATCTCTACTGGCGTAGACACAGACACTGGCGAAACATTCCAGACTTCTGTCGGTGTTAAAGGCGAATTCGGCAACGTAAGCTTCTCTGCTGCATACCAAGAAGCAGTTACAGCGGCTGAGTCTTCTGCAGACGCGATCGCTAACGGCGACTACACATACGAAGAGATCTTTGCTCTTGCTGTTGGTACATCATTCGCTGGTGCTGACGTAACTGTTGCATACGCTGACTCAGAAGGTGAATCTTCAACAGGTATCGAAGTTTCATACCCAGTTGGCGACATCACTCTTGGCGCATTCTACGTGTCTGAAACAGCTCTCGACGACAACTACGGTGTGTCCGTTGCATACGCTGCGAACGCAATCGAAGCAAAAGCTTACTACAAATCACTCAACGGTTCTGACGAGTACGGCCTCGGCGGTTCATACACAATGGACGAGCTGGTACTTACAGTTGGTTACGTTGACGGTGACAGCCTCACAGACGACGATTTCGGCGCTTACTTCATCGCTGAATACGACCTCGGTGGCGGCGCATCTGTTCTTGCTTCCTACGCTGACCAAACAAACGTTGGCGGCGGTGACGACATCGACACAGTTGTTGGCGGCTACGAGCTTCTCGACGGTACAACAGTTGCACTTTCTTTGAGCTTCTAAGTCACTAAGACTTTAGACTTTCTAGGGCCGCTCCTTCGGGGGCGGCCCTTTTCGTTGTGCAGGTCTTTGCTTTGCACGCGCCTCGGCGCTGCCAAAGGTCTTGTTCATCCTGACATTGGGCGATACGGTTGCCGCGATTGATCGTTAGGGAAACCACAGTATGCTCCGCTTGAAAACCACCGCTCTGCTCGGCCTAGCAGCCGCTTTCACTTTGACCGGCTGCGGCAATGGCAGTCTTGGATCTGTTGGCAATAGCGTCGGGTCGATCGGATCAGGATCTTTGTCAGGCGGCGGGCGCACGACCCAAGTCGCGGGCGAAACCGTGGACACCCGCAAAACGGGCCAAGCTGTTGAGTTGGCCACTGGCGAAGTGATCGTGATCGAACAAGCCAATCGTCGCAAAGTTCTTGGTGGTGGACGTGGTTCACTGGAAGCTGGCGCGCAAGTCAACAAATACATCTGGAACGCAGCCCTTGATGTGCTGTCCTTTCTGCCTGTGCAATCGGCTGATCCGTTCACTGGTGTGATCATCACCGGATACGGCACGCCCCCCGGCGGCGGACGCAGCTATCGCGCAGTGATTCACGTCACCGATCCCGCGCTTGATGCACGCACTTTGAACCTGTCCCTTTATACCCGCGGCGGCGCTGTGACCAACGACACTGTTCACGCTGTCGAAGACGCAATTTTAACTCGCGCGCGCCAGTTGCGCAGCGGTAAGTAACGCAAGCGCCACCGCGTTAAAACCATACCTTAAGATCACGCCGAGCCGACGTGCTCGGCGTTTTGATGAAGACCCGAAGGATACGACACATGACCAGCTACACTCCTGCCGACCTTGAACCCAAATGGCAGAAAGCTTGGAACGAAGGCGAGGTCTTTCTTGCCAAACGTGATGAAAGCAAGCCCAAATATTACGTGCTTGAGATGTTCCCCTATCCTTCGGGCCGTATCCACATCGGACACGTACGCAACTACACCATGGGCGATGTTGTGGCGCGGTATAAATCTTCAACTGGCCATAACGTCTTGCACCCTATGGGCTTTGACGCCTTTGGCATGCCCGCCGAAAATGCTGCGATGGCCTCTGGCGGACACCCGAAAACATGGACCTACGCCAATATCGACACCATGGTCGATCAAATGAAACCGCTCGGCCTGTCGATAGATTGGACGCGGATGTTTGCGACCTGTGATCCTGAATATTACGGTCAGCAGCAGTCTATGTTTATCGATATGCTCGACAAAGGCTTGGTGTACCGCAAAAACGCTGTGGTCAATTGGGATCCCATCGACATGACTGTGCTTGCCAACGAGCAGGTCGAAGATGGCCGCGGCTGGCGTTCTGGCGCTTTGGTGGAACGTCGCGAGTTAACGCAGTGGTTCTTTAAAATTTCCGACTATTCCGAAGACCTTTTGGAATCGATCGACCATTTGGACAATTGGCCCGACAAGGTCAAAACCATGCAAAAAAACTGGATTGGCAAATCTCGCGGATTGCAGTTTTCGTTCTCGTTGATCGACGGCCCTGCCAATCAAGATCGGATCGAGGTTTACACCACACGTCCTGACACATTGAACGGCGCGTCTTTTGTTGGCATTTCTGCGGATCACCCGCTGGCCAAAGCGCTTGCTGACGAGAATCCCGAAATCGCGGCCTTCTGCGAAGAGTGCCGCAA
Organism: Pacificibacter marinus; assembly: GCF_018860665.1. Taxonomy (GTDB): domain Bacteria; phylum Pseudomonadota; class Alphaproteobacteria; order Rhodobacterales; family Rhodobacteraceae; genus Celeribacter; species Celeribacter marinus_A. Next base: position 67,624 of record NZ_JAHKPK010000022.1, read on the forward strand.
AGGTGGCACCACGGCAGAAGCGATTGAAAAGGCTGAAAAGCTGGGATTGAACACTGGTCTGAAAGTGCGTCATCCTTTTGATACCGCTTGGGAATTACCAGTTTACATCGCCAATTTTATCTTGATGGATTACGGCACAGGCGCTGTCTTTGGTTGCCCTGCGCATGATCAGCGCGACTTCGAATTCGCCACCAAATACGACCTGCCGATCGCACCTGTTTTTGAACCGATTGAGGGCGAGGCCAAAGCGAATGAGGCCTATGTGCCGCTCAAATCCGAAAAGGTTCGCTTTATCCGTGGCTTTAGCGGTGAAGAGGTTCAAACTGGCGACGAGGCTGTCGAGGCCGCTGTTGATTTTTGCGAATCAAACGGCGTTGGCACAGGCGTGACCAAATATCGCCTGCGCGATTGGGGCTTGTCGCGCCAACGCTACTGGGGCTGCCCGATCCCTGTTGTCCATTGTGATGCCTGTGGTGTTGTGCCCGAGAAAAAAGAAAACCTGCCGATTGAGCTGCCTGATGATGTGAGCTTTGACATCCCAGGCAACCCGCTGGATCGTCACCCGACATGGCGCAACTGCGCTTGCCCAAATTGCGGCAAAGATGCGCTGCGCGAAACCGACACGATGGACACATTCGTCGACAGCTCTTGGTATTACGCACGCTTTACTGCGCCTCAGGCCACGACACCCACAATCGCGGAAGACGCCGATTACTGGATGAATGTCGATCAATACATCGGCGGCATCGAACACGCGATTTTGCATCTGCTCTATTCGCGGTTCTTTGCCCGCGCGATGAATGAAACAGGCCACCTGCCAGACAGCGCCCGCGAGCCGTTCAACGCATTGTTCACCCAAGGCATGGTCACCCATGCGATCTATCAAAACGCAGAGCGCACTGATGAGCATGGCCGCGCGATTTTCCACTACCCAGAGGAAGTGGAAGAACGCGATGGCGAGACTGTTGTGGCAGCCACAGGCGAAAAAATCACCGTGATTCCATCAGCTAAGATGTCGAAATCCAAGAACAATGTCGTCGATCCAGTTGAGATCATCAAACAATACGGCGCAGACACGGCCCGTTGGTTTGTGCTGTCCGACAGCCCGCCCGAACGCGATGTGGAATGGACCGCCTCTGGAGCGGAAGCCTCTGCCAAGCACCTCACCCGTGTGCACCGCTTGGCAGCTGAGCTTGGCGATCAACCTGAGCAAGGCACAGGCGACGAAGATCTGATTCGCACCGCACATAAAGCCATCGTCGAGGTGACTTTGGGCGTCGACAGTTTTGGGTTTAACGCGTCTATCGCCAAGCTGTATGGTTTCACCAATTTCATCGCCAAATCCAAAGCAGGTCGCGAGGCGAAACGCTTTGCGCTGAAAACATTGGCGCAATTGATGTCGCCAATGACGCCGCATTTGGCCGAGGAAATGTGGTCGCTTTTGGGGGGCGAAGGCCTGATCGTACACGCCCCTTGGCCCGTCGCGGATGAGGCCATGTTGGTGGAAGATTCCGTTACCATGCCAATCCAGATCAACGGCAAACGCCGCGCTGAAATCACAGTGCCCAAAGACATGTCGAAAGAAGCGGTTGAAAAGCTTGTCCTAAAGACCGACGTTGTTGTGCGGGCGCTCGATGGTGGGCAACCGAAAAAACTCATCGTGGTGCCAGGGCGTATCGTCAATGTTGTTGTTTAATCGCAGAACCTTTTTGCTTTCTGCCGTGGCCCTCGCGGGCTGCGGTTTTCAACCTGCTTATGGCCCAAATGGCACGGCTTCAAAACTACGCGGCAAGATTCGTGTCGAATCTTCAGACACGCGCGAAGGCTTTACGCTGGCACATGAGCTCGAAAGCATTTTTGCGCAGGCCACCGATGAACAATATCTTTTGACCTTCTCAATCGACACAGACGAAGACGGACTTGGCATCACAACAGACCAAGAGATCACGCGTTATCACGTCACAGGCTCTGCCAAGTACACATTGGTACGCACCAGCGACGGACAAACTGCTGCCTCTGGTGAGGTCCGCAGCTTTACCGCCTATTCTGCAACAGGATCAACGGTGTCATCTGTCTCCGCAACACGCGATGCCTATGACCGCTTGATGTCGATTTTGGCCGATCAAATCGCAGCACAAATTCATGCAAAAATGGCAGCAACAGCATGAAACTGTCCCCTCGCGAATCTGTTGGATATTTCGCGAAACCAGACCCTAACAAGGCTGGAGTATTATTTTTTGGCGCTGACGCCATGCGTATTGCGCTCAAACGCCAAGACCTCATCAATGCATTGATCGGCCCGCAAGGCGAAGAAGAAATGCGCCTAACACGCATGTCAGCGGGCGAGCTGCGCAAAGACAAATCCATGCTCGCGGACGCGATCAAAGCTCAAGGATTTTTCCCAGGTCCACGCGTGGCCTTTGTTGAGGATGTCACCGAACAGCTGGCCCCTGTGATCATCGAAGCGATGGCCGATTGGCAAAACGGTGATGCGCAGGTGGTGATCACAGCGGGCAATCTCAAAGCGACGTCCAAGCTGCGCAAGTTTTTCGAATCGCACCCCAATGCTTTTGCCGCCGCGATCTATGCCGATCCGCCATCCCGCGCCGAAATCGAAGAGACTTTGAAAAAGTCAGGCATCGGTACAATTTCCCCCGATGCGATGACCGATATCGAAGTGCTGTCGCGCAGCTTGGATCCCGGTGATTTTCGTCAAACGTTGGAAAAGCTCGCACTATATAAAATCGGCGATGCGACGGCTGTGACCTCTGACGATATCATCAACTGCGCCCCTGCCACATCGGAGGCCGATGTTGACGATGTGCTTAATATCGTTGCCGAAGGGCGCACAGTTGAACTGGGCCCAATCATGCGCAAAATCGAAGGCCAAGGCATCGATCCTGTCGCCATCTCGATTTTTGCCATGCGCCATTTTCGTGCCCTGCACGCGGCAGCGTCTGATCCGGGTGGCGCGTCTGCAGGTATCGCGCGCGCGCGTCCACCGATTTTCGGACCGCGTCGTGACAAGATGACCCGTCAGGCAAGCAGTTGGGGCATGTATAAATTGGAAGTGGCCCTTGGGGTGCTGACCGATACAGATTTGACGCTGCGATCTGCGTCCAAAGCCCCCAATATGGCCGTGATGGAACGCGCGCTTATTCGCCTTGCGATGCTCGCACAACGTCGCTAGCAGCCTGCCCTGCAAGCTTGCCCGTGGCCAAACAAGCCGTTAGCAAATAGCCCCCCGTGGGCGCTTCCCAATCCAGCATTTCTCCGCAAGCAAATACGCCCTGCATATAGGCAAGCTCAAGTGTTTCACTGAGGCCATCAAACCGCAAACCGCCCGCCGTGGAAATGGCTTCATCCATCGGACGCAACGTTGCGGCTGCAATCTTCAAACCTTTCAATACCGGTGCAAGATCGCTAGGCAGTGGGCGGGAAAATTCCATTACGAGCGCTATTTTTTCTGGCGTCAGACGCAAGGATTTTCGCAAGAAATTCGCCACCGTTTCTTTTGATTTACGCCGATTTAGGGTCGATGTCACAATATCCAAAGGCATGTCGGGCAGCAGATCAATATACAATTTATGTCCGTCGCGCACACCACGGGACACAGAATAGATCCCCCCGCCTTCCAGCCCGCGTTTAGAAATGACAAATTCACCACGTGATCGATACGGCCCACAACACAAAGACACGCCTTTGACCGCGCGACCAAAATGCCGCGCCATATGCGGACTCCATGAGAAGGATAGCGCAGAATTCGCCGGCTTAAACGGTGCGATCTGCGCAGGAAGCATGGACTCGGCCCATGCGCCATTCGAGCCTAATCTGGCCCAACTTGCCCCCCCCATAGCGAGCACTGTTGCTTTAGCTTGAATGCGACGTTCACCGTCAGGTGTCTCAAAAACCGCAGTCTTTTGATCAAACCCAATCAAACGCCACTGACGGCGCAGCCCCACACCGTAGCCATCAAGCCGTGCAAGCCATGCGCGCAACAACGGCGAGGCCTTCATCGTTTTGGGAAACACCCGCCCCGTTGATCCTATGAAAACAGATTGTCCAAGGGATTCTGCCCATGCTGAAACCTCAGTTGGACCAAAGGCATCCAACGCCATTTTCAAAGCAGGTGGACAAGGTGAAAATTGACTTAGGAAAACACCCATATCTTCGCTTTTCGTCAGATTTAGTCCCGACTTTCCAGCCATCAAAAACTTACGCGCGGGGGACGGCATGGCATCGACGATGATAACCTGAACGCCAGCCCGCCCCAGTTCTTCAGCGGCCATAAGCCCTGCCGGTCCAGCCCCGATGACAAGTGCTTCTACCGTCTCGATAGGTAGATTTTGGGTCATTGGGAAATCAATCCTTTGATGCCTGGATTATGAGAGACCTTGGCGGTGTCACGCAGGTCAATCATGAACAGTGTTCTCAGCATACCTGCAGTCAAAGCATCGGCTTTTTCAGACCGGTTTAAGGTCACTATCCAAAAGTCGTCATCACGGGTCACATCAATCATTTTGTCAGTCCAATGCCTTTGCGCAAAGTATAAGGGATCGCCATTATTTTGCGGATAAATCGATCATCTGATCCCTTTGCCGTTTTCCCGACTCTAATGCGCATTTGATGCGGCATCCAGCCTTGACCATCCCTTCGATTGCATGAGACTCTGGTGCAAAGTTTTGATTGGATAAGATATGAAATATCATACGTCGTTTCTGGTTGCGAGTACGGCTCTTTTTTCCGCAACGACAGCGTTTGCTGACGTCACACCACAAGAGGTTTGGGCGCAAGGTTTGTTGATGGCCAAAATTTCTGGCCAGACATGGACTGCAGCTGAGCTGAAAGACACGGGTGACACGCTGATTGCACATGACGTGTCCATCACCATGCCTGGGCTTTCTGATATTATGTCCCTCAACGGCACCATTCCTCAAATCATCATGACGCAAATGAGCGGTGGCAAAGTCGAGATTAAGATCCCCGATGTTGTGACTTACAATATGTTCGTTGAAGGACGTCTCGATCTTGGGATGGAACCGATGGCCATCACAAGCACCATGGCCATGGACAACGTGATGATTGCGTCGGGCACCGCTGACGATTTGAGCTTTGATATTTTGACCGGATCGATCACATACGCCACCCAGAAGCAGGTCAAAGACGGAATTGCGCTCGTTCCTGAACAAATCATCACGCTGCTTGGCGTACAAGGCGTTGCAACCCAAACGACCTCTGGTGATGATGTATCATCATCATGGGATATGCAGGCCGATGCAGTCAGCATGATGTCTGATGGAACAACACCAGACATTACACTATACACGAGCTACAAAATCGCGCCTTTCAACCTGAATGCTAATTTCACCACCAGCGCCACCCCGCCAGATTCGCCCCTTGGGTTCCTCGAAACGCTGAATGGTACTGGCACTTATACAATGGGAAATACCGCGTTTGAGGTAACGACGGGCGGCGCTGAACAGATGATGCATATCGTCGGTGAAACCGAGGCCTCGACACTTGGCATGACCGTTACGGATGGGGCGTTGACCTATGCTGGCACAACGACCAATACCGAAGTTGTTCTGGATGGCTCTGCTATTCCTTTCCCACAGGTTGATTTCGGCATTGAAAGCACTGATTTCAGTTTAACTATGCCGTTCTTGGCCAGTGAAGATGAAAAATCCTTTGGCCTGAAGCTCGCACTTGAAAACCTACGTCTGCCTGAGATCGCTTGGATGATCCTCGACCCCAGCGCGCAAATGGCGCATGACCCTGCCACGCTGAAACTTGATGTCAGTGGCGATATGATGCTGAACGTGGACCTGCTGAACCCGACTGAGATCATGACTAAAAGCGAGGACGGATTGCCGCTGTTTCCTACAAACCTGATGCTCAACGAGCTGTTTTTGTCTGTCGCGGGCGCCACATTGACAGGTACAGGCGATGCGCTATTTGTCGATCAAGGTGATTTTAAAGGTGCGGATTTGCCCTTTAAAACGGCGCAAGCAACGCTGTCATTGACCGGCGGCAACGCCTTGATCGACACATTGGCGCAAACTGGGCTCGTTCCACCACAAATGAGCACCACTGCCAAAGTGATGCTCAGCATGTTCGCGCGCCCCGGCGAAGGCGAAGACTCGTTCATCACGGATGTCATATTGGACGAGGCAGGCAACGTGACCGTCAACGGGCAACCCCTGCCATTTTAAGGCCCTTTCGGATAGCGCGTCCCTCGCGCCATCCACCAAAGTTTACCCGAGGACGCCATGCATAAAGACCTTTCACAGCTGACCGCTGCCCTTTTGAAAGCCGCAAAAGCCAACGGTGCGGATGCAGCCGATGCCATCGCCATCACTGGCACATCCGTGTCGATAGACGTGCGCGGCGGTGCGCTGGAACATGCCGAGCGCTCTGAAAGCGTGGACATCGGATTGCGGGTGCTGATCGGGCAAAAGCAAGCCTGTGTGTCGGCCTCTGATGTGCGTGATGCGACCATCCAAACCATCGCAGAGCGTGCTGTCGCTATGGCAAAGCTGTCGCCCGATGATCCCTATATTGGTCTCGCGGATGCAAGCCAGCTGGCCAATAATCGCGATTGCAGTGTGTTGGAAATGTTTGATCCAACGGATGAACCGCCAGCGGCCGAATTGGAAGAGGACGCACGCCGTACCGAAGCCATTGCTTTGGGCTGTGATGGTATTTCACAGGTGCAATCGGCCTCGGCCGCATATGGGCGTCGTCAAATTCACATTGCCATGAGCAACGGGTTTGAGGGCGGATATGAGCGCTCTGATCGCGCGCTCAGCTGTGTCGCGATTGCGGGCTCTGGATCTGATATGGAGCGCGATTACTTTGGCGACAGTCGGATATTTCAATCGGATTTGATGAGCGCAGAAGAGATCGGACTGCGCGCGGCACAAAACACGCTGGCCCGCGTTGGGGCACGCAAGCCCAAAACCGGATCCTTTCCAGTGCTCTTTGATGAACGTGTGTCATCCACCTTGCTTGGTCACCTTTTGGCAGCGGTCAACGGGGGGGCCATCGCGCGCGGGTCAAGTTGGCTGCGTGATGGATTGGGCGAACAGGTTTTGCCAAAAAATTTAAACGTCACCGAATTACCACATCGCAAACGCACCTCTGGGTCGCGGTTGTTTGATGCCGAAGGTCTGCCCACAGCCGAGCGCGCCATCGTTGAAAACGGTGTCTTGATGGGCTGGACTATGGATTTGGCGACAGCGCGTCAACTTGGGCTGAGCAGCACCTCAAATGCCTCGCGCGGGGTCAGCTCCCCGCCCTCACCGTCACCGACAAATGTGTCTCTAACCCAAGGCGATCAGTCGCGCGATGCCTTGATCAAAGACATGGGCACGGGGCTTTTGGTCACCTCGATGATCGGCTCATCGATCAATCCGACGACTGGTGATTATTCACGTGGTGCGTCCGGATTTTGGGTCGAGAATGGCGAGATCACCTATCCCGTCAATGAATGCACCATTGCGGGCAACCTGCGAGAAATGTTGAAAAGCATCATCCCAGCCAACGACGCACGTACGCATCTCAGCCGCGTTGTACCATCCTTGTTGGTAGAAGGTATGACCATTGCAGGCGCATGATGATCTTACCCTTTTGATCGAAGCAGCCAAGGCCGCAGGCGATATCGCATGCCCCTTTTGGCGCAAGCACCCAAAATCATGGGACAAAGAAGACGGCGCAGGCCCCGTGACCGAAGCAGATTTGGCAGTCGATCGCATGCTGCACGCCAAGCTGTTGGGCACACGGCCTGATTATGGCTGGCTGTCTGAAGAAACCCACGACACGGATGCTAGATTGTCAAAAGATCGCGTGTTCATAGTCGATCCGATTGATGGCACCCGCAGCTTTATCGAAGGCGATCACAATTGGGCACATTCCTTAGCTGTGGTTGAACAGGGCCAAGTGATTGCGGCGGTGGTTTATTTGCCGATACGCAAACGTCTGTATGCAGCACGGACAGGCCATGGGGCCACTTTGAACGGAATGCCCTTGCACGTCAGCCAGCACCAAGACCTTACGAACACGCGTCTGTTGACAACAGGTCGCAATCTTTTGCCCGAGTATTGGCTTGATGGTTGCCCAGACTTTGCCCGCAAGTTTCGATCGTCGTTGGCCTACCGCATGTCGCTTGTTGGCGAAGGTCGTTATGACGCGATGCTGGCCTTGCGCAACACTTGGGAATGGGATGTCGCCGCAGGCACGCTGATCGCGACGGAAGCTGGCGCGAAAGTGACAGACCGCCATGGCAAAGCGCCAGAATTCAATAATCTAACGCCTGCCTTTGACGGGTTTATTGCAGCCAATCCGATTTTGACTGACCGCATTTTGGAACGACTTGCGCCCGCAGTATAGACCTTATGAAGCCCTACGTCTTATCGGAACCGAAGTCTTTCATATCCTGCGCAACAGCATCCAACATCGACGTGGTAATATCGGGGTCGGCGGCATGAACGCGCGACCAGTTGGGAATAAACGGCGTCTCCATCGGATTGTCCAAAAACACCTGACCCGCGTGCATGATGTTTGACGCGAACAGCTCAACCGTTTTTTCTTCGACGTGGCGATCGACATGCAATCCGTTCATTTGCGCGTCGTTAAAATAGGTCTCTATCAAATCAAGAGCATCGCGGAAATACGTGGCTTTGATGGAACGGAAAATCTCTTCGGAAAACACCGTGCCGTCTGCGGCCAACTTGCGATACAGCGCCTTGCAAATATCGACAGACATCCGCGACAAGCCCTGAGAGGCGTCTTCTTCGGATAGCACTTGGTGCTTGTGATCATAGCGATCTGAAATCTCAACCTGACAGACAGAACGCGGTGACAGGTTGCGCCAAGCCTCTGACAGCAGTCCAATTTCCAGCCCCCAATCCGAGGGAATACGCATATCTGGCAAAATAGATGTGCGCATCGCGAACTCGCCCGCCAGAGGATAACGGAAGTCGGAAATGAAATCCAAATACTCGCGTGGCCCCAAGACTTTCGCCATGGCGCTCAAGATCGGCGTGACCAAAAGGCGCGACACGCGCCCGTTCAATTTGCCTTCTGCCACACGCGGGTAAAAGCCTTTCGACATCTGATAGGGAAAGCGAGGATTGGTTACAGGGTACACCAATCTCGCTAACATATCGGCACTATAGGTCAACACATCACAGTCGTGCACCGCCACCACGGCACTGTCGGCTTGAGCAATCGTGTAGCCCATACAAAACCAAACATTTCGTCCTTTGCCAGGTTCACTTGGTGACAGTTTGAGGTTTTGAAGTTTCTCATCCACAGCACTCAACCGTGGCCCGTCGTTCCACAATACAACATGGTCTGCTTTGAGCTTGGAAAAGAATTTCAGCGCATAACGGTATTGTTCCTCGTTGGCGCGATCCAGACCAATGACAATGCGGTGGATAAAGTTGACCTTGTTCAACTCATCAATGATATCGGGCAGCGCTTCGCCCTCAAGCTCGGAAAACAGCGACGGCAGAATCAGAGTGATTTTGCGCGAGGCGGCAAAGGCTTCAAGTTCGCTGACCAATGCCTCGGGTTGATGAACGCGAAGATTGTGCAGCGTGGCGACATGCCCACCTTGGTGAAAATCTGCCATACTCTATTCCTCTTCTACATATAACTGTTTGAGGCGCGCTTGCACCTCAATATTCCAGCCCTTGGGGCCAGACTGTGTTGTTCTGACAATCGACGCCTCGGCTGTATCACTTTGCCGAGGGATACCTGCACCATGCGTGTTGTTGATGATAACACCGAAGTCAGCCTCAACAATCATTTCGACATCATTGGGCGCATCGCCCAACGCCATTGTGAACGGCTTCGGGTTAAAACCATCCAAAATTTTGGACATCCAGTCAGCCTTGGTCGCGCCAAACGATAGGGTCAAATAGCGACCACCTTGGCGCGCAAAAATGCCCTTTTTAGCCAATTTTGTCTCGAAATCTTGCAATTCATCTTGCGTACCAGACCAAAGGCCCGGTTCTGAAAACTGGCGTTGTCGCGCGCTTCTCGCTTGCGCCAAAGGAAGCCCCGTTTTCTCAGCACACTCTGCATCGCTCCAATCGGAAAACCCTTCATACTGCACACGTAACGCGGGCGGCAGATCAGACAAAGCCGTTAAAATTTGTGTGTGTTGTGCTGCGTTTTGATCTGGTTCCTTAAAGGCAGGCAGCAACCCTGCGCCGTTTTCAACGATAGCAGGACAGTGTTCAAACCCCAACTCTTTGCGCAGAACAACAAGTTCATAAGCCGTTTTAGAACTGGCCAAAACAAGCGGCACGCCAAGTGTTTTCATCATTTCAAGCGCGGGTATAGCCGGAGACCAACTGTAACTATCGTGATCAAGCAAAGTGCCATCAAGGTCGGTGAAGACGATCAATTTCGTCGCTGTATTTGGTGTCATAGACATGCCTAATAATGAGCCAAACCGCAGACAAAGAACAACAGTTAGCGCCCGTTTTTTTGGCAACAAAACCATATCGCCTAATTTTTAATCATTCACATCGCACATCTTGACCATGGACGGCATTAGACTAGGGTGCGGCTTAGATCCTCAAACGGAGAGAAAAATGACACAACGCTTGCATTTGGTCTTTGGTGGCGAATTGGTTGACCCATCGACAACGACTTTCCGAAACGTAGACGACATTCATGTGGTCGGCATTTTTCCAGACTACCCTGCCGCACATTCTGCGTGGAAGGCCGAAGCTCAGCGCACTGTAGACAACGCGCATATGCGGTATTTCATTGCGGATCTAAGCAGTCTGCGTGACGTAGACGCCACAGCTCCCGCAGCTCAAGATCCCGACACGTAAGGCTTAGGCCGCATGGCCAGATCCCTATCTCTCATCGCATATTCGGCGTTTTCGTCTCGATCCGAGGCGTCCACTGTTCATCTGCTTGACCAACTGGTCCAATCGCGCGCTATCACCGATGACGTGCGCAACCAGCGACTTGCGCGAAATCTGCCAGAACGCCCCAAGGGACGGCTTATTTGGATGACGGCAGGAACCGAACGCGCAATTCCCGCCTGCCTTGAACTGTTTCGCCGGTTACGTGAAAACGAACCCGATTTGCATGGACTTTTGACCATCACTTTTAAAGCGCCCCTGCCTGACAAATTGCCTGAAGGGCTGTTGATGACACAGGCTCCCGACGAACGCCTGTCTATTATCTGTCGGTTTTTTGCCCATTGGGAACCCGATTGTTTGATTTGGGTTGGCGGTGGGTTTCGCCCAGCCTTGATCGAGAAAGCCCGCCTGCGCGGCGTTCCGTCGATATCCATCGATGCACCAAATAGCCAAAATGTACTCGCGATCCCTCAAATTATTCCTGGGCTTCGCAATGCCACATTGGGGTTATTCGAACATGTATTCGCAGCCAACGCGAACCAGTCGATTTCGTGGCGCCGCGCAGGCCTCAGTACCGATAACATCGAAATTCTTGGTTATATGGAAGAAGGTGCAACCGTGCCTCAGTTCGATGAAACCGAATTGGAAACGCTATCAGCCGAGATCGGCACCCGCCCAGTTTGGTTCGCAGCAAATATTGCCACCGGTGAAATCAACGACGTCATGCGCGCCCACAAGGCAGCGCTGCGGCGCGCCCACCGATTGCTGTTAATCGTCTCAACTCAAGATCCCAATATGATTCCCCTGATCGAAACCCATTGCGCCGACCAAGGGTTAAACGCCGCATCACGCGCCGACCACGCAAAAATTTCAGAGCCCGTTCAGGTGCTGATCGTAATTGCTGGCGAAGAGGACGGTCTGTGGTATCGCCTCGCGCCCGTGTCGTTTTTGGGTCAGTCCATCGTCAATGCAGGCGGAACCGACCCCTACGCCGCAGCGGTATTTGGCTCGGCAATCGTTCATGGGCCGAATGTGTCCAATCATACCAACGGATATGCACGGTTTCGCGCCGCCAAGGCCACGCGCGTGATAAAATGTGGCACCAGTTTAGGCGATGCAATCAACGAACTATTGGCCCCTGACAGTGCCGCATTAATGGCCAGCGCTGCGTGGGATGTGTGCTCAACAGGGGCGGAAATGACAGATCGAGTGGCGGCTTTGACCCAAGACATTTTGGATATGCGCGAAGAGATGATGGCATGACCCCTCCGTCGTTTTGGTCCAATACGCCCAAGCGGCCCGGCTGGCAATCAAAGCTGCTGTCCCCTTTGGCGCAGGTCTATGCCAACGCCACGGCGCGGCGCGTGGCGCAATCCGGTTACAAAGCCTCTGTCCCTGTGATTTGCATCGGCAATATCAACGCAGGCGGCACCGGCAAAACCCCCACCGTGATCGCACTGGTGCAAAAACTGCAAGCGATGGGCAAAACCGTTCACGTGGTGTCGCGTGGCTATGGCGGCAAATTCGCAGGCCCCGTGCGCGTTGTGGAACGTGAGCACTCTGCAGATGATGTCGGGGATGAGCCGTTATTGATCGCGGCTTTTGCGCCAGTTTGGGTGTCTAAAGATCGCGCGCTTGGTGTGAAAGCTGCTGAAGCGGGTGGCGCGGATGTTATTTTGTTAGATGACGGCATGCAAAATCCGTCCGTTATCAAAGACGCCACCTTTGTTGTGGTCGATGCCCATCGTGGTTTTGGTAATGGACGGGTGATGCCTGCAGGGCCACTGCGAGAACCTGTTGATGTGGGTCTAAAGCGTGGGGATATCGTCATTTCCATCGGCGATGCAGCAGCACAATCGCGATTTGATACGACTTGGGGTGGTCATATTTCACTGCCACAAGTTCGCGCCCAGCTTGCGCCACTTGAGACAGGCATGGACTGGAACGGTCTGCGCGCATTGGCCTTTGCCGGCATTGGTCATCCCGAAAAGTTCTTTGCGACTCTGGAGGGATTGGGGGCAACATTGATCCGCAAAGAGGCTTTGCGCGATCATCAGCCCCTACCCCTCACCTTGATGAAACGGCTTGAAATTGAGGCCGCAACATTGGATGCACAACTGGTTACAACGGAAAAAGACGCGGTGCGTTTGCCCCACGCCTTTCAAATGAAGGTGCTTACCTTACCTGTGCGCATGACCATCCAAGATGAGACCCCGATCGACGCTGTCTTGACGCAGATCGGGATCACCTAAACCTTAGCCGTTCAAAATATTGTCAAGTTTTTCGGACAGATCCGCATAGGACATGTTCGAATTCTTTTCGCCATTGATGATCAAAGTTGGCGTGCCTGATACGTCGTATTCAGCCACCTCTGCTTCAAACTTAGCGACCATAGCCTGCGCCATAGCGCCGTCGTTCATGCAAGCATCCAAGTCGGCGTCTGACAGGCCAGCTTTTTTACCGATGGTGCGCAGGTTTTCAACGATTTCCATCGCATCCTGACCACCACCAATCCATTCACTTTGCTGTTCATACAACATGGCATTGATACCGAAGTACCGAAGATCACCACCACAGCGCGCAACCATCGCAGCCCACAAACCGTATTTGTCGAAATACACTTCGCGATACACAAATTTCACTTTGCCCGTGTCGATGTAGTTTTCTTTGAGCTGCTTGAACACAGTCGTGTGGAAATTTGCGCAATGCGGGCAGGTGTAGGACGCGTATTCAATCAATTCGATTGGTGCATTTTCATCGCCCATGACCAAATCTTTAACCATCGACATATCGATGTCTGCCGTATCTTGTGCGATGGCAGGTGTCACAAGGAAATCCGTCACCGGTGCAGGTGAGGTATATAGGTAGGCGCCGCCAACGCCCAAAGCAGCCAAGGCTGTGGTCATCAAGAAATTACGTCTGTTCATGGGTCTACCTTTTTCATTGTATTGTCGGCACGGTGCAGAAAGCTGCTGGCCAGTTTTTCAAGCGCTCGGCGCAGGTGTTCATCTTGTGCCCCGCAGGACAGTTCTTGCGCCTCGGCCAAAACCTCTGGGCTTGGCTGACTGGGCGGCTTTTCTTTGGCGTGTTCGAATTGCACACGTCCTTCGGCAAAACCGGTGGGCGCGGTTTGCGTGATATGGATGCGGCTGATCGCGCTATATCCATAAACCGCGTTGACGCGATTTTGGATTTTGGGCAGCTCGGCTTGCAACATCGGCGCATAAGACCCAGTGGTCAAAAGCACCAGCGTCGCACCAAACCCGCCTTTGGCGTAACTCACCTTAATCGGACGCGCCATAGCGGCGGTTTGTTCACCAACGATTTCAGTCCAATGCGTCAAAAGACGCATTTCCGAAAACCCACGCGTTTCCGTTGCCTTGCGAATCCGTGATTGCAAAAGACCCGATGTCATTTCGAATCCCTTTTTGCGTCGCTTAATGCCAGCGGCGGCAATCGGGGGCGTTTTCTTTGTGACTTTTGCTTTGCGCATCTGGCGTATCCTATCTCAAGCCCTATTCTAACTTGAGGTCCCCGCGATACCAGACAAAACCCGATGACAGCCGCTAAAGATTACGTGACGGAGTGAAACACATTATGAAACACGGGGAATTAGCTCAGTCTTTGCTGGCTTGGTATGATGAAAACGCTCGCGATTTGCCATGGCGCGTCAGTCCCAGCAAGCGCGCGGCAGGCATTAACCCTGATCCCTACCGAATCTGGCTGTCAGAAATCATGCTGCAGCAAACCACAGTAGCCGCGGTGAAAGCCTATTTCGAACGCTTCACCCACCTCTGGCCGACAGTGCAAGACCTTGCCGCCGCCCCTGATGATCAGGTGATGGGGGAATGGGCAGGCCTTGGATATTACGCCCGTGCGCGCAATTTGCTCAAAGGGGCGCGAGCTGTAGTGGCAGATCATGGCGGCATTTTCCCTCAAGACCGCACATCGCTTTTGGCATTGCCGGGCATCGGGCCTTATACAGCATCCGCCGTCGCCTCGATTGCATTTGATTTGCCGGAAACCGTGGTGGACGGAAACGTCGAAAGAGTGATGTCGCGCTTGCATGACATACATGAGCCCTTACCGCTGTCAAAACCACAGCTGACCGAGTTAGCGACACGCACCACACCGCAAAAACGTGCCGGCGATTACGCGCAAGCGATCATGGATTTGGGCGCGACGATCTGCACGCCGAAATCCCCTAAATGCGACATTTGCCCATGGGCCACACCCTGTTTGGCGCGCAAAAATGGCACGGCCGCCGCGTTGCCGAAGAAAGTGCCGAAACCTGTGAAACCCACGCGCAAAGGCTTTGCCTATGTCGCGCAAACGACCTCTGGCGCTTGGGTGATGGAACGGCGTGCGGACAAGGGATTACTTGGCGGAATGCTTGGCTGGCCAGGGTCACCTTGGGACGAGGCCGCGCAGGACATCCCGCCTTTTGCTGCCGATTGGACTGAAGTAGGCGAGATCAAACACACCTTTACCCATTTCCATTTGTTCTTGCGCGTGATGATCTCTCGATCTGTTGCGAACACACCCGAGGCACTGCTGACTTTGGGGGCAAATGAATTTCAACCTTCGGATTTGCCAACGGTTATGCGAAAGGTGTTTGATGTGGCGCAACCTCATTTTAGCCAATGATCTATAGCCTGTGCTAAGACGCAAACTCTAAGGACCAAACCCGATGAACATGTCCTCCATCAGCACCCGCAACGCATTACCCTTTTGGCTGTCATTAGGGGTCATCCCCTTGCTTTTACTTGGTGCGACTTATGGCGGCTGGACCACGTTTTTGGTACCTGTTTACGCGTGGTATTTGTTTTCAATCTTAGACCGCCTTTTGGGTATGAACACCGAGAACCCTGACCCAGAGACAGACCCATCAGAGCTGGCTTTGTATAGATTGATCACGATGATCTGGTTCCCTATCCAGTTCGTAATGATCTATGGGCTGATCTACTTTGTAACCCATACTGATCATCTGACGATGGTTGAGGTGATCGTGTTGTTCTTTAGCCTTGGCGTCTCATCCGGCACCATCGGCATCGTTTATGCACATGAGCTTTTGCATCAACGCAATCGGGTTGAGCGCTGGTTGGGGGATTTACTTCTGGCTTCCGTGCTTTATTCGCATTTTCGCACCGAGCATCTTTTGGTGCACCACAAACATGTAGGAACACGCCGGGATGCTGTGACCGCTTTATACAATGAGGGCTTTCATCACTTCTTTTGGCGTGTGTTACGCGAAGGGCCTGTGTCTGCCTGGGAGGCTGAAAAAGCGCTGTTAGCACGCCGCGGCCTGTCTGCGTTTCATCCTCGCAACCCGCATTTTCGCTATTGGAGCTTGCAACTCAGTGCTTTGCTTTTGGCGGTATTACTGGGCGGCACTATGGGGTTTTGCCTGTTCATCTGGCAGGCCTTCATCGCCATTTGGCAGCTTGAGTTGACAAATTACGTTGAACATTATGGGCTGACCCGTCGTCATTTGGGCGAGGGTAAATACGAACATGTCAAACCCCACCACAGTTGGAACGCCGCGCAAATGGCAACCAACTGGCTGCTGATCAACCTGCAACGTCATTCGGATCATCACTATAAGCCCGACAGGCGCTTTCCGTTGTTGCAAAACTATTCCGAAAAGGATGCACCACAATTGCCCTATGGCTATCCGGTGATGACTTTTGCGGCCATGGTTCCGCCGTGGTGGCGGCGCATCATGAACCCGCGCGTAAAAGCGTGGCGCAAACAATACTATCCTGACATGGCGACGTTTGAAGATTGGGAACCGTATAAGCACGGCACCAATCCTTTGCCACGTCTGTAATTAACGGGTTCAATCACCGCATCATAGGACACAAAAAAAGCCCCGCCATAAAGACGGGGCAAGGGGATGCCGTGGAAGTCAGACCACTGGCATCAGGCGGTAAACTGTGATGCACGCGCATCTCTATAGGCCGCCCAAAGATCTGGGCGGCAGAATGTTGGTCCTTTGCCTGTGGTTATGCAGACAAAGGACGCTCTTGATGTTGGTGGAAAAGATTTTGAGAGATCAGTTCATCTCTGCGCGGATTTGCTGACGCAGCAAGTCGATGGGCACGTTTTTACCCTCGCGCTGATAGGTCCAATAGGTCCAACCGTTGCAGCTTGGCGCGCCTTCTAAATGCGCCCCCACTTGGTGGATAGACCCTTTGATATCATTGCCGATGAGCGTGCCATCAGCGCGCACTTTGGCTTTGTGACGACCATTCATAGACATCAACTGTTCGCCCGGGCGCAACATGCCGCGTTCGACCAATTGACCAAATGGCACACGTGGTTCTGCCCGCTTGGACGCCGTTACGGTCAAGGCTTCTGAGTCAAACTTGCGGATCGCTTTGATGCGCTTCTCGGCAACCTTACGGTATTTTTCTTCACGCTCGATGCCGATGAAATCACGGCCCAGCATTTTTGCGACAGCACCCGTGGTGCCTGTACCAAAGAAGGGGTCAAGCACAACATCACCGGGGTTGGTCGTTGCGACCAACAGGCGGTGCAGCAGGCTTTGTGGCTTTTGCGTCGGATGCGCTTTTTCGCCGTCTTCGTCTTTAAGCCGTTCGCCACCATTGCAAATTGGCAAAACCCAATCAGAGCGCATTTGAACGCCTTCATTCAGCGCTTTGAGTGCGTCATAGTTAAAGGTGTATTTCGCGCCCTCGCCTTTTGACGCCCAAATCAATGTTTCATGCGCATTGGTGAACCGTTTGCCGCGGAAGTTTGGCATCGGATTGGATTTGCGCCACACAACATCGTTCAAAAGCCAATAGCCTTGGTTTTGAAGTTCTGCGCCAAGGCGGAATACGTTGTGGTAAGATCCGATCACCCAAATCGCGCCATTCGGTTTCAGAATGCGGCGGGCAGCTTTAAGCCACTCACGGGTGAAATCGTCGTAAATTCTAAAGCTGTCGAATTGGTCCCAATCGTCATCCACCGCGTCAACCTTGGAATTGTCAGGACGATGCAGATCGCCACGCAATTGCAAGTTGTAGGGAGGATCCGCGAAGATCAAATCAACTGATTCTTCGGGAAGACTGTTCATTGCCTCGATGCAATCACCGGACATAATTGTATTGAGAGGAAGCGCGGGGGCTTCCTTGCGTGTATTTTTAGTCATGCTCTGCCTCACAGAAACGCCCTTACGAGCGATACAATCGCACCATTTTTGGTGTCGTTATGTACCGCCTAAGATGAGTCATAGGTGATTCGAGGTCAATTTCTTTATTGAATCAATGTGTTAGAAAAATGCTTGCTACAACATATTGTGTATAGGCTTGAACGAACATCTATGGTGTGGGGTCACCCCAAATTTGGCCAAGCCTTCCATATGCAATTTGGTGCCGTAACCTGCGTTCTTTTCCCATCCATAACCGGGGTACTGTTGCGCCAAATCCACCATCAACCTATCGCGCCATGTTTTCGCCACAATTGAGGCTGCAGAAATCGACAAAGAGCGCGCATCGCCTTTGACGATTGCTTCGGCATTCACCCCAAAGGCAGCGGGAATTTTATTGCCATCGACAAGCACGTAATCAGCGTGGATTTTTAGCCCTGCCACCGCGCGTTCCATCGCCCGCAAAGAGGCTTGCAAAATATTAATCTCATCGATTTCTTCCACCGAACAAGACGCGATAGAGACATCGGCAACGGCAAGGATTTGATCATACAAAGCCTCGCGCCGTTTCGCGGTCAGTTTTTTGGAATCGTTCATCCCGTCGGGGATATTGTCAGGATCAAGCCAAACGGCGGCGGCCACAACAGGACCGGCCAGTGGGCCGCGGCCGACCTCGTCGACGCCCGCGACACGCGAATAACCGCGCTTTGTGGCGGCGGTCTCGAATGAAAAATCTGGTGTATATGTCATGAGACTTTGAAAGCCTATGGCAGGCCCAAGAGCAAGACCCATTCGCGGATACCTTCCCCCGACAAACTGCAATCGTCAGGGAAAGGCACCAATTTTGATATGCTAAAGCTGTGTCACCTTCGCAAAAAAATCAAAACGGCCTTTAACGCTTTTCTTTAGCGCTTTTCAAAATATCCATTTGCAGCTCTTTGCTGATTTTGAGCGGACGTGCAAAACCTTCTTCGACGATGATCACTTTGCGGTTCACACCTTCGATTTTGAAATCCATTGGTTTTTGGCAAAACATTTGGCCATATCCCAAAATCAACACTGCGGGCGCCTCGCAGGGGGGAACCTCTACAGCAGAAGAGACAGCAGGTTGAAGGGTGACAACAGCTGCAAGAGCAGCCAATATTTTAAATTTCATTTTATTTCCTCATAAAGACTAAGCCACCATCCCGAGAGAGCAGCATAATTAAACTATAGTAATCAGAACGTCGTATGGTGAGAGCAACAGCATAAGTGGTCAATGACCAAATGGTAAAAAAAATCTGTTGCGTCCAAAAGACTACCTATCGCACATCGGCTCTACGGGTACCGCAGTGCATATTCAGCTATTTGGTGGGACTCACCGGGAAAAGGACGGGTGGAACGACAATCCACCCGCCAAGGTAACGCGGCACATGGGGACATGAAACACGCGTATTCTATGTCAGATCAGCGCAAAGCGTGGCTGCCATTGCCACCGCTTGAACGGGTAACACGGTAACCAAAGTTGTTCAGACAACCCACATCATAAGCATCAGTGCGGCCACGCTTTGTACTCACCTTAGTCTCGCAGGCGCGCGGCAAAGCCACAGCAGAGCGACGTTCACGCATTACGCAGTTTTCCAAGGCAACCGATTGAACGCGCTTACGTTTGTCACGCACAGAGACGACACAAGCGTTTGGAATTTCAAAAGTATCCTTGCGGGCGGCACGGCGATCATGATCATTATGCCTGCCGTGCCCGTCGACAATGACTTTGCGTGTGACTGTAGGGGTATTCGATTTCGATCCAGAGTTTTCAATGGCCTTGCCAATAACAAACAAGGTGACCAAGCCACCAATGGCACGGGCGACATCGGCATCACCAGCGCGGGCTGGCGTCGCATAAGCTGCGGTGACAGCCATCGAAAGCGCCACAAGACCTGCGGCAAATTTAGGGGTGCGTCGTTTGTATGTTCTGTTCGGCATCTTCATGTTGTGTCCTTCCTGCTATGAGCCCGTTAAGGGATCTGCGCCGTCGCTTGGGTGACTGGCGGGGTGTCGATGAAACAGGAATGGGGCCATTGGTCTTTGCCGCTCAATATCAGTGAAATGTTATATGCTATCAACACGTGCTGGCGGCTTTGATATTGAATAACAATCGCCAATTGGGCAGGGTTCGCACATGACACACACATTTATTCCCCCCCGCCTCATTGCAGCAGCCCTTGCCTTGGCTGTACTGCCCATGAGCGCCAATGCTGCCTGTTATGCCGAATATAAAGCAAAGCGGGACAACCCGTTGAAACTGCATTACGGTATCGCCGAAGTGCTTGACGCCCAGTGCAACGCGTCAGCCGCACAGGCTGCTCTCGCGCCACGCCTTGCGGCAGATGGTTGGGTTTTGTTGTCGGTCGTTGGCTTTGTCGATGAGGCCGCATTGCAAGGGAAAAAAGAAAGTGCTGGATCCTATTTCCTCCGTTACTGACGGGTCTAAATCTGGGCGCGTGCTGTCGTTTGGCGTCATCGCGATTGTATTGATTTTACTCATCGCAGCAGGGCTGTTGTTCGCCAACCTGCCTGACGCCAACGCGTTCAATGCGCGGGTTGAAGCGATCTTTGTCGAAAACGACAACCTGACCTCACATGCAGAAATCAAACTGCTGGAAATCCTTGCCCAATCTGGCACAGCCTTCTCCGATACCTTGACCAGTTACCGTGTGGTGATTTTCGTGTTGATGCTCTTCGCTACAGCTTTGCTTGTGGCCTCTTTGGTTTTTTTGCTGACCATTTTGGGCCTCAACAAACGCATGCTAGAAATCGACAAGCAGGGTATTCAAATTTCATCGTTGATGATTTCACGCGCTGAGAACACCGTCTATTTGAACAATATGGAATTCAAGCTGACAGGTGCTGCGATCGAAACGCTCTGTGTGCTGGCCGAAGCGCGTATGGATGACGACGTGCTCAGTGGTGCCGAAATCGAAAGCGTCGTGTCGGGGCGAGATGCATCTGACTGTGACGAGGCTGCGGGGGCCACACGGATCAAACGCCTGCGCGATACTTTGGGCAATCAAATGATGAGCGAACTTTTGGTCAAGAACATCGCACGCAAAGGCTATATGCTGTCAGTGCCGCAAGATGTGATCAAGATGGTTTAAGGTCTCAGCCAACAAATCCTCGCCCCTGAATGCCGAAAATATCGCTTAACATCCACGCGAACAGTTGGCCGTGAACCCCTTCCCTGACTCTAAATGGGGATAAGAAACGAAAAATGGCCAATTCGTTCAACGATCGGGATGAATTGCTTCGCTGCCCTAGGGGGTTTCTCGACGAGAAAAAAATCACCGAAAACGAGACATGTTGCACCGCTGCGAACAGTCGATCAATGTCCGCATTCCATGAAACCATACCGTTGTCCTGCAATCGCTTTACCCGAATGCAAAAGTTGCAATTTGCCTTGCCATCCATCTGCGCCACCCCTTTTTCGCTATATGAAGCGACTATGGCAGCGCGGCCGACGATCAAACGCACAATCTCTTCATCTCTCAGGTCATCATGCAGTTTGGCTTGTAGATCGCGACAAATCTCGTCTTCCAAAGTCTGTTGCAGTGGATAAGGCAAATCACTTCCGCGCCGTGCGACAACGAATTGATCGGTCGGGGATTTCAGCAGGCCTTCTTCCCCTCGAGACACCTGCTGATCAGATGTCTTAGCCCCGTAAAGCTGTTCCACAATTTGATTGGCAAAGAAGAGTTTCAAGATGGCTTAGAAACGGTATTCGGGCGAGGATAACCACAATTCACGAGAAGTCCCACATCATCAAGGCGGGCCAATGGTTTGCTGCCAAAGCCAGCGTAACAGGCATTCCGGATCGTTCGGTATGTGGGCTACGGAAAAGCCGAGCGAGAGCACTCACCGAAGCAGGAGGACCTTTTGCACAAATCGGCGCCCGGACTGGGCATGAAAGCCTGTCAGAGATTGAGCACTACATCTGTAACTTCACCAAGCGAAAGGTACTCAGCAGCACGAAAAAGGCACAAAAGGTTCCAACTCAACTGACCAAAGCTCCGAAATTCAATAGAATATAGGAAGAACAGATGCTTAAAAAGGTGCTGGTGACCCCGGCAGGATTCGAACCTGCAACCTGCCCCTTAGGAGGGATGACTTCATATTCTGATTACTCCTTATTTTTCAATTAACTATAACCTGTACAGGACGGTAAGTGTACTGATTATGTACGAAAATGAGCCCGTACAGACGCCTCACTATCTTCATCGTGAGCATAAATCCTCAACGGCAACGCCACATCAGACCATCTCCCCGCCTTGGCCGCAGTAACAGGATCGACCCCTTGGCGAACAACCAGTTCCGTGTAGTATCCGTGTCGACCAGCAGCATGCGCTGACAGGAAGGGGATCTTCGCTTGCTTGCAAATTGTTCTCCAACGGCAGGCATAGCCTGTGGAGGTCTTGTATCCGAACACACGCGCTTCGAAGAATTGTCCGGTCTGACGATTTCTTGGTCGCTTAGGCGTCAACGCTCGCAACTCTTCCATCATTTCCGGAGAAACCGTGACCTGACACTGATCGTGCCCTTTCTGCGCTTTAAGCTTAACTTTCGGCTCATGTGGATCCAAGTCGTCTGGGACAAGAGAAATCGCCTGATCAATGCGCGCCGCCGTCTCGAACATGAAGCGGAGCATAGCTGCATTGTAAGGATCAGCGTGGCGACAGAAAGCCTCAACCCATTCTCGGTCTGAAGGCTGCCGCTTTATCCGACCTACCTTTCCTCGGCGCCGATCTTGATCATGACGTTCCTTCGTTTTGTACCGTAGCACTTTAATCATTGGTGTGCCGTGCTTGTGGTGAGAGTAATTAATGACGGCGCGTGCTGGCGTGACAACCTCGCGCCACCATGTATCGGTGCCCGCATTAGGTTTGAGCTTCGGGCCAAGGCTTAGCAGCAAGGCACCGGTAATGGTCCCAAGGGGCATTTTCCCGATCTCCTCCGCAATTGGGATCAGCTGTCTCGCGGTTTTTTGCGTCACAGGGTATGACAAGATCGCATCATTAAAAGTTCGTGCGTGCGACTCGCCG
Source organism: Pacificibacter marinus (assembly GCF_018860665.1). Lineage (GTDB taxonomy): Bacteria > Pseudomonadota > Alphaproteobacteria > Rhodobacterales > Rhodobacteraceae > Celeribacter > Celeribacter marinus_A. The sequence continues at coordinate 90,738 of NZ_JAHKPK010000022.1, forward strand.
AAAAGGTGGCGATTGATCTGCGCCTCGGTTTCCGCAGCTATCCAGTCCCACGCGCCGCTCTCTGTAGAAGCGCGTGTACTTCTCCGGTATGGGCCAGCGATTGGGCGGCTGTTGTACTCGATCCAGCCTTTCGCCCAGTAAATTTCCCCTCTTTTGTATGTGCTGAGTGGCATTTTCTACCCTCCCTCAATATTTCGTCGATCTGTTCGGGCGTAATGATCATCGCGTTGCCGATCCGAAAGCACGCGCCCAGTTTATTGGCCTTTTCTCGAAGGGTGCGCTCAGCAATGGATACCTGACGATGCTCCATTAACCAGCTGACCCATTCCGCCGGCGATTTTCCGTTGTCCAGAATTGCAGAGCCACAACGACCTCTGTTACTTGGGTTCGCCGGATAGCTATTTTGATGCATTCTATCACCCATGAGCCCAAACCTTTGTTGCTCGGCCACCCTTGCGCGTCTGCGCCCCTTCGACAGACAAGATCGTCTCCACATGCTCGGGCGAAAGAAGCATCGCGCGACCCAAGGCATAGTAGTGTCCACACGCACGCGCCTTGGCGCGCAATGCACGGGCTGAAATATCTGCGCCCTGTGAGCGCAACCTCTCGCACCAAATCTCTGGCGTTACTGCGTTCTCAAATGTATTGTTCATCTGCGCCTCCAGACTGCTTTCCTTAGCTAAATATGGGCGTCCAAAGTTGGTTAAGTAAATGATTTTATTTATGTTTCCTCATATTTAGGGAAAGCGGCCAAATCTGGCAGGTTGTCGATCAGATGAAGGAGCACTCAATGCCATTCAGGTTCAAACCCGACCCAGAACAAGACAATTTAGTGATTCGTTCGACAATGTCTGCTCAGCAAAAGGGCTGGACTAGACGCAAGCAAATCGAACGCTCGCAAGCTGGTCAACAAACCGAAACTGAAGAAGCCCGAACCGCCGAGAGGCGCTACCGTCGGCGTGAAATGAGCCTTAGCCAAGGTCTTCGAAAGTATCGCGGACAGCGGGATCTGACCCAAGATCAAATGGCCGATGAACTAGGCTGCTCGATCCGAACCTATCGCAGATACGAGAGCGGGGAGCATGACATACCCAGCTCGCTTCTTTTGCAAATCCTAGCGCGCGGCGATGTAGACATACATGATCTGTTAAACGTCCGCCAAGATCCAGTCTGGCCCGAAACACGCGACATGGTCATCGATCGCTACAACGAGGCGATGGCGTTGCTGTCAGAGCAAGATCTGTATTTGCCCGTTGATGCTGAACGACCAGCTCGAAACATTGCGGGGGAAGTCGCAGAGCTTGGCGAAGCTAAGACAACCTCAGTTCTTACGCGGGTAAAAGAAGAATGGCGCAATCTGAACCAGTGGTATCAGGACGGCGGCTGGGGTTGGGACGGCGTCGAAGATCACTGGAGTGAGGAACAAGAGGAGGAGCGTCGAGCGAAACGGCGAGCCCGTGATGCAAAAAAGAAGTATCCGGGTAGCGGTTAACGCGGTCTTAAGTCTCCTGCTAAGTAGCACAAAGACCTGTCGCGATGTCCTAGATTTGATGGAGTAAATATGTTGATTGTGATTGACTGACCTTCTCCCCAAGTTCCCTCCAGCTTTGCGCGGTGTCCTTGGGGCGCAAGTCAACGCGAACGGCCCTAAGCCGCCGTCCACCTAGAGAGCTAGTTGCTGCAGAGCGGCTCGTCGAACCGGACGTTCGTGCATCGCGCAGCATTTTTCGGCTCAAAACGTTGACCCGTGGGGCCAAATCGTGGGTAGTCGCGTCGACCTTACTGATGGGTCAAGATCCTAGTAAAATTGACTTTTTCGCACCACGAGCTCGAGTTCGTTCGCCTCTAGCAAGGATAGTACTGTTTCTAACCGTACACCCTGATCACCATTTTCTACTTTTGAAACCGTTGCCTGCCGAAGGTCAGCGCGTTCCGCGATTTCAGCCTGAGTAGAGGCGGAAGCCTTTCTAGCTTCGGCGAGCAGAGCACCCAAGCGTTGCGGGCTAGAAATCAGGCTGGTCATCGCACGTCCATTGTAGAAAAGATTACACTAGCTAGTATACGCTTTTGCGTATAATTGTACAGCATCAGAACCTTCGCTCTGTACAACATCGCAAAGGGAATTTTTGGAGTATTTGAAGCAAATGTCGCTGCCCCCTGGAGAGAAGAAGAATCTCAGTGAGTCCGATATCTGTGACCTCTATATTACTCCAGCACTGAAACGCGCTGGCTGGGATCAGTTGACCCAGATAAGGCGAGAAGTGACTTTGACGCCGGGGCCAATCATCGTCCGCGGGAACATGTCTTCCCGCAACAAGAAGAAAAAGAAATTTGCCGATTATGTCCTATCTTGGGAGCCGTCTCTTCCAGTGGCTGTATTGGAGGCCAAAGACAACAACCATTCTGTAGGACACGGGATGCAGCAGGCGCTTGGCTACGCCGAGATCATGCAGATTCCAACGGCTTTCAGTTCAAATGGCGATGGTTTCGAACAACACAACAAGCACCCAAGTGCCGGCGAAGAAATTGAAACATCTCTTTCTTTGACTGCGTTCCCAGACCCCCAAACCCTTTGGGCACGTTACAAATCATTCCGTGGCATTGAAGGTGGTGAGCAAACCTTGCTGATGGAGCCATACCATGATGACGGGTCAGGCAAAGAGCCGAGGTATTATCAGGCCGAAGCGATCAACCGCACCATTGAAGCTGTCGCGAAGGGCAAGAATCGAGTGCTATTGGTCATGGCGACCGGAACCGGCAAGACCTACACGACCTTTCAGATCATTTGGCGGCTTTGGAAGGCTGGTGCTGCAAAGCGCATCTTGTTTTTGGCTGATCGTAACATTCTTGTTGATCAGACACTTGTGAATGACTTTAAGCCCTTTGGTTCTGTGATGACCAAAATTGGAAGTCGGAGGATTGATCCGTCTTATGAAATACACTTGGGTCTATACCAGTCACTTACGGGCCGTGAGGAAGGTGACAAGACGTTCAAGACCGTTTCTCCAGACTTCTTTGATTTAATCGTCGTAGATGAGTGTCATCGCGGAAGTGCATCTGAAAACTCGGAGTGGCGTGAAATCCTAGAGTATTTCGAGGGTGCCATACAGATTGGTTTGACGGCGACGCCAAAGGAAACCAAGGATGTCTCAAGCAGCACCTATTTCGGCGAACCAGCCTACACCTATAGTCTAAAACAAGGGATCGAAGACGGGTTTCTAGCGCCTTACAAAGTAGTTAAAATCGATATCGATAAAGATGTCGAAGGTTGGACCCCGCCGCTTGGCGCCATCGATGATCTCGGTAACCCGCTTGAAGACCGACAGTACAACCAGAAAGACATGGATCGACTTCTGGTGCTGAACCAACGCACCAAGCTGGTTGCAGCGCGGGTGATACAGCTCCTCAACGCGACTGACCCTTTCAGCAAGACCATCATCTTTTGCGAAGACATCGACCACGCTGAGCGGATGCGCAAGGCAATCGTAAACGCTGCCGGCCAGATCGCGATTGATAATCCGCAATATGTAAGGCGTATCACCGGCGATACTAAGGAGGATGGCAAAGCCGCTTTGGACAACTTCATCGACCCGGAAAGCAAGTTTCCCGTCATTGCTACAACATCCGAAATGCTTACCACCGGCGTAGATGCGAAGACCTGCAAGCTGATAGTCCTCGATAAAACGATCACATCCATGACCACCTTTAAGCAAATTATTGGGCGAGGAACTCGCGTCGATGAGGAGCATGGCAAGTGGTACTTCACCATCATGGATTTCAAAAAAGCAACAGAGCTCTTTAACGACCCGGATTTTGACGGGGAAGCGGTCGTAATCTACGAGCCAGGCGATAATGATCCACCCGAACCTCCTGATCCCCCAATTGATCCGGAAGACGATCATTTGGAACCGCCAGATAGTACTGGCATAACCAAGCTGGTCGTCAGCGGCGTCGAAGTGGAGATCATTGCGGAACGAGTCAGCTTCATTGGTCCCGACGGTGCCTTGATCACGGAATCTTACAAGGAATTTGCGCGGAAACAGATTTTGACGGAGTTTTCGTCCTTGGACGACTTCATCCGCAAGTGGAACGACGCTGACAAGAAGGCCGCGATCATCCAAGAGCTGGAGGAGCATGGCATCTTGTTGGAGAACTTGGCCGAAGAGGTCGGTAAGGATTTCGGCGATTTCGATCTGCTCTGCCACATCGCATACGACCAGCCGCCCCTCACACGCGCGGAGCGTGCCAAAAACGTCAAGAAGCGCAACTACTTCACAAAATACGGCGACGAGGTCCGCAAGGTTCTGTGGGCGCTTCTGGACAAGTATGCAGACGAAGGGGTGAGCACAATCGAAGACGCCCGCGTCTTGCGTCTTGACCCCTTCGATGAGATTGGAACACCGGTCGAGATCATCCGCGATGTGTTCGGCGGCAAAGAACAATACGAACAAGCCGTTAGAGAGCTTGAGCAACAGATATACAGACAGGCGGACGGATAAATGGGTGATCTTACCAGCATCATTAAGGCGATACAGGACATCATGCGCAAAGACGTGGGTGTCGATGGTGATGCGCAGCGCATCGGCCAGATGGTGTGGATGTTCTTCCTAAAGATTCTCGATGACCGCGAACAGGAACTTGAACTCATCGATGACGACTTTGTGTCGGCTCTTCCCGACAATCTGCGCTGGCGCAATTGGGCGGGCGAACGCGAAGGCCTGACCGGCGAAGGCCTGTTTGACTTTGTGCAAGATACGCTTTTTCCAAAGCTGAAGGCTCCTGTGAAGACGCAAGGCCCGCAGCGAGAACAGGCGTTAATCATCCAGCGCGTCTTCGAGAACGCATACAACTACATGAAATCCGGCACGTTGCTGCGGCAGGTCATTAACAAGATCAACGAGGTCGATTTCAACAACCGCGAAGACTGGCACACTTTTGGCGGCATTTATGAGCAAATCCTGCGCGACCTGCAAAGTGCGGGCAATGCTGGCGAATTCTATACACCCCGCGCAGTGACCCGCTTCATCGTGAACCGCGTTGACCCTAAGTTGGATGAAACCGTCTTCGACCCTGCCTGCGGGACGGGCGGTTTTCTGACTTGCGCAATCGATCATAAAAAAGAGCATTACGCCAAGACCAGCAAGGACCGCCAGCAGCTCGCAAAGACCATCAAGGGGGTCGAGAAAAAGCCGCTGCCTTACATGCTCTGCATGACCAACATGATCCTGCATGGGATTGACAGCCCCTCGAACATCCGCCTCGATAACACGTTGGCCAAACCCTACCGCGACTATGGCGACAAGGACCGCGTACACTGTATCATCACCAACCCGCCCTTTGGTGGGATCGAGGAAGACGGGATCGAGCAGAACTTCCCCGCAGGCCTGCGCACCCGCGAAACAGCTGATCTGTTCATCGCGGTCATCATCAAGCTGCTCAAGAAACACGGCCGCGCCGCTGTCGTCCTGCCTGATGGCTTTCTGTTTGGCGAAGGCACGAAGACACGGCTGAAAGAGTCACTTTTGACCGAGTGCAATCTGCACACCATCGTCCGCCTGCCCAACGGCGTGTTCAACCCCTACACGGGCATCAAGACCAACATCTTGTTCTTCACCAAGGGTGAACCGACGACGGATGTCTGGTTCTACGAACACCCCTATCCAGAAGGTGTGAAAAACTACAACAAATCCAAGCCCATGCAGTTCGCGGAGTTCCAGCCCGAGATCGACTGGTGGGGTGATGAGGCCGATGGGTTCAAGGCCCGCAAGGAGACCAATCAGGCGTGGAAACGCAGCGTGGAATACTTCGAACAGCGTGGTTTCAATCTCGACGACAAGAACCCGTTTGAGGCTGCGAAGAAAAACTTGGACCCTGACGATCTGTTGGAGGACTACCGGATCGCGCAGGACGACATTCAAAAGCTGCGTGATCAGTTGAAGTCCATCTTGTCGGATGCGCTAAATGGGGGCCGCCCGTGACAGATGTGAACCAGCTGATCACCGACCATCTGGATATCTGGACGGCGGCGACCGAAAAGAAATCCAGTGCAGGACGAGGCAATGGAGGCAGTGTCAGCCTTCATGGGATCAAGAAGCTGCGGGAATTAATCCTGGAGCTAGCAGTGCGGGGCAAGTTGGTTCCGCAAGATGATACCGATGTTCCTGCGGATGGATTGCTTGACCAACTGCATCTTCAACAGGCCCAGATGTTTGCCAAGGGCATCATCAAGAAACCCAAGCCGGTTGCCAAGATCGCCGCATCAGAACTTCCTTTTGAACTTCCGCGCGGCTGGACATGGTGCCGCGTATCTCAGCTTGGCCACGATTGGGGGCAGAAGGTTCCCGAAAGCCAGTTTACCTACATCGACGTTGGTTCCATCAATAAAGAGCTGGGGCTGGTTTCTGAGCCAACGGTTCTTGAGGCGAGCAAAGCGCCATCACGGGCGCGCAAGTTGGTTCGGAATGGGACCGTCGTCTATTCCACGGTTCGCCCATATTTGCTGAATATTGCGGTCATCACGGAGACCTTTGAACCTGAGCCGATTGCGAGCACCGCCTTTGCTATCGTGCATCCATTCGACGGAGTCTCGGCCTCTTACCTATATCGCTATTTCCGCTCACCAACCTTCATCTCCTATGTTGAAGGGTGCCAAACTGGTATCGCGTATCCGGCCATTAACGATAAACAGTTCTTCTCTGGCTTGGTGCCGCTTCCACCTACCGAAGAACAACACCGCATCGTAGCCAAGGTGGATGAACTGATGGCGCTGTGTGATGCGTTGGAGCGGCAGGCCGAGGACAGCCTTAAGGCGCATCAAACCCTCGTCGACACCTGCCTCGCCACCCTCACCAACAGCCAAACCCCCGAAGACCTCACCCAAAACTGGATCCGCATCGAAGCCCACTTCGACACGCTGTTTACGACAGAGGAGAGCTTGGCGGAACTGGACAAAACAGTTCTTCAGCTTGGCATGATGGGTCTTCTAGTAAAGCAAGACCTATCAATAAGTAGTATAAGTTTACTTGAAACTGCTAGGAAAACGCGTGCGGCTCTTGTCGCCAGAAAAGAAGCAAAAGCCTTTAAGGCTAAGGCAACTAGTGAAGTTTTGGACTGGCCGTTTATTCTACCAAGTAGCTGGTCTTGGCTAAGACTCGGGGAAGCTGCCGTTCTAATCACAAAGGGCTCATCTCCAAAATGGCAAGGTGTTTCCTACACTGATGATCCAAGTGAGGTCATGTTTGTGACTAGTGAAAATGTAGGCCGTTTCGAAATGCTTCTCGACAACCCGAAATTTGTTGAGAGAAAGTTCAATACAGTTGAGCCTCGTTCTATTTTGAAGGCCGGTGATTACCTAATGAACATTGTCGGTGCGTCCATAGGTAGAACGGCTATTTACCCTGGTCCTGATGGTGCGAACATTAATCAAGCAGTTTGCTTGATACGAGTTCTTCCAGGGCTTTTTGATTCTCGATTTTTGATAGCGTTCTTCAATAGCGAATTTTGTCGCGGCTATATGTTTGACAAACAAGTTGATAACGCACGCGCAAACTTGAGCATGGGAAATATCTCACAGTTTCTGATCCCAGTTCCACCCATCGAAGAACAAGTGGCCATAGCTGAAAAGCTTGAACTTCTTTCTGGCTTAAGTTCCAATTTATCGAGACGACTTCAAGCTCGCGCAGTGCTTTCAAAGTCACTGGCCGATACCCTTACCTCCAAAATTCATTGAGAAAACATGCATTTAAGTTCTGTCTTATGCCACGAACGTACGAAACTTGTGAAAGTTCTCTCAACCTCTCGTCTTTGCGCGAGGTTTGCTGATGCCCTGGCCTGATTTCACCGAACTGACTTTTGGCTTCGCTTTCCTACGCGAGCTGGAACAAAACTATGTGCTTGACGGCAAGTTCCCCAAAGCCCCCGACTTTATCAGCCAAGGCGCAGAGGCGACGAAGGGCTATGATGTCGAGGTCACCCTTGACGGATCAACACCCGTCTTCTTCCAGCTGAAGCGCTCCTATGTCCTGGAGCGCAAAAGCGCACGGGAGATAAAGGATGGGCTTTACGCGGATCCTAAGGTCTATCGCATGAATCTGCACAAGAATGGCAAGTACCGCCAACACAAGGCGCTGCAGGGGCTCGAAGCGCTCGGCAACGCCGTCTTCTACGTGACCAGCCAGATACACACCCCCAAGGAATTCTCAGACGCCTACAGCGCCGGAACGGTTGTGTCCCAGGCCTCGGCCATGTTCGCGCCCAATGAGATCATTTTGCCGGACGACACGAAGGATCATCACGTCAGCTTCAAGCCGAATGATAGTTTTGGCTACGTGTATTCCAAAGAACCGCACCCGTTTGAACGAAAGTTTCAGAGCCTTGATAGCTGGCTTCCGGTCGTTGGGCAGCGCGCGCAGAGTGCGATTGAGAACCGGCAACTGCTTGAAAAGACTGTTGAGTTCTTGAAGAAGAAACGAAGGCCTCGCGATCCGGTTCTGCAGATGATCCGCGACCAACCGCTCGAAGCCCAAGCCGCGATCCTCGCCTATTTTATCCTCGACGCCCAACTGACCTTCGTGAAGACATAAGGGAAATCTATGCGCCTAAAATCTGTCTGGATCAGCGAATATAAGAACCTTCGCGACTTCACGCTCACCTTTGACGGCGACAGTTTCCTCGACATCTTCGTCGGCAAGAACGGCACGGGTAAGTCCAACTTCTTCGAGGCGCTGGTGGAAATCTTCAACTTCGTCTTCGCCTCGACGAAGCGGCGCAGCGAGATCAGTTTCGACTTCGATCTGTTCTACGAGATCGATGGCGATGATGTGCGCGTACGTCGTGAGGGTGGCCAGTTGCAGGTCAACGGAGCGAACCGTTCGAAAATCGCGGACGCGCTGACACCCGACAACGTGATCATCTACTATTCCGGTCACAGCGACAAAATCACGTCTACCGTAGATCAGTACGCTCGCGCCTACGCACGTCGGAACCGCAAGTGGACAGGCGAGGAAGCGCGGGAGTTCATCAGCATCGGGGCTGAGTACAAGGAGATGCTCCTTTCGATCTTGTTGATGCAGCCTGACGAATGCGCGGCCCGTCGCTATATCTGCCAGAAGCTGGGGATCGAAGTCACGTCTGAAACCGTCAGGCTTCGGCTGTCGCCGCCCAAGTTTAACCACAGCCATGTCGAAGTTGGCGATGTGGCTTCGTTCCTATGGGGGGCAGAGGGCCAATCACTCGTATTCGTTGAAAGGCTGCTCAACTGTGTCCGGGGCGAGTTCACACGAGACTCGATTTATGACCATGGGCAAGATCGGTATACTATCCGTATTAATATTGAGCTCTTCCGTGAAGAGTTTGCCGACGCGTCCTCGTCTGACCTTTTTCGCCAATTCGACAATCTGAAAACACTTGGCATGTTCGAGGGCTTGTCCATTCCGATCGGCTTGGGCGACGGCAGGCCGATCCTTGTCGGCGATTTTAGCGATGGTCAGTTTCAATCCACCTACATTTTCGCCATTACCGAATTTTTTAAAGACCGTAACTGCATCACGCTCCTCGATGAACCAGACTCTTTTCTGCATCCTGAATGGCAGTTTTGCTTTCTCAATCAGGTTGAAGACATCGCCGCGACCGAAGCCGCGCAGACCAATCACGTTCTACTCAGCAGTCACAGTGCTTCGACGATCGTCGAGGCCAATGAACCGCAGATACGCCTTTTCGAGATTGCGGATGGCAACGTCACGGCGGTGCAGCGTGATAAAGCGGCAGTAGTTCAGTCACTCTCGGCTGGGCTAATTACGTTTAGTGAGCGTGAGGCGCGCCTCAACATTTACCACAATCTCAAGAACACCAATGGGCCAGTACTCATGGTTGAGGGAGTAACGGACGAAATCATCTTCGAAACGGCTTGGCGCAAGTTGTATGGAGCAGAGGTGAACCGGCCCTTTGAGATATTGAGCGCGTTTTCTTGCACAACACTTGGCCGTTTGATGCGAAGCGACGAATTCTACCAAGACAATCAGGGGCGCACAATTTTTGCGTTGTATGATTGGGATGAAGCTTACAACGAATGGAACATGAACCACAGTCAAGTAGTTCAAAACAATGTTTCGCGTTGTTTGACCAGAAAGCGGAATGGAGTGGACGGCTACAACCTGATGTTGCCAGTTTCCGAGGAACATAGCTGTTACGGACAAGTTGTGAACGCAGCCACCGGGGAGCATTATAAAAGCAAGTCAAGTTTTCCAATGGAGCTGCTTTTTCGTGACGCGCCTGGAGTAGGCGCACATTTTGAAATCGATCCGACGCGCCCCGGCAATTTTCAGCGCTTCAAGGGTGACAAGGCAACCTTTGCTAAGGAAATAGTTCCCGCTCTACCGCCTGCTGCGTTTGAGCCCGCCAGACCCGTTTTTGATTTTATCCTGCATACTATCGGCCAATAGCATCCAAATCAGCGGCCAGGTAAATATCCTACAACTTCCGCTTCGGTCCGTCTGTGTCAATGCTCGCGCACCTGCAGCGAACGTCTCCTAACCGCCCATTCTGTTGAAAAACTCTGTGCTGCATCTGCAAATTTTGAAAAAGTGGGAAATCGTTCCCCGACGATCTCATTGCAGCCCTGTGGCGCCGTTGAGCTTTGGGTAAATCAGAATTTTGTTCTGCCCGATTTAGGATCAACGCGCTGTATGGGAGTTTATCAACAGAATACGCCGATTCTGTTGATAAAATTGATGCTTACGCAGAAAGTGGGGCGTGAGAGACCATGCACTCGCTTTACAGATCAGGCGTGGCAAATTTGCTTTGGCCTTGGCTAGATTTGGTGATTTCGGACGTTGTATTCGTTGTTTGCATTGCATTACCCACATCCGCCGGAAAACTCCCCAATCGCTCTCTCGATACTTGACGTCTCGCTCGGTCATGGGGATTTTTCCGGCTCGCGACGAGACCAAGGCGACCACCGCGGCTACACACCCTTCCAGTAGGTATTTATCGACTGACTGTTCAAAGTGAAAATATCTCGCATATCAATGCAATATTAGATTTTACTATCATCTAGGTCACGTGCAAAAATCAGACAGGCTTGTCTCAGCACTGCGTTTTCTGCACGCAACCTATGATTCGCTAGCTCAAGCTCTGCCTTCCCCATCACGGCACCACTCTCGGGGGCCGTTTGAAGCGCTGCATCGATATTTTCCTCCTGACCACTGTCCCTGATCCATTCCAGCAGCGTCTTCGGCGCACATCCGACGTGCGTGGAGACCGCCTTTATAGCCGCCCAACGTGACAGGTGATCCTTACGAATATCGATTACCATCTGCACTGCCCGCTCCCGTGTTTGGACAGGGTAACGGCTTCGTGGCGGTCTTTTCTGCTCAGTTTCCTGCGACATTTCCTATCATTTCCTTGTTAATGCTCCGGCCCATTCGTGCCATTTACGTTCACTTGAAGATGAAGCCTGTTTTCTTCGGCGTTTCGGGCTTGACCTGGCCGCGCGGCCTGCACCCTGCCTCGAAGGCGTCCTGCAAGGTCGACAACGAGGCGCTCAATTTGTTCTGCAAGTCGGCGAGCGCCTTCTCTTGCTCGAGCTGCCGCTGCATGCACGCGGAGACGGTCTTCTCCAATTCTTCTACGCAGGCGAGCAACTCGTTCTCGAGTGGTGTTAGGGTCATCGGGGATCACTCCATTTTCAAACAAGTTCGGTTCGTACCGGTGCCGATTGGGCACCTTGCGGGCACCAGCCCCAGCGGCATGACGATCACTTGCCCCAAGCCCCCTACGCCACGGGTAATCCGGCTGCCTGTCAGCTGCTCTGGGATCAGCTGCGTCGATGGTTCTGGTGGCCGTGTTGTCGCGGTTTTCGCGCCTAGAAATGCGGTGGCGGCTGTCGTTACTCCTGCTAAGGTCACTCCGAATAAGACTAGAACAACCATCCTTTTGGTCACGATCTTGCTGTGCCTTTGGCGCTGTTGTTCCAGCTCCCGATTTAAGGTTTCGATCTTCGTCTTGCGGAGTTCGACCTCTGCCTTCAACTGCTGGGTCGTGTCGCGAGAGAAGCTTTTCAGGCCTTCCAAATCGTTCGAGATTGTACGTGCGGCGCTTTGCGCAGTCTTCCGTAACGCGCCGTTCGAGCTCTCCAATTGGGATTGCAGCGAGTCGAGCTGAGCCTCTAGCATCTGATCCATGCTCTGTCGGATGCGGGGGTTGAGTTGTGTCTGCGGTCCAGTCGACATTGAAGTATGCTCCTTTCAAGCGCCATCTATTTTTAGGCAAGTCCGGGTCTGCGACGGTAACGTAAATCTCCCCGGCTCGCGGGATCTCGAAACCGATGCCTTTGAGTGCTCTGAGTAACGTCTTGCGGTCGTGGATCACCCCGAACTCGACTTGGGTCTCGACCCATTCATTCACCTCTGCTCGCGTCTGAGCCCGCTCGGGCGCTTCAGTGACAGTTTTCACAGCGCGCGCCCGTGCGGGGTCCATCGGGTCCGCCCATCCGTGACGGCGATTATGCAGGTCCATGAACGCCATGTATGATTTCTCGTGGCCTGGTGGGGCGACGTTCAACGACTTTCCGGTAAGGAGATCCATACGAGGCATAAGGAAGTGCAGCTCGACACGCCCTGCATGAAGGTGACGGACCCAGAGCATCCGACACCGATCATGTTGCAGTCCGGGGCAGGCGAAGGCTTCGAAATCCTCCATGAGCTGGCGCTGCTTTGCTTCGGACGGGGCATCCTCGGCAGCAAAGCTCAGCACGCCGGACTTATACTTCCAGCGATGTGGAACCGCGTCCACGAGATCGATCATGCGCTCCGGATGACCCTTCAGAACCTCAGGCATGATCGAACGGCGGGTGCGTTTGACCTTGTCCGCAGCATCCCGTTTGGGCTGACGGTGCTGGTCGTAGTCCACGACGACCTCGTCAATGAGGTAGTTCACGGCTGGCGCGGCTTTGCCCTGACCATGGTTGAAGAACTTGACCATCATCGCCAGCTCCAATGCCTGTGCGCCAACTTACCCAGATTTCGATCAATGCCGACCAACAGGCTCAAAATTGCTAGTCGGTCGAGATAACCACTCTCAACCTCGGAATCCCGAAGCATGCGCGTGACTTCATCCATGTCAGCCTCAATGCGGGCCACAGCACGCATCAGTTCTGGCGGCGCGATCGGTACGCTGGTTCGGTGGCCCGATGTCACCAGCCCCAGAGCTTCTCTAAGCAACTCCGCCAACGGGCGGCGGGCCTGTCGGGTGATGTCATCCAACGCTTCTTTCTCAAGCTGTGAAACTCGAAAGGTAATCGATTTGGAAAGATGATCTGTGTACTTGGCGACTGAAACTGCTCGGGGGTTCGAAGGGGGCGCAGCCCCCTCGCCTGTTCCCGCGTCGTAAGACGTGGGTGAACTTGTTTTCCGTCTCGTGACCATAATTCTACCCTCCTTCAGCTTTTGGGGAAACCATGCTCAGTTTCTTTTAATAGCCGCCCTTGGCGGCTGCGGTGCGGTGGCTCGCCTGCCTTATGGGAGGCGATCTCACCACCACCCCGTGGCGCTAATCCAGATGCGTCGTTCGTGCCGTCATTGGTGCTCATTTGACGTCGAAGCCCTTGAAGTTCTCCAATCAATCCACGCAGTGCGGATCCGCGCTCGGCAGTGTCTCGCCCCAAGCCAAAGAACGCGCGGCGCATATCATCGACATGGTGTAAACTGCCATTTCTCTCGGCATTCCGGTCCACTAGCAGAAGGCAGATCGCCGTATTCTGCTGTCCGATACAGTTGACCTGCTTCTGCCAAAGACCCGCCGGAATTTCCTTCACCTCAGCCCAAGCCTTCGCTGCCTCTGGGATGCTCCGCCAATCCGGCGGCCCGCCAGGGGGCGCATATTGCATCACCGCATCCTGAAGACCCTTGCTGGCAAGAACGTAGAACTGTGCCGGAGACAGCTGTGGTTCTGGCTGATCCTCGCTACTTCTTTTTAATTTTGTTTTTTTACATTCCCTGTGTGCGACAAACGTGTCGCTCCGGTCGGACATTTCCACTGCCACGGGTTCTTCATCAAATGTGTCGATCAGGGCCTCCAGAGCCTCAGCAACCTCCTTTAACCGGTCATAGCGCCAGATACGGGAGGGGCGACGAGACGGCAGGATTACTTCCGCCGCAGCAGCAGCCGAAGAGTCTCCAGCAATACCGACCCGTTCCAGTAGTTTGGGAATGTGTAGGCGCAGGCGTTTGGCTTCATCCTTCTCAAAGCAGGCCTTTCTTGCAGCTAATTCGATCTCGCGCGCTCTTTCCACAAGCGGGGCGAGGTTGATGCCGTAGGCATACCGGATGAATTTTTCAGACCTGACACCGTAGCGCCGACAACGTGCGGCGCTCGATTTGATGATTAGTCCTAAGTCCACAAGAAGCGTCTCGGCTCTCGCTATCTGTCGAGGGTCCGTGTCAAGCTGCGAGGCGGTTTCCGCGACAGATGGCCATATTGCGCAAATTCTATCAGCGGCATAGTCTTGATCCTGAGTCTTAGAGATCGCAAAGCGCAGATATTTGAGAGCTGCGTGGGTTAGGCCGAAATGCTTCGCAGCTTTGACCAGATAGCTATAGAGCTCCCATCGTGTCATTCCGTCAGGTAGTCCGCGATGCTTTAACACATGTGTCATTGGCATCTCCCAAGACGGAAGCCATTGGGCAGAATTTTCGTTGTGACAGGAGCGTTCAATGCGCTATACTTATCTAAGCAGAATTTTGCGCCTGCTATGAAATGTGCCTCGGATTCGGTTGCCGCCGAACCGAGGTTTTTCTTTGGCAACACCCCAGATGGACTGAACCAATCTCGACGCCGGTGTACGGGTTTTGTACAGGCGAGTCGTGATCCTGCGCCGAAAATCGACGTAAAATCCCGCACGAAGCTGCAAGAAGCACGCACACAACGCTCGCAAGTCATTGATATTAAGTTTAAATTTGGTGACCCCGACTGGATTCGAACCAGTAACCTGCCCCTTAGGAGGGGGCTGCTCTATCCAGTTGAGCCACGGGACCACGCGGTTTTGTTTTACCTGCGTTGACGCCAAAGGCAAGCCTATCGCATCTGGATATTATGAGCAGGCGTATATCATTGCTGGGATTAGGTAAGGGGGAGCGAATTTGGCCCACCACTCCCCCTCTAAATCCGAGACCGCACTGAGAGTTAGAGAGCTTGCAGGACGATTCGGATGTTCTTTTTGGCCGAAACCATGGGTTCAAAGCCTGTTAGCGATAACATAGCGACATTGCTGCGCGTGGACAAGGGCGATTTTCCCTGTATGGTCATGACTACAAAATGTAGTGAAGGCCCGCACACAATGACACAACGCCCTATCAGACCAACTCCCAAACGCCCTTTGACCTTAAGAGACGTCTCAGAGGCCTCTGGAGTGTCTGAAATGACTGTAAGCCGCGTTTTACGCAATCGTGGTGATGTGTCTGAAGCGACCCGCGAAAAAGTGTTGGCCGCCGCGCGCGAGCTTGGCTATGTGCCCAACAAAATCGCGGGATCCTTGGCCTCATCACGCGTCAATTTGGTGGCAGTGATCATCCCGTCTTTATCCAACATGGTCTTTCCAGAGGTCATGACGGGTATTTCAGAAATTTTGGACGACACCGAACTTCAACCCGTGGTTGGTGTCACACATTACAAACCTGAACGCGAAGAAGCCGTGTTGTATGAAATGCTGTCATGGCGTCCGTCTGGCGTAATTATCGCGGGGCTTGAGCATACAGAAGCCGCCAAAGCGATGCTTGGAGCCGCAGGCATTCCCATCGTTGAAATTATGGACACAGACGGCGACGCTGTTGATGCGGCTGTTGGGATTTCGCACCGCCGTGCGGGTCGCAAAATGGCGCAGGCGATTATGGATGCAGGATATAAAAAGATCGGCTTTCTTGGCACAAAGATGCCGCTGGATCACCGTGCACGCAAACGCTTTGAAGGCTTTACAGAAGCACTTGCCAAGGCGGGCTTAGAAGTGGCTGATCAAGAATTTTACTCTGGTGGGTCCGCGCTGGCCAAGGGCCGCGAGATGACCGAAACCATCTTGAACCGCACGCCTGACCTCGACTTTCTGTATTACTCAAACGACATGATCGGTGCCGGCGGCCTGCTGTATTGTCTCGACAACAACATCGACGTGCCGGGCCAGATCGGCCTTGCAGGATTTAATGGCATCGAATTCCTAGATGGTCTGCCCCGCCAGCTTGCCACAATGGATGCTTGTCGTGTTGAAATTGGTCGCGCAGCCGCGCAAATCATCGCCGAACGTGCTGCGAATCCCGAAGCCGCAGGAAAAGAATTGATCACTTTAGAGCCTTCGTTAGACTTTGGAGACACACTCAAGCGGGTCAAAAAGCAATAAAGTTTAAAGATAAAGCGGTACACATCACTTTGGCGCGCCCTATTTTGGTGTACCAACTGGAAATGCGTCGCCAAACCTCGTATGTATCCCTCCAAATGTTTGGGCGTTTGCCCATTCTACACCATTGGACCTTTGGTTCTGTCGGTCTCACGCGAATACGAAAGTTAGCAATATGCCTCATTATAAATCTCGCCGCTCCACCCATGGCCGTAATATGGCAGGGGCTCGTGGCCTTTGGCGTGCAACAGGTATGAAAGACGGCGATTTTGGCAAGCCGATCATCGCTGTTGTGAACTCATTCACCCAGTTCGTGCCCGGTCACGTGCACCTGAAAGATCTCGGTCAAATGGTGGCCCGCGAAATCGAAGAGGCTGGCGGGGTTGCCAAGGAATTCAACACAATCGCTGTGGATGATGGCATCGCCATGGGCCACGACGGAATGCTCTATTCCCTGCCTTCACGCGAATTGATCGCAGACTCTGTCGAATACATGGTCAACGCGCATTGTGCGGATGCGATGGTGTGTATTTCCAACTGCGATAAAATCACCCCCGGCATGATGATGGCCGCGATGCGCCTGAACATTCCGGTGATCTTTGTCTCCGGTGGCCCTATGGAAGCTGGTAAAGTGACCATCGATGACCTTGAAGTCAAAGTCGACTTGGTGGATGCCATGGTTGCCGCCGCAGATGACAAATACACCGATGCGCAAGTTCAAGACATCGAAGAAAACGCCTGCCCGACCTGTGGGTCTTGTTCTGGTATGTTTACAGCGAACTCAATGAACTGTCTGGCCGAAGCTTTGGGTCTGGCTCTTCCCGGAAACGGTTCCACTTTGGCGACACATATCGATCGTAAGCGACTATTTTTGGAAGCAGGTCGCAAGATCGTCGAAATCACCAAAGCCCATTACGAAGACGAAAAGCCCGGCCTGTTGCCGCGTGACATTGCAAATTTCGAAGCTTTCGAAAACGCCATGTCTTTGGACATCGCGATGGGCGGATCGACCAACACAGTTTTGCACCTTTTGGCGATTGCGCATGAGGGCGGCGTAAATTTCACCATGGCCGACATGGATCGCCTGTCACGCAAAGTACCGTGCCTGTGTAAAGTTGCGCCAAACACGATCAACGTACACATGGAAGACATCCACCGCGCGGGCGGCATTTTCGGCATTTTGGGCGAATTGCACCGTGGCGGTTTGCTGCACGGCGATGTGCCAACTATCCACTCTGATTCAATGGCGCAGGCGATTGCCAAATGGGACATCAAAGTCGCCAACACGCCTGAGACCAACTCGTTCTATCGCGCGGCCCCCGGCGGCGTGCGCACCACGCAGGCCTTCTCGACTGACAACCGCTATAAAGAGCTGGATGACGACCGCCAGAATGGTGTTGTGCGCTCAGTTGAACACGCGTTTTCCAAAGACGGCGGCTTGGCTGTTTTGTTCGGTAACTTGGCTGAAAACGGCTGTATCGTGAAAACGGCGGGTGTGGATGACAGCAACCTTGTATTTAACGGCAAAGCGCATGTGTTTGACAGCCAAGACGATGCGGTTCAGGGCATTTTGACTCGCAAAGTGGAATCCGGCGATGTGGTTGTGATCCGCTTTGAGGGCCCGCAAGGCGGGCCGGGCATGCAAGAGATGCTCTACCCGACGTCATATTTGAAATCCAAAGGCTTGGGCAAAAAATGTGCTTTGCTCACTGATGGTCGTTTCTCTGGCGGTACCTCTGGCCTATCGATTGGCCACGTTTCCCCTGAAGCGGCGGAAGGCGGCTTGATCGGCTTAGTACAGAATGGCGATCCGATCGAGATCGACATCCCGAACCGCAAGATCCATTTGGCGATCTCTGACGCGGAAATCGCGAAACGCCGCGAAGCTGCTGGTCCATTGCCATGGGCCCCTGCTAAAGACCGTCCGCGCTTTGTCTCAACTGCGCTCAAGGCCTATGCCGCCTTTGCCTCATCAGCGGCCACAGGGGCTGTTCGCATTTTGCCGGACAATAAAAAGTAAGCGACATCACAACCAAGATCACGACGCCGCTCCATATGGGGCGGCGTTTTTTTATGGCCTGTGCATGACGGATGGCATAGCAAGCAGTCAAACTTGACTTGACCCATACGTCAACTAACATGCCGCCTAAAGGACGAACGATGCCCGACCAGACCCTTGCGCTTGATATCGACTCACTCGAAGGCCCTTTGGGACAACGTGTCTACACGGCGCTACGCAATAAAATTTTAGACATGACATTCGAGCCAGGCATGGTTCTGCGCAAAGGTGCATTATGCGAACATCTTGGGGTGTCGCGCTCTCCTGTTGCCGAAGCTTTGGGGCGATTGTCATCGGATGGTCTGGTCGACATCATTCCACAATCTGCCACGCGCGTCTCACAGTTCTCAGTCTCTGAACTACGCGAGGAAAGCTTTCTGCGTGAAGCAGTTGAGGTGGCAGCCGTGGCCAAGGTCGCTAAAGAGCGCACAGAAGAGCAGCTTACTCGACTTACACGAAACCTGCGCCTACAGAGCCTGCTTGTGGATGACCGTGACTATCAGGGCTTTTTTGAAGCCGATGTGGATTTTCATCATATGATTTTGGAATTCACAGGATATCCCAAAGTCGTTCTTGCCGCAGGTCAGATGTCGTTACAATTGCGGCGCGCACGCATGTTATTGTTGCCCGAGCAAGGCCGCCCCGCAGAAGCGGTGGCAGAACATCACGCAATTCTGGATGCTATCAAAGTGCAAGATCCAAATGCCGCCCGTGCAGCCATGTCAGCCCACCTGCAACAATTGATCGAACGCATCGTACCGTTGGAACGTCAGCACCCCACATATTTTCGTCATATGTAAATGACACCCTATTACAAAATAGGTTGCAATGTCCCTGCTGCAACCACAACTCTGGACAACCCATTCTGATAAGACTTTGAAATATCAGGGCACAAACAAAAAGAGCGCCCAAGGGGCGCTCTTTTGAACCACACTAAAAGAAGAAGTGGTGAGCCCTGATGGGTTCGAACCATCGACCTACTGATTAAAAGTCAGTTGCTCTACCGGCTGAGCTAAGGGCCCACTTCTTAGTGGTGGGGCGGATTTACCGTTGCACACCGGTAGCGTCAAGCACAAAACTGAGAATATCTTTTAAAAGATGTCATCAAGGGTTATATGCCCCAACATGAACACCGATCAAAACACCACCCGCGCCGACGATACCACGCTTTCTTTCCTTAAAATGCATGGTCTTGGCAATGATTTCGTCATTATCGACTCGCGAGGACGCGAAGCGCAGATAACGCCTGCCTTGGCGAAAGCGATCGGAGATCGGAACTGCGGTGTCGGATTTGACCAGCTGGCAGAGATTCGCGACTCGGATGCTGCTGACATTGATTTGGATTTTTGGAACAGCGATGGATCACGCGCAGGCGCATGTGGCAATGCCACGCGCTGTGTCGGGCGGTTGCTGATTGATGAGACTGGCAAAGACACGGTGACCATTCGCACCGAACGCGGTATTTTACAGGCCGTGCGCGCGGGCGATGAGGTCTCTGTAAACATGGGTCATCCTTTACTGAGCTGGGATCAGGTGCCGCTGTCGCATGATGTTGACATCGCACACCTTCCGCTTGCGGGCGATCCCGTTGCTATCGGCATGGGCAACCCTCATGCTGTGTTCTTTGTGGAGAATGCCGAAACTGTCGATGTGAATAGCCTTGGGCCAACTGTTGAGCATGATCCGCTGTTTCCTGAGCGCACCAACGTGGAATTCGCCGAAATACGCAGTCGCGATGAAATTCGGATGCGAGTGTGGGAACGTGGTGCGGGCATTACTATGGCTTGCGGCTCTGGCGCTTGTGCGACTGTCGTGGCCTCTGCCACGCGCGGCCTGACAGAACGCAAGGTACGTATGGAGATGGACGGCGGCTGGATCACACTGGACTGGCGCGACGATGGCGTTTGGATGACGGGGCCAACAACCTTGGTGTTTTCAGGCAGCTTTAGCACCGCCTTTTTGGAGCAAATCTAATGACTGCCAATCCACCGATTTTTGCCACGCTTGGCTGTCGCCTGAATGCTTATGAAACCGAAGCGATGAAAGAACTTGCCGCAAAAGCAGGCCTGCAAGATGCCGTGGTGGTCAACACCTGTGCTGTCACAGCAGAGGCTGTGCGCAAAGCTCGCCAAGAGATTCGCAAGCTACGTCGTGAAAACCCAAAGGCAAAGATCATTGTCACGGGCTGTGCGGCACAAACCGAACCGGCCACGTTTTCCAGCATGGATGAGGTCGATGTAGTGGTCGGCAACACCGAAAAAATGCAGGCGGAGACATGGAATGCCATGGGGCCTGATTTCATTGGCCAGACAGAGCGCGTTCAGGTCGATGATATTATGTCCGTGACGGAGACCGCAGGGCATTTGATCGACGGGTTTGGCACGCGGTCCCGCGCCTATGTGCAAGTGCAAAACGGTTGTGATCATCGCTGCACGTTTTGCATTATCCCCTATGGTCGCGGCAATTCGCGCTCGGTCCCTGCGGGCGTGGTGGTCGATCAGATCAAGCGGCTTGTGGACAAGGGCTATAACGAAGTCGTTTTGACGGGCGTTGATTTGACCTCATGGGGGGCTGATTTGCCCGCCTTGCCGCGTCTTGGCGATTTGGTCATGCGGATTTTGAAACTCATCCCCGATTTGCCGCGTCTGCGCATCAGTTCAATTGATTCTATCGAGGCGGATGATGCGCTAATGGAAGCCATCGCAACCGAGCCGCGCCTGATGCCTCATCTGCATTTGTCACTGCAACATGGTGATGATTTGATCCTCAAACGGATGGCGCGGCGGCATTTGCGCGATGATGCGATTAAATTCTGTGAGGACGCGAAAAAATTGCGCCCTGACATGACCTTTGGCGCGGATATCATCGCGGGCTTTCCGACCGAAACAGATGCGCATTTCGAGAACTCCCTGAAACTGGTCAGTGATTGCGATCTGACATGGCTGCACGTCTTCCCATATTCCAAACGCGAAGGAACGCCCGCCGCCAAAATCCCCAGCCAAGTGAATGGCAATGTGATCAAGGCCCGTGCAGCACAGTTGCGCGCCGCAGGGGATTCTCAAGTGCAGAGGCATTTGACCGCGCAAGTTGGCCGGACCCATCATATTTTAATGGAAAACCCGAACATGGGCCGCACTGAGCAATTTACCGAAGTGCATTTTGACACGGCCCAAACTGAAGGATCATTGATCACCACAACGATCCTTGGTCTCAATGGCACGCAATTGATCGCATGACGACCACACTTACTCACCCGATTCTCTATAACTTTCGCCGCTGCCCCTATGCGATGCGTGCGCGCTTGGCACTGTTGAGCGCCGGGACCACGGTAGAAGTGCGTGAAATTGTATTGCGCGATAAGCCCGCTCATATGTTGGAACTGTCGCCCAAAGGGACTGTGCCTGTGTTGTGGCTTGGCGGAACAGATGTTGTTGACGAAAGCCGAGATATTATGGACTGGGCCTTGGAGCAGCACGATCCCGAAGGTCTGTTGGATATGCCCGCTGAGGGTGCAAATTGGATTTCAACCATTGAAGGTCCATTCAAGACCGCACTTGATCGCTACAAATACGCGACGCGGTATGAAGGCGTTAATCGAGAGGTTGAGCGCGCAAATGCAGAAGCGATTCTGATGACTGTCGATACACAGCTACGCCAAACTGATTGGCTGTTTTCAGATCGACCCTGTCTGGCCGACCTAGCAACCATCACGTTTGTGCGCCAGTTCGCAAATGTGGACCGCGCTTGGTTTGATTCGCAGGATTGGGTTGGCGTCAAAGGATGGCTGGAACGGTTTTTAGCCTCAAGCCGTTTTGCAGATATAATGCAAAAATACCCGCTGTGGTCTGAGGGTACACCAAGCGGGTATTTTCCAGATTTCAAACAACCAGTAAGCTAGAAAGAATAGCTAACACCAAGATTGAGCGCATTGGTGATAATCTTGGTTTCAAGCGACCCGCCATTATCCAAATCGATATTATTCATAGAAAACGTGCCTTGGTACTCGGCAAAAGCACCCCAATGGTCATTTAAAGCGTAGCTGACACCGGCCGTCGCCCGCATGGCGGGACCCGTCACTTGATACCCAAACGTATGTGACCCGCCTGTGGCTTCAATATCGACATGTGGCATAGCAAAGCCAAGACCACCCCCAACATACGGGGTCAGCTTTTCCCCCCACTGAGCTGGCCAGCGGCGCATCAGGTTGACGGTAAAGATATTGAGGCCGTCGGTAAGCTCGAACCGATCATAGCCATTTTTCGCACGCGTTTCATCGTCCGCATAAACTTTGCTGTGAGTGAACTCTGCCCCCCAGCCCCAGTTGTTTGAATTCCAATGTGTAGCACGCACCCCGTAATAGGGCGGTGCTTCAAAACTTTTGCCCTCGAAGCCAGCCGTAAATTCGTCCGTCCATGTCGCCTCAGGATCATCACCCGTGATGACTGAGTGAGGTGAGGTCTGATAGCCCCCATAAAAAGAAAGTTCTGTCTCGGCATGCGCAGACAGCGGGACAGCTGTAAGGGCGGCTGAGAAAAGCACGGCTAAAGGTGTTCGAAACATGAGCATGTCCAGATATTAAGAGAAATTGCAAAACAAAGTGCGCCTTGTTGTTAAACGAGTCAACCGCGCTTTGACAACAGAGCTTTGGCAGTCTGAGGACCTCAAACTGTGTTCCCGCGACAACGCGCCCCACTTGCGACGTAATGCACGCTGGACGTGGCGCGATGACGGGGCTAAAAGCGCCTCAGCAGGGCAACGGGAAACCGTGGCCTTCTTATGCATTGGCCGGAAGACCGGCTTGAGACAATGGAGAATTGCTCGTGTCCCACGCAGACGAACACGAAGGCAACCGTCGCGATTTCTTGTACTACGCCACAGCTGGTGCTGGTGCAGTCGCGACAGGAGCCGCAGTATGGCCGCTGGTCAACCAAATGAACCCCTCAGCGGATGTTAAGGCTTTGGCCTCTATTCGCGTCGACATTAGCGATATCGAAGTTGGCACACAGCTGACTGTGAAATGGCGCGGCAAGCCCGTTTTCATTCGTCGCCGCACCGAAGACGAAATCGCCGCGGCGCGCGCCGTTGATCTTTCCGTGTTGATTGATGGCAACGCTGAAAATGACAACATCGCGGCAGGATCAGATGCATCTGATGCAAACCGTACGCTGGACGAAAACGGCGAATGGTTGGTGATGATGGGCGTTTGTACGCACCTTGGCTGCGTGCCTTTGGGCGATGGCGCTGGCGACTTTGGTGGTTGGTTCTGCCCTTGTCACGGCTCTCACTACGATACAGCTGGCCGCATCCGCAAAGGCCCAGCTCCACGCAACCTGCCTGTTCCAGTAGCTGCCTTTGATGGCGACACTGAAATTGTATTGGGCTGAGGGAGAAACTGATGTCTGGTATTCCGCACGACCACTACGAACCTAAAACAGGTATCGAAAAGTGGGTTAATAGCCGCCTGCCAATTATTGGCCTTGTCCATGCGACATTAACGGCGCCGACTCCGAAAAATCTCAACTGGATGTGGATCTGGGGCATTGTCCTAGCCTTCTGTCTGGTTTTGCAAATCGTCACCGGTATCGTTCTGGTGATGCATTACACCCCACACGTTGATCTGGCCTTTGCCTCTGTTGAGCACATCATGCGCGACGTGAACGGCGGCCACATGTTGCGTTACTTGCACGCAAACGGCGCGTCTTTGTTCTTTATCGCTGTGTACCTGCACATTTTTCGCGGTCTCTACTATGGCTCATACAAAGCCCCACGCGAGATCACATGGATCATCGGCATGCTCATCTATCTCTTGATGATGGCGACTGGTTTCTTGGGCTACGTTTTGCCTTGGGGTCAGATGTCCTTCTGGGGCGCGACTGTGATCACCGGCCTGTTCGGTGCGATCCCATTCGTTGGTGACGCCTTGCAAACATGGCTTTTGGGCGGACCTGCTGTGGACAACGCCACGCTGAACCGCTTCTTCTCATTGCACTACTTGCTGCCCTTCGTGATTGCTGGCCTTGTGATTGTTCACATCTGGGCGTTCCACCACACTGGCAACAACAACCCAACTGGTGTTGAAGTGCGTCGTGGTTCTGTCAAAGAAGCGAAAAAAGACACATTGCCGTTCTGGCCATACTTCGTAATCAAAGATCTCTTTGCTCTGGGCGTCGTTTTGGTGGCTTTCTTTGCTGTTGTTGGCTTTATGCCAAACTACCTCGGTCACCCTGACAACTACATCCCGGCGAACCCTCTCGCGACACCGTCGCACATTGTTCCTGAATGGTACTACTTGCCGTTCTACGCGATTCTGCGTGCCTTCACGGCTGATGTTTGGGCGGTACAATTCACGTCCTTCATCACAGCGGGCATCGTTGACGCGAAATTCTTTGGTGTTCTGGCGATGTTCGGTGCGATCTTTGTTATGGCCTTGGCACCATGGCTCGACACATCCTCTGTACGGTCAGGCAAATACCGCCCGATGTTCAAATGGTGGTTCGCTTTGCTCTGCGTCGACTTCATGGTTCTAATGTGGGTTGGTGCACGTGACACTGAATTCCCACATGATTGGATTTCCTTGATCGGCGCGACATACTGGTTCGCCTACTTCTTGGTGATCTTGCCACTTCTCGGCGTGTTCGAGAAACCATTGCCACTGCCTGCGACCATCGAAGATGACTTCGTGGCTCACTATCCTGGCGCTGCCAAAGACTCGGCAGAGTGAGAAAGGACTTAGGAACTATGTTTAAGAAACTTACTCTCTCCGCTTTTACTGCACTGGCGCTTAGCGCTGGTGCGGCGATGGCTGCAGGCGACGAAGGTCACGTACATGACGTGGACTTCAGCTTCGAAGGCCCGTTTGGCACATATGATCAGAACCAACTTCAACGTGGTCTTCAGATCTACACCGAAGTCTGTTCTGCCTGTCACGGTTTACAACACGTGCCTATTCGCACACTCAGCGATGAAGGCGGTCCACACCTGCCAGAAGATCAAGTGCGCGCCTACGCCTCTCAGTTCGATATCTATGATGCTGATCTTGACGATGACCGCGCACGTATACCCGCAGACTTCTTTCCCAGCTCATCTTTGTCAAACGCGCCTGACTTATCTTTGATGGCAAAAGCACGCGCTGGCTTTCATGGCCCGATGGGCACAGGCATCAGCCAGTTCGTCAACGGCATCGGTGGCCCCGAGTACATCGCATCCATTCTCACCGGCTACACCGGTGAAGAAAAGGAACAAGCTGGCACAACCTTCTATGAAAACACTGCCTTCCCAGGTGGATGGATCGCTATGGCGCCACCACTTTACGGTGAAGACGTTGAATTCGCTGACGGTCACTCCAACGAGCTGCACCACGAAGCCGAAGATGTTGCGTCGTTCTTGATGTGGACAGCCGAGCCCAAAATGATGGCCCGCAAACAAGCTGGTTTTGTCGCTGTGACATTCCTCTTCTTGCTGACTGTTTTGCTCTACCTCACAAACAAAAAATTGTGGGCACCGCACAAAGGCAAAAAATTCGACCTGTAAACTCAGGCTGATATCAAAAGAAAAGGCGCTCCATTTGGGGCGCCTTTTTTCATTCACTCTCCGACATAGCTAGTAAACCCAGCAGGCGGATCATTTAAAAAATCATCCAACGCCCTTGGTAAGTGACAAATACCGTCCTCCACCCACAGAACATCTTCGGCGAACCGTTCCACATCTTTGATGTCATGACTAACCATCATCACAGTCGCACCAATCCGCGCACCGACAGCCTGCGCCAGATCAGCCATCTCTATCCGCATCGCTGGCCCCAGCGCCGAAAACGGCTCATCCAAAAGCACCAGCTGCTTTTGTTGCACCAACAATCGCGCCAATGCGACGCGGCTTTGCTGTCCCCCTGACAGAGCAGCAGGTAAGCGATCTTCCATCCCAGAAAGACCCACAGCAATCAAAGCATCCAATACGCGCTGCTTATCCGCCGCATTCAGTCGTAGGTTTGGATTGACCCCAAGCCCGACGTTTTGCAGTGCGGTCATATGCGGAAACAGATTATTGTCTTGAAAGACGTTAGACACAGGTCGCTGATTTGGCTGTAAATTAGAAATGCTGCGCCCATTCCAAACGATATCGCCTTGCGTGACAGTGACATAGCCGCCAATGGCTGCCAACAAGGTGCTTTTGCCCGCACCAGACGGGCCCAAAACAGCGACACGCCTACCCGCCTTAACCCTGAAATCCGCCTTTAGCGTAAAACCATCTTGCGCAATCATTGCGCCTTCAAGACTTAGCATGACCACGCCCTCCTCGATCAAACAGATAAAACAGCGCAAGACTTAAAAACAGCAACAACAGCGCAGCCCCCATCGCTTGCTCCATCCGGTAGGCGCTCATCAATCGATAAATCTGCAACGGCAAAGTGGCTCCATCAGGACGCGCAAATAGCGTTACAACACCCAAATCGCCCATAGACAGCGCCGCCGCCAGTCCCGCAGAGAATCCCAACGGCGCACGAATACGAGGCAATATAACCAAACGCACCCGCGCCCATCCAGTCATCCCTAGGCTGTCAGACAGCGGCCCGAATCGATCTTCGCAAGCCCGCACAGCCGGTCCAATAGAGCGCAACACAAACGGCAACGACATCACGGCATTGACCAAAGCTGTGATCAGCAGCGCGATCCGCGCAGGGTCCACAAATGGAAACACCATAATGAACAGCCCCGTCCCCATCACCAATGGCGATGCCGCGACGCTTAACATGCCCAAGCCTTCCAGCCAGCGCCAGCGCAAGGCCACAAGCGCCAAGGATACAGCAAAGACAATCGTCAAGCCAGCCGACCCCAATGCCGTCACCAATGACCGTAACGCAGCCGACCACACTGAGACAGGCAACGTCAAAACATAAGGCACGCCCTGCATAAAAATAACCAACAACGGCACGGCCAAAAACAGCGTCGCGAATGTGATCCAAGCGCAATCAATGATCTTCGTCGTCAAGCGCTGCGAGCCAAACCGCTGAAGCCTACGATCTTGTCCGCCCATAACAGCTTGCGGAACAGCCAACCAAAGCGATGCCAATGCAGCCACCCCGCATATCGCAAATTGCACGCCAGCCAAAAGAGCGGCTTTGCCGATATCGAAATCGAACTTGAAAGCTTGATAAATGGCCAATTCCACCGTCGTCGCCTTTGGTCCACCACCAAAGGTCAAAGCGACAGCAAAACTGGTGGTGCAAATCAGGAAAATGATGACCAAAAGCCCGGGCACAAGATAGCGCAACATAGGCCATTCGATATGCCAAAACACATCGCGCCAAGAAAAATCAAGCGAGGCGGCAAGACGAAACTGCTCTGCAGGAACAGAGCCCCATCCATGAATCAAGAGGCGCGTGGCCAGAGGCAAATTGAAAAATACATGTGCCAGTAGGACGCCATGGAATCCATAGATCGAAATCGGCTCTAATCCAGCCAAACTCAGACCATAAGCAACAACCCCATTGCGACCAAAAACAGCCGTCAGGCCTAGAATCGCAACGATAACGGGAAGAATAAACGGAGCGCCCAACAACGTGATCAGCGCACGTCGCCCCCAAAACGAGCGCCGAGCCAAAGCCCTAGCAACTGGAATGGCCAAGGCGACGGATAAAACAGCCGACCCAAAAGCCTGCACAACAGTAAAGCGCACGGCAGCCACGTCAAAGGGATCAAGCCCACCAATTGTATCTGCCCGAAAGGCAACGGCCACCAAGGTGCCGAGGCTGAAAAACGTCACCAATCCAGCGACAATCAGCCCCGGCCAAGGACCTATTGCGAGAACGCGGTGCGCCATTCGGCGATTGCCTCGTCTCGCAATGCAGCGGCTTCATCTTCATTTAAGAAGATCGCTTTTTCAGGATAGTTGAGTTGAGAGAAGGCCTCAGGCCACTGCTCTTTCGGCAAAGCCGCAGGGTAAGACCAGTTGGCAGTTGGAATAAGTTTTTGGAATTTTTCATCCATGATAAACGCCATGAATTGATCCGCCAGCTCAGGCTGATCTGTGGTTTTCAACTTGGCGGCCAATTCGACCATGAAATAGTGACCTTCATCAAACAACGCCGCAGACTTGGTTTGATCTTCTTCGGCGATGATGTGGTAGGCAGGCGATGTCGTGTAGGACAACACCATATCAACTTCGCCGTCTGTAAACATGCCGTAAGCTTCAGACCAACCTTTGGTGACAGTAGTCACTTTCGGCGCAAGCTTGGCCCATTCAGCTTCGGCATCATCACCGAAAACCTGTTTACCCCAAAGAATCAGCGCTAGGCCCGAAATGGATGTCCGCGGATCTTGAATCGCAATTTTCCAATCCTCATCGCTGTTTACAAGCTCAACAAAGCTGGTGGGCGGATTGGTGATTTTTGTGTTGTCGTACACAAATGCGGTGTAGCCCCAGTTGAACGGCAAGAACGTGTCATCCACCCAATCAAGCGGCAAAGTCAGCGCAGATGTATCAACGTTATGGGGCACAAATAGACCCGATTCGCGGGCTTTTTTGGTCACATCAGAGTTAAAGCCAATGGCGATGTCTGCATTCGTGCGTTCCCCTTCAAGCAAAAGTCGGGGCAATAGGTCGCCCGTCACATATTCGATTTCGCACTCACAAGTTTCTTCAAACGCGGCCTTGATCGCTGGACCGGGGCCCCATTCAGAGCCAAAGTAATCAGGTGCGTAAATTGTAAGAGGATCAGCAAAAGCAGAGGTGGCCAAAAGGCTGGCCGCAAGTGTCAGGCTATGGTTCATAGCTCGCTCCATTCAAAAATGGGCGAAGAAAAAGGTCGCGTCTTGATGATGCGAATACCTTCCCTCCGCCGGTGTTAGCCGGTTCAGGTTCTACGGGTCCGCAAAGCGCATCTCAGCCACATGTGGTGGCACCCCGAGGTAAGGCGCAATTTAGCGTCAAAACCACAAAGCGCAAGCTCAAGACACTTAGCCCCCTTTTCGCCAAGCCAAACACCCGTTAAACCAAGGGCGATCTAGGAGCACAGCATGAGCATCAATACATTCGGCCATCTCTTTCGTTTCACCACTTGGGGTGAAAGCCACGGACCTGCGCTTGGCGCAACTGTTGACGGCTGCCCTCCGGGCATTGATCTGACAGAAGAGATGTTGCAAGTCTGGCTCGACAAACGCAAACCCGGCACGTCGAAATACACAACCCAGCGTCGCGAACCTGATCAGGTGGAAATTTTATCAGGTGTGTTTGATGGCAAAACAACAGGCACGCCCATTCAATTGATGATCCGCAACACGGATCAACGCTCAAAAGACTATGGTGATATTTCTGAAAAATTCCGTCCCGGTCATGCAGACATCACCTATTTCCAAAAATACGGCATTCGCGATTATCGTGGTGGTGGCCGCTCTTCAGCGCGCGAAACGGCAGCACGCGTAGCGGCTGGCGGTGTGGCGCGTGCTGCTTTGGCGCAATTGATCCCAGACCTAGAGATCAAAGGGTATATGACCCAAATCGGGCCAAACGGCATCATTGGCGCACGCGATATGGCAGAAATCGACAACAATCCCTTTTGGGTGCCCAGTGCCGTGACAGCTAAAAACTGGGCAGCATATCTCGACGACATCCGCAAATCGGGCTCGTCCGTAGGCGCAGTGATTGAAGTGGTTGCCAAAGGGGCACCTGCGGGCCTTGGCGCACCGATTTATGCCAAGATCGACACTGATTTGGCATCCGCTATGATGTCTATCAACGCTGTTAAAGGCGTTGAAATTGGCGAAGGTATGAATGCCGCACGCCTGACCGGCGAAGAGAACGCCGATGAAATTCGCATGGGCAATGATGGCCCGCGCTACATGTCCAATCATGCTGGCGGGATTTTGGGCGGGATTTCCACAGGACAGGATCTGGTTGTGCGCTTTGCGGTAAAACCTACGAGTTCGATCCTAACCTCGCGCAAAACCATTACCAAAGCGGGCGAAGACACCGATTTGATCACAAAAGGTCGCCACGACCCTTGCGTCGGTATCCGCGCTGTTCCAGTCGGCGAGGCGATGATGGCCTGCGTGATTTTGGATCACCTGCTTTTGCATCGCGGTCAAAACGGTGAAACGCCTTTGGGCGTTTTCGGCGAATAGATTACGCCTTAGACAGTTGAACGGCCAAGATACCCACCATGATGGTAACAACACCCACGAGATCCCAGCCGTTTACCTGTTCACCAAGCACAAGGGCCGCAATCGCCACTCCGAAAAACGGGTTTAGAAAGTGAAATGCGGCCCCTTTGATTGTGCCAATGCGTTCAACCAGCTTAAACCACAACCATGTCGCAAACAGGCCCGGCACAAAAGTGATGTAGAGCATTGCCCCCACGAGTTGGGTCGACATGGTGATCTCATATGTGTCGATAAATGGGGATATAATCCCAAGCACAAAACTGCCAACCAAGCTTTGTAGACCCACCACCATCAAAACATTTGCCCCAGCGCCGACAGAGTGCAAAGAAAGCGTGGCAATGGCCAGCGCAACGGTGCCGAAGATACACATCAAGATGCCAACCATATCGCTGCCTGCCGACAAGCGCGTCCCCATAATCAATAGCACGCCCAAAAAGCCGATGCCTAGACCAAGTAAAGCAATGGGTTTGGGAAGTGTTCGCAAAAATAGAATCGAGAGCAGCGCCACCACCAAAGGCATCGAGGATGCCAAGACCGAGGCCAATGACGCCTCAACCGATCTCATCGCCAAAAAATACAATCCAAGGTAAGCAGAATTCTGGCACACACCAAAGATGATAATCGCGCGCCATTGCTGCCCCGTAAACGTCCATGATTGACCAAGCACACGCGCTAAGCCGACACCGACCACTCCGGACATGAAAAATCGCAAAGACAGCGACGCCAACGCAGGCGCATCGGCAACGATGATCCGTCCTGAGGTGAAGGCCGATGACCACATCAAAATGAAAGCAACCCCCATCAAGGTCGTTTTAAAATCTGCTTTCACTTTATGCCCACCTAGAAATGCAAAAGGGCCGCGCAAATGCACGACCCTTTAAAAATACTGCGTACAAGCCTTAGCCGTTCACGCTGTCTTTAAGCGCTTTGGCAATGGTCATTTTCACGACTTTGTCTGCGTCTTTTTTCATTTGATCACCCGTTTGTGGGTTGCGCACCATGCGCTCTGGGCGTTCACGGCAGTAGATTTTGCCAACACCTGGAAGTGTCACGGCACCGCCAGCAGAAACTTCGCGGGTGATGATTGCAACAACGGCATCAAGAGCAGCACCAGCTGTTTTTTTGTCTGCGGCCAGCTCTTCTGCCAAAGCGGCAATAAGCTGTGTTTTTGTCATTGGTTTCGACATGTCTGTATCTCCTCGTGTCCCCCTTGGATTAGGGGGTATCGGGCATTTCTAAGCGAATATAGTAGGCGCACACAACGGTTAGTGTATAAAACACGTCACTTTTCGCCCCTTTTACAGCGATTTTCCGCCTTATAAGAAGGCCGTTTCTTCAAATGAGCGCAGTTTTCGACTGTGAATGCGCTCAATGGGCATGTCTCTCAAAATTTCCATCGCGCGAATACCGATCAACAAATGTCGAGAAACTTGGCTTCTATAAAACTCAGACGCCATGCCTGGCAGCTTCAATTCGCCATGCAAGGGCTTGTCGGACACACATAAAAGCGTCCCATATGGGACCCTAAAGCGAAAGCCATTGGCAGCAATCGTAGCGCTTTCCATATCAAGCCCTACAGCGCGTGATTGCGACAGCCGCTGAACCGGGCCAGATTGATCGCGCAATTCCCAATTGCGGTTGTCGATCGTCGCAACTGTCCCTGTTCGCATGATGCGTTTCAATTCATAGCCTTCAAGCTGGGTGACTTGAGCAACCGCATTTTCAAGTGAGGTTTGAATTTCTGCCAATGCAGGAATAGGAACCCACACTGGGAGATCCGCATCCAACACATGGTCTTCGCGCAGGTAAGCGTGTGCCAAAACAAAATCACCCAATCGCTGCGAATTTCGCAGGCCTGCACAATGCCCCACCATGATCCAAGCGTGAGGGCGCAACACCGCAATATGATCGGTTGCGGTTTTAGCATTTGACGGTCCAACACCGATGTTCACCAAAGTCACACCAGACCCATCTGCACGCTTAAGATGATAGGTCGGCATCTGCGGCATCTTGGTGATCGGATCAATCGGAGTGTTAGGGTCAGTGATCTCAACATTCCCCGTACTCACGAAACTCGTATAGCCGCTACTTGGGTCTGCAAGCTGCTCACGCGCATAGGCCTCGAATTCAGAGACATAGAACTGGTAGTTTGTGAACAGAACATGGTTTTGAAAATGGCTGGCATCCGTTGCCGTGTAGTGCGACAGTCGCGCGAGAGAATAGTCAATGCGCTGCGCTGTAAACGGCGCCAATGGCTCTGATCCGTCTTCGTACTGAAAGGCATAGCCGTTGACGATGTTATCGTGGGTTGTCGCCAAATCAGGCACATCAAACACATCACGCAAGGGGTAATCCATCACGCCCTCTTGCGGCACCGTTACGCTGTCATCATTTGCGACAGCAAAGTGCACTGGCAACGGCGTTTGCGACGGTCCGATTTCAACCTGAACGCCGTGATTTTCAATCAGTTGTTGAAGCTGGAATGTCAGGTAATTACGGAACAGGTCAGGGCGTGTGACAGTTGTCGAATATATCCCAGGCTTGGAAACATGACCAAAAGACAGACGACTGTCCTGCGACGCATAAGACCGCACAGTGATTCTAATTTCAGGGTAATAGGCACGAAATTTTGCGACAGGCTTAGCGCCTTCAGCGACTCGAGAAAAACGTTCCGTTAAAAACTGAGTGGCTTCGGTATATAGCTCTTCGAGCCTTTGAACGGCTGCTTTGGCATCTGAAAACAATTCAGACTCACGCCTTGGTGGCGTTTCAAGTTTCAGTCCTGCGTTCGACATCACCACAACAACTCCGTTCTAAACTCATTGGTCCAATCAGGTCTTGAATATCGACCTTTGGTTGCACAATTGTCACCAACTCTTAGGATGACGCAAGCCCAGCACGCGGTGATTTTTACAAACGGGACATCAATTCATGTCAGCTCATCTTTTTTCCTATGGTTACGGATATTCCGCGACAGCACTCGGCGCGCTACTTTTGCCCGCGAACTGGACCATCACAGGCACAATACGGAACGCAGAACAGGCCCCAACCCTGCGTGAAACAGGGGTAAATATTCGCGTGACGCCAGATGACGACATTTCTGATGATATCAAAAACGCCACACATCTGCTTATATCAGCCGCGCCAACAAGTGACGGCGATCCCTTTTTGCTCAATCACCTGCAAGACCTGAAAACCGCTCAAAATTTAGAATGGGTTGGCTATCTGTCAACAACAGGCGTTTACGGCGATCGTGACGGCGGATGGGTTGATGAAACATCTCCCTTAACACCTGCCACAGCGCGCGGAAAAGCGCGCGTCGCAGCAGAGTCACAGTGGATTAAGGTCTCACAAGACCTAGGGTTAAACCTCAAAATTTTCCGACTTGCGGGGATTTATGGCCCAGGTCGCGGCCCTTTTGCCAAAGTTCGCAATGGGACTGCACGACGAATTATCAAACCGAACCAAGTCTTTTCACGCATTCATGTCGACGACATCGCACAAGTGCTTTTGGCCTCGATACATCGGCCTAAATCCAGCCAAATATTTAATGTTTGCGACAATCTGGCGGCGCCGCCCGAAGATGTTATTGGCTATGCTGCCGAACTACTTGGGTTGCCATTACCGCCAGCTCAAGATTTTGAGACAGCTGACATGACGCCCATGGCCCGCAGCTTTTATGCCGAAAGCAAAAAGGTCAAAAACGACCGGATCAAATCGGAACTTGGGGTCGAGCTGATCTACCCAGACTACATGACGGGGCTCAATGCGCTGCTGGCGTCCGAAAGTTAACTCACGCGCGTTTTGATGCGATGTCGGTGACACCCAAAACATGAAGAACTTTGGCTTCTATATCTTCGGCGTTCAAGCCAGCAGTCGCATACATATCGGCAGGGCTAGACTGATCAATAAAGGTATCCGGCAAAACCATAGACCTAAACTTAAGTCCTAGATCGAACACACCCTCATTGGCCAAGAAGTCGGCGACATGTGACCCAAATCCACCGATAGCGCCCTCTTCGATCGTGATCAGAGCTTCATGTTTTTCAGCCAAGTCACGTATAAGATCATGATCCAAAGGCTTGGCAAATCGTGCGTCAGCGATTGTCGGCGTGATGCCCTTTTGTGCCAAGCTTTCACAAGCTTTTTTGACCGCATCAAGACGCGTACCAAACGACAAAATGGCGACCCGCGCACCAAATTGCACAATACGGCCCTTGCCGATTTCAAGCGGCGTACCGCGCTCTGGCATGTCAACACCAACGCCTTCGCCGCGCGGGTATCTGAACGCAATAGGCCCATCGTCATGCGCCGCAGCAGTCGCAACCATATGGACCAGCTCAGCCTCGTCAGCCGCTGCCATTACAACAAAGCCCGGCAAGTTGGCCAAGAACGCGATGTCAAACGACCCCGCATGAGTGGCGCCATCAGCGCCAACCAAGCCAGCGCGATCAATCGCAAAGCGCACAGGCAGACGCTGAATGGCTACATCGTGTACCACTTGGTCATATCCGCGCTGCAAAAAAGTCGAATACATCGTACAAAATGGCTTCATGCCGCCAGCTGCTAAACCCGCAGCGAAAGTCACACCATGCTGTTCAGCGATACCAACATCAAAACACCGCGACCCATAGCGCTCCGCGAACAAATTAAGCCCCGTGCCATCAGGCATCGCGGCAGTCACTGCGCAGATTTTATCGTCAAAAGATGCTTCTTGCACCAAAGCTTTCCCAAACACGGACGTGTAAGATGGTGCATTTGGAGTGGCTTTTTCCTGCTTGCCTGTCAGGACATCAAACTTGGCCGTCGCGTGGCCCTTATCGCTTGCCCGCTCAGCCGGTGCGTAACCTTTGCCTTTTTTCGTAATCGTGTGAATCAACACAGGTCCAGTTGCACGTGTCTTTACAGTGCGTAACACGGACAAAAGCTGATCCATATCGTGACCATCAATTGGGCCCACATAGGAAAATCCTAGCTCTTCAAACATCGTACCGCCAACTGTCATGCCCTTTAGCATTTCTTTGGCACGACGCGCCCCGTCTTGGAACGGTGGCGGCAGCAAGGAGACAGCGCCCTTGGCGGCTGCTTTAAGCTCTTGGAACGGTTCACCCGCATAAAGGCGTGACAGATAACTGGACAGCGCGCCGACAGGTTCAGCGATCGACATTTCATTATCATTGAGAATCACAAACAATCGCTTGCCCAAATGGCCAGCATTGTTCATCGCCTCAAAGGCCATGCCGGCCGACATTGCGCCATCACCGATGACAGCAATACCGTCACCAAGTGCAGGATCAGGTGCACCGCCCAAATCGCGCGCCACAGAAAACCCAAGTGCTGCGGAAATAGATGTCGAGCTATGTGCAGCGCCGAACGGGTCGTAGGGGCTTTCAGAACGTTTGGTAAACCCAGATAGACCGCCTTTTTGGCGTAAGGTCCGAATCCGATCACGGCGACCTGTCAGAATTTTATGCGGATAACACTGGTGCGACACA
Source organism: Pacificibacter marinus (assembly GCF_018860665.1). Taxonomy (GTDB): domain Bacteria; phylum Pseudomonadota; class Alphaproteobacteria; order Rhodobacterales; family Rhodobacteraceae; genus Celeribacter; species Celeribacter marinus_A. Next base: position 126,825 of record NZ_JAHKPK010000022.1, read on the forward strand.
TCCCAGATCAATCGATCTTTTGGGGTGTCAAACACAGCATGTAACGCAACGGTCAATTCGACCACGCCAAGGCCAGCGCCCAGATGCCCACCTGTTTCAGACACTGCCGAAATCGTCTCCGCGCGCAACTCTCCCGCCAAGCGTTTCAGCTCGGTATCCGACAGGGATTTAAGGTCCGCAGGTGTCGCTACACGATCAAGGGTCGGCGTGTCAGGAAGATCAGACATGGCGCATCATCTTTCTTAGGTTTCGCGGGAAATAACGAACCGCGCCGTCGCGCGCAAGGTTTCAGCGCGAATCCCGTAGGGGCCAATTGCCTCACATGCTTCATCAACAAGTGAGGCCGCGCGTTTTTGTGCTGCCTCTAACCCAAGCAACGACACGAACGTCGCCTTGCCTGCATCTTGGTCTTTACCGACAGCTTTACCGGTCTTCCCTGAGTCGCCGATGACATCCAAAACATCATCTTGAATTTGGAAAGCCAATCCTAAAGCCCGCGCATAACGCGCCAAAGGCTGCGGATCTGCTCCGCCCAAAATAGCACCCGCCGTAGCAGACCATTCGATCAGCGCGCCAGTTTTGTTGGCTTGAAGTTCTGTTATCGCGGCCAAATCCAAGGGCGTCAGAGCCGTCTCAGCCGCGATATCCTGTGCCTGCCCAAGTACCATACCTTGCGCACCAGAGGCCCGCGCCAAAGACGCAATCAAATCGATCCTAATCTGGCTGGAAGGGGATGTTTCCGCGCGTGAGAGCAATTCAAAAGACAAGGTCTGCAAAGCATCACCGACAAGCACTGCAGTGGCTTCGTCCCATTTTTTATGAACCGTTGGTTGGCCACGACGCAAATCATCGTCATCCATGCACGGCAAATCGTCATGCACCAAACTATAGGCATGCATCGCCTCGATCGCGGCGGCAGACCAAACAGATTGAGTGGGTTCAATATCGTGCAAAGCCGCACTTTCTAGCACCAACAAAGCGCGCAGACGCTTGCCACCGCTAAGGGCATATTGAAGACCCAATTCAACAGGTGATTGCCCAAGGGGGGCAAAAACCTCGGCAAAACAGGTCTGCACCAAGTGACGGCAGCGATCGAGTTCGGTTTGCATCAAAGGCCTTCGACAGCTTGAACTCCGGCAGGTTTGCCGTCGGACCCAACTGAGATTTTTTCAACTTTTTCTTCGGCGTCTTTCAACTTGGCTTCGCAATGAGCTTTTAGGTCCGCACCACGCTCATACAGCTTGATGCTGTCGTCCAGCGCCACTTCACCACGTTCAAGCTTTGCCACAACTTGATCAAGCTCAGCCATCGCAGCTTCAAAGCTCAATTCAGACACAGTCGTCTCAGTCATATCGACGTCTCCACAAAGATTTATCTCGGTACATTATGGGCTGCATACATGACTTGACCACCTCTTGGCCAGTTCCCTGTCGAATCCGACCTCAGTGATTTTCACTCTGGACTCAACATATATCCAGCACCGCGCACGGTTTGCAAAAAACGTGGCTGGCGCGGATCAGATTCGAACTTACGCCGCAGCCGTGTGATCTGCACATCTACAGCACGCTCTTGAGCTTGCCCACCGTCTCGGCCAAGCTTTTCCACCAACTCACTACGAGAAACAGTCTCGCCAAGAGTGGCCGAGAAAATACGCATAAGTTGAGCTTCTGTTTGGGTCAGACGTACAATTTTATCGCCTTGCCATAACTCGCCACGCTCAATATCGTATCTAAAGTCGCCCAAATGCAGGTATTTAGGCAATGTCACCGCCTCTTCGGCCTGCGGCACACGACGCAAAATTGCATTGATACGTAATAATAATTCTTTTGGCTCAAACGGTTTGGCCAAGTAATCGTCCGCCCCAGCCTCAAGCCCAGAAATCCGGTCTTCGGTTTCGCCTTTGGCCGTCAGCAACAGAATCGGCGTTGCCAAACTTTGACGCAGACTGCGCGTCAACGTCACACCATCTTCACCTGGCATCATCACATCCATGACAATCATATCGAATTCTAGCCCAGCCAAAAGCTTACGCGCATGAGCCGCGTCTCGTGCCGCGGTCACGCAAAACCCGTTGCGGATCAAAAACTTTTGCAGCAACTGGCGAATACGTTCATCGTCGTCAACAATGAGAAGATGAATATCACTCAAGTGTCTTTCTCCTTTAACGCATTGAAATAGAGTTGCTGGTCAGTATCCATCATGGCTTCTAACACTTCACGAAAGCCTGCGACAGCCTCTGGTCCTGCCTTGCTGAACGCGGTGCGCATGCGTGCACGTTGCGCTTCTGAAAGCTCAGCCTCTAACGACTTGCCTTTGGGCGTCAAAAACAAATGCCGTTCACGTTTGTCTTTTTGTCCAACGCGGCTTTCGACCAATTCATCTTCGATCAAAGTACGCAACACACGATTGAGCGATTGTTTGGTGACCCCTAAGACATCAAGCAAAGCATTCACTGTCGCACCTGGCGCACGATTGATAAAGTGAACAGCGCGGTGATGCGCCCGCCCATATCCGTGCTTGTCCAAAATTCTATCTGGATCCGCAGTAAACCCTCGGTAAGCGAAAAACATCGCTTCAATCCCGCGGCGCAATTGCTCGTCAGTCAAAAACAACAGGCTTTCGCCACCGCGTGTACTTTTGCCGTCTGCCACAGTGTCTCCATTCACAATCTGCGTAACCTATAAGCATTTTAAGTCAGCGATATTGACATTCCAAGTCGCAATTGTTAGCGCATAACAGGTTTTGCGTAAGATAATGTTAAATATATCCTATCTACACGCAACAATTGCAAATTGCACAGCTATAGGGAATAGAAAAATGGCCGGTTCATTCGAAGATCGCGATGGTAAAATCTGGATGGACGGCGCGCTCGTCGAATGGCGCGACGCTCAGGTCCATATTCTAACCCATGCAATGCATTACGCATCTTCTGTTTTCGAAGGCGAGCGTTGCTATTCAGGTAAGATTTTCAAATCCCGCGAACATTCAGAACGCCTGCTGCGCTCTGGTGAGCTTTTGGACATGCCGATCCCTTACACTATCGATGAAATCGAAGCGGCCAAATATGCAGTTCTTGAAGCAAATGGCTGGACAGACGCTTATATCCGCGTGGTGGCTTGGCGTGGCTCTGGCGAAGATATGGGTGTTGCCTCAAACAAAAACCCCGTGCGCATGGCTGTCGCAGCTTGGGAATGGGGCGCCTATTACGGCGACGCGAAAATGCAGGGCGCGAAACTTGATATCGCCAAATGGAAACGCCCGTCGCCAGAAACAATTCCAACAGCCGCCAAAGCCGCTGGCCTTTACATGATCTGCACAATGTCCAAACACGCTGCCGAAGCAAAAGGCTGTTCCGACGCATTGTTCATGGACTACCGCGGCTATGTTGCTGAGGCGACCGGCGCCAATATTTTCTTTGTGAAAGACGGCGAGGTACACACGCCGATCCCTGATGCGATCTTGAACGGCATCACCCGCCAAACCATCATTCAAATGCTCAAAGACAAGGGCATCGCTGTCCATGAGCGCGTGATCATGCCCGAAGAACTTGACGGATTTGAGCAATGCTGGCTAACAGGAACGGCCGCCGAAGTGACCCCCGTTGGCCTAATTGGCACGCATACATTTGAAGTCGGTGCGCTAACACGCGACATCGCCGAATCCTACGAAAAGCTGGTACGCAGCTAAGTTAGGAAAACTTAAGCCTCTTCTGCTAAATATCATCGGCGATATTTGGCGGAGAGGTCATTTGGTTAAACGAGAAACAATTATTGTCAGCTTGGTCGCAACCTTTATTGTGCTCCCCGCTGCACTGAGCTTATTAGCTTATTTCATCACCAAGAATCCGAACTTTCGCCCTCTAGGTATTACGTTAGACAGTCTGACCGAGGCAGGTTTGATCGAAAGTTCTGGTGAAATTATCGCCGTTGTTTCGATTGGTGATCGAGCCCCAAAACACTCTTCAAAAAGCGATTACATAAAAGCTCTAGAAGCGACATTCGAGATCTTAGGAAGCGGCGTAGATGTCAAGTTTCGCACAGTCCCAAATACGTCAGACATCACAGTCACATACTTAGTCGGATTAAGTCGCATCGGTCCCTACCCTATCACACAAGCCGCACATGGCGTCAAAGCGGCAGTACGCGCCGAACGGATGATCAATTCCCACCTAAATGCGCAGGCCAAAAAACAAGAAGACCTTGAGAACACGAACACCTCAACGCCTTGGTTTCGGTTTTTTGACAGTTAGCGTTTCAACCAATCATAACCGCGCCATGGCCCAATTTGCGGCCTCTGCGACTGTCTCATCTGGATCAGCCAGCAGCGCACTTACCAAGTGCTTAAGCGTTTTATCACCAGAGTTACCAATAGCATAAAGCACATTGCGTACGAACCGGTTGCGACCAATGCGTTTAATCGGAGATCCTGAAAAGCGTTCTCGAAAAGCTGCATCATCTAATATGACCAATTCCGATAATGGTGGAGACACCAAATCTGCGCGCGCATGATAGCGGATATCTGCGGCCTCAACCGCAAATTTATTCCACGGACAAGCCGCCAAACAATCATCGCACCCATAGATGCGATTGCCCAACAGAGGCCTTAAATTCTCATCCACCGGTCCATGATGTTCGATCGTCAAATAAGATATACAGCGCCGCGCATCTATCTGATACGGCGCAGGAAACGCATCTGTCGGACAGGACGTCAGGCAGGCCGTGCAAGACCCACAGTGGTCAACTTCAGCAGGATCAGGATCTAAATCAAGCGTTGTAAAGATCGCACCTAAAAAGAACCAACTGCCCAACTCGCGGCCAACCAGATTGGTGTGCTTGCCTTGCCAGCCCAGCCCCGCTTTTGCTCCGAGAGGTTTTTCCATCACAGGTGCGGTATCGACGAACACTTTGATTTCAGTATCAGCGCCCGCCTGATTGATCAGCCACCGCCCAACGCGTTTAAGCCGTTTTTTAACGATGTCATGATAATCGCGATTGCGCGCGTAAACTGAAATGGCCCCCGCATCGTAGCGCTTGATGGCCTCCATAGGATCATCGTCTGGCGTATAGGACTCGGCCAGCATGATCACCGATTTGGCCTCAGGCCACAGCGCTGAAGGGTCACCGCGCCATGCCATACGGTCGGCCATCCATGCCATTTGGCCATGGCGTTCTAAATCAACATACTGCTGCAATCGCCCCATCGCCTCAGGCAACTCAGGGCGGGCAAAGCCAACCTGCGAAAACCCTTCTTTCAAGGCCTGCTGGCGCACCGTTTCTTTGTCCAATACTGCCACTGTTCGCGCCTCTTTTTGGACTAGCCTATATCAAAAATCGAGATCGGCATAATGCGGTGGCGGTGGAAACCCTGAGACATGATCAGCCAAAAGGGACCTAAAAGCCGGACGTGATTTGATCTTTGCATACCAATCCTTGACCACGGCAGACCGGTTCCAATCCACATCCGAAATGTAATCCAGAGATGACAGATGCGCCGCGGCCGCAAAATCGGCCAAAGTCATCGCATCGCCCGCGAGCCAACGGCGACGGTCCAAAAGCCAAGCCATATAATCCAAATGGAACTTGATCGCCTTCGAACCCGCTTTGACGTTTTTCGAATCAGGATAACCTGATTTGGTCAATTTGCGGTTCACCCGCTCGTACAAAAGATTCGACGTCACCTCATGGTGAAATTTATCATCAAACCAAGACACCATGCGCCTAACTTCAAAACGTCCTTCAGGATCGTTTGGCATCAAAGACGGACTGGGGTATTTTTCCTCAATATATTCACAAATCGCGGCGCTTTCGGACAGCATCATGTCATCGATGCGTAAAATGGGCACTTTTCCTGCGGGATTGCGACGCAAAAAATCGGGATCGCGCTCCCAATACCGCTCTTCAACAAGCTCCACTTCGAGCTTTTTCTCTGCAAGGCTCAAACGCACTTTGCGACAAAATGGGGACAGGGGAACATGAAACAGTCGGATCATTGCACAGTACTCTTTTGTTTTTATCCTAAGTGCCGTGAAAGCGCGGGCAATTCAATCCTCGAAACACGCTGAGCGCCCGTCCGCTTGAATTGTCGCGGCACCATCGGCGATTTGCGCGGCACGCCGCTTTACAAATGGCCCAGGATTGCCTGCGTTTCTCAATTTCGGCGCAGGTAAAACCGCCGCAAGTTGAGCGGCTTGTCTGGCAGACAGTTCTTCGGGGCCAACACCAAAATAGGTGCGCGCCGCAGCCTCTGCGCCAAAGACACCTTCGTCAAATTCAGCGATATTTAAGTAAACTTCAAGGATACGCCGCTTGCTCCACGTCAATTCAACAATTGGCGTCACCAATGCCTCCAGCGCCTTACGCAACCAAGATCGACCATGCCAAAGAAACACGTTTTTGACCACTTGCTGGGAAATCGTCGACGCGCCGCGTCCCGCCCCTTCATCAATGGCTGCGCGGATTGCGCCAAGGTCAAACCCCCAGTGATCGCAAAAATTCGCATCCTCGGCCGCAACCACAGATCGCGCCAGGACAGGGGCGATATCTTCCAGAGGCACCCATTGATAATCAACGCCGTTCGAAACACGCCCTTCGGACACCATATAAGGCGTCGTGGGTATGGGCAGCACTGTGTAGGCTAAAATCCAGATGAGCCCGAGCCCGATCATAGCGAACACCAATTGAAAGGCGCGTCGCCGCAGTCGCGCAAAAAAGCCAAGCCGTAAGGGATCGCGTTTTGCAACGGGACGCAAAGGCTTTGTCGTCTTTTTGGTTTTGCGTTTGGTCGTCTTGGTTGATTTGGATGTCTTAGCCATAGCGCAGTGATTCATGGTCTCGCGCGTCAGGTCAAGACATCGCGCAAAAAACACTTATTTTTGGCAAAATAAAAAGCCCCCAATCGCTTGGGGGCTTCAATTTGTTTAAAGGCTTCCGCTTTATTCCGCAGGAATTGCACCCTTTTCCAAAGACAGAGGCGCCTTGATATGCACCAGCATTTCTTTGGGGCAAACTTGTAAGAAGTTGGCTTTTTCAACATCCCAGTTGGACAAAATTTCTGACGCTTTAACAGATCCAGTTTCTCGTACGTGACGTTCGATCAAAGATTTGAGCTCAGTTTCCCAGTATTCAACCGTCACAGGACAAGTCACCAAAGTCTCGTGGTTCATCAATTGGAACGCAGTGCCTTCAGGGTCATAAAGGTAAGCCATACCACCCGTCATACCCGCACCAAAGTTCGCACCGATGGACCCAAGGATCACCGCGATACCGCCAGTCATGTACTCACAACCGCTGGAACCACAGCCTTCGATCACGACAGTTGCACCAGAATTTCGCACAGCGAAACGTTCGCCTGCACGACCAGCCGCAAAGAGGTAGCCGTCAGTGGCGCCATAAAGAACCGTGTTGCCAATAATAGTGTTCTCGGACGCAACCAAAGGTGAATGCATAGGCGGACGCACCACGATGATACCGCCAGACAGACCTTTACCGACGTAATCGTTGGCGTCACCTGACACTTCGATCTTCAAACCAGGGGCCGCGAAAGCACCCAAAGATTGGCCCGCAGAACCTGTGAGCTTCACAGTCAAGTGGTCATCTTGAAGGTCATTGCGCATGCCAAAATTCTGCACAATGTGGCTGGACGTACGTGTACCAATAGTCCGATGCGTGTTTTGCACCGCATAGGACAGCTGCATTTTCTCGCCGTCTTTCAAGAAACGCGCCGCATCAGAGACGATTTGCGCATCCAGCGTATCAGGCACAGCATTGCGTGGTTTTGACCGGTCATAGACGATCTTGTCAGCGCCATCGACGGTGATCAAAAGCGGATTGAGGTCAAGATCGTCAAGATGCGCAGAGCCACGTGACACCTGTGTCAGCAGATCGGCACGACCGATCACTTCATCCATAGAGCGCGCGCCGATAGAGGCCAGAATTTCACGCACTTCTTGCGCATAGAATGTGATCAAGTTGACCACTTTATCCGCATTGCCAGTGAATTTTTTGCGCAGATCGTCGTCTTGCGTACACACACCCACGGGGCAAGTGTTCGACTGACATTGACGGACCATGATACAACCCATCGCGATCAATGCCGCGGTACCGATGCCGTATTCTTCGGCCCCCAGCATCGCAGCCATAACCACGTCACGCCCTGTGCGCAAACCACCATCGGTGCGCAATGTCACACGTTCGCGCAAGTTGTTCATAGACAGAACTTGGTGCGCTTCAGTCAGACCCATTTCCCATGGCAGACCTGCGAATTTAATCGAGGTCGCAGGGGATGCGCCAGTGCCACCGTTGTGCCCCGAAATAAGGATAATATCCGCTTTCGCTTTGGCCACACCGGCTGCAATCGTGCCAACACCAGAGGACGCCACGAGTTTTACAGTGACTTTACAGCGTGGGTTGATCTGCTTGAGATCATAGATCAGTTGCGCCAAATCCTCGATAGAATAGATATCATGGTGCGGCGGCGGAGAGATCAAAGTCACGCCTTTGGTCGAGTGACGCAATTTGGCGATAAGGTCTGTGACCTTCATACCTGGAAGCTGGCCACCCTCACCGGGTTTTGCGCCTTGAGCCACTTTGATTTCAAGCTCTTCACAGGCCAAAAGATATTCGGCTGTGACCCCAAACCGGCCTGATGCGACCTGTTTGATCTTTGCAGAGGCATTGTCACCATTTGGCTCTGGCGTGAAATCATCAGGGCTTTCGCCACCTTCACCAGAGTCAGATTTCGCACCAATGCGGTTCATCGCAATAGACAAAGTGCGGTGAGATTCAGGAGACAAAGCCCCCAACGACATACCCGGTGTCACAAAGCGCTTACGGATTGCAGTGATAGATTCCACTTCCTCGATTGGCACAGGTTTACCCAAAGGTTTGACGTCCAAAAGGTCACGCAAGTGGATCGGCGGGTTAGACCGCATCTTGGCAGAGTATTGTTGCCACATAGAATAGGATGCACGGTCACAGGCCGATTGCAGCATATGCATCGACTGCGCTTCCCACGCATGAGTTTCACCAGATTTACGCGATTTGTAGAAACCACCGATGGGCAAAGTATTGCCACCCAAGAAGCCTTGCGCGTGTACTGCCTTAAGTTTCTTCTGGATGCCACCAACACCGATACCGGAAATGCGTGACTGCATTCCAGGGAAGAACTCAGCACACATCGCGCGAGAAAGACCAACAGCTTCAAAATTCAAACCACCACGATAGGACGAAATCACAGAGATACCCATCTTCGCCATGATTTTTAGCAAGCCTGCATCAACCGCAGCACGGTAACGCGCGACAGCTTCAGTCAGCGTGCAATCCAACAGACCACGCTCGATACGGTCATTGAGCGAGTCCTCGGCCAAGTAAGCGTTCACGATGGTCGCACCACAGCCGATCAAGACTGCAAAGTAATGCGGATCGATACATTCAGCAGAACGCACACCGATAGAACAGAACGTGCGCAACCCTTTGCGAGTCAGCCAGCTGTGCACCGCAGAGGTCGCCAAAATCATCGGCATCGCGACGCGATCAGCGCCTTGACCTTGATCCGTCAATACGATGTGACCGCCACCTGAACGCACAGCTTCTTCGGCCTCGGCACGCACGCGATCAAGCCCTTCACGCAATGCATTCGCGCCGCCATCAACTGGGAAAGTACAATCAATTTCGGTCATCGGCGCGTTGAATTTTGATTTCAACGTTTCAAATTGAGCATTGCCGACAAACGGACTGTCGAGCACCAAAATCTCAGTCTGTGAACTGCTTTCGTCCAGCACATTTTTCAAGTTTCCGAACCGCGTCTTGAGTGACATCACGCGATATTCGCGCAATGAGTCAATTGGTGGGTTGGTGACCTGTGAGAAGTTTTGACGAAAGAAGTGGCTCAACGGGCGGTATTTTTCAGACAAAACCGCAGAGGGCGTGTCATCCCCCATCGAGGCCAAAGTTTCTTTGCCATCTTCCGCCATAGGCGCAAGAATTTGCTCAAGTTCTTCGATGGAATAACCAGCCGCGATTTGGCGCTGCTTTAGATCCACACCACTAAAGATCGCTTTTTCCTCTAAGCCAGATAAGCTTTCTTCAAGATCATTGATCTTACCCGCCCAGTCGCCAAACGGCTGCGCTGCGGCGAGTTTATCTTTCATTTCTGTATCGTGGTACAGCTTACCATCAGTCATATCGACAGCCAGCATTTGACCTGGTCCAAGCGCGCCTTTTTCAACAACAGTCGCCTCATCAGTCGGCACCATGCCCACTTCAGATCCCGCAATGACAAGTCCATCACCCGTCACAACGTAACGCATCGGACGCAGGCCGTTACGATCAAGACCTGCACAGACCCAACGACCGTCCGTCATCGCCAAGGCAGCAGGGCCATCCCATGGTTCCATCACGGAGTTCACGTAAGAATACATGTCACGCCAAGACTGTGGCAGTTCCACAGCTTGCTGCGACCAAGCTTCAGGCACGAGCATCGTTTTCGCCATAGGTGCAGACCGCCCAGCGCGCACCAAAACTTCGAACACAGCATCAAGTGCTGCAGAATCAGATGCACCTTGCGGGATGATTGGTTTAATATCCTCAGCCGTGTCACCAAATGTGGTCGAAGCCATGCGAATCTCATGCGACTTCATCCAGTTTTTGTTTCCCTTGAACGTGTTGATCTCACCGTTGTGAGCCAACATGCGGAACGGCTGCGCAAGCCACCACTGCGGGAAGGTGTTTGTGGAATACCGCTGGTGGTAAATCGCAAACGCAGATTCAAACCGTTCATCCATTAAATCAGGGTAAAATTCTGCGACCTGTTCAGCCAGCATCATGCCTTTGTAGATGATAGAGCGGCAAGAGAGTGAACAAACGTACAAAGACTGTGCGCCGGCGGCCAAAGCAGCTTTTTCAATACGACGACGGATCACATAAAGCTCGCGCTCGAATGTTTCTTCGTCCACGCCTTTGGAATTCGAAATCAAAATCTGTTCGATTTCAGGGCGTGTCAAATTGGCTTTTTCGCCCAAACAATCAACGCTCACTGGGACGTGACGCCAACCGTATATGTAGTACCCCATGCGCAGAACTTCGGATTCGATGATCGTGCGGCAGGTTTCTTGAGCGCCAAAATCAGTGCGCGGCAGAAAGATTTGCCCAACAGCGATCATTTCATCTGTGCGGGGCTTGTGGCCGGTGCGCTTCACTTGATCATAGAAAAATGGAACAGGGATCTGCACGTGAATACCTGCGCCGTCACCCGTTTTGCCGTCCGCATCAACAGCACCACGGTGCCAGATCGCTTTGAGGGCAGAAATACCGTTTTCAACGACTTTACGAGATTTTGTGCCGTCGACAGAAACAACAAGACCAACCCCACAAGAGGAGTGCTCATCTTCTTCACGGAAGAGAGAATTTTGTGCCATCCATTCGCGTTTGGCTTCTTCGCGAGCGGCCCAGCTTTCATCATATTTTGTCATATTGGTAACCCTTCCTTATCGTTTGGTGGGGTCGAAAGACTTCAGTGTAGACCGAGAGGGGCGGCATGTGACTGCGTGAAAGCAATTCATCCGCGCGCCTCTCGATCGTTAAAATTTACTCGGCTGCAACGCTTGCAGCGGCATTGACCTGCTCAACAATAGCATCAGCCGCTTCGCGTCCATCACGGATAGCCCAAACAACCAAAGATGCACCGCGCTGAATATCGCCACAGGCGTAAACGCCCGGCAATTTGGTTTCATGCGTTTTGAAATCAGCCAAAACTGTACCCCAACGCGTGACTTCCAAACCATCAGCATTCCACAACTTTGGAAGTTCTTCTGGCTCGAACCCAAGCGCCTTGATCACGAGATCTGCGTCTTCAACATAGTCCGCACCCTCGATCACTTCAGGAGATTGACGACCTGAGGCATCCGGCGTCCCCAAGCGCATTTTTTGCACCATAACGCCCGTGACAGGATTACCTGCAAAACCTTTAGGCGCTGCAAGCCAGACAAATTCCACACCTTCTTCTTCGGCGTTTTGTGTTTCGCGCTGCGATCCTGGCATATTGGCACGATCACGACGGTACAGACACTTCACCGATGTGGCGCCTTGACGAATCGCTGTGCGCACACAGTCCATCGCCGTGTCACCACCACCGATAACCACGACTTTTTTGCCTTTTGCGTTCAATGCACCGCTGTCAAATTCTGCAACAGTGTCACCGAACGAAACTTTGTTAGATGCTGTCAAATAGTCCAGCGCAGCGACGATACCTTCAGAACCAGCGCCTGGACCTTGAAGGTCACGAGATTTGTAAACGCCAGTAGCGATCAAAACGGCGTCATGCTTTTCGCGTAAAGCGTCAAAAGAGATGTCTTCGCCAACATTGCAGTTCAAAACAAATTCAACGCCTGATTCTTTCAGCTGATCGATGCGACGCATGACCACGTCTTTTTCAAGCTTGAAGCTTGGGATACCGTAAGTCATCAGACCGCCAGCGCGATCGGAGCGTTCATAGACAGTGACCTGAAGGCCAGCACGACGCAAACGATCAGCGGCAGCAACACCGCCGGGACCAGACCCGATGATACCCACAGATTCAGTGCGCTCTGTATGCGGCTTGATGCCTTCAACCCAACCGTTTTCCCATGCGGTGTCTGTGATGTATTTCTCAACAGCACCAATCGTGACCGTGCCGTGACCAGACTGTTCAATCACACAGTTGCCTTCGCACAGACGATCCTGCGGACAGATACGCCCACAGATCTCAGGGAATGCGTTGGTCTCTTGCGAGAGCTCATACGCTTCTTTCAAGCGCCCACTTGCAGTCAAGCGCAACCAGTCGGGAATGTTGTTGTGAAGCGGACAATGCGACTGACAGTAAGGCACACCACACTGCGAACAGCGGGAGGCTTGTTCTTCAGCTTTCGCAGAAATGAAGTCACCGTAGATTTCCAAGAAATCTTCCTTACGGTCGCCTGCGTCGCGTTTTTCGGGCATATCCCGTCCAACGTTCACAAATTTGAGCATAGGCTCCTTGGCCATAACACAATATCTCCGTAGGTTTGAATTTGAATTTATATGCTATGTACAAAGAACTGGCACAAAAGAAAAGTCATAAGTGCTGCCCTATATGTCGTTTATGACCGGACACTAACCCACTACGGACAATAAATCATAAATAATAGGTCAATAATAGTGACATTAATTGAAGCTTCTTATTGAGTTTAAAAGAGTTTATCACTTCATCATCAGAACACCAAGGACCGCCCTATGAGCCTCTTTTACTTATTTCTCGTCGCCTTAATTCAAGGTGTTACTGAGTTTCTACCTGTTTCATCCTCGGGTCACCTGATTCTACTACCCTATTTTGTTGGAATCGACGATCAAGGCCAAGCTATCGATGTGGCTGTTCATATCGGCACATTGGGCGCTGTGGTCGCCTATTTTTGGTCAGACGTTAAAGTTGGCCTGCTAGGCATTCCGCGCATGTTGACCGGAAAAATTGACACGCCAGGCGCGAAACTTGCCTTTCTTTTGCTTATCGCGACCATCCCAGTCATCATTCTCGGCCTCGTTATCAAAGTCACTGGCCTATCCGACGCCATGCGATCCATTCGCGTGATTGGTTGGACAATGTTAATCTTTGGCTTGGTTCTATATTGGTTCGATCAAAAAGGCCCCACGCACAAGATTGACACAGACTGGTCAATCAAAGACGCCATCATACTTGGCCTATGGCAAGCGATTGCCCTTATCCCTGGCACATCGCGTTCAGGCATCACAATCACCGGCGCACGTGCGCTTGGGTACTCCCGTGAAGACGGCGCAAAAATTGCCATGTTAATGTCGATTCCAACCATTTTGGCCTCAGGCATTTTGCTCGGTGCAGAAGTTGCAGGCGATGCAGACTGGGAATTGCTGAAATACGCAGGCATAGGTGCCGCGTTCGCATTTATCGCGGCACTGGGGGCGCTTGTGTTGATGATGCGGCTTTTGCGCTCCGTGAGCTTTACGCCTTATGTCATTTACCGTGTTATTCTTGGCGCTGTACTTTTGATCATTTCTTACAGCGTATAAATTTTTCAAATTCGCACAAAAAGGCGCGCCCAAAATATTGGAGCGCGCCTTTTACATTTTCAAAATCAACTACTTTAGGTTTTGTGCAGATTTTTCGCACTGTCGCGGATATCAGCATATTGCCCCGAATCGCGATAAACCCACAGATATTCAGGCAAAATGGCATCCATAGTTGTTGGCGTAATACCCAAATCTGCAAAGCTTTTTGCGTCAGATGACACAACACAATCATTGGCGAGATTCTTAACCTGATCACGCGTCAAAACTTTGTTGTGGAACAGCCCAAGCGTCATGGTTTGCGCAAAACCAAAACCCGTTGCCATTAAATTACCAACGAAGAACGGCAAATCAACAACAAGACGACGACGCTGAATCAAGCCGAGCATTTTGTGGATCAGACCCTTAAGAGTGTCCACTTCAGGACCGCCCAGCTCATAAATGCCTGCAGGCGCATCACCCAACACAGCCTTAACAACAGCCTGTGCGACATCGTCAACATAGACAGGCTGGAACTTTGACTCACCGCCAACCAAAGGCAAAACAGGGCCAAATTTTGTCATCTCGGCAAAGCGGTTGAAAAAATCATCTTCCACACCGAACACAACTGACGGACGTAAAATCACAGCAGACGGGAAAGACGCAAGAACAGCCTGTTCGCCCTCAGCTTTGGTTTTTGCATACTCACTTTCAGATTCGAGATCGGCGCCAATCGCCGACAGATGAACCAAGTTGCCAACGCCTTCTTCGGCAGCGATACGCGCGATGCGCGCAGCCCCGTCGGTTTGAACCGCAGCAAAAGAGTTTTTACCCTTTTCAGTTAAAACCCCCACGCAGTTCACAACTGCATCTGCGCCTTGCATCGCAGCACGCACTGAAGCGTCATCGCGAATGTTGCACAGAATAGGGTCGACCTGACCGACCGCCCCATAAGGTTTTACGTGAAGCGACTCGTTTGGGCGACGAACAGCAACGCGCACGCGCCATCCTTCTTTTGCCATACGCCGCGCGATATACCGCCCGACAAAGCCAGCTCCACCATAGATGGTGACCAATTTCGTCATCTGCATCTCCAATGCCATTTTCTATGTTTTTCTTAGCTTTTCACGACCAAATGAACAAGACGCTATAATCACCAATGAAAACCATCGAATCTGCGTTGACAGCCCCGCAACACCTCTTTACATCGCGACCTTACGACACCTGCCCAGGTGGCGGAATTGGTAGACGCGCTAGCTTCAGGTGCTAGTATTGGCAACGATGTGGAGGTTCGAGTCCTCTCCTGGGCACCAAACATTCCAAAATGATCGCGATAGAATGCAGGATGACAGGTCTCGCGCCACATCTTGGTTAAACTTGCCCGCGTGTCGACAAGTGCTTATGTCACATATTAAATGCCAAACTGTGCAAGAGGCCTGATGTGACGAATTTCTTATACAAATGTGATCTGCCCGACGATCTTGACCTTGGGCCGATGGTGGCCATCGATTGTGAAACCATGGGTCTCAACCCACATCGAGATCGCTTATGTCTGGTACAAATGTCTGGCGGTGACGGACATGCGCATATGATCCAGATCGCGCCCGATCAAACTGAAGCCCCCAATCTTTGTAAGATGCTGGCGGACCCTAAAGTATTGAAACTCTTTCACTATGGTCGCTTTGACATCGCAGCGATGTTTAAGGCTTTTGGAACGTTGGCAGAGCCCGTTTATTGTACCAAAATCGCATCTAAACTTGTGCGCACCTATACAGACCGACACGGGTTGAAAAACCTATTGGAACAACTTCTTAAGGTCGATATCTCAAAGCATCAACAGATGAGCGACTGGGGCGCGCGCGATTTGAGCAAAGCCCAGCTAGACTATGCGGCATCAGATGTTTTGTACCTACATAAACTGCGAGACCGATTGAATGAAATGCTTGTGCGTGAAGGCCGCATGGCACTGGCGCAATCTTGTTATGATTTCCTACCCACCCGCGCGCTATTGGACCTCGAAGGCTGGCCTGACGCAGATATTTTTTCACACTAAAGACCCGCACAATTATGTTCATGCATGACCACCAAACGCCGTTCAAGAAAGATGCCCAATGACTCAGTCTCAAACATTCCTAGCCGTTGGAAAGCGCGTGATTCGTCGCGAGGCCGATGCTCTCACGACGCTTGCCGACACTTTGGGAGACAACTTTGTCGCCGCAACTTCTTTGATTTTAGAGGCCAAAGGACGCACTATCGTCACCGGCATGGGAAAATCAGGACATATAGCACGTAAAATTGCCGCCACATTTGCCTCTACTGGGACACCCGCACATTTTGTTCATCCCGCTGAGGCAAGCCACGGTGACCTTGGAATGATCGGCAAAGATGACGTTGTTTTGGTCCTGTCGAATTCAGGCGAAACCCCTGAGCTTGCCGACCTCATCGCCTTTACCCGTCGGTTTCAAATTCCTATGATCGGTGTGGCCTCCAAGCCCGAAAGCTCTCTCATTCGCGCCAGTGACGTACCACTTATTTTACCAAAAGCCGAAGAGGCATGCGACCAAGGTATTGTGCCCACAACGTCGACCACAATGACGCTCGCGCTTGGCGATGCCATCGCGATCGCATTGATGGATCACCGCAGCTTTACCGCCGACAACTTTCGCATGCTTCACCCCGGCGGCAAACTCGGCGCACGCCTGACAAAAGCCAGCGATCTTATGAACACGGACATGCCCTTAGTCACCGCCGACACTCCGATGCGAGCAACGCTTGATGTCATCTCGGCCAAGGGTTTTGGTGTTGTAGGTGTTTTGGGCGATGATGGGCAGCTCGCAGGTATTATCACAGACGGTGATTTACGCCGCAATATTGACGAACTTCTTACCAAAAACGCTGGAGACATTATGACGGAAAATCCGATGACGATTGCCGCAGATGCGCTTGCAGAA
Organism: Pacificibacter marinus; assembly: GCF_018860665.1. Taxonomy (GTDB): domain Bacteria; phylum Pseudomonadota; class Alphaproteobacteria; order Rhodobacterales; family Rhodobacteraceae; genus Celeribacter; species Celeribacter marinus_A. Next base: position 143,803 of record NZ_JAHKPK010000022.1, read on the forward strand.
AAGGCACTCGCGCGTATGGATGAACGTTCTATCACCTGTCTATTTGTGCGAAATTCCGCCGAAGATGGCACGCCTTGCGGTATTCTAAAAATTCAAGACTGCCTTCGCGCAGGCATCGTGTAAGAAAGCCTTATGGCCCGCTTTGACAATTTACACTCTCGTCTTGTTGCACGCGCAAAATTATTTTTGCCTTTGGCCAGTCTTGCGATTTTGGCGACGCTTTTTCTGTTTTCTCGCAGCCCTGACACGATCTCAGATATTCCCTATGCCCGCGTAGAAATTGAATCTCTGGCACGCGAACAAAGACTTGATGAGCCAACCTTTGCAACGGTTACGGATGATGGCGCACAGTTGGAAATTTCGGCGACAACCGTTCGTCCAGATCCATCCAATCGAGACGTCGTCAACACGACGCAAATTCACGCTGAACTCAAAATGCCAGACCAAAGCGCTGTATCGATGTCAGCCAAAGACGTGGTCATTGACGGGCCAAGCAATATCGCCGAACTGTCAGGAGGCGTAAGTCTTGAGACGACAACAGGTTATTTAATCACAACAAACCGTATTGCAGCGAAATTGAACATGTCAAAAATTGAAAGCCCTGGGGAAGTGTTTGCAAAGGCTCCATCTGGCAAAATTTCAGCTGGGTCTATGGAAATTTCACAAGACACTGCAACAGGTGACTATGTTCTGGTTTTCAAAAATCGCGTTAAGCTGATATACCAACCTTAAGCAAAATTTGGGGATCAAAGTGCAGTTATTAAAATCTATATCGATTTCGGCCATTGTCGCAATTGGACTAACACTTTTTCAAGCTCCCGCTTTTGCTCAGGGCGCTCAAATTGCCTTTGGTGGCCTAAAGCATGACAGCTCCTTACCCGTTGAAATCACCTCGGATCAGCTCAGCGTTGATCAATCCACGGGCAAGGCCGTCTTTTCTGGCGATGTGTTGATTGGTCAAGGATCACTGCGCCTCACCGCCAGCACTGTCGAAGTAATTTACGACACGCAGGATAACAGCCAGATTTCACAGCTCGTTGCCTCTGGCGACGTGACTTTTGTAAACGGGGGCGAAGCCATCGAAGCACAAAAAGCCGTCTATGATATCAATACAGCCTCTGTCACCTTAACTGGTGATGTCATACTGACCCAAGGTCAAAATGCACTGTCTGGCCAACGCATGGTGGTAGATTTGGCCACAGGCACCGGCCAGATCGAAGGACGCGTAAAAACGATCCTTCAAACCGGAACACAATAATGACCGATACTCCTGAACTGGGCCTGCGCGTCCGCAATCTACGCAAAGGCTATCGCAAGCGCACTGTTATCAGAGACGTGTCTCTTGACCTCAATCGCGGTGAAGTTGTCGCTTTGCTTGGGCCAAACGGGTCTGGCAAAACCACCTGCTTTTATTCAATTGCTGGCTTGGTCACACCTGAGGCGGGCGAAGTGATAGTCGACGGTCTCGATATTGCAATGCTGCCCATGTACCGACGCGCAAAACTCGGCATTGGATACCTGCCACAAGAAGCATCTATCTTTCGCGGCCTATGCGTCGAAGACAATATTCTCGCCATTTTGGAAATTTCAGAGAGCGATCCATTGATTCGCCGCGAGCGCCTAGAAGAATTGCTCAGTGAATTTTCCATCGGCCACCTGCGCCGCGCGCCCTCTATTGCATTGTCAGGCGGAGAACGACGTCGCGTCGAAATCGCGCGTTGTTTGGCGGCAAATCCGTTTTACGTCTTATTGGATGAACCCTTTGCAGGGGTTGACCCCATCGCGGTCGGTGAGATTCGCAGCCTTGTATCCGACCTTAAAAATCGTGGCATCGGCGTGCTTGTGACAGATCATAACGTTCAGGAAACATTAGGAATTATCGATCGTGCGTATATCTTGCATGATGGCCAAGTTTTGATGTCAGGCACAACACGCGAAATCGTCGAAGACGAAACAGTGCGCCGCGTCTACTTAGGCGAAAACTTTCGGTTTTGATAACCACGTCACAGCTTGTGGTTGACATCCCCCCCCATTGTGCAGCCAAATACCCTTGATGCATAACCATCGTTTCACAAAATGTGGGGCGGCCCGTTTTGGCCCAGACCACACCGACGTATCCCCAACCGCAAGATTGGGACACCAGAAACGTTTGAGCATCAAACCCCCGCAATTCACAAAATCCAAAGGATCCACATGCCTGCACTTTGTGTGCGACGCGTGGTTCTAAATAAAGAAAAGGAGATATCATGCGGTACCAAATTAGCGGAAAGCAAATCGACATCGGTGAAGCCCTGCAAACCCATGTCAAAACGGAACTTGGTGTTGTCGTTGACAAATACGCAGAACGCCCGACCAATGTGACCGTAGTTTTTTCAAAGAGTGGCGCAGAATTTAACTGCGAAACTGTGGTACATCTCTCCACAGGCCTTACAGCACAAGCCAATGCGCACACGCATGACATCTATGCTGCATTCGATCAATGTGCTGAAAAAATGGAAAAGCAACTGCGCCGCTACAAGCGCCGTTTGAAGGATCATCACTCTCATCGGTCCGAACCGGTTGAACTTGTGGGCGCTTCATCGTATATCCTCGCCGCAACGGAGCACGAAGAGGATCAAGAGCCTGATTCCTTGCAGCCAATAATCATCGCTGAGATGGAAACTCACATCCCGACATTGTCGGTGGGTGAGGCAGTCATGCAGATGGAACTTGCAGGCGCACCTGTCGTCGTGTTCCACAAAGAAGGAAAGACCGGAGTGAACGTCGTATACCGCCGCCCTGATGGGAACATCGGCTGGATCGACCCCAACAACGCGAATTAGGATCTTGGCCCGCCTCGCGCGACAGCCGAGGCGGGTAAATATACAAATGGAACTTTCTGAAATTTTGCAGCCAGAGGCCATCAAGGTCTTTTCCAAATTGACAAGCAAGAAACGCCTTTTCCAAGATTTAGGCGAAGTTGCGTCTGCATGTTATGGTTTGGAACTCAACTCTGCGATCAATGCCTTGCAAGAACGTGAAAGCCTAGGCCCAACGGGTGTTGGTCATGGCGTCGCACTACCGCATGCCCGCATCGAAGGCTTGGACCGCGTTGTCGGCGCGTTTTTGCGCCTTGAAACGCCGCTTGATTTTGATGCGGTAGACCGCCAACCTGTTGATTTGGTCTTTGCACTCTTTGCGCCCGCCGAATCTGGCGTAGATCACCTAAAAGCTCTGGCGCTTGTGTCGCGTACAATGCGCAACGCCGATACCTGTACAAAGCTACGCTCAAATACCGATGCGGCTACGCTTCATGCAATTTTGACCTCTGCCCCCGCCACAAAAGCGGCCTAAACCACAGGCTCAGCGCCAGCTTTTAAACCCAAAGATCATGTAATCTTTTTGATAAGCCCCGCGCACCGCAGTCTCAACATCTGCGTCATAGATGTCCTCCAATGCGAATGGGGTATCTTGAGCAGGTTTGGCCAAAATTGATTCCTTGGCCCCGGGCAACCGGAGCAACTCTTGCGCCAGTTCGTCTTCACGAAAAACATGATCTGGCACCGCAAAGTCGGCAAACCCATTGATGACCTCTGATTGCGACGCCCAGCCGCCATCCACGCGAATTGACGTTTGCCCCCCAAGGTTGCCCTTCACAAAATTAGCAAATTTAATAAAACTCGCACGATGTGCATCTGGTGAAGTATTCGGCCCATCGACAGGCAGCGACAGTTTATACGTGGTGCGCAATTGTTCGCGAATTTCACCAAAAGTGTCATTACTCACAGCTGCGATATGCTTACAGAACGTACGGTGAAGTCGGACAACAGGGTGAGACACCACAGTAAAGCTGCGATGCCCCTTGTTGGTACGCTTCCAATTTCTCAATGTTTTTTGACTGAAACCTTCGATGAGGCCTTGATCGCTCCCCAAGGACGCGAGCCAGTCTTTGAGCGCAGCCTCTGGCCCGCCACGCACAGGAAGGTACAAAAGCGGCGCTCCGTTTGACGCGACAAAGGTAGGCACAGCAGGCCCGCGGCGCGGCTCGAAATTAGGTGTACTTGACAAATTGAAGTGATCGATCGACGACAAAGCACTGACCATTTCGGCGTAATTGACCACTTTATCTTCAAGACCGGACGGGTTTTGAACTTTGGTCTTTTGCACCGTTTTCGATCGCGGTTCATCTACACCCAAATACTTTGCCAACCCATTGAGCACATCAATGTCTTGGACGTCTTCATAAGCGATGTAGAACGCGGTTTGGCCGCTGGCTTGAAGGCTTCGCAAAATCTTTTTCTGAAACGCTTTTACGGCTTCGAGCATCTCTTCAAATTCAGCTTGATTAAACTCGATTTTCGCTGTGCGGGCATCTTTCAAATCGCCCAAACGCCATTGACCTGTAGCACCTGCAATTTTGCGCGACACATAACTTTCAAGCGGATTGCGCGTCAAAATGATTTTAGCGCAACGCGGATCGTTGATGATAACATCAAACATACGCGGATCGTGATCATGGAAGTAGCGAAATCCATCAAGCCCGCTTGACTTGTTTTTAAGCGCGTCCAAAAGCGCCTTAGGGTTCGCTTCACGCTTATCAACGGTGATGCCGTCAAAATCTTTATTGCTCGGTTTTCCGACAAAATGCGGGTTATAAATTTCCCCCCAACATTTAAGACCTGGGTAGGAATTTACGTTTTCTTCTAGAAAGTTGGAGCCCGTCCGCATTTCAGCAAAAATTACAAAGTAGTCATAACGTTGCGGCATAATTTATTTCACCAAGTAAGGTTTTTTGCGCTCATACGACGCATTTTCGACTTCGGGCCCCATCGGGAAGTCCCCCATGAGGTGCGGGTGCATACCCTGATTTTTCAAATTCTGAAGGAACTGCCCAAAACCTGTAAGGTCACGCATTCGCGGCGCTTCCGTCAAACGGCGTACATTGCGCGGCCCAATTTCGTCAATGATAGCTTGCAACGGCTCCATACGGCTGTCGATAAAATCTGCCATAGTCCAAATGCGTACACGCGCTTTGACGTGCTGAGATCGCAAAATATCTAAATGTTCTGCCTCAATCTTTTGTAGGCGCGCGGCCTCTCGGCGAATGTCCGAAAAATTTCTGTTTGACCGGAACAACGTCACAGCCCAAGCTCCAGAAATCACCGAAATTTGCGCATTTGGATCAGTCGCGATCAACCAATTGATTTCTTGATTGTCGCGCGGCCCAAACATAAAACACTGCCGCTCGCCTCGCGTGTTCCAAATGATGTTCGTCAAAAATCCACACGGATTGTAATCACGCAGTGCTGCGTGGTTTGATAGCGCCCCCGCAAATACGTTTTGATTGCCCGAAAATTCAACCCCTTCGGGCGCGAACAAATGGCCATGCACCCGCGCACTGACAGCTTGAGATAACCATTGATCAAAATCTTCAAACAGGTCCGAAAACCCCTCAAAAATGGAGTATGGAGCTGAGGTTTTACCTTTGCCTTGACCATGCGCAGGTTGACGGCTTTGCATATACAATCCGTCACGCCCCATAGTTCGACGTTCAACCGCTTTTGAAAAAATGCGGTCAATTTTACCAGGGTTGGGCTCTGCCCCCTGCATCGGGTTGATTTGGGTATTCAAAAACGTATTGTACAGTCGATCAGCTTTGCTCCAAATTTTGCGCGCCACAAAGCAATCAGAGCGCCGCAAAAGCTGCAAATGGTCGTCGTAGAAAATGTGCGGCTTGCCTTGATAGTCGAACTTTGACAACGTCAAAGACCGGCTTTCAATATTGTTAGAGTACAGCCGAACCAGCGTTTGATAGTAGCTCTCATCTGGAATCCACACCCTTTTGAAATAGGTGTCGTAAATTTTGCGATCAGGGTCCCCAAGAATAGCCGACAAAGTTTGGCGAGTCAGACACCACCATTGCGACCCTAAATGTGGAATAAGACCTTCAGGAATTTGACGTTTAAACCCCAATCGCCGCTGCAAGGACACGTAGCGATCGAACAGTTTGCGTTGACGTTTCCACGAGAACGGGAAGCGCAAGGTAAACCGTTCAGCATCCAGACCGCCCACAGTCCAAGGCACGTCTTCTGTGGTGACGCTTTCGATGAAATTGGTCATCGGGCGCGACTCTAAATATTTGATAAGGTCATTGATCGGACGCAGCGGCAAACAAGACCCAGATGAAAGGTACACGTGGCGCACATCTTTAAAGCTATCAAGCATCAACTCGGACGCGTCCTGTGACGCAGCCACCAGCGACCAAGTGCCCCATTCGCAAGTATGGCGTTTGGAAAACTTAACGGTGGCCAAATCAGACAGGCTGTCAACGAAGGGCAAGTAAGTGTCTTTGGGCACGCGCTTGTCGACATGGATCACGACAGGGCATCCATGGTCTGCAAGATGGCGCGCAACCTCTTCGGCACGATGAAGCGCTTCGTGCACCAACATGACAAATCCGACACTCATGCCCAATTCCCTTTTGACATCAGTCCCAAAATTTCAAGCTGCCGCCAGTTAATATATTTTTCTGACCAATTGCACCACAGCTCTGGATCGTCTTTGATCCTGTTATGATAAGCTAAATATTCTCGACTGCCCGCGTAATGCTGGCGGCGCTGCATTTCTTCTTCGGTCTTTTGAACAAAAGTATTCAGAAACTTAGTGTGCAGCAATGCGCCCGATGCCATTTCACCGCCAGTCTTCTCATACACATAATTCAAACGTCGTGGCAAAAGCATATGAGTTGAGTGCATATAGACGTAATCTTTATGCCATTTCACCAAAGGAATTTTGTTCAACGAAGGCGCGTTATAAGGATCGTCACTAAAGAACAATCGCGCACGCGGCCCGCCCTGAATCCACAGGTTGTGGAACTCGTGATTTTTCGACAGCATATAGTTTCCGCTGTCGAACCACTGGGCAATTTCCATCGGGTCCTGACCATCTTGATACGGCTGCGCGTCAATAGGCCCCTTAGGATACATGTCGATCAGCATCGCTGAGAAGGATTTGATTCCGGAGTTGTCCAGCCAATCCGTCAATGCAGGAATGGGGCGCGTATCACAAAACGGGAAGACAAAGAATTCGTCGACATCCACCGTCAGCGTCCAGTGATTGTGACAGTATTTGCGCGCGATCCAATTCATCCAGTGAACGCCAAACAATGAATCCCGATAGCTGGCCGTTGTGTGCCAGATTGAGACGTCATAAGCGTCCATCAGGTATTCGCGGGATCCATCATCGCTGTCATTATCAACAAACAAGAAATGTTTCACACCAAGGTCACGATAATACTTCATGAAGTAGGGCAAGCGAATGCGTTCATTGCGCAGGGTGCAAACCAACAAAACATCATCTTTTTCGATGCGATTTGTATTGTTTTGAACGCAGCTCAACTGGCGACTCTTGCGAAATGCGCGAATAAGTCGCTGTTTGCGACGAAGTCTAAGGCGATATTGCTTTAGTCGACTCACTGCTGCCCTTTTCCATATCGTGTGGGGTTATGCGATCCCCTTGTACTGCACAGGTTTTAAAATCTACTGTTCACTATCCGATCACATCAATGCAAACAGACAGCATCCTAAACTGGCAGTCCTTCTTTTGTCTAATTAAATAGGGACTTATTCCGTTTTCGTAAACAATGCATTGTCAAACTGGAAACAAATCTCCCGGGGATTTGACTACACCCAATCGCCACACACCAATAGACCGTCCTCTTCCAACGCACGCCAGCCACGATAAGACCGAGATGCATCATCCCAAAGGATAGGATCAGACAGGACATGGTCATAGTAAGCGTTGTAATCTTGCGGATGGGTAAAATGTTCTTGGCGTACCGCCTCAGCGGTCGAGTATTTCAACGCTTCATCTAAAAATTTTGCATGCAACAACACGCCTGTCGGCAAATTATAGCGCGCATCAAGCCCGATATTTAGCCGCGTCGGCAGAATAATGTGGGTCGAACTGGCATAAACATAGCGCCAATTCCACTTGATCAGGGGTGTTTTGTGCATATGGGGCGCAAGCTCAGGAGTGTCATTGAAAAACTTGCGTTTTCGGGGCCCACCGCGAATTGAAATATTCCGATATTTGGGCTGCAATTCCCACTCATAGCCTTGCGCATCGTAGTACCCCAACGCCTCCGTGAACGGCGCTCCGATGCTGTAGTGCGCCTCAGTCAATCGCGTCTTGGGGTACAGATCCAACATCAAGGTCGAAAAGACAGGCACGCCACGCGCGTCCAACCAATCCGTAAGGCCGCGCAGATTTTGACTGTCGTGATGCGGAATGATCAGCGCCTCATCCGCATCAAGCGTGGCGCACCAATGCCCGCGTCCATAGCGCATTTGCAGCCATGTGAGCCAATCCATCCCAAATCGCGATGCGCGGTAACTTTTAGAGGTGATCCAAAGCGATACGTCACTTTGTGACTTCAAATACTCTGTGGTTCCATCATCGCTGGCGTTATCGACGATCAGAAAATGAGAAACACCAAGCGCCCTGTGGTGTTTTAAAAAATAAGGCAACCGCACGCTTTCATTGCGCACGGTTGCAAAACACAGGATATCATTTGGTCGAATGTCTTTAGTTCGATTGACAGCACAAGACAGTTCACGACGCTTACGAATCGCACGCAACAGCAGCCGGCGATGCTTAAGGCGCAATTTGTATCTGCGCCAAGCCTCCCGTAAAATACTCATCTGGTCGTCTGATTACTTGTCATAGTGACCATTTTGGTGCCAATTCCACGCGTCTTCAATCATAGTTTTCATATTTGACCGTTCAGGCGTCCAGCCAAGCTCGGTCACAGCGCGCTCAGAGCCTGACACCAGCTTGGTACAATCGCCAGGGCGACGGTCACCTTCGACATGCGGCACTTCTTTGTTGGTGACAGCGCGCGATTCGTCGAGCACCTCACGCACAGAAAAGCCTTTGCCTGTCCCAAGATTGAAAAGCCGACTGCCTTTGTCGTCTTGAAGCCATTTCAGACCCAAAACATGCGCATCAACCAAATCACACACATGTACATAGTCACGAATACAAGTGCCATCTGGCGTGTCATAGTCTGTACCAAAGATCGTCAGCGCATCGCGTTTGCCAGCGATAGCATCCAACATAAGCGGAATAAGATGCGTTTCAGGTTGATGGAACTCACCCACTTCGCCATCGGGGTCACAACCTGCCACGTTGAAATATCGAAAAATCACGCTTTTCAAGCCATGGGATTGTTCAAAATTCGCCAAAATATCTTCGATCGCGCGCTTAGATGCACCGTAGGAATTGATAGGCAGCTGCACGGATTCTTCATTCAGCACAACATTATCTTGGTCTCCGAAGGTCGCACAGGTGGATGAAAATACGAAATTCAAACAACCAGCGTCAGCGGCGGCCTCAACCAGTTGCAATGACCCTATGACGTTGTTACGCCAATATTTTCCAGGGTCCTTCATGCTTTCGCCAACCTGACTAAAGGCGGCAAAATGCATAACGGCAATCGGTTTATGTTTGGCAAACACCTCGTCCAAGCGCGCACGATCCAACAGATCGCCTTGTTCGAACGGGCCAAACTTTACGGCCTCTTCCCAACCTGTAGATAGATTGTCAAACGTGACCGGCACATAACCAGCCGCACGCAATGCTTTGCATGCGTGCGATCCAATATAACCGGCTCCACCGGTCACAAGTACATTTTTTGTCATTTCAAACCCTTATTGTGCTGCTGCGCGTGTCACGGATAGCTCATCAAGGTATTCTTGAAGTTCATCTCGAAGCTCTGGGCGCGACAAACCAAATGAAATTGCTGCCTGAAGGTAACCCGCTTTAGAACCACAATCGAATCGCTGCCCAGAGAACCGATATCCGAACACATCACGGCCTGCGGTGATTTCATCCGCAATCGCATCGGTCAATTGAATTTCGCCACCGGCACCTTGTTTCATCTGATGTAAGTTTTTCATCACATCAGGAGACAATATATAACGGCCAATCACCGCCAAATTTGAGGGCTCAGTGCCAGGCGCGGGCTTTTCAACCATGCCCTTAACAGACACAGATGCGCCCATATCTTCTTTAACATCTAATACGCCGTAGGAGCTGACCTTGCTTTTAGGCACTTCCATCGCGGCTACCATTGAACCACCAGTGTCCTGATAGGCTTCGACCATTTGTTGAAGACAGGGCTTATCTGCCGCGATGACGTCATCAGGAAGGATCACCGCGAAAGGTTCTTTCGGGCTCAAAAGACGACGGGCACACCAAACAGCGTGACCAAGACCAAGCGCTTTATGCTGGCGGATGTACGCAATTGCGCCACTGTCCATATTGGTGTCTTTGAGCACCTCAAGCATGTCGGTCTTACCCTTTTTGCGAAGCTCTTGCTCCAGCACGGGTGAGTGATCGAAATAATCTTCAAGAGCGCCTTTGCCACGCGAAGTCACAAAGATAAATTCTTTAATGCCAGCAGCACGCGCTTCGTCAATTGCATATTGGATCAAAGGACGGTCAACAAGCGTCATGATCTCTTTGGGAATAGATTTCGTCGCCGGAAGAAAACGCGTCCCCAAGCCTGCAACTGGGAAAATAGCTTTCGTAACCTTACGTGTCATCTTTACTCCTTCGTCCTAAGTTAACAGGACCTTCAATATTTTTTACCAACCTCACCCTACGTCTATGACACGGGTTCGTCAGCACCTATGAGTTAGTTTGATTGTTTTATGGCACAGTTTTGCAACGCCGCTTAATAAGTATCCATCTGCGAGATAAATGTGGCGAAAATCGTACATTGAAATTAATTAACATGCATTTCGCGCATCATAATCTCTAAGCGCGGAACATCCTCTGGGTTGTTAAGTTCCCAAAACTGCCGCCCGCGCGCCTCGACCTCAACGCATAGTACAGGCCTATCTCGCTCCAAAAAACGCAATTGCTCCAACCCTTCCAAAGTTTCAAGCGGTCCAGCAGGCCACTTTGGATAGGCGTCTAAAGCAGTAGGCCTATAGGCATAGACACCGACATGATGGAACACGGGGGTTGCAGCGTCATCCGAAAAAACTTGCGATGTAAACGGCACAACTTCTTTCGAGAAATAGAGCGCCTTTTTATCTGCACCGAAGACAGCCGTAGTACCACCAACACGCCCATCACGGCGATCAGCCAGAAAGCCGTTCAAAGCGCGTCCATCGCAGCGCAACACAGGCGTGGCGACCTCGGCAGTCGGGTGAGCTCGCAGGCCTTTGATCAAATCTTCGACAAACCAAGATGGCGTTAATGGTGCATCACCTTGCAGGTTGACGACAATATCATACTGCCCGCCAAGATTCTCCAAAGCCTCGGCGCAGCGCTCAGTCCCGTTCGCGCAAGATTCTGAGGTCATAACAACCTCAGCCCCAAACGCTTCGGACGCGGTGCGAATACGATCATCATCCGTCGCGACAACAACTTTGTCCACGCCAGACACGGACATAGCTGCATCCCAACTGCGGCGAATCAAAGATTTTTTCTCGCCAGAAGCGCCCGTCAATTCGACGAGCGGTTTTCCAGGGTATCGTGTCGAGGCATAGCGGGCAGGAATGACAAGAAGAACTGACATCAGGCAGTCTTCAACTCAACACCAGGCGCATAGGCGATAAAGAACGGATTGGCATAATCGTCTTTGCCATATGTCAGCGGTTCATGATTATCGAAACGCACGACATGGCCGCCCGCACCTGACAAAACAGCGTGACCGGCTGCGGTGTCCCATTCCATCGTACGGCCAACACGCGGGTACAAATCGGCCTCGCCAGTGGCGACCAAACAGAATTTCAAAGACGATCCAGCGGATTTGCTGTCTTTGACACTGTACTTGTTGATGTAGTCTTCTGTCGCCTGATCGCGATGCGATTTAGAGGCAACGATCAACAGGCCGGCATTGTCAGGCTTGGATACTGAAATCTTGTTGAGCGTGCCTAAGGTGTCTTTCGCAAAAGGCCCCACTTCTTCATAAGACTGCCCATCCGCACCCGTGATGAACAAACGGTCTTTGGCTGGCGCATAAACAACGCCGCGTGTCGGGACACCATTCTCAACAAAAGCGATATTTACTGTAAAATCACCGCGACGATTGATAAATTCTTTGGTGCCATCCAGCGGATCAACGATCAGAAACGTATCAGCGGACAGACTATGTGAGTCAGCTTGCTCTTCGGTGATCAACGTCACATCAGGAAATTCAGCACGCAAACCTGCAGAGATCAAGGCATCAGCCGCCTCATCCGCGATGGTGACAGGGCTATCGTCTGACTTGGACTTCACTTCAAAATCATCGGAGTTGTAAATCTCCATGATCTTATCTCCGGCTTCGAGTGCGAGTGTGCGCATGATCGAGGTAAGTTTTTCGAAATCCAAGGTCTGGCTCCTAATAAATTGTGTCGCGCGCACTGAATACGCGCGCACATTGATAACTTTACGTTACGGCTTTATGCTATGTTGCTAAAGGAACAGCAAGAATTCACTGCTAACCTGATGTGAAAGCTGTCACAGGATTATTGACTATGTTTCATTATGCTCAAAAACAAAGCGGCCTATCTGCTGCCAACACGATTTTGAAACTCATTTTTCACAACACTGTACGCCACGTTAGAAAAACGCACGGAAACCCGCTTTTAGGGCTCGCAATTAATATAATGCAAACTTTAATCTTGGTGGTGGTCTTCGTCTTCATGTTCTCCATCCTCGGATTGCGCGGCAACGCAATTCGCGGGGATTTCATCTTGTACATAATGACGGGCATCTTTTTGTTTTTGACCCACAACAAGGCGCTCGCTGATGTTATGGGGGCAGAATCCGCCACATCACCGATGATGCAGCACGCGCCAATGAACACCGCCATCGCAATTACGTCGGCCGCGTTGAGTTCCCTTTATATCCAAGTGCTATCTGTCGTCGTCATTCTGACCGCCTATTCTGTAGGCTGGGGCACCGTCACGTTTCAATATCTGCCCGGCGCATTCATGATGATGTTGATTGCTTGGTTTTCTGGCGTAGCTATCGGGATGGTTTTGCTAGCCCTAAGCCCATGGTTTCCACAATTCACGAAAATCGTTCAAACTATTTATACGCGGGCCAACATGATCACCTCAGGTAAAATGTTCGTCGCCAATCAGATGCCCGGATATATTTTAACGATGTTTTCTTGGAACCCTTTGTTCCATTGTATTGATCAAGCCCGCGGATTCACATTTGTAAACTACTCACCGCATTTCAGTTCTGTGATGTACCCTGTTATATTTTCGCTTATATTTATTACGATAGGCTTGCTCGCAGAATTCTTCACACGCAGCCGTGCATCTGCAAGCTGGGGCGCTGGGCGTTGATCCCGACCTCACCACAACAGTTGCACACAAGAAATGTCCCTCATACGCCGAAGTGATACCAAGAGATTTCGTAAATCATTTTCGACAGAATTTCAGCTACGAGGGTTATTTCAACATTTTTTTGCAATGAATCCGCGTTTCCGGCCCCTGTTACACTAAATTTCGTGCTGTTGAGCGTCACGACAACTTGCAGGGGCCAAATCGTCTCCCTATATACGCCGAGAAGCATTGATCGGGCTTACCCGATTTAAACCATGGGATTGACAAAGGGTGCCTTCGGGGCTCGGCGTCATAACATCGCCTAGAAGAGGATTTTGAGCATGGCCAAAGTCATTGGTATCGATCTCGGGACTACCAACTCCTGTGTCGCTATTATGGATGGTTCGCAACCGCGTGTCATCGAAAACGCTGAAGGTGCGCGGACAACTCCGTCCATCGTCGGCTTCACCGAAACTGAACGTCTCGTCGGTCAAGCCGCGAAACGTCAAGCGGTAACAAACCCAGACAACACAGTGTTTGCTGTGAAACGCCTTATCGGTCGTCGCGATGACGACAAGCATTTGGCAAAAGACAAAAAGAACCTCCCTTACGCAGTTGTCGATGGCGGCAACGGTGACGCATGGGTTGAGGTGCGCGGCGAGAAATACTCCCCGTCTCAAATCTCTGCCTTTATCTTGGGCAAAATGAAAGAAACCGCTGAGTCCTACCTCGGTGAAGAAGTCACTCAGGCTGTCATCACAGTGCCTGCTTACTTCAACGACGCGCAGCGCCAAGCCACAAAAGACGCCGGCAAAATCGCTGGCCTTGAAGTTTTGCGTATCATCAACGAGCCAACAGCTGCGGCATTGGCCTACGGTCTTGATAAACAAGATACCAAAACGATTGCGGTCTATGACCTCGGCGGCGGCACTTTCGATGTGACCATCTTGGAACTCGGCGACGGCGTGTTTGAAGTGCAAGCCACCAACGGCGACACGTTCTTGGGCGGCGAAGACTTCGACATGCGCATCGTGAATTACCTCGCCGATGAATTCAAAAAAGAAAACGGTGTAGATCTCACCAAAGACAAAATGGCGCTTCAGCGTCTCAAAGAAGCGGCCGAGAAAGCAAAAATTGAGCTTTCCTCCAGCCAGCAAACCGAGATCAACCAACCGTTTATCTCTATGGACCCAAAAGGCGGTCAACCACTGCACTTGGTCATGAAACTCACGCGTGCAAAACTTGAAACGCTTGTGAGCGATTTGATCAAAAACTCGATCAAACCATGCCAAGCTGCGCTCAAAGATGCGGGCCTATCCACATCTGACATCGACGAGATCGTTCTCGTTGGTGGTATGACACGTATGCCTAAAGTTATTGAAGAAGTGACAAAATTCTTCGGCAAGGAGCCAAACAAAGGCGTGAACCCTGATGAAGTTGTTGCAATGGGCGCAGCTATTCAGGCTGGCGTTTTGCAAGGCGACGTTAAAGACGTTCTTCTGCTTGACGTGACACCACTTTCTATCGGTATCGAAACTTTGGGTGGCGTCTTCACACGCTTGATCGATCGCAACACTACGATCCCGACCAAAAAATCTCAGGTCTTCTCGACAGCCGAAGACAACCAGTCTGCCGTGACCTTGCGTGTGTTCCAGGGCGAACGTGAAATGGCCGCTGACAACAAAATCCTTGGTCAGTTCAACCTCGAAGGCATTCCGCCAGCACCGCGCGGCATGCCGCAAATCGAAGTGACCTTTGACATCAACGCCGACGGTATTGTCGAAGTTGGCGCCAAAGACAAAGGCACTGGCAAAGAGCAACGGATCACAATCCAAGCCTCTGGCGGTCTGTCCGATGACGATATCGAGAAAATGGTGAAAGACGCCGAAGAAAACGCGGAAGCGGATAAAGAGCGCAAGGATCTTGTCGAAGCCAAGAACCAAGCGGAAAGCCTGATCCACTCCACTGAGAAATCTCTTCAAGAACACGGCGATAAAGTTGATCCGACCACTGTGGAAGCTATCGAATTGGCAATCGCAGCGCTCAATGATCAACTCGAAACCGAGAACCCTGAAAAGATTCGCTCTGGCGTTCAAAACGTAACTGACGCGGCGATGAAGCTTGGTGAGGCAATCTACAAAGCGTCACAAGCCGAAGCAGAGGCAGCCGCACCTGAAGGTATGGACGAAGCTGACGACGGTCCTTCCAGTGTTGATGACGATATCGTCGACGCTGACTTCGAGGATCTCGACAAGCGCTCGTAACCCGCATTGAAATTCGGTGAGCCGGCGCAAATTTACCTTGTGCCGGCTGCCGCTTTTCTGGAGGACATGATCCATGGCAAAACGCGATTTCTACGAAGTGCTTGGTGTTGCCAAGGGCGCCGATGCTGGTGAACTAAAAAAAGCCTATCGCAAAAAAGCGATGGAATTTCACCCAGACCGCAACGCTGACAACCCCGAAGCTGAAGCCAAGTTCAAAGAAGCGAACGAGGCTTACGACACACTTAAAGACCCTGACAAAAAAGCAGCCTATGACCGCTATGGCCATGCGGCATTTGAACAGGGCGGTATGGGCGGCGGCGGACGTCCCGGTGCAGGGCACGGCCAAGGCGACTTCGGCTCAGCTTTCTCAGACGTCTTCGACGACCTCTTCGGCGACTTTATGGGGGGCCAGCAACGTGGCGGCGGGCGATCTCGTGCGCAGCGCGGCTCTGACTTGCGCTACAACATGCGCATTCCCCTAGAAGACGCCTATGCAGGCACACAAAAAACAATCACCGTTCCGACATCCGTCAGCTGCGGTGGCTGTAAGGGTACGGGCGCTGCAAACGGCGCAGAACCACAAACCTGCCCATCTTGTTCAGGCATGGGCAAAGTCCGTGCACAACAAGGATTCTTCACTGTCGAACGTGCATGCCCTGCCTGTGGTGGTATCGGCCAGATGATCAAAGACCCTTGTGGTCAATGTGGTGGCGCAGGCCGCGTTGAAAAAGAACGCTCCCTGTCCGTCAATATCCCTGCAGGTGTCGAAACAGGCACACGTATTCGTCTTGCTGGCGAAGGTGAAGCTGGACTGCGTGGCGGGCCGACCGGTGATCTGTACATTTTCATCGAAGTCCAGCCCCACGCCTTGTTTGAACGTGATGGCGCGCATCTGCATTGTGCGGTGCCTGTCTCTATGTCGTCCGCCGCACTTGGCGGTGATATCGAAGTACCAACCATTGACGGTGGGCGTTCGCGGGTGAAAATTCCCGCAGGCAGCCAATCTGGTCGTCAAATGCGCCTACGCAACAAAGGCATGCCCGCTCTGCGTGGGGGTGGCCAAGGCGACATGTTCATTGAACTTGCCGTTGAAACCCCTGTGAACCTAACGTCTAAGCAAAAAGAACTGCTGCGTGAGTTCGAAAACCTGGGCGAAGACAAAAACAATCCTGAAAGCTCAAGCTTCTTCAAAAAGGTCAAAAGCTTCTGGGATGGCATGAAAAGCTAAGTTTCGATCTTAACCCGCAGAATGCAGTCTGCGGGTTAAGAACTGTTAACTAAATTTTCAGCGAATCGACGGATGAATTGTCTTATGACAACAACTCCGCGCTCCACAGAATTTCGTGAAATGCCACAGTGGCTATTCGACCTCGACGAAGCCCGTCCCGTCGTCTTGCCGTCAAAACCGCCAAGCTATCTGCGAAATCAAAAACAAAACCTGCAAGATCGCTTTGTCGACGGCGGCGCGCAAGCCATGCCAGACTATGAATTGCTGGAACTGGTTTTATTTCGGTCCTTGCCGCGCACAGATGTCAAACCCCTTGCACAGACTTTGATAGATACCTTTGGTGATTATAACCGCGTGTTATCCGCACCAATCTCACGTTTGATCAAAATCGACGGGATTGATCTCTCCGTTGCGCGCGATCTCAAAATCATTGAAGCCTCAGCCCATAGACTGGCCCGCGCCAAAGTCATGCAGCGACCCATCATCTCTGGCTGGGATGCGGTGCTCGACTATTGTCACACCACAATGGCACATCGCGAAACAGAACAATTCCGCGTGCTTTACTTGGATCGTAAAAACATTCTGATCGCGGACGAAGAACAAGCAAAGGGCACCGTGGATCACGTTCCGGTCTACCCGCGCGAGGTGGTCAAGCGCGCACTTGAACTCAACGCCTCAGCGCTCATTTTGGTACATAACCATCCATCTGGCGACCCAACCCCGTCAGATCAAGATATCGCCATGACAGGTCAAGTTCGGGACGCGGCAGAGGCATTAGATATCCACCTCCATGATCATTTGATCATCGGTAAGTCTACTGAGTTGAGCTTTCGTGCGACGGGCTATCTTTAAGCCCATCTCTCACCCAAATTTCGACACGTCGATTGAGGCTGCGCCCCCAAGCCACATCGTCACAGGCAAGTGGCATGGCCTCGCCAAATCCACGCACTGATGTTTGAAAAAGTTCAATGTCGGCGGCATCCCCAAGTGCAGCTAATACGGAGTTTCGCACAGCGGCCGCACGCCTTGTGGACAATCGTTCATTGGCAGCAGCTGGCCCCTGACCATCCGAAAATCCCGCAAACACCAACTGTTTGCCATCGTAAACGCCAGCTTCAACCAATTGCGCCAAAAGCTGTACATTAGAGCGGCTTTGCGCATCCAGTTGTGCAGTGCCACCTTGAAACCGAAAACCTAAAGACAACCTGCGCGCACCGTAAAGATCATCAGCGATAGCCTGCAAATCATCCAGCGCGATCTCATTCCCCGCATGAAGAATGGCGTTGGCAAAGCGGCGCCCATGGTCTCGAAAAGTTAACTCTTCAATGCCCTGATCTACAAACGGAGACCGTGCAACTACAATTTGAGCCGCTGGCGACAAGACATAATCCAAAAAATCTCGCGCAATTTTGGGCAAGCGTCGTGCGGGCGTGTACAAAAACAAAGGCTGCGTCAGCGGGTAGTCTTCGGTTTTGACATCAACGGACACAACATCTGTACGAAATCCACACGCACCGGTTAGTCCCAAAACCTTAACCTTGCCAACTGTCGACAATCGTCCAAAAGCCAGCCCATATGGGTCGCCCTCTGCCGCCTCAACAACCGCCTGCGTTGTCGGTAAGATCGTTACCCCATCAGCAAGATCTTCAACAGTGAGTGTTGGCAAAAGTTCAAGCAAGGGCGATCCGAGCTCGACAATCGATTCATCCAAAAAAAGCGACACAGGCGCATCTTGCCCACCAATTTCAGACCAATTTTGAATGGTTCCATTCAAAAGGTTTTCCAAATGATCTAGGGAGATCGTAGACAAAGGATTGGACGGGGACACAATTGGCACGATAGCATCAAGACCCAAGACGCGCGCCCGCACTGGATCGCTCAGGTCGCCAATGCCAGCCGTTTTAGCCAGTTCTTTTTCCAAAAGATTGGCTTCTCGTGACGACACAACAATATCCGTATTTTCAGTAACAAGATCGGCGAAGCCTTCTTCGGAAGACGTATGCACCAAGTCAATTTGCGCTGCCGGAAGTCCCGCCACGGAATCCGTCAAAACAACCGTATATTCCGTCGGCGTCACAGAGATTTCAGTGTTATATCCATAACGCGCAGCAAAGGCAGAAACCAATGCCGGTAGCAAAGATGCGGACACGGCACCATCACCAGAAAACCGAATTATGGGATAAAAACTGTTGAGATCAGGGCAACCAGGCCCCTCACAATTAACACCAGACCCATCGAGGGTTAGAATGCCGTAATCCGTATCCACCCGATAAAATTCACCATCGAATCCTAGAAAGTTTCCAGACACAGACACGGATCCATCGCGCGACGTCAAAGCAACGTCTTGCGCCAACAAGGGACTCGCTGTGATACAAGCCAAAAGAAAGACAGCGCATTTCGCCACATGTAGAAAGCTCATAGCCTACGCCTCACGTAATGACCGACCGAAATCAACCCGCAGACTGTCGGTGTTTGGGATATTATTTTCAACTGGATAAAATCAACAATAAATGTCTGACACGCGAAGAACACAGGTTTAGCGGCAATGAAAATAGAAAAGCCGCTGCTGAGCAACGGCTTTTAAAAGTTTCACTTCAGGTATTTAAACTAAACCGCACCGTGGCAATGTTTGAACTTTTTACCCGACCCACATGGGCAGAGATCATTGCGCGCAGGGTTGCCCCAGCTGGCAGGATCATTTTCATCAAAATCACGCGCACCGTCTTTAATGTCTTCGACGAGTTGAGAGGCATCAGCCGCGCCTGCAGCAGCTGCCGCAGCGGCAGCTTGTTGAGCGGCAATTTGCTGCATCAACGCATTGCGTTCTTCTTCATTCATTGGCCGAACACGAGACAATTTTCCTGTCACTTCGACACGTAAAGAATCAAGCATCGTTTCAAACAACTGGAAGCTCTCGTTCTTATACTCGTTGAGCGGATCGCGTTGCGCATAGCCACGGAAACCAACGACAGATCGCAAATGTTCAAGCGTCATAAGATGATCGCGCCATTTGCCATCAATGGCCTGCAGCAAGAACTGTTTTTCAATCTGGCGCATCTGCGTCTCACCGAAGGCTGCCGTTTTTTCGGCCATCGCTTCATCAGATACCTTGATAAGACGCTCGATGATGTCTTCATCATCTACGCCTTCTTCTTCAGCCCAAGTCTTAACCGGCACATCAAGGCCCAGATTTTCCAGCAGAGACACGTAAAGTTTTTCGACGTCCCATTGATCAGGATAAGACTTTGCGGGAATAGCCTCTTCAACTAGGTCCTCAATCACCTCATGACGCATATCCGTCACGATTTCATTGATGTTGTCTGCTTCCATAATCTCGCGGCGCTGGGAAAAGATCACTTTGCGCTGGTCATTCATAACATCGTCAAACTTCAATAGCTGTTTGCGGATGTCAAAATTGCGCCCTTCGACCTTAGCTTGCGCTTTGGCCAGCGATTTGTTCACCCAAGGGTGCACAATGGCTTCGCCTTCTTTCATACCAAGAGACGACAACATTTTATCCAAACGATCTGACCCAAAGATCCGCATAAGATCGTCGTCCAATGAAAGGAAAAATACCGAACGACCGGGGTCACCTTGGCGACCTGAACGGCCCCGCAACTGGTTGTCGATCCTACGGGATTCATGGCGTTCCGTCGCGAGAACATACAAGCCGCCCGCCTCGATAACTTTACGTTTTTCTTCGGCGTGATCGGCTTCAATTTGGGCACGAAGCGCTTCAGGATCCGCATCAGGATTCGCAGCAAGGGCATCCATGACTTTGAGATCAACGTTACCGCCAAGCTGAACGTCCGTCCCACGGCCTGCCATGTTGGTGGCGATTGTAACGGCGCCGAGCTTACCTGCGTCAGCAACAATCTGCGCTTCTTGCTCGTGATGGCGCGCATTCAAAACCTTGTGCGCAATCCCTTCGGCGGTCAACTTTTCAGACAGTGCCTCGGATTTCTCAATAGAAGTTGTGCCAACAAGAACAGGCTGCTGCTTATCATTGGCGAGCCGTACAGATTTCAAAACGGCATCGATTTTTTCACGTTCAGACCGATACACACGGTCATGTTCATCAACGCGCTGGATAGGCCGGTTTGTGGGAACTTCGACAACACCAAGGTTGTAGATTTCCATAAATTCTTCAGCTTCCGTGGTCGCTGTGCCGGTCATACCAGACAGCGTGCCGTACAGGCGGAAATAGTTTTGGAAGGTGACAGAAGCCAGCGTAATGTTTTCGGGTTGGATTTTAAGACCCTCTTTGGCCTCAATGGCTTGGTGTAGGCCTTCTGACAAACGGCGACCCGACATCATGCGACCCGTGTGCTCATCGATCAACATCGCCTCACCATCACGAACGATATACTGTGTGCCGTTTTGGTACAGTTTGTGTGCGCGCAGGCCTTGGTTAACGTGATGGACCAAGGTTGTACTTTCGGGATCGTAAAGAGTCTGCCCCTCTTCCAGCAAACCTGTTTGCAACAAACGCTGCTCGAGAAACTCGTTGCCAGCTTCTGTGAAAGAAATCCCGCGTGTTTTCTCATCAAGGTCGAAATGCTCTTCAGTCAATTCAGGAATCAACTTATTGATGGTCACATACAGCTCAGACCGATCATCAGAAGGCCCGGAAATGATCAAGGGCGTGCGCGCCTCATCGATCAAAATGGAATCGACCTCATCGACAATCGCGAAATTGTGCCCGCGTTGCATAAGATCGCCAATTTCCGTTTTCATGTTGTCGCGCAGGTAATCAAAACCAAGCTCATTGTTCGTGGCATAGGTCACATCACAATTGTAAGCGGCTTTTTTGTCTTCAGGTGACAGTTCGGAATGAACGGCACTACAAGTCATACCCAAAGCAGCAAACACTTTGGCCATCCATTCACTGTCGCGTTTTGCCAAATATTCATTGACGGTGACAACGTGAACACCTTTGCCAGTTAGAGCATTCAAATATGACGGGAATGTCGCAACAAGTGTTTTACCTTCACCTGTTTTCATCTCGGCGATATTGCCCTGATGCAAGAAAATGCCGCCTTTAAGCTGCGTATCAAACGCGCGAAGCCCTAGAGCACGGCGCGCAGCTTCACGACAGTTCGCAAAGGCTTCGGGTAGAATCGCGTCAAGCGCTTCGCCCTTAGCAACGCGGTCCTTGAATTCTTGCGTTTTCGCAATCAAGCCTTCGTCACTGAGCTTTTCAAACTCAGCTTCCAGCGCATTGATTTTCGCCACGATAGGACGAATTGCTTTTACTTTTCGGTCGTTGGGAGTCCCAAAGATCTTTTTGGCGATTGTTCCAACCAGCATATTCTCTCCACTCGGTGCGTCTTGACAGGATCGTGTGAGAGGGGGGATTGCCCCGCTGCCTGCGAGACCATAAAACGGTTCCGAAGGCACCTCTACCCAGACCTCAAGCGATGTAAGGGGCCGTGCCTATAGTGTCAATGTTGCGCCGTAATTAGACGGCGAATGGAAGGGAATTCCGCATGAAATACCACACAAATGTGATCGCCGCCGCCATTTTTAGCGCACTCACTCTCACATCTGGCGCTTTTGCCGAAGACATGTCATCCGACACAGTTGTTGCGACAGTGAACGGTGCGCAAATCACGCTGGGCCATGTGATCGCCGCGCGCGCCTCGTTGCCTCCCCAATATCAAGAATTAGAAGACGCTCAGTTGTTCGATGGTATTTTAAGCCAAATGGTACAACAAGAACTTCTTAAACAATCAGCAGGCGACTTGAGCAAAGCCCTTGCCATTCAAATCGAAAACGAACAGCGCATCGCGATTGCAGGCTCTGCATTGCAAGACATCGCGGCCTCTGCCGTCACAGAAGAGGCCCTCAAAGCAGCATATGACGCGAAATACGCCGAGTTTGAACCCGGCCGCGAATTCAATGCCGCTCATATCTTGGTCGAAACAGAAGACGAAGCCAAAGCCATTATTGCAGAACTTGAAGACGGCGCAGACTTTAGCCAACTGGCAAAAGATAAATCCACAGGCCCATCTGGGCCAAACGGCGGCGACCTGGGTTGGTTTGGCATTGGCATGATGGTTGCCCCGTTTGAACAGGCCGTCATTGAGATGGAACCCGGTGCCATTTCTGCGCCTGTGCAAACCCAGTTTGGCTGGCACGTGATCAAACTCGTCGACAGTCGCCTGCAAGAGGTTCCAGCATTGGAAACAGAACGCGACGAACTGACCTCTGTCATCGAAGACGAAGCGATCTCCGCCCGCTTGGCTGAGCTGCAAGCCGATGCCACGATTGAACTTAGCGAAGGCATTGATCCTGCATTGATGCGTGACGACACTTTGCTCAACGATTGATTGGGCCCCCTGACAACTTGATATCCTGACAATAAGGACGCCACATATGGCCAAGATTGACTCTGTTTCCCCCCTCGCACCAGCGGGTGGTCTTCCTAATCTGCTCGTCATCGACGGAGTAACCTTTTCCACCTTGGCAGCTGGCGTAAAGTACGAAGGTCGCACCGATGTGATGCTGGCGCAACTCTGCGCTGGCAGTGTAATCGCGGGGACTTTCACCAAATCCTCGACGCGATCAGCGGCTGTTCTTGATTGTCAGGCAAAACTTGGGGGCGACACATCAAATGGCGCCGCAATTCTTGTAAACTCTGGAAATTCAAACGCTTTTACAGGTAAGAGCGGACTGGAATCCGTGGCAAAAATCACGGCAGCCGTGGCGGCCAGTCTAAATCTTGACGAGAAAAGCATCTTCACATCATCGACGGGCGTCATCGGCGAACCATTGAAATGGGAACGTATCACGACAAAGATTGACGATCTGAAAGCCAGTCTTGCGCCCAATCGCATCGCTGACGCCGCACATGCGATCATGACCACAGATACCTTTGCCAAAGGGGCATCCGCACAGATCACGCTTGGGGGCCGACCTGTCAAGATTTCCGGTATCGCAAAAGGGTCGGGCATGATTGCGCCCGATATGGCGACAATGCTGGTCTATATCTTCACCGATGCTAAAATCGCGCAACCCTTGCTGCAAGATTTCGTATCACAGGCCACCGATTCGACGTTCAACTGCATCACTGTCGACAGCGACACATCAACGTCTGACACGCTGCTTGTGGGAGCAACGGGACAATCGCCTGCCGCAGAAATCACAGCCGACACACCAGAAGCCACAGAATTTTTCAACGCCTTACAAGATGTAATGCTTGAGCTATCTCACCTTGTTGTCAAGGATGGTGAAGGGGCGACAAAGTTTGTTGAGGTGCAAGTCACTGGTGCGACAAACGATGAAGATGCACGTAAAGTCGCATCTTCCATCGCCAACTCTCCGCTCGTCAAAACAGCCATTGCCGGCGAAGATCCCAATTGGGGTCGCGTTGTTATGGCTGTTGGAAAATCGGGGGCCACAGCGGATCGTGATCGCTTGTCCATCTGGTTTGGCGACGTGTTGGTCGCAGAGAACGGCTGGGTATCACCGACATATTCCGAAGAGGCCGGCGCCAATTATATGAAAAATGAACATATCGTCGTCAAAGTTGACCTCGGATTGGGTGCCTCCAAATGCACCATGTGGACCTGTGATTTGACCCATGGCTACATTACCATCAACGCTGATTATCGGTCTTAAAGGGCGCTCATGAAACTCATTCTTGTCTCTGCTGTGGCCCTTATCGACACCGATGGCCGTGTCTTGCTTGCTCAACGGCCGCAAGGGAAATCCATGGCAGGGCTATGGGAGTTTCCAGGGGGCAAGGTCGAGGCAGGCGAGACACCTGAGCAGGCCTTAGTGCGCGAACTTCACGAGGAATTGGGGATCGAGACATGGAATTCATGCCTCGCCCCACTCACGTTTGCTTCACACACTTATGATGACTTTCATCTATTGATGCCCGTCTTTGCCTGCCGAAAGTGGAATGGAATTCCCGAGGCGCGTGAGGGCCAAGTTCTCAAATGGGTCAAGCCAAACGCATTGCGCGACTACCCTATGCCCGCCGCTGATATTCCGCTGATTCCGATTCTTCGCGACTGGCTTTGACATTTTAATATGTGCCAACGCAACAATTATGTCTATTTTGTGTAATATGCACAACATTTGTGCGAATATTTCACGTTTGAGTAAAATTTGTAGGCACAAAATTAACTAATATGTACTAGGATGGAAACAATAATAGACAATTGGGAGCTTTATTATGATGCGTTCTATCTCTCTCGGAAAATACATTTCCGTACAAGGCTTGTTTGTTGGTGAAGCAAACTCAGGTAAGATCATTGTTCGCGTTGGCGACAAGACGTTTGAAGGCAAACCAATTTCCTAAGACGGAAACAGAATTGAAGCTTTCTAACACGTTTCAATTTCATAAATGAAAAGGCGAGCCCTAAAGCCCGCCTTTTTTATATTCTGGAAAGGGTTCGCATCAATCGAGATTGCGAACAACTTCTTCACGCTCAAAGAGCTCGATAACATCGCCAGCGCGAATGTCTTCGTAGTTTTCAAACGCCATACCACATTCCTGGCCAGACTGAACTTCTTTGACTTCATCTTTAAAGCGCTTGAGCGTCTTAAGCGTGCCCTCATGAATAACCACGTTGTCACGCAGCAAGCGTACACCTGCAGAACGACGCGCCACACCTTCAGTGATAAGACAACCGGCAACCTTGCCGACACCGCCGGACACTTTGAAGACTTCGCGAATTTCGGAGTAACCGATAAAGTTCTCGCGAATTTCCGCAGACAAAAGACCAGAAGCCGCTGCTTTCACATCATCCACAAGATCATAGATCACTGAGTAGTAGCGAATTTCCACACCTTTTTGGTTTGCACTGCTACGCGCGGAAGCATTCGCACGAACGTTGAAGCCAATCACAGGAGCACCGGAAGCCTCAGCAAGACCGATATCTGTCTCAGTGATCGCGCCCACACCGTAATGTAGAACCCGAACGCGGACTTCATCGTTGCCGATTTTTTCCATCGCTTGAACAATCGCTTCCGCAGAGCCTTGAACATCGGCTTTGACCAAAATTGGCAGCTCAGCCACGGTTTCGTCAGCTTTTGCTTTCGCAAGCAACTGATCCAGTGTGGTTGCAGCACCAGCAGTCGCACGCTTTTCTTTTGCAGCATGCGCACGGTACTCAGCGATTTCACGCGCTTGAGAATCCGTGTCGACCACGTTCAAAACATCACCAGCCTCAGGTGTGCCGTTAAGGCCAAGAACCTCAACTGGAACAGATGGACCAGCTTCATCAACACGTTCGCCTTGATCGTTTACAAGCGCACGGACTTTACCCCATTGCTCGCCAACAACAAAGATATCACCACGTTTCAGCGTACCTTTTTGGATCAAAACAGTCGCAACAGGACCTCGGCCAACATCAAGTTGCGCCTCAATCACAGCGCCTTCGGCTGCGCGATCGGGATTGGCTTTCAGTTCAAGAATTTCCGCTTGAAGCGCGATAGCCTCTAGAAGTTGATCCAAACCCTGACCAGTATGCGCAGACACTTCGATGGACTGAACATCACCAGAGAATTCTTCAACAATCACTTCGTGTTGCAAAAGTTCCGCACGCACTTTTTGTGCATCCGCGCCTGGTTTGTCACATTTGTTGATCGCAACAATCATCGGCACTTCCGCAGCTTTCGCATGCGCAATCGCTTCAATCGTCTGCGGCATGACGGAATCGTCCGCAGCAACCACAAGGATAACAATGTCCGTCACGTGAGCCCCGCGGGAGCGCATAGATGTAAACGCAGCGTGACCTGGAGTGTCGAGGAAGGACAGCAGTGCCCCGCCTTCGGTTGTCACTTGGTAGGCACCGATGTGTTGTGTAATGCCGCCAGCTTCGCCAGTGGTCACATTGGTTTTACGGATCGCGTCAAGCAGTGACGTTTTACCGTGGTCAACGTGGCCCATGATAGTGACGACTGGTGGACGCGATTGCAGGTCTTCGTCTTTGTCGACGATTTGCTGGATCACATCCTCAACGTCAGCATCTGACACACGCTGAATGCGGTGACCGAACTCTTCGACAATCAATTCAGCAGTGTCTGCATCAATGGCTTGGTTTTGCGTGACCATCATGCCCATTTTCATGAGCGATTTCACAACGTCAGCAACGCGCTCGGCCATACGGTTCGCGAGTTCGGACACGACGATTGATTCAGGAACCTGAACATCACGCACAACCTTTTCGCGTGGCTCGTTATTGCCCATCGCTTTTTGGCGCATACGATCTTGCTTACGTTTCATGGAGGCCATGGAACGTACACGTTTGCCGTCACCGCCAGTAAGCGCTTGGTTCACTGTCAGTTTGCCAGAACGACGACTGTCGTCAGCTTGCTTGGCACGGGCATTGCGGTTCGCGTCGTCATTGTCGCGCTTTGCAGGCGCAGACGATGTACGCCCGCGTTGATCTGGTGCTTTTTGCGCCGCAGCTTGTGCTGCAGCAGGATCATCAGGTTGAGCCGCAGCTTTTGGCGCAGGCTTAGGAGCCGCTTCACGCTTTTTAGCTGCTTCAGCTTCAGCCTTGTCGCGGGCCTCATCTTCAGCCTTAATTTTCGCGGCAGCAAGACGCTCTTGCTCTTCGCGTTCTTTGGCTTCAATTTCGGCGCGACGGCGTGCACGCTCTTCTTCACGAGATTTTTCTTCAGCAGCGCGGCGTTCGTTTTCCGCGGCCTCGTTTTGCTTTGCAAAGGCAAGTGCCTTCATCCGGCGTTCCATTTCCGTATCGGAAATGCCCGCAGGACGTTTAGACGGGTCGCCAAGGCGCGGAGAACCGCCGCCTGTCTTAGCAGCACCAGCTTTTGGAACCACAACGCGTTTGCGCTTGGTTTCTACCACAACGCTTTTTGTGCGTCCGTGAGAAAAGCTTTGTTTTACTTGTCCGGGGCCGCCGCGAAGGCCAAGGGGTTTTTTTCCATCAGTATCGCTCATATCGTCGTCTTACCCTTTCCGGCGGAGCGCTCTCCACCGTTTATCTCGCGCACACCCATCAAACGTGCGGCGTCCTCTACAACTTTATCGGAGAGGCCACCACGCGCGAGCGCGCCATGTATCACACTTTCACGGCCGAAAGCCAAACCCAATTCGGCGCTTGTTAGATGACCGAACCAACGGCCTCCCTCTGGCGTCCGAAGTTTGCCTTTACCGCGTTCAGATCCGTCGGAGGCTTGCATCAAAACAATCGCGTGCTCTTCTGCAATCCATCCTTTAACTTTTTCAAACCCACACACAGCTTCGCCAGCTTTGCGCGCCAATGCGATGAGATGCACAACGCGCTTGAGTAGACCTTGTTCGATAAGATCCACAAACCCGTCAGCCACCACAACATCTGCACGCGCCACTTTGGCAAAGAGCTTTTTCTTGACCGCCTCATCCAGGGCAGCGCGATCTGCGCTCACCCAAATGCCGCGACCTGGCAATTTTTCTGCCAAATCAGGAACAACCTGTCCGTCTGGGCCGATCACGAAACGGATCAGGCCAGAGCGAGGCTCCGCGTCGCGCGAAACAATGCAACGACGTTCCCCATCATCTTTCGTTTTCTTGTGGCCACCACGGGACATCAGATCACCTAAACCGAGACCTTTTAGGCCTCTGCCTCCTCTGTTTCGCCGTCAACATCTGCGTCGTCATCACTTGCACCTTCAAGCTCGGCAGGATCGACCCAACCCAACTGAATACGCGCAGTCATGACCAGCGTTTGCGCCTCTTCCAAGGACATGTCAAATTTCTCAAGCAAACCCTCATCTTTGTGGCGCTCGCCGTTAATCGTTGTCCAGCCACCAGCAAGCTCCCAGTCCGCGCATGTTGCGAAATCTTCGAGTGATTTCACGCCATCCTCAGCCAGAGCTTCAATCATCTGGGGTGTCAGACCGTCAAATTCAACCAAGCTGTCCAGAACACCAAGTGCGCGCGCGTTTTCGAGCGCTTTGAGGTTTGCGGCCTCAAGAACGTCACGGGCACGGGCCTGAAGTTCGCCAGCAGTGGCCTCATCAACCCCATCAATTACCAGCAATTCATCAACTTCGACGTAAGCAACTTCTTCCAAGTTGGTGAAACCTTCGGACACAAGAAGCTGTGCGAAGAATTCGTCCAAGTCGAGATTGTCCATGAACAATTTGGTGCGGATCGCGAACTCTTTTTGGCGACGCTCAGATTCTTCAGCCTCAGTGAGAATGTCGATATCTAGACCCGTCAACTGAGATGCAAGACGCACGTTTTGACCACGACGACCAATCGCCAAGGACAGCTGTTCGTCAGGAACAACAACTTCGATTTTACCCGCGTCGTCGTCCAGAACAACTTTGGACACTTCAGCAGGCTGAAGCGCATTCACGAGGAATGTTGGCGCATCTTCGTTCCATGGGATGATGTCGATTTTCTCACCCTGAAGTTCATTCACAACAGCTTGCACACGTGACCCACGCATACCAACACAAGCACCAACTGGATCGATAGAACCATCATTTGAAATCACAGCGATTTTTGCACGCGACCCAGGATCACGGGCCACAGCTTTGATTTCGATGATGCCGTCGTATATTTCCGGCACTTCCATTTTGAACAGCTCAGACATGAATTCAGGTGCGGTGCGCGACAAGAACACTTGTGGGCCACGCGCTTCGCGGCGCACGTCTTTGATGAAACAGCGCACACGATCGTTCGGGCGGTATGTTTCGCGGCCGATCTTTTCATTGCGGCGCAAGATGCCTTCGCCGCGACCGATATCCACGATCACATTGCCGTATTCTTCGCGCTTCACAACACCGTTGATGATTGTGCCAGCGCGATCTTTGAACTCGTCATATTGACGATCACGTTCTGCTTCGCGCACTTTTTGCAAGATAACCTGTTTCGCAGATTGCGCTGCAATACGGCCAAGCTCAACTGGCGGCACTTCATCGGTGATTTCACTGCCGATTTCAGGATCAGCCATGTATTGCTTGGCTTGCTCGATAGTCAATTCGGATTGGTAGTTTTCCAGCTCTTCTTCGGCGACAACAGTGCGCACACGTGTAAACGTGGCCTTACCTGTTTTGCGATCAATGTGAACACGAATGTCCATTTCGGAGCCGTAGCGAGATTTCGCTGCGCGCGCCAAGCTTTCTTCCATCGCCTCAACCACAAGGTTGGGGTCGATCATTTTTTCGCGGGCCACGGCCTCAGCGGTTTGAAGCAATTCAAGCTGGTTGGCGGAGGTGATTGCCATGTCTCAGTCCTCTCTAAGGTCGTCAGTGGAACCGTCTTCGGTTTCAACATCATCAAATTGGGTTTCGTCAATCGCGCCGGTCGCTTTGCGTTGACGGAGCATTTCAGCGATTAGATCGTCGGTCAAAATCAGTTTTGCATCTGACAGCCAGTCAAATTTAAGACCGATGGTAACCGTTTCGCCATGTTCGATAATGTTGATCAAAACATCATCGTCTTCGACGCCAGCCAATTCGCCCTTAAAGCGGCGACGGCCATCGAACATTTCGTCAGTCTCAATGCGGGCCTCATAGCCCTCAAAGGTCTCAAAATCTTTCAAACGTGTCAGCGGGCGGTCGATACCGGGACTGGACACTTCAAGCGTGAACTCGTCTTCAATCGGATCCTCAACATCCAAGACCGCGGAAACAGCTGTGGAAATTTGAGCACATTCATCGACTTCGATGCCGCCAGCGGGGCGTTCAGCCATAATCTGTAGCGTTTTCGACTTTGTCGATGACATCAGACGAATACGCACCAGCTCAAAGCCCATGCCCTCGATAACAGGGCCCACGATCTCGGCCAATCGGCGATCGATAGAGGTTTTGGCAATCAGTTCGGACATATTCCAGTTAGCCTTTCGGGCATTTGGGGGCCTTTTAAAGGGCACAAAAAAACGGGCGCGCGGCCCGTTGATATTTCCCGGTGGAGCTTTAGGATCACCCATCGCGCCGCTGTTGAACAGGCATATACGCCCACATAGTCGAATCTGCAAGCCCTATCGCATCACGCGCCCAATATGATCCATTGTTTCAACCAACTTTGCCGCAATTCCGGTCTCTGACAAAGCGTGCCCAGCTAGACCAACCATATGAAGTGACGACTTAGGCCAAAGCTTATGCAGGGCATATGCGCTTTGTGGTGGACAAACCATATCAAAGCGACCTTGCACGATTGTGCCGGATACATGTGCCATCACAGCAATGTCATCTAGAAGCTTTCTGTCATGTTCAAAAAACACATGATTTGAAAAGTAGTGATTTTCCAATCGCGCGATCGCCCGCGCAAACTGAATGGGCGGATCGCCGACCTTGCCGTTAGACCCAATCGACGCCAAAGCATTTTCCCATTTGGACCAGATCTTTGCGTAGTTGTTCTCAATAGCCACATCACCACTGAACAAGCGTCGATTATAGGCTGCGATCAAATCATCGCGTTCGTCTTGGGGAATGTCACGTACGAAATCCTCCCACAAATCTGGCCAAAACCGCCCAGCGCCTCCGCCGTAAAACCAATCCAATTCAGATTGCATGCCCAAAAATACACCCCGCAACACCAAATGGATCACACGGTCAGGGTGCGCTTGGGTATAGGCTAAACCCAGTGTTGCCCCCCAGCTTCCACCAAAAACCACCCATTGCTTAATGCCAAGAGTGGTACGAATGCGCTCAATATCTGCCACAAGGTGCCACGTGGTATTGTTTTTTACGGATGCAAAAGGCGTAGAACGCCCGCAGCCGCGTTGATCAAACAAAATAATGCGAAAAATCGCGGGATCAAAAAACCGACGCATAAACGGACTACAACCGCCCCCAGGCCCGCCATGCAGAACCACAACAGGAATGCCATTGGAGTTGCCGCTTTGCTCAATATATAAACTATGCCCATCGCCAACATCCAACATCCGCTGATCATATGATGAAAGCTGGGGATAGAGATAACTATATGCGCTCTTTTGGCCCGATACCTTGTTCATGGAAATCCTATATAGAGCATGATAGCTCAGAATAAATCTCGATCACGACTCTGATCACATACGAATTGAACATGAAGGAACGGATCATGCAAACGCATCAGTCCACCATTGACCCATCCGAAGTCGCAAAATTCGAAGCGATGGCTGCCGAATGGTGGGATCCCAACGGTAAATTCAAACCGCTTCACATGCTCAATCCCTGTCGTCTCGATTATATTACAACGCAAATCGCCGCTGAATTTGGACGCGATCTGAGCACCCCAAAACCATTCACAGGACTGCGCCTGTTGGATATCGGCTGTGGTGGCGGGCTTTTGTCTGAACCCATGGCGCGACTTGGGGCCACAGTTGTGGGGGCAGATGCCGCAGCAGGCAATTTGCCAGTGGCGCGCCTTCATGCGGAACAATCAGGTCTGGAAATAGACTACCGCCACACCGCCGCCGAAGATTTGGCTGAGGCTGGCGAACAATTCGATGTGGTTTTGAACATGGAAGTTGTTGAACACGTCGCCGATCCACAAACCTATCTGAATGCTTGCCAAACTTTGCTGAAACCGGGGGGGATGATGGTTTGTTCAACCATAAACCGAAATCCGAAATCATACGTTGTGGCTATCTTAGGCGCTGAAGTTGTTATGCGTTGGTTGCCACGCGGCACCCACGAATGGGACAAATTCATTACACCGGACGAGCTGTTCAACCTAATTTCCAATGCGGGCCTGTCGCCTGTTGATCGCAAAGGCTTTGTCTTCAATCCGGTTCTGTGGACATGGTCTTTGTCAGATCGCGATCTATCTGTGAACTACGTTACAGCGTCAATTAAGCCAGCTTAGGGTCACATTTATATGTCACTTTCAAGCCGAATGCGCATTTCACGCAACACAGGAAGGGCATTTTTTACCTTGTCTTGCCCAATCGATTCGACAACCTGATTGAGGATAGGCGTAATGGCAGCCAAAGCTGCGTCTCGTGCGGCTTTCCCCGCAGGAGAAATCGACACGAACTTGCGACGTGCGTCATCCCAGTCTGGGCGAATATGTATATGCCCCGCCCATTCCAGCTTGTTCAACGTATTGGTCATAGCCCCGCGCGTCACATGAAACGCTCGTGCCAATTGTGCAGGCGAGCGCTCTTCGCCAGATCGTGCCAAATGATTGAGCACCGAAAAATGGCTGATCTCCATGCCTTTTGGCAGGGCTTTCGTTAGACGGTTTCGCGCCAACTGGTCCGCCATAAAAATTTCAGAAAAAAGAGCCACAGCCAAAGAATCTGTGCCAGTTGATGACGTCATTTTAAGGCCTTAAATTCTTTGTCATGTTGAAGCGATGGTATGGCGCTACGGGCTTTGGCAACGTCATTTAAATCGTAATCCACGATCCCGACGCCGCATTCGATTCCACCATCATAAAGCACTTCACCCCAAGGCGAAATCGCTAAGCTGTGCCCGTGGGTTTTACGTTTACCACCTTTTGTCTCACTATGTTGACCTGTCTGTGTTGGCGCAAAGACGAAACTGCCCGTTTCAATCGCACGCGCGCGCAAAAGAACTTCCCAATGCGCACGACCAGTGGCCTGAGCAAATGCAGCAGGAACAGTGAGAATCTCCGCACCTGATTGCGCCAAAGACCGATAAAGATGCGGGAAACGCACATCATAGCAGATGGTCAAACCAATGGCGCCCAGGGGTGTCTGCGTCACTACGGCCTCTGTTCCAGGGCGATACCCAGCAGATTCTTTATAGGATTCTGTCTCGGACAGGGTCACGTCAAACATATGAATTTTGTCATAGCGCGCTTTGATCATGCCATCTGGGCCGATCAAAAACGACCTATTTGCAAAGCGACCATCTGCATCACCCGTTTTCAATGCCAATGATCCAATAAGGAGCCAAACGCCAAGCGTTAGAGCCTGCTTTTGCAAGGCTTGCAGCGTTAAATCATCAGCCTCAAAACAAAGCACATTCTGTTGATGCACCCGCGACGTGGACACGCAGTTGGTAACCTCAGGCGTCATCACAATCTGCGCGCCACGCGCGGCGGCCTCATCAATATAACTCTGCACCACATGCAGGTTTTGCGTGGGATCATCGCTAGAGTTCAGCGTGACAAGACCAACTTTCGGCATATACTTACCCCGCCAAAAGCGGATCAAGTTTTCCTGCGCGCTCCAGTTGATGTAACTCATCGCATCCACCAACATGTGTCTCACCAATAAAAATTTGTGGCACAGTGTGGCGACCATTGGCGCGCTGCATCATTTCAGCGCGCAGTTCTGGCTGAGCCATCACATCAAGATTGGTGTATTCTACCCCCTTGCTGTCCAAAAGCCGCTTGGCGGCGATACAAAACGGGCAAATCGGTGTCGTATAGAGTGTTACAGGCTGCATGTTTTTTCCTTTATGTCCGGCAGGACTATAAGGGTTTAGTTCTTCTTCGCAACGCGTGCCAGCACCGCAACGGAAACTTGAACGGCACCGCCTTGCAGACAGGCCTTAGCACAGGTCGTTAAAGTGGCACCTGTGGTCATAACATCATCGATTAACAAAACATGGCGGCCCTTAAGTGTCTGAACGTGATGCGGTCTCAAAGCTATAGCGTTCGAGACGACATCCGCACGCTCTTGCGCCGTCATGCCATCAAGTTTGCGTGTGGCAATTCGTCTTTGCAATAGATTTGGACAGTGATCCAGCTCCAACAACCGTGATACGCGGCGTGAAAGCAGCAAAGACTGATTGTACCTACGTCGAACCCCGCGAAACCAATGCAGCGGCACAGGTGCGACAATCATATCTGTCGTCACCAAAGGGCGCGCCGCCTCGGCCAACCAAGCACCAGCAGGATGGGCAAGATCCGTTCTATCTCCGTGCTTTAGACGCAAAACGATAGATCTGGCGTTCCCCTCATACAACAAGGCAGCACGCGCGCGCGACCACGACCGCGGCACAACACGACATGAATCACACAAATCACCACTCTCGACCTCACCAATCAACGGGGCTGCACACATTTCACAACCATTTTGCTTGATAAAGGGCGTATCGGCCCAACATTTTGGACAAAGACCATGCACAAAGTCGACTATTTCGTCGCATGTTAGGCATTGAGGGGGGTATAAGAACCGCGCCAGTCTTTGCATTTTCCGCATGACTTCCTAAGTTGGCCCAACTTCACCGGAAGAGAGCTTATGTCCAATACCTCCCCCCTTGTTGATCGCGCTCAATTGATGCGCAACCGTCTGCGCGCCAAGCGTATAGGGGGAGATTTTTTTCTGCACCATGAGGCACGTCTTGAAATTCAAGATCGGCTCGACATGGTTAACAAACCGTTTACATCGCCAGCAATTGTCACGAGTTTTCCCGAGCTTTGGCAATCATGGTTCCCTGATGCAACGGTTGTTGCCGATGATGATGTTTTAAACCTGCAAGAGCGCCAACATGATCTGGTCATCCATGCGATGTCTTTGCACTGGGCCAATGATCCAGTTGGTCAACTCATTCAATGCAATCGCGCCCTGAAACCTGACGGTCTCATGATCGCTGCGTTTTTTGGCGACCAAACGCTTCACGAATTGCGGTCTTGTTTGTCGCAAGCCGAAATTGAATGCTCCGGCGGACTGTCACCGCGGGTGTTACCGATGGGGGAACTGCGCGATCTAGGTGGCTTGCTGCAACGCGCCTCATTTGCTCTGCCTGTGGCCGACAAAACCACCACGAAAGTAACATTTTCGTCTCTAAACCAGCTTATTCACGATCTTCGCGCTATGGGAGAAACCTCTGCCTTACACGCACGATCCCGCAAAACCGCGACGCGCGCGCTGTTTGATCTCACTCAGACACTCTACAAAAAACACTTCTCAGACCAAGATCGGTTGAACGCAACCTTTGATATGGTGTTTTTGACCGGCTGGGCACCAGATTCCAGTCAACCCAAGCCCTTGATGCCCGGATCGGCCAGAACGCGCTTAGCCGATGCCCTTGGGGCAAAAGAATTCAACTTACCAAATGATGCACCGCAGACTTGAACAATTTTGACTGCGCCCTAGCCTAATAGAATACAAAAAGACAGGATCACGCGATGGGAACCATGAAGCCAACACGGCTCAACACAAATGCCGACGATGCCGTTTGCCCAGCGCATGCGACAACGGATCATCCAAAGATTCCAAAGCAAAAAATCGGAGTGCTTCTGGCGAATTTGGGCACACCTGATGCGACGGACTATTGGTCTATGCGCAAATACTTAAGTGAGTTTTTGTCAGACAAACGCGTTGTCGATTACCCTGCTTGGAAATGGCAACCAATATTGCAGGGCATCATCTTGTCCGTCCGCCCGTCAAAATCTGGCGCTGCTTATAAATCCATCTGGAACAATGAAGCTAATGAAAGTCCGCTTGCGACAATCACAAAGCAACAAACCTCCGCCATTTCAGCCGCGTTAGGGTCTAAATATGGTGACGAGGTGGTGGTCGATTACTGCATGCGCTATGGCAATCCATCGACCAAATCAAAGGTGGCCGAAATGGTTGCTGAGGGCTGTACGAAGATCCTGTTTTTTCCGCTTTATCCACAATACGCAGGTGCGACGGTCGCAACGGCAAACGATCAATTTTTTCGCGCGTTGATGGAAGAAAACTGGCAGCCCGCTGTGCGCACGGTCGAGCCCTATTTTGACAAACCTGAATACATCGATGCCTTGGCGCAATCCATTAAGCGCAGCTATGCTCGTACGGCAAAAAAACCAGATATTCTGATTTGCTCCTATCATGGCTTACCAGAACGTTACCTAAAGGAAGGCGGCGATCCTTATCACTGCCACTGCCATAAAACGACACGATTGCTGAAAGAACAGCTAGGTTGGGCGGATACGGAAATCATGACAACCTTCCAATCCAAGTTTGGACCCGAAGAATGGCTTCAACCTTATACGGTTGAAGAGGTTGCGCGTCAGGCAAAGGCTGGCAACAAAAGCATCGCGATCTGCGCGCCAGCATTTTCTGCCGATTGCATCGAGACGCTTGAAGAAATCAACGAGGAAATCAAAGAAAGCTTTGAGCACGCAGGTGGCGAAGATTTCTTGTACATTCCCTGCCTCAATGACGACGACGCGCATATTTCAGCGCTGTGCACAGTCATCGAAACCAATCTTGCAGGCTGGATTTAGGGCATAAAAAATGGCGGCCCCGATCACAGGGTCGCCATTATATAACTGCCAACGCAATTGCGTTAAATCAACAAAACCTGCGCGCCGTTGCCAACGAGATCGTACAATTCTTTGATGTGCTCGTTATACAAACCAATGCAGCCGTTTGACGAACGGCGACCAATTTTACGTGTGTCATGCGTGCCGTGAATGCGATAATAGGTCCACGACAGGTACAAAGCATGCGTGCCCAACGGATTGTCCGGACCTGGTCCGACAAAACTTGGCCATTCTGGATTGCGAATGCGCATAGATGGCGTCGGTGCCCATGATGGCCCCTCGACCTTGCGGATGACAGATGTCCGGCCAAGGCGTGTCAGGTCTTCGGATAATGGGACTGAAGTCGGATACAATTTGTAAATTGACTGATCTTCGCTCCAGTAATGTAATGCTCTGGATGTCGTATCGACCAATATCGCGCCGTTGCGTGTATTGTCAAAATACGGACGCCAATCCAAAGAGCGAAAGCTCGAAATATTACGACGTACGACTTCAGAAATATCGCGTTCAACTTCTGTAGAATTGTCAGTTTGCGCCAAAGCAGGTGCAGCCACACAAGCAGTGGACACTGCTACAAAGGCGCGTCTTGAGAGTTTGGTATCGACTTTATTGGTCATAATGGACCCCAAAACAGTTATTTCATAGTGCCATGTATATGGCGCGATTGTCGCAGTCGCAAATCAAACAATCATTGGCGGCGAAAACACGCGGACATGATTTGATCATACATCATTTTCAGGATAGGTGATTCTAAGATCGTATTCAGGGTACTAAAAAAATGACGCGTTTCATTGTTCTGCTTCTTGTTTCCATTATCGGCCTAAGTGCATGCGAAAGCAACACCCCCGCATTAGGGCCCGACGGGAAACCGCTGCCACGTGTTTATCGGATCAGCGCGCGCGAAGAAGCCAAGGTTCAATACCGTATGCTTGATTCAATCAACGCCTTGCGCGCCGCAGCTGGCGCACCAGAAATCAAGTTGAATTCCAACCTAAACGCAGCGGCGGCCACTCATTCGCAAGACATGAAAAACCAAAATCGCCCGTGGCATTTCGGATCAGATGGATCATCGCCCATCGATCGCGTTGCGCGCTCAGGCTACATCGGCACAATGCTCGGCGAAAACATTTCGGAAACATATGAATCCGAATTGGAAACATTGGGTGCGTGGATGGAGCAGCCAGATACACGCGAGATCATTTTGGATTCTCGCGCTACAGACCTTGGCTTTGCATGGTTCCAAGAACAAGGCGGCAAACTTTGGTGGACAATGATTTTGGGTAGCGCAGCGCCGCAGTTCGCCAGCACTGAATAGAACACGGCGATCGGCACCTGCCCTAAGGATGGATGTCGATTTGCGTTCCCGTGGCAACCATCATGTAGATTTCTTCCATGTGTTTGTCTTTTACGGCAATACAGCCTGCGGTCCAATCACGCCCGCGGCCTTTGTGTTCACCCGCTCGGCCGTGAATGAAAATTTCACCACCAGGACTGCGGCCATATGCACGTGCATAGGCAATATCACGGCTGTTTGGATAAGAGATTCCAATCGAAAGGTGATACTGCGACTGCGGGTTTTTACGATCAATAATGTAGCTGCCTTCAGGTGTTTTTCCATCACCCTCAAATTGCTTATGGCCCACAGGAACACCCCCAAGGCCAACCTTATATTTTTTCAACACCTTGGTTCCGCTCAGCAAATACAAACGACGCCTACCCTTATACAGCACGACACGAGTCACGCGCGGCCCAGAATATGGGGTTAAAGTGCGTGAAAACGCAACTGAGGGGAAAAGGCTAACCGCAGCCAAGACTGCTATAACGTTGCGGCGTTCCATTATTACATCCAAACCTGTTTTTGCTGCGTATACGCCAGCAATCACAATGCTCAAAGTAAATTCTGTATCAGGTGCGACTGAATTTTGCCGCGATTTCCACGTGAGGCGACCACCTGAACTGATCGACAACATGTAGCCAATCAATTGCAAAGCCTGCCTCAACAAGCGTTTTGGCGTCTCGTCCAAATGTCACAGGGTTACAGGACACAAAACCAATCGATTGCAATTTGCTTTTGGCCAATTCACCCGTTTGCGCCAAAGCACCTGCACGCGGCGGGTCGATGATTGCCGCATCAAATTTGTTCAACTCATCCGGCAACAAAGGTTGGCGAAACAAGTCGCGCGTGGCAACCGTGACAGGCTTTAACCCCGAAGCTGTTTTCCACGCTTCTGACAGGCTGTTAAGCATCGCTTTTTCCCCCTCAACCGCATGAACTTCGGCAAATTCGGCCATGGGCAGAGCAAAGGTGCCGCAGCCCGAAAAGAGATCGACCACACGCTCCGCGCCAGATACAGCCTCTTTCATCAAGGCAATAAGAGATTGCTCGCCGTGGCGTGTGGCTTGCAAAAATGCGCCTGGAGGCGGCACAAGGCGTGCGCGCCCAAATGACAAAAAGGGGCGAGTTTCTTGCACAACCTCATCGCCATTCCATGACAGGCGAATGATCCCATATTTACGAACAACGCCAGCCAAATCAGAACGCAATTCCATATCGAGCTCTTTGCCATCAACAACAGAAACGTCCAAGCCAGCGTCAGAATCCGTCACGGTAATTGCCATCTCAACACGACGAGACCCGCCGATCTGAACCAAATCCTCAAATGCAGGCAGCCCATTCATAATTTTTTGCGTCATCAACACACAATTGGGCACAGGCACCAAAGTACCAGAGGCACGACCATGCAGCCCAACCAAAACACCTTTTTTTGTACGTCGCCCCGCAAAAGTCGCACGGCGGCGCGATTGGTTTGGTGAAGTAAAAACACTCGAAATCGGCACATCAATGCCTTGATGCGACAAGGCTGTGCGCACGACATCGGATTTCCAATTCGCAACAAAATCGTCTGACGCGTGCTGCAAGGCACAGCCGCCGCAGGCCTTGAAGTGCACGCAGGGTGGCTTCACGCGATCTGGTGATGGTGTAACAATGCTTGGGCTTACGATACGGTCGCCAGTGATGTCGCCTTCAACGATTTCACCGGGCAATGTTTTGGCAGCAAAGATTGGACCAACCGCGATACCATCACCGTGGTGCCCAAGTCGTGTGATTTCTATCTGTGTCATGTCGACTTGGTTTCCAATATTTGCATCAATTTCGCCTTGGTTAGGGCAAAACCGGACGCCAGCCAAGCATGTTGTAGCGTCTTCAACGCCTCGCCAAGCTCAGCACCGGTGTATTCGGGCATTAAATCTTGGGCTCTGACCGGAAAAACCTGCTTAGATGCCGTCAAAATTTGCTCCCTTACATCGGTTTGCAATGGCTGCTCAAACACAGCCGCGCGCAATGCTGCAATACAAAGCGCCATATCAGCACCTTCTACAAATGCGATCTCATAAACTGAGCGTCCATGGCCCATCGCATCTTTAAATTTCGCAAGCCGCACAGATTGCTTTCTCGACAGTTTGAGCAAAGGCCCAGCATCCTCACCGCCCAGCGCGGCAAGTCGCGCCATGGGGTCGATATGGAATTCTTGTGACACATATGGGTAAAACGAACGCCCAGACGCACCTGGCAAAATTGCTTGAAGAACGCCAGTCATCTCCATCCCGCCAATAGAGGCACTCGGGTCACGCGCAGATAGCAGTTTAATGATTTCAGATCCTACGCGCTCTTTAGACAGGCCACTCAAGCCGTCTAAGTTTTCAGCACATCCTGCCAGTGCATCTGCATCAAGGCCTGCATCAGCATCGCCGTATGTCGCATGAAACCTGAAAAACCGCAGAATACGCAGATAGTCCTCGCGGATACGGTCCTGAGGCACGCCAATGAAGCGCACCTTGCGCGCCCTTAAATCAGCCATGCCGCCAAGCGGGTCTAAGACTACACCGTCCAAATCCACATAAAGCGCATTCATCGTAAAATCGCGACGACATGCATCCTCTTCTAAACTGTCAGAAAAAGCGACAACAGCGCGACGCCCATCTGTGGCGACATCACGCCTAAACGTCGTTATTTCAAAGGGTTCTCCACCCGCGATGACAGTGATTGTTCCGTGTTCGATCCCTGTGGGAATGGCTTTGAACCCAGCCGATTTTGCAAGCTTCATCACAGCTTCGGGCCGCATTGGCGTCGAGATATCCAGATCGGTGACAGGCACACCCATCAAACTGTTGCGTATACAACCGCCAACAAAATAGGCCGATTGATCTGCTGATTTGAACATTTTAATGACAGTTTGAGTGACTTCAGCTTGGAACCAACTGTATGTTTTTACCGACTTCACAGGCTGACCTTTTGTGCGAAAGATCGCAAAACCCGCGCGGTGGCACCCCAAATATAATAGGGACCATAGGGGACCGTATAAAACTTGCGGACCTGTCTGCGCCAAATGCGCGATTGAATGGTGTAATTCGATATATCCAAAACATGCAGCAAAGGTACTTCAAACATCTCGGACACTTCAGCCGCCTCCAAACGAGGGGTGAAATTTTGTGTCACCCAGCCAACCACAGGATGCATGGTATAATTCGATATAGTTTCATGACTGGGTAACTCGCCAAGCACATCGACATTTTCAGGCGGAAGGCCGATTTCTTCATCAGCTTCACGTAAAGCAGCCGCAATATGTGTGGCATCGGTGGGGTCGACACGCCCACCCGGAAACGCAATTTG
This sequence comes from Pacificibacter marinus, assembly GCF_018860665.1. GTDB lineage: Bacteria > Pseudomonadota > Alphaproteobacteria > Rhodobacterales > Rhodobacteraceae > Celeribacter > Celeribacter marinus_A. Next base: position 185,411 of record NZ_JAHKPK010000022.1, read on the forward strand.
GCCCGGATGGTGTTTGATCGTTGAGGATCGCTTGGTCAGAATTAGCTGCAAACCATAGTCTCGTTCAACAATCGGCAACAGCACGCCTGCGGGCTTTAAAACAACAGCTTTTGGTCGCGCCTTAGGATTGAGATCAAAATCAGATGACGGGCGGCCATCAAGTGACAGCGCCCGTTCAATCTTCAGTCTATCAATCCGCGTCACCATCGGTCTTTGCCTTTGCTTCAAACCCAAGAGTTTTTGGGTCCATTACGTAATGCGCGCCACAGAATTGGCAATCCGCTGACACAGTACCTTCTTCAGTTGTCATCGTGGCGATGTCTTTCGCGGAATAGATTGAAAGACTGTTACGTACGCTTTTCTCAGAACAGCTGCACCCAAAGGCTACCGGTTGAGCATCAAACACACGGGGTTTATCCTCATGGAACAAACGCACCAACAGATCTGTTGGCTGCACACTTGGTCCAATCAATTCTAGAGGATCAACGGTATCAAGCAAGATGTTAGCGCGATTCCAGTTTTCAAAGTCATCCCCATCCAAAATATCGGATGCCGTCAGCAAACTCTCGTCGCTTGTGCTCTCAAGAGGTGCCGCACTTGGTGATGCTTTAGGCATTTTTTGCAACATAACGCCACCAGCACGCCATTTTTCATCGTCGCCTGCAAGCGTAGAGCGACCGAAAGCCAGCTCGAAACGTGTTGGAAGTTGCTCTGACTGTGCAAAATACGCCTCAGCACAGCGAGACAACGACTCAGCGGTTAGCGGCGTGATACCCTGATAAGGTTTATTACCTTCACCTTGGTCGATCAAAATCGCAAAATAACCTTTACCAACTTGATCATAGGCAGTTCCATTGGGGTCAAGGCGGTTCGCATCATACGAAGCATATGCACGAATACGCGCTGGTTTGCCGTCAGCTGTGGGCGCATAATAATCGGTCGCAATAATGCGTGCAGGGCCATCGCTGCGAATTTGAATAGACAGCTTCCATCGCAATTTGATTGTTTGACCAATCATTGCTGTCAGCAAAGCAACTTCAGCGACAAGCGCCTCGATCACTGGGGGGTAATCATGTTGCTCGAGAACTTGCTCAAGAACACCATCAAGACGGGCCACACGGCCGCGCACATCTGATTGATCGAGTTGAAACGGGAGAACAGTGTCATCCCAAGCGATTTTTGATCCAAGCATTTTCGGTTCCCTTGCACGTCGCAGGTTGGCATACCTTGTTCATATAAGGGCGGCAACCTCTGGGAAAAGGGCTAGATATGATTCGACGCTATGGTGATCCAAAAATAAACGGTATTTCCTATACATTGCGCCCCGGTGCATACGCTATTTTGCCTTTGAATGGCTCTTTGCTGTTGACCCATCAAGCGGCCCCTACACCAGAGTTTCAGCTTCCAGGTGGCGGCATCGACAAGGGCGAGTCCCCAATCGCGGCGTTACATCGTGAAGTCATTGAGGAAACAGGCTGGCGGATTTCAAAACCACTATTTTTACATGCCTTTCGTAGGTTCGTATTCATGCCTGACTACAACATGTGGGCGGAAAAAATGTGTAAAATATACGTCGCGCGACCTGTTCGACGTCTCGGAAATCCAACTGAAGTTGGTCATGCCGCAAAATGGGTGCCCTTTGCGCAAGCACTCGATTGCCTTGGCAACCCAGGTGACAGAGCTGCCGTTACTGAGTACTTGGGCCTGTATACTCAAGAAGGATAGCTGAAATATCATCGGGAAAATCTTTGTCATTGTTGAAGTTGTTCAGATCCCAAAGCATCGTGTCAAAGAACGCGCTACCAGTCAGATCTGCATTGTTTTCAATCAACGCAATCAGGCCATCCTCACCCAACATGCCATTTGCACCATCAGGGCATTCGGTAACACCGTCAGACAGTAAAATGATCCTTTCTCCCGTCGAAATCTGAATTTCGAAATCATCAAACGATGCATCTGGAATCAAGCCAACCGGCAATCCCCCGACTCCGAAATACTCAACAGTTCCCTCTTTGCGTTGAATCGCGGGATGGGGATGGCCACACTGAGTCATAACAAACTTGCCATTTGTCCGGTCAAAATGCCCCAAAATCATTGTGAAATAAAGATCCGTCTCCATTTCTTTCAGCATCAAAGTATTGAGCGCCTTTGCCACTTCTGCAGGAGATTTGGCTATATGAGTGCCGTCTTCGGACTGCGTAATGGCAAGATTTTGATCAGACGTAGATCCCGTCAAATAGGCTGCAAGACGTGCCGTCATAAGTGCCGAGGCAACACCATGACCAGATACATCTATTGAAAACACACCAAACTGATTGTCATTTATAGGAAAAAACCCAACAAGATCGCCACCAACATGGCCGCTCGGTCGTAACAAAAGCGAGACCTGAGCCGTATCAAAATCTTTGAAGCGGTCTTTTACAAGCGATTGTTGCAGTTTGCGCGCCTCAACCAAATCACGATCAAGCGAATCATAAAGCCCAGAAATTTCCTGTAATGTTGAAGTGACCAGTTCATTTTTTGCAGACAGTTCACGCTGCATGCGCAAGATACGTTCCCCCGCACGGATACGCGCCAAAAGTTCATCGCCAGCAACCGGTTTCGTCAAAAAATCGTCAGCACCAACATCCAGCCCCTCAGCCACCTCTGCCTTGTCTGACTTTGATGTTAGCAAGATGAAGTACCCATAGTTCTCACGGTCTAGTGATCTGAAAATACGGCAAAAATCCAGACCATTAAGTCCAGGCATCATCCAATCAGAAACAATAAGGTCAATTTTTTCCGTTTCACAAATCACCAAAGCAGCATCCCCTGACTCTGCCTCAAACACCGTATAGCCCCATCGTCCAAGATAGGATGACAATATACGTCGCTGTGCCCGCGAGTCGTCGACAACCAACACGTTGTTTACGACACCTCGCCCAGGGGCGGATGTAAGATATGCTTGCTTTTGTTGCGCGATTGCCAATGACTATTCCAACCTAGATGTCGTGGTTTGCGTTACATTGGCCTGCGCAACTTAATGGTGCCTTAAATATAAAATTGTTTGTAATGATTCCCAAAAGTTACGCGATTTTAAGTCTCCTGTGCGAAAGAGGCATAAAGGAGCGCCCAGATGATTGATTGGAACCGCATTACCGAATTACGTGATGAAGTCGGCGTCGAGGATTTTGGCGAAGTTGTTGAACTCTTTCTTGAGGAGGTGGATGAAGTCATTGAACGACTTGAAACCACAAGGGATCGCAGCAAACTTGAACAAGACCTGCATTTTTTAAAAGGCAGTTCTATGAATTTGGGATTTGCGTCCTTTTCAAGTCTTTGTCAAACAGGAGAAACTGCCTCAGCAAACGGGCACTCTGACGCTGTCGATTTGACTGAAATCTTAGCTTCCTACAAAGCATCGCGCGCTGAATTTACAGCGAAAACTGATATCATTTTTTCCAATTAAAGAACAAACTCAGACAGAGCTTGGTCATTGGTTATGTCTTTATACACAAGACCAGCTTGATCCATCTTATAAAACAAGCGATCAAAATTCTTTGGATGGTCCGTTTCAATTCCGATCAAAACAGAACCGAAATTACGCGCGGATTTTTTAAGATACTCAAACCGTGCAACATCGTCGGTATCTCCCAACAAATCCAAGAAATCACGCAAAGCACCTGGTCGCTGCGGCATACGCAAAATGAAGTATTTTTTGAGTTCCAGATATTTCTGAGCTCGCTCCTTCACTTCAGGCAACCGCTCAAAATCAAAATTTCCGCCCGACGCAACGCACAAAACTCTACGCCCACGGATCACATCTTTCAAATCTTGCAAGGCATCGATCGCAAGCGCCCCGGCTGGCTCCAGAACGATGCCTTCAATATTAAGCATTTCAATCATTGTTGCGCAGATGCGGTCTTCCGGCGCTTTCAGCACGTGATTTTGATCTACCTGTTTCAACACAGAAAATGGGATCGCGCCGATTTGCGCAACTGCCGCGCCATCGACAAAACTATCGACCGAACTTAGCGTCACAGGCTTTCCGGCTGTCACAGCAGCGGCCAAAGACGGACCTCCGCTCGGTTCCACAAAATAAATCTCGGTGCTGGGTGCCACTTGTGCCAAATATTGAACAACGCCAGCCGACAATCCGCCCCCACCAACTGGTAAAATCACCACATCAGGAGCCTCGGCCATTTGGCTCATGAATTCAACAGCAACAGAGGCCTGCCCCGCGATGACATCAACGTCATCAAACGGTGCCAAAAAATATCCTGACGCCTCATCGCAAAAGGTTTTGGCCGAAGCCAATGTATCATCAAAATAGTCTCCAACCATGCGCACTTCGATGTTATCGCCACCAAATATTTTGGTTTTTTCGATCTTTTGTTTGGGAGTGGTGACGGGCATAAAAATGACACCACGCACACCAAAATGGCGGCAAGCAAAAGCCACACCCTGCGCGTGATTGCCCGCAGATGCGCAGACAAAAAGATCAAGTTCTGGATTTAGCGCACGCGCGCGGCTCATCGCATTCACCGCACCGCGAATTTTGTAGCTGCGTACAGGTGTAAGGTCTTCACGTTTCAACCAAATGTCCGCGTCAAACTTTTGCGATAAGTGATCATTGCGCGCACATGGCGTAGGTTCAAACAACTTGCGGACCAACTGAGTGGCCTCGCGTGCGGGTCCGGTGATATCTGTGCTTTGCGTCATCTGTCTGCCTTCGATGTTGCCAGTTCATAAATAGCCGACAACAGGCTAACGCCGACCATCAAACCGATCCATCCCGTGACCAAAGACACCACAACCCCGACGACCCCTGATCCCAGAAATGCATAAGGCACTTGCAACAGCAATGTCATTAAAATCATCAAAATCGTGGCTTGAAATATCTGCGCCTTATAGGGTTCCGTTTTAGACCAAGCGTCTTGAATGGGAAGAGATGTCCCAAGAGCGGCCGCAGGCAACATAGGGGACAGCCTATAAAACCCATACATCAATGCACTACCCGCACAAATAATGAAGGCCATCACAAGAAACTGCAAAGCCCCAGCCAAAGCCATAACAAGCATTAAAACAAGCATCGCGACAAACATCATCGCAAAGAGAACGACCATCAACAAAATGGATTTACCCATATAGGCCAGCATCAATGCCGCGCGAAACGGCGGGATGACTGTTTGAGGGCGTTCACCCAACAACACAAACCGATGCCATTCCACCGCGATCCAAATACTTGCCACGATCACGGCTATATTTGCCCCAAGCGCGATCAAGATTTGGTTCATCGTTAGGGCCCCCCATCCTTCTGCGGTAGCAGGCATAGCTGGTGCATAAGTTGACGCGATGATCACGACCGCCATGGTCGCAATCCAGATCAAGCCAGAGATCGCCAACGCGTCATCCAAATTTCGAAACACGCGCTGTACAGCATGTTTAAACAGCAAATATCCAGTCATCTCGATCCATTCCCAAATGTATTAGGCAACACTTAGGGCTTTTACGCGCAAACAAAAAGCTTTCAGGGCGTGAAACCTTGCTCTTGGTGCAAAAACTCGGTAATCGCCCAAGCGATATCCGCAAAAGGAAAAAGCCAATGTCCGCGCCAAAAAAAGTTGTCCTCGCCTACTCCGGTGGTCTTGATACCTCGATCATTTTGAAATGGCTTCAGACCGAATACGGTTGTGAAGTTGTCACCTTTACGGCTGACCTTGGTCAGGGTGAAGAGCTTGAGCCAGCACGTGCAAAAGCCGAGTTGCTTGGCATCAAGTCTGAAAACATCTTTATCGAAGATGTGCGCGAAGAATTTGTACGTGATTTCGTTTTCCCGATGTTCCGCGCGAATGCGATTTATGAAGGCCAATACCTGCTTGGCACATCTATCGCGCGCCCATTGATTTCCAAACGTCTTGTCGAGATCGCTGAAATGACTGGTGCCGACGCCGTGGCCCACGGCGCGACAGGTAAAGGCAACGACCAAGTGCGTTTCGAATTGGCAGCCTATGCGCTGAACCCAGAAATCAAAGTGATCGCCCCTTGGCGTGAATGGGATCTGTCATCGCGCACACGTTTGCTGGAATTTGCAGAACAACACCAAATCCCTGTGGCCAAAGACAAACGCGGCGAAGCACCGTTTTCTGTCGATGCGAACATGTTGCACACCTCATCCGAGGGCAAAGTTCTGGAAGATCCCGCAGAGATCGCACCAGAATACGTGCACCAACGCACTGTGAACCCAGAAGATGCGCCAGACACGCCTGAGTTCATCGAAGTTGGGTTCGAAAAAGGCGACGCGGTTTCCATCAACGGCGAGGCCTTGAGCCCAGCGACAGTTTTGGAAACGCTCAACGAATATGGCCGCAAACACGGCATCGGTCGATTGGACTTTGTTGAAAACCGCTTCGTGGGCATGAAGTCCCGCGGCGTTTATGAAACACCAGGCGGCACGATTTTGCTGGAAGCCCACCGCGGCATCGAGCAAATCACACTCGACAGTGGCTCTGGTCACCTCAAAGACAGCCTGATGCCACGTTACGCCGAGCTGATCTACAACGGTTTCTGGTACTCACCCGAGCGCGAAATGCTGCAAGCAGCGATCGACAAGTCACAAGAGCACGTGACCGGCACCGTGACTTTGAAACTCTACAAAGGCTCCGCATCCACCGTTGCACGTGCATCCGACCATTCGCTGTACTCAGAAGCGCATGTGACCTTTGAAGATGATGCTGGCGCATACGATCAAAAAGATGCGGCTGGCTTTATCCAGCTCAACGCCTTGCGCTTGAAACTTTTGGCGGCACGCAATCGTCGTTTCAAATAATCACTAAGGATTATGAATTGAAAAAGGGGCGCAATTTGCGTCCCTTTTTTGTACAGTGCTACGTGTTTCAAATAGACTGAACCGTAGAAACCTCTGCCGCTGTCGGAATCGCATCTGCCGTACCATGGCGCGTAACTTTCAAAGCCGCAGCCTGCGTAGCCCATTCCATGGCATTTCGTATCGATAGACACAAATCCAGCCCAGATGCAAAATATCCAGCAAAAGTGTCACCTGCCGCTGTCGTATCAATAGCCGTCACTTTGGGCGCAGCCACTTCATTCACCTCGCCCGTTTCATTAGATCGCCACATGGCACCCTTTGCTCCCAGAGTCACCAAAACTTGCGGCACTGGAATTTTATCTAACGTGAGCCCCATTTCTCGACACAACTGCTCAGCCTCGACCTCATTCATCACCAATATCGATACATGCGGCAACACCTGCTTAACCGCTTCGATGGAAAAAGGCGCTGCTGAATAAATCACGCGCAGCCCTTTGTCCAAAGCCAGTTTTGCCGTCTGGGCCTGCAGGTTGGTTTCATTTTGCAGCAAAAGCGTATCGTCAGGTTTTGCCAGTTCAATCGCCTTGGCGATACTGCCACTGTCTTGTTGCGCATTCGTACCTGCGTCCAAAACGATAGTGTTTTCAGCCGCGGCATCAACATAGATAATCGCATGTCCCGTGTTGCCACTCAATGCGCGCAAATAGGTACAATCGACGCCATAGCTTTCGATCCGATCCCGCACCCAATTGTCTGATTTTCCAATAGCGCCAATATGATGCACCTTAGCACCTGCCCGCGCAGCGGCCACAGATTGATTTACGCCCTTACCGCCCAAACCAACAGAATAATCCGAAGCACTTAGAGTTTCGCCAGGCTGAGGTAGATGGGGAAGCGCATAGAACCGGTCAATATTCACTGACCCAAGATTAAAAATTGTCATGCACTTCCCTGTTTTGTTAATTTACTTGTCCGACCTTACATGCTGCCAAGATCGCCATGTTCAGGATATCATTAACAGTCGAAACCGTTGAACAAATTTGAATAGGCTTATCAACCCCTGTCAGAATAGGACCGATAACAGTCGCCCCTGCCATTTCTTGCATCAGTTTCACCGAAATTGACGCCGAATGACGCGCAGGAACCACCAAAACATTGGCAGGCCCAGTCAAGCGACAGAAAGGATAGTTTGCCATCGCGTCAGGATTAAGCGCGACATCAACCGCCATCTCGCCTTCATATTCAAAATCAACACCACGATCATCCAAAACTTTTGGCGCCAAATGCATTTTGCTGGCGCGCTCAGACACAGGGTAGCCAAAGGTAGAAAACGACGCAAAAGCCACACGCGGTTCAATGCCCATCGCGCGCGCAACACGTGCGGCTGCTTCTGCGATATCGGCCAAATCATTTTCGTCAGGCCATTCGTGCACCAAAGTGTCTGATATAAAAACAATGCGCCCTTTATGCAAAAGCGCCGTGACGCCCACCGCACCATCTGCAGCTGTGGCATCAAAGACAGAATTGATCCGATCCAAAACATGAGCCGATTTGCGCGTCGCCCCAGTCACCAAACCATCGGCATGACCATGGGCCAACATCAGGGCAGAAAACGCATGGCGATCACGAGCCGCCAAACGGTGAATATCTTTTTGATCATGACCTGAACGTTGCAGGCGATTGTACAAAAATGACTTATAGGCGTCCAAATGCTCAGTATTAGCAGCGTTGATGATCTCAAGTTCTGTCGCAGTTTCTGTCAGCCCTTCTTCCTTCAACATCTGTTTCACGTCCTCTTCACGGCCAACAACCAAAGCGCGCCCGAAACCGCCGCGTTGATAGGCCACAGCCGCCCGCAAGACGCGCGCGTCATCGCCTTCGGCAAAGACCATCGTCGCCTGCGCTTGACGCGCACGCGCATAGAGCCCTTGCAAAATCTGCGCTGTTGGATCCATACGCGCCTTAAGATCGTGCTCATATCCGGCCATGTCGACAATCGGACGACGCGCCACGCCAGTGTCCATACCCGCTTTCGCAACAGCCGGCGGAATGGTGTAAATCAAACGTGGATCAAACGGCGTCGGAATGATGTAATCCCGCCCGAACGACAGTTTTTGCCCGTAAGCCAGTGCAACCTCGTCAGGCACATCTTCGCGGGCAAGCTCCGCCAAGGCGCGGGCGCATGCGATTTTCATCTCGTCATTGATAGCCCGCGCGTGAATATCCAACGCCCCACGGAAGAGGTATGGGAATCCCAAAACGTTGTTCACTTGGTTCGGATAATCAGAGCGCCCCGTGGCCACGATGGCGTCTTCGCGCACAGCATGCGCCTCTTCTGGTGTAATTTCTGGATCAGGGTTTGCCATGGCAAAAATCACAGGATTTGGCGCCATTGAGGCCACCATATCACCGGTCACCGCACCCTTGGCAGAGACCCCCAAAAACACATCCGCGTCCTGCATTGCCTCTTCCAGAGTCCGCGCATCTGTTTTTGCGGCGTGCGCCGATTTCCATTGGTTCATGCCCTCAGTACGACCTTGATAAATAACCCCTTTGGTGTCACACATGATGCAATTGTCATGCTGCGCGCCCATGGATTTGATCAGTTCCAAACAGGCAATCCCAGCCGCACCCGCACCATTCAAAACGATGCGACAGTCTTCGATCTTTTTACCGGAAATATGCAAAGCATTGATCAGGCCCGCCGCACAGATCACAGCCGTGCCATGCTGGTCGTCGTGAAATACAGGAATGTCCATTTCTTCCTTGAGGCGTTGCTCAATGATGAAACACTCAGGGGCTTTGATATCTTCAAGGTTGATCCCACCAAAAGTAGGTCCCATCAACTTTACAGCTTGAATGATCTGTTCGGGATCTTCGGTGTCCAACTCGATATCAATCGAGTTCACATCCGCAAATCGTTTGAACAAAACAGATTTGCCTTCCATTACCGGCTTGGACGCAAGCGCACCAAGATTCCCAAGACCCAACACAGCCGTACCGTTGGAAATCACCGCAACAAGATTGCCTTTATTTGTGTAATCATAGGCCGTCTCAGGGTTTGCTGCGATCTCTTCACAAGGCACAGCAACACCCGGAGAATAAGCCAAAGACAAGTCACTCTGCGTGGTCATTGGAACACTCGGTGTAATGTCGAATTTTCCGGGACGCGGATCCATATGGAACGCCAATGCTTCTTCGCGAGTTTGTTTTGGTTTGGGCATCTCGGGGGCCTCCTTTTTGCCAGTCTAATCTTATTAACGAGCCAAGCACCCACACTCAACAAAAGAACGTATGTGCCCTTTACGCTGCCAGCCCTGTCGCTAAATTAGGGCCGCAACTTAATTCGAGGAATTCCCACGTGGCCGCAGAAAAACCTACCGTGACACCGATGATGGCACAGTTCCTCGAAATCAAATCACGTCACCGAGATGCCTTACTATTTTACCGCATGGGCGACTTTTACGAGATGTTCTTTGATGACGCGATTGCAGCGTCACAAGCGCTCGATATTGCACTGACCAAACGCGGCAAACACGATGGTGACGACATTCCTATGTGCGGCGTGCCCGTGCATGCCGCTGAAAGCTATTTTCACACGCTGATCCGCAAAGGATTTCGTGTCGCAGTCTGCGAACAACTTGAAAGCCCAGCTGAGGCCAAAAAACGTGGCGCGAAATCCGTTGTGAAACGTGATGTGGTGCGCTTGGTCACTCCCGGTACATTGACCGAAGACAGTTTGCTGGAAGCGCGTCGCCACAACTTTCTCGCCGCCTTTGCAGAAGTCCGTGATGAGGGCGCATTGGCGTGGGTCGATATTTCAACGGGCGCGTTTCACGTGATGCCCTGCCCGTTGATCCGCCTTGCGCCAGAACTGGCGCGGTTAAACCCCTCTGAGATGATTGTGTCTGAGGCCAATACATCAAATTGGGCCGAGTTAGTCCCTGATTTTGATGCTGCAACCACGCCTCTGTCGCGCAGTTCTTTTGATAGCACATCAGCCGCAAAACGCTTGCAAGATCTGTTTGGCGTCTCAAGTTTGGATTCTTTCGCACCCTTTGGTTTGGCAGAAATCTCTGCCATGGGCGCGATTATCGACTATTTGGAAATCACTCAAAAAGGCAAACTGCCTTTGGTGCGCCCACCTTTGCGTGAAAATACTGGTGGCGCGATGCAAATTGATGCAGCAACGCGACGCAACTTGGAAATCACCCACGCCCTGTCCGGCGGGCGTGAAGGATCGCTGATCGCCGCCATGGATCGCACAGTGACAGCGGCAGGCGGCAGATTGCTGGAACGACGACTATCCAGCCCATCACGCGATGTATCTGTGATCCAGGCGCGGCTTGATGCCATAGAATTTTCCGTCACGAACCGAAAGCAAGCCGATGTCTTGCGGGATGTGCTGCGCAAAGTGCCCGACATGGAACGCAGCCTGTCGCGTCTTGGGTTGGACCGCGCCGGACCGCGTGATTTGACAGCTATTCGCAGCGGCTTGATCCAAGCGCTTTCGATTTCTCAATCGATGACTCCAAGTCAAATACCAGACTTATTCCAGCAAAATATGGACATTTTGCAAGGACATGATCAGATCATCCACCTATTAGAAGATGCACTCGTAGCCGAACCGCCATTGTTGGCACGCGATGGTGGTTTCATCGCCGAAGGCTATGATGCAGAGCTTGATGAATGTCGTACATTACGTGACCAAGGTCGCGGGGTGATCGCGTCTTTGCAAATGCAGTATGCGGAAACGACGGGCATTCAATCCCTCAAAGTAAAGCACAACAATGTGCTGGGCTACTTCATCGAATGTACCGCGACGCATGCCGAAAAAATGTTGTCCGAACCGCTGAACGAAACCTTTATTCACCGTCAAACCACCGCCAACCAGGTACGGTTTACCACGCTGGAACTCAGCGAGCTGGAAACTAAAATCCACAACGCCGGCGGCCGCGCGCTTGAGATTGAAAAACGCCTATTTGCCACACTACGCGACGCTATTTTATCCGTAGCGCCGCGCATTGCAGATGCGTCTCGTGCTTTAGCAGAATTTGACCTTGTCACTGCGCTGGCTGATTTGGCCGTTGGCGAAAATTGGACGCGCCCTAATGTGGATTCGGGTCGATCTTTTGAAATTCAAGGTGGGCGTCACCCTGTTGTTGAGCGTGCCCTGCGCAAACAAGGTCAGTCGCAATTTGTTGCCAATGATTGCCATCTGACCGACGGGCATGACGGGGCTGCGATCTGGCTTTTGACTGGTCCCAACATGGCCGGTAAATCCACGTTCTTGCGCCAAAACGCATTGATCGCGCTGATTGCGCAAATGGGGTCATTTGTGCCTGCTCGTTTTGCTCATATTGGCATCGTATCGCAGCTGTTTTCACGTGTTGGTGCCTCTGACGATTTGGCCCGTGGTCGTTCGACCTTTATGGTGGAAATGGTCGAAACCGCCGCCATTTTGAATCAAGCAGACGACCGCGCCTTGGTTATTTTAGACGAGATTGGCCGCGGCACTGCAACCTATGACGGGCTGTCTATCGCTTGGGCCACTTTAGAACACTTGCACGACGTCAATAAATCGCGTGCGTTGTTTGCGACCCATTACCACGAAATGACAGCGCTATCCGACAAGTTGAGCGGTGCGGACAATGCCACCGTTGCGGTTAAAGAATGGGACGGCGATGTAATTTTCTTGCATGAGGTGATCAAGGGTAAAGCTGATCGGTCTTATGGTGTGCAAGTCGCCAAGCTCGCAGGATTGCCAAATGCTGTGGTTGAACGTGCCCGCGTGGTTTTGCAGGCTTTGGAAAAAGGTGATTCAGATACCAAAACCTCGCCCAAGGCAATCATCGACGATTTACCGTTGTTTTCAGTCAATCCTGCTCCGGCGCCCGCGTCGATACAGGCGGGCCCAAGTCAGGTCGAAGAAAAGCTCGCCGAGATTCTTCCCGACGAGCTGACACCCCGAGAGGCGCTGCAATTGCTGTACGAGCTCAAATCGCTCGCCGAGGTTTAGGCTGGCGTAGAGCTCACACCGACTTGCGCAGGACGCAACAAGCGATCGTGGATCATAAAGCCAACGTTCATCACCTGAATGATGTCGCCTGCTTTTGTGCCAGGTAGCGCTGCTTCGAACATCGCTTCGTGAATGTTGGGATCAAACTTATCGCCAACTTCGGGCGCAAGAGCGTCGATGCCGTGTTTTTTGAACACATTCAAAAGCTCGCGCATGGTCAGTTCGATGCCTTCGATCAGCGCTGCTTGTGCTTCGCGTTGCTCGTCGGTGATCGTATCAACCGCACGCTTGAGGTTGTCGAACACAGGTAACATATCGCGCGCAAGCTTTGAGCCACCGTAGTTTTCGGCCTCTTTGCGATCACGCTCAGAGCGTTTGCGTGAATTTTCCGCATCCGCCATAGCCCGCATAAAGCGGTCGCGCATCTCGTCACGCTCAGCGCGCAACTTTTCGATTTCTTCTTCGCTTACGTCTTCGCCAAGGAAATCGATGGGATCATCAACTTCCATATCGAATTCAGCGTTCAAGTCTTTGTTCGAATCCGTCATGTTTCACCTTTTAAGACTTACTGGACAGAATTTTGCCAACAAGCTGCGCCGTGTAATCGACAATTGGAACGATCCGTCCATAATTCAAACGAGTCGGCCCAATGACGCCAACGGCACCAATAATTTTTCGTTCTGCGTTCATATAAGGAGAAACCACCAAAGAGGAACCCGAAAGAGAGAAAAGTTTGTTCTCAGAGCCAATAAAAATGCGCACACCGTCACCATCTTCGGTAAGTTCTAAGAATTCGGCAATATCCCGCTTTTGCTCCAAGTCATCAAACAGACTTCGAATGCGCGACAGATCGCCATCGTCAGCACCAGTTCCCAGCAGGTTTGACCGCCCGCGCACAATCAAGCGTTCATTTTGCGGACCTTCGCCTTCCCAAAATGCATCACCGTTTTCAATCAATTCCGCTGCCAGCGTATCAAGTTCCTGCCTGCGCGATTTAATCTCAATCTCAACACTGCGGCGTAACTCTGACAGAGTTTTACCCTGCGCCAGCGCGTTTAAAAAATTCGCAGCCTCGCGCATCGATGCCGCTGTCTGCCCAACAGGTGGCTTGAACACGCGATTCTCCACATGTCCATCAGCAAAAACCAAAACAACAAGCGCGCGCGAGGGATCAAGACTAACAAAATCGATATGCTTGACGGGCGCTTCATGTTTTGGTGTCAAAACCAAGCTGGCGCCATGGGTAATGCCTGACAACACTGACCCAACACGATCCAGCGTCGCACCGACATCGTTTTGATCTGTGTTTACCGTCTCTTCGATTTTATCGCGATCCGATTGATCAACTTTTCCGACTTCTAAAAGCCCATCGACAAACATCCGCAACCCAAGCTGCGTCGGCATACGACCCGCTGAAGTATGTGGACTGTCAAGCAAGCCAAGGTATTCAAGATCTGACATTACATTTCGGATCGTCGCGGCTGACACCTTTTCGTTCATCGTCCGCGTCAGGCTGCGAGACCCCACGGGATCACCACTTTCAAGATAGCCTTCGACGACCTTGCGAAAAACTTCACGCGATCTGTCGTTCATTTCGGTAATCAAACTGGTGCGCTCTGACATAGGTCCGCCAAAATTTAGGTCTGTTTGCAGTTAAAAGACATGCAGCGTAAGGGTCAATGACACTTGCACCGATTGCCTACACTTGGCTATGTCAGTTCAAACATCAGTCAAAGGACAAAATATGCGACCTTCCGGTAGATCACTAGACCAAATGCGCGACATTTCCATCGAAACAGGCGTGACCAAACATGCCGAAGGGTCTTGCATGATCCGCTGTGGCGACACGCATGTCTTGTGTACTGCCACGTTAGAGCCCCGCGTCCCGCCATTTATGCGCAATTCTGGTCAAGGTTGGGTCACCGCAGAATACGGCATGTTGCCCCGCTCAACCACATCACGCATGCGCCGCGAAGCCGCATCAGGTAAACAAGGTGGCCGCACTGTTGAAATTCAACGTCTGATTGGGCGATCACTGCGCGCTGGCGTTGATCGTGTGGCCTTGGGGGAGCGTCAAATCACCATCGACTGTGACGTGATCCAAGCCGACGGCGGCACGCGTTGTGCCTCTATCACGGGTGGTTGGGTTGCCCTGCGTCTTGCTGTCAATAAGCTGATCAAAGCGGGCGATATCACCACAGATCCTTTAATGTCCAATGTGGCGGCGGTGTCATGTGGCATCTACGCGGGTCAGCCCATTCTTGATCTCGACTATCCTGAGGATTCAGAAGCCGGCGTTGATGGTAACTTTATTATGCTCGCCAACGGTCAAATGGTTGAAACTCAGATGAGCGCCGAAGGGTCCACCTATTCGCGTGCTCAAATGAATCAATTGCTTGATTTGGCTGAAAAAGGCGTTGCCGAATTGGTTGCCGCACAAAACGCTGCGGTGGCATAATGCGCGCATTTGATGGCAAAAAGATCGTCCTAGCATCGCACAACAAAGGCAAGTTGATCGAAATTTCAGCTCTGCTTGCACCTTTTGGCATCGAAGTGGTCTCTGCGGGCGATCTTGGGTTTGACGAACCAGAGGAAACCGAAAACACTTTCGCTGGCAATGCCCGCATCAAAGCGCATTATGCCGCGCAGAAAAGCGGTCTGCCTGCATTGTCAGATGACAGCGGGATTATGGTAGATGCGCTTGATGGCGATCCTGGCGTCTACACCGCCGATTGGGCTGAAACGCCAGATGGTCGCGATTTCCCCATGGCGATGAAAAAGGTATGGGATATGCTTGAGAACAAAAATGCGGCAGAGCCACGGCTCGCACAGTTTTGTTGTACGCTCTGTCTTGCTTGGCCGGATGGTCACGATGAAGTGTTTGAGGGCAAAGTTGAGGGACGTCTTGTGTGGCCAATGCGTGGCGACAAAGGGTTTGGCTTTGATCCTATTTTTGTGCCCCTTGGTTACGACATCACCTTTGCCGAAATGGACCCAGCTCTTAAACAAGCCATGAGTCACCGCGCTGATGCTTTTACCAAATTCGTCAATGGCCCTTTCAAGGATTTGAAAAAATGAGCAAACGTACTTTAATTTCATCCGGTTCCGACTTTGAGAAAACCATGGGCTATTCTCGTGCCGTGGCTCAAGGCGACTGGTGTTTCGTCTCAGGCACCACGGGATACGATTATACCACGATGGAAATGCCTGTCTCTGTGGCTGACCAAGCCCTAAATTGTTTTGCCACCATTTCCAAAGCACTGGTAGAGGCTGGATTTCAAATGACTGACATCGTGCGTGTGCAATACACGATTACCGACGCCGATTTGGTCAATGAAGTCATTCCAGCACTTGGCGAAGTTTTGAGCGATATTCGCCCAGCCGCCACTATGATTGTCGCCGATTTGATCAAGCCTGAGATGTTGATCGAAATCGAAGTGACAGCGTTCAAGGGATAATCATGGAAGATTGGCAAAACGGTGGCTTTGGTCTCTACATTCATTGGCCGTTTTGCAAAGCAAAATGCCCGTATTGTGACTTTAACTCTCATGTTTCCAACACAATTAACGAGGCAGATTGGCAGACCGCGTATCTGTCGGAAATTGATCGTATTTCGACCCTAACGCAGGGACGATTACTAAATTCTGTGTTTTTTGGCGGCGGTACACCTTCACTAATGTCACCCGAATTGATTGCGGCGATATTGGAGCGTATTCGAAGCCGTTGGACACTCGCCAACAATTGCGAAATCACACTTGAAGCAAACCCAACCTCTGTTGAAGCAGGTCGCTTTCGCGGCTACCGCGACGCTGGCGTCAATCGGCTATCTATGGGTATTCAGTCCTTACGCGAGAATGACCTTAAAGCATTGGGACGACTTCATACCGTTAAAGATGCGCGTAAGGCCTTTGATATCGCAAGAGATTCCTTTGATCGTATCAGCTTTGATCTGATTTACGCGCGCCAACAGCAAACTTTGGATGATTGGAAGATCGAGCTGAAAGAAGCGCTTGATATGGCAGTTGATCACCTATCGCTCTATCAACTGACAATTGAGGACGGCACGGCCTTTGGTGATCGCTACAGTCGCGGCAAACTTCGCGGCCTGCCAACTGAAGACACCGCAACAGATATGTATTTTGCCACTCAAGAGATTTGTGATGCGGCTGGCATGAGTGCTTATGAAGTCTCTAATCACGCCCAAAAGGGATCTGAAAGCCGCCACAATGAAATATATTGGCGTTATGGCGATTACGCGGGTATTGGGCCCGGTGCGCATGGCCGTCTCACCATAGATGGTCAAAGACATGCAACAGATACACCGCTATCCCCTGCCCTTTGGCTTGAAAAAGTCAGAAAAACGGGTTCTGGCGAAGGCTCTTGCACCAGTCTTCCTGCAGATGAGCAGCTGACAGAGTTTCTTTTGATGGGCCTTCGCCTTTCTGAAGGCATTGATCTGGAGCGCGCGTCAGCTCTACAAGGGCACCCTTTTATCATTCAAAACAAATACTTGAGTGAAGATGGTTTGATCGCAACAGAAAATGGGCGCCTTTTGGTTACGCCAAAAGGTCGCCCATTGTTAAACGCAATCTTACGAGAGCTTATTCCTTAAACCTTAAACTCCACGCGATAGTATCTGACACAAAGCATCTAAATCATCTAAGTCTTTGTATGATATAGATAATACGCCGCTTTCAGTTCCAGGTTTATGGGCAATACTGACATTCATTCCAATGGCGGCAGATAGATCCCCCTCAAGCGCTCGCGTGTCGGCGTCTTTTTCGCTGGTGGGTTTAGAAACGCGAGCCTTTGATGCTGATGGAGATTTTTCCTGCTTTGCGAGTTTCTCGGTATCCCGAACAGAAAGACCCTTTTTAACCGCGATACGTGCCAAATCAGACGGATTTTCTGACGTGATCAAAGCACGCGCATGTCCTGCAGATAGATCACCCGACACAACGAAGCCTTGTACATCATCAGGCAATTGCAACAGTCGCATCAAATTCGCGATATGACTGCGACTTTTACCCAAGGCTTCTGCCAGTTTTTCTTGAGTGTGGCCAAATTTTTCCATTAACTGCTTGTAACCGGCAGCTTCCTCGATCGAATTAAGATCTGCACGCTGAATATTCTCGATAATCGCAACTTCAAGCACTTCGATATCATCGTATTCACGCACAATAATAGGAATATCATGACGTTTAGCCAGCTGCGACGCTCGCCAACGGCGCTCGCCAGCGACAATTTCAAAATTTCCGTCGACCCGAGGGCTTGGACGCACAATCAAAGGTTGGATAACGCCCTTTTCTCGAATTGAATTTGCAAGGTCGTCTAAGTCTTCTTGCACAAACTGACGACGCGGCTGATCTGGATTTGGCTCAACGCGCTCAATCGGCACAACCATATCCGCGCGGCGCGCGCCACTTTCACTATCGACGACAACAGGGTCGTTGGGAATATCAGCCATTAAAGCTGAAAGCCCTCTGCCCAAACCGCGTGGCTTATTTGAACTTTTAGGTGGTTGGGACATCTAACTAACTCCGTTTATTCAGCAATTCGACTGCCAAAGCGCGATAAGCTTGGCTGCCTTTTGAATTTGTATCATAATCTAAAACGGACAAAGCATATGAAGGAGCTTCACTGATCCGTACATTTCGCGGAATCACCGTCTCAAATACCAAATCTTGCAAATTTTCGCGGGCATCTTGCTCGACTTGACGCGAAAGATTGTTTCTTTGATCGTACATTGTCAAAACCACACCCTCAATTCTAAGCTTTGGGTTGGCTGTTTGTCGCACTTCTCGTACGGTCAACATCAATTGTGATAGTCCCTCAAGCGCGAAAAACTCACTTTGAAGAGGTACAAGCACCGAATCTGCTGCAACCATGGCATTTACCGTCAACAAACTCAAAGATGGAGGGCAATCAATCAGGATATAATCCAATGCATATCCATCTATCGCATATTGACGCAAAGCATCATGCAGCAAAAAACTGCGCTTTTCATTGGCAACCATTTCAATATCAGCCGACGATAAATCAATTGTCGCAGGCGTGACATATAGATCTTCAGTATGAGTCAGTTGAATGATTTCAGCCAAATCGACATCGCCCATGATCAGATCATAGGTGGTTCGGTCTCGCTGCTCAGGCTCAACTCCTAGCCCTGTTGACGCATTTCCTTGAGGATCTAAATCCACTACCAAAACGCGCATCCCTAACTCGACAAGAGCAGCAGCAAGGTTGATAGTTGTTGTGGTTTTACCAACACCGCCCTTTTGGTTTGCAACCGCGATAATTTTTGGTGATTGTGGGCGCGTAGGATCAGACACGTTGTATATTTCCTATTTTTAAAACGACCGAATTTGAACCTGTTATACTTTGGTGCTCTTCACAGTCAAATCGCCAATTTTCTTGAGCTTTTACAAACTCAGACTTGTAATTTTCTCCTTTTGGAAACAGCGCTACACCGTTTTTTTGCAAGTGAGGCGCAGAAAACTCAAGAAGTTTTTCTAATGAGGCAAGAGCCCGCGCAGACAAAACATCAGCATCAAAAGAGTCCATTTTTTCAATTCGTTCCGAGTGAACATAAACGCTCACACCAGTCTCGCGCGCTACACTGCGTAAAAATATCGCCTTACGAACGTCTGATTCAACCAAATGGAATATTGTTTTTGGTGACTTTTCAGCACAGATGATCGCACAGACCATGCCAGGGAAGCCGCCACCAGAACCTATATCAACCCAAGTTGTTGCACCTTCAGGCATAAGTGAAAATACTTGCGCCGAATCTATAAAATGTCTGTTTCGAAGGTCAGTAATTGAGGATTTTGAAACCAGATTGATCACTGGATTCCACTTTTTGAGAAGCGCTTCATAAACTGACAAGCGTTCAAATGTTTCACGTGAAACATCTAACCCGAAACCTTCTACTGTATTCATCCGTTGGAAACCTTCTTACGATTAGCCTGACGAAGCCGTGCGAGAATAAGCGTACAGGCTGCAGGTGTCATACCCTCAACACGAGAGGCCTGACCGATGGTCTGGGGCCGAACGACAACCAGCTTTGAACGAAGCTCGTTTGAAAGACCTTTTAGCTCCGAATAGTCAAAATCATCAGGAATTTCATGAGCTTCATCACGCTTCATTTTTTCAACATCGCGATTCTGGCGCTCGATGTAGTTGGCGTAGAGCGCATCGCAAGACAGTTGGTTTTGTATAATTTCATCGATACTACCAAATGATGGTTCCAGTTTGACCAAGTTTGAAAACGTCACATTTGGGAATGAAAGAATTTCAAACGCATTGCGTCGATTTCCATCTTCGCTCACGCTGATATCAGCCTTACGCATCTCTTTCGGAGTAAATGTCGCAACCTCAAGAGACGCCCTGCCCGCAGACAGCAGCGACATTTTTTGATCAAAGGCCACCTTTCGACCTGCCCCGATCAAGCCGAGATCAATGCCCATAGGCGTTAAGCGCTGGTCTGCATTATCCGCGCGCAAAGTCAAACGGAACTCTGCGCGAGATGTAAACATTCGGTAAGGCTCGGAAACGCCGCGCGTGACAAGATCATCAATCATGACGCCGATGTAGGATTCTGAGCGACTGAACAATGCTTGTTCTGTGTCGGCAGACAGTTTTGCAGCATTTAGGCCAGCGACAAGACCTTGCGCAGCGGCCTCCTCATATCCTGTGGTGCCATTGATCTGGCCTGCCAAAAAGAGACCGGGCACATCGCGGAGTTCTAAAGTCGGGCGCAAGGCGCGAGGGTCGACATAATCATATTCGATCGCGTAACCTGGTTGAAGAATCTCAACTTTCTCAAGGCCAGTGATAGAACGCACATATGCTTCCTGAACATCCACCGGCAATGAGGTGGAAATGCCATTGGGATACACGGTATCGTCGTCAAGTCCTTCTGGTTCAAGAAAAATTTGATGCGACGTCTTATCGGCGAAGCGGACGACCTTGTCTTCAATGGAAGGACAATAACGTGGGCCTACGCCATCGATATGGCCGCCGTACATGGCGGATTTTTCTAGATTTGCGCGAATGATGTCATGGGTTTGTTTGTTTGTATGCGTGATGCCGCAAGACACCTGACGCGCAGATGGTTTAGTATTTAAAAATGAAAACATCACCGGCTCGTCATCACCAGGCTGCTCTTCCAGAATATCCCAATTGATCGTTTTACTACTCAAACGTGGGGGGGTGCCTGTCTTAAGACGCCCCATAGGAAGACCAAATCCATACAAGCGATCTGCGAGCGCAATGGACGGCTTATCGCCCATACGACCACCGGAGTGATGAACGTCTCCAATATGAATGATACCGTTCAAAAACGTCCCAGTGGTTAAAACAACAGCACCTGAGGTCAGTGTAACACCATCACCAAGAACCACTCCGCAAACGCGCCCGCCATCCATGACGAGATCTGTCACTTCGCTTTCAATAATCGATAGGTTTGGTGTATTTGACAGCTCAGCCAACATTTCAGTACGGTAAATTTTGCGATCTGCTTGTGCGCGTGGTCCCTGAACCGCTGGACCTTTGCGACGATTAAGAAGGCGATATTGGATTCCAGCTTTATCAGCTATACGTGCCATGACACCATCAAGCGCATCGACTTCGCGTACCAGATGACCTTTTCCAAGTCCTCCGATAGCTGGATTACATGACATGACGCCTATATTGCTAAGTTTCAGCGTCACAAGGGCAGTTTTTACGCCAGTTCTCGCCGCGGCAGCCGCAGCATCAGCCCCAGCATGACCGCCGCCCACGACGATGACATCAAAATCTCGTTGTTTCACGTGAAACATTCCTTAAGTCTACGGTTACTTACCGATGCAAAAACTTGAGAAAATCTCGTCTAAAAGATTTTCAACATCAACACGGCCTACAAGTGCATCTAGCGCACGAATCGCTGTACGCATATCCTCAGCTGCAAGCTCAGCGCGGTCTGCCCCCATCAGTACTTCATTTTTTGCCGAATCCAAAGTGGACAAAGCGGTCATCATCGAAATTCTATGACGCTCGCGTGTCGCAGTGGATGCACCAGAGGCCATTGACGACAGGCGATCCGAGATTAGCGCAACCAAGGCATCAAGCCCCTGCCCCGACAAACCAGATACCGACAAGTCAGATTCAGTACCTATGTCATCTTTTCCGATAACGACAAGATCACCGTCTTTTGGTATAATCTCAGGTTCAGAATCCACTGATGGAACTAAGATCACCCGTAAATCTGCCGTCTCTGCACGTTCTTTAGCTCGTGCTATACCAACGGTTTCAACAACGTCAGTGGTGTCGCGCAAACCTGCAGTATCAAGCAAAGTCACTGGTAAGCCGACCAAATCCATCCGCACTTCAATAACATCGCGTGTAGTGCCCGCGACTTCGGACGTGATTGCAGCCTCACGACCAGCTAGAGCATTAAGTAAAGTGGATTTTCCGACATTGGGAGGACCAACGATGGCAACCTCAAAGCCCTCACGGATGCGTTCTGAAATACGCACTCCGGAGACTTCAGATTCAAGCTCAAGCATGACGCCCGCTAAAAGTTCAAGAACCTCAGGCGAAACATCAACAGGGACTTCTTCGTCAGCAAAATCAATTGTGGCTTCGATCAAAGCAGCTGCACGGATTAGCGATGTGCGCCAACCAGAGGCCTTATCACCTAAAGCGCCAGACAGCACCCGCATTGCTTGTTTACGCTGCGCCTCTGTTTCTGATTCAATCAGATCTGCGAGGCCTTCGACCTGTGCTAAATCCAAGCGTTCGTTTTCAAGTGCGCGACGGGTAAATTCACCTGCCTCTGCCATACGCAACCCGTCCAGTTTTGACAGCACTTCCAAAACGGATTTTACGATGGCGATGGAACCGTGTATCTGCAATTCTGCGCTTTGTTCGCCCGTAAAAGACGCACCTGGTTCAAAACAAATTACCAAGGCTTTATCAAGAATATCGCCTTGATCATCCCTCAACGTTCGAAGGGAGGCGTGGCGCGCCTTCGGAACAGACCCAGTGAGTTTTTCGACAGTCCAAAACGCAAGAGGCCCGGAAATCCGGACCACTGCGACGCCCGCTTTACCGCGGGCGGATGCGAGAGCATAAATCGTATCCATAGGCTAACCCATTGATAATTAAATGTTATGCGTTCATCGAATCGAAGAATTCAGCATTTGATTTGGTTTGCTTGAGCTTGGAAATCAAGAACTCGATCGCGTCTGTCGTGCCCATCGGATTCAAAATACGACGTAGCAAATAGGTTTTCTGAAGATCTTTTGAATCCACCAAAAGCTCTTCTTTACGCGTCCCTGATTTGAGAATGTCCATAGCAGGGAAGACGCGTTTGTCTGCCACTTTGCGATCCAGAACGATCTCAGAGTTACCCGTGCCTTTGAATTCCTCAAAGATAACCTCATCCATGCGCGAGCCTGTGTCGATCAAAGCTGTGGCGATGATGGTCAAAGACCCACCCTCTTCGATATTGCGCGCAGCACCAAAGAAGCGTTTTGGACGTTGTAGAGCATTGGCATCAACACCACCGGTCAAGACCTTACCTGAAGACGGCACAACAGTATTGTAGGCGCGGCCCAAACGAGTGATAGAATCGAGCAAAATCACAACATCGCGTTTGTGTTCCACAAGACGCTTGGCTTTCTCGATCACCATTTCACAGACCGCAACGTGACGGGATGCGGGTTCATCAAAGGTCGAGGAAATAACTTCACCGTTCACAGAACGCTGCATGTCTGTCACCTCTTCTGGACGCTCATCGATCAACAGCACGATCAAATAGCACTCAGGGTGGTTGATACCGATAGAGGACGCGATATTTTGCAGCAGAACCGTTTTACCAGTACGCGGCGGCGCCACGATCAATGAGCGCTGGCCTTTACCAATCGGCGCAACAAGATCAATGATGCGAGCTGAGCGATCTTTCAACGTCGGATCTTGGATTTCCATGTTCAAACGCTCATCAGGGTAGAGCGGTGTCAGGTTGTCAAAGTTGATTTTGTGGCGGGTTTTTTCAGGCTCTTCAAAGTTGATCTGCGTGATGCTGATCATCGTGAAGTAACGCTCGTTGTCGTTTGGGGATTGCATCAACCCTTCGACAGTATCGCCGGTGCGCATACCAAACTGGCGAATAATCTCAGGCGTCACATAAATATCGTCAGGCCCAGGCAGATAGTTGGCCTCAGGAGAGCGCAAGAACCCAAATCCGTCTTGCAGAACTTCCAAAACGCCGTTGCCGGTGATTTCCCAACCTTCCTCAGCACGCTCTTTGAGGATCGAGAACATCATCTCGCCCTTGCGCATCGTGGACGCGTTTTCGATCTCAAGCTCTTCCGCCATAGACAGCAAGTCTTTTGGCGTTTTTGCTTTAAGATCAGAGAGATTGAGGGAATTTACAGTCATCGAGACATCCAAACTATGACCGCCAAGCGATCCGTTTTTTATAAGTGGTGTGAAATATCCCGTGATGCCGGACGGCAGGGATTTAAGGTTCAATAGACAGGACGCGCCCGTGAGTCAATGTTTCTCAGAATGGACGCGCGATAATCATGATGACGATCACGATCATCAACACAGTTGGGACTTCGTTCATCAGCCTGTATTGCTTGCCCGTCAAACGATTGTTGCCCACGACAAAGTCTTTGCGCCTGTGCCCACACCAGTGATGAAACCAGGTCATAACGATCACGCAAGCCGCTTTGATCCACGACCAGCCCGAGGTCCAATCAACAACACCTGGGGTAAACACCAAGCTCAATCCAAAAATCCAAGTGGAAACAAACGCAGGATTCATGATGACCTTGAACAGCTTTTTTTCCATGTCTTGGAACAGCAGATCGGTTTCACTGCCAATTTCTACGTTTTCTGTATGACGCACAAACAAACGTGGCAGATAAAAAATACCAGCCATCCAAGCGATTACAGAAATGACGTGAAGCGATTTGGTCCATGGGTATAGGCTTGATAGGAAATCACTCATCTCATGCACTCCGAGTTTCTATGCCTATCTATATAATAATATAAGAAAGTAAAAAGAGTTGATGTTGTTAGTAGGGCCTGTGGATTGTGTGGATTAATAGCTTATCCCCTTGAGTTTTGCACAAGGAAAATTTTAACTCTCATACGAAAGAAATACTGGGGATAAATTTACAAAATATTAATTTAACAATTACTTAACACATCTGTATCTGGGATCATGTCATGTATAATTTTTGAATTAATAGATTTGAGGTATGTCATCCACAGTCATTATTTTTTTTTATCTACTTAGGAAAACACGCGCACGAAAAATACCAAACTGCCGACTTTTCCCGCCCATTCATTCATGACATGGTTATCCCGTCATCGGCCAACACAGTTCAGTGTGTCTTTTCCACAGGATCATCAACATGACCAAAACTTTCATTCTGGCGTCGGGTTCAACCATTCGTCAGACCTTGCTTGCCAATGCAAAGGTGCCATTCGACGTAAATGTGCCGCGGATTGATGAAGAAAGCATTAAAGATGCACTCTTAGCAGAGGGAACATCCCCACGAGATATCGCAGACGCACTGGCCGAAGGTAAAGCCCGCAAAATATCGATGAAAATGCCTGAAGCTGTGGTTTTGGGCTGCGATCAAGTTTTGTCCTTTAAAGGCCGGTTGTTTTCCAAACCTACAACACCCAAAGAGGCCCGCGCACAATTGACGGAACTTAACGGCGAGCGGCATAAATTAATGTCTGCTGCCGTTATATATGAAGGTGGTGAGCCCAAATGGCGGCACATCGGCGAAGTCAAATTGCAGATGAAGCAAAATTCTGACGCTTATCTCGATGATTATGTTACCCGCAATTGGGACAGCATTCGCCATTCAGTCGGGGGGTATAAACTTGAAGAAGAAGGCGCGCGGTTGTTTTCACGTATAGACGGAGATCATTTCAATGTCCTAGGCCTGCCCCTCTTAGAAATTTTAGGATACCTTGGCCAAACAGGAGTCATTTCATCATGAGCAATAAAATCCCATTGGCTGGCGTGATCGGTTCCCCAATAGCCCACTCCAGATCCCCCGATTTACATGGATTTTGGCTGAAACGTTATGGCATTAAAGGGCACTATGTGCATCTTGATGTCGCTCAAAGTGATCTGG
The DNA here is from genome assembly GCF_018860665.1 of Pacificibacter marinus. GTDB lineage: Bacteria > Pseudomonadota > Alphaproteobacteria > Rhodobacterales > Rhodobacteraceae > Celeribacter > Celeribacter marinus_A. The sequence continues at coordinate 211,386 of NZ_JAHKPK010000022.1, forward strand.
CCGAAGTCTTGCGTATGATGCCAAAAATGGGATTTGTCGGTGCGAACGTGACGATCCCCCACAAAGAATCTGTACTCGCGCTTGCTGATATCGTTACAGACCGTGCGGCGCTGATCGGCGCGGCAAATACATTGATTTTTAGGGCAGATGGAAAGCTTCACGCAGATAATACCGATGGATATGGTTTTGTTGAGAACCTGCGATCCAACGCTGATTGGGATCCTAAAGCAGGCCCTGCGGCCATTTTTGGTGCTGGCGGTGCTGCCCGTGCGGTGATCGCGTCTTTGCTTGATGTGGGTGTGACCGAGATTCGCCTGTCCAATCGCACGCGCTTGCGTTCAGACGGATTGAAAGCCGAATTTGGCAGTAAGGTAACTGTCTATGAATGGGTGCAAGCAGGCAATATGCTTGAGGGTGCCATGACTGTGGTTAATACTACGTCGCTGGGCATGGTGGGAAAGCCTGAGTTCAAAGTGCCGCTTGACGCTTTATCGCCTAAAGCCGTTGTCACCGACCTAGTTTACACGCCACTGCGCACCGCGTTTTTAGAAAACGCTGCCAAAAATGGTTGTCAGACTGTCGATGGCTTGGGCATGCTTTTACACCAAGCCGCACCGGGGTTCGAGCGCTGGTTTGGCGTGCGCCCAGACGTGGATGATGAGACCCGCCAAGTCCTTCTGACCGAATGAGAGATTCATGAAACACTCACGGCCAATTGTGATTGGGCTGACAGGGTCCATCGGAATGGGAAAATCCACCACGGCTGAAATGTTCAAAGCCGCTGGTGTGCCTGTATGGGATGCCGACAGCACCGTGCATCGGCTTTATTCCAGTGACGCCGACACCATTGAGGCCATTTCTAAAATTTGCCCCAAAGCCACCACAACGGGCACCGTTGATCGTGAGGTTCTCAAAGACTGGATCAAGGCAACGCCATCAGGGTTGAGCCAACTTGAACAGATTGTGCATCCTTTGGTCGCCCAAGACAGACAAGCCTTTTTAGAGACAAATCTAGCCAAAATCGTTGTTTTAGATGTGCCTTTGCTGTTTGAAACAGGTCTGAGTACATCTGTTGATTTTGTTGTCGTGGTGTCTGTGCCCGCTGACATTCAGCGCGCTCGCGTCTTGGCACGACCCAATATGACAGTTGCGCAATTTGAAGCGATTTTGGCAAAACAGACCCCAGATGCCGACAAGCGCGCACAGGCTGATTTTGTTATCGACACATCTTCGATTGAACTGGCCAAAGCCTCCGTGCAAAAGATATTGGACAGTGTTCAACCGGATCAGCCACAGGAGACACCAGATGCGTGAAATCGTTCTTGATACGGAAACCACAGGGTTTGATCCGCTGACGGGCGACCGTTTGGTCGAAATCGGTGCGATTGAACTCGATAATCATCTCGCAACTGGGCGTACCTATCATCAATATATAAACCCGAAACGCACCATGCCTGCAGGGGCTTTTGGAGTGCACGGGATTGGTCCTGATATTTTAGAACCGCCCCGCCCTGCACGCGCAGATGAAGTGACCCTGCTGGATAAGCCTGTGTTCAAAGAAGTCGCGCAGGATTTTTTGGATTTCATCGGCGATAGCACATTGGTGATCCACAACGCGGCCTTTGATATGAAATTCTTGAATGCAGAGCTTAAAGCAGCGGGTTTGCGTCAAATTCCGTGGGAACAAGCGCTGGATACGCTTGCGATTGCCCGTAAAAAATTCCCCGGTTCGCCTGCCACCTTGGATGCGCTGTGTCGCAGATTTCACATCGACAATTCAAACCGTACCTTGCACGGGGCTTTGCTTGATTCCGAAATTTTGGCTGAGGTTTATCTTGAGCTGATCGGTGGGCGTCAGCCTGATTTGGTGTTGGCCCCTGAGCCAAAAGACGACAAGGCCTCGCAAGATTTGCAGGCGTCACAACAATGGCGTCCGAAACGGCGTGATGTCGCCCTGCCTTCACGCCTGACAGACGAAGAAGCCGCCGCCCATGCAGCCTTTGTAGAGGCGTTGGGCGACGGCGCGTTGTGGACCAAATAGCGTCAGCTATTAGTTAACAGGCGCATCCGCAGGGGCCGCGGCTTTTTGAGCTTCGGCACGGCGCAGCATGTCTTGGCGGTAAAGCGCCACGAAATCGATGGTATCGAGGTTCAGCGGCGGGAAACCACCGTCGCGTGTCAGGTCGTGAACGACGCGACGTGTGAACGGGAACAGCATACGTGGGCATTCGATCATCAAGAACGGATGCATCTGCGCATCTGGCACGTTTTCGATAAGGAAGATACCAGCATAATCCAGTTCAAGAATGAACAGTGTCTCACCAGTTTCCGTTTCGGATTTTACGTTCAATTTGATCGCAACTTCGAACTGGTTCTCGGCGCCTTCACGTTTTTTCGCATCCAGAGCTACCTGAACAGAAATGTTCGGACGGCCTTCAGATTTGATACCCTTTTGTGCGAGAATGTTTTCAAAAGACATGTCCCGCACAAATTGGCCTAGAACTTGCATTTTGACTTCTGCTGCTGGTGCAGCTGTTTCACCGGTTTCGGCCATCTGTATATTCCTCAAAAAAACTAAAGTTGCGACTTTGTATCAGGTTGGAAAACGCGGCTCAATGCCGCGTCCAGCCTGAAGGGTCATTATTCTCGATATCATTGGATGAAACGGGCTCCCATTCGCCATCAATGGTGTTTGGATCTTGGGTGTTGCTAGGCTGTGTATCGCCAAAGCCAGCAGAGCCGCCACCACCCATGGTAAAGCTTTGGACTTTGATGCGTTTTTGCAGCTCAACGAACAATCGCGTGCGAAAAGCTGGGACTAACAATGAAAAACCAACGGCGTCAGTGAAAAAACCAGGGGTTAGCAACAGCGCGCCAGAGAATAAAATCATCGCTCCATGTGCAAGCGGTTCACTTGGGTCACGCAATTCGCCAAAGGACGATCGCAGTTGCGACATCGCAATCGCGCCTTGTTGTTTAACCAAGTAAGTGCCCAAAAACGCCGTCAACACGACAATGGCCAAGGTCGGAAACAACCCAATGAACCCACCCACTTGAATAAACAGGGCAATTTCAATCACAGGGACGGCAACAAAAAGCGCAAATAACCACATAGAACTTCCTCTCAAATTTCTAGGCACTGGTGGACTTGGCACCATCGACACCCTACATAAGGTCAAAGAGCGCATTTTACTACGTTCTGCAGCAAAAGAGGTATTGATGGGAAGTTCACTGGTCTCGCTTCTGGTTCTCGCCGGAATAGCAATTTTTTTAGTCCTGCGCTTGCGCAATATCCTTGGCACACGTGACGGGTTCGAGCAGCCTCGCGTTGATCCTATCGTTGAAACCCAAACACCCAAACGTCAGTTTGAAGTGATCGAAGGCGGCGTAGATCATGATATCATCGATAACGTTCCCGAAGGCTCGCGTGCTGCGGAAAATCTTTTGGTGCTCAAGCGTAACGAGCCTGATTTCACCGTCTCCGAATTTTTAACAGGCGCAAGTGCCGCCTATGAAATGATCTTGATGGCCTTTGAAAACGGCGATCTATCCTCTGTGTCTGATTTCATTTCTGATGATGTTGAGGAGGCATTTCAGTATGTTATCGACAACCGCAAAGAGGCTGGCCTGACAGTGGAAGCCCAATTCATCGGCCTGCACGAATCCCAAATCATAGATGTCGATCTGGACGAAGCCGCGCGCGAAGAAGAAATCAAACTGCGCTTTGTTTCTGAAATCACATCCGTTGCACGCGATGCCGCGGGCGCAATTGTTGAGGGCGACCCCAACAAAGTAAAACGTCAAAAAGACATTTGGACCTTTGCACGCGAGATGGGCAGCAATGACCCCAACTGGCAATTGGTCGCAACTGGCGCATGATCTTTCGAGGGCTAGCAAGCGCTGCATTTGCAGCCGTGCTGGCCCTGTCGGCGCCTGCCCAGTGCGAGGATGAGCCTGTGGCAAAAATTCTTTCTTTTTCCGACTTACAAGGCTGGGATGATGACAGCCACCAAGATGCGCTGGATGTTTTTTTAAACACCTGTGACCGCATCAAAGGATTTGAGTGGCCACAAATCTGCGCTTTGGCCCAAAATCAGTCCAACGCCAAAACATTTTTTGAACTGTTTTTCAAACCTGTCTTGATCGCGGATGATGCCAAGCCCTTGTTCACAGGGTATTTTGAACCCGAACTGTCAGGGTCGCGCGTACGCACCCCCACATATCGCTATCCTGTTTACGCAATGCCAAGTGATCGGGTTCAGTCCAGCCCTTATCACACACGACGCGACATTGGCGAAGGCGCGCTTGCAGGGCGTGGGCTAGAGATCGCTTGGGTGGATGATCCTGTCGAGCTGTTCTTTTTGCAAATCCAAGGATCCGGTCGCATTCAATTGACCAATGGCAGCACCATTCGTGTCGGCTATGCAGGTCACAATGGCTATCAATACAACTCCATCGGTCAAGAACTGGTCCGCATGGGTGTTTATAACGAACATCAAGTTTCCGCGCAGGTGATCAAAAACTGGGTGCGGCGAAATCCTGTGGATGGGCAGGCGCTTTTGTACAAAAATCCGTCCTATGTGTTTTTCAAAGAACTCAAATCCCTTAAAGCCTCTTCAGGTCCTATTGGGGCGATGAGCCGGTCGATCACGCCCATGCGCAGTGTCGCTGTTGATCCTGCCTTTGTCACCTTGGGTGCGCCTGTCTGGTTGGAAAAAGACGGCGAGGCCCCGCTGCGCCGCTTGATGATCGCTCAAGATACGGGGTCTGCGATCAAAGGCGCACAGCGCGCAGATATATTTTACGGCACAGGGGATAGCGCGGGTGACGTCGCGGGCAGAATTCGCGATACTGGTCGCATGGTGGTCTTGATGCCCATTCAATTGGCCTACGGACTTGAGGAACAGAACAACAGATGACGCGGCGGCGCACAAAATCACTGAGCGACGAAGATCGCTCGCTGTGGGATGAGGTTAAAAAAACCGCCATTCCTCTGCGCCCCAATGCAAAACCTGTGAAACATGGCATGTCCGCCGTGCCCGTGCATCCGGCCCCCAAAGCCATCGAGCGCACAGAGGCAACCAAATCATTACACCAGCATATCAAAGAATTTGAGTTGGGCAGCAAAGCCAAGCCTACCAAACCCCGTCACAACTTAATGCCGTCTATTTCCGATGAAATCAGGCAAGCGCCCTTGCAAATGGATCGTAAAAAATTTGGCAAAATGCGTCGTGGCAAACTTGCCCCAGAGGCTCGTATCGACCTGCATGGCATGACCATGGCCCAAGCGCACCCTGCCCTGACCAATTTCATTATCTCATCACATGCACGGGGATTGCGGCTTGTTTTGGTGATCACCGGTAAGGGAAAAGATCGCGATGATGGCGGCCCTATTCCGACGCGTATCGGCGTGCTTAAAAACCAAACACCGCATTGGCTGCGCTCAGGCCCTTTGCGCCTGCTTGTGATGCAGGTGAACGAAGCGCATTTGTCCCATGGTGGCTCAGGCGCTTATTACGTCTACCTTCGGCGAGGCGGGTAACAGCGCGCGCGCGCTTCTGGTGCCAAAATAGGCCAAAACACCAGTCGATAGAAAATACACCGCATAGACTATCAACTGGGTGTCAAAGGTTATGCCCGCATCTAGCATGGATCCCGATACCGCTGGACCAATTGCAGACCCAAGCACAACGATAGCCATGGCTGCCGCTTTGATCGATCCGATGAATTGTGTGCCGTAATGCTCGGCCCAAAAGGCGCCCACAATAGTCCCTTGTGATCCCATTCCCATGCCTAAAAACACCATCGCCACCCCCGCCATCAGCAAGGTGTCACTTGCGGCAATCATCATGAAACTGACTGCGAAAGGCACGATCATAAAGGGCAATAAACGCCCTGCGCCCCATTTGTCGACAGCTGCTCCTGCGGCGACATTAAACGTCACCGAGCCCAGCGTCAAAATCGGGAACAAGGCCACAAAATCCAACAGCGCCCAGCCTTTGGCCTCAACCAATGGTACCTGCTGGAAAAAAAGCGCCGTAGCCCATGCTGGTGGGCCAACAATCAGTGGAATGGCCATCCAAAACAACCAGTGCTTCAGCATCCGATGGCGCGTCCAATGAACGCCATTCATGCCAAGCGATGCGTGAGATTTCGAAATCGATTGCGGGGTACGCTCAGTGCGCAACAGCCACATAATCATGGGGATCAGAAAAACCGCCAATCCTGCTGCCAGAACCCAAAGCTCGCGCCAGCTGAAATAGGCCATTAAAGCGACGAAAATAAGCGGATAGATCGCATTCCCAACTGCAAACCCCAGCGAGGCTACAGACAAGGCCCGCCCCCTTGTGGCATGAAACCAGCGCGCCATTGCGACCATAGCAATATGCCCTGACATGCCTTGACCAAACAGGCGTAGCGCAAAGATCACGCCGACCAAAGCCATAGCATTTGGCACGAATGACATCGATAAGCAGGCCAGCGCCAGCCCGACCAACACGGCAGGTGCCAATTGGCGCACGCGGAACCGATCCGTCAGCGTCCCCGCCCAGACCATCGTCGCAGCTGACACCATGGTTCCGATAGCGTAAATCCAGCCCCAAGCTGTGTGACTTAGGCCAAATTCGGCGCGGATTTCTCCAGCAAATACAGATATGAAAAACGTCTGCCCATAGGACGACGTTAGGCACAGCAAAAAACCGGCCAGCAACCAACGGGCGTTTTGGATGATAAAATGAATATAGCTCATAGGTCCATGTACGCTTTGCCCATGAAAAAGAAAGAGCAAATCGTCACAGATCAAGCCCTGTGCAATTTTGATCTATAGCATAAAGCGACTGACATCAGCAGTTTGTGCCATGTCGCCGACGCTTGCGCGCACGTAAGCCTCATCCACCACAACAGTGTCACCACTTCGATCAGGGGCTGCAAAAGACAGCTCTTCAAACACCCGTTCCAAAATCGTGTACAGACGTCGCGCACCAATGTTTTCGACGCTGGTATTCACCTCAGCGGCGACCGATGCGATGGCTTTGATGCCTTCCGCCGTGAACGACACTGTCACCTCTTCGGTGGCCATTAGGGCTGTGTATTGCAGGGTCAGAGCATTGTCGGTTTCCGTCAAAATCCGTACAAAATCGCCTTCATTCAGGGCTTGCAATTCAACGCGAATGGGCAAGCGTCCCTGCAATTCGGGCAGCAAATCTGACGGTTTTGCCACATGGAACGCGCCAGAGGCGATAAACAAAATATGATCAGTTTTCACTGGGCCATGTTTGGTCGACACTGTTGTGCCCTCAATCAACGGCAGCAAATCACGCTGCACGCCTTCACGTGAAACATCAGCACCACGCGCATCAGCTCGCGCACAGACCTTGTCGATTTCGTCCAAAAACACGATGCCGTTTTGTTCAACAGAGTCCAACGCCGCGCGGGTCACTGTCTCGTCATCGAGCAGCTTATCGGCTTCTTCCGAAATCAAAAGATCGTAGCTGTCCGACACTTTGATCTTCTTTTTAACGGTGCGCCCCGCAAAGGCTTTGCCAAAAATATCCCCAAGGTTCATCCCGCTCATTTGCGGTTGACCAGGAATTTCAAAGCCCCCCATTGGCGAGGATGTATCTTGCATTTCAAGTTCAATTTCAGTGTTGTCCAACTCGCCAGATTTCAGCTTTTTGCGGAACATCTCGCGGGTTTGCGCACGGGCATCTGTGCCTGCAATCGCTTCAATCACGCGGTCTTCGGCGGCTTGATGCGCCTTGGCTTTTACGTCTTCACGCATGTACTCACGGGTTTGCGCAATCGCCGCATCGACCAAATCGCGCACGATCTGCTCTACGTCACGGCCCACATAGCCCACTTCGGTAAATTTAGTGGCTTCAACTTTGATAAACGGCGCACGGGCCAGCTTTGCCAAACGACGTGATATTTCGGTTTTACCAACACCCGTTGGCCCGATCATCAAGATGTTTTTCGGATAAACCTCATCGCGCAGATCATCCACCAATTGCTTGCGCCGCCAGCGATTGCGCAGGGCCACAGCCACAGCGCGCTTGGCGTCGTTTTGTCCGATGATAAAGCGATCCAGCTCAGATACGATTTCGCGTGGGGTTAGGTCAGTCATGATTTAATCGTCTCCACGGTCAATTTTCCGTTGGTGTACACGCAAATATCCGCAGCAATTGCCATGGCTTCGCGGGCAATTTCTTCGGCAGTTTTATCAGTGGCCATCAATCCGCGTGCGGCGGCCAAGGCAAAGTTGCCGCCTGACCCAATCGCTGCAATATCATGCTCAGGTTCAAGCACATCGCCGGCACCCGTGATGACCAAAAGCTCAGTGCCATCGGTGACAATCAACATCGCTTCAAGTTTTTGCAGGTATTTATCCGTGCGCCAATCTTTGGCCAACTCCACGCTTGCGCGAGCCAATTGACCGGGTGTGGCTTCAAGTTTTGCCTCTAGGCGTTCAAGTAATGTAAATGCATCCGCCGTCGATCCCGCAAAGCCTGCGATCACTTCATGCCCGCCTGGTTTCAGCCTGCGCACCTTGCGCGCAGTGCCTTTGATTACAGTTTGTCCAAGGCTCACCTGCCCGTCGCCCGCGATAACGACCTCATTGCCGCGGCGTACACCGATAATGGTGGTGCCATGCCAGCCTGGGAATTGATCATCAGCCATGATGTGTCCTTTCAATGAAGTTTTTATATGCGGTTTCATTTATGAGGGTTCAAGCGGGGGTTACAACCAATTGAACGCCACACAAACAAAAAGGGGCACCATTGGCACCCCTTTTCAAATTCTGCTCCCAAAAGCCTTAAACGCTTTCAGTAATCCAGCTGGAAATCGCAGTTTTTGGCGCAGCGCCAACCTTGTTGGACACGACTTCGCCGTTTTTCACCATGAAAAGTGCTGGGATAGAACGCACACCAAATTGTGCCGGTGAATTTGGGTTCTCATCAATGTTAACTTTGACGATTTTGACTTTGCCTTCAAATTCGGCAGACAATTCTTCAAGCGCTGGGCCGATTTGTTTACAAGGCCCGCACCATTCAGCCCAGAAATCCACGATCACTGGGATGTCGGATTTAAGAACGTCGGCTTCAAAGCTTGCATCTGTGACAGCAACAGTGGCCATTTGATTTCTCCTGATTTCAATGTTGAGCAGAACCTATGTGTCCTGCCTTAAAGGGTCAAGATGTAGCGGCATCTTGTAGGGCAGACATCACCATATCGTGTGGCAGCGGCATAAGCGTCGCAGTGCGGGTCCACAAGATCGCTACCTCAATTTTTTTGTTTGGATAAATGGCAGAACAGACCTCTAAGTAAGCGCCCATTTGGCGCAACAATCCATCGGGTACTTCTGACGGCGTCATGGGGACAACTTCGTTTGATTTGTAATCGACCACACGCACCACGTCATCTTCAACGATCAACCGGTCAATAATGCCATGCACAGGATGATTGTTCATCGATGGCAAAACGCCCGAAAACGGCACCTCGGCCAAGGATTTATCGCCAAAGACATCCCATTGATAAGAATGTTCAATGGTGCGCGTTGCCTCGTTCAAAAGCGGCTCTAACTCAGCCAAAGTCGCAAATAATTCACCTGATCCAAGCAACGATCGTGTAATCTCTGGCCAGTCATTCTTTGGGTGCTTGGGCAAGTGTTCCAGCAGCAAATGCAACTGACTGCCATAGCGCATCGCGGCGTCCTCGCTACGGTTTGACGCTGATCCTGACAACGCTTTTGGTCCACCCAGATCCGAGGGTGATAAAAACACTTTTGGTTCCTCGTCAATCGCAGCGGTTTTTTGCACCCAATCTGGCAGTGCGGTTGTTTTCTCTGACTTTATGGCGGTATCACCTGTGCGCGTGGGCCAAACCCCATGTGCATAGCGCTTTCCCATGCCGCTTGGAAAAGCTTGCTCAACCGCGCCCGCAGACAGCATGCCGTTTTCAACCAGTTGATACCAACAGCTGCCGTCCTTTTTTATCTTGCCTGCGCCCGCGACGATCAACCAGTTTTCCGCCCGCGTCATCGCCACATATAAAAGCCGCCGCTCTTCGTCGTCATTCTTATTTTTGAGCTGGGTTAGAGCCTCTTTAAGCACCTCAGAATTGTTTTCCTTGCTCGATTTCCATGCGATCCCGCCATGCTCAAGCGCGACAAGTTCGTCTTTCGGCTCGCTGGTTTCACGCAAGGTATCGGGCAAAATCACAATCGGCGCTTCCAGCCCTTTAGATCCATGTACTGTCATCACGCGGATAAGGTTCGAAGACTCATCCAATACACGCTTGAGCTTGATTTTCTCAGCCCCAAGCCAACCGATAAACCCCGTCAGGCTCGGCGTTTGTGTGGTCTCATAATGCAAGGCTTGGTGCAGCAACGCATCAAGCCCGTCTTCGGCCTCATTGCCAAGCCGCGCCAAAAACTTTTTACGTCCGCCATGACGCACCAAGACGCGCTGGATCAAATCATATGGCCTCAAAAAGTCAGATGTCTTGCGCAAATCATCTAAAATATCCGCAGTGACAGGCCATTCGTCACGCCGTGCACGCAATTCACGCCACAAGGTTGCCGCGGTACGTTTGTGTGCGAGCGAATACAGGTCTTGTTCAGACCAGCAAAACAACGGTGATTTCAATGCCTCAGCCAAGGCCAAATCATCATCTTGTAGCGACAAAAATGCCAAAAGCGATGTCATATCTTTGACGGCCAGCTCGTCATTCAAAATCAACTGATCTGCCCCTGCAACAGGCAGGTTCAGCTTTTTAAGCGCGCGGATCATCGGGTAAAACAACCCCGATCTGTTGCGTACCAAAATCAATATGTCGCCTGGCTCAATGTGAGTATTTTCACTGCCTTTACGAGGAATCGAGCCTTTTTCGATCATGTCTTTGACATTGCGGGCCACCATCCCTGCAAGTCGAATGCTGTGATGTTCAGGGGCGATCAGATCGGTCGGATTTTCCCAGTCATCGGGATCAGCTTCCACAGGCTCAGGTTCGACCAATGGCCATTGATCCACACGTCCGGGGGTATCTTCAAAAAACGCGATGTGATGCGTGTCGCCTCCAACGCCTTGCCCATCAGATTGCGCAAAAGTCTGGTCCGTCATGTTCAAAATTGCAGGTGAGGACCGAAAAGAGTGCTGCAATGCAATGTCTTGCAAGGTATGCCCTGCATCCCCAAGTCGCGCTTCAAAATGGTGCTTCATCTGGTCAAAAGCTTCAGGCGCAGCCCCTTGAAACGAATAAATCGACTGCTTTTTATCGCCGACAACAAAGATCGTGCGCGTCACATTGGGTCGCGCACCCTCGCCCACTGTAAACTCTTCGGCCAGCAGCCTGATCACCGTCCATTGATCGGGACTGGTGTCTTGCGCCTCGTCCACCAAAATATGATCGATACCGCCGTCCAAGCGAAACAGCACCCATTGTGCGACACTAGAAATCGACAGTAAATCCCGCGCCTTTTGCACCAGATCGTCGAAATCCAGCAAGCCAAGCCGTGCTTTGGTATCGAAATAGGGTTGCAACAGCGCGCTTGCGAATTGATGCAGCGCTGCGGTTTTTTTCGCAGATTGCAGTGCACGCAGATTGTCTGTGGCCTCCGACACGCGCTCCATTAATTCGGAAAGTTGCCGCAAGGCTTCTGGTTCAAGCGTCGCGCATTTCTTGGTCGGTAGCCCTGCGTTCGCACGCCCAAATCGTGTCAGCCCTTGGTTTTCGCCGGACTTGACCAAAAACGTACCGATCATATCTTGCAACAAACTCACTGATGGTGCGGCACCAACCCAAGTGCGCAGCATTGCGGCTGCCTTTACATCGGTTTTGTTTGGAGAAGCCTCCATGGCTGTGGCAGCACTGCTCAGCGCATGATCTTCGTCGCCTAGAAACACAGATTCAAGCAAATCTTGCTCATCATATCCGTGCGTTAGACCAAACCATTTCCAGATGTCTTCTGAAGTAACAGGCGGATGAAAGGCCTCGCGTTTGCGCACGATCTGCTGTGCCAAATGCAACGGGTCAATGTCGTCTTGCCCTGAAATATGTGTGGCAACTGCATCAATCGCATCACGGCCTTGACCCTCGGCCAAAGCATCTAAAACCTCAGCCAGAATGGCATTGGTTTCGCGATCATCCAATTCCTTGAATTGTGGTGAAACACCCGCTTCCAGCGGGAATCGTCTCAATAATGCTCCACAAAACGAGTGAATGGTTTGAATTTTTAATCCACCCGGGGTCTCGACAGCACGGGCAAATAAAGTGCGCGCGTGACGCATCTCCTCGTCTGTCAAAAGGGTGTCTGGCGCAAGGGCTTTCAACTCAATCGATAAAGTGTCATCAGGCATCATTGCCCAAGCTCCAAGCCGCTTGAACAGCCTGTTTTGCATCTCAGAGGCCGCAGCCTTGGTGTATGTCAGACACAAAATATGTTGCGGCGGCGTGCCCGCCAGTAACAATCGTGCCACGCGATCCGTCAACACCTTGGTCTTGCCAGAACCCGCATTGGCCGACACCCAAGTCGAACTGTCAGGTTTCGCAGCCGCGATTTGGCGCAGAGTTGCGTCATCAAGCAAGTTCATTGCACATCCTCCGGAAAAGGCGCGTCGCTGTCAGACCATTCACCCACGCGCGCCAAATGATCGAAATCACCGGCAAAGGATACGCTTTGAACGATCCGCCGCGAGGTATAGCCCTGTTCGGGATCGTCATAGTTTTTGATCAGATCAATAAAGCGGTCTTCGATTTTTTGTGTATCGCCAGGCAATAACGGCAAGCGGGTTTGTTTGGTGTTTCCGTCTAGGCCGAGATAAGCCAGTTCAAACACGCGCCCGGTATTGAGTCCCTTAAATCCGCCGTTTTCAAGCATTACGGCCTCAAGATGAAGCTGCATTTTCAAGGTCTCGGTTTGCTTTTTCGTCGGTGGCGACCCGGTTTTATAATCGTAAATAATATAGTCACCACCTTTGGTCTCGTCGATGCGATCTGCCTCGCAGGTGAGAGAAAAATCAATGTCTTTAAAGTGGTAACCGCCTTTGGCTTCCGTGGCGATGGGCGTGCCTATTTCACGGTTTTCGGCCTCTCGTAGAACCAAAGGCAAAGCAATTTTTTTCAACCGCCCCAACCAAACGCGGCGTGCGGCAGGCCACAACACTGTGTTTTCCAAAACGTGCTCTGCGGTTGCAATCAGCCGTGCGGCGGCCTCAGATGGTGTTTCATCGGTTTTATCAGAGCTATCTGCGACGAACTCTTCCATGACTTTGTGAAAGGCGGTGCCGCGATCACGCGGATCAGCAGCTTGCGTTAAAGGGTTCAGTTTGCTCAATCGCAACACGCGACTGGCGTAAATCTGATAAGGATCGCGCACCAAAGTTTCGATCCGTGTGACAGACAATTGTCGTGGCCGCGCCGCGTAAGGGGGGCGCGGGCTGGGCCGTTGCGCCAGCGGAACTGTTACATCGGGGCGCTCAAGCACACGGGCCATATCGACAAACACATCGCCACGGGCACGCATCTGTGCCAGTGCATTTGCGCCGTCATCTGACATACCCGCCAGCAGATTGGTGAGCCGTATCACCCAACGCGACGCCACGGTTTCTGCCTCGGCGTTGCGTTTGGCGCGTGCTAAGATCACCGTTTTGGCCCCTATGGATTGCTGAAAATCATGCGCGGCTAGGCCGATTTGTTGCTCGGGGGGTAAAAGCCCGACTTGTTTGCGCATATCGCGACTGAACCATGGGTCGGGGGCAGGGGCTGCGGGCCAAACAGTCTCATTCAATCCGCCCAAAATAACCACATCAGCCCCTTGAGCGCGGGCCTCAAGCGTGCCCCAAATCATGATGTCGGGATGTTTGGGTGACGGATCGCGCGCAAGACCGCGCCCTACGATGGCATTGAACATTGAAGCGAATTCATATGTGGTCATCTGACCACCGTGTGGCGCCTCAAATTTTAGCTCTGTCACCACGCGCAGAGCTTCGCGGCCCGCAGACTGTGCCCATAACTCTGTCGCATCAGTTGATTTTGGTCCGCAAACCAACGTTTCAGACAGCTCTATCACATGATCCAAATGATCCGATAGATGAGCTATTGGGCTGGATTCGAGACGCTCAATGATGTCAGCAGCCCACATCGCCCATGCGACAAGCGCGGTATCAATGGTGCCATCATCAGATTTTTTTTCCGCAAAAGCCAACAGGTCATTACGCTTGGGAAATGCAGGCCCATAGCGACGCAGATGGCGCTCAAGGTTGCGCGTCCATAGCAAATGATAACCGCGAATGCCCTCATCATCAGACATGCCGCGCGCGACCAGCGGGTGCTTGAGCAAAACCAACAGATCCTCTGATGATATGGCCCGACCAAGCGCTGTTGACACGTGGCGCAACAGCCGACCTGGTGGAGTTTGGTTCAACGGAATGCCCGCACTGTCGTCGGGGGCAATGTCCCACCGATCCAAAACAGCGGTGACATGACGGGCAAGTGCACGATCGGGCGTGATCAGCGCGGCCTTTTTACCGTCTTCGGCCGCCTTGCGAAGTGCCAAGGCTATGCTGACAGCTTCTGATCGTGAATCTGGGGCTTCGATCAAAGTTAAATCATTGCAAGCATCTGATACATTCTTGAAATTCGGCCCTTCGGTCATCCATTGATCGGTGACGGGAGCGGGGCGCAAAGCAAGCGATACAAGCTGGTTTAGGGTCACATTTTCATCAGAGTTTTTCACCCATTTTTCAATGCCACGGGGCGATATGCCCAGCTTATTAGCAAAAGCCGAAAAGCGTGCCTGCGGATGCTCAAAGGCGTCTGTCTCATGAATTTTATCCCAAGTTTCGGCCGATATATCAAAATCCACACCAGGCAAAACCACAGCCCCTTGTGGCAGGCTCGCGACCAATTTCATAAAGGCCGAGGTGGTCCCCCGCGACCCTGTTGACCCCGCAACGATAATCGGATGACTTGGGGGCGTGGCGCTCCAACTGTCGCTCAGCAAATCCACAACCATCTTCAATCGCGCCTCAGGCATCGGGGGTTGGTTTTGCGTTGGATCGAAAAAAGTAGAAATGATCGACATAAATCGCCGTGCCCGTGTCCAATGGCCGGATGTATCTTCGATGTTGATCGCGTCCAAATCCGCTGGCGATACGCCTTCGTCGTGCATTTCAGACAGCAAACCCGCAAGACTGTCTGCCAAATCGTAAATGGTTGAGCGTGCTGCAAAATCAGGCTCTTGATCTAAAAAACGCGCCACAAGCTGCGATAGTTCAAGTCGACGCCGTAAACCGGACACGCCTGTGGCCACATCGCGCGCCGCAATGTCGGTGCCCAGATCGGTGATCAGACGGATTTTGGGTAAGAAATGCGTGCCCCCATCGTCAAACGCCAGTTTCAAATCTTTGCGCATCCGTGATGAGTTCACGAAAATTTCCACTCGCGCCAAGGCGTCTGGCGATTGCAACTTTAATCGCTCCATCAGTCCGTCTTTAAGCGCGAATGGAAAGCGCACGCCGCAGGGCAGGCCGTAAACGCGGGGGCGGTCTGTTTCAGTGAACATTACGAATGGATCTCCAACATAGATTCAGCAAGTGGAATAGCATCGGGATATCCAACATCACACCAGTGGCCCGAATATATCGCACCATATAGCGTTCTACGGGTTAAAAGCGTTTCCCAAGCCATATTGAGCGAGAAATGTGACTGTTCAATCTCTGCAACATACTTGGTTTTGATGACCTGAAGTCCCGTATAAACATCACCAGCGCCGCGTAAGAGAGTGCCATCAATAGCGCGCAAAAAATCACCACTACCTTTATGACCGACGGCATTGGCCTTGGGGATTAAAAGCAGCAGCCCGTCCATAATGTTTGGGTTCCAATGCATGCGCAAAAACTCTGCTGGCGCAGGACCAGACCACACCGCATCGGTGTTCATTGTGAAAACAGCATCACGATCCAGCAGGGGCAAGGCGTGCTTTAACCCACCGCCGGTTTCTAACAAATCAGTTTCAAAAATAGGCTCGATTCCAGCCAATTTTAGATGTTTTTCCAAAATTTCGGGCTGGTAGTGCAGATTGGCAAACTGTCGCGGGATGTCGCCCATGGCGTCAACTGCATGATCAATCAGTGGCCGCCCCGCCACGTTGATCATTGGTTTCGGTTGATGTTGTGTCAGCTCAAGCATCCGCGTGCCACGGCCTGCGCAAAAAAACATTACAGTGTCGAGACAGTGCCGCATTGCGCTTTCAACTTTCCAAGAATCTCAGGGGTCGGTGCAGGGATCGCAGATGTGATTATCTTCGCTACATCCACCAAATCTGGATGGGCAAGGTCCGTCATCAAATGCCCCCAAACGCGCGGAATCAGATCGACGTAATGCGGCTTTTTGAAATACAGCGACATACGCGCGAAGATCATCAAAATGCGCAAATTCCGTTGTACAGAACAAATCGCCGCCTCGCGTGCAAACTGTTCAGGATCAAACGACATGCTTTGGGTGAAACGCTCCACGCACATCTTTTGCACATCCGGTGAGACATCGCGTCGTGCATCGGTGGTCAGGGATATTAAATCATAGGCAGGATGCCCCAGCATGGCGTCTTGAAAGTCTAACAAGCCAACATTTTTTGGGGCAGGGCGCGTCGGCAACCAAAGCAGGTTTTGTGCATGAAAATCGCGCAAGGTTGTGACGGATCCCGCCCCTAAAGAGGCAATCAATGGCGTCAATGCCTCGCGACAGGCCGCGTGCGCATCGCTGAGATCGTGATCTGTCGCAGGTTCGGCGTACCATCGAAAACTGGCCAGCGCGAGATCAAGCATTTTCGGATGATAGTCTTTCGCGCCAGCCAAAACAGGGGCCTGCGCCAACACGACCAAAGCATCAACCGCAGCGGTATAAAGGCTGCGCTCATGTTCAGGCGACGCATCGCAAACAACGTCAAACAAATCATGCCCAAAGTCTTCCAAAACCAAAAAGCCGTTGGATTCATCGGCCTCATATATTTCAGGTGCGGCCAACCCATTGGCACGCAAATAGGCCGCGACGGTTAAGAAGGGTCGGACATCTTCGCCTTTTTCTGGCGGGGCATCCATCACAATCGCATGACGACCCGTGGTCTCATCAAGCAAACGTTCATAACGTCTCAAAGACGCATCCCCCGCGAGAGGAGTACGTTTGGCTGTTCGCCAATCGGTTGTGGATAGAAAGTTATCTAAAAGCTGCGCACGTTTTTCCATGCGCCGACATTAAACCGCTCAACAGCCATGGCAAGCGAGATCACATCTCGACGAAGCGTGGATCGGCCTGGGGTTGGGGGATGGGGCGGACGAACTGCGTGGTTTCTTCTGGTGAAAACCCTGCCAATGTTTGCCCATTGGCCAGCGGGACAAAGCGACAGTTCAAGCGTCGGCCATCCCATAGGCGTGCTGAATTTGTCCATTCTGTGCGTTCGCCCATACGACCAATAAAATCACGTACATCACCCCAAATAGGGCTGGGTGCACATTTCGAATGCCAAAGACGTGTGGCGTCCATCACGCCGACATCGCGGGCGTCTTCCAAGCCGTCAGCCCCCCAAAGCGAGGTATAAGCGCTGTTGGCCATAAGCAGTGTACCATCATTTGAAAACACCGCGATGGCTTCATCTAGGGAATCAAACACGGCTTGGCCCGTTTCTATTTCCGCTCGAAAGCGCCGTGTGAGCGACATTTCGGCGCTGATGTCTTCGAACAAAAACGCAATGGCGCCATCGGGGTGGGGTCTGCCAGATACGCGGTAAGTTACTCCGCCATGCAGGGACCAAATCTCTTCGTATTGTCCGACACTTGCGGCTGTTTCCAACTCGGAAACTTCTTGACGCCAAGATTTGTAGTCCTTGGGCTCAGGCATCATTTTCATATCGCGCAGTCGGTCCAAAAATGCGGTCAGGGCAGGTCGATTGGATAGAAAGTCGACAGGTAGAGTTGTCAAATCCATAAGGGCAGGGTTGAACAGCGCAAGATTGCGATCACGATCAAAAATAGCAAGTCCGATGGTGAGATGCGCAAAGGTTTTGGTCAGTGTTTGGCGGAACTCTCGCAACGCTTTTTCGGCCTTAACAGTGCGGTCTGCTGCAATGGCGGTGAACAATGTGTCGTCTCCCACTGGCGTCGGGAAGACTTCATAAGGGTGATCACCAGCAGTGTCATTGGTCAAAGCAAGACGTTTGAATGCGCCCGGTGTGGTGGAGCACAATTGTTTGGTGTCAAATAAAGACAGGGGCGGCCATCTGGGAATGTCGCCGGTGGGCAATTGCGCATCGGCAAGCGCAACATAGGCAGAGTTGGCCCAGCTTATGGTGCCATCTTTCAGCTCACGCCAAACCAAAAACGGGACATGTTCAGATGTGGCGCGCAGGGTTTCAAGTTCCTGTTCCATGGCCGCAAGAGAATGGTGATCCATGTCCACATCATCGCGCACCGTTTCCAGATCCAGCAATGACACGCGCGCAAGCCCATTGCGCCACTCACAACGCAAAACCGCACCGCCGTCACGAGATTTCACATCGATTTGTCCCAGATCAGCGAGCTCACTGATATCTGTTTGAAACGTCGGGAACCGATGCAGCAGCACGCTGAGTAGGCGCGACCAATCAGAACCGACTTCCGCTGCAGCACTGATCACATGACGCGCGGATTTCGTGGCGTTGATCAGAGTTTCGTCATCGAACAGGAATATAATATCACTGTCGTCGCCGTGCAGGGCAATGGTGTCAGCCGCCGTTTTGCGCCCGCCAAGCCATGCCAATACGTATAGAACCAGAAATGCTGTGCAAAGCGTTCCAAGGCACATAATCGAAAGCGTAAGCACTGTATCGGCAGTCATGAGAATCCCCTTTGCGCGCGATCGCGTTGGGGATGACAATTCAAAATTTAGGTTAATGGTCCGTTAAAACATCGAATTTTCAATGCTCAAACAGCACATTTTCGCCTAAGGCCTTGGTTTGCTCTTCCTTTGACACTGCAATCCGCGACATCGGCCAAACCAGTTCGACAATAGCGCCAGAGCGCCTCCCCGCATGCAAATGCTGATCATGGGAGGGCGATCCGTTCGCAAATGAAATGTCCGCGCCGGTGCGTTCCAACAGCGTCTTGGCAATGAAAAGCCCCAGACCCATGCCCTCATAGGCAGGGCGTTTTTCCACATCGTCCTCGCGCCTGCGCCTGCGCATAAATGGGTCCCCGATTTTGCCGATCACCGATGCAGGAAACCCCGCGCCGTCGTCAATGATGCGCACGCGAATGACGTCTTTCGTCCAAGACACATCCACCCAGACCGTCGATTGAGAAAAATCGACAGCATTTTGCACAAGGTTGCGTAACCCATGGATCATTTCGGGATGGCGAAACACATGCGGTTGATCCACGCCTGTCTCGCCCGCTGACGCGTCAATGATCACGGTTTTGCCGCGCTGCATATGCGGGTCAGCGGCCTCTTCAATCACCGTTTGCAAAGGGGCCATTTGCAGGTGTAGATCGTTCTTGCCGCTACGCCCCATAGACCGCAAAATATCCCTGCATCTGTCTGCTTGCTCGTGGATCAACTGCGCGTCGGCACGAAACTCTTCGAACTCTGCCAGATCGTCGACCAATTCGGCACTCACCAGTTTGATTGTCGCCAATGGCGTGCCCAGCTCATGCGCAGCTGCCGCGACAACACCGCCCAAATCGGTCAGCTTTTGTTCGCGTCCCAGCGCCATTTGCGTCGCCAAAAGCGCCTCGGACATGGTGTGAATTTCCGATGTGACCTTCCACGCATAGCCCCCCAAAAAGGTGATCCCAACCACGATGCCCGTCCAAGACCCAAAGATAAAAATATAAGGCAACACCACTGGCGCTCCGTTTATATCGACCAAAGGCACATTGATCAGTGCAATCAGCGTCACCAAAACAATCGCGACCCCGCCGGTGGCGATCACAGATGTGGGGCGCAACGCTGTGGCCGAAATCGTTACAGGCACCAAAATCAACAAGGCAAAGGGGTTGTTCAACCCGCCAGACAAATACAGCATCGCCGACAATTGCGTGATGTCGAACAACAACATCCATGTTGCGCCGCGTTCTGTCAGCCGCATGTTTTCAGGGTAGACGAAAGACGCCACAACATTAACGATCACCGAGGCCCCTATGACAATCGCAAAGCCACCAAGTGACAGCTGAAAGCCAAAAAACACCATAGCGATGCCAATTGTGACCACCTGCCCAGTAATAGCGATCCACCTGAGCCATACCAAAGTGCGCAATCGCACCCAGTTGGACCTGCGTTCTTGGTTGATGATGTCTTCTGAAATATGGTCCATAGGCAGGCTGCTGATCCTAATGTGTCACTATATCTCTTGTTAGTCTGGCCCGCTGATCCGATCAATGCGCAGATTGAAGCGCTTCAACCGAATTCGCAGTTGTGAACACCCATTTTTGTGAACACCTACGGGGTATCGCTGTGATAAAACCGTTGATACATCTTGCCGCGTTTCGACTTGCCGCAAACTCTGGTTTAAGTCGCCTTGCTTTCATACTGGAGAAGCCCATGACTCGCACTGTCGCCATTACATCTGCCATCGCAATTGCCGCTCTTTTAGGGGGCACATTATTTTTAACCCTTGGTTCAAATTCAAACGACCTCGCAAGTTGTTCGCAAGCGGCTGTGGCAGGCGGATCAATTGGCGGTCCTTTTGAGTTGGTCAGCGAAGATAACGTAACGGTGACAGACGTTGACGTGTTCACCAAACCGACCATTTTGTACTTTGGCTACACTTTCTGCCCCGATGTTTGCCCGCTCGACAATATGCGCAACGCCGATGCGCAGCGTATTTTGGATGAAAAAGGTTATGACGTGCAAACAGCCTTTATCACCATCGACCCAGAACGTGACACGCCCGAGGTGATGAAAGAATTCACCAGCCTATTTCATGACAATATGATCGGTTTAACGGGGACGCCTGAGCAGGTTAAAGTGGCGTCAAAAGCCTATAAAACCTATTATCAAAAACAGGTTGATGGCGATCCAGAATATTACCTGATGGATCATTCCACCCAGACCTATTTCGTGATGCCTGATCGCGGATTTGTGGACTTTTTCAAGCGTGACGATTCCCCTGAAAAAATGGCCGAAACCGTTGGTTGTTTCATCGACGCCGTAGGGTAACCGAGCGTAAAATTTGACAATGACCACAGTCCGCCTACTGTTTATACACGGCGCATGTGGCGCGAATGGTTGGAGGATCATTTGATGACAACAGAAAAATTGAACATCGGTGACGATAAATCACTGTTGCTTGTCGATGATGATGAACCGTTTCTGCGCCGTTTGACGCGCGCCATGGAAAAACGTGGCTTTGAAGTTGAAATGGCGGGATCTGTTGCGGCAGGCAAAGCCATTTCAACCGCACGTCCTCCAGCCTATGCTGTGGTTGATCTGCGTCTTGAGGATGGCAATGGTTTGGACGTGGTCGAAGTGCTGCGCGCCAAACGCCCCGACAGTCGCATCGTTGTGCTGACAGGCTACGGCGCGATTGCCACGGCAGTCGCCGCGGTTAAAATTGGCGCGACGGATTATCTGTCGAAACCTGCCGACGCCAATGACATCACCAACGCTTTGCTGGCCACTGGTGATGATTTGCCGCCCCCCCCCGAAAATCCGATGTCTGCGGATCGGGTGCGTTGGGAACATATTCAGCGCGTGTATGAACTTTGTGATCGCAACGTGTCCGAAACGGCGCGGCGATTGAACATGCATCGTCGGACCTTGCAGCGCATCTTGGCCAAGCGGTCACCGAAATAGGTCACCAAGCAGGACGTATATGCCGGTTTTGGGTCTTTAAAACATGTAAAGTGAGGGGGCGGGAAAGTTTGTAAAAGTTGCAAACTCCCGCCTTATTCTCTTTAAAACACCGACAATTGATCACCGCAGGTCGTAGCGTTTCCAGATTTTGTCAACACGTGTGCCATCATCCAATTCGGCGTTCTTGATCACTTTGAGAGTCTCAAATCCACGACTTTGGTAATAGGCCAATCCACCAGAATTATCGGCACGGATGATCGCATCAATCGCGCGATAGCCGATGTATTTTGCGGTCTTGTACATCGCTGTAAACAGTTTTGATCCCACACCTAAACCCGTGCCTCCAATACGCACAAAGCTGGCAATATCTGCGACATCAGCGGCTTTGGGGCTTGGTTCAATCCACTGGAATCCCATCACGCTGCCTGTGTCATCTTCGGCCAAAAGCCAAACTGCACCAGGCATGCGCATACGTTGCGCCAATTCATCGGCAGTTTTGCCATGGACGTAAGCCGTGGTGCCCCCTACCGCAATGATTTCATTTAACAATTCCGCAAGCGCGCGGGCATCCAATGGGACTGCTTTTCGAATGTGATAGCTCATAACAGGGCCATCAATTCAGCATGCCTCAGTGTAAAAGCGTTGCGAGCATGGACAGGGGGGCGCAGGTGAATGCGTAGATTTTGCACAAGTGTTTCGTCTTGCTTGCCGAACAGTTTGTTGCTCTCAGTTGTCGAAAACCCAGCGATCTGCGTTGCCTCAAGCCAAGCAGACACCTTATCCGCCTTTTTGATCTTGCGCTTAATTGCCACAGGAATTTTCGCAGGCAGGCCAAAACGAATGTGAATGGCCGCCGTCAAACGATCGTCCAGCTCCCCGTAATCTGGCCCAATAGCGGCTTTCACGGGTGAAATCATATCGCCGATGACATACTCAGGCGCGTCATGCAAAAGGGCTGCCAATTGCCACTTTATCGGCTCATTCGGATAAAGCTGCCTGAAAATTTGTTCAACTAAAACAGAGTGTTCCGCGACAGAATAGGCCCAATCCCCACGGGTCTGACCATTCCAGCGCGCCACAAATGCAAGCCCATGGGCGATGTCTTCAATCTCGATATCCATCGGAGTCGGGTCCAACAGATCAAGCCTACGCCCTGAAAGCATGCGTTGCCATGCCCGTGCTTGTGCCATGTTTTAACTCCAGCCAATTCGTTCACGTTCCGTATAATTCGCCACGGGTTTAACCTCAAATCAATCCCATTACGTTGTAAGCGCGTATACGAGGTGGTAACCAACCTCAAAGTTATTTTTAAGGAGCCGCCCACATGGCCGACTATATCGTCAAAGACATCGCGCTGGCCGAATTCGGTCGCAAGGAACTCAACATCGCTGAAACCGAGATGCCAGGCCTGATGGCGCTGCGCGACGAATTTGGCGAAACCAAGCCACTCAAAGGTTCGCGTATTGTTGGCTCTTTGCATATGACCATCCAAACCGCTGTTTTGATTGAGACTCTTGTGGCCCTTGGCGCTGATGTGCGCTGGGCATCATGCAATATTTTCTCAACCCAAGATCACGCAGCAGCAGCCATTGCCGCAAGCGGAGTGCCTGTGTTTGCGATCAAAGGTCAATCT
Source organism: Pacificibacter marinus (assembly GCF_018860665.1). Taxonomy (GTDB): domain Bacteria; phylum Pseudomonadota; class Alphaproteobacteria; order Rhodobacterales; family Rhodobacteraceae; genus Celeribacter; species Celeribacter marinus_A. Next base: position 234,838 of record NZ_JAHKPK010000022.1, read on the forward strand.
TTGGAAGAACATTGGGATTACCTAGATAAGTCCTTCCAGTTCGCTGATGGCCCGAACCTGATCTTGGACGATGGTGGCGATGCGACGCTTTATATCTTGCTGGGTGCACGCGTTGAAAACGGCGAAACCGATTTGATCGAAGTGCCGACGTCTGAAGAAGAAATCGCAGTTTTTGCACAAATCAAAAAACGTATGGCCGAAACACCTGGTTGGTTCACCAAAATGCGTGATCAAATCGTTGGCGTGTCCGAGGAAACAACTACAGGCGTTCACCGTCTGTATGAGCTTGTAAAACAAGGGCAATTGCCATTCCCCGCGATCAACGTGAACGACTCTGTAACCAAGTCCAAGTTCGACAATAAATACGGCTGCAAAGAAAGCCTCGTTGACGGCATTCGTCGCGCCACGGATACAATGATGGCCGGTAAGGTCGCTGTCGTTTGTGGCTACGGCGATGTGGGCAAAGGTTCTGCCGCATCGCTCAGCGGTGCTGGTGCTCGTGTGAAAGTCACCGAAATCGATCCGATCTGTGCGCTGCAAGCGGCGATGGACGGTTTTGAAGTGGTGCGCCTCGAAGATGTCGTGGCTACGGCTGACGTGTTCATCACCACCACCGGTAACAAAGACATCATTCGCATCGAACACATGCGCGCGATGAAGGACATGGCGATCGTTGGTAATATCGGCCATTTCGACAACGAAATCCAAGTGGCTGCGTTGAAAAATCACAAATGGACCAACATCAAAGACCAAGTAGATATGATCGAAATGCCATCCGGCGCGCGTATCATCTTGTTGTCTGAGGGGCGTTTGCTGAATCTTGGTAATGCCACAGGTCACCCTTCATTCGTTATGTCCGCATCTTTCACCAATCAAGTTTTGGCGCAGATGGAGCTTTGGACAAACGGCGAAGCATATAAAAATGATGTCTACATTTTGCCTAAACATCTGGATGAAAAAGTGGCACGTTTGCACCTTGCGCGCATTGGCGTGCAGCTGTCAGAGCTGACTAAAGAGCAAGCTGACTACATCGGTGTAACAGTGGAAGGTCCTTTCAAGCCAGAGCATTATCGTTATTAAACGTACCGAATGTCATGACCAAAAAGGCCACCGTAATGGGTGGCCTTTTCCGCCTATGGGGACTTCTAACAAAACTTTCCCTTTGTTTTCGAGCCACCTGAACCTAATCTAGCGTCAAGCCCAAGTTGAGGCTTTTGAACGTAGCCGAACGGCTAGTAATTGGTGGGAGAATTCCAATGGGAAAACGCGACGATCTTATCGCAAAATATGCCGATGATCTTAAAACTAAATGTGGCATGACGCCTGATATGGACCTGTTGACGAAAGTGACTATCGGCTGCGGTCCGGCGATTTACAACGCGGACGCGTCTACTGTTGCTGGCAGCCAAGAGTCAGAACTTGAAACGGTCAAAAACAACTTCTTGATTAAAAAATTGGGATTGGCTGATAGTCCTGAATTGATGGATGCGATCCATGCGGCGATCGAAACCTACGGCAAATCCGAGCGCAACAAATTCCGTGCCGTGTTCTACTACTTGTTGGTAAAGCACTTCGGCAAAGAAGCTGTCTATAAATAATAATTTGCCGCCTCAACCGTATGTTGAGGCGGCTTTTTTCTGATGTTTCATGCGGTTATAGTTAACGTCTAATTGCAAATTTCCATCGTCAGTTGAACCAAAACGTCACGACTTCTAATTTGCATGGAATCGCTAAAGCACATAGTTTGAAACCAAGGCCAGTATGGCTCGGACCTAATATATCAAACGCGTGTGGTGCTTAGGAACGCGTGGGGTGAAGAGGGTTCCGAGGGGTCGGGACCCTCTATTTTTTAAAAAATACCGAGAACAAGCCCAATAACGCCACAGCCGACAGCAGCGTATCCGCCATCTATGATGGCCAGTGCGCGCGGGCGCATTGCATAGGCGACGTTCATTGCGATCCATGGGGCAATGAAAAACAATCCAATACCGAGCCCAGATACCAGCCCTTTTGCTGCACCATCAATACCTGCCATTGCAAACATGTGACGCATCATTCCCGCGACCAGCAACATGCAAATCCCAGAAATAACAAATGGCAAGGGTGAGCTGCCTTCGGGGCGACCGTTTTCGTCCACTTTGACGCCGGATGCTGCGACCCATTGTTTCGCCAGTGTCATGTACCAAACAGCACCCATGGCAAAACCTGCAAGCGCTGCAATCAAAACCGAAATTAATCCCATAAGGTCCTCCAAAATCAATCTAGCTTAAGTAAGCATAGCTTGCGACACTTTGGCTAGACGATTCCTGACAAGGTCTTAGGGTTGCGTGGCGCCAAGTTCACAGATAATAGCCCATTCGTCAGCAGTCACAGGCTGCACAGACAGGCGTGAGTTGTTCACGAGAACCATGTCAATCAGGCGCGGATTTTGTTTGCACATCGCCAAAGTCACGGGCGACCCAAAGGGGCGCACTGCTTTTATATCGACACAGTCCCAGCGTGCGTCTTCAGTCGTGCTATCTTGATGCGCAAGGGCACAGACTTCGACGATGCCGACAATTTCTTTTTCGGCACGAGAATGATAGAAAAATCCAAGATCGCCCAGCTGCATTTGACGCATGTTGTTGCGCGCTTGGTAATTGCGCACACCATTCCATTCTTCGCCAATGTCGCCCTTGGCAACCTGTTGATCCCACGACCAAACGTCAGCTTCGGATTTGAACAACCAATAGGCCATCAGCCGATCACGCGCTTCCATGCTTGAATCGAGACGCTTTCAAACAATCCTGCTTTGGCATAGGGGTCGTTGTCTGCCCATGCTTGCGCCGCGGCCATATCGGCCACTTCGATAATAACCAAAGAGCCACACATGTCGCCAGCATCATTCAAAAACGGTCCGGCTTGTTCTACAATTCCCGTCGCCTCAATATAGGTGAGATGCTCGGCGCGTGTGTCGAGACGGGTTTGAAGTGCGCCAGCTTTATCAGCGCAGATAACAGCGAATTTCATCATTTATTCCCTTTTGAGTGGACGAGAGAGCAGCAGCTCCACCGCGTCAGTTATTATGATTGAAGAATCTAAAATGTCACGGACAACATTTGTGATTGGCATATCTATTCCGCGCCTCTCCGCGAGCACCGCTACAGCTCGCGCGGTGGCGACACCTTCGACCGTGATTGTCGGATCGATGGCTTCGCCTCGACCCAGCTTTAAGCCGTGAGAAAAGTTTCTTGATTTTGCGGACGTGCAGGTCAAAACCAAATCACCGAACCCAGAAAGCCCAGATAAAGTTTGCGGCAAAGCACCAAGTTCGGTCGCAAGACGTTGCATCTCAATATTACCGCGCGTCATCAAAGCTGCACGCGCACTTTCCCCAAGCCCCGCGCCAATTGCGATGCCACAGGCGATGGCCATCACGTTTTTCAGCGCCCCGCCAAACTCTACTCCGACTGGATCTAAGCTGGAATAGAGCCGAATTGTTTTCGTAGTTAGCCCAGCCTGCAAAGCTGAGACCAGCGCTTCATCTGTGCTTGCAATTGTCAGGGCAGTTGGTAATCCATCCGCAATATCCGTCGCGAAAGACGGACCAGATAGGATGGCAACCTTGGCAGTCGGAATAAATTGACTTAGAACTTCAACAGGCCCAAGTCCCGTTGCAAGATCGATGCCCTTACAGCATGACACCAGCATCTTTCCCGCCAAAAATGCTGCGTTTTCTTGCGCGAATTGTGACAACATTTGCATAGGCATCGACATCAAGATGATATCCGAGCGGCAAGCCTCACTTAAATCGGATGTGATGCCCAAGGCATCAGGCAGCTGACGCCCCGGTAAGCGCCTTTCATTGGTACGAACCGCTGACATTTGCACCATCTGATCGGTTGAGCGCCCCCAAAGAACGACATCTTTACGTACGGAACTCAGGGAAATCGCCAGAGCCGTTCCAAATGCACCTGCACCAAGGACGGTAATGCCAGTCATAATTTGCGCCTTTCAAACTTTGGTCAATTAAAATCGACCAAGCGTTGTTTCATCTTATATGGGGGGGTAACACTAGGGCATCATTCACACAATGCTGGGGATCATTTTGCCAAGGATCACACTCATTTCAAGACCAATGGAGGACGCAAAAGCGCTTAAACGTGCCCTTTTGTTGATGAACCCATCGATAAAAATTATCTTGGCGCCTGCTCTTGAGATTGTCCCCATCGCATATGACCTAAAAACTGATGTATTTGACGCAATTATTTTGACCTCGAAACACGCGGTACCTGCTGCCGCAAAAATCACGTCAATGACCCCTATTTTATGTGTTGGCGACACAACCGCGCAGACGGCGCGCACATTTGGGCTTAGAGCGGTTTCGGCGGCAGGAAACGCCAAGGATTTGATCGAACTGGTCCAAGCCTCCGGTGCGACGAAAGTGCTATATCTACGCGGGGCTCACGTGCAAGCGGATATGGAATTCGAGTTGAGTTTGGCCGGAATTGAGACAAAATCAGTGGTTGTCTATCGACAAGACTCGTGTGAGTTTTCGCATGAGATTCAGCAAAGCCTTTTGGCTGCGACGGACCTTTTGGTTCCTGTTTACTCTGCCCGTTCTGCTCGCATCGTGTCGGAAAATCTAAATGGTTTCGCAGGCGACATCACTTTGATTGCGATATCTGAGACCGCGGCAAACGGTTGGTCGGGGCCAGTACCGCATCACACTGTCTATGCAAAATCGCCGAATTTCGAGGCGATGGTGGCGGCTATTGCGTCGCAGTTGGCTTGAATGGCTTGAGGGTCCCTTTCAGTCCTACTAGGTTTGTTTTGTAGCGACACATTATTTGTTCGGATTCGAAAGGTTATATCGTGGCACGGTCAAAGAAATCTCCTAAAGACACAGCAAAATCCGAGAGCGCTCCAGAAGCGGTCATCACTGATGCTGTCGACGCGGTGCAAACGGAAACGGATGACGGTGACCCCAAAACCACTGATATAGAGAACAGCCCCTCTCCCGCACTGGAACCTGAGCTTGCGGATGTACGCGAAACGTCTGAAGCTGAGGCTGAAACCCCCGCACCAGAGGATGAGCCCAAAGACAATCCCGTAGAAGAGTCTGTAGATGAAAAAGAAGTCGTCGCAGAGGAGCAGGCTTCCGTAGATGCGCCAAATTTGAGTGAGCCACAGGCCATAGTCAAAAAAAGTGGAATTGTCCCCATGCTTTTGGGTGGTGTTATCTGCGTTGGTCTTGGTTATGCAGGCGCCAATTTCATCAAGCCCGATGGTTGGCCTTTCCCTGGTGCCAGCACAGATGTTTTACAAAACCGCGTGTCAGCACTTGAAGATCAGCTTACTGACTCTCAAACTCAGGTCGTACAGATGGCTGAGTTAATTGATACGGTACGTGGCGAAATGTCGGCTTTGACGACGTCCGTAGATGCAAAAATTGCTGATATAAATTTAGACGATGCATTGGCGCCAGTCGAAGCTGCGCTTGCAGCAGTTGATCAACGCCTTACTGCAGTTGAAGCCGCCCCTGTAGCCGAAGCTATTGTTTCACCCGAAGCAACAGCGGCTTATGAACGCCAGTTGACCGAGATGCAGACGCTCCTTAATAACGAAGTTGCGCGTCTGCAGGAAGCGAAAGCTGCGGCCGAAACCGAAGAAGCCAATGCAACCAAAGCCTCTGCTATCTCTCGCTTGCAAGAAGCGATCACGACGGGGCAACCATATGATGCGGTTCTCAAGAACTTGCAAATTGAAGTGCCTGCCGCATTGATCGCGCCTGCCAAACAAGGTGTCGCGACCCTACAAGACCTTGCGACTTCATTCGAGGATGCTGCTGATATTGCCATTGTTGAGACGGCAAAAGCGGATGTTGAAAATCAAGGTTGGATGGATCGTTTCTTGCGCACGCAATTGGGCCTTAGATCTTTGACGCCTAAAGATGGTACAAGCCCTGACGCGATATTGTCTCGCGCAGAACAGGCTCTTCGCGACAACGATTTGCAAACAGCTTTGACAGAAATTTCGACACTTCCCGATGTGGGGCAAGCGGTGATGGCAGATTGGGTTGCGATTGCGCAGACTCGTCTCGATGTCGCCAACGCGCTCTCCGCAATGCTTGCTCAATAGAAAGGCGCTCACATGCTCTGGTCTTTGGTTAAAATAGTTTTCTTTGTTGTCCTGGTGGCGGCGCTCGCTTTCGGCGGAATGTTCTTGATCGACAGTGAAGGCAGTATGGACATTGCGTTCATGGGTTTCAAAATTAGCCTGTCTCCAATCAAAGTTGTTATCGCCGTCGTGGTGTTGTTGGTGGTCGCTTGGTTGCTTTTGAAACTTGCTGGGCTCTGTGTTGCGCTTGTGAAGTTTCTTTTGGGTGATGAAACAGCGTTGTCGCGTTACTTTGATCGCAATCGCGAACGCAAAGGCTTTGATGCAATGGCTGAGGGCATGATGGCTTTGGCGTCAGGCGAAGGTCGTGTTGCTATGGCCAAAGCATCGAAAGCAGAAAAATATCTGCGTAAGCCTGAGCTGACCAATCTTTTGACTGCGCAAGCCGCGGAAATGACGGGCGATAAACGCAAAGCTCAAGAAGTTTATCGTCGTCTTGTAGCTGATGATCGCACCAGATTTGTTGGTGTACATGGTATGTTAAAGCATAAGCTTGAAGAAGGGGACACGGACACGGCGCTTAAGCTTGCTGAGAAAGCTTTTGCCCTCAAGCCAAAGCACGTTGAAATGCAAGATACATTGCTGCAACTGCAAGCTGGTAAAAAAGATTGGGCGGCCGCGCGCAACACATTGTCTGCCAAGTTTAAACACGGTGCAATTCCCCGTGATGTACACAAACGACGTGACGCCGTTTTGGCGCTGTCAGAAGCCAAAGGCGTTTTTGAAACAGGTGCCACGGTACAGGCTCAAGAGGCCGCAATCGAGGCTAATAAAAAATCACCTGATTTGATCCCCGCTGCGGTCATGGCCGCCGACGAATACACGCGCCAAGGCAAAGATCGTCAGGCCACGCGTATTTTGAAAAAGGCATGGGACACGCAACCTCATCCTGATTTGGCTGCAGCTTTTGCGCGCATTGCACCGAACGAAACGCCTAATGCACGGATCAAACGTTTTGCGGGTCTCGTGCGAGCAAAACCTGGCCATCCTGAAACAAAAATGCTTATGGCAGAGTTGCAAATCGCAGCAGAAGATTTTCCAGCAGCACGTCGCACCTTAGGTGATTTGGTGGAAAGTAATCCGACCGCAAGATCTATGACATTGATGGCTGCGATTGAACGCGGTGAGGGGGCTGAGGATGTCGTCGTGCGCGGATGGCTTACACGCGCTTTGACAGCCCCGCGCGGTCCTCAGTGGATGTGCGACAAATGCCAAACAGTCCATACATCATGGGAGCCCATTTGTGTGAGTTGTTCAGCATTCGATACATTAAGCTGGCGCACGCCGGCACAGTCGGAAGTTTCGATGCCCGCTGGAACTGAAATGCTTCCGATGATTGTGGGATCAGAAAAGGAGCGACCAGTCGAAGAGGATGCAACAGCTGGGCTTATAGAAGTGGAAATTGCTGAAGAGGCAGACGTCGTCGAAGCTGAAGATATTGAAAAGTCTTCGACATAACCAAGTTCAAAAACTCGGGCGGTGTAGTTTTTTCGCCAGAGTTCACTTGCGTAATGACTTGTTTCTTTTCAGGCGATAATAAATATCACGGTTAAGTTTTACGTTTATCTGGCCCTCTATCGAACGATAAATTCTGCATGTAAGGCACCGGCGGCCTTAATGCTTTTCAAGATGTCGATCATGTCTCGCGGAGATACGCCCAAAGCATTCAAGCCCGCGATGACTTCTGACAACGACGTTCCTCCTGGAATTTCAGCCAGCCCTATGCCCGGTTCTTCTTCAATGGTCGCGCGCGTTCTGGGAACAATCACAGTGCTACCTTCTGAAAACGGGTTTGGCTGCACCACAAGTGGTTCTTCCTCAATGCGCAACGTCAAATTCCCTTGGCTGACAGCAACTCTTGAAATGCGGACGTCCTCGCCCATCACGATCGTACCCGACCTTTGATCAACGATAACTCTTGCCTTGCGTTCGGGTTCGACAGAAATGTTCTCGACGCGACCAAGTGCGTGAGCCGGCGACAGCGATCTTGTGGCCTTTATGTCCAGCACGACAGTTCCAGAATCTAACATCCGTGACACTACGCGACCAAAGTTATTGTTAATAGCCACCTCAATGCGTTCAGCAGTTGTAAAATCTGGATTTCTCAAAGCAAGACGGATCGAGGTTAATTTCGTGAAGTCGAATTCAATTTCGCGTTCAATTCTAGCACCCGATGGGATGACGCCAGAGGTGGGAACGCCTTGTGTTACCGTTGCACCGTCGCCCTCTGCAGAAGCGCCTCCAGCAATAATTGTTCCTTGTGCAACTGCGTTTGTCTGACGTCAGCACCCGTGGGACAGATTTGAGGATTTGAATAACGGAGGATTTCTGGTTCATCTTATCGATTAGGAGATCGAGATGACGAAGAAGCCCCAGACATCAAAAGACGCCGCCGACAAGGTGGTTAAGAACATCCGCCGCAAGACGCGGCAAACCTATTCAGCTGAAGAGAAAATCCGCATCGTCTTGGCGGG
>NZ_JAHKPK010000056.1:0-58753 GCF_018860665.1 Pacificibacter marinus
AGGCATAGCACCGAGATGCTTTCCTCGCCACGCAGGCCCGCCAAGACGATGCGGATTTTCTCTTCAGCTGAATAGGTTTGCCGCGTCTTGCGGCGGATGTTCTTAACCACCTTGTCGGCGGCGTCTTTTGATGTCTGGGGCTTCTTCGTCATCTCGATCTCCTAATCGATAAGATGAACCAGAAATCCTCCGTTATTCAAATCCTCAAATCTGTCCCACGGGTGCTGACGTCAGACACTCAATGTTAAACTCTATAGCAATCCACTTGCCCCTCCCCGCGCTTCGGTCTTAAACGGAAGGTGCATCGACAGCCGTACTCTGTCTGCGCAGGCCAAAGCCAAAGAGGTATCACATTGCTTTTCTTCACCATCTGGCCGATTTTCGCGCTTATCTGCCTTGGATATGTTCTTGTCCGGAGTGGTTTTCCCAATCCAGGCTTCTGGCCTGCTGCCGAGCGGATCAACTATTTCATTTTTTTCCCAGCCCTTCTTGTTAGCAGTCTCGCTGATGCCCCCATCCGCGATCCACAGGTACTGCGGCTTGGCTGTGCGACCGTTGCCACCATTCTGATAGCGGCACTCGCTCTGACCTTGATCCGGCGCGCATACCCTATGCCTGCCGCGCGCTTTGGCCCTGTGCTGCAAGGCTCGGTACGCTTCAACACCTATTTGGGGCTGGCTATTCTTGCCACTCTGGCAGGACCCGTAGGAATCGAGCGCGCGGCAATTTATCTTGCTATCGCCGTGCCCTTGGTCAACGTCTTGTCCGTCATGGCCCTGACCGAGGCCGGTCACGGCCGTACGCCGCTTGCCATGCTCCGTACAATGGCACGCAACCCGCTGATCCTTGCATGCCTAGGGGGCATCGCACTGGCGCTAACCGGATGGGGTCTGCCCTTTGGCACAGGGCGCTTCCTTGAGCTGATTGCACAAGCCAGCTTGCCGCTTGGCCTGCTCTGCGTGGGGGCAGCACTGCAGCCCACCACCCTGCATCGTGACGGGTTAACCTTGGCTGCAACCGGCGCTTTGCGCCTCTTATTGATGCCTTTTCTCGCAGCACTCATCGCGCGCGCCGTCGGCCTCAGCGGGGCCGAAGCCCTGGTGCTAGTCGTTTTCTCTGCTATCCCCACAGCCCCCACTTCCTATGTGTTGACCCAGCAAATGAACGGCGATGGCACGCTGATGGCAGGTATCGTCACCTCTCAAACCATCGCCGGCATTGCCACAATTCCATTGGTCCTGTGGGTCCTCACTATTTGACGCAGCGCAGCGGAATGCAGCGGTTGATGAATGACCTGTGTGGGGTGTTCGCGTCGATCGACACAACCGGCGGTGAGTTGTCAAAGCAGACATCATTATATGGGGGGATGACTTCGGGTTCTTTCAGCGCGCTATTTTGACTTCCGTGCTGCCAATGCTTGCGAAAATGCATCGGCCAAGGCGCGCACGCGTCGTGGCTGTGCTCTTCCTGGGGGAAACATCATTTGAAGCGGATTGGGAGGTGGTGCAAAATCTTCAAGGAGAGCGTGTAACCTAGACGGACCCGCGGGACACTTGTGGGGTTACTGTAGCTTGTCTCTGAGCGCCTCGTAAGGGGTTTGTCCGTTGTGGGCACCGTGCGGCCTGGCGAAGTTGTAGAACCGTTCCCATTCGTCGAGTTTAGCCTCCAGATCGACATCACCTTTGTAGCTGAGAAGTTGATAGAACTCCTGTTGATCGGAACGGTGGGATCGCTCGACTTTGCCGTTCAATTGCGGTGTGCCGCGTTTGATGTAGGCGTGCCTGATCCCGAGATCTTCGACATGCCAATGGAACTTGGCCTGAAACTCGTGGCCATTATCCGTGCGCACTTCGCGAATGCGAAACGGGACCTTTTCGATGATGTGGTCAATGAAGTCGATGGCGTTTGCCTGCGTATGTTTCTCGTAGACCTTGAGGGCGCGAACTCTGGTTGCATCGTCGATCGCGGTGTATTGGAACCGGCGGATCTTTTCGCCGCATTTTCCTTTGAAGGTCAAGAGCTTGACGTCTACTTGGATGTGGTGACCTGGAACCTGCTTCTGATATCGCTTGGTATGCAGCTTGCGCATTCGTGTGCCTCTGAGGATACGGTAGACCCTGGCATCTGAGATTTTGATGCCGTGGTAACGTGCCAAATACCAGACGATCCTTATGGGCCCCAGGTGATACTTGCGGCGCAGATACAGAACCTTCTCGACGATTTCAGCAGGTGTTTGATTGGCCGGGTTCTTCGGAATTGATTTGGCATTCTTCAAGCCAGCCTCCCCATGCTTTTGATAGGCATCCCGCCATCTATAAAAGCTGGATCTCCCAATCCCAAAAATACCGGCATGCTTTGCGTACATTGCCGATCTTCTCAGCATGCTGGAGCACTCTCAGCTTGCGTTGAATGTCACGTTCTTCGTTCGTCATAAAAACTTCCCCCACCCAAAATTGGGTAATTTACAGGAAGTGTCCCGAGAGTCCGTACATATTTACATATTCTAAATCTCTTTCTTATGCTCCGGGGGCATACGCCCCAATCAACTGTTCGAGTTTGAAGAAAGAGAAGGGTCGCCAGTCTAGATTACGTGGTCGCACCACAAGGGGCTAACGGCGTACACCTTCCCGATCCGGTATCTTGCAAAACGCCGGATCGGGATAACGATAGCAAACTTCCGATACATAAGGGGCTAGTCAAACTTATGATAATTGCCTTGCGAGGTTTGTACTCATATTCCAATGTAGATTGATGAACACAACGCTTACCTTTTCCTGCAACCGTTTTGAAGATGCACAGGCGCACCTTTCAGAATCGTATTGCCGCCATCGGCTGGTGCCTTTGGGCGGGCGGCCTATCGAGTTATCACATGTTTCAGCGTCATTTGGGACAGAAGCCTTCAATACCTTGAGTTATGGCGCAGAAATTGAAGTGAAGGCGAATGGTTTCGAGGGGTTCTATATGTTCGAGATGCCGCTGCATGGTGGTGTCGATATTTCAATTGGTCAACAGCAGGCGCAATCGCAGCCTGGGCGCGCACTCCTGCTTTCCCCGGGGCAGAGATTTCATTCGCGTTGGAAGCCAGACACTTACCAGTGGATGTTGCAAATCAGTCAAAAGTCCATTCAAACTGCATTTGAAAAACGCGCGCATCGTCGGCTGGATGCGGAAATCGTGTTTGATCCAGTGATTGAACTCGGGACGCCTCATGGACAATTCTTGCAAACGGCTATGAGTGATTTGGCACATTATATGGGTAATTACGATTCCGCACAGGGAGACATGTTTCAGCAACGGTTTGATACTGTTGTTGAGTTGTTAATTTCAAATTTGCCATATTTTCGCAATGGCTCGCCAGTTCCAGAGCGGCTGTATGCCACGCCGCGACATGTTCATCGCGTGGTTGAAATCATGCAAACCCGCTTTCATGAGGCGCTCTCAGTCGCTGACTTGGCGGTGGAGGTGGGCGTCTCTGAACGCGCACTTTATGATGGGTTTCAGCGGTATTATCAAAAACCGCCCTATGAGGTGCTAATGCGAATTCGCATGGATGTTGCGCGCAGCCTCATACGAAAAGATGATTTACCTTTGTCGGCAGTGGCTAGGCGCGTAGGTATGCCGCATCAAGGACGGTTCTCAGGGTTGTACCGAAAAACCTTTGGAGTGCGGCCATTGGCCGACCGGAGAACGCGGCACAAGCTAAAAGAGTAGCTTCCGTTTTATGTTTTATCCACATCCTGCATAATGTTAAGTTTAGGCGTGCGTCGGAGCTTGACTATGCCATTTCCCGTGTCTCTATTTATTTTAAATCTAAAGCGCCTGCTGCGCTATTTGACGGTTTAAGAATTGGGAGAGAGATACTGAAATGGCACGCCCGAACTTAAAAAACAATGGCCTGCTTTCTCAACGAGAAGCGCCAGTTTTAAGTTGTTATTTTCCGCTAGGAGATCCTAAGGTCCCTGTGGATTTGGTCGATATTTATGCCGATCATGGGGTCGATGTCCTGGAAATAGGACTTGCGTCTGATCACCCTTTTTTAGACGGGCCCGATGTCAGTGCCTCAATGAAACGCGCGGATGTAGACCGAGCGCGAAAAGATTTGGATCGCGTGATGAATCACCTATCCAAACGTAGGGTTGCTCCGAAAATTTTGTTGATGGGCTATGTTGAGCAGGCGCATAAAGGTCGAGAGGATACTCACTTTTGGTCGGGGATCGATAGTTTCCTAAGTGTTGGGTGTAGCAATGAACATATCGCACAGCAAATCGAAAAAACCGCCATCGGGGCAGGGGTCGCACCTTCTGTCTTCGTGGGATGGCCTATCGTGGACCATGACATTGATGCGGTTAGAAAGGCGACGTTTTACGTGATGCTTCAAGCTGGCGCTGGGCAAACAGGACCGCGCAAAGAGTTGGATCCGGAAAACCGCCAACGTATCCTGCAGTTGCGTGATGCCGGTGTCGATGTTCCGATTTTGTTGGGGTTTGGCATTTCCAACGGGGCCCAAGCACGTGAAGCAATTTCACTAGGGGCGGATGGCGTCGTTGTGGGATCTCAAGTCTTAAGGGCTGCGCTTGAGGGAGATAAGGTATTGAAATCTTTATTTACAGATTTGCGGAGTGGGCTTGATGCGTGATGGAACACTGATCATTGGATTTGATATCGGCTCAACGGCTGTCAAAGCGGGTCTGTTCAACATTGATGGTACAGTCGTCGATCAGTGGAGTCGTTCTTATCCGACGTCTCGACCAGGGCCGGGTTTGGTTGAACAAGATCCACAAGACTGGTTGGATGGTATCCAAAATGCGATCGATGCCTTGCTTGAAGGGCGTGATGCCAATTGCGTAGGGGCAATTGGCATATGTAGCCAAGTCAATACAGAGGTGTTTGTTGATGCGTCAGGCGTACCATTATGCCCCGCGATAACGTGGCAAGACGTGCGTGCCGCAGATCAAGCCACCGCTTTGAAAGACCGTATCACGCCGGCGCTTAAGCAGGCGTGGTGGGGGACTGATATGCCGATTGGGGCAAGTCATGTGATGGCCAAAATGCAATGGATGGAACAAATGCATCCAGATATTTGGGACCGCACATGCTATGTCTTGTCGCCTAAGGACTATTGTCTTTTTAAACTTGCAGGTGTTGCCGTTTCTGATCCCATTGCATCGTTCGGTCAGGTGGGCACAGACCTTGAATATATCTCGCCACTTCTTGACTTGATGCCTGGGGCATCAAAGCGTTTGCCTCCCTTGCGCTTTTTCACCGATGTTGTTGGAGAGATGGAACTTGGAAGTCACAAACGCAAAGTGCCTGTCGTTTCTGGCACAATGGATGCATGGGGAAACCTATTTGGCTGTGGTGTATATGAACCGGGACAAGGCATGTATATCAGCGGCACAAGTGAAATCTTGTCGGTCGTTGGCAGCGAGCGGATTGGAGCTTCTGGGGTTGTAACCTTTGCCACCGTGGACAATTTGGTGGTAAATGCAGGCCCCACTCAAAGTGGCGCGGACAGTCTGCGGTGGTGGGGCAATGTCGTGGACAAGACCCCAGCAGAATTGATCGCCTTGGCTGAGCAAGTGGATCGCGCGCAAAGCAATGTGCTTTTCCTTCCGCAGCTGGAAGGTGAGCGTGCTCCAATTTGGAATTCTAATATACGAGGATCATTCATCGGGTTGGACAGTCGAACATCAGGCCCAGAGTTTGCAATGGCCGTTTTGGAGGGCGTTGCTATGTCAGCGCGCCATTTGTTTGATGCTTTGGGTCAAGCCGCAGGCGCTCAGCCAGATTATCTTCTGTATGGCGGTGGCGGTGCGCGTTCGGATTTGTGGAGCCAAATCAGAGCAGATGTTCTTGGCGTACCGCTGCACAAATTTGAGTATGGTGATGTCGGATGCCTTGGCGCCGCCATTCTGGCCGCCGTTGGCATTGGTGCATTCCCCGATATTAAAAGCGCTGTACCAAACATGACGCGGGTCGAGAAAATCTTTGAACCAGACCCGCGCCAAAAGGCGCGATATGACACAATGTTTGAGACCTATCTGCGCGCCATTGATGCGCTGGAACCATTGACTGTTTTGAACAACAAAGAGCATCACCACAAGATGCCAGCTTAACCCCAACACATGAGGAGATATATGATGACCACCTTGAAAACTTCTATAACGGCACTGACGTTGGCAACGTTTGGCTGCCTTCCTGCCTTTGCGACAGACGTTAATGTTTTGACGCCTTACATGAGCTCCATTCCCACAAACGATATGGTCCAAGCATTCATAGCCGAAGGTGAAGCGCGTGGCTGGAACGTGACTGTCATCGATACACGCAACGACTTTGCCCAATTGGCATCACGTATTGAAGATACCGTAAACGCAAAAGCTGATGCGATTGTATTGGTTTCAACCACGGCTGAGTTGATTGCCGATCAGGTGGCTCTGGCTGCCGAATCAGGCATACCGGTGATCTCGCTTGACGGTGCCAAGGCTGAAAACGTTGCTGTAAATGTGACCTCCAACAACTTTGATCTTGGTGTGCAATTGTCCGAAGCCCTGTTCACGTCGCTGGATGGCAAAGGCAATATCGTGAAATTCTTCCATTCAGCGCATCCGGGCGTGTACCAACGCGAACTGGGTTTGGACAAAACACTGGCTAAGTACCCAGATATCAATGTGATTGCAGAACATTTTGTTCAGGTTCCGGGCCCTGTGGACAATGGACGTATCGCGATGGAAAATATCCTGCGCCAACATGGTGATGAAATTGACGGTGTCTGGGCCGCATTCGATGACCCTGGTATCGGCGCAGAGCTGGCTTTTGAAGCCGAAGCGCCAGACTCTTCAGCCATTATCATGGGGATCGATGGCAATGAACAAGCCGTCGATATGATCTCCTCTTGCACCCATTTCAAAATGACTTTGCGTCAAGATTTCGCGGGTATGGCCAAAATCGGCGCGCAACAGCTCGAGGCAATCCTTGCTGGGGGCACTGCTGAAAGCGACGAAATTTATGTGACTGCGATTCCGATTACAGCGCAAAGCCTTGGAGCTGACTGCGAATGATAAAGTCGGAGCCAGATAATACCACAGGGGCAGGGCAGCCATTTTTGACGCTGCGTGGTGTGAAAAAGCACTATGGTGGTGCTAAGGCGCTTGATGGTGCTGACCTCGTGGTCGAGGCTGGCTCCGTTCACAGCTTGGTTGGCGAGAACGGTGCAGGAAAGTCGACCTTAATCAAATCCTTGTCGGGTTTGATTGCACCTGATGCAGGCGATATTTTGGTTGATGGCAAACCTGTCACTATTTCTGGCGTGAAACAGGCCGAAGCACTTGGCTTTCGGTTTATCCACCAGGAACTCAGTCTCGTGCCGCATTTTACAGCTGTAGAAAACGCATTTGTTGGACGGACCTATCCCCGCAAGGGCCCCTTCATTGATAGAGCGCAAATGCGGCAAACCATTGCAGAGACAGCGCGCAATATTGCCCCCGATCTACCATTGGATATTCCTGTTGCAAAGATGACGACGGGGCAAAAACAGCTTGTGGAAATCATTCGCGCGTTGGTGGGCGCCCCTGCACGTTTGGTGGTGATGGATGAACCAACCGCCTCTTTGTCAGATGGCGAAGCGGCGCGTTTGCACCAAGCTGTCAACCGTATGTCCGAACAGGGTGTCGCGGTGATTTTCATTTCGCATCGCCTTGATGAGGTCATGCAAATTTGCGACAGCTACACGGTTTTGCGCAATGGCTGCACTGTTGGGGCAGGGCGCATTGCACAGACAGATCGTGCCGGTCTGGTTCATTTGATGTCTGGGCGTGAAGAATTGCGTGGGGCCGCACATATTCCCCCTGTCGGCAATCCTGTGGTTCTGCGTTTGCGTGATGTGCCATATGGCACGCGCGATAGTCGGGTTTCTTTTGATGTCCGCGCAGGCGAAATCGTGGGCCTATATGGTCTTGTCGGGGCGGGGCGCTCGTCATTGATGAAACTGATTTGGGGGGCGTCAAAACATTCTGGCGGACAGATCGAACTTGACGGCACAGAGTTAAGGGCGGGACGTATCGGCGACAGGATCGCCAAAGGGGCGGCCTATGTCCCTGAAGACAGGCGTCACGAAGGCCTGATCACCAGCCGTTCGATCGCGGATAATATCTCGATTGCGCAATTGCCTTCCATGCGCACTTGGAATGGATTGCCTTGGACAAGCCGACGCAAATTGGTGTCACGCAGCAAGACGGTTCAAACAACATTATCTGTTAAAATGGGGTCGCCATGGGATGGTCCATTGACGCTGTCTGGTGGCAACCAACAAAAGCTTTTGTTCGGGCGATGGTACGGTCGTGACACGCGATTGCTGATCCTCGATGAACCAAGTCGCGGTGTCGATGTCGGCGCTAAGGCCGAAATTCACGACCTTGCACGCCGCTTTGCCGCAGATGGCGCCGCCGTTTTAATGACGACCAGTGACATGGATGAACTGATGGCCCTAAGCGCACGTGTTCTTGTGCTTGCCAGCGGTGAAATCACCGCTGAGTTTTCGGGCGAAACCCTAACCCCAAGACGCGTCATCGACGCAGCTTTTCAACACCAAACAGAAAAAGAGACCCACGCATGACATCCTTTGTCCGTCGTTACGGGACCTTGATGGCGCTTGTGGCAATCATCGCTGCATTTTCCATCGCGTCTCCGCAGGCTTTCGGGACTGCTTCCAACTTGATCAACATAACGCAACAAATGACGCTTCTGGCGATTGTTGCCATCGGCGCCACGATTGTGATGGCGGTTGGAGAGTTTGATCTCTCGACGGCTTCGGTCGTGTCTTTTGGAGGTATTTTCTCTGTCTTTTTGTTCAAGCTTGGCATCCCTGCGCCCCTTGTGTGCCTTGCTGTTCTCGTCGCCGCAGGTGCTTTCGGTGCCGTGTCCGGCTTTATCGTTGCCCGCTTCGAGGTTTTGTCTTTCATCACCACTTTGGCCATCGGTACGATTGTCGGAGGCGTTACGTTTTGGCTTTCCAACGGGGCAACGCTGTTTGGCGATATACCAACCGGATTTAGAGATTTGGCGCGGGGCAAAAGCTTTGGCATTCCGATTTTGACGTTTTGGTTGCTTGGCGTTTCCATATTGGCGTGGATTTTACTCGATAAAATCGAAATCGGTCGCCGTCTCTATGCCATTGGCGGCAATCGCGAAGCGGCGCGCTTGGCTGGTGTGCGGATTGTGTCCAACACCACGTTTGCCTTTGTGTGCTCCGCAATTTTAGCCGCCTTGGTTGGGATGTTGCTGACAGGCCGAATTGGCAGCGCCAGTCCTACAGGTGGCGGTGGCTTTCTACTTTCGGCCTATGCGGCTGTCTTTCTTGGCATGACGGCTTTCCGTGAAGGAGAGGCAAACGTGCCAGGCACGCTTGTGGGGGCTGCGATCATTGCGGTGGTCGGGAACGGCTTGACCATTCTTGGCGTGTCGACGTTCATGCAAGATATCATTACAGGTTTGATCATCCTTGCAGCTGTCTTGGTGCGGCGCACCGGCGCACAGGGAAGATAATCATGGGGATTGAGACAAAAAATTCTACAAAAAACGGGCGTTTTGGTCATTTTGGTGGGCAATTCGTAGCTCCGATTTTGCTGCCTGTTCTTGATCGACTGGAAGCTGCGTTTGACGACGCGCGGAAAGACGCAGAATTTCGCGATACCTTGAATCAACTGCTGCACCGCTATGTGGGCAGGCCGACACCTTTGTTCGACATCCCGCGATTTGCCGCCCGTAAAGGTGGTGCGCAAATTGTATTGAAACGCGATGATTTGACCTTCAACGGTGGGAATTACGCCAATTCCGCCGTCGGGCAATGCCTTTTGGCAAAACGCATGGGTCTAAATGCCGTTGTGGCAGATACAGGTTCAGGACAGAACGGGATTGCCACGGCGGCGGTGGCCGCGCGGTTCGGGATGAAATGCACAATTTACATCGGTGCAAGTGATGCGGCACGCCAACAGAGCACGGTCAAAAAGATGACTCTCTTTGGGGCCAAAGTGCAAATCGTCGAAGACGCGGATCGCGCTTTGAGCGCGGCAACCAGTGCCGCAACACGCCATTGGATGGGCCGTAGCGACACAACAACCTATGTTGCCGGTGCCCCCATCGGGCCGCATCCTTACCCTGAAATGGTCGCGGCATTCCAAGCCGTGATTGGCAGAGAGACCCGTTTGCAGTTGATAGATCAAGGTCTTGCGCCTTCGATTTTCGTCTCTGCAGTGGGGGGCGGCGCGTCGACCATCGGGTTGTTTTCTGCGTTTCTAGACGATCCGCAAGTGCGTTTGATGGCGGTAGAAGGTGCGGGCGAGGGAGGCGAGAAATCTGCGCATTCAGCGCGTTTGGGACGCGGGCGTCGGGGTATTTTTCACGGCGCAGAAACAATGGTTTTGGCTGATGCGCATGGTCAAATTATCTCTACTTCTTCGATTGCTCCGGGGCTTTCCTATCCGGGGTCATCGCCGCAGTTGGCTCATTTGGTCGAAACGGGACGGATTGAAACGATGGAGGTATCGAATGCTGCCGCCAAGGCTGCCGTTTTACGCCTTGCGAAACGTGAAGGTATTTTACTGTGTCTTGAGGCAGGTCATGCCTTGGCTGCCGCCGAAGGT
Organism: Pacificibacter marinus; assembly: GCF_018860665.1. Lineage (GTDB taxonomy): Bacteria > Pseudomonadota > Alphaproteobacteria > Rhodobacterales > Rhodobacteraceae > Celeribacter > Celeribacter marinus_A. The sequence continues at coordinate 10,638 of NZ_JAHKPK010000056.1, forward strand.
CTTGCCGCGCAACTGTCACCTGATCAAACCATTGTCGTGATGGCGCAGTCATCCGGAGACAAGGATATTGAAACTCTAGTGGAAGAGATCCCACAATGACCCAAAGTGCCACGACACCGAAAACGCGCCGGATTGACTCGATGTTTAAACGGCTTAAAGCAGAAGATAAATCAGCGTTTGTGACGTATACAGTTGCGAATGATCCTACCTTTGAGGCGTCTCTGGCCTTGATGCATAAATTTGTTGCTTCGGGCATTGACCTTATTGAGATTGGTCATCCGTTTTCAGATCCAATTCTCGATGGTGCGACAATACAAAAAGCGAACATTCGCGGACTTGCATCTGGCGGAAACTTGGATCGTACATTGGATCTGTGCGCAGCTTTTCGGCAAACGGATCCTGTGACGCCATTAGTGTTGATGGGATACGCCAATCCGCTTGCGGTGATGGGATATGAACACTTTGCACAACGTGCGGCTGCTGCGGGTGTGGATGGGTTGATCGCAGGCGATTTCCCCTTACGCGAAGCCGGTGATCTGCTTGATGCTTTGGCACGCTCTGGAATATTCATGATCCCGATGGCTGCCCCCACGCTTGAAGCAAAAGATTTCACATCTGAGCATCCAGCTGTCGGTGGCTTTCTATATTGTATCCCTGTTGTTGGCCCGACGGGTGGCCCTTCGGCCTCAATCGAAGCCATCGCAGCAGGCGTTGCTGAATGCCGCAAAGTCAGCACGTTACCTGTAATGGTCGGCTTTGGTGTGAAAACGCCCCAGATGGCGGCGGACGTCGGACAGGTGGCTGATGGCGTGATCGTTGCGACGGCGCTTATCGATATGTTTCAGGGAAAACTGAATGGTGATGATCCTCAAGGCTCTGATTATTTGGACTATGTTGCAGCCCAGATAAATCAATTTCGAATGGCCATCGACAAATGAGGTTGATCAGGCTGCACGTGTGGAAATTGCCCAAATATCAGTAACAATTGCCGATATCCCCAATCATTCTTATTATTTCAGAGCGCTATGTATTATGCGCCTAAGCGAAGTTTGGTGTCGTAGCTAGTGCTCTGAGGAATTGTTGCTCCGTCTTCGCGGCAAGGGTATCTTTACTGCGACAAAATTGCATTGAGAGGGGCACTCATACATGGATCGGATGATATCCGTCGCGTAAAAGCCGAAGATTAAACGCAGGTCACAAACGCCTCGCCTTGCGCAGGATTTCGCTTGGTGTGCAGCCGAATTTACGACGGAAATGTTCGGAAAATCGCCCGAGATGATAAAAACCTAGCTGCATTGCAACATCGGTGACATTGGTGCCAGGCTCGGCGTGGCTGAGTTCCTGCCAAGAGCGTTCCAATCGCAGATCGCGGAGCACTGCCATCGGTGATCGACCCCGCCCAGCCCGAAATGCCATCTGAAGCGCGCGTTCACTGACGCCTGTTTCACGTGCCAAAGTGCCGAGCGTGAGCGGCTCTGCAATATGCGCGCTCATATACTCTTCTGCCAGCCGCACAGCGCGCGGCAAAGCGCCAGATTTTTCAAGGCTTTGTTCAGAAAGGTTGTGCCGCTGGGTCTGCAAAAGCCCGACCATGAGGGTTGTTTCCAATTGCTGCCCCATAAGGCCGCCAGTGCCCAGCACGCCATCGCCGCTCATCGCGTAGTTCAGAAGGCCGAGAAAGGCTTTGCCTTCTTGCGCACGCATATCATTTGCGCCGCAGAACCTTAGGCTTTGCCCGTCAGGCAAGCCGAAATGACTGCGTGCTGTGCGCTGCAACGCATCTCGGCGGACTTGAATCATCAGTTGTGTACAGCCTTCACCCCAAATCATGCAGGTGCTTTCGCTTGGATTCACAACGCCACTGCGACCCCCGCCGATCTCGTGGCAGTTTGTGCCGTTCGAGATCGAGGCATGGCCGCTCAAAGGGTATTGAAATAGATAGAATTCTTTCAGGGCCCCTGGAATGATCATGGTTTTTGCCGAATAAGTCATCACATTGATTGACAGGTCGCTTCCCGCCAATCGATTGTGCCGAGCGTCGAAACCTCTTTTGCCCATGGGTTCCAGTCGGTGGTCGCAATAGACCTGTGCAACGCGCGCGCGGGCTTCATCCACATCCTGAGAGGTGAAAAATGGTGAGCAGGACAGCGGTAAATGCCGCGGCCGTCCCGTGTCTGCCATATTCTGTATTGCCCCAGTATTGTCCATCGTCACGCATCTTATTTTAGAGCTAAAGATAATTTTTTCGTATTCTGGATAGTGTTGACGCAAACAGGATAGCGCGAGGCGCCCCCCTTTAGGCAAGGTTTTTTTACAAAACCATAACAATAAGGGAGACACCGATGCGAGGGCTGAAGGATAAAGTTGCGATTGTACCCGGTGGTGCCACAAAAATTGGCGCGGCTGTGGTTCAGGCCTTTCGCGCCCATGGCGTGAAAGTTGTAATCGCGGATATCGACGCAAAAAGCGGTAAGGCACTTGAGGCGGACGGGGTGACGTTCGTCGAAGCAAATATCTGTTCGGATGAAGATATTGCCAAGGTCGTCACCACAGCAACCCAGACATATGGCCGAATTGATTTTCTTGTAAATGTCGCCGCGACCTATCTCGACAATGGGGTGGAAAGCACGCGGGCAGAATGGCTGGAAGCTTTGGATGTAAACATTGTTGGCTCGGTCATGTTAATGCAGGCGGCACGTGCGCAGCTTGCGAAAAACAAAGGCGCCATTGTGAATTTCGGCTCGATCTCTGCACGTGTGGCGCAGACCGGCCGCTGGCTTTATCCAGTGTCAAAGGCCGCGATTTTGCAGTTGACGAAAAATCAGGCGATGGATTTGGCCCCCGAGGGCATCCGCGTGAATGCCGTTTCACCGGGGTGGACGTGGTCGAACATCATGGACGGTCTTACAAATGGCGATCGCGAAAAGACCGACAGGGTCGGCGCGGATTATCACCTGTTTCCACGGGTCGGGGACCCTGAAGAGGTGGCCCAAGCGGTGATATTCTTGTGTTCGGACGAGTCTTCGTTCGTGACCGGGACCGATATTCGCGTGGATGGTGGTTATTCGGCGATGGGACCTGAGGGCAAAAGTCCGGCTATCCCGCGCCTGATGGATTGATCCGCGACCACACATATCAAAACAAAAACAACAGGAGAAACACGCATGAAACGTATCACCATCGTAGGTGGGGGCCAGTCGGGCCTGCAACTTGCTATCGGCCTTTTGCAAAAGGGCTATGACGTTAAGATTATTCAGGACCGCACCGGCGACCAGATTGCTGCGGGACGGGTTCTTTCGTCGCAATGCCAATTCGACGCATCCCTAGACCACGAACGCGCCCTTGGCATCAATTTTTGGGAAGAGGCTTGCCCACCGGTTGAAGGGATTTCTTTCACCGTGCCGGCCCCCGAAGGCGCGGGCAAGGCGCTGGAGTGGTCTTCACGGCTTGATGCCAAAGGCCAATCGGTCGACCAGCGGGTGAAAATGCCGCGCTGGCTTGAGGAATTCAGCCGTCTGGGCGGCGATCTGGTGATTGCGTCTGCCGATATTGCTATGCTGGAACAGGAATCCAAGACTGCTGATCTGGTGATTGTCGCCTCTGGCAAGGGCGAGATTGGAAAACTCTTTGAACGCGATGCAGAGCGTTCGCCGTTTGATGCGCCACAGCGTGCGCTGGCGTTGACCTATGTCCATGGCATGACGCCGCGCGAGAATTTTTCGGCGGTGAACTTTAACCTTATCCCTGGTGTTGGCGAATACTTCGTTTTCCCCGCGCTGACCAAAGCCGGCCCGTGCGATATTATGGTGTTCGAGGGTGTGCCGGGTGGCCCTATGGATTGTTGGAAAGATGCCACCACGCCTGAGGCACATCTTGAGACTTCGCTGAACATTCTTAAGACTTACTTGCCTTGGGAATATGCCCGGTGTGGCAATGTCGAGTTGACCGATGAGAACGGAATTCTTGCTGGGCGTTTCCCTCCAACGGTACGTAAACCTGTCGCAACCTTGCCATCTGGGGCAAAGGTTTTGGGTCTTGGCGATGCTGTATGCCTCAATGACCCGATCACGGGGCAGGGTGCGAACAACGCGGCGAAGGCGGCGGCGGTCTATTTTGACGCCATTCTTGCACAGGGTGATAAGCCGTTTGATGAGGATTGGATGGTCGCAACCTTTGAGCAATTCTGGGACTATGCGCAATGGGTTGTCCGTTGGACCAATATGATGCTCTTGCCGCCGCCACCCTTTGTGCTGAACATCATGGGCTCAGCGCAGGTTTTGCCGAGGCTCGCAAAACGCATTGCTAACGGGTTTGACGATCCGCGTGATTTCTTTCCGTGGTTCGCCGATGAAGCGGCGGCGCAAGAGTATCTCACCAGCCTTCAGGCGGCTTGATATGGTGGATGTAGCGACCTTTCGTCAGGCCATGGGGCTTTTCCCCGGTGCTGTGACGCTAATTACCACCGGTAAAGATACGCTGAGGCGTGGAATCACGGCGACGGCGGTGTGTTCGGTCACCGACAATCCGCCGTCTATCCTTGTCTGTGTCAATCGCAAAACCGGCACGTGTCAGGAGATTGAGCGTTCTGGAAAATTCTCTGTGCAGCTTTTAGATGGCGATCAGTCTGATGTGGCGCTTTGTTTTGCTGGTGCGACAGGGAAAACAGGGGCCGATAAATTCACCCCAGCAGACTGGACCGCCTGCGTTGTGGGTCTGCCGCGTCTTAAGTCAGCATTGGCGAGCCTGTCTTGTGAGGTCACGTCCTCAAGTGAAAACGGCAGTCACATGGTCTTTATTGGGGCTATAAAGGATACGGCGCTGCGCGAGGGAGAGGCCTTGATCTATGCGCAGTCTCATTTCAGACGCTTAGACGCGGTCTGAAGAAGGCATTCCAAGAAAAGGCCCCCACGGGGGTCTTTTTTATAGTTCCAGTTCCGGATGGAGGTTGCGTGAAAGGCCTTCGCAGCAGTTTGCTCGGCTATGAAATCGGAAAAATAATTTCGTAATTTACGCAATGAAGGGCTTATCGTGGTGTTAATCGCAGAGTAAAAAGGGACCAGTACGCGGCGTAAAACTGGTCCACTAAACTATCGGATTTCTGCGTTTTGGACAAATGGGTCCGGGGCTCGAGTGTCATTTTTGAATCGACATGCATTTATCATTGCAGTGTCGAATTGGGTTTTCCGTATCACAACTTCGGCTTAACGCTTGGGAGCCCACGTCAGGCTCGGCACTTTTGCGAAGGTGTCGGCCAACAGGCAAAGGCAGACTGGGTAGATGCTGCAATGTTAGCCAAAATGAGGTCACTGCTACAGTTGAAGGCCGATCAACCAAAGAGTGAAACCCTTCATGATCTCAAACAGTTGGCGAGGGCGCGGCAGGCCTTGATCAAGGGGCGCACTGCGGCCAAAATACGGCTCGCCGCCACGCCCCATCGGTTGCTCTTCCAGCAGATCAAACGGCGGCTGAGCCAGATCAAACGCGATCTTTCGCAGAGTGCAGTTATCGTCGACACGATCATTGCTGCTGATACAGAACTTTGCGCCAAGGCTGACATCATGGTGAGCCCTCCCAGTATTGCAAAGATGACTGCCTCTGCGATATCTGACTGATGTGCCTGATCTCGGGCATTTGAGCGGTAAGCAAGCGGCAAAACTGGAGGGTCTTGCCCCAATTACCAAGCAATTGGGAAAGTGACAGGGCAAATAACAGATTCAAGGAGGCCGAGCCAGCGTCAGAAACGCGGTCTACTTACTGGCTGTTGTTGGAAAACGATCCAACCCTGATTTGAAGGCCAAATATGAGCAATTGGTATCGACCGGGAAATGCTGACAACCGGTCATTACAGCTGTCATACGCATGCCCATTGTCATGGAAAATGCATTGTTGTGCGAAGGTCGAAAATGGAATGAATATCACGCTTGACCAATACGGATATCACCCAATTTCGATCTGCCTTGATGAGGGCGTTGGCCAGTTCAATGAGCTTTCGCATCAGGGCAGCAATGGCGACTTTTGGTGGTTTGGATACATTTGCGCCAGCTGTCCAGTGTTGTCGGCCTCTTCAGTTTTCACTATCCGCACCGAAAATCCTAAATTTTTGGGATGAAAAAGTCGATCGGTGTTCGAGTCATCGGTTGTATCGAAACTGGGTCGCTTAAGTGATCAGTCCAGATGTCGCTCTCTAACTAGAATTTATTTTTGATGAAATCGTTTTGAGTATAAAATAGATTCCACCATTTAAAGCGTTTTAAATTTTAGATTTCCGATGACACCGTGCCTATTTTTTGTGCGAAAACGACACGTTTGAGCGGTTTTCATGAATTTTTCTTGCAATATATACTTTAAACTTAAAGGTATACCGTAGGAAGTCGAAAGAGGTATAACTCCCGTGTCTCAGAAAAGTATGACGCAGTCCCTTGTTCAGCGTGTTTATGATGATTTGCTGTCGGATCTTTCGGCAGACCGCCTTCAGGCTGGCGACCGCTTGGTGGAAGCGACCATTGCGCGTGAAAGGGATGTTTCCAGAACGCCTGTGCGCGAAGCGCTTGGGCGGCTCGAAAACGATGGTTTGATTGAAAGCGTGCAGCCGTATGGGCATGTCATCATAACGCCTACGGTCGAAGATATACGGGAAATTTTTGCGATCCGTCGCGCGCTGGAGCCTTTGGCGTTTTCAAGCCTGATTGAATTCGCCACCGACGATGATGATGCGGAGTTGCGGTTACTTCTTGCAGATGTTCAAGCCGCACAGACACCCAAAGATGCCGCGCATTCAAATATTGCCTTTCGCAACTTCTGGATGTCCCGAATTCAAAATCGTCGTCTGCAAGAAACACTGTCTCGGTTTCATATGCAGGTCCATTTGGTCCGCGCTGCAACGCTGAAGCTATCAAATGGTCGTGACACGGCGCGCATTGGTGCGGGCAAATTGGCTGAAAGCTACTGGGCGCGCGACAGGGATGCTGCGCAAAAATCAATGACACAGTTTGTTGATGCAGCCCTTGTGATTTTTGAAGCTGTTTCGTCTGAAATGCCGGCGGTCCAAAATCGACGTCGAAAATAACGATTAACAAAAAATAGACCCATAAAAACCGACTAAACGGTGGGGTTTCTTAACCAACAATGAGGAAAACATGACAAAACTTTTAACATTCAAAGGCTTTGCCGCTGCAGCGGCTTTCGGATTGTCATCTGTGGCCGCTCAAGCCGAAGACATTATCCGTGCCGTCACATTTGTGCCTGCACAGGTATCATTTGCACGTAACTTTCAAGGATTTGTTGATCTCGTAAATGAGCGCGGAGAAGGTGTTGTTCAAATTCAGGTCATCGGGGGACCAGAAACTATCCCTGCAGAGCGGATGGGGGAGGCTCAAAAGAACGGTATCGCCGATATGTTCCTGCTGCCTGCGGGACTGTATCTTAACCTCGTTCCAGAGGGCGAAGCCTTTGCTGGATCCAATCTTGATCCAATGACGCTTAGGGCCGCTGGCGGTATGGAATTGGTCAACAAACCTTTTCACGAAAAAGGCAATGCCCATGTGCTGGCGCATGTTGACGGTGGAGCAAACTTCTTTTTGTGGACGACTGAAAAACCGGGTGCAGATGAGAATGGTCAGCTAAACTTAGAGGGCATTCGTATGCGTTCGTCGCCCTTATTTAGGTCGTTTCTAGAAGAGCTTGGCGCGACCAATGTCGTTCAAAGTGCAAGCGAAGTGTATACATCCTTAGAGCGTGGTGTCGTTGATGGAACTGCTTTTCCAGTTACGGGTCTTCGTGATTTTGGTTGGGACAAGTTCCTGAAATACCGTGTTAATCCAGGATTTTTTCAGACAGATGTTCTGGTGTCTATGAACTTGGATAGCTGGGATGATCTGTCTGACGAAGCAAAGGAAATTGTCAATCAAGCCGCTATCGATCATGAAATATCTTCCTATGGGGCGAGTATTGCGCTGAACGAATCCGAGAGCCAAATTCTTTTGGAGGGTGGCATCGAGAACATAGAACTGACCGGTGAACAGCGTCAAATCTTTCTTGAAAAAGCATATGATATTTCTTGGCAGCGCCTGAAAGATCGTGACCCAACAATGCATGATGAACTCAAGGCGGTCTTCTTTACAGACTTCTAAAATCGTCTCTTGGCGGGGATGATGATTGATCCCGCCATTTTGAATGCTCGTATTGTTCGCCAATAAATTCCCACTTGAAAGGACACTGTCATGTCTTTGATGTTCAGATGCCTCGATGCGGTGTCGAACCTGTTGTTTCGTCTCGCATGCCTTTTCATTGTCGCGATTGTTTTGATTGTCACATATGATGTGTTGTCCCGAAACTTTGGCCTTCCGATGTTTGTATGGGCGGTTAATTCCGTCGAATACTCGATGCTTTATGTGACGTTTTTGTGCCTTCCCTATCTTGTGATGACACGAGGGCATGTCAGTGTCGAAGTGGTCTTGACCTACCTCCCAAACAACGTTCGCAAAGCTTGGGAGTTCATGCTGCATATCATCTCAGCTCTGATTTGCTTCTACCTCGCATGGTATTCAGGAAAGAGCTTCGTCACGTCGATCATCGAAGGCACCTACGAGGTGCGCAGTTTTGATGCTCCGATGTGGGCGCTCTATGCCTCAATGCCGCTTGGTTTCGGATTTGGGGGCGCTCAGTTCCTGTCCTTTATTGCGCGCGGCGAAAGCTTCTTTGGTGCTGCGCCCGAAGCGCACGCAGGAATGTAAGGGATTTTGATATGATGGACTGGAGCATTTCGATTGCGATCCTCATCGGTGGCCTCATCTTTTCAATGGGCATCGGATTGCCTGTGGCGCTTGGCTTCTTTTTGATCAACGTGGTCGGCGTATTTTTATTCATGGGGGGGGCGCGTGGTATCGACCAGATGCTCTCAAATGGGACGATGGCGGTCTCGACCTATGCCTTGGCGCCCGTCCCACTCTTTCTTGTTATGGGGTCGTTGTTCTTTCACTCAGGTCTTGCACGCCGTGTTTTGGATGCGATTGACGTTCTGATTGGCCGCCTGCCTGCGCGATTGTCCTATCTGACGATCACGTCAGGGACTGTGTTTGCTGCTTTGTCTGGATCATCGCTTGCCAATACAGGGATGCTCGGCACGTTAATGGTGCCTGAGATGATGAAGCGCGGGTACAAAAAGCATATGGCCATTGGCCCTATTCTTGGGTCGGGTGGCTTGGCTGTGATCATTCCGCCATCAACATTGGCCGTGCTCTTTGGGTCCTTGGCGGGGATAGATATTGGCGGTCTTCTTGTGGCTGGCTTACTTCCGGGGCTCATTCTCGCAATTTTCTACTCAATTTTAATTTTCATTCAGGCCAAAATTGATCCGGATGCTGCACCGTCTTACGATTTTGAACCTGTGCCTTTGTCCAAGCGCGTTGGTATTTTTTGCCGAGACATTCTGCCGATGGTCGTGATTATGATGGCGGTTGTGGGATCAATCTTAACTGGTTTTGCGACACCCACTGAAAGTGGTGCTCTTGGAATTGTTGCTGTCGCCGCTCTAGCATTGCTGTTCAAAGCTCTCGATTTCAAAGCCGTTAGAACCGCGATTGCGGATGCGGCCCGTGTGACGGGAATGACGTTCCTTTTGATCACTGCGTCGTCGACCTTCGCACAGCTTTTGGCGTTCTCTGGTGCTTCATCTGGCTTAGTTCGCTGGGCTACGGCGCTCGAAATGGGACCAACTCAGACACTCTTGGTGATGGCGTTGATCCTGCTCGTTCTTGGAATGTTTATGGATCAGGTGTCGATGATGCTCATCACGCTGCCTCTCTTTGTTCCGCTTGCGCTGTCTTTGGATTTCGACATGATTTGGTGGGGGCTGATCATGCTTTTGATGCTTGAAGTTTCCTTTACAACGCCACCTTTTGGATTGCTGTTGTTTGTTATGCATGGCGTCAGTCCCCCCGGAACGACATTGCCAGAAGTGGCGAAAGCGGCCTTGCCCTATATTCTATGTGTGTTTTTGCTAATCGGTTTGGTGATCTTAGTACCATCTTTAGCGACCTTTATTCCCTCGCTGATGTAAGCAAGCTGCCCCATGTACAAAAAGGACAAACCAATGAGTTTTCGCGACAGACTTTCTTATGATGCCACGGCTGGCACCTATTTCGATGGTGATATGCGTTATATTTTCATCAAACCAGAGGCGGTCATGGGGATCGTTTTGGAGATGCCAGCAGAGCAACGCCCAGTGGTGTTCGAGGCAATGATCCGCTCGGTTTTCACCAATGGTGGGAAATCGGCGCAAAGCTATAAAGACGCAGGAGCGGGGGCCTCAGAAGCATTGCTTGGTGTGATCCGTGAAACGTCAGGCCAATTGGGTTGGGGCGATTGGGATACGGTTTTAACAGAAGATAGCCTCAATGTGACGGTTCGAAATTCTCCCTTTGCGGCAGGGTATGGGGCCTCGGATGTGCCTGTCTGTGCCCTTATTGTCGGAATGTTGACAGCAGTATCAGGGATGATTTTTGGCGCACCAACATGCGTCACTGAAACAACATGTGCAGCAATGGGCGCTGATGTGTGTCGGTTTGAAGCACGGATTGCAAAGGGCACGAAAGAATGAGTTTAGCGCAGCTTTACGATTTGCGTGATGCCGTTGCAAAACGCGTTCCTTTACGTGGGCCTTTTGTCGCTATTCCGACACCTGTGTCGGTCGAAATCGTGGCAGGTGCAAAGCCCGATTTTATCTGCATCGATACGGAGCATAGTCCAATTTCAGACGGGCTGTTGACGGATATGTTGCGGGCGGCGGACGTGGCTTGCATCCCAGCGATCGTGCGCGTGCGCAGCAATTTACCACAAAATATTTCGGCTGCTCTTGACGCTGGTGCTTGCGGTGTTCTTGTGCCGCATATCTCATCCGCAGTCGAGGCAAAAGCCGTTGTGAAAGCCGCTCGATTTGCCCCGCATGGCGCACGCGGAGCAGGGCCTGGACGCGCCGCATCCTATCTGCGCAACATATCTGGATCGATTGAGCGCGCACGCAAGGAAACTTTTGTGGCAATTCAACTTGAGACCCTTCAGGCGGTTGAGAATGTCGAAGAAATTCTAGCAGTTGCAGGGGTTGATCTGGTTTTTATTGGCCCCGGTGATCTTGGCGTGGATGCTGCTGCTCATACGGGTGATGTTACTGTTGATGCTTTGATCGAGCGTTTAGTGTCTGCTGCGCAAGCGGCGGATGTGCCTGTTGGCATTTTTACAGCCGATCGCAGTGCCAGTAAGCGTTGGCTTGCGCGTTTGTCCTTTGTGATCGAAGGTTCGGATGCATTGTTTCTCACACAAGCCAGCGATGCGGCCGCAGCGGCTTTGGACTAGGTTGTGCGGCTGCAACCACTTTAATGCAGTCTTTTTAAAGTGTTGCTTGTGCGCGTCCAAACTGAGCACGCGCATAAATCAAGGCATCACCTACTTCAAGGGCAGAGTCTATAATTTCACCTATGAACACTCTGTGACTTCCGACGTCGTTGTAAGAACTCACCTCACAACACACTGAGGCAACGGCGGTGGTCAGTTGCGGCAAACCACTATCTGTTTCTTCCCATGCCCCAACGGAAAACTTTTGAGCCCCCCGTAATCCTGCGGCACCTGCAAAAGCGAGGGCGATATCGTCGGAAGTATGGTCAAGAAGCTGCACGCTAAAGCTTTTCAATCGGGTGATTTCTGTACAGGTGTCCGTCGCACGGTTGACGCAGACCAACAGACTTGGTGGTGTGTCCGTGACCGAACAAACAGCCGTGGCCGTAATGCCGCGTCGACCATCGCCTTGCCCCACTGTGACAAGTGTCACAGCCCCTGGAAAAAGCGACATGGTTTGGCGGAATAGGTCGGTGCTAATGGTCATGTGAAGTGATCTCCGGTGATGTGAGGGCCGTCTGAATAAGCGCGCGGAGCCAAAGCAATGCGGGGTCTTCAGAAAAGCTAGAATGCACCCAGAGTTTGATGTCATAGGATGGCAATTCGAATGGAAGGTCGCGCGCAGAAAAGCCTCCGCGCCCTTCAAGACGCAAAAAGATGGAATTCGGGAAGATTGCGACAAAATCTGTTTGACGTACGACTTCTGGCACAACAGTAAAATGATCCAGGCGCGCTTTTGCATTTATGCGCAGGCCGCGCCGTTTAAAGCTGTCTTGTGCCATTTGATACCCCGTCGCCGCTCGGCTGACATCGACAAAGGATAAGCGTGCAAAGCTTCTTTCTGTCCAATCTTGCGTCAACGCGGGATGATTTTCGCGCATCAAACAAACCAAATGGTCTTTTAGCAAAAGGTCTCCGTGGCACTGAGCTGTATCTAGTCCTGGCAGATAGCCGATGGCCAAATCCACATGACCACTGCGCAGTGCGCTCGCAATCTCAGATGGATCAATGCGAACGGAGGTGATGTTCGCCTCAGGGGCTGCTTTTTCCAAAGCGGCCAGAATGCGCGGCATAGAGAAAAACTCACCTGTGTCCGTCATCGCAATGCGAAACCGGCGTGACGTGGCTTCGGGCACGAAACGATGGGTGTCCTGCACGGTTTGCTCTAGCAAGGACAGTGCCGCTTCAAACGGGCCGCGCAATCGGGTCGCTGTTGCTGTTGGCAACATTTGGTTTCCAACGCGTTGGAACAGAGGGTCGGAAAACTGATCGCGTAATCTGCGCAACGAATGGCTAACTGCGGGTTGGGTCAAACCAAGGCGCTCTGCTGCGTCTGTGAGGCTTTGCATGTCCCAAATCGCGAGAAAAACCTTGATGAGGTTCAGGTCAAAGTGGCTAGAGTTGAAGTTTCTCATTAAGGATGTCCAACCCATAAGGAAAGTAGAAAGAGGTTAAAGTGTGCTTACGGATACCCGCGAGGAGCATCTAGACCCGCCAGCACCCGACCTGCATTCTCAATAGTCATATCGGTCACTGCCGCATGTTGGGTCACAACCATTGCATCCCGTAAATAGCGCTGCATCGGGTTCCCTTTGGCGATAACGCCCATACCCGAAATCGTGTAGCATTTTTGTACGATTTGCGCGCTAATCTTGGCCGCGTTTGAGGCACTCAACCGCAACAAATTGGTGTGCTCAAGCGGTACAGGATCTCCCTGTAGCAGGTAATCCCACGCCTCTTCTGCAGCTTCATAAAAGAACGCGCGCGCGCCGCGCAAGGCTGCTTCTGATTCTGCTACCCCCGTCAAAAAATATCCACGATCGCAAAGGCGGGCATGTCCGGCCATGAGTTTTGCCGCACCCGATACTGATTTTGCCTGCTCGATTGCCGCGCGTGCTAAACCAAGGTTGCAGGCTGCGTGAACTTGAGCTTGGTACGCCATCGCAGGGTATCGGTAGAGAGGATCGTCAAAGAGCCCAGGGGCGCCGCGTTCACAAATCCATGTGTCAGGATAGAATTTATCCGTGACCGTCGTGTCGTGGCTGCCTGTGCCTTGCATGCCTGAAACGTCCCAACATTCGATGATGTCGACTTCATTGGCGGGTGCAACAGCCATCATCACAGTGGCGGGCGCATTTGGCTCGTTGCCTTGTGGCACGCCTTCGATACCGACGCCGATCCAGTCAGCCCCCATGCAACCCGATGCAAACTTCCAACGACCTGAGACAGACCAGCCACCGTCTACGCGTGTGGCCTTTTGCACAGGGTGCAATCCGCCAGCGAACACTTGATCTGGTCCATTTGCATACATGATTTCTTGGGCTTCGACGGGCAGGGCGGCGGTATATGTGTTGGCTGAACCAAACGCTGAAACCCAAGCTGCAGAGCCATCGACGGTGCCGATTTTGTCGACCATTTTCAAAAAATGATGTGGGGCAATGGCATCGCCGCCAAAGCGCGTTGGGGTGGCTGATCTAAAAATTCGGGCTTTCTTCATCAGCGCTACAATGTCTTTGGGCACGTGTCTTTTTTGCTCAATTTCGCCGCGGCGTTCAGAAATGGTTTCTAAGAGGAGTTTGAACTCTACGGTTTCTGTGAGCTTCGAAAAATCCGTCTCCAACAGCGGGGCGCTTGAGGTTTCTGGTGCTTTTACATCAAGTGCTGTAGTCATTGGAGCGGTCCTTTTCGTTGTTCAAACGTATTAGCGTTGAAATTGCTTTATAAATCAAATTCATTATTCTAACTTGTAGAATGAATTTAATTTATTCAGAATTGCAGTCATTTTTGAGCAAAAATTCTTCATCGGTGCATGACACACGACATTCCAAGTCTAAGCTAAAGTCTAAAACTTAATGTGTGTGAAGGCGAAGAAAACCAATTCCCGTCGGCGACGATCTAACACGGTGCAGCGCATCGATGCTTTCAATCCATGCCGGCGCAAGACGCGTTGATAATCGTGCGAACAGTATTGGCTGCCACGGTCTGTGTGGTATTCTCTCGGCAGTATTGCCTGCCGGCTAATCGATGTCATGGATGACGTCAGCGCCTATTTAGATCCATAGGCGATGACGTCAAGAATGCTATATAATTCAAGTGCTTGAGTCTTCTGCCCCGATCTGTAGCTGCGTATACGCAACATCAGGTGGTCGGTTTTGGCATTGCTCAATCAAGCGATTTTGCGAGGCTTACCTTCGGCATCGACTGCGACAAGCAGGACATCTGCGCTAAAGATGTGCGTGCAGGTCGTTTTGGGGGCAGCCCAGCCTGAAAAGGAAAGATTGAACGATGTATTTCCTGTGCGCGTTAAATTAGCATGTACCGCAAATTCCACGCCTGCGGACAGCGGTGCGTGGAATGTTAGGTCTTTGATCGAAAGTATAAGCGCGTCACCACCGCTTGCGTGATGTCCTGCAAGGCCTGCCGCGATGTCGAGTTGACCCATAATCCACGCGCCTGTGATGGCCCCGCGAGAGGTTGCCTCACTGTAGGGTGCTGTTGTGATTAAAACAGGCTGGCCTTCGGGTTTTTTTGGATCAGTCATGGGGAATGACAGCCGTTGCTTCGATTTCGATTTTAGCTTCGTCTTCCATCAAGGCCACAACCTGTACGACTGCCATGGCTGGAAAATGTCTGCCGAGCACGTCGCGATATGCTGCGCCGAAAGCGCGCAGGTTTTCTGTGTATTCTTTTTTGTCGGTGATATACCACGTCAAACGCACCAAATGTTTTGGGCTGGCACCTGCGCTATCCAAGACCGCGACGATGTTTTCCAGCGTCTGGCGGAACTGGCCAACCATATCGTCGTGTTCCCATTCTTGTTGTGCGTTCCAGCCGACCAACCCGCCTGTGAAAACCATCTTGCCCTCGGCCATTACACCATTGGCGTAGCCTTTTGCAGGGATCCAACCGTCTGGTTGAAGAAAATTGTGGGGCGTCAGGGCACTCATAAAATGACTTTCTTTTTAATCTAAGGAAGGGGTGATGTAGTGTTGCATTGCGGCACGCGGGGCATCTGGCCATGGATGGGATGCGTTGGTGGCAATATTTGCGTAAACGAGCGTCGCTGTGCATGTAAACCGAGGCTGCCCCGCGCATGAACATGTGATGAGAAAGGTAACAGACGCGTTGCCGATTTTTTTGATGTTGAGCGAAAAATCAAGCCAATCCTCAAGGCGAGAGGCCGCGTGAAAGCGGACCTCGATGTTGCCCATGGGGGTGCCGTAACCCTGCTTCATGACCGTGCCGGCCCAGCTGAAATCTACGGCGTCTGAGAAGAAACGTTCGCAAACAGAAGAAATCATTTCAAAGTAGCGAGGGTAGAACACGATCCCTGCAGGATCGCAATGGTTGAATTCGACCTGACGATTGTGTGTGAAAACCTTACTCATGTTTCACCGCCTGATACAGAGATGCTCTGTCCTGTGACCATATCCGATCCTTCTGCGCACAGCCAAAGCACTGCTGCGGCGACATCTTGCGGCGGCACAAGGCGGTGCATGGGATTTGTCGCCTCCAAAGTTGCGCGGGCCTCTTGCGCTGTGCGGCCGGTTTTTTCCACAATATTGGCGATAGAACGTTCGGTCATCTCAGTGTCTAGAAAACCTGGGCAGATGGCGTTCACAGTGATGCCTTTGCGGACCAGTTCAAGGGCCACGGATTTGACCATGCCGACCACACCATGTTTGGCAGCAGCATAAGGCGCCACATAAGGGTAGCCTTTGATGCCTGCCGTGGATGCTATGGCGATCAATCGTCCCCAAGGCTTGTCTTTCATAGCCTTCGCACCCTCGCGCAACGTCAAAAACGTACCCGTGACGTTGACCGACATGATCCGTTCAAACGCTTCAAGTTCGGTTTTGACAAAAGGGGCGCTTTCAGATGCGCCTGCATTTGCCACAACAATATCGGGGGCGGCAGCGGAAATGGCTGCTGATATGACCGCCTCATCAGTGATGTCTGCGACAGTGGCGGTTATGTTTTCATGCTGCGCGGCAACCGCCTGCAACGGGGCCAAACGTCGTCCACAAATCGTGACCTGCGCGCCAGCTTCGGCCAGTTGCAGGGCGATGATCGCCCCCACACCAGACCCGCCACCTGTTACGAAGGCCGTTTTTCCAATCAAACTCATACCGCCAAGGCCTTTGCGCGTTCGGCCAAAGTTATAGCTTGACGACGGCCGCCTTCATAGGGGGCAGGCCAGTCTTGAGCAGTGTCGCCCAGCTCTACCGCCGCATGCAGGGTCCAATATGGGTCTGCAAGATGTGGACGCGCCAGCAAGACCAGATCGGCACGCCCAGCCATCAGGGTAGAGTTGACATGATCCGGTTCATAAATATTGCCAGCGACCAACGTCGGCACAGCCAATTCATTGCGCACACGGTCCGAGAATGGCACTTGGAACATGCGGCCATAAATAGGCTGTTCGCCTTTGTCAGTCTGGCCTGACGACACGTTGATCGCATCGGCGCCTGCATCTTTGAACATTTGTGCGATGGCAACGGCATCTTCGGGATTGACGCCTGCTTCGCCCATCCAATCATGTGCGGAAATACGCACTGTCATCGGTTTGCTCTCGGGCCATTCAGCGCGCATGGCGTGAAAAATTTCCAACGGATAGCGCATACGGTTTTCCAATGAACCACCATATTCATCGCTGCGCTTGTTGGTGACAGGCGAGATGAAAGAGGCCAACAAATAGCCATGTGCTGCGTGCATTTCGATCATGTCAAATCCAGCTTTGTCAGCGGCTTTAACGGACGCGATGAACTGATCTTTCACCATGTCCATATCTGCGCGATCCATTGATTTTGGCACTACGTTGCCGTCCATCAAGGGGATGGCTGATGCAGACAAAAGATCCCAATTGTCCTCGGTCAAAGGTTTGTCGATGCCGTCCCATGCTAAACGCGTAGAGCCTTTGCGTCCTGCATGACCAATCTGCGCACAGATTTTCGCAGGTGTCTCGGCGTGTACAAAATCGGTCAAGCGTGACCACGCCGGGACTTGATCCTCGCTAATACAAGGGCAGCCGGGGGTGATGCGGCCTTCTTTCGACACACATAGCATTTCAGTGAACACAAGGCCCGCGCCGCCTTTGGCCCGTTCGGCGTAATGTACAAAATGCCAATCATTTGGATTGCCATCGGTGGCTTTGTATTGCGCCATGGGAGAAACGACGACACGGTTTTGCAGCGTCATATCACGCAATTTGTAAGGGGCGAACATGGGGCTGCGACCAGCTGTGCCGCCCGCTTTTTTCTGAAACCAAGCTTCAGCCTTGGCCATCCACTCAGGATCGCGCAGGCGCAGGTTTTCATGGCTGATCCGTTGAGACCGCGTTAGCAAAGCATAGCTGAACTGCGTCATGTCAAGGGTCAAGTAGCGTTCGATATCTTCAAACCACTCGGTGGAATTGCGCGCCGCAGAGGTCACGCGCAGCACCTGCAATTTGCGTTCATCTTGGTAGGTTTGCAAAGCGTCTTGCAGCGGTTTGCCAGCGTTCAGCACATCTGCAAGGGCAATAGCGCTTTCCATGCCCAGTTTAGACCCTGACCCGATCGAGAAATGCGCTGTGGCCGATGCGTCGCCCAGCAGGACGACATTTTCAAAGTGCCAGTTTTCACAGGTCACGCGCGGGAATTGAATCCAAGCAGAGCCACGAATGTGGTTGGCATTGGTCATCAGGGGATGCCCGCCGAGGTGCTTGGCGAATATCTTTTCGCAAAGTGCGATGCTCTCTTGTTGATTTAACGTGTCAAATCCGAACGCTTTATAGGTTTCAGGCCCGCATTCGACGATGAAGGTCGCTGTATTGTCATCGAACTGGTAGGCATGAGCCCAGATCCAGCCGTGCTCGGTCTTTTCAAAGATAAAGGTGAAGGCGTCGTCGAATTTCTGATGAGTGCCGAGCCAGACAAAGTGGTTTTGGCGCATGTCAATTTCAGGCTTGAATTTATCTTGATAGATTGTGCGGGTCTTGGAATTCAGCCCGTCTGCCGCCACGACAAGGTCATTGGTTTGTTTCAACTCGGCAATTTTTTCATCTGTCAAATCGGTTTCAAAGGCTAGATTGACACCCAGATCACGTGCGCGATCTTGCAGAGCAATAAGCAAAACTTTACGCCCGATCCCACAAAACCCGTGACCGCTTGATGTCATTTCTTCATCGCCGCGTACGGTTTTTACATCATCCCAATAGGCGAAGTTATCGCGGATCATTTTTTCACTGACCGGGTCGTTTTCTTCAAAGTTCGACATCGTCTCATCGGACAAAACAACCCCCCAGCCAAATGTATCATCAAAGCGATTGCGTTCGTAAATGGTGATGTCATGGGCGGTATCGCGAAGCTTCATCGAGATCGCAAAATATAAGCCAGATGGTCCGCCGCCAAGAACTGCTATCTTCATCTTATTATCCCTTGCTGATTGGCGAGTGTTAGACTCGCCTTAATGCTTTAAGCTTAAAGTTAATAGGCGGCGGCATGTCTGTCAACAGATAAGGTGCGGGAATTATATTGTCCGTGGGGTGGCTGGTGTTGTTATAACTAATTATTTTTTATTCATTTATTTAAATAATAACGAAGGCGTGTGTTGAATTTTAGATGGGCATTAAAAATTTTTTACGATATTTTGCATGGAAAAAAGACGGCCAGTCGTTGATTGAAACATCATTTGACTTTCGAATGCATTTTAAACATAAATGAAATTGAAGCATGGGTCGCTGCCCTATTACACGGGGTGGGATTCTGCAATTTTTGAGAGGAAATCAATATGCCCTTTACGATGACCAAACCAATGCGTTTTGGCGATTGCGACCTTACAGGCATCGCGTATCACCCTGCTTATTTATCCTATCTTGTCGATGTAAACGAGGCAATGTTCGCGTCATTTGGCGTGCTATGGAAAGAGCTTATGTTTGAGCGTCATCTGGGGTTGCCGAGTGTCAAAATGAACATCGAGTTCAAAAAACCTGCCGTTTATGGCGATGTGCTTGAATTCAATGTGCATGTGCGCAAAATCGGTAGATCTTCGCTTGATCTTTATACTGTTGTCATCGTGGATGGTGATGTGATCTGGACGATTGAGCAACTGATTGTGATGACCTCGACCAAGGATCACAAATCACACCCATGGCCCGATGATTGCCGTGCAGGACTTGAGAAATATTTGCACCCTGAGCTCGCAAAGTGATCTGAGGGGATATTTGGCGCGCCCAGTATGTTGGGCGCATCCGAATAGTTTTGGCTGTTAGTCGAACCAGCTGTCATTTATTTCAGGGCGCGGGATCGCATCAAGCAAGGCTTTGGTGATGTCTGATTTCGGGTGCTCAAAAACGGTTTGCACAGGCCCGCTGTCTACGATTTCACCGTGGTTCAAAACAATGACATCATCGCATAAATGACGGATCACCGATAGATCGTGGCTGATAAACGCTACGGTCAGCCCCATGTCTTTGGCCAGTGTTTTCAGCAATGACAGAACCTGTGCCTGACTTGACACATCCAGCCCCGATACAATTTCATCGGCCAAGATAAAGCGCGGCTCCAAAGCGATTGCGCGAGCGATGCCAACGCGTTGTCGTTGTCCACCTGACAATTCATGCGGATAGCGATCTGCAAAGGATTCAGGCAGCCCGACCTTTTCCAAGGCTTTCAATGCATCCGCGCGGGTGCCGCCGCGGCGATACCGTTTCATCGGTTGCGCGATGATACGCCAGACTTTGTGACGCGGGTTCAGCGATGACATCGGGTCTTGGAAAATCATTTGCAGATCGCGGCGCAGCGGACGCAGCGCATCTTCATCTAACGTGCCGATGTCTTTTCCGTCAAAGGTAACCTGGCCTGCGTCAGGCGCAAGAAGGCGTACCAATACACGGCCAAGAGTCGATTTTCCTGACCCGCTTTCCCCGACAATGCCTGTGATGCGCCCTTCGGGCAGATCAAGAGTGAGGCCTTTCAGGACTTCAATGCGTGGAGCTGTGCCAAACAGTGGCCTATGCGCGCGATCAGGGAACGACAGGTGCAGATCCTTGATTGAAAACAACGCTGGCTGTGGGGGTGTCATCACGTCAGTCATCGGTGCGCCCTTTTCGAAAATCTGTCGTCATCTGCCTGTATCTCGCGATGTAATTCGGCAATCAACGCGGGTGGAACAGGGCGGAACGGCTCGGTGCTGGCATTTGGGGTTGGGGTCGCGGCGATCAGCGCGCGGGTATAAGCATGTTCGGGGTTCTCAAAAATGCGATGCGTGGGCGCATCTTCGACAACCCGTCCGCCAAACAATACTGTGACTTTTTGACTGATTTTGGCGACAACGCCCATGTCATGCGTCACAAATAAAACGCCTGTGCCCGTTTCGCGTTGTAGTTCACGAATAAGGCGCAAGATTTCCTTTTGTACCGTGACATCCAGCGCTGTGGTCGGTTCATCGGCCACGATCAGGCGCGGAGAGGGTGCAAATGCGGCAGCTATCAAAATACGCTGGCGCATGCCGCCAGACAGTTCATGCGGGTAGCTGTTCAATACGCGGTCTGGATTTCGGATATGAACGCGGTCCAGCAATTCGCGGGTGCGGGCAAGCGCGCGGGCCTTGGTCCAGCCGTGGATGCGCGTCAGCGGATCAGTGATTTGCGGCCCGATTTTGCGCACCGGGTTAAGCGCGGTCAGCGGATCTTGGGGGATCAAAGCAGACGTCTGGGCAATCGTTTTGCGTCGTGTGGCGGGGGTCAGCGCATTCAAATGCGTGCCTTCCAGTAAAATCTCGCCTTGGCTGATTGAAATCCCAGTCGGTAGGATGCCCAATACAGCCTTGCCGATCATGGATTTGCCCGCACCACTTTCCCCGACAAGGGCGCGCACTTCGCCTGGATCTAATGACAAAGAGACATCGCGCAGTAGGCGGTGGCCATTGGGTAGGGTGACGTTAAGGTTAATGATATCAAGTGTTTTTGCGTGAAGATTGTTCATTTCAGCACCGGATCAAATTGTTTCTTTAGGCCTTCGCCAAGGGTCGAAAAGCTGAGAACGGTGAGGAATAGTGCGATCAGCGGGAACAGCAAAACCCACCATGCAAAGTGAATTGCGCCGCGGCCTTCGGAAATCATCGACCCCCAAGTGGGATCATCTGATGAAATAGACAGATTCACAAAGCTCAAGATCGCCTCGACGATCACAGCGATGCCCATTTCAAGCGCCAAAAGGGCAATGATTGACGGCAAGACATTTGGCAGTATTTCACTGAGCAGCGTCGCCATACGCCGTGCGCCGCCAATGCGCGCGCTGTCGACATAGTCCATCTGCGCCTGCACCATCGTTTCAGCGCGGATCACGCGGGCAAAGCGGGTCCAGTCAATCAGGGCAATCGCGAAAATAACCGATGTCAGCCCCGTGCCGATCACTGCCACCAAAAGAACGGCAAACAAAACGGGGGGGAAGGCCATCCAAATATCGACCAGCCGCGAGATAACGCGGTCCCACCAGCCGCCATAGTAGCCAGCGATCAGCCCAAGTGTAGATCCGAAAATCCCTGTGCTAAAGGCTGCAATGACGCTGACAAATAGGGCAATCCGAGCGCCATAGATCATACGCGACAGCACATCTCGGCCCAGACTGTCAGTGCCAAGCAGGTGTCCCGGCTCGGAGCCGTCGATGAAAAAGGGCGGTAAACGTTCCAACATCAAATCTTGGGCGAGCGGGTCATGCGGCGCGAAAATCGGAGCAAAAACAGCCGCGATTATCAGTGTGACAATCCATAACAGTGGAAGCCAAAGGCGCAAATTTCTGATCTTGAACCGCATGGGGCGGGGGGAATATGTTGCATCAACCATTACGCAGCCTCGGGTTTAGAAATGTGTAGGACAGATCAACCAGCAGGTTGATCACGGTAAACAAGGCGGCGAACAGTAAAACAATGCCTTGGATCAATGGCAGATCACGATTGATCACCGCATCAATGGCCATATTTCCGAGGCCTTCATAGGCAAACAGGCGCTCAACGATCACGGTACCTCCGATCAGGAATGTGAACTGGACGCCGACCAAGGCCAAAGTTGGCAAGGCGGCATTTTGCAAGGCTTCGCGCAGAATGACGGATGTTTCCGAGAAGCCGCGCACACGGGCCAGTGTGGTGTAATCTTGGTTCAAAACTTCTTTCAGGTTTTGTTTCAGCAACTGGGCAATCATTGCGGCCAAAGGCAACGCAAGGGACATTGCTGGCATGAGCATATGTGAGAACGTCGAGCTGACAACATCCCAGCGTCCACGCAACAGGCCCTCAAAAAAGTAAAAGTTAGTCGTGAAATCAATATCTAACCGTGGATCAACGCGCCCCGAAATCGACAGGACCGGCCAGAGAACGCCAAAGAGCAGCACAAAGATTAACCCCCACAAAAAGTCGGGAATAGACAGCACCGCGCCGCTGGTCAGGTCCAGCCCGACTTCGGTGCCTGTGCTACGCTTGCGTGCGCCAATCACCGCGACAAGGCCGCCGAGTGCCAAGGCAATCAACAGGGCCATCAGCGACAGCTCTAACGTGGCGGGCAAACGTCCCAAGACCAACTCATCAACGGGTTGGCGCAGGGTGATCGAGGTGCCAAAATCGCCTTGTATCACGCCGCCGATCCAGATCATAAATTGATGCGGCAGGCTTTTGTCAAACCCGTAGAGTGCAGTCAGCGCTGCGATATCTTCCTCGGTGGCGCCAGGGGGCAGCATCATCGAAATCGGATTGCCTGGGGCAACACGTACCAGCGTGAACACGACCACGGCGACACCAAATAGGGTGATCGCGGTCGTGAGCAGCCGCACAAACACGGTTTTCAAAAGCATAGTAATCTTTCTGAGTTTTGGCCTCGGACTGCAGGACGCTCAGTCCGAGGTTTTGCCTAATGAAATCAGGCTTTGGTGATCGCTTGTGGTAGCAAATCACCTGAGGTGTAGGGCGTCACCGCCAAGGAAGACGCGTAGACAACTGGCATCACATATTGCAAAATCGGAATGACATAGCCCTCTTCAGCGATGTAACGCGACACATCTTTAAAGCCTTGAATGCGGTTGTCTTCATCAGGCTCTACAAACAGCGGCCCGATCTTTTCAATCAAATCAGGGCTGTCCCATACCGCATGGGGTGAGGGGCCGAACATGGAAAAACCAGTCGATGTTGACGGGTCGCCGATCGAGTTGCCCCAGTTGTAAAATGCGGCAGGTGCCAATGTGTCCGTGGCGCGCAGCTCGTAGTGTTTCGCGATCTCGTAGACTTCGATCTCGGCCTCGATGCCCACCTTGCGCCACATGCCAACGATGGCTTGAATCATCTCATAATCTTTGGGTTTGAAACCACGAGTTGTTTGAATGGTAAAGGTCACAGGATTGTCCGTGGAATACCCCGATGCCGCAAGCAGTTCTTTCGCCTTTTCAACATCATAGTCAAAAGTAATGCTGTCGTCATAGGCTGCGTATCCGGGTGCTTCGAGTGTGGCCAATGGCACCCCATAGCCACGTAGCAAACGGTCGATGATCAACTGCTTGTCGATAGCGTGATGCGCTGCGAGGCGTACATTTTTGTCCAGCATGACGTCGATGTCATTGAGAAAAATCATACCTATATCAGTGACCGGAATGGCTTCGCCAGACAGGCCGTCTTTGGCAATCAAACGGTCATATTCTTCATAAGGCATGTTCGAAGTGACGTCGGAATTACCTGATTCAATTTCGGCCACACGAGAAGCCGCATCGGTGACGAATTTGACTGTTACTGTTTCAAATTCAGGTGCGCCTCCCCAGTAGTCGGCAAAGGCTTTCAGACGGACATAAGCGCCTTGCTCAAAGGCATCGACCATATAAGGGCCAGTGCCGATTGGGGCTTTTTCGAACCCTTCGGTGCCGACCTCTTCGTAGTATTTCTTGGGTAGGATAAAGGCTGTGAGAAAGGCCATCCATTTGAACAATGCGGGTTCAAAGCTCAGCACATCTGCTGTGATGACATTGCCATTTACGGTGAAGTTGCCGATTTTGGACCAGACGAATTGCATCGGGTTGCCCGTGTCAGGGTTGGCTGCGCGTTCCAGCGACCAGATGACATCTTCGGGGGTGAAGTCATCGCCATTGTGCCATTTGACGCCTTCGCGCACGGTCATTGTGAGCTTGGTTTTGTCATCGCTAAAGCCCCAGTCGGTCAACAGTCCGGCGTCGAATGTTAAGTCGGGGCGCTGTGCAATGTAGCGGTCATAAACGGCGAGATAAATGGATTGCAGTGCAGGATTTACAGCTGCAGGGCCTGTGGTTGGGTCCCAGCTTTGGACAGGGACGTTATAGGCGATTGTCAGGCTGTCGGTCCCTTGCGCAGCCAAGGGAATGCCACTTGCGAATAGGGCGGTCAGTGCGGCTGACGTTCCTATAAATCCACGGCGGGTAAGGTCTGATTTGGCAGTCATCTTGTATACTCCTGTTGAGAGGGTAAGGCTCGGTTTCCGAGTTCGTTTTATAGAGTCACTTTATGGGTGTTATTTCAAATATAAAGTAAAAACTGTGTGCGGAGTGATCGTCTTTTGCTATTTGATTGCTTGTGCAGCAAAAAAACCTGACGCGGCCCCCGTGCCCGCGCCGGGCCACGCCGCAGCGCCAATCAAATGCAGGCCTTTGATTGGTGTGTGCCCATCGGCAAAGCCGCGCAACGGACGGAATAAAAAGTTTTGGGTCAAGTGATGTGATCCGCAAATCTGATCGCCGCCCACAAGGTTGGGATTGCCTGCCTCTAAATCCTCAGGGGATACGACGTGCTGTGCAAGAATGGTGGCTCGGAACCCAGGGGCTTGTTCTTCGATCAAATCCAGTACGCGGTCCGCCATTGATTCTTTAGCATCATCCCAATTTTTATGGAGTATTTCACCTTTTGCATCACCTTTTATAACGGCAGGCACAACGCGAGCCTGCACCCATAGGGTGTGTTTTCCCTCGGGCGCGCGAGTGGGATCAAATAGGGTGGGTTGTCCCACGACAAGCAAAGGTGTTTCAGGCAGTAACCCTGCAACGGCTTGCGCATAGGTCTGGGACGCGGTGTCAATGGACCGCCCAATGTGGACATAGGCAAATTTCTTAAGCGGTTCTGCCAGCCACGGGACCGGGGCATCAAGGGCAAGATGCAACATCATTGTTCCCGGTGCATGGCGGAACTTTTCCATGCCTTTATCAAAACGCGTATCGGCGGTTGGGCCCGCCAGACGCGATAGATGTTTGGGCGCCAGTCCAGCAAGTATAATTGAAGTGTCAATTATTTTCCCATTCGCCTCAACGCCGGTAACTTTCCCGTTTGTGTGGCAAATACGTGTGACTTCGGTGTTGCATTCAATCTGCCCGCCGTGAGATTCGATCATCGAAACCAGCGCGCGCGTGGCACTATCTGCACCGCCTTTGCCGATAACCATTCCCATAGCTTGCCCCCCCATTGCCTCGAGGTAGGGAAAGATCGCACCGCCTGCGATATCGGGGGCGAAATCAAGGTGCATTCCCCATGTGGACAGGGCCGTGCGCAAGCGGGGATCTTCAAAGGTGTTGTCCAGCCAATCGCGCGGAGAGCTTATCAAAAACTGGGCAACTTCAATGGCTTTGGATGTGCCAAGAGAGCGCCAGGTTTTCCACAGAAACTTTGCCAATGGCCAACGTCGCATCGGAGTTCCCAACAATCCGCCAACCACGCCAGCGCGTTCGGGAAATTCAGCCATCAAATTGCGCCAAGTCTCTTTGTCGGCCTCGTTGGAAAAGCTGCTGAGAGTTTCTTCAAGGTCGGTTGTTACGCCGATATGGTCGCCCGGCTCTAGGGCTTGGGCGAACGGGTGGCTGATAGGGACCAACGCGAACCCGTGTCGTGCCATTTCTTCGCCGTGACGGGCCATGAATTGCGACCCCGCGAACATCGATAGGTTCATCGCGGCGACATCGTGGCGAAACCCTTTTTTCGTCAACTCTTCAGTGCGCACCGCGCCACCAGCGGTTGGGCCGCGTTCCAGCACCCGCACGGGTGTGCCGCGCGCGGCCAAATCCGCGGCCGCCACCAACCCGTTGATGCCTGCGCCAATGATTACAACAGGTTCGGTCATGGTTTACCTCGCAAAGCTTTTGACGGTTTCAAGCGCGCCGTCCAATGCATCGCCCTTGACATCATCAAGAGCCGCCACACGCAGGCGGCGCATCCAATCGGCGCCATCGCTGCGGCCTACGAGCATATCCAATGCGCCCATGACGCGGGCAAATTTGGAATGTCCGCGCACATGGGTGTCGGAATAGCCTTTAATCAGGCGGTAGTTTGTCAGGATTTCTATGGCCATTGCAGGATTGTCTTTTGCCACTGAAAGCGCCGTTTTGAACCACGTATCGACATGGTCCATTTCGCTTTTATGGCGCAGCAATTTGCGGCGGTAGGGGCGCAGGGATGATACGATCCACAGCATAAGAAAACCGCTTAGACTATCGGTGCGCACGCGGCGGCCTTTGTCAAAATGCTTGGTGTAGAAAGCCTCAAGCCCTTTACGTCTTTGCAGCCAGCGTCCGATGCTGGTGGGCAATGTGGTGGTGAACTCTTCGAAGCGCGGGTGAAAATATTCGGTGACCATCAAAAGTTGATCGTCTTTCACAACGACCTCGTTTTTGACCCGCTCCATACGCGAGGCACGGGTTTTGATATCGGCCACGCGCAGGATATCGTCGTAGCACAGAGCGCGCGCACAGTATTTGGCGGCACAAATGCTAAGATCAAAAGGCGTCACATCAAGAGTGGCGATTTGTTCGACCATATCCAGATAATCTGCGCCGTAGTCGATGTCTTGATAATCGACGACTTTTTGCAGACCCAAACCGACCATCTCATGGGTTTCTTGCGGCAGGTTGGCGATGCGGACCTCTAAAGCCGTCCATTTCGATTTCAGGTTTTTCGGCACATTTAGAACTGGCAGAATGACCGCAGGCGCATCTTCGGCAGTGGGCGCTGCTTTGTCGCCCTTGGCAATGTCATAGGCATCACCGAATGCGCGCAGGCTGGCTTCGACGCCGCGTCCTGACGCGCGAATGACATTTTCAAAGCTTTCGCGTGAAAAGGGCAGGGAGCCAGAGCCTGCAAGTGCGCCCAATAGGGACGATGAAATAACAGATCCCGCCGCTTTGGCGACCGTTTCCATATCAAACGCAACTACATGGTCGGCGGCGATGCCCATTGCTTCGATCACTTCCGCGCCGTCCACGCGGCCATCGCCTGCGTGGATTTTTTCTGACACAGCCGGGATGCGGTGGGTCGAGGCGATCAGCGTTGTTCGCCCCGGCGTGACAAAGCCGCGCATGATGGCGCGCCCGCCCTCCATCAATTCGGAGGCCATTAAAATATCGACATCGCCAATGGATGGAGACAGCGAAAACACAGGTGTGCGGCCTGTGTCGCGGCACATTTCGACGTAGTAAATCGTGGCCCCCGTGCGCTGCGCCACCCCCGCAACAGAGGTGGATTGTGCGCGGTATCCATTGGCTTCGGCAACGGCGACGATCCAGTTCGTCAATACGCCGCCGCCCTGGCCCCCTACCGCAAGAGCGGCAAGGGTTATGATTTTTTCTCCGTCAGGTCCGGGCGAACGGCGTGCGATGATAGGGGCTGCTTGCATGTTCATGATTTTGGTCCTTAGGCAAATGCAACGCGTTTGGCGTCGCGGCGGCTTTGTAGCCAAGAGATGATTTTTTGACTTCGTTTCGCGCGCCTTTGTTCAGATGCGCTTGGGTTTGAAACGATTTCCGCTTGGAAGAAAGATGGGCATAGCACGGCCGCGTCCGCCACTTCACCGCAGTTGCCGCAGCCCACACAGGTTTGGTCGATGGCGGCGACGGGATCATCACGCAAGGGATCGCCTGTGTCTTTGACGGAAAGCGATGGACAGCCCGACAGGCGCATACAGGCGTGGTCGCCGGTGCAAATGTCTTCGTCGACGCCGAAACGGGGGCGCACAACGCGTTTGCCGTCTTTGGCGGCTTTGGCCAACTCGGGTTTCACGCGGCGCTGTTTGTTCAGCATGCATTCCGAGGAGGCAACAATGACCTTTGGGCCGGTTTCTTCGGTCGTGAGCGCTTCTTTTAACGTATCGCGAACTTTGGTCACATCATAGGTGTGGTCGATGTGACGGATCCATTTCACTCCGATGCCCTTGCAAGCGTCAACGATGGAGTTTTGGGTTTGCTTGGTTTTATTATTGGCTCTTGAGGATAGGTTGTCTTGCCCACCTGTGGCGGCGGAATAGAAGTTATCGACGATCACGATCACATTGTCGGATTTATTGAACACTGCGTTCCCGACTGAGCTGGTCAAACCGTTGTGCCAAAACCCACCATCGCCAACAAAGGAAATAGATCTGCGCCCGCCTTTGGATTCATTGTGAAATGCGGCTGCCGATGCCGGCCCAAGGCCGTAGCCCATTGTTGTTGCACCCAGATTGAAGGGAGGCATGATGGAGAATAAATGGCACCCGATGTCAGAGGAAATGTGGTGTTCTCCCAATTCTTCTTCGACTAGTTTCGTTGCCGCAAAAATAGGGCGTTCAGGGCAGCCTGTGCAAAACCCTGGTGGGCGTGCGGGCAAGTTTTTTGACAGATCGGGGATGGCGACAGCTTCTTCGTTGCCAGCCGTTTTTGCGACAGGCAGCAAGCTTGGAGCGTGCTCGGACAAAAACGCGCCAATGCCATCAACCATAACCTGACCGGTATATTCACCGCCCATTGGCAGGTTGCCTTTGCCTTCCAGCTTGACGGATTTCCCTGCTTTATACAGCATATGAGCAATCTGCTGCTCTATGTAATTTGGCTGGCCTTCCTCAACAATCAGCACCGCGTCCTTGCCTTCGCAGAACTCTATTATTTGGCTATCAACCAGGGGATAGATGCAGTTTAGCACCAGCATATCCATATCTGTTTGGCCATAAATATCGGCCAAACCGAGACGGTTCAGCGCGCGAATAAGGGTGTTATAAGTGCCGCCTTGTACGATCAACCCGACCTTTGATGCAGGTTTGCCAAAGCGTTCGTTGATTTCTTTCTCTAAGATAAAGTTTTTCGCAGCGGGCAGGCGTTTGGTGAGCTTTTCTTCTTCATGCAGATAGGTCGCCGGCGGCAGAACAATACGGTTTAGGTCACGCGCAGGGTTTTCCAGCGCGTCGCTGACTGTCATGGCTGGTCGTTTATTGTCTGCGGCTGGGAATTGTCCGTGAACGTGGCAAGACCGGATGCCCATCTGCAACATGACAGGTGTGTTTGACACTTCAGACAATTCAAACCCGTCGCCAACAGCCTTTACAATTGCGGGCAAGTTCGGTCTCGGGTCCAGCATCCAGACCTGCGATTTCATGGCAAACGCATAGGTGCGCTCTTGCATGATGGAGGACCCCTCGCCGTAATCTTCGCCGACGATGATCAACGCGCCCCCCGTCACACCGCCAGAGGCAAGGTTGGACAGCGCATCCGAGGCAACATTGGTGCCCACGACAGATTTATATGTTACAGCGCCGCGAATGGGGTAATGTACCGAGGCGGCAAGCATTGCGGTGGCGGTGGCCTCGCTTGCAGAGGCTTCAAAATGCACACCTAGCTCGCCCAAAATTTCCTGCGCGTCGGACAGAACATCCATCAGATGGGAAATAGGCGAGCCTTGATATCCGCCAACATACCCGACACCATTTTCCAAGAGTGCCTTTGTGATGGCGAGAATGCCTTCACCGGCAAAAATATCGCCTTCGCCTTGTTTGAGTTTTTGAACTTCCTTAGCGAATGATCTTTCGGCCATTTGCGCTCTCCTTATTGGGTGGTTCTAGTGTTCCAGCACAGTTTTTGATTAAAAATCGTGGTGGCGAATGTCGTAAAAGATGCGCTGCAATAGTCGGTTAAACGTTGCGCGCTCGTCTGCGGATAAGGATGACAACATGGTGTCGCGCATGCCCAACATGGCAGGCCATGCAGTTTCATAGGCGGCGCGACCAGTGTCGCTGAGACTGATCAATCGCACCCTGCTGTCGCCATCGCGCGCTTCTCGTTTTATCAAACCTGCAGCTTCCATCGCGTCCAATGTACGTGACAGCGTGGGTTGTTTGATGACGGTGAGCACTGACAGCTCGGATATTGTGCAAGGGCTGTGATCGACAAGCACAACAAGCGCGCGCATTTGCGCGACGGACACGCCGACACCCTTGAGCGCTGCCTCGACACCTTTGTTGTAGCGCGCCATAATCCTGTTCATGAGGTAGGGCGTGAACTCTTCTAGGTCTTCGGTATGGTTGCTCATGCTCCCAACTCCTTGGCTGCAAGAAACCCTGATCCGCCAGACAGCCCTGGGCCGGGGTGTGTCGACGCGCCGATGTGATAGAGGTTTTTGATGCCCGTCTCGTGACGCACAGTGTCGCTAAATGGGCGCCACGCAAAGAATTGCTCGATTGAGCAGGCACCGCCATAAGGATCGCCTCCGACAAGGTTCATGTTATAGCCCTGTAAATCAGCGGGCGATATCGCGCGGCGGGTCACGATCTGGTCTGTGAACCCTTCGATGTGTTGCGCTAAAATCGCTTCAACGCGGTCTGCATAAGCCTCGCGAATGGCGTCAGACCATTGGCCGTCTGTGGGTGTTTCAATTTCGTAGCGCGCATCGCCTTTGATGTGGCGGGGCGCCTCGGGCATTTGTAGCCATAAGACGGTTTTGCCTTCTGGGGCGCGTGTCGGATCAGCGGCGCAGGGCTGACCGACACAGATGGTTGGTTGATCGGGTAGCATGCCGCGCTCGGCTTCATTGCCAGCTTTCGACACGCCGTCTAGTCCAGAGGTGAGGTGCAATAACTGCACGTCCTCAAGCCCTTCCGTTTTCCATCTTACAGGCCCGTCCAAGAGGTAATGAAGTTGGAAGTTTCCCTTACCATAACGATATTTACGCAGATCGTTTTGTTTTGTCGGGGTGGGGGCGAGTGTTTCATACAGTTGGTTTGGCGTGACCGATGCCAGCACTTTTCCAGCCTTAATCGTTTCACCGCTGGCAAGCTTTAGCCCCTCAGCTTTGTCGCCACGCACCATCACCTCAGACACCTCGGTTGAGGTGTGGATCGTTCCGCCGTTTTCTTCGATAATGGCGATCAGGCCACGTACCATATTTGCAGCGCCGCCTTTGACGATGGGCGCGCTTGCCGCCTCTAGTGCGAAACCGATGACTTGACCCATTTGTCCCGAAAATGCCGATTCTGGGGCAAGGCCAGCATGAAGACACCACGGAGCCCAAAGCGCCCGGGTCAGGTCGCTTTCAAAAGATGTTTCAAGCCAGCCGCGCATGGACTGCAATGCGCCGCCCATCGTTGTGGCAAGGCCGCGCGGTTTGCGTTTCCATGCCTCTTTGCCTAACAGTTTTACGGTTGATTTTGACCACGGGTCGCCACCCATAAGACCAAACAACAGTTCTGCATCTGCGCCAAATGCGTCTAAGTCCGCGGCGAGTTGTTGTCCGTCGCCTGCATTGACAGCATCAAATGCGGCAATATTTGCCGCGCGATCGGTTTTATAGGTCAGGGCGCGACCGTCCGGGAGCAGCACGCCTGTTGGGGTGCGCGTGGCGCAAAACTCGACGCCGTGGCGCGCCAGATCTGCGCCGAGCTCTGCATGAGCGCCGCCCGTGACCCAAAGAACAAATGTGGTGGCGAGGGGATCATAAGTGACCCCCTCGGCCAGTGTTTCAGAGCGCATGCACCCGCCTGCAACGGTCTCTCGTTCAAACAGCGCAACCTTTTTGCCTGATTTAGACAGCAGCGCACCTGCCGCTAAAGAATTGATCCCGCTGCCAATAATGGCAATGTCTATCCGTGCTGTCATGGTGCTACGCTCTTCGGTTTATGTTGTGGGAACAAGAGCGAGTGCGCGGATGGGCGAGCCTGTGCCGTTCACAATTTTAAGCGGTGCTGTGACAAGGATGGCTCCTTTGGCGGGCAGAGCACTTAGGTTGGTCAGTGAGGCAAGGCCATAGCGGTTGTGTTTGTGCAAAAGGTTGTGGGCAGGAAAGGGGATTTCAAATCCGCCTGCGGCACCTGCGTCGGTGCCGATGCACTGCGTGCCCCAGCCCAATGCTTTTTTCTCTTCCATCAAGTAAATAATGGCTTCGGCATTTGGTCCGGGGGTATGAGGGCCTGTTTCATCCGCATTCAGAAATTTGTCTGGGTCGGTGTTGTACTGATCCCAATCTGTACGCATTAGCACCCATTCGCCTTCTTTGATCTCGCCGTGCTCGGCTTCCCATGCTTTGATGTGCTCAGGTGTCAGCAAGAAATCGGGATCGGCTGCGGATTCTTTCGTGCAGTCAATAACATTGGCTGGGGCGACAAAATTTTGCGGCGCGATGGTGTCGACAGAGCCGTCAGGAAAATCTTTGCCCGTGATCCAGTGATGTGGCGCATCGTAATGCGTGCCGGAGTGTTCGCCCAGCTTTAGCCAATTCCAAGCCCAAAACGGACCGCGATCGCCGTATTTTGAAATTTCGTGGATTTCGATTTTTGGTGTGTCATCAGCCAATTCTGGGGGCAGCTTCAAAAGTGGCGTATCAGGGCCCAATGGGGCCGTGCAGTCGACGACTTTAATGGATCCGTCCAGAAGGCTGGAGGCAAGGCTGGCAAGTGTATCTTGTGTGGACATTGATGTGGCTCCCTGAAGTTTTTTTGTAGTTTCTGATCTGCTTTATATGCAAATACATATATCTGAATTCTTCAAGAGGAAAGTTTAATTCAGGTCGGATTAATTTTGTAAGATATAGTTTTAACAATGTATTTTTTCCAATACGATCAAAATATATGCATAATTTTCTGTTATTACTGGTGTTTTCGGCATCTTTTCATGCTGGCGTGCTGTGTGGGGTTAAGCCTGTAATGTGTTTGTTGTGATTCTCGCCCTCAATAAAGTGATTGAAGTCTAAAATAAATTCTGCCAACGTTAATATATGGCGGCGTGGGTCGCATTTAATTTAGGGAGGCATTTAAATGAGTGCTAAAGTTGTTCCTGTCGTAACGCGTTCAAGTGAATTGGACGATGGTACGTTGCAATCTGGCGAATGTGTGCGAAAATCAGGCGTTAGCCCGCAACACACACCGGCAACAAAAATCTGGTTTGGCCGTGTGAGTAACGAGCCCGGTCACCGTTCGCCACCGCATCATCACGAGGAATGCGAGACTGGCGGATATGTCCTGAAAGGGCATGGGCGCATTTATTTTGGCGATGATTACAAAGAATACACCGATCTGTATGAAGGTGATTTTGTTTTTGTTCCCCCGTATATGCCTCATGTCGAAGTGAACATGAGCACGACGGAAGAGCTGGTGTGGCTGACCTGTCGGACGCCTGACAATTTGGTGACAAACCTTCCCGATGTGCCTGACGAGGCCCTCGAAGGGTATCGCCGCGCTTAATCCAGACATCTCCCCCTTCGATGAAAACACGTCGAAGGGGCCTTAGAAAGGACGCTTCATGAAGCTTCTTCGCTATGGGCCTGTTGGCTCTGAACGCCCCGCTATTTTGGACGCTGACGGAGAGATCCGTGATCTGTCGGCTCATGTGAGTGATATTGACGGGGCAGCGCTTGCGCCTGCATCGCTTGAAAAACTCTCAAAGCTTGATCTATCCTCTTTGCCGCTTGTTTCTGGAGCGCCCCGAATTGGATCTGCGATTTCGCGGCCTGGAAAATTTCTGTGTGTAGGTCTGAATTACGCCGATCATGCGCGCGAAACAGGGAAAGAACCCCCCGTTGAACCCGTCTTGTTTTCAAAGGCCACAACCGCGCTGTGCGGGCCAAATGATAATGTTGAAATTCCACGTGGTTCCGACCGCACAGATTGGGAAATTGAACTGGGCATCGTGATTGGCAGTCGCGTCAAATATGTGGATGAGGCAGATGCGCTGTACTATGTGGCAGGCTATGCTTTGGTCAATGATGTGTCCGAGCGTCGCTTTCAATCAGAGCGCGGCGGCCAGTGGGTGAAGGGCAAAAGCCATGACACCTTTGGTCCTGTCGGTCCGTGGATGGTGACAAAAGATGAAGTAGCAGATGTGCAAAACATTGATCTGTGGCTTGATGTAGATGGAGAGCGTCGCCAGACGGGCAATACCAAAACCATGATTTTCGGGGTTGCGCATTTGGTACATTATATCTCGCAATTCATGACGCTTGAGGCTGGTGATATCATCGCGACGGGCACGCCTCCGGGGGTTGGTTTGGGGATGAAGCCGCCCACATTCTTAAGTGAAGGTCAGGTTGTCACACTTGGGGCAAGCGGGCTGGGCGAACAACGTCAGCTTATGGTGCGAGTATGAGTATCAACTTTGAAAAAATGAAATCAGCCCTAACCGATATGTCGGGCAAAACCGCAATCGTCACTGGCGGTGCGCGCGGTCAAGGCGCTGTGGAGGCAGAGCTTTTGGCCACGGCTGGTGCAGCGGTTTTGATCTGCGATGTGCTTGAAGATGATGGCGCTGCCCTTGCTGCGCGCTTGTCATTCGAGGGCCTGCGGGTGAAGTTTCTCAAGCTTGATGTCACCTCTGAAAGTGAGTGGAAAGCAGTAGTTAAGGATGCTCAGTCATGGACGGGTAGCCTTGATATTCTTGTGAATAACGCAGGCATCATTAACCGCAAAATTATCGGTGATATGTCGGTTGATGAATGGCGCAAGGTGATGGACGTCAATGCGACGGGCAGCTTTATCGGCATCAAGGTTTGTGCGCCAGCTATGGCTGCAACCGGTGGGGGAAGTATCGTAAATATTTCGTCCAACAGCGGGTTTTCTGGCCACTACGATCCTGCGTATACGTCATCCAAATGGGCGCTGCGTGGATTGACGCGGACCGCAGCCATGGAACTGGCTGATGATGGCATTCGCGTGAATGCGATTTGCCCGGGGTTGATTGTAACTGACTTAAACCGCGATTCCGCGCATCTTGGCCCGATGATTTCCATGACGCCTGCGCAACGCGCGGGCGAGGCCGAAGAAGTGGCGCAACTTGTGCTCTTCTTGGCGTCGGAAGGATCTGGATTCATCACAGGCGAAGACTTTGTGATTGACGGTGGATTCACCGCTGGCGCTGGTTATCGCCGCGTTGCAAAAGAAACCGGCATTTTGTAGGGCCAAAAATGCAGGGCGAAAAATAAGCGCGCGGCTTCTGGCTTCGCGCTTATTCCTTGTGGCGAATATCCAGCATAATCGAGATGGCGCGGGCTGCGTCAGGTTCGGATACGTCTTCAAACAATTCGTTGATCCAGATAAGATGTTCCGCCGCCATTTCATCCATTAAAGCCCGCCCCTCATCGGTGATGCGCACCAAAAAGGCGCGCCGGTCACTTTTAAGGTTCGTGCGCTCAGCAAGTCCTTCGCTGACAAGGCGATCCACGACGCCGGTAACATTGCCGTTTGACACAACTAGATGTTGGGACAGTTCACTCATTTTCATGCCTTCAGGCGTGACGTGCAGCGTGGCAAGCACGTCAAATCGCGGCAGTGTTGTGTCGTATCCCGAGCGCAACCGTTCGCGTAGCAAGCCTTCAACGTGGCGTGTGGCTTTTAACATTTGCAGCCAAAGTCGCAGACGCTGACGGGCAAGGTTTTCGGATGCGGTATCAGGTTTGGACGGGCTATCCATGAAATATCCCTAACTAAGTTGAAGGTAATAATTTGATTTATATATAAAACTTTTAGGATGTAGGTAAAGCCAGTTCTTGGCGTTTGGGCTGTTTTGGCCGTTAAAAAAAGCGTTTCACCTAAATGATGTGACCTAATTTCAGGTGTAAACGCCAAAGCTACATTTGTTACAAGCGCGTCTTGAGGTTGGCTACGCGAAAAGATTAATGCACCAATTGATTTGAGGCCAACATCGTCGACGCTTGATGCCAACATTAGTACAGTCCAAAAATAATCTAAAACATAAACGAGAGGGGCGTAAGGTTGTATTCAGGCGCCGTGTAGGATGTTTTTTGAGGCATCGATGGGAGGGGCCTGTCAGAGGAACTTGACGAGTGCCTGTTGATCCGCGCAATCTTGATTTATGAGCAAAACCGCACCTTTCAAATACTTCAAAACCAGTCCTGAAATCATCAAGCTGGCGGTGATGTATTACATTCGGTTTCCGCTGAGCTTGCGGCAGGTTGAAGATATTCTGCATGAACGCGGGATAGATATTACTCACGAGACTATTCGGTTTTGGTGGAACCGATTTGGTCCGCTGTTTGCGAAGGAAATTCGAAAGAATAAGGGAGACCGTCATTCAAACTGGCGCTGGCACATTGATGAGGTCTTTGTGAAAATCAATGGCGAGAGATTCTACCTATGGCGTGCCGTTGATCAAGAAGGAACGGTTCTTGAGAGTTTTGTTTCAAAACGTCGAGACCGCCGCGCGGCACTGAAAGTGTTACGAAAACTGCTTTCTAAACATGGTTCTCCGCATGAAATTATCACGGATAAACTTGGTTCCTACCGCGCAGCACTGCGCGAGTTAAACCTCTTAGATCGGCACGAAACAGGACAGTATGAAAACAACCAATCTGAAAATTCACACTTACATTTCCGACAGCGAGAACGGGCAATGTGTCGCTTTCGATCCGCGCGAAGTCTGCAGAAGTTCATCTCGATCAACGCAGCCATTTTTAACCACTTTAGTCACCAACGTCACTTCCTCAGTCGCCCCAATTTCAAGCTTTTGCGTGACCAGTCGCTCGCCGATTGGAGAAAGGTTTGTGCGGGATAGGATAATGGTCGTGGGGTCTATTACAGCGTGTTAGCATTCCTCTGACAATGCCGTCGGCGGCATTGAACGCCTGCTTCATGGCTCTGCCAAAGGTTGAACGTATACTCAGTGGGACTGTGCATTTTAGTATCACCCTTGTTGTTCGTTTAAGCCTCCTCCCGTTTAAAAGTGACGGTGTTTTTTGCTTAGGTGATGCCATGCTGGATTGCCTTTTTTCGTCTATGGTAAGCAACAACAGTTCAGCCAATGCGCTTTCAAGGTGAGCGGACAGTTTGTCGGCTCGCCTCGTTGGGGTAAGCACAATCCTGTCTTGAAAACAGCGGACCCCTCTGGCGA
Source organism: Pacificibacter marinus (assembly GCF_018860665.1). Classification (GTDB taxonomy): domain Bacteria; phylum Pseudomonadota; class Alphaproteobacteria; order Rhodobacterales; family Rhodobacteraceae; genus Celeribacter; species Celeribacter marinus_A. The sequence continues at coordinate 48,122 of NZ_JAHKPK010000056.1, forward strand.
CACTGGACCTATCATGTTTTGGTGCCGCCCTCGGTGTTCGTTTAAGCTACCTTGCGTTCTAAAGCGGCGGGGCTTTACCTGTTCAATTTTGAGTGGCGGTGTGGATCGTAAAAGCCGTGTGTGGGTGCTCCTTTTAATGCAAGAAGTTTTTCAGATTGCTCAGAACATGTGATCAGTGCGGTCGTGTGTCCGGCCTATATATGCAGCTTTCACACGCCACTGGCCTGTATGGTGTCCGTGGATTAGGTCCAAATCTGTAGATATGCCGTTACTCGCGAGACATTTCATAAGAAAGTTTGCTCTTGACGCGGGTTTGATTTCAGATGTACCTTATTTTAACGTTAAAATTAAGCTGGTGAAGGAAGTAAGTTGAAAAGACGTGTCACTCTTGCCGAGGTTGCCAAGTCTGCGGGCGTATCCCATCAGACGGTCTCAAATGTCTTGAATAACCGATCTGTGGTGCGCGAAGAAACGCGTAAGTTGGTTTCGCATCACCTCAAGCAATCAGGATATCGTCGCAATGCAACGGCTCGAAGCCTGAAGACCAATCAGTCGAATTTGATTGGTCTAGTTGTTCCAAGCATGACCAATTCCATGTACGCCGAGGTCGCCCAAGCCGTTGTGCGTGAAGCTGAGCGGCGGGGGTACACTGTGATGATGGCGGTGAGTAATCGTGACGCCGAAGTTGAGATGAGTGTAGTTCACACTATCATTGATCACAACGCAGCGGGTATTTTGATTTCTCCGTCCGACGTGGAAGGTAAGGCAAGCAAGTTGATCAAAGATCAAGGTGTTCCTTTTGCGGAGATGTTGAATCGAAGCGCTTTCGACATGTGCGACGTTTATGAGGCTGACAATCATAATGGTGCGCGCACCGCGACGAACCATTTGATAGAGTGTGGGCACACAAACATTGGGTTCATCGCGGGTGTGTTTAGTTCAACCGCACAAAGTCGATACGAGGGCTACATCGAGGCGCTAAAAACAGCTGGATTGCCAATGTCTTCCGAATTGATTGTGAGTGGTAACTATACGCGAGAGGGTGGGTTGTTGGCCTGTCAGCAGATACTGGACAGCGGGCGGCACCCGACTGCGATCTTTTGCGCAAGTGATATCATGGCCTATGGTGCGATGGATGAATTGGCCGCACGCGGATTGCGAATTCCGCAAGATGTTGCAATCATAGGATTTGATGACATGGAATTGTCCTCGTTGCCAGGTGTCAGTCTGTCCAGCATTTCGTTTCAACCGGCTGTCTTGGCGTGCAGAGCTATTGCGCAGTTGATTGATCGAATCGAACTGTCTGATCCCTTTGCTGACCGCGCATATGAACGCGTGCCTTGTTCACTTGTCGTTCGTGCAAGTACAGTTACAACACAGACGCACCGAGATGCATCATGAAGGTTGTTGACCCACATTTTCACCTCTGGGACCTAGATTTCCTTTCCTATCCTTGGTTGACGACTGGGCCCTCAATCGGGGTTTTTGGTGACAATACGCCCATCCGGAAAGCTCATACACTGGCAGACTATCTGGCGAGCGCTGGCTCTATCGAGGTCGTGAAAACAGTCCATGTTGAAGCAGCCGTGGAGGCCGGTAATGATGTCGCCGAAACTGTCTGGCTTGACGACATTGCTAGAAATGAAGGGCAACCGAACGGTATTGTCGGATTCTGCGATCTGTCCTCTGATGATGTCGAGGCAAAATTAGCCCTACAATGCCTGTCGGGTCGCATGCGTGGCATTCGCCAAATTCTGAATACCCATGACGACCCGCTTTTGAATTTTGCGTCGCAAGAGTATATGGAAAATCCGTCTTGGAACGCGGGGTTTGAACTGCTTGCCGAGCGGAACCTTTCGTTCGATTTACAGATTTACCCAAGACAGATGTCGACTGCCTCCGCACTCGCGAAGCGTAACCCACACACTGCAATCGTTTTGAATCATACAGGCATGCCAACGAGCTTTGATCAATGCGGGTTCAATGAATGGCAACAGGGTATGTCGAAGCTGGCAATATGTGAAAATGTGTCGGTTAAAATTTCTGGTTTGGGGATGATGTTTCACAATTGGACCGTTGAGGCGATCCGGCCATTTGTGCTTGAAACGATCAACTTGTTTGGTGTGGACAGATGTATGTTCGCAAGTAATTTTCCAGTCGATGGGATGTATTCGACGTTTGAGTTTCTTTGGTTGGCCTATGCGGACATCGTTTCAGATCAAAGTATGTCCATGAGTGATAAATTATTCCACCAAACCGCAGAAAAAATCTATCGAATATGATGCTGTGCTTTTTTGCGAGAAAATTTTAACGTTAAAATAAGGCGAACTAGGGAAATCTACGAATGAATAGCAAAAAAACAAAAACATGCCTTGTTACCGCAGCAGGCCAAGGCATTGGTCGAGCGATCGTGGATGGATTGCTTTCAGCTGGGCACAAGGTAATCGCCACAGATAGGGATGTGGCGTTGCTTGAGGGTTTAATCGGGGTGGAAAAGTGCGAAGTGCATGAACTTGATGTGACTGAGCCTGCCGCCATCGCCGCACTTAGCCACTACACTAATACTGTTGACGTGCTGTGCCACTGCGCTGGTTACGTCGATAGTGGCACCGTATTGGACATTACGGATGCGCAGTATGACTTTAACTTTCAGCTGAACGTCCAGTCTGCCGTGCGTTTGGCACAAGCTGTGCTGCCAGGGATGGTTTCCCGAAACGATGGAGCGTTGATCTTTATTTCGTCCGTGGCTAGCGCAATCAAAGGTGTCCCGAACCGCTCAATTTATGGCACCACCAAAGCCGCATTGCTTGGTCTCTCAAAATCGATTGCTGCGGACTTTGTGGCAGAGGGCATCAGGTCCAATTGCATCTGTCCTGGTACAGTAGAGACGCCATCTCTTTCCGAACGTATCGCCGAAAGTGGCTCCGATATTATGGCCCAGCGGAAAGAATTTATTGCACGCCAACCCATGGGGCGACTTGGTCGTGCAGAAGAAATTGCAGCATTGGCCGTTTTCTTGTCTGACCCAATGGCCGGTTTCATGACCGGGCAAGCGCTCGCAATCGACGGTGGTTGGACAATTTAATCACCAAAATTACTAAACATTCCGACAACCAATCTCTGGAGGAGAGAAAAAGTGAGTATTTCCTACATAAAGAAAATAATATCGGCTGGTACATTTGCCGCACTGGCGACATCTGCAAGCGCAGAAGACGTTACAATCGGTTATTCCGTATTCTGGGGAACAAACCCCTTTCTCGTTACGATGGTAAACGGTGCCGAAGCCGCTGCCGCAGAATGGGCCGACAAGGGCTATGATATTGATGTTGTCGTGACAAACGGTGGCGACGACGACAAATCCAGGCAGGTCAACGATCTTGAAGATTTGTTCGCTCAAGGGGTCGATGGACTCCTGATCTTCCCCGGAGACAGTGTTATGGTCGGTGAGCCGATCTCCAATTTGTACAATGCCTCAAATCTTCCGGTGGTCGTCACTGACATCGGCATTCGAAAAGGCGAAATTACGTCTCTGGTGATTACCGACAACTTGGCCGGTGGTATGCTGGCAGCAGAAGAAATGGCACGTATCGTCCCCGCTGGATCCAAGGTGATTACATTGGATTATGCCCCAACCAACGACAACGCCCAGTTGCGCCAGCAGGGGTTCGAGGAACGTGCAGCCGAGCTTGGCTTGATCGTTCTTGAAGAGGCCGCAATGCCGCCCGCAATGACGTTGGACAATGGCCGCAACGTCATGGAAGATTTGCTGGTGTCAGAGCCGGATATTGCGGGCGTGTTTTCGTTTAATCAGGTTGTTTTGCAGGGTGCGTATGCCGCGCTTGAGGGTGCTGATCGCGTCGGCGAAGTCAAACTTGTTGGGTTCGATCTAGACCCGGTATCTTGGCAGATGGTCCGTGACGGCAAGATCGACGCGCTGGTCGTTCAGGACCCATATGCAATGGGGTTCACGGGTCTCAATCAGGTGATGGCTGCGATTACGGGTGCTGAAACGCAAGAGTTTATCGGTCTTGATACCAAGCTGTTGGTCGCGGCAAACGCCGTTGATTTCGCGAATGATCCACAAGTGACAGGCGAATGAACGTCGCCGCCATCAAAAACGGGAAGGGGGGCGTTATGCCCCCCGCCCAAACCGACACCGTGTCAGGCATGCTTAGTGCCAGTGGCATAAGCAAGGCGTTCGGAGCTACCCAGGCCTTGGATGATGTGTCGATCCGGCTTGAACCTGGTGAAATCCATGGTTTGATCGGTGAAAACGGCGCGGGCAAATCCACGCTGGTCAAGACACTGTGCGGTGTCCATCGCCCTGACGCCGGAACAATTGAGGTGGGCGGGGAGTCCATCACAGGTTGGTCGCCTGAAATCGCAATCGCATCAGGCCTCATTACAGTGCATCAGGACGTCAATCTGATTGAGACCATGACCGTCACAGAAAACATCTTTCTGAATGCCGAAATTAAACGCGGACCCTTTCTTGACCGTCAAGCTATGGCAGCCGAAGCCCAGCAACTGCTGGACACACTTATGCTCGAGATATCGCCAGAGGCGGTCTTGGGCAGCCTGCCCACTGATCTGCGAAAAATGGTTCAACTCGCCCGCGCGATGCGCCAGAAGCCGCGCGTCCTTTTGCTCGACGAGCCAACATCATCTCTGACCGCTGATGAGGTCGACATTCTGATTTCGCAGGTGAAGAGTATCGCCGCAACTGGTGTGAGTGTTCTGTATATTTCGCACTATTTGAACGAGGTGTTCGAGCATACTCAGAGCCTCACTATTCTGCGTGACGGAAAAACGGCGTGGCAAGGAGCGACATCCGACATAACGTTGCCGGAAGCGATCCGCACCATGATCGGTGGAACCTTGCGCACCTCCCAGAAAATTGACGCTTCGACCAAACAGCTTGGTGAACCAGTACTTAAACTGCGGAATCTTACGCTTGGCCACCGATTGAGCGACATCAGTTTTGATGTCCGGCCAGGTGAAATTCTGGGTATCGGCGGATTGATCGGGGCGGGGTTGGGTGATCTCGCGCGGACAATTTTTGCTGATCCCGATTATCGAGCGACCTCTGGTGACATCATGATGGATGGTGAAAGAGTTGACTGGACCAGCCCAGCCGATGCAATGGGTGCCGGTATCGGACTGGTGACAAATGATCGCCATCGATCAGGTGCAATTGTGGATTTTTCGATTGCTGACAATATCGGGCTGCCGTCACTCAGCAGGTTTTCAAACAAATTTGGCGTGCTGAAAACCACTGCGCTGAAAGCAGAAGTCGACGACCAGATGCAGCAACTATCCGTCAAGGCAGCTGGACCGCTGGCAGCCTTGTCGACGTTGTCAGGAGGCAACCAGCAGAAAGTTATGTTGGCGAAATGGTTCATGACCAATCCCCGCGTCCTTATCCTTGATGAACCGACGATTGGCGTCGATATCGGTGCCAAACAATCCATCAAGGATTTGATCCTTCAAAAGGCCGCCGAAGGCTGCGCCGTGGTTATTCTGTCGAGCGAGATGGATGAAATCGTTGAAGTTGCAGACCGCGCATTGATCTTGTTTCGAGGTCGGATCGTCGCTCGTCTGGATGAGCCCGGGTTTACGCAAGAAGACCTTACGAATGCGGCAAACGCGTCGTTCAATCCCAAAATCAGCACGCAAACAACTGAGAAGTCAGTGGAGACAATATCATGAATTCCGTTATCGCCTTTGGTCGCCGCAATCTGAATATAATCCAATTGGTATTGGTCGTGCTGATCCTGTCAGCAACGATCTACAGCATGAACCCGCGCTTTTTGTCGCCGGTGAACCTTTCAAACCTTTTGGGGCAGATGGTTACACTTCTGATCGTCTCCCTGGGCATGACAATCGTGATCATTAATGGGGAGTTTGATATATCCGTTGGCTCCATGGTTGGTTTAACGGGGGCCGTTATGGGATGGTTCATGGTCGCAATGCCAGCTGCATACACCACGCCGTTCTGGGAGGCGCATCCCGTTTTGTTAATGGTCTTGGGCATCAGTGCAGCCTTGCTTGTTGGGCCAATGTTAGCCGTGCTGAGTGGGCTGCTGGTGACACAATTCCTGATCCCCAGTTTCATCGTCACATTAGGAATGTTGATGATCGCGCGGTCGCTGACGCTGGTTGTGACCGGCGGGCAGCCAATCGCTGGAATCCCCGAGAGCCTCAAGGCGTTCGGCGTTTCGCGACCAATCGAAATTCCACTGCCTATTGCGGATGTCGGGCTTCGGCTGCCTTCCATATTTCTCGTAGCGGTTCTCGTCTATGTCATAGGTTGGTTCGTAATGAATCGCATGGCGTTTGGTCGCAAAGTCTATTCGGTCGGCGCGAACCCAACTGTGGCGCGATTGGCGGGAATCAACACCACCAAAGTTAAACTACAGTGCTTTGCGATCGTGGGTTTTTGTGCGTCGATTGCTGGCGTCTTGAACGTCATGCGGATTGGCGCGGTCTCGCCGAATTCGGGCCAAGGCTTGGAATTTGAAGTCATCGCCGCAGTCGTGATCGGTGGAACGTCACTGAGCGGCGGGCGTGGCACCGTACTTGGAACCGTGCTGGGTGTGATTATCATCGTTTTGATCCGCAACTTTTTGAACCTCGCGCGGATCGATATTTTTTGGCAAGATTTTGCAACGGGGGCGATCATTATGACCGCCGTAATCCTTAATGCGCTGCAACGCCGTGTGTCGGGGGCGCCGGCATGAAGATGAAAAGCACTTCAAAACGCAGGTTAGGTCATACTGATTTGCATCTTTCGGCGCTGGGTCTTGGCACAGCCGGCCTTGGTGAGTTGTTTGAGCCCGTCGATGAAAATACAGCCCAAGCAACGTTGCAAACGGCATGGAAGCAGGGGTGTCGATACTTTGATACTTCGCCGTTCTACGGTCACGGGCAGGCCGAAATTCGGACAGGTCGGGGTCTTTATCGCAAGGATCGGGATGATCTTGTCGTCTCATCCAAAGTCGGCCGGTTGTTTCGTCGCCCCAAACACCCCGATAGCTTTGTTCCGGATCAATGGATTGGTGGTTTGCCGTTCGAGATCAAGTTTGATTACTCCTACGACGGCATTATGCGGTCTGTTGAGGACAGTTATTTACGCCTTGGCATGAACCGCATCGACGTGTTGCTTATTCACGATCTGGACACGTGGTTTCACCCGGATTCTGATACGCTTGAACAGCACCGAAAATCTCTTTTGAACAGCGGTTGGAAAGCACTGGAAGAGTTGAAATCGTCTGGTGTCGTCGGTGCCATCGGCGCTGGTCTGAACGACCGAGAGACTTTTGGATGGTATCTGGATCATTGCGACGTCGACTGCTTCTTACTGGCTTTACGGTATTCCTTGTTGGACCATGACGTTCTGGATGAAGAATTCAAACGTTGTGAATCAGCAGGGATAGGCATTGTCGTCGGTGGCGCCTTTAGCTCCGGAATCTTGGCTACGGGTGCCATCGAAGACGCCAAATATAACTACGAAAAAGCCCCGGATGATATTCTTGCCAAAGTCCGCAGGATTGAGGCCGTTTGCTGTCGGTACGATACGCCACTTGCGGCAGCAGCCCTGCAATTTTCAGCATCTCATCCTTTAGTTGCCAGCGTCGTAGTCGGTGCCTTGAGCCCTGCCCACGTCGATACAAACATTTCCGCGTTCGAGACCGAAATACCAGCCGACCTTTGGGCGGAACTTAAATCAGAGGGACTTTTGCCACGTCATGCGCCGGTTCCTGACCAACATCATATCAGTAAGGAAATTTTATGAAACTTCGTTCACAGCAGTGGTTCGACAATCCGGAAAATCCGGGCATGACTGCGATGTATCTTGAACGTTATTTGAATTACGGTCTGACACGCGAAGAACTGCAATCAGGCAAACCGATCATCGGGATCGCCCAAACCGGAAATGATCTGACCCCTTGTAACCGCCACCATGTCGAACTGGCTAAGCGTGTGCGCGACGGTATTACTGCTTCAGGCGGAATCTGCTTTGAATTTCCCGTTCATCCCATTCAGGAAACCGGAAAACGACCAACCGCAGGTCTGGACCGCAACCTTGCTTATCTGGGACTCGTAGAGACCCTTTACGGCTACCCGCTTGACGGCGTGGTGTTAACGATCGGTTGTGACAAAACCACGCCCGCGCTGCTGATGGCCGCGGCCACTGTTAACATTCCAGCTATCGCGCTATCGGTTGGCCCGATGCTGAACGGGTGGGAAGGCGAACAGCGCATGGGGTCTGGCACCGTGATCTGGGACGCGCGCAAAGACCTTGCTGTGGGTGAAATTGATGAAGAGCGGTTCATGCAAAAAGTATCGGACGCTGCACCTTCCGTCGGATATTGCAATTCGATGGGCACGGCGAGCACCATGAACTGCTTGACCGAAGCTCTCGGAATGCAGATGCCGGGTTCCGGTGCCATTCCTGCCCCATATCGCGAACGGGGCCAAATGGCGTATCGAACAGGTAAGCGGATCGTGGACATGGTCCACGAAGACCTTAAACCATCCGACATCATGACACGGGGCGCGTTCGAGAACGCGATCGTTGTCAATTCTGCAATTGGTGGATCGACAAATGCCCCCATCCATCTGAACGCTGTTGCATCCCATATGGGGGTGAAGCTCGACAACGACGATTGGGAGCGTTTGGGCCACACCGTTCCGTTGATCGTCGACATGCAGCCTTCTGGAAAATATCTAGCTGAAGACTTTCACCGGGCAGGGGGGATTGCAGCGGTTATATCATGTCTGCTCAGCAACAACGTTTTGCCAGATCGAACAGCCCTGTGTGCAACCGGGCAGACAATGGAAGATGTCTATGTCGATGTTCCCGTCACAAACACAGATGTCATTCGACCGTTCGATACGCCGTTGAAACCGCAGGCTGGTTTTTTGAACCTGACAGGTAACTTGTGGGACAGTGCAATCATGAAGACCTCAGTGATTTCCGAGGGCTTTCGCGCACGGTATCTGTCAGCTCCAGATGATCCCGAAGCTTTCGAGGGGCGCGCTATCGTTTTCGATGGACCTGAACATTATCACGCGACGCTGGATGATCCTGCGCTAGAAATCGATGAAACCTGCATTCTGGTTATGCGTGGGGCTGGGCCAATCGGGTATCCGGGTGGTGCCGAAGTCGTCAACATGCAACCCCCCGCTACATTGATTGCGCAGGGTATCACCGAACTACCGTGTATTGGCGATGGTCGCCAATCGGGTACGTCGGGGTCTCCTTCAATTCTAAATGTGGCTCCGGAAGCAGCAGCGATGGGCGGTTTGGCGATTTTGCAGACCAACGACATCCTACGTGTCGACCTGGCCAAACGGCGTGTCGATGTCTTGATAAGTGACGAAATCCTTGACCAGCGGCGTTCGGAATTAAGGGAAACTGGTAACTTCCCCTATCCAGCAGACCAAACTCCATGGCAGCAAATTCAACGCGGATTGATCAATCAGTTCGACAAGGGCGCCGTTCTATCACACGCCCCTGACTTTCAGCGGATTGCGCAGACAAAAGGCATTCCGCGCGACAACCATTAACATCTGCAAAGGAAACTAGAATATGAAATATTTGCGTTACGGCGATATTGGTCACGAAAAACCTGCAATGATTGATCCTGAAGGCGCGATGAGATGCCTTGTCGAGCACTGCGACGATCTGGTCGGTGACACACTTGCGAACCTAGATACGCTTGCCGATGTCGATTGGAAGACCCTGCCACTGGTCGATCCGGATTCTCGGGTTGGTGCCTGCGTCTCTGGTGTCGGTAAATTTATCTGTATCGGATTGAACTATGCAGACCATGCAGCTGAAAGCGGGATGGCAATCCCGTCCGAGCCGGTCATGTTCATGAAGGCGACAAGCGCGATCTGCGGCCCTGACGACGGCATAGTCATTCCGCGTGGGTCCGAGAAAACAGACTGGGAGGTCGAACTGGGTGTCGTGATTGGCAAGCCCGCAAAGCATGTGTCCGAGGTAGATGCGTTGAACCACGTTGCAGGATATTGTGTCGTGAACGATCTTTCTGAACGTGCATTTCAGATTGTCCGCCAAGGGCAGTGGACTAAAGGAAAATCCTGCGATTATTTTGGCCCCATAGGACCTTACCTTGTGACGCCTGATGAAATCCCGGACCCGCAAGCGTTGTCCATGTGGCTTGACGTCAACGGTGAGCGCGTACAGGACGGATCGACTGCGACGATGGTCTATAGCGTCGCACACCTTATCAGCTATTTGAGCCAATTCATGACGCTGCACCCCGGTGACGTCATTTCTACGGGCACACCGCCCGGTGTTGGTATGGGCTTCACTCCGCCCCGTTACCTCAAGGCTGGTGACAGAGTTGAACTAGGCATCGAAGGGCTTGGTCGACAGTCGCAAATTTGTGTCAATGAAGGCCACTGACGTGAAAAAGCGCATCCTAAACGATTTCAATGGTCGCACTGCTGTCATCACAGGCAGCGGCCAAGGTTTTGGGTATGCAACCGCGCTGCGTATTTTAGAGGGTGGTGCAAGCTAATGGGCAGCCGCGCCAGCCTTTAGGTGTCTTATACAAAGGCAAGTATTTATCAAATCGAGCTCCCGCAACCAATATCTCT
>NZ_JAHKPK010000056.1:58955-59348 GCF_018860665.1 Pacificibacter marinus
GTCTCATCGGGCAGCATCCGTCCAACGAGTGCTGACGTTAGACACCCTGTAATGCCAGTGACAACAAACAGCACAACGCCAACTGGGGGCGTCAACATACATATCACGAGGTTGAGCACAAAGATGAAACCAAAGTGCAACGGGTCTATTCCATATTGAAGTGCAATCGGATGAGTTATCAATTTTTCCATGCCGAGACATACAGCGAGCAACCAAAACCAGTGAAAGGCGCACCTCATCAATTCAACAGTGCGGCGCAAGTTGAGGCCGAGGCTGAGCGTGATCCGTATTATTCTGAGCATGTGGATATGCCCCGCCCTCCGCAACAATTGTCAGGCACCCTTACGATCGCAGATTTTAGGGCAAAGCGTGCGAAAATGTTGGCTGAGATGC
>NZ_JAHKPK010000056.1:59468-60444 GCF_018860665.1 Pacificibacter marinus
AACTCGACGCAAACAAGCTTCAGGCGACGCAGGGGCCGCAAGCGTGCGCGTGGGTCACGAACGCCGATGTCGGTGGCTTTGCGGCCGGGCGAACGTTGGTCCTTGGATTTTGTGTCGGATACGTTTGGTGCATCACGCAAGTTCCGTATTCTGGCAGTGAATGACGACTTCTGCCGCGAGAACCTGTGCCTCATAGCAGACACGAGCATATCTGGCGCACGTGTGGCCCGCGAATTGGACGCGCTTGTGCGCGTCTACGGGAAGCCAGGTTGTATTGTCAGCGAGCGTGACCTTGTCCGCCATTGGTCCGAGGACAATGGTCGCGCGGGACGGAGTTCACCAGTCGGGCGATCCTGAAATGGGCCGGGATAACGACGTGGATTGGCATTACATTGATCCTGGTAAGCCCAGCAGAATGGCTTCATCGAAAGCTTCAATGGGAGCCTGAGAGACGAGTTCATAAATGAGGAGATCTTCGACACCTTGGATGATGCACGCCGAAAACTTGCACTCTGGCGATACGACTACAACAACGTCCGACCCCACTCATCGCTGGGAAACCAAACACCCGTTGAAGCGCGTCGAGCGCTTGAGCAATTTGTGGGCTCCGCGCACGACGCGCTTGCCTAAACTGACGACGAAGAATGTGAAATCCAAACCCGCAAACTCTCGTTATAAATGAGGGATCCTCGGGGGGCAGGTCACCATTCATCGAGTTTGGCCTCTAGATCAACATCATCTTTGTAGCTGAGCAGCTGATAAAATTCTTACCCGTCAGATCTGTGCGAACGTTCAACTTTGCCGTTGAGTTGCGGTGTGCCGCGTTTGATGTCCGCATGACGGATGCCAAGATCTTCAACGTGCCAATGGAACTTTGCCTGGAATTCATAGCCGTTATCGGTTCTGATCTCACGGATGCGGAACGGGAACTTTCGATGATGTGATCCGCGAAGTCGATGGCATTGGCTTGGGTATG
>NZ_JAHKPK010000001.1 GCF_018860665.1 Pacificibacter marinus
TGGGACAATACATCTTCGAAACGATTGAGGAGGCACAAGACCAGGCGACTGAATGGCTCTGGACTTACAACAACGAGCGGCCCAACATGGGCATCGGCGGCATAACTCCCGCAATGAAATTGAAAACAGCCGCATGAATTCTATGGCTGGACCCCATTAAAAATGGGGGGATTACCCTTTATGCTCCGCTTCGACCTAAACAATTCATGGAACAGGGTATTTAAATTGAATTTTGACTATTACCAAAGAGGCCGTTTTTCTCGCGCCCAAGGGTTTTCGCGCTGATGCTTCAATATACGTGAGAGCTTCGCTTTAAGCTATCTATTGAGATGGAAGCGGCGATCAGTCTCCAGTAGCGCTTCTATAAAATCGCGCTCGGCGTCGAAATCATGCGGCACCTGCGCAGCCGTGCGATTACCCGAGAGCGATTGGCTTTTAAAAAAATCAAAACCATAAAGCGAAACTTTAGACGCGCCCGATTTTCCAACAAGGTCAATGACCATACATCCAACCGAGGGCGGCGCACCAAGTATCGACTTTAGCGTTTGATTGCGATCCTGATTATTCAGATAGAACCGTGAAAACGCGATCATATGCCAGCTGAGGCGCTTGCGTTTTGTTGGCATCCAGATCAACAGCTTGGGCGATCTGCTTCGGAGCTTGGTCAAAGAAACTCTCTTCGCCACGGCCATCCAATCCGTTCGATTTCCATGTGACACAGCGGACGTGATAGGCGCGTCATTTAGGCGAATTACTATATCGTGCGCGTCTATAGCGCCCCCGAATTCCCGCTCCCTCAAACCGCGAGAATTGCCCACAATGGCCACTGTTTGATGCATCAAATCGTGGAAGAATTCATCTTGCGAAATTGAACAACTCGAAAGGAATTGCTCGCCAAAAAGAGTTTTTCGAACCCAAAACAGTAATCTCTGCCCTACAATCATGCCTCACCCATTCGCCTTTTTGCCGCGCAGATAGGCCTCAGCTTTGGTTTTTAGACGGCCAATTCGTGTCTGCTTTTTCTTGCTAAAGAGCTTGTCTGAAATGATTTTAAAGTCATCCAAGCGCCCTGAAGCTCTGGCCAAATCTAAAACATCGAGAGAATATGCCACCTCACTAGGCTTTTGCATATCCAGAAAGCGAAGATCATTCGGATCAAATCCACTGATTAAGAATATATTGGGCATGCCCAAGCCCGCCGCATGAAACATTGCTTTCGTACGCACACATTTGGAGCAGGTTCCACAATTGTCTGGACGCACCGAATAGTTTTTACAGAATGAAAGAGTTTCCAGAGCAAGCCTATCATCAATGAGCTGGCGAAGCTTTTCGCCTCTCGTGACATCACTAGACAGCGTGTCAATGTGCATTCTGCATCCCTGAAACATTGGGTTGGTCAAACAATTGGTCCCCCAAGGCAGCGTTAAATAATCCTGAGATGCTGGGTGATCAGCCGAAATGAGGCCAGCGCTATAAGTTGAATCAAAAAGAAAGAGGGTTGAGAACAGCTGGAAGCCATGCCCTATAGATGAAGAAATTCCAAATCTACGCATGATAGACGCCGCGTTTGACCGCACTTCAACATTCCGTTCAGAGTATTTTTCTCGGAAGCGGGAAGTCCGTTTTTTAAGCGCTTCAAAACGCTCAAAGTCTTCGCGTTTATAATCCATTCCATGAATTGTCAGCAAGTCTGGCTTTGGGTTCCCTTCCTCCACATATCGCTTGAGTGCGAAAGTAGAATCCACCCCTCCAGAGTACAGCATAAGAGCTTTATTTGTCGCGGCGGGCGGCGGCTTCACATCTATAAAGCCATTTGAGACAACCTTTACAGGCTGGAAGGTTTTCGGCATCCATGCGGACCAAATGACCGACAGCAATTCCGCTTTCTCGCGCGCAATTGGAGAGGTCGCCCCATCAATTTGCAACTCTCCACCAAACCGCATTGCAATCGGCAACGCAGCCCATAAAGCGAAATCACAACTCGGGTCTATAAACTCGGACAGCTCATAAAAAATCTCTCGCCCTCGAATAGACAGCGAAATCCTTTGAGTGTCAGAAGAAATGGAACTGACGGATACAATTGTCCGCCCCCCGCCGTTTACTTGCACAATACTCACCTCATTAAATGTATAAACTGACTTTCAAATAGCCAGAGCAAACCTTCTTGGCAACAAGTAGCTTGTAACCTTCACTGCCCCACCAACCAAGTAAGCACGGACAGGCAAATAGGTGAGGACTTCCCGAAAAGCATCAAACTCAAAACGGGGGGTAAAATGGGGGATCAAAAAAACCCAAGGCCTAATTACTTGAACAAAATCAGACACTTGGGTGCTTTTTCTGGCGGAGACGAAGGGATTCGAACCCTCGAGACCCTTCCGGGCCTACTCCCTTAGCAGGGGAGCGCCTTCGACCACTCGGCCACGTCTCCGTTGACCCGTCTAACGGTCTCGCAGAGGGGAGACAAGATCAAAAAGGCTGTGACTTCTGATTCTTAATAAAAAATTTGGCTGTATGGCCGAAATTCTAACAAGACCTAAACATCGTAATAATCTTTGTACCAGTCCACGAACTTTGCGATGCCTTCTGGCACGGCGGTTTTTGGGGTGTAGCCTGTCAACGATTTCAGCAGGTCTGCGTTGGCCCAAGTGGCGGGCACATCGCCGGCTTGCATGGGCATCAGGTTGCGTTTGGCGGTCTTGCCTGTGGCGGCTTCGATGGCTTCGATAAAATCGACCAGTTGCACAGCGTCTGAGTTGCCGATGTTGACCACACGATGCGGCGCGACAGGGGACAGGCTGTCGCCCGTCGCCACAATGCCATCTTCTGGGCGCACAGGCGGGGTGTCGATCAGAAGGCGAATGGCATGGACAAGGTCTTCGACATAGGTGAAGTCGCGCTTCATGTCGCCGTGATTGTAGACATCGATCGGGGTGTCTTCGAGAATGGCTTTGGTGAACTTGAACAGCGCCATATCGGGCCGCCCCCATGGGCCGTAAACGGTGAAGAACCGGAACATGGTGATCGGCAGATCAAACAAATGCGCGTAGGAATGCGCCATGTTTTCGGTCGATTTCTTGGTCGCGGCATAGAACGACATCTGGTGATCTGCTTTGTCGGTTTCGGCATAGGGCATCTGGGTGTTGGCGCCAAAAGCAGACGATGTGGACGCCAGCAACATGTGCTCGGGCGGGTAGGCGCGCGCTGCCTCGAGCAACTCAAACGTGCCGATGATGTTGCTTTCCAAATAGGAGCGCGGGTTCTCGATCGAATAGCGCACGCCCGCTTGGGCCGCGAGATGCACAACGACATCAGGTTTTTCATCGGCAAACAGCGACATCAAGAGATCAGGCGTCTCAACCTTATCTTCAACAAAGCGATAGTTTTCGGATTGCAAAAGCTGCGCATTGCGGCGCTCTTTTAGGGCCACGTCATAGTAATCAGACATGCAATCGACACCGATCACGCGAAATCCATCGTCCAGGAGGCGGCGACAAACGAAAGAGCCGATAAAGCCGGCCGAGCCGGTGACAAGTGCTGTACGCATTTGAGAAGTCCTTAGATCAGTCCGCGCCAAACAGGTCACGGGTAAAGATTTTATTGGTGACGTCTGAAATATCATCCGTGACGCGGTTGGCGACGATCACATCGACCTCGGCCTTAAATGCTTCCAGATCGTTCACCACACGCGAGCCAAAGAAATCGGGATCCGTCATCACCGGTTCATAAACGATGACCTCGATGCCCTTGGCCTTGATCCGTTTCATGATGCCTTGGATTGATGATTGGCGGAAATTGTCGGACCCCGCTTTCATCACCAGCCTGTAGACGCCCACGATTTTCGGTTTGCGGGCGATGATTTGATCGGACAGAAAATCTTTGCGGGTGCGGTTGGCGTCGACGATGGCGCGGATCAAGTTTTGCGGCACTTCGGAATAGTTTGCCAGCAATTGCTTGGTGTCTTTGGGCAGGCAATAGCCGCCGTAACCAAAACTCGGATTGTTGTAATGCGCGCCGATGCGCGGATCCAAACCGATGCCCTCGATGATCTGTTTGCTGTCCATGCTGCCGGCCATCGCATAACTGTCGAGTTCGTTGAAAAACGCCACGCGCATGGCCAGGTAAGTGTTGGCAAACAGCTTGATTGCCTCGGCCTCATCGGGATCCGTAAACAACACATCCACGTCTTTTTTGATCGCCCCTTGTAGCAGCAAATCCGCAAAGACCTTTGCGCGATCTGAACGCTCGCCGACGATGATCCGGCTGGGATAAAGGTTGTCGTAAAGCGCACGGCCCTCGCGCAAGAACTCAGGACTAAAGATCACCTGAGTGGTGTCGTATTCGTCGCGAATACGATTAACGAAGCCAACAGGAACGGTGGATTTGACCACAATCGTAGCCGTTTCATTGACGGACACGACCAGATTAATAACCTGCTCAACCAATGAGGTGTCAAAGTAATTGGTCTCGGCATCATAGTTCGTCGGCGCCGCGACAATCACGAAATCAGCGTCTTTATACGCCGCAGCCCCGTCCAAAGTCGCGCTTAGACGTAGCTCTTTTTCGGCCAAAAACTGTTCAAGCTCAGCATCCACAATCGGACTCTTGCGCGCATTGAGCATCTCAACGCGCTCAGGTGAGATATCAACTGCAACAACATCATTGTGCTGTGCCAAAAGAACAGCATTCGATAGGCCAACATAGCCAATTCCTGCAACAGCGATTTTCATAGGTTATCCATTTCAACTTAGCGCACGTCTTCCAAAACCTCTCTAGCTGCATCACGCTAGATCCGCTAGCCTGGTCCGCCAAGCTTCAAAACTCAGAACCCCTCATTACGAAAATCATTCTATTGACCAGTCCGAAGCACCATAACTTTAACGGTTTGAAAGATGATCGAAATGTCTTTCCAAAACGAGACACGCGAGACATATTGCAAATCAATCTGAACGCGTTCAGCATATGAAATCGAATTACGGCCAGAGACTTGCCAAGGGCCCGTCACGCCTGGACGCACTGACAATACAGCATCTGCGGCTTCTTGATACTGAGAGCTGATTTCTTCCATTGTGACCGGACGTGGGCCAACAATGGACATCTCGCCTTTGAATACATTGAAGAACTGGGGCAACTCATCGATCGATGTTTTGCGTAGTAATGCACCAAGACGTGTAATTCTAGGATCTTTTTCCAGCTTAAAGTCTGTTAGCCAAGCCGCTTTTTCAGCAGGGTTGCTTTCCAAATATTCGAGCAACTTTACATCTGCATCAGCCACCATCGTGCGAATTTTCCAGCACTTGAATTGACGCCCATCCTTGCCAACACGTTTGTGGCCAAAGAACAGTGAACCACCGTCAGACTTAATGAACGGCGCAACAATGCACAGCAATACTATGACGAATGGAGCAACGAGAAGCGTGAAAATAATATCAAACATGCGTTTAGAGATCATGGAGGTGATAGTGATCAAAGTGCTTTGCGTTTCGAAACGAGCTGCACCCTTAAACGTGTCGCGCTCGCCAGAAATGTTAGTCGAAATATGTGCCATCGAATTACTCCAAGTCCTATCGAAAGTTCTTACATCAAGTGTTGAACTATAATTGCAACTACCACACTCATATGTCGAGTTCACCTACCTGTTAGCAAATTATTAACTCTTCTGGTGTCTTTTTTTGCGAAACTTTTTTGTAGTTTACGTTAAGGCACTGAAAACGAACAAAAGACCATTATTGGACCTTAACAACCATGAGGCGATTTGTTTAATTATTGGGCAACAGGCGAACTTTATCCTTACATTAACCAAAGTTAGTCGCGATTCGTTTCATGTTTATATCGAGCAGCCACATAACAACAACTCTGGAATTCCCGACTTGACCACATGGCATCAAGAATTGCTTGCGCTTTTTCTTTTTGAACAAAAGCCACAACGGATCATTACCGCCATAGATCAGTCAGCCCACTGTCGATAAGGTCGCGACAAATGCGCAGGCTGCGCCCAGAATAGAGTACTATAAGATGAAGACCGCCCCCGCCCTCTCTCAGCTGCCTGCGCAGTTTAATACCCTGAAGACAGCGCACATGACATCGCGCACCGCCGACTTTGAGACTCGGCGTGCATGGCTGGACAGTTTGGAAGCGTTTCTCACAGATTTCGAACCTCAGCTGATCGCCGCGATGCAGGCTGATTTCACCCATCGCAGCCGCGAGGAATGTCTGTCGCTCGATCTGGGCACATCCATAAGCCAAGTCCGATACCAACGACGCCATTTGAAATGGTGGATGCGAAAGCGCTATGTTCTGACGCCTATGCCCTTTTGGCCAGCCCGCGCATATACTCAGGCAACGCCGCGTGGCGTGGTCGGCATTATGGCCCCTTGGAATTTTCCCGTTTACTTGGCCATCGCACCTCTTGCGGCAGCGCTTGCAGCGGGCAACCGCGTGATGATCAAACCCTCAGAACTGGCCCCGCAGACATCAAAGGTCTTGGCCGAAGGCCTTGCACAGTATTTCAGCGCCGAAGTTGTTCAAGTGCTCTTGGGCGGCGCAGATGTGGCCGCCGCGTTCTCCGCCTTGCCCTTTGATCATTTGCTCTTCACCGGTTCCACCGATGTGGGGCGTAAAGTGGCCATGGCTGCGGCGCAAAATCTAACGCCGGTGACATTGGAACTTGGCGGCAAATCCCCCGCCGTTGTCATGCCCTCTGCCGATCTGGATCAGGCGGCCCGACGGATCATTTGGGGTAAAACAGCCAATGCAGGGCAAATTTGCGTGGCCCCTGATTACGCTTTGGTGCCGCGCGATCAAATGGATGCGTTTGTGACATTGGCAGAAAGCTATCTGCGCGCATTCTATCCCAAGGGTGCTGCCAGCAATGACTATTGTGGAGTGATTTCCGAACGGCATTTGGCGCGGATGGACGATCTGTTGACCGAAGTTGAGGCACGCGATGTCAAAGTCGTCCAGCTTTCAGAAGATAATATTCCTGACACACAGAGAAAATGCGCGCCAGCTTTGGTGATTGATCCGCCATTGGATTGCGCCGTGATGACACGAGAAATATTCGGGCCGATCCTACCCATCGTTCCCTATGATACTGTAGAACAGGCGCTAAATTTCGTAAAAACGCGTGATCACCCTCTGGCGCTTTATGTTTTTGCGCAAGACAAAGAAGACCAAGACCTATGGCTTGAGCGCTCGACCTCTGGCGGGGTAACCATCAATGACACAGTGATCCATGTAGCCGTGGACAGCCTGCCCTTTGGCGGCGTTGGTGCATCAGGATATGGCGCCTATCATGGCAAGGCGGGGTTCGAGACCTTCAGCCATATGAAACCCGTGCTACATCAAGCCAAATGGAACGCGATGAGTCTGACAGAGCCGCCGATGACTGGCATGAAAAAACGGTTGATGAAACTGGCGCGTAAGTTGATGTAGTTGGATTTCGGCCCATCACCCTTGGAACCAACTCAAAAGGCCGCCCTTATCAGGCGGCCTTTTGATATAAAATGATCAATAGGTTTACGTGTTGAACAAGAAGTGCATCACATCGCCATCTTTGACGATGTAGCCTTTACCCTCAGCACGCATTTTGCCGGTTTCTTTGGCTTTTGTTTCGCCTTTGCATTCGATGTAATCATCATAGGCAATGGTTTCTGCACGGATAAAGCCGCGCTCGAAATCGCCGTGAATAACACCTGCAGCCGCAGGGGCACCTGTGCCCGCAGGGATCGTCCAAGCGCGCGCTTCTTTTGGACCAACGGTGAAATAGGTTTCTAGTTTCAACAGTTGATAGCCTTCGCGGATCAAACGGTCGAGACCCGCCTCTTCCAAGCCCATCTCGCCCAAGAACATTTCGGCTTCCTCCGCATCAAGCTGGGAAATCTCTTCTTCGATTTTGGCGGAAATCACCACAGCGCCCGCACCTTGTGCAGCGGCCATTTCAGCCACAGCCGCAGAATGCGCGTTGCCTTTTGAGGCATTTTCTTCTTCGACGTTGCACACATATAAGATCGGCTTCTGCGACAACAGCTGCAGCAAGCGCCACGCTTTGGCGTCATCTTCGTCCACCTCGACGGTGCGCGCAGGTTTGTCGTTTTCAATCGCCTCTTGTGCGGCGGCCAAAAGACGGTCTTGCTGGATCGCGTCTTTATCGTTGCCTTTGATTTTACGCACGAGACCAGAACGACGTTTGATGATGCTTTCAAGATCTGCCAGCATCAATTCGGTCTCAATCACAGACGCATCATCAACGGGGTCCACGCGGCCCTCAACATGGGTCACATCGCCGTCTTCAAAACAACGCACCACATGGGCAATCGCGTCACATTCGCGGATATTGGCCAGAAACTGGTTGCCAAGGCCCTCGCCTTTGGACGCACCTTTGACCAGACCCGCAATGTCGACAAATGTCATACGTGTTGGGATGATCTGCTTAGAACCTGCGATCTCGGCCAACGCGTCAAGACGCGCATCAGGCACGGCCACCTCACCCACATTGGGCTCGATGGTACAAAACGGAAAGTTCGCGGCCTGCGCGGCTGCGGTTTTCGTCAAAGCGTTAAAAAGCGTCGACTTGCCCACGTTTGGCAGCCCAACGATACCCATCTTAAAACCCATGTCGCGTCCCTTTCCGTGTCGATTCCACGCGTGTCTATGCGCCAATTCGCAATCGCGCAAGACCAACAGGCACGCTTGCCCATTGCACTTGGGCCAAAGATCGGCGAAACCTGAGCGCAAACGCAGAACGGAGCCTGATATGACACGGATCGACGATAAATTTGCCGCGCTGAAAGCCGCAGGGAAAAAAGCCTTCGTGGCCTATGTTATGGCCGGAGATCCTGACGAGGAAAAAGCGCTGGACATCATCAAGGCGCTGCCGGCGGCAGGCGTGGACATCATCGAATTGGGTATTCCTTTCACCGACCCCATGGCCGACGGCGGCACCATTCAATTGGCAGGTCAACGCGCGCTTGAGGCAGGCATGACCTTGCAAAAGACACTTGATATGGCCGCAGCGTTTCGGGCGTTTGATGATACCACACCGATCGTGATGATGGGCTATTACAATCCGATCTATTCACGCGGCGTGGACCAGTTCCTGGTGGACGCGAAAGCGGCCGGCGTTGACGGTTTGATCGTTGTCGACCTGCCCCCTGAGGAAGACGACGAGCTGTGCATTCCCGCGCAAGCCGCGGGTCTGAATTTCATTCGCCTTGCGACACCGACCACAGACGCGAAACGCTTGCCAAAGGTTTTGACCAACACCTCTGGCTTTGTCTACTACGTCTCAGTGAACGGCGTAACGGGCGCAGCTGAAGCGTCCGGCGACAGCGTTGGTCCCGAAGTGGCGCGGATCAAATCGCATACGGATCTGCCTGTAATCGTTGGTTTTGGCGTGAACACGCCGCAGAAAGCCCGCGAAATCGCATCAATTTCCGATGGTACTGTTGTGGGCTCTGCTATTGTGAACCAGATCGCCCAAGGCAAATCTGTCGAAGAGGTTGCAGCTTTCGTGAAAACATTGGCGGATGGCGCGCATAGCGCCTAAGCCCCCACCACACAGAAAAATCCAGTCAAAGGGGGCCCAAAGGCTCCCTTATTATCTTTGCCAAATTAAACTCAGCCTAAAGTTGACCCTTCAAAAAATGTGCGGCCTGTTCCAAAGCATTGAAAGACGGGGCATAGAATTGGCCGAAATGCGCGAACCCATGCGGCACATCTTTAACTTGTATGTAAGTATATCGCACGCCTGCTTGCGCCAATTCCCCCGCCAACCATTTGGTGTCTGAGGCCAAGCAGTCCAATTCAGCTTCGCACAGATAAGCGGGCGGCAAATCATGCAATTTGGATTTGGACAAATCGCCATATTTCGGGTCGCTGTGATCGCCAAGATACCAATCCCACATGCGCGCCATGGCCTCAGTCGTTAGCCCATGATCGCCTGCGCCAAAAGCCTTGTGCGACGTTGTGTCAAACAGGCGTCGATAACAGCCATACCATAACAGCAAAGCCGAAATCACGTCGCCGCGCCCATCATCGCGCAGACGCAAAGCCGCCCCCAACGCCAGATTGGCCCCCGCACTGTCACCGGCGAGAATGATCTTGGCATGGGGCTTAGTTCTGATCGTATCGTCAATAAGCTGCATCAGATGATCCAAACCCGCAGGATATGGATGTTCAGGCGCAAGCGGATACTCAGGCCCCAAAACCTCATAGCCGGTCAATGCCGCCAGATCCGTCATAAGCCCACCATGGGTGATCGTATCGCCCGTCACCCAACCACCGCCATGCGCATAAATAATCACAGCAGATCGATCCACAGATTTGGGCAGAAAGCGTCGCAAAGCGCCAATGTCCATCACCTCAACCTGATCCTTCAAACGCCCGACAAGCCCAGCGCGTGCTTTACGAGCCGCCTTGCGGATCATCGGCATGTCTTCTTTCGCGTCGCCCACAAGGTTCGGCGCGGAAAAGCGTTGTGAAGTCTCAAGCAAAGCAGGATCGGGGCGCTTGGAACTTGTTTCAGTCATATCTTGGGCCAGCCATATTTTTGATCAGTTATATAAGTGTCTTTTCTGGGGGATAGTTTTTGGCACAAGAGCACCGCAACACAAGCGAAATCAACCCTTGGCAAAACGGGTTTCACTTGCCCGAAAGGTCAAAAGACACTACCTGAACCCTTCATATATTTTTTAATGCAGCCGTGAGACCCCGATGATCCAGACGCCATACTACCTCATCGACAAAGCCCGTCTTTTGCCAAATATGGAAAAGATCGCGCATCTGCGTGAAATGTCTGGCGCCAAGGCCTTGTTGGCGCTCAAATGTTTTGCCAGCTGGCCTGTGTTTGATTTCATGTCCGATTACATGGATGGCACCACCTCGTCGTCTTTATACGAGGTTAAGCTGGGCCGCGAAAAGTTCGGACCTGACAAAGGCAAAGAAACCCACGCCTATTCTGTCGCTTGGGCGGATCACGAAATCGACGAGGTCTTGCGTGTCTCTGACAAAGTGATCTTCAACACCGCGGCACAGCTTTTGCGTTTTGAAAGCCAGTCCCGCGACCACACGCGCGGGTTGCGCGTCAATCCCGGTGTGTCGACCTCCGACTTTGATCTGGCTGATCCGGCGCGGCCTTTCTCGCGTCTTGGCGAACACACGGCGGCGGGCATCGCCCCTGTTGCGGATTTGATCTCGGGCTTTATGTTTCACAACAATTGCGAGAACGACGATTTTGACCGCTTTGATGAAATGCTCGGCCATATCGAAGATCGCTTTGGCGCGCTGATCAAGCAAATGCATTGGATCTCGCTTGGTGGCGGCATACATTTTACCGGCGATGACTATCCGCTTGCGCGCTTTGCCGAACGCCTGAAACGCTTTTCTGGCGAAAACGAAGTGCAAGTTTATCTGGAACCCGGCGAAGCGGCGATCACGGGATCGACCACCTTGGAAGTCTCTGTCCTGGACACCCTACACAATGGTAAGAACCTTGCCATCGTCGACAGCTCCATCGAGGCGCATATGCTGGACCTCTTGATCTATCGTGAAAATGCCAAAATCAGCCCCAACATCGGCGCGCATGACTGGATGGTCTGCGGCAAATCTTGCTTGGCAGGTGATATATTTGGCGAATTTAAGTTCGAAAAACCACTTCAAACCGGCGACCGCCTGTCCATTCAGGACGCAGGCGGTTACACAATGGTTAAGAAAAACTGGTTCAATGGCGTCAAGATGCCTGCCATCGCTGTGCGCGAACTGGACGGCTCGGTCAATCTCGTGCGCGATTTTGACTATTCTGATTTCGTTGCGGCGCTGGGGTAACTCCCTAAGCTGCTCACACACCCAACCCACCAAAGGGGGTCTTTTGCATTGACTAAGAACGTACTCATCATCGGCGCTGGCGGCGTCGCTCAGGTCGTCTTGCACAAATGTGCGCAAAACAACGATGTGTTTGGCGAAATCCATATCGCCAGCCGCACGCTTTCCAAATGCGAAAGCTTGCTTGAGACTGTCGCAGACAAAAACGCGATGAAACAAGAGGGCGTTCTTGCGGCGCATCAAGTCGACGCGATGGACACAAGTGCAGTTGCGGCGCTGATCCGCAAAATTGACGCCGAGATCGTGATCAACGTTGGGTCTGCTTTCGTCAACATGACGGTGCTTGACGCCTGTATCGAAACAGGTGCCGCCTACATCGACACAGCGATCCATGAAGACCCTGCAAAAATTTGCGAAACGCCGCCGTGGTACGCCAATTATGAGTGGAAGAAACGCGACCTATGCGCCGAGAAAGGCATCACCGCCATCTTGGGCGCGGGCTTTGATCCGGGCGTTGTGAATGCCTTCGCGCGCTTTGCGATTGATGAATTCATGGACGAGGTCACATCTATCGACATCGTTGACATCAACGCAGGCGATCACGGCAAATATTTCGCGACCAACTTTGATCCTGAAATCAATTTCCGCGAATTCACTGGCACGGTCTATTCATGGCAACAAGGCGCGTGGCAAAGCAACGAGATGTTCGAAGTGGGCAAAGTCTGGGACATGCCCGTTGTCGGCCCATCGCAGGCCTATATGTCTGGTCATGACGAGGTGC
This sequence comes from Pacificibacter marinus, assembly GCF_018860665.1. Lineage (GTDB taxonomy): Bacteria > Pseudomonadota > Alphaproteobacteria > Rhodobacterales > Rhodobacteraceae > Celeribacter > Celeribacter marinus_A. The sequence continues at coordinate 12,599 of NZ_JAHKPK010000001.1, forward strand.
ATTCGCTGTCAGCCAACTACCCGCAAGCTGACGTGCGCTTTTGGATGGGCTTCGGCGATCACTACATCAACGTCTTTACCGTATTGAAAAACCTTGGCCTTTTGTCAGAGCAACCCGTGACGACCGCCGAAGGACAAGAGGTTGTGCCGCTCAAACTGGTTAAAGCTGTGCTGCCTGATCCATCGTCCTTGGCGCCGAATTACACTGGCAAAACATGTATTGGCGATCTGGTCAAAGGCACAAAAGACGGCGAACCAGTAGAAGTCTTCGTCTACAACGTGGCCGACCACAAAGACGCCTATAACGAGGTTGGGTCGCAAGGCATTTCCTATACCGCAGGCGTGCCGCCTGTTGCAGCAGCACTATTGGTCGCGAATGGCGCATGGGACACGAAAACCATGCGCAACGTGGAAGAGCTTGATCCCAAACCATTTTTCACCATCATGGACCGTATCGGCCTGCCGACACGCGTTCAAATCGGTGGATTGGGCGGCAAGGACCAAGCCTGGAACGCATAAGCGCGCGCACATAAATCATTCAAAAGCCCGCATCATATGCGGGCTTTTGCGTTTCTGACCCTACTTTTGCGCAGCACAATGCGAAACATACGAAATTAGATTGCGCGATATGACCTGAATTGGTAACTGAACATAACCAATTCAGACCAAAGAGGTGCCTCATGGCCGTCATCACAAACATTGCTGATCTCAAACGTCAACACAAACGACGCACGCCAAAGATGTTCTACGACTACTGCGAAAGCGGGTCTTGGACCGAACAAACCTTTCGCGAGAACACCTCTGATTTTGATCAAATTCGGTTCCGCCAACGCATCGCTGTAGACATGACAGGGCGCTCGACCGAGACAAAGATGATCGGTCAAGACGTTGCCATGCCCGTGGCGCTTGCCCCTGTTGGGTTGACAGGAATGCAATGTGCTGATGGCGAAATCAAAGCCGCGAAAGCCGCCGAAAAATTTGGCGTGCCCTTCACGCTGTCCACGATGTCTGTCTGTTCAATCGAGGAAGTCGCCAAACACACGACCAAACCCTTTTGGTTCCAGCTCTATGTGATGCGCGACCAAGAGTTTTTGGAAGGCATCATCCAGCGCGCCAAAGACGCGAATTGTTCCGCGCTCGTTTTGACGCTCGATTTGCAAATCTTGGGGCAGCGCCACAAAGATTTAAAGAACGGGTTGTCTGTTCCTTTGCGCCCGACAGCTGGCAACATGTTAGACCTCGCGACCAAATGGCGTTGGGGTATGGGTATGCTGGGCACAAAGAACAAATCTTTTGGCAATATTGTCGGCCATGCCCGCGGCGTCAGCAACATGGGGTCTTTGATGACATGGACAGCCGAGCAATTCGACCCGCGCCTTGACTGGGAAAAAATTGCAAAAATCAAAGAGATGTGGGGCGGAAAGCTCATTCTTAAAGGCATCATGGAACCCGAAGATGCGCTCAAAGCCGTAGAAGTGGGCGCGGATGCCATCGTCGTGTCGAACCATGGTGGACGTCAGCTGGATGGAGCTTTGTCATCAATCAAAATGCTGCCCGCGATCATCGATGCCGTGGGAGACCAAATCGAAGTGCATCTGGACAGTGGCATTCGCTCTGGTCAGGACGTCCTCAAAGCCATCGCAATGGGGGCAAAAGGCACCTATATTGGTCGCGCCTTTATCCACGGTCTTGGGGCCAATGGCGAAGCTGGCGTTACAAAAGCGCTTGAAGTGATCCACAAAGAAATGGATCTGACCATGGCGCTTTGCGGGCGCAGACATATCGAAACAATGGACCGCGAAACAGTCCTCGTGCCTAAAAACTTTGCTGGCGACTGGGCCTAACACATCTCAAATAAAAAAACCTCTGCGCTCAACATTGGCTGAGCGCAGAGGTCATTTAGTCTACTTGCAGGGGCTTCTCTCAGGGGGGCTTGCACGGGCGAAATTTACGCCCCTGAATACGACCCTGCGGCACGTTTTGATTTAATCATCAACACGGCCGGAATGATGGTCGCGACCAACCCCGCCACTATGACAAAAGCCACGCGCAACCCCCAGTGCTGTGACACAAATCCGATCAGCGCAGGTCCGATAAAAAAGCCCGAAAACCCGAACATCCAAGCCCGCGAAATCGCGACTGCGCGTTGTTCACGGTGCACAAGTTTGCCCAGTAATGAATTCGCCGTAGGCACAATCACCGCCATGCCAATTGCCGAGATGCCGATCCCCAACAAAGCAACCGTTTGCGTCGGCGCAAGGGCCATCACCAAAGATCCGATCACGCCAAAAACACCGGACCAAAGCACGACACGTTCTTCACCTAGTTTTTCTGTGAACACCTGCCCCAAAAGGCGCACCGTGAACATCACCAACCCCAGCGTGGTGGGGCCAAAACTGCCATGCCCGACAGCGCCCCCCAACTCGCGCTCAATGAACAACGCGGACCATGATTCTGTGGCGTTTTCGCCCACAAATGACACGAACAACATCACAGCCACTGTCAAAATAAAAAACCAAGGTAAAGACGCTGGTGCAGCGGCATCGCCCTCTTCTTTATGCATAGGCTTCCAGTTTTTTTCCCATGTCAGCACAGACACGAATAACAAAATCCCTCCCATAAACGGAAAGACTTCGGCGATTCCCATACCTGATTGACGCATCCAACCCACAGCCAGTGCTGAGAGACCAAAACACAGAGAGAACATCGCATGATTGACGTTCATCAAATGCAAACCGTGGCGTTCCTCAAGTTCGGACAGCCGCATGTTTGAGGTGATGTCAAAGCCAGACACCCCTGCCCCCAAAACGACCATCATCACAAACATAAACGGCAACGAATGCGCAAATACTGGTAGTTGCGACAACAACGCCAAAAGTACGGCCAGCACAGGCAATTGATATTTTCCAAGTGCTTTCGCCACTTTAGGCGCCAGAAACATCGCGGCCATACCGCCGATAGCAGCCGTCATAAGGGCCCAGCCCAACTGCGCGTCAGAAGCGCCGACTTGCGCTTTCAGTTCCGGCACCATGGCCGAAAAGGTCCCCCAGTATAAGCCAACAATCCCGAGACCAAAAAAAGGTGCCCGCGACACTTTCACAGCTTTCAAAATAGACATAATATTTTCCCCTAGCGCGGCCCCAATGGGCGTCAGGTCAATTGTCGACCACATCCCTCAAAGCGCTTTGGGCAAACTATTGGAAAGCGAAAAGTCATACAATACAACTTCGCAATCTCTAGGTTCACTCTTTGTGACCTTGAATTACAAAAAACTCTTTCAATTATAGGGAATCTCGCCTATACGCGCGACTTCACGCGGGTCTACAGCCTTGGAGGAGGCCCGCCCTAAAATATTGGAGATTTATTATGGCTGGTGAGATTCCTGATCTTGTTGCCACGGAACGTACGGGGACAGGCAAGGGCGCCGCTCGTCAAGCACGTCGCGACGGCTTGGTTCCAGGTATCGTTTACGGTGGTGAAGCTGATCCTTTGCCGATCAACATCCCGTTCAACGTTCTTTTGAAACGCCTTAAGCAAGGCCGTTTCTTGTCCACTTTGTTCAACCTCAAAGTTGAAGGTCAAGAAGACGTTCGCGTCATCTGCCGCGGTGTGCAGCGCCACGTGGTGAAAGACCTTCCAACGCACGTTGACTTCATGCGCCTAAAACGCAACTCGCTCATCAACCTCTTCATTCCTGTTGAGATTATTGGCGAAGAAGAAGCACCTGGCATGAAAAAGGGTGGCGTTGTAACGCACGTTCGTACAGAGGTCGAGCTTATCGTGACTGCTGGCGACATTCCTGAGAAAATCACTCTGGACGTGTCTGCAGGTAACCTCGGTGATGTGTACCACATCTCTGACATCACGCTTCCTGCAGGTGCTAAATCTGTGATTGACCGTGATTTCGTTATCGCGAACATCACTGCGCCAGCTGGTCTGGGCTCATCTGATGATGAAGACGAAGCGACAGAAGTAGAAGCAGCAGAAGCGTAAGCTTTTCCGCTCTTCGACAAAATTGAAACGCGGGCCTTCGGGTTCGCGTTTTTTTTATGCGTGGCGTCAATCACGCATAGCGCAACACGCCCTGTTCCCCTAAAATTCTTTCAAACAGGAGACCCCACATGAAGCTTTTCGTCGGCCTCGGCAATCCAGGTGCAAAGTACGCAGGCAATCGCCACAACATCGGCTTTATGGTTGTCGACCGTATCGCCGAAGAAGCGGGATTTGCGCCTTGGCGTGCCAAATTTCAAGGAAAAGTGTCCGAAGGCAAACTCGGCAGCGAAAAGGTGGTCTTGCTGAAACCCGAAACTTTTATGAATCTGTCTGGGCAATCCGTGGGCGAAGCCATGCGGTTTTACAAACTTGAACCTGCAGATGTTGTGGTCTTCCACGATGAACTGGATTTGGCCCCCGGCAAAGCCCGCGTTAAAACCGGCGGCGGTCATGCGGGGCACAACGGGTTACGATCCATGCACCAACACATCGGAGCCGATTATGACCGTGTGCGTTTGGGCATCGGCCACCCCGGTCACAAAGACCGAGTGGCAGGCTATGTGCTATCTGATTTTGCCAAAGCGGACCAAGACTGGCTGGATGACTTGATCCGTGGCTGCGTAGATGGCGCGGCAGCTTTAGCGGCGGGTGACAGTGCAAAATTCGGCAATGCTGTGGGTCTGCGCGTCAATCCCCCCCGCTCAGGCGGCGGTGGGAACCCCAAGGCCAATCGACCAGAGACCACTCCCCATGCGCCCCCCAAACCCGCTGCACCAAAGACAGACAGCGCACAATCTGACACCCGCAGCCCGCTTCAAAAGCTCAAGGATAAATTCAAATGATCAAACCGCACACAAGCGAGAATGTACTGGGCGGCACCTTAGAGCTTTGTTCTACGAAACCACTGACAGGCTACTTCCGCGATGGTGCTTGCAACACTTGCGTTGAGGACACGGGGTCACATACCGTCTGCGCGGTCATGACCGACGAGTTTTTGGCCTTTTCCAAATATGTCGGCAACGACTTATCGACGCCGCATCCAGAGTTCGGCTTTGTTGGCCTGAAGGCAGGTGACGCTTGGTGCCTGTGTGCAGGGCGTTTTCTGCAGGCCCATGACGAGGGCTGCGCGCCCAAGGTCAATCTAGCGGCTACACATATGAGGGCGCTCAATATCGTGCCTTTGGCGGTCTTAAAATTGCACGCCGTGGATGCGGCTTAGACGCCCGTTTCTCTAAAACGCAAAACGCGAGACATTGAATGCCTCGCGTTTCAAAAAATTAAAGCTCTCGGACTGCGCTATTCAACGTCGCGTCCTTCAGCACCCATTTCCATGCCTAAGTGACGTGCAACGGTGAAAATGTCTTTGTCACCACGTCCACACATGTTCATGACGATCACGTGGTCTTTTGGCAATGTTGGTGCGATTTTCATCACATGCGCCAAGGCGTGAGAGGGCTCAAGCGCTGGAATGATGCCTTCGGTGCGGCACGAGAACTGGAACGCCTCAAGCGCTTCTTTATCGGTAATAGACACGTATTCTGCGCGTTTGGTGTCGTGTAGCCATGCATGTTCAGGGCCAATACCAGGGTAATCAAGACCTGCCGAGATCGAGAATCCTTCCAAGATTTGCCCATCGTCATCTTGCAGCAAATAGGTGCGATTGCCGTGCAGCACGCCGGGGCGTCCGCCTGTCAAAGAGGCGCAATGTTCCATTTTGGAATTCACGCCTTTGCCGCCCGCCTCAACACCGATAATGCGCACGCTTTTGTCATCCAAGAACGGATAGAACAGACCCATCGCGTTGGACCCACCACCGATAGAGGCGATCACTGTATCAGGCAAACGCCCCTCACCTTCATGTTCAGGCAGCTGCCAGCGCACTTCCTTGCCGATGATCGCTTGGAAATCGCGGACCATTTCGGGGTAAGGGTGCGGCCCCGCCACTGTCCCGATGCAGTAAAACGTGTTGTGAACGTTCGTGACCCAATCGCGCAAACCGTCGTTCATCGCGTCTTTCAACGTGCCACGGCCAGAGGTTACAGGCACCACTTGGGCGCCAAGCAATTTCATGCGGAACACATTGGGCGCTTGGCGTTCAACGTCATGCGCGCCCATGTAAATCACACATTCAAGGCCAAACTTGGCACAGACCGTCGCCGTCGCCACACCGTGCTGGCCGGCGCCAGTTTCGGCGATGATGCGGGTTTTGCCCATGCGTCGCGCCAGAATGATTTGACCCAACACGTTGTTGATTTTATGTGCGCCAGTGTGGTTGAGTTCGTCGCGTTTGAGGTAAATCTTCGCGCCGCCAAGCTCGTTGGTCATGTTCTCAGCAAAATACAACGGGCTTGGACGGCCCACGTAATGCTTCCACAGATGATCCATCTCGGCCCAAAAGCTCGGGTCGGTTTTGGCTTTTTCAAACTCTTCCTCAAGGCTGAGGATCAATGGCATCAAGGTTTCAGACACAAAGCGCCCGCCATAGTTGCCAAAGCGGCCCTTTTCGTCGGGACCATTCATAAAGCTGTTGAAAAGATCGTTCATCTGGAGGCTCCCAAAGTATGCCACACGCGCGGCGTCATACGAAAATTCTTATCTGTCTCAAAGGATGTAGCGCACAGGTGCATGGCGGTAAAGCGATGCAGTATTATGGTGGACAAAATACTCAAACAAACGCCCGCGATCTGGGCATGAGCATCAGGCTGCGCGAATGGCTTTGATAAACGCGCGTATTTTAACAGGGTCTTTAACCCCCGGTGCGCTTTCCACACCTGAGGACACATCCACCTGTTTCGCGCCAGTCAGTTGGATGGCTTGCACAACATTGTCGGGCGTTAACCCGCCAGCGAGCATCCAAGGCGCGTTCCAACCACGTTTGGAAATCAGCTGCCAGTCAAAACTCAGCCCATTGCCACCAGGCAAAGCTGCGCCCTTGGGGGCCTTCGCATCCACCAACACTTGATCGCTGACCAAGCCATAGGCATCGAGCGCTTGAATGTCTCGCGGTACCGCGACACCAACAGCCTTCATCACAGGCAGGCCATAGCGCACACGGATCGCTTTGACCCGTTCCAAGTCTTCAGAACCGTGAAGCTGCAACATATCGATAGGCACTTCGCCCAACAAACGATCCAGTTCTGCATCAGTCGCATTCACAACCAAGGCCACTTTGGCCACGCCCACAGGCACGTCTAAGGCAAGGTCGCGCGCAACAGATACGGATACGTTGCGGGGGGACTTTTCAAAAAACACGAACCCAAGATACTGCGCCCCCGCCTCGACGGCAGACGCAACAGTCTCGGGCGTTTTCAACCCACAAATCTTAACCCGAGTGTCCATGTGTCAGGCTTATGCGTCGAGCAAAGCGAGCACTTCGTCGCCTTCAGATTTTGCCTTGGCCACTTTGAGCTTAGACACTTCACGCGCGAGTTTATCTTTTTCGCGGCGATGCTTGCTGGCGGCTGCACGATGTTTGTATTCGCGTATCCATTCCCAGACGAAGCCGATCAACAACCCCGCGATGATCGCGCCAAAGATGACGATGAACATCGGCAAGGATACTGAATAGCCAATGCCCAAGTAGTCGGCCAACTCAGCCGGCAAAAGATTAAGTGTCACAACGGCACGATTTGCCAAAGCAATAGTAATGAGCGCGACAGCAAGCGCCGCGAGAAAAACATAGCGGATGGTGCGCATTGGGCGCTCCTTACTCTTCGTTTAAACGGTCGCGGAGCAACTTGCCGGTTTTGAAAAACGGAACGTGTTTTTCGTCGACAGGAACGCTTTCTCCCGTCCGTGGATTGCGTCCCATTCTGGCATCGCGCTTCTTGACTGAAAACGCGCCAAAACCGCGCAGCTCGACACGATCGCCTTTGGCCATAGCTTCGATAATTTCTTCAAAGATCGTATTCACGATCCGCTCAACGTCCCGTTGGTAAAGATGCGGGTTGTCGTCTGCGATCTTCTGAATGAGTTCAGATCGGATCATGAAAAGGTCCCCCTAAAAAAAATGGTGCATCGTCTTTTGAACATAGCAAGCTTCCAAGACTATAGGACGCGAATTTGCATCGTGGAATAGTTTCCTTAACTGTCAGGTCTACTTTTTTGCCTCTAATGCGCTGATCTTGGGCCTAAATTCTGGAAATACACTGTTTTCAGACCTCCACCCCTCGTTTGACGGCACAAAGATTTCTATTCGCGTGTTTGCGATTCGCGCCTCAGGCACTGATCCGTTGTTGATTTAGGCAATCTGTCGAGGTGCTGCATGTCGCCAATTCGGAACACTTGGCCCGCTCAACGAAAAACGGCCCCGCGCAAAACGCAGGGCCGCCAATGGATTAAGACTGTTTCGCTTGCGCGATATTAGTCTTCAGTTTTCAAAGCTGCACCGAGGATATCACCCAAGGATGCACCGGAGTCAGAAGACCCGTACTGTTCAACTGCTTCTTTTTCTTCAGCGATTTCACGTGCTTTGATGGACAGGCCAAGACGACGTGTCTTTTGGTCCACATTGGTCACGCGTACGTCAAGCTTGTCGCCAACGTTGAAACGCTCAGGACGCTGGTCAGCGCGATCACGTGCAAGGTCAGAACGACGGATAAAGGATTTCGCGCCTTCGTACTCAACCTCAACGCCGCCTTCTTCGATCGCTGTCACTGTGACAGTTACGATTGAGCCGCGTTTCACGCCTTCAACTGCGCCAGAGAAGCTGTCGTCGAGAGCTTTGATGGAGAGAGAGATACGCTCTTTCTCAACGTCAACTTCGGTGACAACCGCTTTAACAACATCCGCTTTGCGGAAGTTCTGGATGGCGTCTTCGCCGCGCTCTTCCCATGACAGGTCAGAGAGGTGAACCATGCCGTCAATGTCGCCTGGCAAGCCAACAAACAGACCGAATTCGGTGATGTTTTTGACTTCGCCTTCAACTTGCGTGCCCTCTGGGTGTGTTTCAGCGAACACTTCCCATGGGTTACGTTGTGTCTGCTTGAGACCCAAAGATACGCGACGCTTGGAAGAGTCGATTTCCAGAACCATCACTTCTACTTCTTGTGAAGTGGAAACGATTTTACCTGGGTGTACGTTTTTCTTTGTCCAAGACATTTCAGAAACGTGTACGAGACCTTCAACACCTGGCTCAAGCTCAACGAATGCGCCGTAGTCAGTGATGTTGGTCACGCGACCCATGTGCACAGTTTCGAGTGCAAATTTCGCTTCAACAGCATCCCAAGGATCGTCTTGCAATTGCTTCATGCCCAAAGAGATACGGTGTGTCTCTTTGTTGATTTTGATCACTTGAACGTTGATGCTCTCACCGATTGTGAGGATCTCTGATGGGTGGTTCACACGACGCCATGCCATGTCAGTGACGTGGAGCAAGCCGTCTACGCCGCCAAGGTCAACAAACGCACCGTATTCAGTGATGTTTTTGACAACGCCCTCAACAGCTTGACCTTCAGTCAAGTTGCCGATGACTTCAGCGCGCTGTTCCGCACGAGATTCTTCGAGGATAGCACGACGTGATACAACGATGTTGCCACGACGACGGTCCATTTTAAGAATTTGGAACGGTTGCTTGAGACCCATAAGTGGGCCAGCGTCACGCACTGGGCGTACGTCAACTTGGGAACCTGGCAAGAAGGCCACGGCACCGCCGAGGTCAACTGTAAAGCCGCCTTTGACGCGACCAAAGATAGCACCGTCAACGCGCTCTTCAGCAGCGTAAGCTTTTTCAAGACGATCCCATGCTTCTTCGCGACGCGCTTTGTCACGAGAAATAACAGCTTCGCCACGTGCGTTTTCAACACGGTCGAGGAACACTTCAACCTCATCGCCAACAGCGATGGAGGGAGCTTCGCCCGGGTTGGAGAATTCTTTAAGATCAACGCGGCCTTCCATTTTGTAGCCTACATCGATGATGGCTTGGCCAGCTTCGATTGCGATGATTTTACCTTTTACGACAGACCCTTCTTGAGGTGTGTCAATTTCAAAGCTTTCCGCGAGAAGAGCTTCGAAGTCTTCCATAGTGATGTTCTGAGCCATGTGGTCTCAATTTCCTTTTCAAAACGTATATTCGGGCCTCGTGGTTGTTTCCACGGGTCTTAGTTTCATTGCATCCCAAGCCGACATTGAGCGCCGCACATGATGGTGAACACACAAAAACAAAAAGAGCCTGAGGCATTCCCCCGGCTCTACTCACCACATCTGCGACTCTTTACGGTCTTTAGACAGGGCCGCATATAGGCGTTTTTCTACCTGATAGCAAGAGGGGCAAGACCTTTTGGCCCTGCCCCGCATAACAACGGCGCTTATTCTACGAAGGTGAACATCTCTTCGCGTGATTTGCGAACCTTTGGCAAATTGACCAACCAATCGCTCGCTTCGTCGCGATACCCTAACGCAAGTATGACTTGAGACTTCAGGCCTTTCGCGGCCAATCCAAGCGCCTCGTCTACAGCCGCCGGATCAAAGCCTTCAATCGGGGTGGCATCTACGGCTTGCTCTGCTGCGGCCAACATTGCAAAGCCGAGAGCGATATAAGCCTGACGCGCAGCGTGACCCGCATTTACAGCTTCAGGCAAAGAAAGATACAGAGATTTTAGGCCTTCATAATAGGCCGTTGCCAATTCAGTCGGGCCGCCACGTGCGACTTCGCCGCGCTCGCGCACGGCATCGATGCGCTCCGCTGTGTAATTGTCCCAAGCGGCGAAGACCAAGACATGAGAGCAATCTGTCATCAAAGACTCGTTCATTCCCATGGTTGGAATACCTTCGCGTGCCACTTGGCCGCTGACCACAAAGACCTCGAAAGGCTGAGACCCTGACGACGTCGGCGCTAGGGAAATCGCATCTAAAATCGCTTCAAGTTGCTCCGCGGGAATTTTCTTAGAAGGGTCGTATTTTTTGGTCGCGTAGCGCCATTGCATAAGATCTTTGAGCATTGCTGCCTCTTCTGTGTATGTCGTTGAAATATAACACTGCACCTACGCCCATCATGTTAAATATCAAGAAGAAACACCTCTGCATTCTCGCACAGCATCTCTATCATGGCGGCGAGAGTCGCGTATTCAACATGATCACGTCAAAGCTGCAAAGCTCATTTGCAATACGTTTTATCTTTGCTTGAGCTTCACCAAAGCCACCACCTGCGCGATGGCGTCTTCGATGCTCATGTTTGAAGTGTCGATGATGGTCGCGTCATCCGCTGGCTTAAGCGGCGCTGCGGCGCGGGCGGAATCACGTTCGTCACGTTCACGCAGGTCGTGCAAAACTTGCTCGACGGTGGTGACTTCGCCCGCCGCAATCAATTCGTCAAAACGGCGTGTGGCGCGCACCTCATCTGAGGCAGTGATGTAGAGTTTTACATTGGCGTCAGGGCAAATCACGGTGCCGATATCGCGCCCATCCAAAACAGCGCCACCAGAGCGACGCGCAAAGGCTTGTTGGAAATCGACCAAAGCCTCGCGCACCTCAGCAATGGCGGCCACACGACTGGCCGCTTGGCCCGCATCGCCTGACCGCAAATCATCGCGTTGCAAATCTTCGGCTGTCAGGGTTTGCGCTGCCTCGATAGGGGCCAAGCCCTCAAAGGTTTTTGCCCCTGTAGCGCGGTACAAAAGCCCTGTATCCAAATGCGCAAAGCCAAAAACCTCGGCCACTGCGCGGGCCACTGTCCCCTTGCCTGCCGCGGCAGGTCCGTCGATCGCTACACAAAAACTCATGTATTTGTCCTCATTCAGGCGTCAAGCATTACAAGTGGTCCAGTGGAGTGCAAGTCAAAGTTTTGCGTCAGCGATTTGTCCGCTGAATGGATGCGCCAAGCGCCGCCATAAGTGTCTCGAACACAGGGAAAGAGGTTGCGATAGGGGACCCATCATCAACGGAAACCGGTTCATTTGAGGCCATCCCCATGACAAGGAACGACATCGCAATGCGGTGATCGATAAAGGTGGCGCAGGTCGCACCGCCTTTGACGCCTTTGGGCCCGCAGCCATGAACGATCAGCGTGTCTTGATCTTCTTCGATCTTAACACCGCATTTTTCCAAACCGCGCGCCATCGCATCAATGCGATCGCTTTCTTTCACACGCAATTCTTTGACGCCCTTCATCACAGTGGTGCCTGTCGCGAAGGATGCGACCACAGACAAAACAGGGTATTCATCGATCATCGATGCTGCACGCGCAGGTGGCACTTCGATACCTTTGAGTTGAGAGTATTTCACACGCAGATCGGCAACAGGTTCGCCACCTTCCTCGCGCGGGTTCTCAAACGTGATATCTGCACCCATTTCAACAAGCGTGGTGTAAAGCCCGTTGCGGGTCGTATTTTGGCTCACGCCCGGCACCAAGATGTCAGACCCCTCGACGATCAAAGCCGCACAGACCGGAAAAGCGGCAGAGCTTGGGTCGCGCGGCACGGCGACAACTTGGGGTTTCAATTCGGGGCGACCTGTCAGGGTGATTTTATAGCCTTCAGCCACCTTTTCAGTCACGACCTCAGCCCCGAAGCCGCGCAACATGCGTTCGGTGTGATCCCGCGTGGCTTCTTTTTCGATCACCACGGTTTTGCCGGGGGCGTTCAATCCCGCCAAAAGTACGGCAGATTTCACCTGCGCGGACGGCATTGGCGTGGTGTATTCCACAGGCGTCGCATCACCGGTGCCCACAAGCGTCAGCGGCAAACGCCCACCAGAACGACCAACAGACGTTGTGCCAAACAAGGCCAACGGATCGGTGACGCGCCCCATAGGACGTTTGTTCAACGAGGCATCGCCAGTAAAGGTCACAGCAAAAGGTGATGTGGCGACACAGCCCATGATCAAGCGCACACCGGTGCCAGAGTTACCGCAATCGATCACATTGTCAGGCTCGGAAAATCCACCAACCCCAACACCATGCACTGACCATTCGCCCGCGCCGTGATCCACGACATCCGCGCCCAGCGCTTGCATCGCTTTGGCCGTGTCCAGCACGTCTTGGCCTTCAAGCAGGCCCGTGATCTTGGTCTCACCCACCGCCATCGCGCCGAAAATCAATGCGCGGTGCGAAATGGATTTATCGCCCGGCACAGAGGCCACGCCTGACAAAGGGCCAGATTTGCGGGACGTCATCGGGATAGGGGTGCCGTGGCCGGACATGGGTCTCTCCTTATGCAGCGCGCGGCGCTGATACATCATTTGCAGAATTGATAGCGCAAACAGAAATTAGGGTCCATCCACGTCGTCGTCATAAAGCCAACTTTGGCGCCCTGCGCTTAAGGGCGGCGGAACGTCATGTAATGCGGCGTGCGGCCTTCGCGTAGTGCTTTTTGCTCGTAGCGCGTTGAAATCCAATCTGGCCAAGACTCACTCAAATCTTTCGGGTCGCCCTCAAAGACAAAGCCCGCCTTTGGCACCTCTTCCATCGTTTGACGCACATAATCAGGAATGTCCGTGGCAACACGAAATTCTGTGCCCGGCTTCATCGCTTTAAACAGCGGCACCAAGTGTTCTTGCGTCACAAAACGCCGACGGTGATGCCGTGATTTTGGCCAAGGGTCAGGATAGTTCAAGAATGCTTTTTCAAGACTCTCATCAGGCAAAACATCAAACAGATCGCGCACATCGCCGGGATGTACCCAGACGTTTTGCGTGCCGAGTTTGCGAATTTTACCCAAAAGCATCGCGACACCATTCATGAACGGTTCGCAACCGATGATTTCGACCTGCGGATAGGTTTCGCCCATATGTACCAGATGCTCGCCTCCGCCAAAGCCAATCTCAAGCCAAACAGGTTTGCCTTTGAACTTGGCAGCCATATCGATGGGCGTGCGATCAGGATTAACATCCCAACCCACCCCACCAGGCGACAGCGCATCCAGATCCTCAACAAGATAATCTTTTTGCGCTTGGTTCATTGTTTTCCCATGGATACGCCCATAGAAATTGCGCCAAGGGGCACCGGATTGGTGTGCGCCGGGAGGCGTCTTTTTGGGTGTGTTCTCATCGGTCATGGGCAGCGATTTATCAGGGCTTTGGCGCGGCGGCAACCACTGGCTGTCATCAAGCATATGTCAAAGTGAAACCTGTCCCCGCCTCGCTGCGCCAACGCTGACCAAAAGACTCAGCCGCGTCCGCGATAAGGCGGCACACCCTGTTCGGGAATCCATAGATCTTTGGGTTCCGGCCCAGAAGCCCAAAACACATCAATCGGAATACCACCGCGCGGATACCAATACGCGCCTAAGCGCAGCCATTCAGGATCCAGTAATTCCGTTAAACGCTTGCCGATATAGACAGAACAATCCTCATGAAACGCACCGTGATTGCGAAACGATCCCAAGAACAGTTTAAGCGATTTGCTTTCGACCAGCCATTTGCGCGGCACATAGTCGATCATCAGATGACCAAAATCAGGCTGACCTGTCATTGGGCAGAGTGACGTAAACTCAGGCGCGGTAAACCGCACCGTATAGCGTTCGCCGGCATGTGTATGTGGCACCCGCTCAAGCACGGCATCTTGCGGTGAATTGGGCAATTCGGTCGCGCCACCAAGTTGAGTGAGTTTGCTTGTGTCTGTTTGAACCATAGATCACCTTTAACATTTTTGCCCGTTCTAGCTGCGCGTCTCACAAAGCAAAAGGGCGAGGTTGCCCCCGCCCTTTAGAAATCAGTGATACAACAAACGTTAGATCGCGTTGATCAAGGCTTGTGCCAAATCGGTACGTTCCCACGAAAAACCGCCATCCGCTTCAGGGGCCCGACCAAAGTGGCCGTAAGCCGCTGTGCGTGCATAGATTGGTTTGTTCAAATCAAGATGAGTGCGAATGCCACGCGGTGTAAGATCCATAACCTTTGGAATAGCTGCCTCGATCAACGCAGGGTCCGTATCGCCAGTGCCATGCAAATCGGCATAAATCGACAGAGGTGCAGAGACGCCAATCGCATAGGACAATTGGATCGTGCAGCGCTTTGCCAAGCCTGCCGCAACGACGTTTTTCGCTAAATAGCGCGCAGCATAGGCCGCAGAACGATCCACTTTGGTCGGATCTTTGCCAGAAAACGCACCACCACCATGCGGTGCTGCGCCACCATATGTGTCGACAATGATTTTGCGCCCCGTCAGGCCTGCATCGCCGTCAGGGCCACCGATGACAAACTTACCTGTTGGGTTCACATGCCACACAGTTTCTGGGGTGATCCAACCTTCAGGCAGGACCTCCAAAATATACGGTGTGATCAGCTCACGTACATCGGCAGACGACATGGACTCGTCGAGATGCTGCGTCGACAACACGAGCGACGAAATGCCGACAGGCTTGCCGTCACGGTATTGCACAGACAATTGCGATTTCGCGTCAGGACCCAAGCGTGGCTCAGTGCCGTCTTTGCGCACTTCCGCCAAACGGCGCAAAATCGCGTGAGCATATTGGATCGGCGCGGGCATAAGCGCCTCGGTTTCATCTGTCGCGTAGCCGAACATGATACCTTGATCGCCCGCGCCTTCGTCTTTGTCGCCAACTGCATCAACGCCTTGGGCGATATGGGCCGATTGTTCGTGCAGATAATTGGACACTTTGAGCGTATCCCAATGAAACTTATCTTGCTCATAGCCGATATCGCGCACACAATCGCGTACGATACCGTCAATTTTGCCCATGTATTCGGTGAGCGTTTCGGGATCAGACAGGCCAACTTCGCCGCCGATCACAACTCGGTCTGTGGTTGCAAATGTTTCGGCGGCAACCCGTGCTTCGGGTTCTTCGGTCAAAAATGCATCTAGAACGGCATCAGAGATGCGATCGCACACTTTATCCGGGTGGCCTTCGGATACAGATTCCGAGGTAAAAATATAATCTTTGCGAGACATGGGGTGGTGCTCCGTTATTTCATGTCGCCCATCACGTCAGGAAGCCGTTGTGGCGGGCCGATATGTTAAGTGCGATATAGCGCGGTCTGGGTCGGGTCAAACGGTTTTTCGAAATCGCTCTCTAAGTGGCAACAGCCATGCACATAGCGCAAGAAAGCTTAACAGTCCCAAAACGACCCGTTCGCCGTGGCGCGCATAGAACGTAGGCGGCAACGGCGCGGGCAGCGGCGCGGTCACAGCCCCCGCCTGCCCCAAAGGGATAAACGCTTGAATTCGGCCACGTGCATCAGTGATCGCCGATATGCCAGTATTGGCGGCACGCACCATCGGCAGACCCGTTTCAATCGCGCGAAATCTGGCCTGCGCAAGGCTTTGCTGTGGCCCTGTGAGGGTGCCGAACCATGCGTCGTTGGTGATTTGCAACAGCCAATCTGGGCGCAAAACACTGCGGGCATCGCGTGGGAAAATCGCCTCGTAACAGATCAATGGCAGCGCTTTTCCCAAAGCGCCGAAATCGAACAGCAATTCGTCTTGGCCTGCAGAAAAGCCAAAACCGGCTTGCGCCGTGAACGTACGCAAACCTATGGCGCTCATGAGTTTCGGCAAAGGCATGTATTCACCGAACGGCACCAAATGGCGTTTGTCATAAATTGCTTCAACCGCGCCATTCGCGCCGATCACTGCCGCAGAATTATACCCCTGAAAGCCCTCAACACGTTGTAGGCCTACGACGGCTTTCGCGGCTCCAGTCCGTTCAGCGACAAGATCAAGATAAGTTTCAGCCGCATAAAGCGGTGCAGGCACAGAGGTTTCTGGCCAAATGACCAAATCAGCGCCTTCTGGATCCGACAGTTCCAAAGCGCGATCAAAAAAGATCGGGATATAAGCGGGGTCCCATTTGAGATGCTGTGCCGCGTTCGGCTGCACGATTCGCAAACTATGGGTGGTATCCGGTGGCACGGGTTGATTGAGTTGCCACGTGCCAAGGCCAAACATTGCGGCAAACCCGAACACGGACATCAGCGCCACACGCAGGTTGCGCGCCAAATAAGCCTGAGCGATCAGCGCGGCCAGACCAAAGGTTAAAACCGTCAAACCGTAAGGCCCAACAAAAGCTGCAATCTGCGCCACGGGGTTGTCGAGCCAAATATAGGCAGGCAAGGCCCAAGGGAAACCGGTGAACAGATAACCGCGCAACAACTCGGTCAACGACCAAAAGACTGTGAGCGCAAAAAAACCTGCACCAAAGCGTTTGGCACAATAAAAGGCGACACTCCAAAACAGCGCCAAGCCCCCTGCCATACCGAATAACGCAAAAGGGATCATCCAACCATGGCGCGCAGGTTCAACCAAAAACGGTTCTGCGATCCAAAAAATCGAGCTTAAAAATGTGCCAAAGCCAAGCCACCAGCCCAGCGCCGCTGCAGCGCGGGGCGTTTTAGCACCTGCCCAAAGGGAGGCACCAAGACAAAATCCTATCAAAGCAATAGGCCAGGCTTGCACAGGTGCTTGCCCAAGTCCTCCAGTTAGACCAGCAAGAAACGCCATGCTGCGCGGCGCTCGCACAGCGCTAAAAAGGCGCTGCGCCGCCGACATGTTAGGCTTGTTCCGTTTCGGGCGTGA
Organism: Pacificibacter marinus; assembly: GCF_018860665.1. GTDB lineage: Bacteria > Pseudomonadota > Alphaproteobacteria > Rhodobacterales > Rhodobacteraceae > Celeribacter > Celeribacter marinus_A. The sequence continues at coordinate 30,059 of NZ_JAHKPK010000001.1, forward strand.
CAGACAGAACTTGTGCCTTCGGGGCTTTGGCCGCATTGGGCAAGCGCACACGAATGCGCTTGATCCGGCGCGGGTCTGCATCGATGATTTCGAACTCGGCCCCAGATACATGTGGGATCACCTCGCCGCGCACTGGCACGCGCCCCGTCAACAAAAACACCAAGCCGCCAAGCGTGTCGATTTCTTCATCGGCGTCGTCTGGCGTCAAGCGCAAGCCAATTTCATTCTCGAACTCATCCATCGGCGTTTTGGCCAAAGCAACATAAATACCATCGCCCTGTTGTGTCCAATATTCGTCTTCTTCGACGTCATGTTCGTCTTCAATTTCTCCGATCACCTGTTCGACCAAATCTTCGAGCGTAACCAACCCGTCAACCCCGCCGTATTCATCGATGACCAAGGCCATATGCATACGATCCGATTGCATTTTTGTCAGCAACACCCCAATGGGCATCGAAGGCGGCGCATAGATCAACGGACGCAGCATTTTCGACAGATCGAAATCTTCACCCTTGCCATTAAATCCGTGGGTCAGCGCGAAATCTTTTAGGTGCACCAGCCCAACAGGCGAATCGAGCGTTCCATCGTACACAGGCAAGCGCGTGTTGCCACTTTCGCGGAACACTTTCACCAGATCATCTTTTTTGATGTCAGACGGAACGGCCGTCATATCCGCTTTAGGCACAGCCACATCGTCAACCCGCTTAGAACGCAGGTTCATCATGCCCAAACGTTGCAATTGCACCGGCTCGCGCTGTTGCGGCACCGTTGTGCTGGGCACATCGTGTTCGGATGATGATGAGAATGAAGACAATACACGCCTGATCCAGCTTGGTTTAGAAGCTTGTGGCACAGGGCCATACACATCAGGTGTGTTTTGCGTCGGGGAGAGGCTCATTTCTGAGAGTCTCTTGGGGTCTGGGCGCGCGCATTGCGCTGCCGTAGAAGACCCAGGCTCGGTGTCGCCCATGCGTCCTTTCCAAAATTGATAGCCGAAATGCGGCCTAGTGCCCTAATATGGGTCAGGTATACCTAAAGTTTCAAGTAGTTCTGTCTCAAGTTGTTCCATTAGCGCTGCATCTGCATCACTTATGTGATCATAACCCAGCAAATGTAGTATTCCATGCACAATCAAATGTGTCACATGGTGCTCGAATGGCTTGCCTGCTTCACGTGCTTCCGCGTCGCATGTGTCGTAAGAAATCGCGATATCGCCCAACTCGATGGCACCAAACACATCGGCCTCAGGCACATCGGGGACACAGCCCTCATCTGCGCCACGCTCGAGAGCAGGCCAAGACAGCACATTGGTGGCCTTATCCTTTTCACGAAAATCCGCGTTCAGCTCTTGGATGCGCATATCATCGCAAGCCAAAACAGAGACCTCGCACTCATCAGGATCGAGACCCAAACGCGCGCAGATCGCGTTCATGGCCACACTGGAAATGGCCGCCAGGTCGAGCGCCGCGTCCCAGCGGGCATCGGCGATATCAATGTCTATTTGCATATGCAAAGTGCCCTATGTTCAAACTCAATTGGCGCACCAAACCCGCCGCGCGTGGCACCTTGCCCCCAACAGCCTGCTTACTTTGCCTCATCAGCCTCATAGGCTTCAATGATTGCCGCCACAAGCGGATGGCGCACCACATCTTTCGAGGAGAAGTAATTGAACGAAACTTTTTTAACGCCAGCCAAAACCCGTTCAGCGTCGCGCAAACCCGAAGCCATGCCCCGCGGCAAATCGATTTGCGTGCGATCCCCCGTGATGACCATACGCGAGCCTTCGCCCAGACGGGTCAAAAACATCTTCATCTGCATCGTGGTGGCGTTTTGGGCCTCATCCAATACCACAAAAGCACGACTTAAAGTGCGGCCACGCATGAACGCCAGCGGCGCGATTTCGATGGTTTTTTCTTCTTTAAGCTTGGCGATCAATTTGGCCGGTAAAAAGTCATCCAAAGCATCATAAAGCGGCTGCATGTAGGGATCGACTTTTTCACCCATATCACCAGGCAAAAACCCCAAACGCTCGCCCGCTTCCACAGCTGGACGCGAAAGAATGATCTTGTCCACATGACCGTTGATGAACATGTTCACACCAACAGCCACAGCCAGATAGGTTTTGCCCGTCCCCGCAGGCCCGATGCCAAAAGCCAATTCGTTGTTGTACAGGCTTTCCACATAGGCCTTTTGCGCTTGGGTGCGCGGTTCAATGGTTTTCTTGCGGGTTTTAATCTCGGACCCTGTACCCTTGAACATCTCGATTTGATCGGCAGGAAATGCACCGTCACCACGGCGCGCATCAGCTTTGCCAGATTGGGCTTTGCTGCCTTTGCCCATGCGAATGGTTCCAGCAATCTCGCCCTCGTCGATATCGCGTCCAGCGTCCAATTTGAGATAAAGCTCTGTGAGGGTTGAACAGGCCAATGCGCGAGGGTCTTCCTCGCCCATCACGGCCAAGATATTCCCGCGCCGTACAATTTGAACCGAAAGATTGGTTTCGATCTGCGCCAAATTGCGATCGTATTCGCCGCACAGATCAATAAGCGATCGGTTATCGTCAAACTCAAGCAGAGTTTCAAAACCGTTGTCTTGTGTTCGCGGGGGTGTCAGCACGCTGGTGGCCAAATGTCTCTCCGACTCTAAAGGGCTATGTTCCAATGGTGCCAAGGGATTGTGGTCAGCGCAAGCCATGATACAAAATATTCACACAGTCGCGCAAAGTTTGGCGCATCCTTAATCACTGTGATGGCGCAATGTTTCGTTAAAATCAAAAAAAAGCCGCCCCAAAAGGAGCGGCTTTGAAAATCTTAACGGTTAGATCGTTAGATAGGGTCACCAAAGACGGACCCAGACTTATACGGACCAATCGCTGTGTTTGGCTCAGCGGACCCAGAACAAACTGGTTTGCCGTATTTATCAACGCGTGGGGACAAGTAGCCCTCGACACCATCATCGATGATCCAGTGGTCACACCCGATTGGGTCGATCCAAATACCCGCCTGCAATTGAGACAAGTGTTTGGAATCAAATCCGCGATCGACTGTTTTGTCTTGCTTGCTGCCGAAGGCAGCGCCCGCACTTTCAGTCACAACGTTTTCACAGGCTGACAAGGAAACAGCGACACCAAGAATGGCAATAACTTTGATAGCTTTCATTCTTTCGCTCCTTACTTGATGCAGATAATTTCAACGCGACGGTTTTTTTGCATGCCTGCACTCGTCCCGTTAGACGCGATTGGCATACGCTCACCATACCCACGAACGTCCGCGATACGCGCGCCTGTGCTTGCTGCGATTTTTGCAACTGCGTTGGCACGATTATAGCTGAGACGCATGTTGTATTCGTCTGATGCACGGCTGTCTGTGTGACCGATAATTGTGTAGGCTGTTGCCCCCGCTTGCGCGAAGAAGTCAGTCAAACGCTTGCGACCTGCTGCAGAAATTGAATACTTATCTGTTGCGAACAATTGGTCTGAATTCATAACAGCACAGGCCTGAACGGGGTGACATGTTGGGTTGCCCTGACGGTCAACCTTAAGATCCATGTACCCCTCAACGCCGTCATCCATAACCCAATGCTCACACCCATCTGGGTCAATCCAGATGGTTGGTGCATAGCGTTCGCCATTCACAGTACCGGAAATTACTTGTGCCTGCGCGGCAGTTCCAACGAAAGCCGTGGCGGCGATCAAAGAGCCCGCAAGTACTGCTCGTCCTTTAGAAAGAAGTTCGTTTACCACGTCTTCAGTCTCCCTTGTTAACGCTTTCAGAGTATTTTACTTTACACCCTAACATAAACCACGTTTTGGCGCCCTACTCACAAATATAGCGATAGGATAGCAAACTTCGTGGAATTGTGAAGAAAATTCCCCACATATTGTGCTGATACTCGCAACGATCACTAAAATCGAGACACATTGTCGACGTTACGTAAAGCATCGAGACCTTTTTTTCAGCACCCCGCCGTAAAAACGCCGACTTCGTGATAAGGCTGTGATCAACCGATCAACTTGCCTTCTAAAGAGTTCGTTTTGCTTTGGGTGATTCTCACGGTGCGAATATCGCCAATTTCCACGCCCTCAACAGGGGCGTGAACGGCATGTAGATACTCAGATTTCCCGATCATTTGCCCTTCAAGGCGGCCTTTTTTCTCGAATAACACAGACACATCGCGGCCAACCATGCTTTCTTGGAAAGCATATTGTTGCTCAGAAATCAGCGATTGCAAGCGGTGAAGGCGCTCCATGGCCACGTCATGCTCGACCATTTTATCGTCTTTTTCTGCAGCCGGCGTGCCAGGACGTGGAGAGTATTTGAATGAGTAAGCCGAGGCATAGCCCACCTCACGCACAAGCGCCATGGTGTCTTCAAAATCTTGGTCGGTCTCGCCCGGAAATCCGACAATAAAATCGCCCGACAAAGCCATATCAGGGCGCGCCTCGCGCATACGTTCCATCAGGCGAATGTACTGTTCGGCCGTATGCTTGCGGTTCATCGCTTTTAGAATTTTGTTTGATCCAGATTGCACCGGCAGATGCAGGTACGGCATCAACTTATCGCAATCGCCATGCGCTGCGATAAGGTCGTCCTCCATATCATTGGGATGTGATGTGGTGAAACGAATGCGCTCCAACCCGTCGACTTTCGCCAAATTGCGAATGAGCTTTGCCAATCCCCATGTGTCTTTTGACCCGCCAGAGACCTGCCCATGATAGGCATTAACATTCTGGCCCAAAAGCGTAATTTCTCGCACACCGCGTTCAACCAGATCTTGCGCTTCACGCAAAACGCGGTCCGCAGGGCGCGACACTTCGGCCCCGCGCGTGTATGGCACAACGCAAAAAGCGCAAAATTTATCGCAGCCTTCTTGCACCGTCAAAAATGCCGCTGGCGCACGGCGCGCTTTGGGACGATTGGGCATAGCGGAAAATTTATCGACCTCTGGAAAATCCGTATCGACAGCCGTGACACCATTACCCACTTTGGCTTCCAGCTCAGGCAAACGATGATAAGCCTGCGAGCCCACAACCAAATCCACCAGCGGCTGACGTCGAATGATTTCTTCGCCCTCAGCTTGTGCCACACAGCCCGCAACACCGACTTTCAAATTCGGGTTCGCCAGCTTGATGTCTTTATAGCGTCCAAGGTCTGAATAGACTTTTTCGGCCGCTTTCTCGCGAATGTGACAGGTGTTGAGCAAAATCATGTCAGCCTCTTCAGGGCTGCTGACCTCGGTATATCCCGACCCACCGAGCGCTTCGACCATGCGCTCGGAATCGTAAACGTTCATCTGGCAGCCGTAGGTTTTTACGAACAGCTTTTTGAGTTCAGCTTTTGTATCAGCCTTGGGGTCAGACATGCTATTGATCCATGCGTTTAGGAGGTGTATTTGCTGCGCCTAGCTACACAAAAGCGCGCCACCTTGCAATCCACTGTACGCGCGGCCAATCTGGCCATCAGCGCACAATAGCTGACCTGTGATATCCATATGCCAAAGATTGCGCCAAAGATTGCCTCTCTAACGCTTGCAATCCTATGTTGTTCATGGCTTTTTTACCGAAAACGGCAACACTACGATGTGGTGTGCAGGAGACATGATGCGTTTTGACAGTTTAGAGATTTTTCTAAAGAGCGGCACAGACGCTTTGGCCAAAGGGCCAGTGGCGATCATTTTTGCCGAAGACCTGATCGAGGTCGACACATCTGTGCGCCATCATTTGTCTTTGGGGTTCAAGTCGTTGATCCTGTTTGGCCCTGAGACAATGACCTTGCCGCCGGCCGTTGAATTGAAAATTCATCGTGTCACTTACGACACCCGCGCGCCAAATATGTTGACCAACGCCGTCAACGCCCTCATCAAAGCGGCTCCCGACATATGGATGTACTACTGCTACAACGCTGAATATCTATTCTATCCGTTTTGTGAAAATCGGACTATCGGCGACATGTTGACCTTTCATACAGAAGAGCGCCGCTTTGGGATGCTCACCTATGTGGTAGACTTATATGCGGGCGATTTGGATGAGGCCCCCAACGCCGTCTCTTTGGAAGACGCACATTTGGATAAATCCGGCTACTATGCTTTGGGCCGCTCAAGCACCGATGGACCCAAAGAACGACAGCTCGACTTTTTCGGCGGACTGCGGTGGCGGTTTGAAGAACACATGCCCGCCGCGCGGCGTCGTATTGATCGCATCGCTATTTTCAAATCCCAAATAGGGTTGGAACTGCGCGAAGACCACACATTCAACATGGAAGAATACAACACATTTTCGTGCCCATGGCACCACAACATCACCGCAGCCATCGGCAGCTTTCGCACAGCAAAAGCGCTGAAAGCCAACGCGGGGTCCGCGTTTGATATCCACACCTTCCGCTGGCACAACTCCGTCGAATTCGAATGGCACTCACAACAGCTGTTGGATTTGGGACTGATGGAACCGGGACAGTGGTTTTAAGTCCCCGCATTCTACTGTTTTGACATGTTTTATTGTCTCAACCTGCTCTTGCACCCAACCTTCGACCAGCTGGGTCTAGAGATTTCCGGCTTTCGTCAGTTCGGTGGGCTGGTTTCACCTTCTGATTTTACGAGCATCATCGGTGACTTGTTTCCGATCGCGCTATGGGGCCGTTCTTCGTTGTAGTATCTACCACTGCCCGACCGGGTTATGCGGAGCATGATCCCGAGAGGGACCAAGTCTCCACCTTTTCTGCCGCATCCGCAAGGCTCAAGAACCAATACGCGTTCAAACATTCATGGCGGAACTTACCGTTGAATGCCTCGATGTAGGCGCTCGCCATTGTGCTCGAACCAATGGCGCACATTGCTCGCTCTGTCGGCTTTCCTGGCCTGCTAAAATCCAAAACCACGCCCCGATGATAAGCCCACAGATCCAGATCTCGCGAGTAACGGCATATCTACATACGTCGCCGGACTTACGGCAAACCTCCGCAACCGTCGTGCCCTCATTGCCTTCCTTAACGATAAACGCCTTTTGGGCGTCCGTGAATTTGGATGCTTTCATCGCGCCCACTCCTTCGCTAGCCAGGAAAGTAGCAGTCGGAAACTCTAATTCAGAATGGTCTAGTTTTTAGGGGGTAGAGCATGATTATTCCGATGCGGCGATTTCTGGCGCATCCCTACAAAGGCCAGGCTACCAAAACCTCCTCGAAGCTGCCCGCAACGGCCTTTTCGACGTGGTTGTGGCAGAAAGCCTCGATCGTATCAGCCGTGACCAAGAACACATTTCCGGCTTCTTCAAGCAAATGCAATATCGAGGCATTCGTATCGTGACGGTATCGCAAGGCGATGTGAGCGAGATGCATATCGGCATTAATGGTGTATTGTCTGCGATGTTCTTAAAAGACCTCGCGGCCAAAACACACCGCGGTCTTGAGGGCCGCGTGCGCAAAGGTAAATCCGCAGGCGAGATCAGCTATGGCTACCGCGTCAGACGCGCCTTTAACGAGGATGGCACCCCCGTCACGGGTGAACGTGACATTGATCCCGATCAGGCCGCTGTCGTTGAGCGTATTTTCAAAGAATATGATGCCGGCCATTCGGCGCGCACGATTGCGGCAGGCTTGAACGCTGATGGCA
>NZ_JAHKPK010000003.1 GCF_018860665.1 Pacificibacter marinus
GTGCATAAGTCTGTCGCCAAAACCAAGACACCCCGTCGAAAGTCCCGGGCCCAATTGCCCGCAAAGCTGTAAGGGACTTGGTTTGCGGAACCCATCAGGGCCAGCGGTCAAAGCCGCGTAAACAGGCCGGACACATGACCGCTTCTGACAAATGCACAAATCTGATCAAAAATGTCTTGCTATGCAGGAGCCATCCACACATGCCTTTCGCTCGAAGGCCAAGGGGCTTTTGCCGCCTAGCGACGAGTGGCGTCGACGCGGATTTACGAGGCCGTTGATATACTGGAAAATCGCGCCTTCGGCCTGGTGTCTGGTTTCCCAGCGGTTGCGCCAGATCAGCTCAGCATTGATCACTGCCTGGCAGGGTATTGCGCAGCAATGTCCCGAGAAGGGGGTTTGAAAAACGTTTCCATCATGGAATTGTCATAACAATTACCTTTTCCGCTCATGGACCCTTTGAAGCCATGCTTTAACAGGCGCTTCTGATTGTCATTTGAACAGTATTGTGACCCACGGATATGTGTGGTGAATGCAGCCCTCTTGCGGTTGTCGCAAAACTACTGCCATATCCAGCGCCCGGATCGCCAGGTCCCTTTTCATCACGCTGTCGTTAGCTCATCGGTTTTGACCTGCAAAGAAGATGGTGGCCTTGTTCGGGGAAAACGCCCCACCGGGGCCTTTTCTAATCCCTCCAAGTTTAACGCTTCCCTCGCCTCGCGCAGCAGGCGCACTTCCTTGCGGAGAGGTTCGTTCTCTTTCTCAATGTCCTCGTGCGGCCCAGACATCAAATCATCATGCTGATGCTTTTGGACCCACTTGTTCAATGTCGAAAGGCCAACACCCAAATCTGATGAAACCTGTGGCCGCGTTAAGCCTCTGAGGGTTGCGATGCGCACAGCATCACGCCGAAACGCGTCTGTGTATCTCGTTGCCATTCATTCTCTCCTTCATAGCAAATATTGCTTGCAAGAGATCGGAACCAAACGGCGACAAGGCCACTTTGCAAAAGCACGCCTAGAAAGTTCAGGTCGCTCACTCAAGGAAATTGCAGCAGATCTGGGATTCGCCGACGGGTCGCGTTTCAGCCATTGTTTCAAACGCAGAACGGATATGTCGCCGGGCGCATATCGTGCAAATGTGAGCCGCCCTGACGGAGACGATCTAACCGAACTGAGGCGCAGTTTTTCTGATTGGCCGCGAGGATCGGGCTGATTTTTGAACAGCGTACTTTGGATGAACGGCGACGTCGGCACGCCTTGAAAACACCAAGAAGACACAAGAGCACAGAGCCACATGGCATATAACAACGTGCGCCCCAACATGGGCGTCGGGGCATCACGCTATTTGTTGCCCTGCCCCAAAAGAGGGGCGGAACGATCCTCTGATTTGATGCTGCGCGAAAACTTGATCGGCGTGCCAAGCCCTGAAATCCCGTCTGCCTCGACCTGAAGACCGCGCGCGATAGCTTGCGGGTCGGCTAAGGCTTCGGACACGCGGTTGATCGGGCCGGCGGGCACTTTGGCCTGCTCTAACGCGTCAATCAAATCGCTACGTGTGCGCATCAAGGTTTTCGCGGTGATCACATCGGTCAGCACGCTTCGGTTCGCCACACGGTCTGCATTGGTCGCGAATTTAGGCGAGACCGCCATATCGCCCAAGCCAAGTACGTCGCAAAATGACGCAAATTGGCGATCATTGCCGCAGGTCACGATCAGATGGCCATCACTGGCGGGGAACACCTGATAGGGCGCGATATTCGGATGAGCGTTGCCAAGGCGTTTTGGCTCAACCCCGCCAATCAAAAAGTTCGATGCCTGATTGGCCAGCACGGAAATGCCTGTGTCAAACAACGACAGATCCACATGCTGCCCTTTGCCCGACCGCTCCCGTTCTGCCAAAGCGGCCTGCACACCGATCACACCGTAAAGACCGGTGAAAATATCGATCCAGGCCACGCCAACCTTTTGCGGGTCGCCATCAGGGTCGCCGGTCAAATCCATGATGCCCGACATACCTTGGATCAAGAAATCATAACCGGGCTGCAAGGCGCGTGGCCCCGTTTGCCCGAAACCAGTAATTGATGCATAGACAAGTCGCGGATTGAGCGCAGACATGCTGGCATAATCAAGTCCATATTTATCAAGCCCGCCGACTTTGAAATTCTCAATCACCACATCTGCCTCTGCGATCAAGGCTTTTAGGTTTTCCAGATCGTCAGCGTTTTGAAAATCGCAAATGACCGACGCCTTACCGCGATTGGCGCATTGAAAATAGGCCGACACCCGTTCTGTGCCGCCATCCGGGCGCTCCCGTTCAATGAACGGAGGCCCCCATTGACGGGTATCATCGCCGCTTGGACTTTCGATTTTAATGACCTCAGCCCCCAGATCGGCCAAGGTTTGACCGATCCAAGGACCCGCAAGAATGCGGGCAAGTTCAACGACCTTAAGGCCTTTTAGCGGTGTCTCATCCAAAGGCTTGCAATCCTGTTTGCGCGCGTCCCAAGATCAACGCATGAACGTCATGCGTGCCCTCATAGGTGTTCACGGTTTCAAGGTTTTGCGCATGACGGATCACGTGGTATTCGGCCTGAATGCCGTTGCCGCCGTGCATATCGCGTGCCAAGCGCGCAATATCCAAGGACTTGCCACAGTTGTTGCGTTTGATCATCGAAATCATCTCAGGCGCGAATTTTCCTTCGTCCATCAAACGGCCCACGCGCAGGCTGGCCTGCAGGCCAAGGGCGATCTCGGTTTGCATATCAGCCAGTTTTTTCTGGAACAATTGCGTGGCCGCCAATGGGCGACCAAACTGAATGCGATCCATACCGTATTGATGCGAGCGGAACCAACAGTCTTCAGCCGCGCCCAAGACGCCCCAACTGATGCCATAACGCGCGCGGTTCAAACAGCCAAACGGCCCACTCATACCTTCAACATTGGGCAGGATCGCATCCTCTGACACCTCGACGTCCTGCATGACAATCTCGCCTGTGATTGATGTGCGCAGGCTCAACTTGCCTTCGATTTTCGGCGCGCTCAAACCCGCCATGCCCTTTTCTAGAACAAAGCCACGCACCTTGCCGCCATGCGCTTCGGATTTGGCCCAAACCACGAACACATCCGCGATTGGTGCGTTGGAAATCCACGTTTTGGACCCGACGAGACGATAGCCGCCATCGGTTTTGATCGCGCGGGTGCGCATCCCACTAGGGTCAGATCCCGCGTCAGGTTCAGTCAGACCGAAACAACCGATCCATTCACCAGCGGCCAGTTTTGGTAGGTATTTTTTCTTTTGCGCTTCTGATCCATAGGCAAGGATCGGGTACATCACCAAAGACGATTGCACCGACATCATAGACCGATAACCAGAATCCACACGTTCCACTTCGCGCGCAACAAGCCCATAAGATACATAGCCAGCACCAAGCCCGCCGTATTCTTCGGGCACTGTGACCCCCAAAAGACCCGCCTCGCCCATGCGTTGGAAAATCTCGGGATCAGTGGCCTCATTCAAATAGGCTTCTGTGACCCGTGGAGCCATTTCTTCATCGGCAAAAGCGCGTACAGATTCACTGAACATGCGTTCATCATCGGTGAGCTGATCATCCAGCAAAAACGGGTCTTGCCAATTGAAAGAAGCACCTTTGTGCGTCGTTGTTTTCGCGATGTCATTCATCGTCTTACTCCGTTCATAAGTAAATGTATCAAGGCGTCCTGCCCCGCGCTTTACAGCTTTGTCTCAACAATATTCCATGCGGTCTCGGCACGCAGTCGCGCCAAATGCCCCAACTTCAGCGCCTTCTCAGAGGCCGCGTTGCCGTCCAAACCGCGCTTGTAAACGCCTTGGATGATGGCCGCGCTGCGAAACAGTGAAAAGACCACGAAAAACAGATGGTTGGTCACAGGCGCGCGCCCTGCGTATTTGCAGTAAAGATCCAAAAATTCTTGTTCCGTCGGAATACCAAGCGCCTTGTGATCCAACCCCTTCAGGCGTCCTGTCGGCAAAACATCGGCGTGGTACAACGCGCAGACATAGCCCAAATCCGCCAGCGGGTGACCCAAGGTGCACAGTTCCCAATCAAGCAGGGCCAAGATTTTCGGATCGTCTCCGCCCGCAATCACATTGCCCGGACGAAAATCGCCATGAACAAGCGCCGCTTCGCCATCTTCGACGACGTTTTCAGGCAACCACTCCATCAATCTGTCCATTGCCAAAATCGTTTCGGTTTCTGTCGCCTTGTACTGCTTGGTCCAACGCGAAATTTGACGTGTCAAAAAACCATCAGGGCGACCAAAATCAGACAGGCCAACAGCATCGACATCCACCGCATGAAGCGCCGCCAGCGAGCGGATAAAATCATCGTAAAACACGCGGCGCTGATCTGGTGTCATCCCCGGCAAAGACGGGTCTTGGTAGATCGGACCTTTGACCATATCCATCACGTAAAATTCTGTGCCGATCACATCGCGGTCCATACACAATGCCAACATTTGCGGTACAGGCACGGAGGTATCGGCAAGCGCTGCCATGACGCGATATTCACGATCAACCGCATGGGCAGAAGGCAATAAAGTCCCCGCAGGTTTCTTGCGCAGAACATAGTCTTTGCCCCCTGCCGTGATTTGATAGGTCGGGTTGCTTTGGCCTGCGGTGAATTGGGTCAAAACCATATCCCCCGAAAACCCTTCAACGTTTTCAGTCAAGTAGCGATGCAACGCTTGTGTATCAAAATCTATCTGCGGCGAACTCATGGCTCTGCCCTTTCTACATTTAGGTCGGCGAAAGTGCGGCCTGTGGCGACCATGTCGCGCAAAAGCTCAGGCACGCGCCAAAAATAAGGGTCTTGGATGGCATAGGCTTCGATACGATTGATCAAGGCCTGCGGCCCGATTTGATCGGCCAAATGCATCGGACCACCTTTGTGACGCGGAAAGCCGTAGCCGAACAATTGGACCGCATCGATATCAACAGGGCGCAGCGCGATCCCCTCTTGGATAACACCAGTGGCTTCCATGATCATCGCTGTAAGACAACGGTCAACGATGTCTTGATGGCTAAACTCTTGCGGCGTCAGACCAAGCGCTTTGCGCTCTGCATGCATGATGTCTACCGCGCCAGCGTTTGTCCCCGTTTTCTTAGTGCCCTCGTAGACATAATATCCCGCTTCGGTTTTACGTCCGAACCAACCTTGATCGACGATCCGGTCCGCAATCGGCGAATAGCGTTCTTCGGGCGGGCGCGTTGCCGCCTTGCGGTCGCGTGTGGCCTTGGCCACATCCAACCCCGCCAAATCGCCAACAGCAAACGGCCCCATGGCAAAGCCAAAGCCCTCAAGCGCTTGATCCACATCCGAAAAATCAGCACCATCCAGAACCAAATATTCGCAAGCCTTGCGATAAGTGGTCAAAATACGATTGCCGATGAACCCGTCGCAGACCTCAGAACGCACAGGCACTTTGCGGATCATTCGCGCGACTTCGAACACGGTTGCGGTGACTTCAGGCGCAGTTTTTGCCCCAACGACAACTTCCAGTAGACGCATGATATGTGCGGGCGAAAAGAAATGCAGTCCGATAACATCTTGCGGCCGCTTGGTGGCTTCAGCAATTTCATTTACATCCAAGTAGGACGTGTTGGTCGCCAAAATACAGCCCTGTTTGCATACGGCATCGAGCTTGGCAAAAATGCCGGTCTTGGTCGCCATGTCTTCAAAGATCGCCTCGATCACCAGATCAACGTCAGACAGCGCCGTAATATCAGTCACGCAAGACAATGCACCAATGGCTGCGGCATGACTGTCAGCTGTCAGCTTGCCACGTTTGAGCGCCCCAGTCAGATTGGCCTCAATCGCCTTTTGCGCCCGCGCGGCGGCTTCAACTTGCGTCTCGATCAAAGTCACAGGACGCCCTGCGATCAAAATCGCCGTGGCAATACCGACGCCCATAGTTCCGCCGCCGACAACACCGACCGTCTCAACAGTCCGTGTCTGCGCCCCGCGTTCTGGGATTTTGGTCGTCGCACGTTCAGCAAAAAAGGCATGGACCAATCCAGCGCGTTCTTCACCTTGCATTAATTCCATGAACAAGGCGCGTTCGCGTTTTAAACCTTCATCAATAGGCAAGGTTGCGGCTTCAATTGCATCAATCGCACGCTGTGGTGCGGTCAATCCCTTTGCGTATTTTGCGCGGGCCGCAGAAAGTGCTGCGTCATCAGCCATGACGGTTAGATCATCGGTGGGTCGTGCCGTCAGATTACCAGCCAAAATATCACGCGCAGCCATTAGTCCTGCATCGCGCGGATCGCCTTGGTCAAGACGCGCGATGATGCCCAGCTCCAGCGCTTCACTGTCCGCCACATGGCGGCCCTTGCAGATGATATCTATGACGGGCGCAATCCCTGTCAAACGGGTCAAACGTTGGGTGCCCCCAGCCCCTGGCAGCAACCCAAGCGTCACTTCGGGCAGTCCCACTTTGACGCCTTCGATCCCCACCCGCAGATGGGTTGCAAGCGCCAGTTCCAGCGCGCCACCAAAGGCCACGCCATGCAGCACAGACACAACAGGTTTCGCGCTGTCATTGAGTGCCTTCAACAGATCCGGCAAGGTCGGTGTTTCCGCAGCCCGCGCGAAATCTTTGATATCCGCGCCCGCCGAAAACAAACGCCCCTCACCGTACAACACAATCGCGCGCACTGAAGTGTCAGCGACAAGCTCAGCCAGCGCGTCAAACACAGCAGACCGCAAGGCAACGCCAAGTGCATTCACAGGTGGCTTTGTCAGGCAAATCAATCCGATATCGCCATCTCGTTCTACACGTACGATGTCACTCATTGATCAGCTCCGTCCATCCGTTCAATAATCATCGCAATGCCTTGACCAAAGCCAATGCACATGGACAAACAGGCATAGCGCCCTTGGGTTCTTTCCAACTGGCGCAGTCCTGTCAGGATCAATCGCGCCCCCGATGCACCCAGTGGGTGACCAATCGCGATGGCCCCGCCATTGGGATTTATGCGGCTGTCGTCATCCGCCAAACCAAGCGCCGCGTTGCAGGCCAAGACCTGCGAGGCGAAGGCTTCGTTCACTTCGATCACGTCCATATCTGCCAGTGTCAGCCCCGCACGCGTCAAAGCTTTGGGGATGGCAAACGCTGGCCCGATCCCCATCACGCGAGGGGCAACCCCTGACACAGCACCCGCCAAAATACGGGCACGCGGGATACCAAACCCACGCGCGCCAATGACCAGAGCAGCAGCCCCGTCATTGATGCCCGACGCATTGGCAGCCGTCACGACGCCACCGTCAAACAAGCTGCGCATACTGGCAAGTTTTTCCAAATTCCCTCCGGGCCGCGGGTGTTCATCCACCTCAACCGTGGTCACGCTGCGCTTGGGGCATTTGACCTCAATCGGTGTGATTTCATCTTTGAAAAAACCGTCCGCGCGTGCAGCTTCGTATTTGGATTGGCTCGCCAAGGCATAGACGTCACAGGCCGCACGACTGATGTCGAACTCTGCCGCCAAATTGTCTGCCGTTTGTGGCATCGTGTCCGTTCCAAAGGCGGCACCAAAGGTCGCATTCGGGAAAGGTTTGCCTGCTGTGGCATCATGTATTTCCACCTGCCGTGACCACGCAGTGCCAGATTTTGACATCACCAATGGCGCACGGGTCATGCTTTCAACGCCGCCAGCCACCAACAAAGCGCCATCGCCAAGCGTAACAGCGCGCGCCGCATCCAGCGCCGCAGACAGGCTTGAGCCACATAAGCGATTGACCGTTTGCCCGCCTACGGTGTCAGGCAGCCCCGCCAAAAGCGCCGAGAACCGCGCCATGTTGCGGCTGTCTTCGCCGGATTGGCTGACATTGCCCATAATCACGTCTTCGAATTGATCCAGTGGAAAGTCACCTCGCGCCAGCAAGGCCCGAATGACATCCGCCATCAAATCGTCAGGACGTATGCCCGCCAAGGCACCGCCATGACGGCCAAAGGGACTGCGCAGCCCGTCGTAAATATATGCATCAAGCATGCTTTAAGTCCTTTATGGCGCTGAGAATTTTCCCGCGGCCTGCATCTTTTCGATGGAGGGCATGGATTTGATCTCAAGAAACTCTTCCAGTCCGATGAGACCACCTTCGCGGCCATTGCCGGACCGTTTGTAACCCCCAAGCGGTGCGCCAAAACTGGTGCCCTGCCCGTTGATCCCGATATTGCCTGCGCGAATTTGCGCAGCAACTCGCGCCGCACGGCTGGCACTGCCAGTTTGGACATAGGCGGCAAGGCCATAGTCGGTGTCATTGGCAATTGCGATGGCGTCTTCTTCGGTCTCAAACGGGATAATGCACAGCACAGGCCCGAAAACCTCTTCACGCGCGATGGTCATATCATTGCTGACATCCGCAAAAACTGTTGGACGCACGAAATAGCCCACCTCAAAGCCATCAGGACGGCCAAGCCCTCCCGCCACCAAACGCGCGCCATCATCGATGCCCACTTGAATGAGGGATTGAACGCGTTCGAATTGCGCTTTGTTGGCCAACGGTCCGATATGTGGGCCCTCTTTGGCAGGATCATCAATCGGTTGCGCGCTGGCCTGTTTAGCCACCATATCCACCACTTGATCGTATATGCTGCGTTCCACCAACATACGTGTCGGGGCGTTACACCCTTGACCTGTGTTCATAAAACACCGCGCTGTCGAGGCCGTCACACAGGTCTGCAAATCGGCATCCGCAAACACGATGTTCGGGGATTTTCCACCCAGTTCAAGCGTCACGCGTTTGATCGTCTCGGCAGCATCACGGGTAACCATGGCACCAGCACGGGTTGAGCCGGTAAAGGATAACATCGCAATGTCTGGATGGCGCGACATGGCCGAGCCAACGGTTGGACCATCACCAAAGACAAGATTGAAAACGCCAGCCGGAAAGCCCGCCTCATGCATGAAGTCCGCAAACAAAGCCGCAGATATTGGTGTCAATTCAGACGGTTTCAAAACACAAGTCGCCCCCGCTGCAAGTGCGGGCAGAACTTTCGGCACAATCTGAAAGATCGGCCAGTTCCAAGGCGTGATCAGACCACAAACACCAATCGGCTCTTTGTGCATGATGTCCCCGTTGGACAGGGTTTCAGTGCTTTCAAGTTCTTCCAAAGCTGCGATAAATTGATCGACATGGCGTGAGGCACTGCCCGCTTGGGCGTTGCGCGACAAGGTGATCGGCGCGCCCATTTCAGACGAAATCGCCTGTGCCATTTCCTCATTTCGATCAATCATCACCTTTTGCAAGGCACGAAACAACGCGATGCGTTCGGCTTTGGTTGTTTTTGAATAGGTCTTGAAAGCCTTGGACGCGGCTGCAACGGCATCATCCACATCAGCCGCAGAGCCCAAAGTCACTGTGCCGATCTGCGCCTCGGTCGCGGGGTTGATGATGGGAAAGTCGCGCCCATCAGATGAGGAAACCCAAGCGCCGTTGATGTATTGTTTATCTAGCGTTTTCATTACCTTATACCTACAGCATGTCGTGCTCTTCGAGCACGTTGCGCGCGTGGCGGAAACATTCCAAACCTTGGGGAACACCACAGTAAATACCGATAATGTGCAAAATCGCGCGGATTTCTTCTTTGGTGACACCGTTTTTGATGGCTCCACGACAATGGATTTCCCATTCGGTCATTTTGCCAAGGGCCGCCAACATCGTCAGGTTCAACATCGAACGGGTCTTGTGGTCGATCGCTTCATCGCCCCAGCCAAAGCCCCAGCACCAAGCGGTCATGGCCTCTTGGAACGGCAGTGAGAAATCATCAGCCGCAGCCAGATTTTTCTCGACATATTCAGCGCCCACAACGGCCTTGCGGTTTTTCAGGCCTTCTTCGAATAGTTTTTCGTCCATGAGTTTTCTCCAATCAGGCGACAATTCCGTCTGCGATAAGACGGTCAATTTCAGGGTCAGTGTAGTTAAGTTCGGTCAAAACAGCGCGTGTGTGCTGGCCGATCTCGGGGGATTGCGCCAAGACATCACCAACGGTGAATTCCGGCATTCCAGGGATATTTGGCACCGGCCAAGGATCGTCGCTGCCCGCTTGATCCAGCCAAGAAAACACGCCGATTTCTTTGGCCTGCGGGTGTTCGACAAAATCGCGGTAAGATTGCACCACAATGTTTTGCAGCCCCACTTTGGTCAAAACCTCAGACAAAGCATCCGCGTCCCATGTTTTGGTGATCGCGCGCACATAGTCGTTGAGGTATTCGATATTTTCCAACCGTCCAGCGATGGTGTGGAATTTGGTCTCAGCCCACAGATCATCGAGGTTCAACACATCACAGAACGTCGCGAATTCGGGATCGCGCACGATGTTGATCTGGATGTAGCCATCTTGCGTTTGGAACGTGCCAGAAGGGGCTGTCGACGCTTTGCGCGCACCGCCACGAAAGCCGGACAAAAGACGCACGGCTTGAATGGCCCCTGCCCCTTCCATCAGACTGATCTCGATCTTACGACCCTTTGCGTGGTCACGACGCGCATAAAGGGCACCGGCCAAAGACTGGCTCGCGTACAACCCTGTGGCCATATCAAAATAGCTCACGGGTGTATGGTGCGCGATGCCGTCCATACCGGTGTTTTCATGCACGAACCCACTGAACGCCTGCAGCATCGGGTCCATCGCGGGTTTGTCGCGCAAAGGACCAGAATTGCCAAAGCCCGAAATCGACACATAGATCAAACCGGGGTTCATCTCAGATAAGCGATCGTAGCCAAAGCCAAGACGTTCGGCCACACCGGGACGATACCCTTCGATAAAGACATCTGCCTCGGCGATCAATTTATCTGTGATCGTTTTGGCGTCGTCTTGTTTCAGGTTCAGGCTGATCGCCCGTTTGCCCATATTGGCGACGATGGAATAGGCTGTGTGATCGCCGAACACGCCGCCGATCAACCGCGCCCAATCGCCACCCTGAGGTTCGATTTTGATCACATCCGCGCCTTGTTGAGCCATCAACATACCGCAGTATGGACCCGCAAGGCCTTGGGACAGATCAACAACCTTTAGACCCTCATAGGGGCGTTCAAAGCTCATGATTTTGCCCTTTCATCAAGGACTTGGTACACGCGAGTGAAATCAGATTTCGGTGGCAAAGTTTCCTCGACAAGGTTCCACACCTCGGCCACGCGCTCCCCCATCAGGTTGGATGTGCCCGCTTCTTTGACGAACTCGTTGTACAGACGCACATCTTTGTTGAGCAGCTCGGCAAAGAACCCAGCATCAAATGTGCCAGGCAGCACGCGGTTGGGGAATTTGTCGGCAATCGCTGTGTTGTTGCCCGTGGACACCTTCACAACATCGATGATGGTTTTCATCTCGACACCATGCGAGAGCCCGAACAGAACCGCCTCGGATGAAGCCGCCATGGCCGTGGCTGACAAGAAATTGTTGAGCAATTTCACGGCCTGCCCCTGACCTGGCTCTGGGCCTACGTGAAACGCATTGGCGCAGAACAGGTCGATAATCGGACGATGGCGTTTGAATTCGTCTTCCGAACCTGACCAAATCAGCGTGATCGCTGCCTTCAACGCGCCTTGACGACCGCCGCTGACAGGGGCGTCAACATATGTCATCCCCACAGCGTTCAATGTCGTGGCAGCTTCTTTGGCTGCTGCCGGTCCAATTGTGGACATCTCGATCAAGACTTTGCCTGCCACATCAGGCACAGCCGCGATTTGAGCCGCAACGGCGTTGACGATTTTGCCATCTGGAAGCGACGTAAAAATTGTGTCAGCGCCTTTGATCACCGCCTCAAGACTGTCCATTTCGGTGGCCCCAGCTGGAGCCAAACCAGGCACCATGTCAAAGCAGATCATTGGCGTAGGACCTTTGGCGATAAAGGCCGCCATAGGTTCGCCCATTTGGCCAAGGCCGATAAAGCCGATGGTTTTAGGAGTGGTCATGTTTTGGTCCTATCGGTTGAGGTATTTTTTGAGCTCAAGGCGCGCAATCTGGTTGGCATGCACCTCATCAGGGCCATCAGCCAGACGAATGGCGCGCGCACGGGCATAGGCATAAGACAGGCCGAAGTCGCTTGAAATGCCTGCCGCGCCATGGGCTTGGATGGCCCAATCGATCACTTGAGCCGCCATATTCGGAGCAACCACTTTGATCATACCGATTTCTTTGCGGGCTTCTTTATTGCCAACCTTGTCCATCCGATCCGCAGCATTCAGCGTCAACAAACGCGCCTGATCGATCATGATCCGCGACTGCGCGATCCATTCACGCACAACGCCTTGATCAGACAACGGCTTGCCAAACGGATGACGGTCCACAACACGTTTGCACATTTTCTCAAGCGCAACTTCTGCTTGACCGATCATCCGCATGCAGTGGTGAATACGTCCAGGTCCAAGCCGCCCTTGAGCGATTTCAAATCCACGGCCTTCGCCAAGCAAAATATTGCTGACCGGCACACGCACGTTGTCATAGATGATTTCGCCGTGACCATGCGGGGCATCGGAAAAGCCAAAAACAGGGATCATACGTTTGATCGTCAAACCTGGCGTGTCGCGTGGCACAAGGATCATAGATTGCTGGCGGTAGGGATCGGCGCCATCGGGATCGCTTTTACCCATAACAATGAACAGCTTACACCGCGAGTCGCCAGATCCAGAGGTCCACCATTTGCGACCGTTGATCACATATTCGTCGCCATCACGGATGATGGTCAGGCTGATATTGCGTGCATCTGATGAGGCCACGTCAGGTTCGGTCATTGAGAAACAAGACCGGATTTCCCCAGCCAGCAGCGGCTCCATCCATTCTTTTTTCTGTGCCTCGGTGCCGTAGCGTTCCAACGTTTCCATGTTGCCAGTATCAGGCGCGGAACAGTTGAAAATCTCAGCCGACCAAGGCGCACGGCCCATGATTTCACACAAAGGTGCGTATTCCAGATTGGTCAAACCACCGCCACGACGGCTTTCTGGCAAAAACAAATTCCAAAGCCCATCAGCGCGGGCTTTGACTTTCAATTCTTCGATAATCGGAACACCGCCCCAATTTTCCCAGTCTTCAACACTGGCGCCCATGTCTTTCAA
This sequence comes from Pacificibacter marinus, assembly GCF_018860665.1. Classification (GTDB taxonomy): domain Bacteria; phylum Pseudomonadota; class Alphaproteobacteria; order Rhodobacterales; family Rhodobacteraceae; genus Celeribacter; species Celeribacter marinus_A. Next base: position 13,088 of record NZ_JAHKPK010000003.1, read on the forward strand.
CTGTTGCTGATAGACAGGTTCGTTCGGGTAAACATGCGCGTCCATGAATGCCTCAAGACGATCGCAAAGATCGCGGGCTTTCGGGCTCATTTCGAAATCCATACCGGGTCTCCTATTCAAATTCTTTGTTAATCAATGCGGGTCCGTTTACGGCCCGACGATTGTTGTTCCGCCGTCGGCGACAATGACTTCGCCAGTGATAAAGCGTGACCAAGGCCCAGCCAGGAACGCCGCGATGCCGCCAATGTCGTCAGGTTCACCGATACGGCGCACAGGCGTGCGTTTGATCCGGTCCGCAGAGACTTCGGGATTTTCCCAAAGTGCGCGGGCAAAATCGGTTTTCACCAATCCCGGCATGATGCAATTGACGGTGATGTTCTTGGGGCCCCATTCCACCGCAAGCGAGCGTACAACGCCCAGATCGGCGGTTTTCGAAATCCCGTAAGCGCCGAGCGTGGGCGAGCCGCGCAATCCCCCGATGGAGGACACTACGATAAAGCTGCCTCCGCCCTGTTCGGCCATCAATGGCATCGCCGCTTTGGCGAACCACAAAAGGCTGTGCACGTTTGATGTCATGACCTTTTCAAAGGCTGAATCTTCAAGTTCCGCCAAAGGACCATAGACAGGGTTCACGGCGGCGTTGGCCACGAAAATATCGACACGTCCCCATTTGTCTTTGGCCGCTTGGACCAGCGCCATGCAGTCTTCTTTCTTTGAGATATTGCAGGCTACGGCCAGTGCTTCGCCGCCTTTGGCTTCGACTTCAGCGACGACGACTTGGCAAGCTTCGATCTTGCGACTGGCGATGACGACCTTTGCGCCAAGCGCGGCAAGGTGATGGACAATCGATGTACCGATGCCCTTAGAGCCTCCGGTCACAATCGCAACTTTTCCAGCGAGAGAATATGGCAGGGTCATTTACGGGCTTCCTTTCGAATTTCGGCAGGCTCATCGCCCATACGCAATTGCAAACGCGCGCCGGTATAAGGGTGGGCTTCGGCGACGTCTTCGTCCAGTTCGACGCCGATACCGGGGGCGTCTGGAACGATGACATGGCCGTTTTCCCAACGGATAGGGGATTTAAGAATTTCAGCGTGGAAACCGCCCCATTGCTCGATGCCTTCCATGATCAGGAAGTTGGGCGAACAGGCAGACACTTGGATATTGGCTGCCCCCACGATGGGACCACAGAACAAATGCGGTGCGATTTGCGCATGAAAGGCTTCGGCCATCGAGGCGATTTTCTTAGCTTCCAAAATGCCACCAACGCGGCCCAAGTTCGGCTGCAAAATCGCGGCGGCGTCTTGGCGCAAAAGCTCGGCAAATTCGTATTTCGTACACAGGCGTTCGCCGGTAGACACAGGGATCGAAGTGTTTGCCGCAACCCGCGCCGTACCGGAAATGTAATCTGGCGGTGTGGGTTCTTCGAACCACAGCGGATCAGATTTTTCCAACCGCTTGGCCAAACGAATGGCCCCAGCAGGCGTCAATTCGCCGTGGGTGCCGATCAAAATATCGCAACGATGCCCGACAGCTTCGCGGATGCGTGCTGTGTAATGCTCTGCAAATTCAAGCGTTTCCATCGACAGTTGACGCGGATCAAAAGCGGTGTAGGGCCGAGCAGGATCAAATTTAAGCGCCGTAAAGCCTTGTTCGACATATTCAAGCGCGCGCTCTGCTGCGGCATCTGCATTGTCGTAAACCATCTGATTTGACGCCGCATCAATCGGCGCATTCAGATAGGTGTAACTGCGCAAACGATCCTGTACCTTACCGCCAAGCAAGTCATAGACAGGCTTATCAAGTGCCTTACCGATGATGTCCCAAAGCGCGATTTCGATACCACTGAAAATGCCCATAACGGTCGGATCGGGGCGCTGCGAGAAGCCCGCAGAATAGACATGACGGAAATGACGTTCGATGTTGAACGGGTTGGCGCCCACGAAATGACGCTCGAACATATCGTCAACCATGGCGACCAAGGCTTTGGGGTGAAACGGCACGCCGTAAATCTCGCCGTAACCTTTGATGCCGGTGTCCGTTGTGACCCGAACAAAGACCCAGTAAGGCCCGCCCCGATGAATGGACGGATTGGCGACAACAAAGGTTTTGATGTCTTTGATCTTCATGCGATACGTTCCTTTAGAATTAAGTCCGCGGCTTTTTCACCAATCATGATGCAGCCCGCGTTGGTATTGGCCGACACGAGGGTCGGCATGATTGAAGCATCGGCAACCCGCAGCCCCATGATGCCATTCACCCGCAAATCGGGCGCAACAACCGCGCCGGCATCCGCGCCCATGCGACAGGTTGAACTGGGATGGAAAATGGTTGACCCATTGGCACGCACATAATCGAGAATCTCGGCGTCGCTTTGCACGGCATCACCAGGCACAATCTCATTGGCGATATAGTCACTGAGCGCCGGTTGCTCGGCCACGGTGCGCACCAGTTTCATACCCGCCACCATCACGTCGCGGTCTTTTGCAGCCGTTAAATAATTGGGTTGGATCGCGGGCTTGGCACGGTGATCTGCCGACATGATCCGCACATGGCCACGGCTTTCAGGGCGCAATTGACACATGGTCACGGTGAAGCCCGAAAAGTCATCGAGCTTACGCCCGCGTGTGGCAGACGAAAAGCGCATGAAATGGAATTGCACGTCTGGCGTGGCGGCGTCTTGGTTGGTTTTCGCAAACACGCCGACTTGGCCTGCGGACAAGGACAAAGGCCCACCGCGATCTTTCAACCAACGTAAAGCAGAACGCACTTGGCCGACCATTGATCCCGCCTCGTCATTGACGGTGACAGGCTGGCTGCACAGGTATTTGCTGGAACAAGTGTAGTGATCTTGCAGGTTTTCACCCACATCAGGCAGATCGTGCTGCACCTCGATGCCGTGCTCTTGCAACAATTCACCATTGCCGATGCCAGACAGTTGCAAAATCTGCGGTGAATTGATCGCACCTGCGGACACAATCACCTCGTGACGTGCCCGAAAGCTACGTGTCACACCGTTTTGATCGACCTCGACGCCTGTTACACGACGATCTTCAATGATCAATCGACGCACAAGGCTGTCGGTTTGAATGTCCAGATTTTTCCGCCCCTTGGCGGGACGCAGATAGGCCGTCGCCGCAGAACTGCGCAAGCCCTTGTGGGTGGTAACGTGAAAGTAGCCCGCGCCTTCTTGGTCGCGTCCATTATAGTCGGGGTTTGCCCGAATACCGGCTTGGGCCGCAGCCTCGATGTAGGCGTCACACAAAGGATGCGCGCTGGCACGGCTCACACTGAGCGGGCCGTCCGTGCCATGAAACCCATCGTCAAGATCATCCATCGCTGTGCCTTCAGCGCGGCGGAAATAGGGCAGCACATCATCATAGCCCCAGCCCGTACAACCAAGCTGGCGCCAGTGATCAAAATCTTGGCTTTGACCACGCGCATAGACCAACCCATTGATTGAACTGCACCCGCCCAAAACCTTACCGCGATGCCAATCAAACACACGCCCATCAAGATCAGGTTGAGTTTTGTAACCCCAGTTGATCTTAGGATTGTACATCGCTTTGTAATAGCCAATCGGGATGTGTATCCATGGATTGCTGTCTTTCGGCCCCGCCTCAAGCAGCAAGACACGGATGTCCGCGCGCGCCGACAGACGGTTGGCAATCACGCAGCCCGCAGAGCCAGCACCGACCACCACGTAATCATATTCTGCATCAAATTTTTGCAAGGGTATCCCCTTCGTCAAAGACTGGCATGTCCCAGTTTTGACCCGGTTGAGCTGACAAAAGCGCCTTCGTGTAATCGTGACTGGGCGCGTTGAAAATCTGCGACACCCCGCCCCGTTCAACAACAGAGCCATATTGCATCACCAGCACTTCGTTACAGATTTGCGCCGCGACCCGAAGGTCATGGGTGATGAAAATCACCGTCAGGCCAAGCCGATCCCGAATGTCGTTCAACAGGTGCAAAACCTCGCGCTGGATCGACACATCAAGCGCCGATACGGCTTCATCCGCGATCAAGACTTTGGGCTGAACAACCAGCGCACGCGCGATACACAAGCGTTGGCGTTGCCCACCTGAAAACTGGCTTGGGAAACGGTTCACAGAGTCATGCGGCATACGCACGATATCGAGCAATTTATAGACGCGATCCCATGCTTCTTTGCGTGGGATGCCAAAGTTAATCGCCCCTTGAATCAGCTGACTGCCGATGGTGCGGCGTGGGTTGAGCGAACCGTAAGGATCTTGAAACACGATCTGGATGTCTTTGCGATGGCTGCGCAATTCCGACCGCGATTTGGCGGCAAAATCAACGCCAGAGATATTGATCGCACCTGAGTCAGGCTCGATCAATCGCATCAGACAGCGTACAAGCGTGGTTTTACCTGATCCAGATTCGCCAACGATCCCAAGTGTTTCGCCGCGTTTAACTTGGAAAGACACATTGTTCACCGCCGTCACAGTGCGCGATGGTTTGAACATACCTGTGCTGGTGGTGAACGTTTTGTTCAAACCCTGCACATCAATAACAACAGGGTTTTCATTTGCCTCAGGGGTGGTTTCTTCGGTCATCGGACGCGGCACCGCATCGATCAACGCGCGGGTGTAGGGGTGCTGCGGATTGTTCAGAACTTCGTCAGCCGTGCCTTGTTCGACGATTTCGCCGTGGCGCATCACAACAACACGGTCCGCAATCTCTGCGACCACGCCAAAGTCATGAGTGATGAACATAATGCCTGCGTCGTGGCGTTCATTCAGTTGCTTCAACAACACCAAAATCTGCGCTTGCGTTGTCACATCCAGTGCCGTTGTCGGCTCATCCGCGATCAACAATTTCGGGTCCAGCGCCAGCGCCATCGCGATCATGATGCGTTGACGTTGCCCGCCTGACAGTTGATGCGGAAAGGCATCATACAAACGCTTTGGATCTGGCAAGCGCACTTCTTCAAGCAGACGCATGACCTCAGCACGACGATCAGCCGCGCTCAGATTGCGATGAATGCGAAACACTTCTTCGATCTGCGCGCCGACAGTGTAGGCAGGGTTGAGGGCCGTCATCGGCTCCTGAAAAATCATCGCCATTTGGTCACCGCGCATGGCGTTGCGTTCTTTGTTGCTCAGCTTCAAAACGTCACGACCATCAAAATCAATCGATCCGCTGGTGACTTTCAAGCCAGGCGACAACAAGCCCATCGTCGCCAAAGAGGTAATGGATTTTCCAGAGCCGGATTCCCCCACAACACAAAGGATTTCACGGGGGCGCACGTCAAAGGAAATGCCGGTAACGGCGTTTTTTCGGTCCAATTTGACCGGCAGACCAACAGTGAGGTTACGAATAGAAAGGACGGGATCAGCCATGTCATCAATTCCTGTTCTCAGGGGCTGTGACATCACGGATGCCGTCACCCAAAAGGTTAATTGCTAGGATCAACAAAAAGAGCGCTGTCCCTGGAATGGCGATCAGCCAACCGTCGAAAAACATCAGGCCTTTGGCCTCAGAAATCATCAGCCCCCAGCTGGGATCCGGCGGTTGAACGCCAAGACCAAGAAAGGACAAAGCAGCTTCAAGCAGGATCGCATGCGCCATTTCAAGCGTCGCAATAACGATGAAGTGGTTGAGGATATTGGGCAAAACTTCGACGAATAGAATACGACGGGTCGTGCTGCCCAAGGCTTCCGCTGAGGCGACGAAATCAAGGCCGCGTACTTGCTGTGTGGCGCTGCGCATCACGACAGCGAAACGGTCCCAGATCAGCAAACCCAGCACCCAGATGACGACGGTCAGCGATGATCCCATCAGGCTCACCACCGCCAAGGCCACCAAGACAACCGGCATGGACAGGCGTGTGGTGATCACAAAGTTGATCACGTTATCGACGCGGCCGCCGAAGTAGCCTGCACAGACACCCAAAGTCGTGCCGATCACGCCGGAAATCAGCATTGCCGAGAACCCGATCATCAGCGAAATCCGTGCGCCGTAAATCAAGCGTGATAGATAGTCACGCCCCAAATGGTCCGTGCCCAGAATGTGGTCCCAAGTCGTTTTAGGACTATCAAACCAAACCGGCGGAATAAGTTTACGAGATAGAATTTGCTCGTAAGGATCATGCGGCGCCAACATCGGCGCAAAAATCGCGATAAAGATAATCGCAAAAACGACAAAGGCACCAAACAGAACACCACGATGATTGAGGGCCTGCCGCAAGACCTGCTTGGAGGGCGACGTATGTGCGGAAGTGGAAACGGGAGTGGTCATGATCAAGAAATCCTAATCCGAGGGTCCAGCCAAGCGTTCAGAACATCTGCCAAAAAAGTCAGCATAATGTAGAACACGCTTAAAACGAGGACGATGGCTTGCATCATCGGTAGATCCGCACGTTGGATCGACTCCCAGGCGAGAAAGCCCAGTCCGTTGACCGCAAAGATTGTCTCGATCACGATGGAACCGCCAAGCATGAAACCGAATTGCACGGCCGCCAATGACACCACCGGAATGATCGCATTGCGCAGCGCATGTTTAAACAAGATCGAAAAGCCGCTGGCCCCTTTGGCCCGTGCGGTTCTGATGTAATCCGAGCGCAGCACTTCAAGCATGCCTGCACGGGTCAGACGCATCACGCCGGGAGTGATAAAGTACCCAAGGGCAATAGACGGCATCACAAAATGCGCCCAAGTGTCAGTGCCGGAGACTGGCAAAATGCGCCAATTGATCCCGAACCAAAGCATCATCGTCAGCGCGAACCAAAAACTTGGCATCGCTTGCCCGACGACGGCCACAGTCAAAGCGAACCGATCAAGCAGGCTATTGGGGCGGATCGCGGCCACAACGCCCAATGGAATGGCAAGCACCAGCGCGAATATCAACGCGGACAGACCAAGCGTCATTGTCGTTTTCAATCGTGCGAAAATTTCAATCGACACGGGCTGGTTCAGATACAGTGATTGCCCGAAATCCCCCTGCGCCGCGCGTCCGAGCCACGACATGAACTGAACGGGGATCGGCCTGTCATACCCGTAGTATTCTCGAATACGTACGATATCAGCCTGTGTTGCGTTTTCACCGGCCACAGCAATGGCAGGATCGCCTGTCAAGAACGTCATGGAAAACGTCATCGCAGACACCGTTAGGACAACCAATAAGGCCGTCACCAGTCGTTTAATGAAAAAAGCTATCACAGTATCAAGCCCGTTTTGTTTGAGAAAAGTGAGGCGACACTCCCCCGATGGCCCAAGGGCATCGGGGAAGGATCATCGACTTCGTTCGAGTGTGTTTTGCCTAGTTCCAGGTTGCTTCGAAAAAGCGTGGAATTTCATCCGACGTCGGTGTGAAATTCAGGTCTTTCGAAAACGCGTAGTATTTTGCGTAGGTAAACATCGGTAACCAATAGGCTTCTTCGGCGATAATACCCAAGGCCTCGGCATAGGCTTCCTTGCGGACGGCACTATCAACAGATGTATCACCGCGCGCCAAAGCTTCGGCCGTACGTGGATCTTTGGCTGGATCATCAGCACCGCCAGAGAAGAAATGCGGCGTGATCGCGCCCACATCAGGAATAGACCCAGAGCCCCAAGTCATGTGGTTGATCGGAGTCTTACCTTTATGCGTCAGATCAAGAAGGCTTCCGTACTGCATCCAGTTCAAATTGGCACGAATGCCAACAGCGGCAAGATCACCGATAACCGCTTCAGTGAATTCACGCTGACGGTAACCATACAGATCAAACTCAAATCCAGCAGGATAACCGGCCTCAATCAAAAGCGCGCGGGCTTTGTCTGGGTCATAGTCGTATTGCTTTACATCTTGCGTACAGCCAAACTGATCAGGGTGACAGGCGGAGTGAATCACAGTGGACGCAGGACCAACCAATTCAATCGCGATGGCTTCGCGGTTGATCGCGTGTGACACGGCCTGACGCACGCGTTTGTCGGTGAAGAAATCCTGACCAGAATCCCCATCGACATCAAACGCCATATAGGAAATGCGCAGAGTCTTTTCGTTTACGACAGAAACCTGCCCACTGTCTTCCATCCGCAGAGCCTGCTCTTTAGGGACATCCCAAATCCAGTCCAGACCGCCTGTTAGCAATTCAGCAAGCTGGGTGTTGGATTCAGAAATCGTCCGGTAACGGATGTTTCCAATTTCAGGCGTGCCTTTAGGGCCACCTTCAAAATAGGCGTCATTGCGCTTCCAAAGAATGGATTTGCCAGTTTGGGAGTCGGCAACCATGTAAGGCCCTGTCCCCACAGGCGGCACCGAGCTATAATCTTTGCTGCCATCAGCGCCCGTTGGCGCATTGTCGTAATGCCCAGACGGCATGATCGAAATTTCGTTGGACAAATAAGAAAAGGCCAGCGGGCTTGGGGCGTTCAATTCGATACGCACAGTATAGTCATCGATTTTCTCTGCAGACTTCATCCAGTTATAGATAGAGGCCGCAGGAACACCGTTTTCTTCATCCAACAAGAAATTGATGGTGTAGACCACATCATCCGCGTCGAATGTGCTGCCGTCGTGAAACACGACATCTTCGCGCAGCTTAAATTCAACGGCCATATTGCCGTCCCATGTCCAGCTTTTCGCAAGCAGCGGGTCGAATTCACCTGTTTCAGAGTTGAACAAGACAAGGCCGTCCCACCCCATTTGCCCCATGATCACCAATTCGCGCGTCACACTAAAATACGGATCGATGACTGCGATTTCTTTATCAGTTGCCCAGTTCAGCGTATCGTCTGATTTACCTGCAAATGCAGGCACAGCAAGCGACGCCGCGAGGGCTCCAGCGAGTGCCAGTTGTAGATGTTTCAAATTTTATCCTCCCTTAACAATGCCCAAGATCCTAACGCCCTGTACCGCTGGGGCTGACAAGTTTTGACTTGCCAACACGCAAAGGCCTGTGGTCGATTTCCCTGTCTCGAACATGTGTAAGGTTGATAATCAAGCGTGTGAGTCTATAAAGCAAATGATAAATAATTATCTCTTCATGCATTCTTGTTATAGTAAAAGGATAGCCCATGCATATGCCTCTGCGCCAGATCGAAGCCTTTCGTGCGGTCATCGAAACAGGCAGCATGACAGAGGCTGGAAAGCTGTTAAATGTCTCTCAGCCTGCGATCAGCCGCCAAATTCGCGAACTGGAACAAAGGTTTGGCATAAACCTTTTTCTGCGTCGCGCAGGTCGGGTCGAGCCGACCAAAGATGCGCAACTCTTGTTTGCCGAGGTCGAACGCTGTCTTGGCGGCTTGGAACAATTCGTGAAATTCGCCGGCGAACTGGGCGTATCGCGTCGTCAACGATTGCGAATCGCAGCCACGGTCGGTCATTCATATTTTTTATTGCCCGATGTGATTCACGCCTTTCATAAAATCTATCCCGATGTGACGATTTCACTGCGCAGCGGACCATCGCCTGAAGTTGTCGATTTGATCGAAAAAGGCCAAAGCGACATCGGCTTCGCGCTTTTACCGCCTGAGTCTCATGGTGTCACCACAGAGACGATGCCCGAGGTCGAATTGGTCTGCGTTGTGCCAAAAGATCACCCGCTTGAAACCAAAGATTTTATCGAACCCATCGACCTAAAAGACACGCCTCTGCTGCTGATTTCCGAAGACAGTCTAATGCGCAAGCGATTGCTGCAGGCCTTCCAAGAGGCGGGTATCCGGCCCAACGTCATCGTCGACTCGACCTATACTGGCCCGATTTGCAGTCTTGTTGGGCAGAACATGGGCGTCTCGATTGTCGATCATCTGACGGCGGCTTCAAATGCCTATCAAGACATCACAATCAAGCGGTTCAGACCTTCAATCCCCTGTGAATTAAAACTTGTCACCCATGCACGGCAAGACATTTCTGCCCCCGCGCAGGCCTTCGTTGATCTTGCCAAAGAAGTTCTCGTGCGAATCTGTGAATCCTCAGACTTAAATGCACCACATAAGACAGGCCACGTCAGATAATCCGCGCTCAGACCATTGGACGCGGCAAGCTGTTTTGCATTTTCTTAAAGATGCACCTGACGATGGTTCAATATACGCCACAAGGACTGTCTTGTGATGTTGCGATACGATCCTGCGTCCCTTAGCCTGATCATATGCGCATCATTCCTTTCATAACCTTTTTCGTTTTATCCACCTCATGCGCCAGCGCCGAGCCTTTGCCTGCGCCTGTGCAAGATGACGACTTTAGACCGGTAAACCTTGACGAAGCGGCCCTTGGGCAGCTGTTGTTTTACGATCCTATTTTGTCTGGAAATTCCGAAGTGGCCTGCGCCAGTTGTCACCATCCCGCCTTTGGAACATCGGATGGTCTTTCCCTTGGGATTGGCGATGGCGGCATCGGTTTGGGGACCCATCGTGAGGTCAGCAACGCCAACCTGCCAGAGGAACGCATCCCCAGAAATTCGCCCGCTTTGTTCAATTTGGGTGCGCATGAATTTACGGCCATGTTCCATGATGGTCGCCTTGAAGTCGACCCTTCCCGTGCCAGTGGCATGCGCACAGATATGGGCGAGGATATGGAAAACGGCTTTGCCTCGATCCTGTCTGCGCAAGCCATGTTTCCCGTGCTCAGCCGCGATGAAATGGCAGGGTCCTACAATGAAAACGACATTGGCCGATTGATCCGCCAAGGTCTCATCACCGGTGATGAGGGCGCGTGGGATGTGTTGGCAAAACGCGTGGCCCACCTGCCCGATTACGCCACCCGTTTCATCGAAGTCTATCCACATATCTCTGAAGCAAATCAAATTGCTTTTACAGATATCTCAAACGCGATTGCGCGCTTTATCGAATTTGAATGGCGATCCGACACAGCGCCATTTGACGCGGTTTTGGCGGGTAAACGGCAACTAACAGGTCAAGCACAAACTGGGATGGATCTGTTCTATGGCGATGGAAATTGCGCCTCTTGTCACAAAGGCCCCTTTTTGACCGATCACACATATCACGCGATGGGAGCGCCGCAAATAGGGCCGGGGAAATCCGCAACATTTGAAGATCATCACCGCGACGACGGGCGCTTTCGCGTCACGGGGCGACTTGAAGATCGTTACGCCTTTCGCACGCCATCCCTGCGTAATATCGCTCTGACTGGCCCCTATGGGCACGCAGGCGCGCATTCAGATTTGGCGACATTTATCGCCAGTCATGCAGACCCCGCGACGTCGATTTTTGAATACGATCCCGCACAGGCAATCTTGCCAAACCTTGGCAAAGCAGATCAATCAGACATCGACTTTAGCGTGATGAATGACCCTGAACAGGTCAGCGCCATTGCTGCCGCTGTGCGCACGCCGCCTGTGTCTTTGTCAGATGCAGATGTGGCGGCTTTGGTCGCCTTTCTTGCCACTCTGACTGACACCGCCAGCTTGCAAGGGCGTTTGGGCATACCTGACCAAGTGCCCAGCGGATTGGACATTCCCAATCCTGACCCAAATCCCAACTAAGGCTTGATCATCTCAACAGACTGCCCAGCTTTATGATGCGCTGAGGATATGGTGCCGTCAGGCCAAGTGACCGTGACAAGTGCCTCGGTTGCATCCCCAAGTCCGAAATGGCGTGGCAACAATTGCCCGCCTGCGTGGCCACCACCAATGGTGTTTTGAATCATTTGCGTACCCTGCGGCGTTTGCACCGTGATCAGCGCGCCAATCGCATCACGATTTCCGCCAGCTTTCTGCAAAGATACGCCGAGCCAATGGCCTGTCTGGGGGGTAATATTGCGATAGAGCTCAAGCGGGGCGCGCCGATTGACAACAATCAAATCCAAACGCCCATCCTTGTCAAAATCGGCCAAAGCAGCGCCGCGAGACCGCGCGGCCGTGGCAACGCCAGCTGTGGCGGCAGTTTCCATGAATGTGCCATCTTCGTTTTGCATCAACAGGTTGTTCGGATCATCCATCGCCATCCCCGGCATTTGATCCACATTGCCTTTGGCGATGAACAGATCTGCACGGCCATCGTTATCGATATCGCCAAACTCTGCATGCCACCCTGTCGAGGGGCGTCCATCGTCACCGATATGCGGGCGCTGCGCATAGGTGCCAATGCTGTAATCCGCCGCCGCATAGGTGCCATCAGGTTGCGATAGTTGTAAAAGCTGATCGCCCATCGAGGTCAACATTACATCGTCAAACCCATCCGCATTCAAATCGCGACTGGCGATCCCCATGCCCCACAACGACACGTTTTGCCAGCCATCCGCGGCATCAAGAAAACGCCGATCCTTGATGTCCCACATTTGCTCATGGCCCTGTTTGACGTAGTAATGCCGATCGTTGGACAACCGCAGACTTGTGCGTCCCCGTGCATCTTTGCTCGCCAAAATCGACAGGGCGCAATATCCGGGGCTTAAGACTTCGGCTTCATATCCCTGCCCCATGGGCCGTAAAATCGTGTTCACATCGCAGGCTTCAAACGGCCCGTCTGGATCATCACGATCCACGTAATTGCCAATCGCAAGTGTGGGGCGCGCGTCCCCCTCCTCCCACCACGCTGTGAAAGCCGTACTCCAACGTGTGTCGGTTTTGATGCCCAGCGCCTGCGTCGCATCAACGAAACCGCAGTTGCCATCGCCCTTCAAGACAACATTACGACCTGCGCGCAGAACAAACAGATCGACATGGCCGTCGGCGTCCATATCGATGGGATAGGCGCCGGTTGTCTGGGTGAGGCTTGGAATTGGTGCATCTGCAAAGGTGAAATCACCCATGTTGCGCAACAGCTTTGCGCGCGTCTCGCCACCAGCGGCAAACACATCAGGCAGCGTATCGCCGTTGCAATCAAACACCGCGACGCCGCCGCCGACAAAATGTTCCCATCCGCCGCTGTAAACATGTGAGGGCAAGCGTGATGACATATCTTCGAACATGGGCTCGGCCCGCAAAGGCGGCACCATGATCAACGACATCAACACCCCGCCCAGCACCTTCATGCGTTGCTCGTTTCACAAGCGGTCACAAATTGATCTGACAAAGCACTGATCGCCGGCACAGTTGCCCCATGCGCCCAGACCATATCATCCCAAGGCCGTATTGCGATGGCGCAGGGTTTGCGCATATCTGACAAAGTCATCGTTTTCATTTCGGCCAAAACCTCGTCAGCAAAAAGGTAATCATAGCGCGTGCGCTCGCCCGAAATGATGATCAGCGGCGGATCGAAAAGCTGGACAACATTGGACAAGCCGACAGCCAAATACCGTCCCGCACGCCGAAAAATCGTGGCGGCAGCGGTATTTCCCGCTTTTGCCTCATCAAACAGTAAATCCAACAAATCTTCGGGTGTGCGATTGTGCATTTCCCCCAAATCCAAGGCCACGCCCACCTCGCGGGTGAGCGCATAATCCCCAAGATAGGCTTCAAGGCACCCACGCTGACCGCAGCGACACAGCGCCCCGTCCATTTGTACCTTTGTATGCCCCAATTCGAGTCCAACACCATGACTGCCTCGATAAAGGGTATTGTTGACAACAAGCCCCATACCGACGCCATTCTCAATCGTCACCACGGCAAAGTCGGTCTTGTCGCGCCCCTCTCCGAACCAAAGTTCAGCAAGGGTCAGCATATTTGTGTCGTTGTCGATAAACAGTGGCATATCGAACCGCGCAGCAAAGGCTGGCGCAAAATCGACATCGTCACCTTGCAGCAATGAACACCACCGCACCACGCCACTTTCCATATCAACGATCCCGGGCAGCCCAACGCCAACAGCGCCGATGTTTCCGACCGAGATCTCGCCTTTTTGCGCCAACATCTCGATCAGGGTGGTCATTTGATCTAACAGTTGCGTTGGCGTGCGCCGTTGATTGCTTGAGGGCAAAGTCACCCCCGCAAGCACATTTCCAACAAAATCAGATAAAACCGCTGAATGTCGTCTTGAAGACAATTTGATTCCCACAACGTAAGCGGCGCTTGGCACGACCTCCAACGCAACAGATGGACGCCCCCGCCCCGTTTCACGCGTTGGCTCATGCACCTCGCGCAGCAAACCAGCGGCAATAAGATCCGAGGTGACCGCTGTTGCACTGCCCGCACTGATTTTTAGCGCCCGCGCCACGTCAGCGCGCGCAGCACGCCCGTTCGCGCGCACGTGCTGAAAAAACTGCTGCCGCAAAGATGCTGCCTTGGTGGTTCCAGACTGGAGCAATGGGCCACAGCCTGCACCAATCGCTGAGGGATACATATAATTCATCATATAAAAGAAATATCACAAAAACCTACGTACTCAACCCGAAACCGATAGGGTTTCGTTAATAATTCGATCAAGTAAGGACAGCTTTCTATATTTTTACTTTACTCATTGAAGTTAATTGCGGCAATGTCACCCCACGCGAGTCGTGTGACTCGTCCTCGAATGCATTCGAGGGAACCTTAGGGAGGAACGTCATGAATAAATTTATCATCGCGGCTGCTGTTGCAGCCTCTGGTATCGCCACGACAGCTTTGGCAGAAGACCTAACAGTCGGCGTCAGCTGGTCTAACTTTCAAGAAGAACGCTGGAAAACAGACGAAGCCGCAATCAAAAGCGCACTTGAAGCCGCTGGTGCCACATATATTTCAGCTGACGCACAATCATCATCTGCCAAACAGTTGTCTGATGTTGAAAGCTTGATCGCGCAAGGCGCTGACGCCTTGATCATCCTTGCGCAAGACGCCGCAGCCATCGGGCCAGCCGTTGACGCAGCAGACGCAGAAGGCATTCCCGTTGTTGCTTATGATCGCCTGATCGAAGACAGCCGCGCCTTTTACCTGACATTCGACAACGTCGAAGTTGGCCGCATGCAAGCCCGCGCCGTCTTTGCCGCACAGCCAACTGGCAACTACGTTATGATCAAAGGCTCCCCCACCGATCCCAACGCAGACTTCCTGCGCGGCGGCCAGCAAGAAATCTTGCAAGAAGCCATCGACAGCGGCGCGATCACAATTGTTGACGAAGCCTACACAGACGGTTGGTTGCCCGCGAATGCGCAGCGCAACATGGAACAAATCCTGACAGCCAACGACAACGCCGTGGATGCGGTTGTGGCTTCTAATGATGGCACAGCGGGCGGTGTTGTTGCGGCCTTGACGGCACAGGGCATGGAAGGCCTTCCTGTGTCTGGTCAAGACGGCGATCACGCTGCTTTGAACCGTGTTGCTCTTGGCACGCAAACCGTTTCCGTTTGGAAAGACGCACGCGAGCTTGGTAAAGCTGCCGGCACAATCGCAGCCGAATTGGCCGCGGATGACATGATGAAAATCGAAGGCAGCGCAAGCTGGACTTCTCCTGCGGGCACCGAAATGACCTCTATGTTCCTCGCACCGGTTCCTATCACCGCTGAAAACCTGTCTGTTGTCACAGATGCAGGCTGGATCACTGTAGAGGCCCTCTGCCAAGGCGTCACAGATGGCCCAGCGCCCTGCAACTAAGACATAACGGACCAGATCACCTGATCAGTTAAACGAGGTCTGGATCCCGCCCCTGCGACGGGGTCCGACACGTAAATTTCACTCATTTTGGCATCGATTGTACACGCAATAGATCGGCCCGCCCGCTGTGCGCAATCGACCGCCAACATCCTCGACCGTTCAATGGAGACATAATGTCTGACCAATCAAACGCCAAGTCGCCCCCAAAACGCAGCTTTTTGCAATCTCTTGAAATCGATCTGCGCCTTCTTGGCATGATTGGCGCCTTTCTCGCCGTTTGCCTTGTCTTTAACCTGTTGACTGATGGTCGTTTTTTGACGCCGCGCAACATTTTCAACCTATCGATCCAGACCGTTTCAGTCGCCATCATGGCCACGGGCATGGTTTTCGTCATCGTCACGCGACATATCGATCTGTCTGTGGGCGCGCTTTTGGCGACATGTACTGCGGTCATGGGCATGATGCAGACATCATGGCTGCCAAATATCTTAGGGCTTGAGCTTGGGCATCCGCTTATCCCTTGGATCACGATTATCGCAGGGCTGTTGATCGGAGCTTTGATTGGCGCAGCACAGGGCTGGTTGATCGGGTATCACGGCATCCCAGCCTTCATCGTCACACTCGGCGGATTGTTGATTTGGCGCAACGTTGGTTGGCACCTCACAGACGGTGCTACAATCGGTCCGCTCGACAAGACCTTTATCCTTTTTGGCGGCATCAACGGCACACTTGGCGCAACATGGAGTTGGATTGTGGGCATAGCAGCCGCTGCCATCTCATTGTTTTTCATCTGGTCGGGTCGAAAAACGAAAATACAGCACGGATTTCCGGTCAAACCAATGTGGGCCGAATTTACCGTGATGGCCCTGATCACAGGGGCGATATTAGGCTTCGTCGCAACCTTGAACGCTTATACTGTTCCGACGCGTGTGATTGCCCGCAACCCCGCCCTGTTTAGCTGTGAATCAGCGGAAGGCTGTGTTGCGGCTTACGGCATACCCTATTCGGTTTTGGTGTTGATCGCTGTTGCCATCGTTATGACCGTGATTGCCCTGCGCACACGCCTGGGACGCTACATTTTTGCGACAGGCGGCAACCCTGATGCGGCGGAACTTTCGGGCATCAACACACGCTTTTTGACTGTAAAAATCTTTGCGATGGTCGGCGTGCTTTGCGCCCTTGCAGGCATCATCGCCTCGGCGCGCCTTGGATATCACACAAACGATATCGGCACACTCGACGAGCTGCGCGTGATTGCGGCTGCTGTGATTGGTGGCACGGCTTTGTCTGGTGGCGTCGGGACGATTTATGGTGCGATCATCGGCGCATTGATCATGCAGTCTTTGCAATCGGGCATGGCCATGGTCGGTGTCGATGCCCCCTATCAAAATATCGTCGTCGGCGCCGTGCTTGTTTTGGCCGTCTGGATCGACATCCAATACCGCAAACGTCTGGGAGGTAAGTCATGAGCACGCCCTTAGTAGAAATGAAGAATGTCTCTATTGCCTTTGGTGGCGTACGCGCAGTTGATAATGTGAGCATCGATTTGCATGCAGGCGAAGTTGTTGGTCTTTTGGGTCACAATGGCGCTGGAAAATCGACGTTAATCAAGATGCTGTCTGGAGCCTATAAAATGGATTCCGGCGAAATCTGGATCGAAGGCAACAAAGCCACGATCAATTCCCCGCGTGACAGTCGTGACTATAATATCGAGACGATTTATCAGACACTTGCATTAGCGGATAATCTGGACGCGGCCTCAAACCTGTTCTTGGGGCGCGAATTGACCACGCCTTTTGGGTTTGTCGATGACAGCCGAATGGAATCTGAAACCCGCAAAATCATGGCGCGGCTGAACCCCAATTTCAAGAAACTCAAAGAACCTGTGTCGGCCTTATCTGGTGGGCAACGCCAATCTGTCGCCATTGCCCGCGCGGTGTATTTCAACGCGAAAATCTTGATCATGGATGAACCCACGGCTGCGCTTGGAGTCCATGAAACCGCCATGGTCGCGGAATTGATCGGCGAGTTGAAAAAGCAAGGTCTGGGCATCTTTTTGATCAGCCACGACACGCGTGAAATGATGGAGCTGTGCGACCGCGTAGCGGTTATGAAAAACGGTCAATTGATCGGCTCAGAACGCGTCGAGGATGTTACAGAAGATGACATTCTATCAATGATCATTCTGGGTAAAAACCCAAAGGCAGCAGCATGACATATATCGGACTAGACCTCGGAACCTCTTCGCTCAAAGCGATTTTGATCGACGAAAACCAATCTGTAATCGCCGAACAGGCTGTCGCCCTCAGCGTCTCTCGGCCCCATGACGGATGGTCTGAGCAAGATCCAAAGTCATGGATCGACGCCACAGGCACGGCCATGAAAGCCCTTGCCGCACAGGCTGATCTGTCAGGCGTGCGCGGGATTGGGCTGTCGGGCCATATGCACGGCGCCACGTTGTTGGACGGCGCAGATCAGGTGCTCAGGCCTTGTATTTTGTGGAATGATACGCGGTCTTTCCATGAAGCCGCAACCTTGGACGCGGACCCGCAGTTTCGTGACATATCTGGCAATATTGTCTTTGCAGGTTTCACCGCCCCCAAGGTGGCATGGGTGAAAAACAACGAACCTGATGTCTTTGATAAAATTGCGAAAGTGCTGTTGCCGAAAGACTATTTGCGTCTGTTCTTGATTGGCGATCATGTTGCTGAAATGTCAGATGCTGCGGGCACTAGCTGGCTTGACGTTGCCAAGCGCGACTGGAGTGACGCCTTGTTGGCGGCAACCGAACTGGCCCGAAATCACATGCCTCGGCTGGTCGAGGGCTCAGAGGTCTCTGGCACCCTGCGTGATGCTTTGGCAGCCGAATGGGGCCTGCCAAAAAATGTCGTCGTAGCCGGTGGCGGTGGCGACAATGCGGCAAGCGCGATTGGTGCGGGTGTTGTGAACAAAGGCGATGCCTTTGTGTCGCTTGGCACCTCTGGCGTTTTATTCGCCGCCTCAGATGCCTATCAACCCGATGCGGCCAGTGCTGTGCACACATTCTGTCACGCGGTTCCAAACATGTGGCATCAAATGGGGGTGATTTTGGCCGCGACGGATGCGTTGCAATGGCTCAGCAAAATCACGGGAAAATCAGCGCCTGAATTGACCCAAAACTTAGGCACGCTGCAGGCCCCTGGACGGACGCTGTTCTTGCCTTACTTGGGTGGCGAACGCACCCCGCATAACAACACAGATATTCGCGGACAGTTCTTGCATTTGGATCACGGCACAGATGTGGAAAGCATGACACGTGCTGTTTTAGAAGGCGTCGCTTTCGCCTTTGCCGATTGCCACGATGCGCTGCTGTCAACCGGCACAGTGATTGAACGCGCTATCGCCATGGGGGGCGGGGCAAAATCTGACTATTGGTTGGACGCGATTTCAACCGCGCTTGGCGTGTCATTGCTGGTGCCACAATCCGGTGATTTTGGCGCCGCACTGGGTGCTGCACGTCTTGCCATGATGGCCGCGACAGGTGCTGGCGTCGAGATCGCGACCTTGCCGCCGATTGCCAAAACAATCCGTCCAAATACACAACTTCAACCTGCATTCAACGACGCGCATGATCGTTACAAGCGCGCTTACTCTGCTCTAAAGGGCCTTTAAATATGACCGACTTTTTCAAAAACATCCCCGCAATCAAATACGAGGGCCCAGACAGCGACAACGATTTTGCGTTCCGTCATTACAACCCTGATGAAATGATCATGGGCAAGCCGATGAAGGATCACCTGCGCTTTGCGGCAGCCTATTGGCATTCTTTTGCTTGGGAGGGTGGCGATCCCTTTGGCGGACAAACCTTTGATCGTCCTTGGTTTGGCAACACCATCGAACACGCGAAACTCAAAGCAGATGTGGCGTTCGAGATGTTCTCGATCTTGGATGTGCCTTACTTTTGCTTTCATGACGTTGACGTGCGTCCAGAGGGCAAAACCTTTGCAGAGAACACCAAAAACCTAGAGACCATCGTCGATTACTTCGGCGAAAAGATGGACGAGACCGGCGTGAAGCTTTTGTGGGGCACCGCGAACCTGTTTTCGCATGTCCGCTTCATGTCTGGGGCTGCGACAAACCCTGATCCTGACGTTTTTGCCTTTTCTGCGGCGACCATCAAAACCTGTATGGACGCCACGATGAAACTCGGCGGTGAAAACTATGTCCTTTGGGGCGGACGCGAAGGGTATGAGACGCTGCTCAACACCGACATGGGGCGCGAACGCGCACAAGCGGGTCGCATGTTGCAGATGGTGGTCGATTACAAATACAAGATGGGCTTCAAAGGCGCGATTCTGATCGAGCCCAAGCCACAAGAGCCAACCAAACATCAATATGATTACGATGTTGCGACGGTTTATGGCTTTCTCAAAGACTTCGGTCTAGAGGGCGAAGTTCAGGTCAATATCGAACAAGGCCACGCGATCCTTGCAGGACATTCGTTCGAACATGAATTGGCGATGGCGCGCGAGTTGGGCATCTTTGGCTCCATAGACATGAACCGCAATGATTATCAATCGGGCTGGGATACAGACCAGTTCCCCAACAATGTGCCTGAAATGGCATTGGCCTATTACGAGGTTTTGCGCGCAGGTGGCTTTAAAACCGGTGGCACAAACTTTGACGCGAAATTGCGGCGTCAGTCCTTGGATGCAGAAGACCTGATCCTCGCCCATGTCGGCGGCATGGATGCCTGTGCATCCGGTCTCAAAGCAGCAGCCGCGATGTTAGAGGATGGCAAATTGGAAGCGGCGCGCGATGCACGCTATGCGGGCTGGACCACGGTTGACGGGGCGAACCTGTTGCAAAGTGATTTATCCACTATTTACGATCAAGTCCTTGCCAACAACACGGATCCAAAACCACAGTCTGGCCGTCAAGAACGCCTTGAAAACTTGGTCAACAGATACCTGTAACGTACAACAGTGAACCACTGGCTTTGCCGCGAACACAATCGCGGCAAAGCACTCAAAATGCGACTTATGTCTAGATTTTCAAGGCAGCCAACACCGCCGCACTTATGTGTCGCCCGCCTTTTGGTTCCCCAAACAGTTCTCAAACCAATAGTGCAAAGATGCGCAGTCTTTCATCATAAAAAAGGGCCGTGAACAATGCTCGCGGCCCTTTTTAATCATTTACGATCATAGCTTTACTGAAGTTGTGCCCAGAACGCTTCGAGGTGACGCCCAACGATTTCGTGGTAACGCCCATCCGCTTTGAGTGCGCGCAGGCCTTCGTTTACGCGGTACAAATGTGCTGTGGCGCGCCAATGTGTTTTGGATACCACAACATGCAAGCCCCCCTCAGATATTGGCCGCTCAAGCGGCAAAATAATATCCCGCAGGCCCATTTCCACGATCAGGTTTGCCCCCAAAAACAGATTAACGGAGGCCGCGTCAGCTTCACCGTCCATAACCTTTTGCATACAAGCGTTCGCGTCTGCAGCACGTACAATCGTCACAACGCCGTTATTGAGCCAGTCACGACCTTCGCGTTCCAAGTCATAAGTAAAGTAGCCGTCGGGGCGACAAATGCTTTTGCCTGCAAGGTCTTCATCGGTGTTGAATTCAAAGGCATTGTCGTTTTTGACAAACAACATAATCGGCACAGTGATCAAAGAGTCAGAGTACAGAAAATTCTGACAGCGAAATTCTTCTGGCTTTGCGTCACAATTGCCATGGCCCCAAGGGAATCCCATGTCGAAGTCTTTTTCCTTTAACAAAGGATCAAGATGTTGGCTCCAGTCATCATTCCACGTGACGGAATAGGTCACAGGGGATGGCGCCAATTCCATGGCCGCGTTAACGATTTCTGTGACCATCCCACCACCAGGCAGATCTCTGTCGGTGAAAGGCGCATAATTGGACCCTGTCAGGAACTTAAGATCGGCATTATCATCCAACAAAGGGGTTGGATCGGCTGCGGTTTGATCCGCTGTACATGGAATATAGATCTGAGAGCCCGGCACCAAGGTCGTGCCGTTCAATTTGCCTTGGTTCGCATAATAGATCAGCGTCCAAGCCTGTGCACTGCCATATTCGCGCTCTGCCACCTGAAACAGGGTATCACTATCAGTCACAGTGTAATTGACGTTACACGCAGCATTGGCAGCACCTGCCCCCCAAAGGGCAAACACGCTGGCAGCCGCGTAGATAGGCAGAGACTTGAGTAATTGACGTTTTGTCATCTGCTATCCCCTTAGAAGTTGGCCCAAATGAGCGACATGTGATCTTCAACGATTTTCTGGTAAGACCCGTCTTCGCGAATGCCTGCAAGGCCTGCATTGATGACATCAAGCATCTCTTGCGCCTGTGGATGCGATTGGTGCACCAAAACATAGAGCGCTTGCAAAGACATCGGGTGGTTCATCACGTTGACTTGATCTTTAATGTCCATGGTCTTCATCACTTCACGACCTTGGAATTCGTTGCCGCCAACAAAATCAACATCGCCCGCCAACATCATCGCGAAACAGTCTTGGATGGTGGGGGCGCGTTTCAATTCGACCTTGCCGTCTTTCAACCAGTTGCGTCCGTTTTCATCCATGTCCCATGCAAGTGTGTTGTCTTGACGACAGATAGAATGACCGATGATGTCGTCGTCCGTGTTGAATTGCAGCCCGCTGGCCTTGCTCGCAAAGACCAATTCGAGCATCTCGAACATCGGATCTGAGAATAAAAAGCTGGTGCAACGGTAGTTTTCAGGGTCGCGGTCACAGTTTGGCTTGTACCAAGGAAAGCCCATATCCAACAAAGCATTGGACAACATCGGATCGAAATGTGAGCCCCAGTCGGTGATAAAGTGGATCGCATGGCCTTGCTCAGGGGCGGCTTTGGTCATCGCTGCGTCGACGATATCCGTGATCAAACCACCGTTATGCGAGTTTTGGTCGGAATAGGGTTCGCGACCATTGCCGGTCAAAATATTAATTTTTGTGCGTACAGAAGCATCACCACGGGGCACAACCACGGCTTGTGTCGTGATAGGCTCTGCATCGGCAACCACTTCACGGCCACCGGGCAAGCCCGTCGGCAGCCCATCAATACATGGCATATCAAGACGCATACCAACACCCAGATTGCTTGGGCGCGGGCCGATGCTAGAAATGTTCTGGCTGTGAATCAACGTCCAACGCCCAACGTCTTTATAGTGCTCATCCGCGATCAACGACAGGCTATCACCACGTTGAACCACATAAACACCACCGCATGTTTCAGCCATAGCCGGCGCCGCAGCAAATCCTAATAGCCCCGTTGCAAGCGCAGCAATCGTCTTTTTCATCGTATTTGTCCTATTCATAGCACTGCAACAGACAGCCTTTGGTCTGCGCAGCAAAAAAGCTGTGCATCAAAAACTCTGCCTCAAAATGACACAAAGCTTAGACACGTGATGTTATGGGAAAAACGCAGCCCTCCCCGGCTGCGCTTTGATTTATTGACCGACGAAAGTGGTCATAATGGCATTCGTGTTCACACGGCCAGAACTTAGCAAAAATGGCTCAGGAACTTTGATGGTCCCGTTTTCATACGCCATGTTGAGCATGTGATCGATCTCAGGCTGGCTCAGATCTTTCGCAGTTGCATCCAAAACCATGCTGAACAAGGTCGCCGCTGCCAATTTGGCTTCACCGACCGTATCCGCAGGTGTCGCCGCAGTCGAAGATGTGCGCAATGCTGCGATGGTGCCTGCTGTCATTTGCGCCACAAAATCGTTTTCATCTACAGTATTAGCTGGTGTCGTCGGTTCTACGACTTGTGCAGCCATTGCCACAGACGCCTCAGCCTCGGCACCGTTTGAAGCGCTCACAGTGGCGGCACCTTCCTCGCGCCCCAAACCGCCAGACCAGATGGTCAAACCAGCGATCACAACAACCAATCCTGCGGCAATGCCGATCAGAAATTTATAAGATGGGCCGCTTGCCTCGGCCTGTAGAGCTTTGAGCGGAGCGTCTTGTGTGGTTTTTTGTGAGGTTTGAGATGTGTCCACCGGTTCAGAACCAGATGTCAATTCAACACCAAAATCATTCAACGCCTTGCCGCCCAATTTTAGATCGACGACATTTTCATCCATTGGTCCAACAGATGTCGGCTGCAGCTGTTCCGTTCCCGCGGACGCGATGCTCTCGTGAACTTTAATGTTCGCTTGCGTTTCTACTTTTTCAATTTTCAACGCGCTGCTGGCAGACCGCGCACCGTTAAATTCTTTGACTCTAACGTCTTTTGAGACACTCATGAACGCACCCCCCATGGCACTTTACGCTAGGGAAACGACAGAGAATCCCCGCGAAGGGTTAGATCAAAACGATGTGATCTTGTCAATATGATGTGGATGGAGGTCAATTACCCACAACATATAGCTCAGACCATCACCTCTATGCTGAACGCTGCGCTCAAAGATCTTCGAATCGGGGGAATTTCAACCTAAAGCGTAATACCCTGTTCAGGCCAATTTGAACAGCATCACAGGCGCGCCCTGCATCATCGATAGCGGAAGTAGGCGCCTAGTCACCCAGGCTTTTGCTTAAAAAACACAGGTATCGCACACAAAATTCACCCCTATTTTGCTGCAATCATTATGCAGCAACCCAAGCAAAAGGCCGACACCCCATCCTAGCTGTCCGCTTTGGTGGAAAAAACAAACATGGAAATAAAGACAGAACGTCTATCGTGAACCGCGCGGGCAATAGCCACAGTATGGTGTGTGTGTCGCCGTAAAACAGCGATGCGAAAATCAGCAGCCTCTTGCCAAACGCGTCTTGTCCCGCGTAGAGCAATAGCACCTTATCTATGCGGACTGAATTGTGTTTTTATACAGGCTACTTTTGACTCTTCTGACACCCTTGGCTGCGCTCATTGCGTTACGCCAAGTGCTGCGCGGTAAAGAAAGCCTGTCGGACATCAAAGAGCGATTTGGCGCGGGGCTGGCATCTGCGCCAATGTTGCCGGGGTCTACCCTTTGGTTTCACGGGGCATCAAACGGCGAATTGACCGCAGGACGCGCCTTGATCGAAGACGCCCTTGCACGCGACGGATTGCGGCATATCATTGTCACTGTCAACAACGTCACCGCGCGCCAACTGGTGCAAAACTGGGGGCTTGATCGCGTCAAGGTACGCCTCGCCCCACTGGATTTCAAACGCACGGTGCATCATTTTATCGCCTGCACACAGCCCGATGCCTTGATCACAATTGAAAACGAAATTTGGCCCAATCGTTTCACCCATTGCGCCGCACACGACATTCCGGTGATCGTTGTTGGCGCGCGTATGTCACAAAAAACCCTAGAGGGTTGGCAAAAATACGCGCCTGTATTGCGCAATATGACACGCCTGACTCTGGGCGCCATTACCGCGCTTGCCCCGCAAGACACGGACTCGCAAGACCGTCTCATCGCGTTGGGTTTGGACGCAGAGCGCGTGTTGCCCCTGTTCAATCTCAAAAGCGGTGTTGATGTGACGGTCACATTGCCCGACGATGCCGCGCAATTGCGGACTTCGTTTCACAAAGATAAAACGGTTCTGGCGGCTTCGACCCATGACGGCGAAGATGAAATTATCCTTGAAAGTTTTGCGCATTTACGGAAATCGCATCCCGATCTTCGGCTGATATTGGCCCCACGCCACCCCGCACGTGCAGACAAAATTCAAGCGCTTGCCTTGACCTTTGGGTTGGATGTTTCTCGACGCAGTGCCCATGAGGCCCCAGATGACGCATCCGTCTATTTAGCTGACACCTTGGGCGAAATGGCCCTATGGTACGCGCTGGCAGGCATCACATTCGTGGGCGGGTCTTTGGTGGACAACGGCGGGCACACCCCGTTTGAACCCGTCCAATTTGGCTCGGTTGTGGTTCATGGGCCATTTGTGTCCAATCATGCACAGGCGTTTGAAGCATTGGCGCAGGCCGGTGGCGCGCTTAAAGTGAAAAACGCGGCAGATCTTGAAGCCACTTTGGACGCGCTTCTTGTGGCACCGAATGAGGCGGCACAATTGGCACAATCTGGCACCCAAGCTCTGGCAAAACTACGCACATCTGTCACAGCAACAGCCGCATTTTGGAGCGCTGTAGACGATGCCATTCAGCTGCGCAAAGAGACAACATCTCGGATGAGATCCCGCCTCTAAGACTATGGATCAAGCGGGCAAAATGTCTAAATACAGTGCAAAAGCACGAAAGTCGTTTTATAATGTCTTTCTATTTGCTAAGTTTTTGAAAAGACGTCGCGACACAAAACCGGAGCATTTGAGGTGAACGCAGTTCGAACCAAACAACGCCCTGTGCGCCTGCTTGGCGCAACAAAAACGGGTGTCAGAACCCAATTTGGCGCGTTGTGTTGGCGAGTGCGCAAAGATCGCGTCGAAGTCTTGCTGGTTCAAACACGACGCCGCAAACGATGGATCATTCCCAAAGGCTGGCCAATGGAAGGTCAAACGCCCGCCAAAGCCGCCGCGACTGAAGCCTATGAGGAAGCTGGTGTTTTGGGCAAGGTGGCCCCGATTTGTATCGGATTGTACAGCTATACTAAATACCCGCGCGCAGGTACTGCGCCTCTGCCTTGCATGGTGGCGGTTTTCCCTATGAAGGCCAGTAAAATACTGAAAGACTACCCCGAAAAAGGCCAACGCAAGCGCAAATGGGTGTCGACAAAAAAGGCCGCCGAAATGGCAGGCGAGCCAGAGCTGGCGCAAATCTTGCGTCACTTCGATCCGAGACTGATGCGCCTTTAAACGGCGACTTACCCCCTTGGAAAGACCATCAAAGGACTAATCGTTTACATTGCGCGCAAGCGCGCGCTATTCTGATGCAACGCATAAAACTCCAACAACAGTAGACAAATATGATCCGATACACGCTCAAATGCAGCGAAGATCACAGTTTTGAAAGTTGGTTCGCTTCTGCCACGGCCTTTGAAACGTTGCAGGCCGCGGGCCAATTGTCCTGTCCGCATTGTGGCTCTGATCACGTCACAAAATCACTGATGACGCCGCGCGTCAGTACGGCCCGCAAAAGTACAGCCTCAGCCAAGGGTGACGAGACGCAAGCATCCACAACGCAAGCTGCCCCCCAGCGTCACAAAGACACGCACATGACGTCAGAGCAATCGACCGCCCATGACACCGAAGCAACTTTGGCTGCGATGCGCGATCATATCGAGAAAAACGCGGATTACGTTGGCACAGACTTTACCGCGCAAGCACGCGCGATGAACGACGGCGATGCTCCTGCGCGCGCAATCTATGGTGAGGCCAAAATTGAGGACGCCAAATCGATGATCGAAGACGGTGTGCCCATTGTACCCCTGCCCTTTTTGCCCAAACGTAAGCTGAACTGAACAGGTTACGGGTTAAACATCGCACGCCACAGCATTTGCGCGCGTAATTGCGGCTCAAAAGACAAAGACACGCAGGCCTCTCTTGCACTTTGCCCAAATGCACCCTAGGACAGCTTGATCATTCTAGACGGGGGAGAAGGGCCAAAAATGCCAGTTCTCGTAATGAAATTCGGCGGCACATCTGTCGCCACGCTCGACCGCATCAAACGTGCGGCCAAACGTGTCAGCCGCGAAGTTGCCAATGGCAACGACGTGATTGTAGTTGTGTCCGCCATGTCTGGCGAAACCAATAAACTTGTTGGCTATGTCAATGAAACCTCTCCGATGTTCGATGCACGTGAATATGACGCCATTGTATCGTCAGGTGAAAACGTGACGGCGGGGTTGATGGCACTGACGTTGCAAGAAATGGATATCCCTGCGCGCAGTTGGCAAGGGTGGCAAGTGCCACTTAAGACCACATCCGCGCATGGGGCGGCTCGGATCGAAGACATCCCGACTGACAACATCAACGAAAAATTTGGCGAAGGCATGAAAGTTGCTGTCGTGGCCGGTTTCCAAGGCATCTCGAACGAGGGGCGCATCACCACGCTGGGGCGCGGCGGATCCGACACCACGGCTGTGGCATTTGCCGCTGCTTTCGATGCGATCCGGTGTGACATCTACACTGATGTGGACGGCGTCTACACCACCGATCCGCGCATCACCAATAAAGCGCGTAAGATGGAAAAGGTATCCTTTGAGGAAATGTTGGAACTGGCGTCGCTTGGTGCGAAGGTTCTGCAAACCCGCTCTGTTGAATTGGCCATGCGCTTTAAGGTTAAGCTGCGTGTGCTATCGTCTTTTGAAGAATATGACCCCAATGCTGGCACGCTGATCTGTGCTGAGGAGGATATCGTGGAAAACAATGTAGTCTCCGGCGTTGCCGCAAGCCGTGAAGAAGCCAAAATGACCCTCGTGTCTGTGGCGGATCGCCCAGGCATTGCTGCGGCCATCTTTGGTCCACTGGCCGAGGCAGGCGTGAATGTCGACATGATCATTCAAAACATCTCGGAAGAAGGTCGCACCGACATGACCTTTTCTTGCCCCGTCGATCAAGTCGCCCGTGCTGAGGCCGCTATGGCCGCCACAAAAGACCGCGGCGATGTGAATTATGAAGCCTTGGTGTCAGACACCAATGTTGCCAAAATTTCATTGGTCGGCATCGGCATGCGGTCGCAATCAGGCGTAGCCGCTAAGATGTTCAAAACGCTGTCAGATGAAGGCATCAACATCAAAGTCATCGCCACATCCGAGATCAAGGTCTCTGTACTGGTGGATCGCAAGTATACGGAATTGGCTGTGCAAGCGCTGCACGACGCCTTTGAGCTTGAAAAAGCCTAACTGGTATCCGACAATATCAATGATCAGCCTCCGCCCAGACCTCTGAGCGGAGGCTTTTATTTGAAAAAGGTATTCCCCATGCGCGACAGCTTACGTCAAAAAATCATCGCGGTCTGCGAGGCTAAGATCGCCGCAAAGGGCGACAACGTGGGTCTTTCTTTTTATGCGTTTTTCAAAAACAAAAACGATGACCCTGCCCTGCTTATGGAAGCCGCCAGATGGTGGATCGAAACCCACGAGTTGGATCATTTCGAGAAAGCGACAAAGATTCGCGACATGCTGCGTTGATGTAAAACAGCTGAACGACACAAAGACACAACAGGGCTGCGCGCTGTGATCGATTGTACCGTGAAGGCCGCGTGGCAATGGACCTAAGCCTGCCCAAACACACTTTAATTTCGTATTTTCGTTGGGCGCGTCAGCGTCAAGTCAACTCAAAATAAGTATTATTTTGTTGGAAGCGCTCGTCCAGAATCGACAATGCACACGCAGAAAGACCATGCAGGTGCAGCGTAAGTTTCGGAAAATATATGCTTATTTTTTAATATCT
Source organism: Pacificibacter marinus (assembly GCF_018860665.1). Taxonomy (GTDB): domain Bacteria; phylum Pseudomonadota; class Alphaproteobacteria; order Rhodobacterales; family Rhodobacteraceae; genus Celeribacter; species Celeribacter marinus_A. Next base: position 41,797 of record NZ_JAHKPK010000003.1, read on the forward strand.
CTAAAAACGCCACCTCTTGTCCTTGATTTTCTATGGGCAAGGGGGCCATCTATGCTCTAGTAAAAAGAGAGCCGACAACAGGCCAACTGGGAACGAGCAATATATAATGTCGCAAAGTCTTGAGAGTGAAAGCCGAAAGCTGCTTGGTCGTCTAAGGGACACCTTGGCCGAAGATGGCGCAGGTCAAGAGCGTCTTAACCGCATCACCCATTTGATCGCGGATTCGATGCACACCGAAGTGTGTTCGATCTATCTGTTTCGCGACAGTGAAACCTTGGAGCTTTGCGCCACCGAAGGCCTAAAAGCCGAAGCGGTTCACCAAACGCGTATGCGCATCGGCGAAGGTTTGGTGGGCAGAGTTGCCAAATCCAAGCGCATCGTCAACACGGCTGACGCCCCTTCGTCCAAAGGCTTTCGCTACATGCCTGAAACCGGCGAAGAGATTTACTCGTCGTTTCTAGGACTGCCCATTCAACGCCTTGGCGACACCCTTGGCGTTTTGGTTGTCCAATCTAAAGAGGCGCGCCAGTTTTCAGATGACGAGCTTTACGCGCTTGAAGTTGTGGCAATGGTTCTGGCGGAAATGACCGAACTTGGTGCCTTTGTCGGCGAAGAATCCGCGCTTGGTGCGCTGCACCAAAATCCTGTGATGTTTCGCGGAGCAACCGGCCAAGAAGGCGTCGCAGAGGGCCACGTCTATCTGCATGAACCGCGCGTGGTTGTCACCAATCCTGTGGCTGACGATCCAGACGTCGAATTGGAACGGTTGCGAGACGCGGTGAACACTCTGCGCATTTCCGTCGATGAAATGCTGTCTGGCGTCGACACCAAAGAAAAAGATCAGCGCGAGGTACTAGAAGCCTACCGCATGTTTGCCAATTCCAGCAGCTGGTTGCGCCGCATGGAAACGGACATCAGCCGCGGTCTTTCTGCGGAAGCCGCCGTTGAAAAAGAACAATCCTTGGCGCGCACCCGTTTGTCCAATGTGCCTGACGCCTATTTGCGCGAGCGATTGCATGATCTTGATGATCTGTCCAACCGCATGTTGCGCATTTTGACAGGGCAAGGATCGGACACTGGCGCCGAAATGCCCGACGACCCTATTTTGATCGCCCGCAACATCGGCCCTGGCGAGCTGTTGGAATATGGCAAATCCTTGCGCGGAATTGTTTTGGAACAAGGCTCGGTCGGGTCTCACGCAGCGATCGTTGCGCGTGCTTTGGCCATTCCTTTGGTCATTCATGCCGCGAAAATCACCACAAAGGCGCTCAATGGCGATGCAATTTTGGTCGATGGTGATCAGGGCGTGGTGCATTTGCGACCCGAAGACAGCGTTGCTGCAGCCTTTCGCGACAAAATCGCCATGCAGACCGAAGCCAGCAAGGCCTACATCGATCTCGTTGATAAAAAAGCAACCACACCTTGCGGCAAAACCATTGCCCTGCACATGAACGCGGGTCTGATGGCTGATTTGCCATCGCTCGGCTCATCTGGGGCCGAGGGCGTGGGGCTGTTTCGCACAGAGCTGCAATTTTTGATCCGCAATTCCGTGCCCAAACGCGGCGAGCTTGCGACACTCTACAGTCATGTGATGGACGCCGCACGCGGCAAACGTGTGGCCTTTCGCACGCTCGATATCGGGTCAGATAAAGTCCTGCCCTATATGAAACCCCAAGACGAGCCGAATCCCGCAATGGGTTGGCGCGCTATCCGTGTTGGACTTGATAAACGTGGCGTGATGCGGATGCAGCTGCAGGCCCTGATCCGCGCCTGCGCTGGACGCCCGCTGACAATCATGTTCCCCTTTGTAGCACAATTCGAAGAATTCCGTGCTGCACGTGCGATGGTCGATGCCGAGCTTGCTAATGAGGAACGCTTGGGGCATGTGCTGCCCACATCCGTGGAAGTGGGCGCGATGTTGGAAACGCCCTCCTTAGCCTTTGCACCTAATCAATTCTTTATCGAAACGGATTTCATCTCAATCGGTGGTAACGACCTAAAACAGTTCTTCTTTGCGGCCGACCGCGAAAACGAACGGGTTCGGCGGCGCTATGACACGTTGAATGTGTCGTTTTTGAGCTTCATTCGTCAAATCGTGGATCGTTGCGATGCCCATGGCACGCCCGTGTCATTCTGTGGCGAAGACGCAGGGCGTCCACTTGAGGCAATCTGTTTTGCTGCAATGGGATTAAAATCCCTTTCCATGCGCCCTGCCTCAATCGGCCCAATCAAACACGTGTTGCGTCAAGTGAACTTGGATGCTGTGGCGCAATTGATTGACTCAGCGGCCACGCGTGGCGAACAGACAGTACGGACGGATGTGGCAGCCTATTTGGCCGACCAAGGCATCACGCCTTAGCCGCATCACTTGCCTTAGCCGTCTGACTTATCTGACATTTCAGCCCGCAGCATGTCTTTGAGTGCCTCGAAACTTTCGCCGGAATCCTCACTGAGGCGCAGCATTCCGAACGTCACATGCGCCATGTCTTGGTAATAGGCGGTATAGGCGTAATTGGTCGCAGCCCCAGCAACGGCACCCAATATAGGCACGGTTTGCGCCGCCAGTTTTTGCCCCAAGACAACAGACAGACGTGGTGCGACACGGGCGATGATGCCATTAAGTGTGGCCCCCGTCAGTGTGGTGCGTGTGGTCAAAAAACCGAGATCCGCACCGTCGTCATCTTCGAGTGGCCCAGCGGCGGCAAAGACAGAGATGCATGCCTTGCGCACGTCCTCGCGTTCGGGGTCAAACCCATGTTCTTTTGCCACGGCTTGGATCGCGTGCAACAAAATTGTTGTGGTCACGGGCAGTTCGGCCAAGGCAGTGGGCAACCCACCTGCCCCGCCCACAGCCCCAAGGCCAGACGACACCGCTTTCGACAACCAGCCGCCGCCCTCAAAACCGTTTTTACGGGATCGCGACGCGCCATCAAAGGCCAATTCGAGCGCCGACATGGTGACGGTTTCCAGCTGCGTGCGCACAGGCGCAGGCAGTTTACTGAACAAACCGTCTGCTGTGCCCCCCACCATATTGAGCACCTGCATCCCCGGATTATTGGCACGGCGCAATCGTGCGGCCAAAGCGCGGATGGCTTCGGGCGTGGGAGCCTGCAAAACTGCGGCCTCTCCATCATATAGACTGGGCGTTTTATGTTTCATGGAAACAATGTGGGGACTGGTTTCAACTTTGCCAAGTGCCAATTGGCCCCTTTAAATCACACGCTCGACCGACCCCGCCACGCCATCCCAAGCCCCCTCTGTCAAAGCCACGCCCAAAACCCGTTCGGGGTTTGTCGGCGGCGGCATACGCACGTCTTTGAGCAGCGTGAATCCGAAACGACGATAATAGGGTTCATCCCCCACCAACATCACCCGTTTCCAACCCAAAACGCGCGCGCGTTCCATGCTGTCTTGCATCAACAACCCGCCCAGACCCTCACCTTGACGTGTTGGATGCACGGCGATGGGGCCAAGCAGCAAAGCCACGACTTTTTGCGGGCCAATGTGAATGGGCCAATAGCGAATGGCCGCCGATACAATCCCAAGTTCATCGCGTGCGACAAGACATAGATCTGTAACTTTGAGGACACCATCACGCAACCGATACGAGGACAAAGCCTCGCGCCCAGGGGCAAAACATGTGTCATAAAGGCTTTCGACCTCCCACATGTCATCTGCATTTTCGACTTCGAGTTTGTACACCCCAGCCCCCTGTTCACATCTTTCACATCAAGCGACCCAATCTGTCGCGCGATATTTCGCTCGAAATTCTGCTATCACGGCACTAGGTAAGGGGCAACGCATCACGCGCTGCATTTCATGCGCCTTTTTTGGACAAAGAGACCCAACCATGTTTTATCGCCCCGAAGACGGCCACGGCCTGCCGCACAATCCTTTCAATGCCATCGTGTCACCGCGCCCAATTGGGTGGATTTCTTCGCGTTCGAAAGACGGCATCGATAATCTTGCCCCTTATTCATTTTTCAATGCTGTCGCCTATGTGCCGCCACAAGTGATGTTTTCAAGCTCGGGGCGTAAAGACAGCCTGAATAACATTGAGGCCACGGGGGAATTTGCTGTCAATTTGGTGGGTGCACCTATGGCCGACGCCATGAACCTGTCATCGCAAGCCGTTAGTGGTGATGTGGATGAGTTCGTACATGCCGGCCTCACTAAAACCGAATGCGATACGATTTCTTGCGCACGTGTTTTAGATGCACCGGCCACTTTGGAATGCAAAGTCACGCAGATCATTCGGCTTGAGGGCGCAGATAATCACGCCATTTTTGGCGAAGTCATTGGCGTGCGTATGCGAGATGATTGCATTGTTGACGGGCGTTTTGACGTGATCACTGCACAGCTTTTGTCGCGCTTAGGCTACCGAGATTACGCGCAGGTGACCGATTTGTTCGAACTGGTGCGGCCCGACAGTTAAGGAAAAACGGTTAACGCTCAAAGGGCTCGAAATAGTTAGCATTCGTGGACGAGATTTGTTTGATCGTTTCATCCAGCCGTGACAAATGCAGCATCCCTGCCTCAATCGCCTTGAGAGGGTCGTTTGCTTTTACGCCATCTGCAATTGCATGGTGGTCTGCAACAAGTTCTGGCATGCGATCCTCTTTGGACAGGCCAAGCATACACAAACGATCCACTTTGGACTTTTCCGCCATGATCACATCAAAGGCGAATTCCGCCCGCGCGATCCCACATAGCATTTCGTGAAAGGCATAATCCAACTTACCGAAACCATCGACATCGCGATCGGCAATGGCGCGTTCTTGGTCTTTCAATGCAGCATCCAGCTTGGCCCCACTGGCCGCATCACAGTGAAGTGCGGCGCGACGCAGCACTTCGGTTTCAACAGCGGCACGCACGAAACGGGATTTCACGATCTCGCGCATGGAAAAGCGCTTTACCTCGGTTGCGCGTTGCGGACGGATAAGCAAGAGATCAAGGTTAGACAGTCGACTGAAGGCATCCCGTACAGGTTGGCGTGACACACCAAAACGCGCCGCAATATCAGCTTCGGAAATTTTATCTCCTGGCCGCAACCTCAGCGTTAAAATCTCTTCTTGTATATAGTCAAAGATATTATCAACGCTTGTCCGTCTTACGCCGTCCTGTATCACTCGCGGCACAACGCCACCTCCCTATCCGTTCTTATCGTCTTCCTTCGAAACTCGGTTGTATTCGCCTTCGCGCCAAACTCCAAGAGGCTCGATTTCTGAGCTTTACGATTTACCGCAGATGGGTTTGCAGATTTGCGCAACCGATCTTTGATAAATTTTACTGGAACATTGCATTGATTACTAGTATCCCAGAACGGAGGGCGACGCAAGAGTCGCCCATTGCACGCGCAAAGCGCACAATTAGAATGCATGTGAGGCACATATGTTAGGTTTTAGACGTCCCAAGTACATAAAGGCTGCGAACACCCTTCAAGGTGCTCACCGCTTGGACGCCCGAAACACTCCCAATATCGCGCCCTTGTCTGCAAAGATCGGGGCTGAGATGTAGCTCAACATCAAATGGCTCGACCAAACATGCGATCAAGGCGGGACATCCCTACCGAAAACGCATTTTTGAGGGTTGAGCCTTACAGCACAAGAGTTGCTTTTGCACCTCACGATTCGACGGCTCTTAACTGCCGCATCTTATTTACAACGAAAAGGAAGCTAAACGAATGAAACTTCAGGGTAAAACAGCAATCGTCACCGGTGGCGGACGCGACATCGGCATGGCAGCGGCACTTAAATTGGCATCCGAGGGTGCGAATGTTGCGATCAACTATTTCGCAAGCAGCGAAAGTGCTGAAAAAACTGTTGCGACAATCATCGCAAACGGCGGCAAAGCTTTTGCATTGAAAGGCGATTTGACCAAAGCTGCAGATGTTGAGGCACTTGTTGCTAAAACCGTTGCAGACTTCGGCTCTGTGGACGTTTTGGTCAACAACGCTGGCGGCTTGATCGCACGTAAAACCATCGCCGAAATGCCGCTCGAGCACTGGCAGGCCGTAATGGACCTGAACTTGACCAGCACCTTCTTGATGACCAAAGCTTGCCTTGCGCACATGGACTCAGGCACAATCGTTAACCTTGCAAGCCAAGCTGCACGTGACGGTGGCGGCGGCGGTGCTGTTGCATACGCGACTTCTAAAGGCGCTATTATGACTATGACACGTGGTCTGGCCAAAGAATTGGGTCCAAAAATCCGCGTCAACGCTTTGTGCCCAGGCATGATCGACACAGATTTCCACAACATCCACACACCTGACGCAGGTCGTCGCGGCTATGAAGCAGCTGCGCCTGTGAAACGCCAAGGTACAATCGAAGATGTTGCCAACTTGGTTCTGTTCCTCGCATGTGACGACAGCTCGTTCATCACAGGGACAAACGTCGACATCAACGGCGGCATGCTGTTCAGCTAAATCAGAGATGAGGGATTGAGTGATATGTCACAGTATCCGGTTGTTACGACAGGCGAATGCGTCACACGACAAGTGCTATCCGATCACCCTCACCTAATGGTGGTCGCCTTCCGCTTTGCGGCGGAGGGCGCCACAGGCGCACTTCACAACCACCCTCATGTGCAGTCAACTTACGTTGAAAGCGGGCGTTTCACGTTCACATTGGGTGATGAACAACACGAAGTTGGCCCCGGCGACAGTTTTGTCGTGCCCTCTGGTCAGCTTCATGGCTGCGTTTGCTTAGAGCCCGGCACATTGATCGATAGCTTCACGCCACGTCGTGACGATTTCTTGTAAAGCCTGATCTTCGCACAAAATGTCATGCGACCACAAAAAAGGCGCACCCGAATCACTCGGGTGCGCCTTATTACAGTCTTATCGCACATAGATCGCTGATTAGCGCTTCGCTTTCCAAGCCTCAAACCGTGCCAAAGTATCGGGATCGGTCGGCGGGTACAGTCCAATGATCGAAACGCCGCGCTTCACTTCTTCAAGAACGAAATCCTCAAACAACTCCATTGGTGCGCCTTCCGCTGCGATTTCATTCGCGAGGTGACGCGGAATCACCATGATACCGTCGCCGTCGCCTAGAATAATATCGCCAGGATAGACCGCAGCGCCACCACAGCTGATAGGCACATCAATGTCGATGGCGTGGTGTTTGGTCAGATTCGTTGGCGCAGAGGCTTTGGCCGCAAAGACGGGCATGTCCAATTTGGCAGCCCCCGCTGCATCGCGAATCCCCCCGTCTGTCACAACACCTGCGCCGCCACGCCCCTCAAGACGCGTCAACAAGATGGAGCCAGCAGAGGCAGCCGTCGAATCTTGGCGACAATCCATGACCAAAACAGACCCCTCTGGGCAGGTTTCAATCGCAACACGTTGTGGGTGGTCTCTTTCACGAAAGGCCTCAATAGGATCAGTGTCTTCACGCGCCGCGATATAACGCAATGTGAATGCAGGACCAACCATGCGCTTTGTCTCTGCCTGAAGAGGCGCAACACCCTGAATAAAACAGGATTTAAACCCTTTTTTGTAGAGCAGCGTCGCCACAGTGGCCGTACTGACCCCTTTCAGAAGTTCAATGGTATCGCTGTTCAAAGGCAGCTCGGAAGCGGGTTTCGGGTTTGGCATATATATGTCCTCATGCGGGTCTATCATTGACTTGGCGACGGCATTGCGCGCCAATGCTTTTGTCGGCCAAGCACCTATGCCCTGCCGAGCAACAGACGATCGACCAGAAAGGAGTAGAGCCAAAAAACCAAATCTGCGCCGCATTCCAAACGGCACGTCAATTGAGTTCAGGTCACTGCTTATGAATTCTAGTATACTAGTAATGCACACCCCACGCTAGGGCTATTTTTTATGCATTCAACCTAGGATTCTGCGTAAAGTTTAAGCCGAACAAACCAAAGAGACGCATGGCGGCAAAATCGAAATCGTTAAGTAACGTTTAACTTCAAAAGGTTACATATTTTTTTCGCGAAGATGGCTATCAGACGCAAACATATTTTGACAGTCGTTACTTTCTAGAATACTAGTATTGAACATGGCGTATATGTCTTCTTGCAAAACCATTTTGTGACAAGACGGCTCGCGCCCGAATTCAAATTGATCAGGGAGGATCACAATGAAATTTGTAAGTGGCTTTAAAAAACTGGCACTCGGTGCTGTACTTGTTGGCACAACCGCATCTATGGCGAATGCGCTCGACATGCGCGGCTGGAACATCCACGTAGAAGACTACCCAGTGTCTCTCGCAATGGATTCATTCGCAGACGAAATCGCTGAGAAAACCAATGGCGAAGTGACTGCCGAAACATACCACAACGGCGTTTTGGGCAGCCAGCCTGACGCAATCGAGCAAATTCGTCTCGGCATCATCGACTTTGGTGAATTCAGCCTTGGGCCGATGGGTCAATCAATTCCAGAGACCAACGTTGTGTCTTTGCCGTTCATCTTCCCAAGCATCCCTGCGATGTATGAAATGATGGATGGTGAAGTTGGTGAGGCAATCGGCGCAGGCATGATTGCCAAAGGTATCGTTCCTTTGGGTTGGTACGACGCTGGCGCGCGTTCTTTCTACAACTCTGTGCGCCCAATCAACACACCAGCTGATGTTGAAGGTCTTAAAATGCGCGTCATGAACAACGACTTGTTCGTTGACATGGTTGCAGCAATGGATGGCAACGCCACACCAATGGCCTTCGCAGAAGTGTACCAGTCCATCAAAACGGGCGTTGTCGACGGTGCGGAAAACAACCCACCATCCTACGAGTCAACAAACCACTATGAGGTTGCATCTTACTACTCATTGACAGAACACCTGATCATTCCAGAATGTCTCTGCATGAGCCTCAAAACTTGGGAAAAATTGACTCCTGAGCAGCAAGATATCGTTATGACTGCAGGCCGCAACAGTGCTAATCTTCAGCGTGAACTGTGGCAAGAACGTGAAGCATCAAGCATGGAAACTGTTAAAGCTGGCGGCACAATCGTGAACACGATCGCTGACAAAGCACCATTCCAAGCTGCTATGACACCTGTTTACGAGGGCTTCCTCGCAGACAACCCAGACCTAACTGACTTGGTTAACATGATCCGCAACGCGGACTGATAACGGCCACATAGGTTTGAAAGGCCCGTTTGACATGGTGCAAGCGGGCCTTTTGCGCTCTTGTGGGCTCGTCCATTTGTGATACGGAGGCTACATTGTCACATCCAACCCCCTTGCTTAGATTTCTTGATCGGGCGCTTGATCGTATAAGCGCCCTTTGTCTTGGTGTCTCGGCTGTGTCTCTCGTCCTTTTGATTTCCACTTTCGGGTGGCTCGTCTTCGGGCGCTACGTCTTAAACTCTACCCCCACATGGGTTGAACAGCTCGCTCTTCTCTTGATCTGTTACATCGCCTTTTTGGGTGCCGCAGCAGGCGTCAAAGAGGACACGCATATCGGGGTGACACTCTTTCGCGACATGCTGCCCGTCAGCTCACAAAAAGTCGCGATTATCGCCATCGATATTATTTTGGCTCTCTTTGGTGCGATTATGTTGATTGCTGGCATTACGCTGATGAAATTCGGCTGGTCCTCGAAACTGCCGATGCTCAATATCCCAGAAAGCTTTCGCACACTGGCCATTACATCGTGTGGCGCATTGATCCTCCTCTTTGCGGGCACCCGCGCACTCATGCGCATTTTAACGTTTCGAGCATGGTCGCTCACAGACGATTACAAGGAACACTGACCATGGGTTTAGCCATTCTATTAGGCGTCTTTGGCGTCACTGTTGTCATCGGTTTCCCTGTTGCATTCGCCATGGGCATCGCGGCCGCATCGGCCTTCTGGTTCGAAGGCTTCCCAATGTTGATCACGTTCCAACGTGCGACAGCGGGTGTGACTGTGTTCTCTCTTCTCGCCATTCCGTTCTTTATCTTCGCAGGCGAAATCATGCTGCACGGTGGTATCGCCTCGCGCTTGGTTAAGTTGGCATCCGCCTTGGTTGGCCACCTCAAAGGTGGTTTGGCGATGGTGAACATCTTTTCAAGTATGCTGTTCGGCGGCATCTCTGGCTCTGCGGTTGCAGATATTTCAGCCCTTGGGTCGCTTTTGATCCCTGTTATGAAAGAACGCGGCTATCGCCCAGATTTCGCGGTAAACGTTACTGTAACCTCCTCCATCGCCGGTATTGTTATTCCGCCAAGCCACAACATGATCATCTTTGCCGTTGCAGCAGGTGGCGGGATTTCCGTGTCGAAACTGTTCCTCGCCGGCGTTATCCCCGGCATTTTGATGTGTGTCTGCTTGGCCATTGCAGCCTACATCCTGTCGATCAAACACAACTACCCCTCTGAGCCTTTCCCTGGATGGCGCGCAATTTTGAATGCCTCTATTGATGCGCTTCCTGGCTTCATGACTGCTGTTATCATCGTAGGTGGCACATTATCTGGTGTCTTTACTGTGACTGAATCTGGTGCCTTCGGTGCGGTTTACGCCGTGTTGTTGACCAAATTCTACTACCGCAGCCTCAGCTGGGATGCGTTCAAAGTCTCAGTGGTGGGTGCTGTACGCACTACAGCCATGGTGATGATCTTGATCGCCTTCGCAAGCTCCTTTGCTTACCTGTTGGCTCTGTACCAAGTGCCTGGAAAGCTCAGCAATTTGCTGGTGTCTATCTCGGACAACCCCATCGTGATCTTGATCATGATCAACCTCATCTTGTTGTGCCTCGGCATGATCATGGACATGGCCGCTTTGATCCTGATCTGTACACCGATCTTCCTGCCTATCGCAGTCGGCTTGGGCATGGATCCTGTACAATTCGGCATCATGATGTTGATCAACCTCGGACTTGGCCTTTGTACGCCACCTGTTGGGACCTGTCTTTTCGTTGGCTGCGCCGTGGGTAAGGTTAAGATTGAACAAGCGCTCAAATCCATCTGGCCATTCTACTTGGCCATCTTGTTTGCTCTGATCTTGGTCACATACGTCCCTGCTGTTTCTCTTTGGTTGCCTTCGCTCTACGAATAATCAAACGAGACTTTGAACGTTACGATGCCATCGCCCTAAACATAGGGCGGTGGCATTTTTATATGCGACGACAGCCCACTCTGATCTCAGTCTGGCGGTTGGCATAAGCTGCACAAGACTGGCAGGACACGGCACAAGAGGTCCAATGCCTTGCCCTCTTCACATAACATGGCTCCTCCTCCCTCACAGGCCAGACGACATCTCAGGTCGCCACACCCAAACGCGAAAACCCCACGGCCTCAACGAAAAAAGCCCCCCGAAACCGGAGGGCTTATTCATCTCAATCTACCGCATATGCCTTAGTGACCGCCGGACAAAATCCCTGTGCGTACGGTGTAATCCGTCGCGATCTCGTAGTCAGGATCATCATCACTATCGACCATCAAATGCCCAGCGTTGGTCAGCAAACGGTGACAGTCATGGCTCAGGTGACGCAACTGGATTTCCTTGCCTGCTGCCTCAAATTTCGCCGCAACACTTTCCACCGCGTTCAAGGCCGACTGATCCGCCACGCGACTGTCTGCAAAATCAACGATCACCATAGAGGGATCATTGGCTGGATCAAACAACTCTTGGAAACCTTCCGCAGACCCAAAGAACAAAGGCCCCTGAATTTGGTACACTTTCGCGCCTTCAGGTGTCTCATATGTCTTGGCGTGAATGCGTGACGCGTTCTGCCACGCATAGGCCAAAGCCGAGACGACAACGCCCACGACCACCGCAATCGCAAGGTCTTCGAACACCGTCACCACAGTCACAAGTACGATCACAAAGGCGTCGATACGGGGCACCTTGCGCATCACTTTGAACGAATTCCAAGCAAAGGTCCCGATCACCACCATGAACATCACGCCCACCAGCGCGGCCAATGGAATGACCTCGATCAGCGGTGACGCGATCATGATAAACGCCAACAAAAAGATTGCTGCTGAAAAACCTGACAAACGTGTGCGCCCGCCCGATTTCACGTTGATCATCGATTGCCCGATCATCGCACAGCCGCCCATGCCGCCAAAAAAGCCAGTCACAACATTGGCCACGCCCTGTGCCACACATTCTTGAGACACTCCGCCGCGTTCGCCCTTGATCTCGCCCACAAGGTTCAACGTCAACAGGCTCTCGATCAAACCGATTGCCGCCAAAATCAACGCGTAGGGAAAGATCACATGCATCACATCAAAGAACTGTGGCAGACTGTCAAACATCGGCACCATTGGGATGTGGAATTTCGGAAAACCGCCCTCGATAGAGGCCAAATCGCCCACGCGTGGCACTGGAATATCGAACACGATCACAACCACAGCCGTGACCAAAATCCCCGCCAAAGGCGCTGGGATCACGTTGGTAAATTTGGGCAAGCCCCAAACAACAGCCATGGTCAACGCCACAAGACCCAGCATCAACGCCAGCGTCCCCGTTGGCATCCACTGCATATTGCCCGCGGCATCCGCCATCTTAAACTGCGTCATCTGCGCAAGGAAAATCACAATCGCCAAGCCATTCACAAAGCCCAGCATCACAGGATGCGGCACAAGGCGAATGAATTTACCCAAGCGGAACACCCCCGCCAAAACCTGCAAGATTCCCATCAACACCACAGTGGCAAACAAATACTCGACACCGTGATCCGCGACCAAAGCCACCATCACGACCGCCAGCGCGCCAGTGGCCCCCGAAATCATCCCCGGACGCCCGCCGATTAGAGAGGTCACAAACCCGACCATAAAGGCCGCGTAAAGCCCAACAAGCGGGTTCACCCCAGCCACAAAAGCAAAGGCCACAGCCTCTGGCACCAAAGCCAAAGCCACCGTCAAGCCAGACAAAACATCCGTCTTGGCCTGCATCGGCGTCAGCCGCGTATTGCCGCTATTCGGCAATGATAATTTCTCCGCAAAAGCGGCGAGTGTCGATTGTGTCACGGGAGTTCCCCAAATGTCTGATTGTACGTTTGCGCGGCGTATAGCACGCGTTTTCACCCGTGTCACACACTCCGTGTGAGGGAACTTGTTTGCCTAATTTATGTTGCTCTATTGCTAGACGGTCACTTTGTGACAGGTCATAGTCGCCGAATTGAGAGGTTGGGGATTTATGCAAAAATTTGAAAGCTGGGACGATGTTGAAGCGCACTATCAGGGTGGTTTGACGCTCGCTGAGCAAAAGCTGAAACTGGCTTTGGTCGGCGGCGTAAATTGCGAATTGGGTGAATTGCCCAACGCCCCTGACGATTGGGCCACGCCAAACCCAACTCGCCATATCCGCGCCGATGTCCTGCGCTATGCTTTAACACGCCCCAAAGACGCGAGGGATGCCGCGGAATACGGTGTTGCCATTAGTGGCGCGGTTATTTCGGGTGAATTGGACCTCCTAGATTGCACGATCCATGGCAATGCCGCATTTATGCTCTGCCGTTTTCAGAACCCAGTATACGCACATAGAGCGGTCTTCTTAAAACACCTAAGTCTGATGGGCAGTCACCTGCCTGCATTCTTTGCAGAACAGACAATTACAGGTGGAGATTTGACTTGCAGCGACGTAATATTTGGAGTCGAAGATGGTGTTGGCCTTGACCTGCGTGGGGCTGAGATTAAAAATAGTTTATTCCTAAATCGATGCGTCGCCACTGCAATGGTTGATCTGGTCGGCGCAAAAATTGGAAAAACTTTTGAGTGTAGTGGTGCAACCTTTTCAGCTAGATCGGGTAACACGCTCCACCTACAAGAAATAGAAATCAAAGCAGGATTTCACTTTCGCGACATCAAATCTGTAGTGGGGCGGCTTGACTTGACTTCAGCCAAGATCGGAACTCTGGTTGATGACCCTGAAAGCTGGGGCAAGGTTACAGATTTGATCCTAGATGGATTTACCTATGATCAGATTGGCGGAGACACAAGCTCTACAGATTATAAAGCGCGGCTACGTTGGCTCAAAACAAGCGACAACACTGTCGAAAAATTCCGCCCCCAACCCTACAATCAACTCGCCAAAATCTTGCACGAAATGGGGCATGAACGCGATGCGCGTGAAATCAAAGTGGCCTTAGCGGGCAAGCTCAAAGCGCAAGATCGCAAAGAACGAGTTATCAAGCCAAATGGCAATTGGGGTGTCGGCGTTGCAAGCGCATGGCGTGACTTAAACAACGCTGCGCTTTGGATATGGCATGTGACGTCGCTGCGCTTCATCGGTCATGGATATAAACCAGAAAATGCTATTGCAGTTCTGCTGACATTCATCCTTTTCGCGTGGGGAGCGGCAGATCAGGCTTGGAAAGCGGGTGATTTCGCCCCCAATTCTGCGCTGATTCTCAATTCAGATGATTGGCGCGCGCTGAGCAACGCGCCAAATCAAGCCCAAGCATGGGGTGAAACTGTCGTTGGCAAAGACTGGGAAAGCTTCTCCCCTGTCGCCTATGCCGCTGATATCGTCATTCCTATAGTAGACTTCGGCCAGACCCAAGCTTGGGCACCGTCAACAAATCGCGGCCCTTGGGGCGCGACGCTTTGGTGGATGCGTTGGGCGTTTACCGCCGCAGGCTGGATCATTTCTGCCTTGGGCGCGGCGGCGATCACTGGGGTTATTCGGCGCGAATAAGGGTCGACTTAATCAATCCACGCAATGCATTGCCGCAAAATATCGCATCGGCACGTTCCAATTCCGACACGGTCAGATCAGCTTCAACCGCGCGGCCCAAATCCAACAGCTCCGCCCGCAAAATTCCCGGCAACAAGCCTGAGGTGCGCGGCGGCGTCAGCAATCTGTCGCCATCTTGCACAAACAGATTGGTGATCGTGCCTTCGCAGACCTCACCGCGTTCATTCAAGAATATCCATTCATCAATGCCCGCAGGCAGATTGCCCCGCGCAGTATCATAAAGCGCGCGCATAGTGGTTTTATGTCCCAACCAGCGATCCGCACTGTCAACGCGTTGATCGGCAATCGCGACGGTCCAGTGATCCGCAGTTTTTGCCAAGGGCCATTGCTCCAAAGCGCCCTGCCCATCACGGTCTACAGTCAGGCGAATGCGCAAATCATGATCCGACGACACGTCATTGATGAGAAATAAAAGCTGTTCTTTCGGAAAGGAAATCCCCAAAGCCGCGCAGGTACCAGACATGCGTACAAGGTGACGATCCAACCGCTGCGCCCCCGTTTGCGCAGACCATCCCAGCGTTTCAATCACGCGAAACTCTTGGGGGGTGTTTGTTTGGGAAAGGCTCATAACCGCGCAAACTCCGCTTTCAACAAAGCCTCATTATATTCCGATTCCGCTTGGCTGTCATAGACCAACCCACCGCCCACATTCAGGTGGCCGATGCTCGATCCGGTCTCGAACACAAGCGTGCGAATAGCGACGTTGAATTCAGACGCCCCATCAGGCGCGATCCAGCCAATCGCACCGCAATAGGCCCCACGCGGCGCTTGTTCCAACTCTTCGATGATTTCCATCGCGCGAATTTTCGGCGCGCCAGTGATAGACCCGCAAGGGAATAAGGCTTTGCATAAGTCGTAAAAGTCAGTGCCCGCCAACAGCTGCGCTGTGACGGTCGAGGTCATTTGATAGACGGTCTTATAGGCCTCGATGTCAAACAAGTTTGGCACTTTGACACTGCCCACTTCAGAGACGCGCGACAGGTCATTGCGCAACAAATCAACAATCATCAGGTTTTCAGCCTGATCTTTTTGGGACCCCATAAGCCAAGCTTTGGCAGCCGCGTCTTGCACGACATCTGCCCCACGCGCCACGGTGCCCTTCATCGGACGCACGGTGATGCGGCCAGAAGCGTCAGTCTTAAAGAACAGCTCTGGCGAACGTGACAAAAGCGTATGGTGATCGGTTTCAATAAAAGCGCCAAACGGCACAGGTTGGCGCGCGCGCAAAGCATCATACAACTGACGCGCTGACCCGTCGCAATGCACAGCCATCGGAAAGGTCAGATTCACCTGATAACAATCGCCGGCCTCAATATAAGCTTTGGCACGATCGAAAGCGGTTGTGTAGCGTTCCAACGTCCAAGCAGGTGACAGATCAGATTGCACATTTGCGACATTCTGAATTTCGTTCAAAGGCTTTGGCGCTTCATAGACACCAAATTCCAACAATGGCAGCAGATCACCTGTTCGGGCAAAACGAAGCAATGCAGGATCAAGCAACATGCCCAATTCATACGACATATACCCCGCGAGCCACGCGCCTTGGGCTTGGGCATTTGCAACGGCTTTGAACGCTGCGGGTAGGTCATCTTTCGTATAGGCACGGATGATCGAAGACGGTGTCTCAAACACCGTACCTTGCGCCGCCTTTGCACTGGACGCTGACGAGGCTGCCCCCGCAAGAGGGCCTGTGTCGAACTGTATACGCATCAAAACCTGCTCGTTTCACGGGCGCTTCTATTGCTTTTTGATCGGTTACGCCAGTCTGCAACACGCAGCCTTTAAACATATCGTGATTCGGGGCGCATTGTCCCTTTTCGCCAAAGGCAGAAGAGCTTAGGCTTTGATCAAATGCGAATATAAGGGGTCAAAATGGAACGCGTGATTGGTGTGATGGGCGGCTCTGGCGTCTACGAAATCGACGGGCTTGAAAACGCGGTTTGGCAAAAGGTCGAGACGCCTTGGGGCACCCCATCCGATGAAATTTTGACGGGCGTGTTGGATGGCGTAAAAATGGCTTTTTTGCCACGTCACGGCCGCGGACATGTTCACACGCCGACGACTGTTCCTTATCGGGCGAATATCGATGCGCTTAAACGGCTTGGCGTGACCGATCTGTTGTCTGTTTCGGCCTGCGGATCGTTCCGCGAAGACATGGCACCGGGTGATTTTGTCATTGTTGATCAGTTTATTGACCGCACATTCGCACGCGAGAAAACCTTTTTTGGTACAGGCTGCGTGGCGCATGTCTCTGTGGCACACCCTGTTTGCGAGCGCTTATCTGGGCTGGCATATGAGGCCGCGCGCGCCACAGGTGTGACAGTACACAAAGGCGGCACATATTTGGCCATGGAAGGCCCGCAATTTTCCAGCATCGCGGAAAGTAAAATGTACCGCAGCTGGGGCTGTGACGTAATCGGCATGACCAATATGCCCGAGGCAAAATTGGCCCGCGAAGCCGAGATTTGTTATGCCTCCGTGGCGATGATCACCGACTTTGACAGCTGGCACCCAGATCATGGTGCGGTGGACATCAACGCAATTATTGCCACGCTTGGGGCCAATTCAGCCACTGCGAAATCTTTGGTGGCGGCAATGCCAAAGCTGCTGGGCGCAGCTTACGCCCCATGTGAACATGGGTGTGATCGCGCGTTGGAATACGCTGTAATGACTGCGCCAGACAAACGCGATCCTGCGCTTATTGCCAAGCTTGATGCGGTCGCTGGCCGTGTTTTGAAAGGATAGAGTAATGCCATTTGAACTTTGGGTTGCCTTTGCCACGGCCTCTCTTGCCTTGATAGTTATTCCAGGCCCCACGGTTTTGTTGGTACTGTCTTATGCTTTGGGCCAAGGGCGGCGCGTGGCCGTGGCCAGTGCCATGGGTGTTGGGCTGGGCGATGTGTTGGCCATGACTGCGTCACTGCTGGGGCTTGGTGCGCTGATCGTGACCTCTGCTCTTGCCTTTACGGTGATCAAATGGATCGGGGGAGCCTATCTTTTGTACCTTGGGGTCAATATGTTGCGCTCGGCTGGTTCAACACAAATGGGCGATTTGATGCGCACTGAAAACGTAAGTGAACGCAAAGTGTTTTCCCACGCTTTTATCGTGACCGCGCTGAATCCCAAGAGTATTGGTTTTTTCATTGCCTTTGTGCCGCATTTTATCACACCAGAGGCAGCATTAGCGCCGCAATTTACAGTGATGATCGCAACCTTCGCCACGCTCGGATTTTTGAATGCTCTGTGTTACGCCCTACTCGCTGGCAGCTTGCGCAAGACAATTGCCAAGCCCCGCATTTTGCGTAACTTGACGCGTGGCGGCGGGGTTGCCTTGATCGCGATGAGCGCTTTAACCGTCAGCCTGAAACGCAGCTAAACGCGTCACTGACCGAAGGACTTTTCAATGAAAACCGTCAAAGACTACATCCGCACTATCCCTGATTTTCCACACAAAGGGATCATGTTTCGCGATGTCACCACCTTGTTTGCCGATCCGCGCGGGATGCGTTTGACCATTGATCAAATGCTAGCACCTTATGTCGGCATGCAGATCGACAAGGTCGTGGGACTTGAAGCACGTGGGTTTATATTGGGGGGCGCTGTGGCGCATCAATTGTCAGTGGGCTTCGTGCCAGTGCGCAAAGCTGGCAAGTTGCCGGGCGCTGTGATTTCACAAGACTATCAATTGGAATATGGCCAAGCGACGGTCGAGCTGCATGATGACGCGATTGAAGCAGGTGAAAAAATCTTGGTCGTAGACGATCTTTTGGCCACAGGAGGCACGGCAGAAGCCGGAATAACACTGATCGAACGTTTGGGTGGGGAAATCGTCAGTTGCGCTTTTATCGTGGACTTACCTGAGCTTGGCGGGCGCCAGAAATTGGAAGCCTTAGGATATGACATCAAGACGTTGTGCGACTTTGAAGGCAGCTAAGGCCGCGCCTTTCTATAAAGCGTAGTTTTCTATATGTTTGCCAAATCACGCGCGCCAAAGTCACTTCGGCCGAAGTACCGCCCCTGGGTTCAGAATACCCTTAGGATCCAAGGCCTGTTTGATCGCCCGCATCGCGGCGAGTTTTACAGGGTCTTGGTATCGTTCTAGGTCTGCAACTTTCAATCGTCCAACCCCATGCTCTGCGCTGATGGAACCATCATAGGCCTGCGTCAAATCATGCACGCATTGTTTCACAGCTCCACGAATGTCATCAAATTCTGCGCGGTCCCGCCCTTTTGCGGGAAAGACATTGTAGTGCAGATTTCCATCCCCCAAATGACCAAAACAGTTGATGCGAACATCTCCCAAAGCTTGCAGTTTTGTGATGCCTTCAGGAATAAAGTCGGGAATGCGCGACAGCGGAATAGAAATATCGTGAGACGAAATAGACCCGATGTGACGATTGCCGGTCGGGATGTTTTCACGCACGGACCAGAACGCTTGACGCTGCGCCTCGTTTTGCGAAATCACCCCATCGGAGACCAAGCCCGTCTCTGATGCGGCCTCAAACAAGCCCAAAAGCATATCCTTAGGATCGCCCTCGCCAGAGAGCCCCAGATCGATCAACACGCACCAATCGGGCCTTGTTTCAAAGGGTTGGCGCACATCGGGCAGTGTCTCGGCTAGAAAGTCCAAACCGACGCCAGAGATCATTTCGAAAGCAGATATGCCTTCACCCAAAGTTTGCTGCGCCAATGCCAGCAAATCAATCGCGCCCTGTGGATCATCCACAACCAAGATCGCAGCAGCCTCGTGTCGGGGGCGCGGAAACAACCGCAGGGTCGCCGCTGTAATGATACCAAGTGAACCTTCGGAACCGATCATCAGGTTTTTCAAGTCATAGCCAGTGTTGTCTTTACGCAGGCGTTTGAGGCCATTCCAAATCGTACCGTCGGCCAAAACAACCTCAAGCCCCAAACACAGATCGCGGGTATTGCCATAGCGCAGGACATTCAAACCGCCAGCATTGGTCGCAAGATTGCCGCCAATGCGACAGCTGCCCTCGGATGCCAAAGACAGTGGGAACAACCGATCAACAGCTTCAGCCGCCGCCTGTACATCATGCAAAATTGCGCCCGCCTCGACCACCATCGCGTTTTCTGACGGGTAGATTTCGCGCACAGCGGTCATGCGCTCAAGCGAGATCACAACTGGCGCGGGGCCTTCAAAGACCACCTGTCCCAAGACCAACCCCGTTCCCCCACCAAGCGGGACAACCCCCACATCGGCCTCAAAGCACAATCGCACGATTGTTGAAACTTCCATAACAGTTCGCGGCATCGCCACTGTCACACTTAATCCCTGATGACGCCCACGCGGGTCATCAAGTTCGCCATCTTTATGTGCACGAAATGTCCCCTCAGGCAGGGCGGCGTATAGCTTATCAAGAAACTCTGGTGTGGCGGTTGTGGGCATTAAAGTCTCCTGTGGGTCGTATGGAATGGCTAGGCCAATCCCACTTGGGTCGGACCGCGCCGATCGTTGCGCAAATAAGCGTATAGAACGTGATTGCGCCAGCGGCCGTTGATCTGCAAATAAGACTGCGCGACGCCTTCATATTTAAAGCCTGCCTTTTCCAAGACCCCACGCGAGGAGATGTTTTCAGGCAGACAAGCAGCCTCAATACGGCTCAGGTCCAGCTTACTAAAAGCATAGTGCACAACGCCGCTAAGCGCTTCGCGCATATAACCTTGGCGGGCGAATTCAGAACCGATCCAATAGCCAACGGTGCCCGCTTGCGCAGGACCACGACGTATGTTGTCCAGCGTCAAAGCCCCAAGCAATGCACCATCTTCGCGGCGGGTTAAGAACAGCGGCAGGGCCGTTTCCGACGCTACAGAACGCTGCGCCCAATACACACGGTTGGTAAAGCCTTTACGCGACAAATGATCAACGGACCACGTTGGTTCCCAAGGCTGCAAAAACGGTGCACCATTGGCGCGCAGCTCACACCAAGCGCGATAATCCCCATGGGTCGGCAGGCGCAACGTCATACGCTCAGTCTCGATCCGAACCTTGGGGCGCCGCGCGAACATTATGCAACAAGCCTTGCTTTAAGTGTCTCTAATGATGGCGCTGTTTCAGCGGGGCCGTAGAGCGCCATAGCCGCGCGACCCGTTCCCATTTGACCAATAAAATCACGCACACCTTGGGTGGTGACGGCATCGATTTTCGCCACGGTTTCAGCCAAGCTGGGCACGCGATCCCAAATGCCGATCATCCGCGCATTACGTTCCACACGCGACCCGGGGCTTTCCAAGCCCATCAACAGACCGGCTTTGATCTGCGCACAGGCGCGTTGAACCTCAGCGTCAGACATGTCATCCGCTGCGCGTTTCAATTCGTCCATGGTCAATTCGGTCAGTTGCGTCACATCTTCGCCAGAGGTGCCCGCATAGATCGTGGTCACGCCGGTGTCAGAGTAGGCACCGCTTTGGGCGTAAATCGTATAGCACAGACCCTTTTGTTCACGCACGGATTGGAACAGACGCGATGACATGCCCCCACCAAGTGCTGTGGTGGCAGCTTGCGCAATGTAGATGTCTTTGTCGCGGTAGCTTGGACCTTCAAAGGCGATGGCGACATGGACCTGCTCAAGATCCTTATTTGCGCGATGTTCGCCGCCAACAAAATTTGCGGGATCGATGTAATCACTGCCATGGGCTGTCAAATGGCCAAACAGTTTTTCAGCCTCAGCGACGATTTTGTCATGATCCACATTACCAGCAGCGGATAAGACCATACGTTCGGGCGAATAGTGTTCTTCGACAAAGCCTGCAAGGTCTTCGCGGCTAAAGGCCCGCACGCGGTCTTCAGGGCCTAAAATGGTCCGCCCCACGGCTTGATCGGGGTAAGACACGCCTTGCAACCAATCGAAAATGATATCGTCTGGCGTATCCAGAGCTTGGCCGATCTCTTGCAAAATCACGCCACGCTCGACCTCAAGTTCCCGCGCATCAAAAATCGGGTTCAACACAATATCAGCGATCACGTCCAGCGCCAAAGGTACGTCCTCTTTGAGCACACGCGCGTAATAAGCTGTCGTTTCTCGCGAGGTATAGGCGTTCAGGTATCCGCCCACGTTTTCAAGAACTTCAGCGATTTCCAACGGGCTGCGACGAGCGGTGCCTTTGAACGCCATATGTTCCAGAAAATGCGCGATGCCATTTTGCTCTAGACGTTCATGCCGCCCGCCCGCTTGGACCCAAACGCCAATCGAAGCGCTTTCCATTGAGGGCATATGTTCGGTCACGATGCGTAGGCCATTGCTGAGCCGGTGTGTTTTGAGGCTCAAGAAATGCGCTCCTTCACTAGAGATTTAAGACCCGCCAGATCGTTTGGCACCACTGTAAACCGTTCATCACGGTCAAACAGGTCGGCCATATGCATGGGCAGGTCGGGGTGAATACCGCAGGCCGCTTTAACGGCTGCAGGGAATTTCGCAGGATGTGCTGTGGCCAATGTGATCATTGGCACGTCGGACAGGTTTTCTTCAGCGACTTTGACGCCAACGGCAGAATGCGGGCACAGAACTTCCGTGGTGCGGATCTGCATGTCTTTAATGGTTGCTGAGGTCTCATCCTCGGACGCGCGCCCAGAGGAGAAGGTATCACGCAAAGTTTCCATCGCCCCTTGAGAGATTTTGAATTCACCTGATTTCAACTCATCCATCAGTTGCGCGACGGCACCACCATCGCGGCCATAAGCATCGAACAAAGCACGTTCAAAGTTGGATGACACTTGGATGTCCATCGACGGTGACATCGACGGTGTCACGCCCTCTTTGGTGTAGGCGCCCGTTTGCATGGTCCGGTGCAGAATGTCATTTTGATTGGTGGCGATCACCAGCTTCTCAATCGGTAGGCCCATTTTCTTAGCGATGTAGCCAGCAAATATGTCACCGAAATTTCCTGTTGGTACGGTGAAAGACACTTTGCGATGCGGCGCGCCCAAGGACACGGCAGATGAGAAATAGTATACAACTTGCGCCAAAACGCGGGCCCAGTTGATCGAATTCACCGCTGCGAGTTTCACACCATCGCGGAAATCGATATCGGCAAACATGTCTTTGAGCGCTGCTTGGCAATCATCGAAATCGCCTTCCACAGCCAGCGCGTGGACGTTGCTTTCAACCGGTGTGGTCATCTGACGACGTTGCACATCGGAGACACCACCATGCGGATACATGATAAACACATCAACGTTGGACAGGCCTTTGAAGGCCTCAATAGCGGCAGAACCGGTGTCGCCAGAGGTCGCCCCCACGATTGTCACGCGTTTTCCAGAGCGCGACAAAGCCGCTTGGAACAATTGTCCGATGAGTTGCATGGCGAAGTCTTTGAACGCAAGCGTCGGACCATGGAACAGCTCAAGTAGGAAATGGTTCGGCCCAAGCTGCACAAGCGGCGCGCGGGCATCATGGCCGAAGCCTGCATAAGATTTCGCGATGATCTCTTTGAATTCAGCGTCGGTGAACGTATCGCCGATGAACGGCTTCATCACCCGAAACGCGATGTCCTCATAGGACAGGCCGGCTAAAGCGGTGATTTCGTCCGCAGTCATGGTCGGAATGGTTTCAGGCACATAGAGCCCGCCATCAGAGGCCAGACCAGTGAGCATTGCATCTTCGAAGTTCAAGGCGGGCGCGGTGCCGCGTGTAGAGATATATCGCATGGGGCCCTATCAGAGTTGGGATCGCGTTAAACAGTTCGGGTTTTGATACGCCACAGAAGGAAGAGTGTCATCCCCAACCAGACAAGAGCGAGAGAAAACCATGTGATTGCGTAGCCAAGATGGTCATTTTTGACACCCGTGATGCCCACAGGCATGGCTTCAATGCCCTGCCCCGTGTCGGCACGCGCGACGATCAGCACTTCGGCAGTGTCCAAGGCGCGCGCCATGGCGGCGATATCGCGCCCGAACCAGATGTTTTCAGACATATCAGGTTCAGGGGTTGAACTGTTCATATCATCCGGCCAATGCAGATTTCCAGTGATGGTCGCAGGACCGCTGGCGCGAAACACATCTTTGGCCTCAGGTTTGATAAACCCACGATCCAGCAACACCCGCCGCCCGTCATCCAATTCAAACGGCGCAATCACGCGGTAGCCTGCCCCGATTTCCAAACGCGACACCAGCACGTGCAGTTCGTCTTGCCCGATGGTGCCTGTGGCTGTGACCGGCAGGTATTTCATATCGGTTGAAATCAGTGTTGGCACAGGCACGGGATCGGCTGCAATTTCGGCGGTGATTTCGGCCAAAATACCTTGTTTCCACGCCAATCGCTGCACCTGCCATGTGCCAAGCCAAAGCAAAATAGCGATACCAATCACTCCCATCAAAATAGGGCCGATCATGCGTTTGATCACAGGTTTGATCATGAGACGTTCCTTCGGAATACAAAAGGGCGCAGCTGGTGCCGCGCCCTTGTAACCTGATTATTACGTAAGGCGAAGCCTCAGCGCAGGGTTATTGACCCCAGATGTAGACGGCCACGAACAGGAAGAGCCAAACCACATCCACAAAGTGCCAGTACCAAGCGGCGGCTTCAAAGCCGATGTGATCGTCTGGTGTAAAGTCACCTTTGATCGAGCGCACGAGGCAGATGGTCAGAAAGATTGTGCCCACAAGAACGTGGAAGCCGTGGAACCCTGTGGCCATAAAAAATCCACCAAAGAACACGTCACCGCCGAATGTCCAACCCTCATGGACCAACAGTTCGTAGTACTCATAGGCTTGGAACATGGTGAACACAGCGCCAAATCCAACACCGATGGCCAGTCCAGCCACCAAGTCTTTGCGCACATTGCCGTGCACCAACGCATGGTGCGCCCAAGTGACGGCACATCCAGACAAGAGCAACAGCAATGTGTTGATCAATGGCAGGTGGAAGGCATCAACCGGAATGATCTCTGGTTTGACGTATTCTGTGCCCGCGTATTCATACATCGGGTAAATAGCGCTTTTGAAAAACGCCCAGAACCAAGCGACAAAGAACATCACTTCGGACATGATGAACATGATAAAGCCATAGCGCAGACCGATGCGCACAACGGGCGTGTGATCGCCAGCTTTGTTTTCCAAAATCGTTTCACGCCACCAAGCCCACATCACATAGAGCACGCCCAGAAGACCAGCCAAGAACATAAATGGCGTGCCTTTGGCCATCCACATGACAGCGCCAAAGAACATGATAAAGGCTGCAACAGAACCCATAAGTGGTTTCGTTGATGGTGGCAGAATGTGATAATCGTGGTTCTTTACATGAGCCATAGTCTTGCGTCCCTCTCCCTTGGGGTATTTTCCCTAATGGGTTCAGTTAAGATCTGTAACCTTAGGCGTGTCGCTTTGCAAAGCGGCAAGTTCCTCGGGCAGATCGGTTTCGTAGAATGTATAAGACAAAGTGATGCGATGTACATATTTCGCGTCACGGTCTGTGGTGATTTCGGGGTCCACATAAAACGTCACGGGCATCAACACGGTTTCGCCGGGCTGAAGCACCTGTTCTGTGAAGCAAAAACAATCGATCTTGGTGAAAAATCCGCCCGCCTCATAGGGGGCTACATTATAGGACGCAGTGCCAGCAATGACACGGTCCGTTGGGTTATGTGCCTCGTAAAAGGCGAGACCCGTTTCACCGATGCGGATTTCCATCTCGCGCTCAACAGGCTTGAAAGACCACGCCATGCTGGGGTCTGTATTGGCGTCAAAGCGGATTTTGATCGTCTCGTCTAAAATGACGTCAGACCCGGCATCGGCTTCCAATGTAGTGCCCCCAAAACCGGTGACGGCACAAAACCAGCTGTAGAACGGCACCGATGCCCATGCCAAAGCGCCCATGGTGAACACAACACCAACGAGCTTAAGAACCGTTTTTTGTGGACCATCCATCGCCATTAATTGTGCGCCTCTGCAGAGCCGATATTGCTGATCGGGGTGGTTGTCACTTTCACCATGGTCAAGCCAAGGATCAACACAACGAAGACGGCCAATACCAACCCAAGGCCGACATTGCGCGACTTGCGCCGTCTGTGAATTTCATGAAGTTTGGTAATCGCCATCTTAGAAAAGTCCCCCAATGCCCATACCGTCAAAAAGACCGCTGAGCATTCCGTCGAACATGAGCGCCGTGAAATGCGCGAAAAGATAGGCCAAAGACAGCTTAAAGAAAGACCGTTCTGCTTTGAAATTATCTGCTTTGGACGCCGCATCATCACGACGCCAAATCTTTACTGCCCCCAAGATGAACAAGGTGTTCATCACCAAAAACGCGGCAAGGTAGACCCAGCCTGCGATGGACGTGAACAACAACGCTCCCGCGGTGACAGCCAAAAGTAAAGTATAGGCCAGAATGTGATTGCGCGTGACGCGTGTGCCATGCGTCACAGGCAGCATCGGCACTTTTGCCTTGCCGTAATCCGAGTTCATGAACAAAGCCAAAGCCCAAAAATGCGGTGGCGTCCACATAAATGTCAAAGCAAACATCAAGGTGCTCGCGATGGTGATATCGCCGGTAACAACAGCCCAACCGATCATCGGAGGAAAGGCACCAGCGGCCCCGCCAATCACGATATTCTGTGGTGTCGAGCGCTTCAGCCACATGGTATAAATCACCACATAGAAAAAGATCGTAAAGGCCAAAAGCCCGGCAGCAACCCAATTGGACGCCAGCCCCAGCATGATCACGGAAAATGCAGACAGCGTCAGGCCGATGGCCAAAGCCTCGCCTTCCGTTACTTTGCCAGCAGGAATAGGGCGTCCCTGAGTACGCTTCATCACGCGGTCGATGTCCGCGTCATACCACATGTTCAACGCACCAGAGGCACCGCCACCGATCGCGATACACAGCACGGAAAAGAACGCGACAAAGGGATGCACCGATCCGGGCGCAACGATAAGCCCGACCATCGCGGTGAACACGACAAGCGACATCACGCGGGGCTTTAACAGCGCAAAAAAATCGCCAAAGCTCGCTTCCTTATCGTCGTCAAGTGTTATGGTCGCGTCGGTCATGTGGTGCCTTGCTTTTGGTGCCTGCGGACCTGCGTCGCCATATCGGCTACACTAAGGCTTCGCATAATATAGAACAGTCAGCGGGCGGGGCGATGATCTTCGCCCGCGCCCAGATGTCGCAGTGATCGCTTACTCAGCAGAAGCCAATTGGATCAGCTGTTCGCCGGCATCCAAAGACGCGTATTCTTCGATCGCGCCAGCCAACCATGCATCGTAATCTTCTTGTGAGACAACTTTCACAGTGATCGGCATGTATGCGTGGTCTTTACCGCACAACTCTGAACACTGACCAAAGAAGGTGCCAGTTTTCTCGGCGTTGAACCAAAGCTCAGCCACACGACCAGGAACCGCATCTTGCTTCACGCCAAACGCAGGTATTGTCCAAGAGTGGATCACATCCGCGCCGGTGACGCCCATAACAACTGTGGAGCCAACAGGCACAACAACAGCTGTATCAGTTGCCAATAGGTAGAGGCTTTGGTCGTAACCAGCCGCTTCCAATTCGTCGCGCTCAAGTTTGTAGCTGTCGAATGCAAAGCCTTCATCAACGTACTCATAGCCCCAGTACCACTGGTAACCCGTCACCTTGATGTATAGATCGCCTTCTGGAATTTCTTGCTGTTTGAACAAAACAGGCAAAGAGAACGCGCCAATTCCGACCAAGATCAGAATCGGGATCAATGTCCAAGCAATCTCGATGGTGGTGTTATGCGTAAAGCTTGCTGGGTTTGCATTGGCGCGGCGATTGTAGCGCACCATCACCCAAACCAACAAAATACAAACGAACAATGTGATCAGGCCAGTGATCCACAAAAGCAAGTGGTCCAATCCTTGCAAATCGCGTGCAAGCTCGGTTGCGGCAGGTTGAAAACCCATTTTACCGTTCACCGGCGCAC
The DNA here is from genome assembly GCF_018860665.1 of Pacificibacter marinus. Classification (GTDB taxonomy): domain Bacteria; phylum Pseudomonadota; class Alphaproteobacteria; order Rhodobacterales; family Rhodobacteraceae; genus Celeribacter; species Celeribacter marinus_A. The sequence goes on from NZ_JAHKPK010000003.1 coordinate 69,340, forward strand.
CCAGCAATTCACCGGCTTGCTGTGCCATGGCGGCACCTGAAACGGTGGTGGCTAAAACTGTGGCGGCAAAGCCAGACAAAAAGCGTTCTGTGCGCATGTTCTTTTCCCATTTCGCAAGCGCAACAGTGATATGTGCGCCGCAGTGCCTGATGTTCAGGCGAATTTCGTTTGAGTCTTGCCCCCCAAAAACCATATTACTCGGCGTGGGACAAGATTTCCGCGCCGCCATTGACCGTGTTTTTTGATTTAGATCAAGTCCCCAAGGAGAAAATAGATGACAACGAGACGTTTTGACCCATTCGAAACCCTGTTGGATCAGGCCTCAGCCCTATCGATCTTGCAAAATGCCACCGCAGGCGCAGATGATGGCGAACTATTCTTCGAGCGTCGCACATCTGAGGGCATTGTCTTGGATGACGGGCGAATCCGCAATGCGACATATGACGCATCAGAGGGATTCGGCCTGCGCGCGGTACGTGGCGAGACCGCAGGCTACGCCCATTCCACCGAAATTTCCGAATCGTCTTTGCGCCGCGCAGCTGAAACCGCGCGTTTGGCCGTGGGCGCGGGCGGCGGCACTTTGGCGGATGGCCCGCGTGCCACCAACGTCAAACTCTACACCGACGAGAACCCAATGGACGGCGCGGCCTTCGAGGTCAAAATCGATACGCTTAAAGAAATCGACGATTTCTTGCGCGCCCTTGATCCGCGTGTGGTGCAAGTCTCGGCCTCGATGGCGGCCTCATATCAAGAAGTCTTCATCTTGCGCCCCGACGGTACGCTTGTGTCGGACCAACGCCCCATGGCGCGTCTCAATATTTCGGTCATCGTTGACAAAGATGGCCGTCGCGAAAGCGGCTCAGCTGGCGGCGGCGGGCGCACAGGTCTTTTGGGAATGCTCGCTCCGGATCACTGGAAATCCGTCGCCACCGAGGCCCTGCGGATCGCTTGCGTCAACCTAGAGGCCATCCCTGCCCCCGCTGGCGTAATGGATGTCGTGCTTGGCAATGGCTGGCCTGGTATCTTGCTGCACGAAGCCATCGGTCACGGGCTAGAGGGCGATTTTAATCGCAAAGGCACGTCTGCTTTTGCGGGCCTGATGGGGCAACAAGTGGCGGCCAAAGGCGTCACCGTTTTAGATGATGGCACCATTCCTGATCGTCGTGGGTCCATATCTGTCGATGACGAAGGCACGCCCAGCGCCAAGAACACCTTGATCGAAGACGGTATTCTGGTCGGTTACATGCAAGACCGCCAAAACGCGCGCCTTATGGGCGTCGAGGCCACGGGCAACGGACGCCGTGAGAGCTACGCCCACACCCCCATGCCTCGCATGACCAACACTTATATGTTGGGTAGTGACGCTGCGCCTGAAGACATTGTTGCCAGCCTCAAAGATGGTATTTACGCAGTTGGTTTTGGTGGCGGACAGGTCGACATCACCAATGGCAAATTCGTGTTCTCTTGCACCGAAGCCTACCAAGTCAAAAACGGCGTGGTTGGCGCCCCCGTCAAAGGCGCCACTTTGATCGGCGATGGCGCGACATCCCTGAAGCACATCCGTGCCCTCGGCAATGACATGGCGCTGGACCCTGGTATGGGCAATTGCGGTAAGGCGGGACAATGGGTGCCTGTTGGGGTCGGCCAGCCGACGACCTTGATTGGTGAATTGACCGTTGGCGGGTCCGCCACCTGAGTCGCAAAGGTTAACGTCTCCAAGCTCGCGTTATAGAAATCTGAAACTTAAGGCGGTCTTCGGACCGCCTTTTTACAATTGTTCTACTCTAGTCACGATATATTTGCGACAAAATCGCTTGAATTCAGGAAGATACAGAAAAATTCGATAAATTTGAGGATTGTTGAGTAACGGTAACGGCTCATTAACCAATTTGCGCGATGGTGTAATGGCAAGAGACGGAGAGAGCTGGTCAATATGGATTTCATCCCTTCCCACCACCCCCTCACCCCACCCCACACTGCGGAAGACCGCGCCATCTGGCTCCGCCTCTTGCGATCACGCCGTGTTGGCGTATCAACCTTTTATCGCCTCATGAATGATCACGGCTCTGCCGCAGATGCGTTGACGGCTTTGCCCGAAATTGCGCGCGAAGCGGGTGTGAGCGGCTATCAAACCTGCCCCATGGCTGTCGTCGACAAAGAACTCAAAGCGGGCCGCAAAGCAGGCGCGCGACTGATGGCGATTGGCGACACAGATTATCCTGCCGCCCTTGCTCTTATCCCTGATGCCCCGCCGCTGTTATGGGTCAAAGGCGACCTTTCCTTGTTTGAACGCCCGATGATTGCCCTTGTGGGCGCTCGCAATGCCTCGTCTTTGGGGCTGCGTATGGCGCGGGCTTTGTCGCGTGATTTGGGGGACGAGGGCTTTGGCATCGTCTCTGGCATGGCGCGCGGCATTGACAGGGCTGTGCATGAGGCGGCCTTGGGAACAGGCACCATCGCGGTTTTGGGTGGTGGATTGGATGTGATCTATCCCGCGGAAAACAAAGATATTTACGCAAAAATCGCCGATACTGGCGTCATAGCGTCCGAACAACCTATGGGCATGAAACCCTTCGCGCGGCATTTCCCAATGCGCAATCGCATCGTTTCTGGCATGGCCTTGGCCACCGTCGTGATAGAAGCGGCTGCCAAATCCGGCTCACTGTTGACCGCGGGCAATGCGATGGAACAGGGCCGCGAAGTCATGGCCGTGCCAGGCCACCCGTTTGATGGGCGCTCCTCAGGTTGCAACAACCTGTTGCGCGATGGCGCCAGTTTGGTCCGTGGGGCGCGTGATGCGATTGATGTACTGGCCAGTGCTTCGCCCTTGGCGATCACCGCGATGGACACGCCTGAGGACGCGCTTGTACCTATTGAACCGGAAAGGCGCGGCCTTGATGATCACACCGCCTTGCACAGTGAAATCCTGTCCCGTTTGGGCGGGGCTGCGGTGGCCGAAGACCAGTTGATCCGCGACATCGGAGCGCGCGCCGAAGAGGTGAGTTCCCAGATCATGACGCTGGAACTCAACGGCCAAATCCTGCGCAAAGCCGGTGGTCTTTTGGCCCGGGCCTAATTGCATTCTGTGCGATATTTTAAACATTTGCATAACAATGCGGCACGTCTTTACAACATTTTAAACCTTTCCCCTATCGTCGGTTTACATGTTTTAAAGGTCAATTTCCGTGGATTTTGACCCGTTCGCGATTAACCTTGATGAATAAATCCTAAGCTTCGCGCACGATAGGGTCAGAAACGCGCCATCTAAGTTAAATTTATACATTATTCCCGAGCAGAGTTATCGCAAAGCTTTTGACACCTGAAGAATGAAATCACTTAAAGCCGCGATACGCGAGATCTCCGTCCGCCTCTTACGGGATATAATCCACAAATCATGATACCGTCGTTTCGGCAATTGAAAGATCGCCAGCTTCTGTTTTCCATGAAAGGCATCCACGCCGGATTTGGGCAATATTGTATACCCAAGTCCCTGCGCAACAGGCAGCGGGATTTGTCCGATCTGGTTGACGAATGTCCTGACCTTGAGGTGATCAGAGCCTTTGTAATCCCTTGGGAAGTTCAGCGAAAACAAGTCATCCGCATATGCATAGCCGTCAGGATGCGCAACAAACCCCAACCCGTTCAACTGCGGCAGGTCAAGATCTCGCTCTGCATAGGGGGGCGGAACCACCAAACACAACTCTTCACGAGTCAATTCCTGCGCCTCAAGGCGCGGATGACTGATGGGTTCGGCGACGATCCCCAGATCAAATGCGCCATTCAAAACGGATTTCACAATGCTCATGTGCGGGGCGGCCGTAACATTGATCACCAGCTCTGGCGCCTGATGCAACCGATCAAGAATATGCGGATAGAGCCACATAGCAAAGCTGCCGGAACACCCAATGCTGATTTCACCTACGTTTGGATCATCAAAATTGATTACGTCTTTCAACTCGCGCTCTTGTTGACGTCGCGCAAGGCCGATGGCCAGAACGGCTTCACCAGCGGGGGTGAGTGTGAAGGATTTCCCGTCTTTTGAAATGAGTGGTTTGCCGACTTGGGTGGTCAGTTTGTGCAGGTGCTGCGACACACCAGGCTGGGTCATGCCCAACAGATCCGCCGTACGCGTGAAATGCCCCACATCACAGAGCGTCGTAAACGTTTCTAACCATGTGGCGTTCAACATCATCAACTCAAAATATTATGAAAATCATATAAAATGATAATTTTTATTACGAATTAAGTCCATCTAAATCTCTTTCGACACCCTCGAAAGGAAACACTATGCAACCTACTCCACGCTCATTTTCTCATATTGGCTTGTCTGTCCCAGATTTGGACAAGGCGATTGAATTCTACGGCAACGTCCTTGGCTTTTATGTCATCATGGACCCTACGATCATTGTCGAAGACGACAGTGACATCGGCCAGATGTGTTCAGACGTTTTTGGCACAGGCTGGGGCCGCATGCGCATCGCGCATTTGGCGACAGCAGATCGCATCGGGTTTGAGCTGTTCGAATTTGAAGGACACGAAGCCCCCAAAGAGAACCTCAATTTCAGGCAACACGGTACGTTTCACTTTGCTATTCAAGACCCGAACCTTGAAGACCTCTTGGCAAAGATCGTCGCAGCAGGCGGCAAGCAGCGTATGCCTGTGCGCGAATATTTTCCGGACGAGAAACCCTATAGAATGGTTTATGTCGAAGACCCTTTTGGAATTGTCTTTGAACTCTACAGTCACAGTTATGAGTTGACATACTCGAACGGTGCTTACTCTTGAAACAAAAGCCGACATTCACCTCGCTCGTGAGTGTCGGCACATTTGGATTAACTCTGACCTTTGTGGCATTGAATTTCAATCGCGGCTCAACACGCAGAACCCCTTCCAAATCCTCTCATCGATAGCAAAAATCAGACATAACGATAATATAGTCAGCGCATATATCTGGTGCTGATATCCACAGGTCTGTGGCCCCAATCGAAAAATGTTGCGCGACCCATGTGTCACCGGATTTGACCAAAAGCGCCATGATGGACAGACCATCCATATCCTCAAGATAGCCATCACCATCAACACGCCAGTCACCGCGCAAAACAGCGGGAACGGTGGTGACATCGATGGGTCCGCCACCGGGGCGCTTGGGTGACAGGAAGGCCAGAGCGCGGTCGCCTGACAAGCGCAGGGTGTCCACCACGAATTGCACAGGCGCCCCCAGCTGCCATTCTGCATGAGGGCGAATGGCATCCATCAGGTCTTGACGGACTTTTGATCCACGGGTGGGTTCGGACCAGTCTTGGGCCAGGGCTGGCAAAGGGGTGGTCAGACAGGCGATTAGGGGCAAAACAAACGCAAAAGCGAACCGTGTGAAAAGCATTATCATTTCTGTCCTGTTGTAAAATCACGCCAAAAATAGGGCGCTAGTTGATTGTGCCGCAAAGATATTAACATCTTCTCACGATCTTTCATTGACAATCCGCAGTTGCGCAAACCATCTTGCCCCGCCATAAGGCCACCGTAGTCGTATCAAAGGATCTATCATGCCAGTTGTCGTCGTCGAATCCCCTGCCAAGGCCAAAACGATCAATAAATACCTTGGAAGTGACTACACAGTTTTGGCGTCCTACGGCCACGTGCGCGACCTGCCGGCCAAGAACGGATCGGTCGATCCGGACAACGATTTCGAAATGATCTGGGACATCGGCGCACAAAGCCGCCCGCATGTGAAAGCCATCGCCGACGCTTTGAAACACGACGACGTATTGATCCTCGCGACCGACCCCGACCGCGAAGGCGAAGCGATCTCATGGCACTTACAACAAGCGCTGACCAAACGCCGCGCGATCAAAAAATCCACCCAAGTGTCGCGCGTCGTGTTCAACGCGATCACCAAAACGGCCGTCACTGAGGCGATGAAAAACCCGCGCCAAGTCGATGTGCCGCTGGTCGATGCCTATCTGGCCCGCCGCGCTTTGGACTATCTGGTGGGGTTTAATCTGTCGCCCGTGCTGTGGCGCAAATTGCCCGGCGCGCGCTCTGCCGGTCGTGTGCAATCGGTGTGCCTGCGGTTGATCGTGGAACGTGAAGACGAGATCGAGGCCTTTAATCCGCAAGAATACTGGACCGTCAAAGCGATGCTGGAAACCCCACGCGGGCAGCAGTTTGAAGCGCGCTTGACGCAGCTGTCAGGCAAAAAGCTTGATAAATTCGACTTGGGCGATCGCTTGTCGGCTGAGATGGCGGTGCAAGCCGTGTCATCGCGCGATCTGAAAATCGCATCGGTTGAGGCCAAACCGGGCACACGCAACCCATCTGCGCCCTTTATGACATCGACCCTGCAACAAGAGGCCAGCCGCAAATTCGGCATGGGCGCGCGTCAAACGATGAACGCGGCGCAACGCCTGTATGAAGCGGGTCTGATCACCTATATGCGAACCGATGGCATCGATATGGCGCCCGAGGCCATCGTTGAGGCACGCGCGGCGATCAAAGCGCGCTACGGCGATAAATATGTGCCAGCCTCGCCACGTGTGTACAAAAACAAAGCCAAAAACGCGCAAGAAGCACACGAATGTATCCGCCCGACCGAACTGGCCAAAGGCCCAAAAGAGGCCGCGCTGTCGGACGGCGACCAAGCCAAACTTTACGATCTGATCTGGAAACGCACCATTGCATCGCAAATGGAAGCAGCCCGACTGGAACGCACCACGGTCGACATCGCCTCGGCTGACCAAGAGGTCGTCTTGCGCGCCACGGGTCAAGTTGTGGCCTTTGACGGTTTTATGGCGGCCTACACCGAGGGCAAAGATGACGCGGAGGGCGAAGAAGACAGCGCGCGCCTGCCCCAGATCATGAAAGATGAACCCGCGAAAAAAGTCGCGGGCGCTTTGAAATCTGACGCAGAAGGCAAAGAGGCCGCTTTGGGGGGCAACGATTCGGTGCTTGGTATGCAGCACCACACCAACCCACCGCCACGCTACACCGAGGCCACGCTTGTCAAACGCATGGAAGAGCTCGGCATCGGCCGCCCGTCCACCTATGCCTCTGTCTTAACAACGATTGTTGAACGCGAATATGTGCGCAAAGATCAAAACCGCCTGTTCCCAGAGGACAAAGGCAAGATCGTGACGATCTTTTTGATGAACTTCTTTCGCAAATATGTCGGTTATGAATTCACCGCCGATCTGGAAGGCGAACTTGATTCCGTTTCTGCGGGCGAGATGAATTATAAAGACGTTCTGAACCGATTCTGGCGTGATTTCTCTGCCGCGATTTCGGAAACGTCAGATTTGCGCATCTCGGAAGTGCTCGACAAATTGGACGAAGCGCTGACGCCAACGCTCTACCCGCCCCGCGAAGATGGAACAGATCCACGCGCTTGCCCCAAATGTGGCGCTGGCAGCCTGCACCTGAAAACATCGCGTTCTGGTGGCTTTGTTGGCTGTTCCAATTACCCAGAATGTCGCTACACACGTCCGATTTCAGGCGAAGGCGCTGAGAGCTATGAAAAGGTTCTGGGCGAAGACAACGGCGATGAAATTTCTCTGCGCTCGGGTCGGTTCGGCCCTTACGTGCAGCGCGGCGAAGCCACGCCTGAAAACAAAAAACCACCGCGTACGTCTTTGCCCAAAGGCTGGGCGCCGGAAAGTATTGATCTGGAAAAAGCGCTTTTGCTGCTGAATCTGCCACGCGAGATTGGCCCGCACCCTGATGGAGGCGTGATTGCTGCCAATTTGGGTCGTTTTGGTCCCTATTTGGTCCACCAATTGCCAGACGAGGAAAAGCCCGTCTACGCCAATCTCAAAGAGACCAGCGAAGTGTTCGAGATCGGTATGAATTTGGCGATGGAAATGATCACGCACAAACGCGAAAACCCCGGTCGCGGACGCACCGTGGCCAAGGCGCTGAAAGAATTGGGCGATCACCCCGATGGCGGTCCGATCAAAGTGATGGACGGCAAATTCGGGCCTTATGTGAAGTGGGAAAAAGTCAATGTGACCCTGCCCAAAGAGATCAAGCCCGAGGACATCACCGTCGCGCAAGCGTTGGAATTGATTGAAACGAAAAAACCGGCCAAGAAAAAAGCCCCCGCGAAAAAGAAAGCTGCGCCGAAAAAGGCTGCGGCCAAGAAAGCGCCAGCCAAAAAGCCTGCGGCGCAAAAAGACAGCTAAACCCACAGGCTGACACAGCTTTGATCCACACGGGCGCGACATAAAGTTGCGCCCGATTTGCTTTGATGTGCGATATATTGCGCATAGCGCCCATCAGAAATTGTTACTGCAGTGCAGCAATCCATTGACACTTGCCCGTCAATTGCGTCCAATTGCGCAAATTTGACTGTTAGGGAGAGAGCGTCATGAAAAAAGTTTACGGATCCGCAGCTGAGGCCTTGGACGGCATTTTGCATGACGGCATGTTGATTGCCGCAGGCGGTTTTGGCCTGTGTGGCATCCCTGAGCTTTTGATCGAGGCTTTGGTCGAAAGCGGCGTCAAGGATTTGACCGTGGCCTCAAACAACGCAGGCGTTGACGATTTTGGCTTGGGCAAACTATTGGCCACTCGCCAGATCAAGAAAATGATGTCGTCCTACGTGGGTGAAAACGCCGAATTCATGCGTCAATATTTGAGCGGTGAATTGGAATTGGAATTCAATCCCCAAGGCACCTTGGCTGAACGCATGCGCGCAGGCGGCGCGGGCATTCCGGGATTTTACACCAAAACAGGTGTCGGCACGGTGATCGCTGAGGGCAAAGACGTAAAATCATGGAATGGCCAAGATTATATTTTGGAAGAGGGTATTTTTGCTGATATCTCCATCGTGAAAGCGTGGAAAGCCGATGCCACAGGCAATGCGATTTTCCGCAAGACAGCGCGTAATTTCAACCCGCCAGCGGCGATGTGCGGCAAAATCTGCATCATGGAAGTCGAAGAGATTGTGCCTGTCGGCTCGCTTGATCCAGATGCGATTCACCTGCCCGGCGTCTATGTGCACCGCATCATTCAAGGCCAACACGAGAAACGCATCGAGCAGCGCACAACGCGCCCAGCCGCCTAAACGGCACGGCAGGCCCGCGCGTGATGTCCCCCTATGATACATTGCCGCCCCGCGCTTTTTGGCGCAGCGGCGTCGTGGCTGAGGTGCCTGAGTCGGCTGAACCGATTCAGGTGGCTGAGCCGCTGCAGGCAATTCAGGGGCTTTACCTGCCGAAATTTGCCATCACCAAAGATACGACAATCATGACTGCGGGCAGTTGCTTTGCACAGCATGTGCATCGCAATCTGTATGAGCGCGATTGGGCCGTGTTGGATTTTGAAAGCCCACAGCACAATTTTCGCCGCGATGTTATGACCCGCTTTGGCTATGGCATGTATTCGGCACGCTACGGCAATATTTATTCCGCGCGTCAAATGGTTCAGCTACTACACGAGGCTTACGGGTTTGAGACGCCCCACGCCCCTGTCTGGCAACGTCCCGACGGCAAATATGTCGATGCGCAGCGTCCTGCGATTGAGCCTGACGGCTATGACACCCCCGAATTGGTCAGGGACGCGCGCGCCCACCATCTGCGCATTTTGCGCAAGACTTTTGAATCGGCTGAGCTGTTGATTTTCACTCTTGGGCTGACCGAAACATGGTGTCACACGGCCACGGGCACGGTGTATCCGACGGCCCCCGGAGTGATTGCCACGCCGACAGAGCCGCAAGAGATCAGCTATCGCAACGACGGGCACCGCGCCATCATGGCGGATTTGCGCGCTTTGAACGATTTTGGCAAAAGCCGGAATCCGAATTTTAAACTGTTGCTCACTGTCTCCCCCGTGCCTTTGACAGCGACGGCATCGGGCGCACATGTCTTGCCCGCCACGACCTATTCCAAATCGGTTTTGCGGGCGGCTGCAGGCGAATTTGTTCGTGCGCATGATACTGTCGATTACTTTCCATCCTTTGAGATCATCACCAATGCGGCCACGCGAGGGCGCTTTTTCGAGGCCAACCAGCGCAGCGTGACCAGCCGCGGTGTCAAAGCTGCAATGGACATGTTTTTCCAAGCCCATGGCGAAGAGGTCGACACCCATCAGCCCCGTATTTCGGCCAGTCTCACCGGCGGCATGGCAGACGAAGGCGATAACGCAGTGCAATGCGAAGAGGTACTCTTGGACGCCATGAACAGGAGCCTGACATGAAGGTCTTAGTTCTGGGCACATCTCATTCGGCCAGCCTGCGCATGAGTGCCGATTGGATCAAGCGCGCCTATCCCAGCCTTGAGGTCGATTATTTTTCCCTTCCGGGGATCGTGCATTCCAGATCACTGATGATCGGCAGCACCTTTGGCCCGACGCCCAGCGATGCTTACGGCTGTAAAATGAGCCAGCAGTGGAACGGCAGCTTGATCGTCGATTTGGCGCCTTACGCGCAGATTTTTCATGTGGGTGAACGCTTTGCCATGGGCGCGGTCACCCGTTTGATGGCCGATTACGACATCTTGGAACATGAAGAACGCAGCCTGCGCCCTGTGATGTCATTGAGTGCTGCGCGGGCCTTGATCGGCTCTGCGGTTTATGATTTCGTTGAGGCGCGCCACGATGTGTTTGGCGACGACAGACGCATCACCTTTATGCCTGCGCCCTATCCTTTGGCGCGCAGCGCGAAACGCGGGCCGGGGTTCGAGAACACGATGTCGCGGCTGAACAAACGTCACACAGCAGCCGATTGGTCGCAGATCTATGAGCACGCCATGGGGACCAGTTTGGCCGATTTTGGCTATCGGTTTATCGCGCAACCGATGCACACGCGTCAGGGTATTTTCGCAACCCAAGACATTTTTGCGCGCCCCAAGTCGTCGGTCGCAGATGTCGGCGACAAGGTCGACAACAGACATACCAATGCCAACTACGGGCAAGAGATTTTCGCAGCTTATGCACAAAGCCAATTGGGCCTCGCCCCGTTGGAAATGGCATCAGCACCACAGTCATAATCGCCAGCGCGCGCAAGCCGCTAGCAAAGGTCACACCGCAGCATTGCGGACATAGGGAGAGCACATCATGGCCACAGACACACAAGCCCCAAAGGGTTGGGATCGCAATCAAATGGCAGCGCGTGCAGCGCTTGAACTGGAAGACGGGACCTATGTAAACCTTGGGATCGGCATTCCGACCTTGGTGCCAAATTTCATTCCAGAAGGCGTCGAGGTGACGTTGCAATCTGAAAACGGCATGTTGGGTATGGGGCCTTTCCCCGTGGAAGGCACTGAGGACGCCGACCTGATCAACGCCGGCAAGCAGACCATCACCGAGTTGCCAAACACGGCCTATTTCGATTCCGCATTTTCTTTTGGCATGATCCGTGGCGGCAAAATCGCGATGGCGATTTTGGGTGCTATGGAAGTCGACGAAAAAGGCGATCTGGCCAACTGGATGATCCCCGGGAAACTGGTCAAAGGCATGGGCGGCGCGATGGATTTGGTCGCGGGCGTGGGCCGCGTTGTGGTGGTCATGGATCACACAAACAAACACGGCGACAGCAAGCTGTTAAAAGAATGTACCCTGCCCCTGACTGGCAAATCGGTTGTGGACCGTGTGATCACCAATTTAGGCGTTTTGGATGTGGTTGAGGGCGGTTTGAAAATCGTCGAGACGGCTGAGGGCGTGACCGAGGCCGATCTGCGTGCTGCCACTTTGGCGACGATTGTCGACTGATCCGCGCCGCATTCACTGTGCAAACGACAAAGGCTCCCACTCTGGGGGCCTTTTTTTTCGAATCCACGCCTCTATTGTCGCCAATTCGGCAACAGCATCATATTCTTGCCCCAATCTGTCGCTAGAACGGCGTGAAATACGGGCAAATTAGATCACATGCAGCAAGAGCAAACCCTTTCCACCACCATCAAACCCACCGCAGGAGGCTCCAAAGCCTTGCGGGATCGTTTGGTCTTGCTGGGACTTATGGCCTTGCTGATCATCGGCCTTTTGGGGGCTGCGGCCGCCACGGGCTGGTCTGAGACCCTGCACCAAATCCAAAAACTGTCCTTGTGGCAGGTCTGCGCGCTTCTGGCGCTATCGCTGATGAATTATGGTTTGCGCGGTTTGCGTTGGCATCTGTTTGCCAAACGTCTTGGGCTTGATCTATCACTGATGGCCAATATGCGCCATTTCCTTGGCGGTTTTGCCATGACGGTCACGCCGGGGCGTGTGGGCGAATTGGTGCGGATGCGTTGGATACGGCGCGAAACAGGTTGGGCGGTTGAGCGCACTGCGCCTTTGGTTTTGGTCGATCGCGCCTCTGATTTGGCGGCGATGGCTGTGCTTTTGGCGGGCGCACTTTTGTTATCAACGTCAAAAATTGCTGGCGGCGTGCCTGTCACGCTTTTGGCTTTGCTTGCCGCATTTATCGCCACACGGCCCGCGCTTTTGGCGTGGTGCGCCCGTTTGGGGTATCAAACAACGGGCAAAGCCCCGCGTCTGTTTTCTAAGGTCCGCCGCGCGGCGCGCGCGCTGGAGCCGTTCTCGCAAGGCGGCACTTTGTTTCAAGGGTCCCTGTTGGCGTTCATCGGCTGGCTGGCCGAAGGGCTGGCCTTTTATCTATTACTGGCATGGATGGGCGCGGATGTATCTGCCTCCACCGCCATCGCGATATTCCTGTTTTCAACCTTGGCGGGCGGGCTGACCGGCGCGCCAGGCGGCGTGGGCGGCGCAGAAGCCGCGATGATCGCGCTGCTCAGCCTAGAGGGCGTGCCTTTGGCGCTGTCCCTGCCCGCCACGGCCATCATTCGTTTGACCACACTTTGGTTCGCCATCGTGATCGGTCTGATCATTTTTCCCATCGCGGAACGCATATCAAAGAGAGTTCAAACATGAGCTGGAAAACAGTAGACACCACAGGTTGGGGTCGCGCACATTGCACCTCTGGCGAGGTTGCCCGCCCTGAACGCGCATTGCAACTGAAACGCCTCTTGGCAACGGCACCTGTACCGGCCTTTGGCATGCGCAGATCATATGGCGACGCGGCCCTGACTTCTGATGCGCGGTCTTTGGATATGACCCGTTTGGATCGCGTGCTGTCGTTCGATGACACCTCTGGCGTGGTGCATGTAGAAGCAGGCCTGCCGATTGGCGATCTGGGGCGAATGTTTGCCGCAAAAGGCTGGATTCCACCGGTGATGCCGGGCACGGGCTTTGCGACGATCGGCGGTTGTATCGCCAATGATGTACACGGCAAAAACCACCATGTTGTGGGCTCTTTTGGGCAACACGTGACGGAAATCACCTTGATCCAAGGCGACAAAACCCGCGTGATTACACCGAAAGACGCTGGCATCTTTCAAGCCACCGTCGGCGGCTTAGGGCAAACGGGCGTGATCGCCTCGGCCAAGATACAAATGGCCCCCTGCAAAGGCGACCTGATGGTTTTGACAGAGCGGCGCATCGACAATTTGGATGAATTTTTCGTGGCCTTTGATGACAGTTCTGCCGATTACACTGTCGGTTGGATCGATGCCACAGCCAAGGGCGCAAATCTAGGCCGCGGCGTTTTGGAAGAAAGCGAAATCACTTCGGGCGTGAACCCCGGCAGCGGCAAAAGCAAATCGGTACCGTTCAACGCGCCCCGCTGGGCTTTGTCTGCGCCGATCGTGCGTCTGTTCAACGAAATGTATTTTCGCCGCGTGCCCGCCTCTGGGCGCACAAGCGTCAAACCGATTACTGATCCGTTTTTCCCGCTGGATGCGATCCACAATTGGAACCGTCTGTACGGCAAAAACGGCTTTAACCAATTTCAATGCGTTGTGCCGCTTGAGGCCACGAATTGTTTGCGCATCATGCTGGAGCGGATTTCAGCCTCTGGGCTGGCTTCACCTTTGGCAGTGTTGAAAAAAATGGGCGCGGGACGCGCGGGCTATATGTCATTTCCGATGGAAGGCTACACTTTGGCGGTGGATTTTCCCAATCGCGGCAGCGCCGAATATTTGGTGCGTGAATTGACCGATCTGGCGCGCGAGGCTGGCGGGCGGATTTACTTTGCCAAAGATGGCTTGGCCCAAGCGAAACAGATCGCAGGCATGTATCCAGAACAAAAGGCATGGCAGCAAGAGGTGGCGAAAGCCGATCCAGAGCGCGCGATGGAAACTGATTTGGTGCGTCGCTTGCAATTGCGCGGTGCGCCAGCTGCGCCCAAGTTCCCTGAAACAAGCCTGTCTGCCAAAGACCAAGGAGAGAGCGCATGAGCAAAGCCTCACAAAACGAGACATGGATTATTCTGGGCGCAACCTCGTCAATGGCGCGGGCCTTTGCACGCGATGTGGCAGCGCGCGGCGCGACCCTGTTGGTTTGCGGACGCGACATGGATGATCTGGCCAGCACAGCGCAAGATTGCTTGGCACGCGGCGCGAAAATGGCTGAGCCATGTGCCTTTGATGCGCGCGACACATCCAGCTTTGCCCCGATTATTGAACGCGCCACGTCGGAAGACGGCGTGATCAACTGCGCCGTTTTCGTAGGCTCGATGCCAACCCAAGACGCGATTGATGCAGAGCCTGATTTGATCAATGGCACGGTACAAGACAATTTCACCGGCCCCGCGACGTTTTTGCAAATGCTGGCTCCTGAATTGGAAAGCCGCGGCAGTGGCACGGTCGTGGGCGTTGGATCTGTTGCGGGGGATCGGGGGCGCATCGGCAATTATGTTTACGGATCGGCCAAATCGGGTTTTGCCACCTATCTGTCAGGCTTACGCAACCGTTTGACCCGCGCAGGCGGCCATGTGGTCACTGTGAAACCGGGTTTTGTCGACACGGCGATGACATGGGATGTGGAAGGCATGTTCTTGGTCGCGGCCCCTGAAAAGGTGGCGTCAGACATAATGAAGGCCGTCACCAAGAAAAAGAATGTGATCTACACGCCGTTTTTCTGGCGCTACATCATGCTGATCATCCGCCATATCCCTGAGTTTATCTTTAAAAAGATGTCTATCTGAGGGATCGCGCCAAAGCGTTGCGCCGTTAAGGTTAACAGCTCGCGTTTTGCAACACATGTAAATGTCACATAAATATATGTCACACAAAAGGGACGCCCAAATGGAGCGTCCCTTTTTGATGTTTTGCGCCAGCACAGGCGGCTGTTCTCCCTGTGTTACTCGCGTTGACTTTGTTTCAAACCAACGCACCCCGAGCCTTATAAATGTTGATCCGCCATTATACCCGCCTTTTGCTATGAACTTGTACGCTTTCCCAGCGACTATATGGTCCTCTAATTCGATGAGCGCAGCGCGTTGGTGGCGAAGACGCAGCCATCGGAGTAGAGTTCGGGCTGAGTGACGCAAAGCCTGCGTGCGACTTGCCACGCAGCAAGGACTTTGGGCACATAGGCGCGGGTTTCGGGATATGGCGGCACGCCACGATTGTCTTTGACCGCGTTTTCGCCTGCATTGTAGCCCGCCAGAGCCAAGATCACATCGCCTTTAAACTCTTTGATTAACCAATCCAGATAGGTGATCCCGCCAGATATATTTTGTGAAGGGTCCATGGGATCTGTGACGCCAAAGCGCGCGGCTGTGGCGGGGATCAATTGCATCAAGCCCTGCGCCCCTGCTCCGCTCACCGCATTCGTTTTGCCTGCAGATTCCACCGCGATAACAGCCAAAGCCAAAGCGGGGCTGACATCTGTACCAATAGAATGGATCAGTAAGTCTGTGCCATATCTATTGGCCAAATCCGTGACATGTTGAAAGCTGGGGGTAGACAAGACTGCTGCACCGTCATTGTCGAGCGCGGCCAAAGCCTGCGCAAAACGTTCAGGACCAGCACCCGCCACATCATGGGGCACAACAGTCCAATACCAGTCTTGCAGATCGGCAGGCGCTTTTGGCACATCGGCCAAAGGCATCACAGTGCCTGCGGGCAGCGGACCTGTTGGACCGCTGGGGCCTTGTGGGGCGCTGGGTGATGAGGGCCGGATTTGAACGGTGATGCGATTGGTGGTGCCCGATTTGGGTGGTGTCAGGCGACGCGGTGTCACTTTGGGCCAAGGGGCTGGCGTCAGCGAGGGGGTAACCTTTTTAACAGTACTTCCAGTTTTGGGGCCGATAACGCTGGGGCCAGTTGGACCGGTTGGACTGGTTTGCGCCAAGACCGCAAGCGGTGCTGCACTGGCGAGACCCCATATGAGACCCGTATAAAGGCAACATTTCGGAACACCTGTGCGTGGCACCCTGGCCCGTATCCTGGCCCAAATAGTGATTCCACTCATGAATATGCCCAACCTGCTTTTTCTCATTTTTGTCAGTTTCGCAAAAATAAAAGGTTTCGACCAGTGATTAGCGCAAAATTGGCACCAATAACCGGTTTGGTTAACGACAAATTACCTCTCCAAGCGATAAACTGTAAAAAGGTTAATTTTAAAATCGATATATTTCAGATGCTTACAGATTTTAGTTGATCAAAAATTAACGGTACCAAAAACGTACTATTCCTGCCCCACTCTCGCCCCAGTTCGGGGGCCATATAGTCACATCGAAAGCGACAAGGCAGACGACGCGGTACGGGAAACACCGCAGCTAACACCGCTTAGAACGTGGACATCAGATATACCCCGGAGGGTAACAACATGAAATTTTTTAAACTCTACAAAAACTTCCAAGCAGACGAAGACGGCGCAGTAACTGTTGACTGGGTGGTTTTGACTTCCGCAATCGTCGGCCTCGGTGTTGCAGTTCTCGCAACTGTTGCAAAAGGCACAAAAGAAATTGGTTCTACAATTTCTTCCGATCTCGCTGGCCGCTCGGTCGTAACTTACTAAGTCAAAATATCTCAAAGTCTTTGGCTTTGATCTGAACACAGGAAATACATCATGAAATTCTTCAAACTCTACAAAAACTTCCAAGCAGACGAAGACGGCGCAGTAACAGTGGACTGGGTTGTTTTGACTTCCGCAATCGTAGGCCTCGGTGTTGCTGTTCTCGCAACTGTTGCAACAGGCACAAAGAAAATTGGTTCTACAATTTCTTCCGATCTCGCTGGCCGCTCGGTCGTAACTTACTAAGTTACCTTGATCAACGCTTTACGTGTTGATCAGACAGGCAAGACATGAAAACCGCGCTCTTAATCGGCGCGGTTTTCACCATTTGGGCCGTCTTCCTGGCTGACCATGAGATGTGAGACGATTGACCCAGAAGGGACGACAAAGATGCCCTGACAGCACTTTGTTATACAAAAACAGTAGAATCCCAGCTGTTGACGCGCGAAAACCACGAATTCGCCATATTCAACAGTCATTTTCGAACAGTGAGCAGAAGGCCCAAATCAAGGGTCAGAGGCAAGAGGATGTGAAGATGCGTATTATTTTTGGATTGGTTTTGGTGGTTGGGATGGCCCTTGCGGGCTTTGCTGTTCACATTACGAGAGGTTACCTCTCAACCTATCAAGCGGATTTGGATCGCGAAAAAGCGTTGCGCCAGAATATCGTGAAAACGGAAGAGATTTACATCGTGACAACGAAAGTTGCATACGGTGATCCCATTTTAGCCGAGGCGGTGACGCTGGCAAAATGGCCGGTAGACTTCATGCCCGAAGGCGTGTTTCGCACCGAAGAAGAATTATTCCCGCAAGGCGCCGATGTGCCTCGGATTGCCCTGCGTGCGATTGAACCGATGGAGCCGCTTCTGGGTGTCAAAGTGACCGAACCCGGTGCTGATGCAGGCGTGGCCTCGCGACTGAGCAAAGGTATGCGCGCCTTCGCGATCCGTGTAGATGTGTCCACAGGTGTGTCCGGATTCTTGCGTCCTGGCGATAAAGTTGACGTCTATTGGACAGGTAATTTGCCGGGTCAGAACAACGGTGACGTCACCAAATTGATCGAATCCTCTGTGCCGCTCGTGGCGATTGACCAAATGGCCGACGGTGAGCGGTCTTCGCCCACCATCGCACGCACTGTGACCGTAGAAATCACACCACAACAGGTTGCCGCATTGGCGCAGGCACAATCCACTGGTCGCTTGTCCCTGTCCCTTGTCGGCCGCGATGATGATACCGTGATCGATGGTGTTGAGATCGACCAAAAGACTCTTTTGGGCATCGAAGCCGCAGCACAAATTGTCGCTGCTCCCGAAGAGCGCGTCTGCACAGTGCGTACCCGCAAAGGCGCAGAGATCATCGATATGCCGATCCCCTGTAGCTAATAAAGCACAAGGCAACGCTTCATTTGCTCAAACTTAGCGGCACAGCGCAAAGTTTTGAAAAGGCAGCATCTGATAAAAGGTGCCGCCTTTTTCAATGACTTGTCGGCAAAACCCGGTCGTGACCTAGAGGCAACCTGTGACTTGTCCACATCACCAAAGCCAGCCAAGCGATTGATTCTTGCAAACAAACCGGTTTTCGGCCATGGTAACCGCAATAGGGTCGTTAGAACCCAAATCTAGAGGCGTGATCATTTCAGAGGCAGGTCACATGAAAATGATGAATATACTTAAGGCAGCCCTATTGGGGTGCGCCGTCGCGAACATGGTGCCGCAGGTGGCATTTGCAGATAAACTTCGGGTTATGACGGGATCGCCTTCTGGGGCTTTGAACGTCCCAATGAACCGCGCTGTGGTCGTTGAAAGTGACGAACCCTTTGCGGAAATTTCGGTGGCCAACGCCGAGATTGCAGATATTTCGACATTGTCTGACAGATCGATTTATGTGCTTGGGCGCTCACCTGGCCTGACGACGATGACGCTTTTGGCACCGGACGGATCTTTGATCACCAACGTTCAGATCCAAGTCACCCCAGATATTTCAGAATTCAAAGAACGCTTGCGTCAGATCATGCCCAATGAGGCGATTGAAGTGCGCACCGCCAACGATGGCATCGTTTTGTCAGGGGTGGTCCAATCGGTCACCTCGATGGAACGCGCAGTTGAACTGGCCAATCGTTATGCGCCGGATCGTGTATCCAATCTGCTAAACATCGGCGGCACCCAGCAGGTGATGTTGAAAGTGCGCTTTGCGGAAATGTCGCGCTCAGTCTCGAAAAACCTTTCAGGATCTTTGGCTTTCGTGGGCAGCGTCGGAACAAACGGCAACTGGACCGGCTCTGAGACCGGTAGTTTTCTAAGCGACGACAACGGCGTAACCACTGCGCTCACCGCAAAAGATGATTCATTGGGCGCGTTGAAACTTGGCGCGTCTATCGGCGGCACCGAGATTGCTGTGTTGCTCGAAGCGATGGAAAGCAAAGGCATCGTGCGCACACTCGCCGAGCCAAACCTGACTGCCCTGTCTGGCCAGCAAGCCAAATTCCTTGCGGGTGGCGAATATCCAATTCCTGTTGCCAGCGAAAACGGCATCACCATTGAATACAAACCTTTCGGTGTTGAGCTCGACTTTACCCCCCGTGTTGTGAACGGCGATCAGATCAACTTGGAACTCAAAGCAGCTGTGTCTGGCATTGACACCACAGTGAACTACAACCTTGAGGGATTTTCGGTGAGCTCGTTCACGCGTCGCGAGACATCGACGACTGTGGAAATGCGGGACGGCGAAAGCTTTGCCATCGCGGGCCTGTTGCAAGACGATTTCCAAGACCTTGCCGGCCAAGTACCATGGTTGGGCGACATCCCCGTTTTGGGTGCCCTATTCCGGTCAACCGATTATTCACGTGACCAATCTGAGCTGGTGATCATCGTTACGCCGCATCTGGTCACGCCGACCAATGGACTAGCTTTGGCTTTACCAACGGATCGCGTGAAAATTCCAACAGAATCTGAATTGTTTTTGTTTGGTAAAACTTATGGCGGCACTGAGCGCCCGAAAACAGGTGCTGCGGCTGAAGTCGCCAAGCAAGACTTTTCCGGTTCTTACGGCTATGTGATGGAGTAAGATCATGCGCGCAAATATCAAAATGACACTGGCTGCGACAAGCCTTTTGGCTCTCTCTGCTTGCTCTGATTCACCTGTCTTTGCGTCTTGGACACAAGAGGCCGGCGGATATTTGGACAACGGCACCTTTGGCAACGCGACGATGAACAACACTTTGATTCAAAATGGTGAATTGTCTTACGCCATTAACATGAATGAACGTTTTGCCGCCGAAGTTGACACCACAGTGAACTTTGAATTCAATTCTGCGATCTTGGATGGGCCTGCGCGCGAGACGATCAAGCGACAAGCCGCATATATCGCGCAATTCCCCGAAGTACGTTTCCGCGTCTTTGGCCACACTGATTTGGTTGGCTCTGATGCTTCGAACAAAGCGCTTGGGATGCGTCGCGCCCGTGCTGTTGTGAATGAAATGGTCCGTCACGGGATTTCAAGATCACGCGTCGAAGCGGTGATTTCCGAGGGCGAAACACAGCCCTTGGTCGCCACACAGGGTCCAGAACGTCGCAATCGTCGCACGGTGACCGAAGTGTCAGGCTTTGTCCAAAACGCACCGCTGATCATGGACAGCCGTTACGCCGATATCATTCACCGTGAATACATCGAAAGTGCGACAGCGCCTTCTGCCCTTGTAGATTATGGCCAATCTCAGCTAGCGGAGTAAACATCGTCCCGAAATAGCGAATTATTATGCTATTTTGGCCCTATTGTTGCCCACATTGCCCGTCACCTTAGACCCAATAGGAGCAGTTCGTTTGACAGTGAGTCGGACGACATGCGCCAGGGACCAAGGGGCGGGCTTTGTTTTTAAAGCAAACCTTTTTGGCTTTGGCGCTCCAAGGTGAAAAGGACGCGGCAATGACGAGTGAAACTGCATTGCATACTGAACAAGACCAATTGGTTGCGTGTACAATCTCACGCGATGTTCAGAATTTCGATCTGTTGGTCGAAGACATGGAGACCGAACTGGGAGAATCCTGGGGCGATCTTAACTTTGAGGATGCGCGGCAATTCTTCCGGCAACCTGAATCAGGCGCATTAAAATTTGTCGCCGTCGCCATTGACCAAGAAGACGAAGGTATGCTTGCCATCGTTGCAGATTTGATCAAGTCGGCCAAGGCTCAGAATGTTAAAGTCATTTTGATCGCGGATGAGGTCAGCCCGATGGCGCTGCACCACTTGCTACAACTTGGCGCTGAAGATTTTATCCCCTACCCCTTGCCCGAGAATGCTTTGTCAGAAGCCATCGCGCGTCTTGACGCACCGCGCAAGGCGCATGCTTCGGATTTTATCGAGCAAGCTACGCCCCCAAAACGCGCAGCCAATGGTGTGGTCTTGCCGGTTCAATCTGTTTCAGGCGGCGCAGGCGCGACGACTTTGGCGGTGAACTTGGCCTGGGAACTTGCCCATGTTGAAAAATCCGAACCGCAACCGCGTGTGTTGTTAATGGATTTAAATCTGCAATTCGGATCGGTTTCTACCTATCTTGATTTGCCGCGCCGCGAAGCGGTTTATGAGCTGCTGTCCTCGACAGAACATATGGATGACGAAGCGTTCAAATCGGCATTGACCAACTTCAACGATTCAATTTCGGTGCTCACCGCGCCAGCAGATTTACTGCCGCTTGATTTCATCGAGTCAGAGGATTTGGATCGCATCTTGGAAATGGCGCGCCATCATTTTGACTATGTGATCATCGACATGCCATCGGTGTTTGTGACTTGGTCCGAAGTGATATTGAACCAAGCTGACATCATCTTTGCCCCTTTCGAGCTGGATATGCGGTCGGCGCAAAACATATTGCGTCTCAGATCCGCCTTGCGGGCCGAAGACCTGCCGTTTGAAAAGTATCGCTTTTTGTTGAACCGCGCCCCCAAAGGCATGGACCTATCAGCAAAATCACGGATCAAACGCATGTCCGAGAGCTTGGAAATCGCCATTGAGGTGCAACTGCCAGATGGCGGCAAAGCCGTGCTTCAATCGAATGACCAAGGGCTGCCTCTGGCGATCGACGCAGGTAAAAACCCGCTGCGCAAAGAGATCCAAAAGCTCGCCGCATCGATACACGTACGCCAAAGCGAAGCAATGAGCGCAGCAGCACAATAAGACCTCGTGAGGGGGTTTCAGGTTTAGGTTTAGGGGAATTACATGTTTTCGAGATACAAAAAGACAGACACAAAACAAGCGCGCGCCGTTACAGGCGCGCCGGCCCAAGACGCGCCTGTGTCCCAAGCTCCCCAAGTTGCAGCCTCTGCACCGAAGCCAAAAGCGACAGTACAGCGTCGTGACATTCAGCGCACAGAAGTCATCGTGCCTGAGGAAAAAGACCGCAAACGCAAGGAACGCATTTCCGACATCAAAGTGTCGATGCACCAACGCTTGCTGGAAGACTTGAACTTGGCCGCGCTGGAAAGCGCGCCGGAAAAAGAGTTAAAGCTAGAGATTGCCGCCATCACCACAGAGTTCCTCAATGAGGAAGGTATGGTTCTCAATCGCGACGAGCGGATGGTCTTAAACCAAGATTTATACGATGAAGTCAAGGGCTTGGGGCCGCTGGAAACCCTGCTCAAAGACGACACTGTGAACGATATCTTGGTCAACGGTCCGAACCAGATATTCGTGGAACGCGACGGTAAATTAATGCTGTCGGATGTGACATTTAAAAACGAAAAGCACCTGTTGCGCATCATCGATAAGATCGTGTCGGCCGTTGGCCGTCGCGTCGATGAATCCAACCCTTACGTCGATGCGCGTCTCGCGGACGGGTCACGTTTCAACGCCATGGTGCCGCCTGTCGCGGTGGATGGGTCTTTGGTGTCCATTCGTAAATTTAAAAAAGAAAAACTGGCGATTGACGATCTGGTCAAATTTGGGGCCTTCACCGAAGAAATGGCCGCCTATTTGCAAGCTGCCGTGTCCACACGACTGAACGTCATCGTGTCAGGTGGGACGGGCTCTGGTAAAACGACCACGCTCAATGCGCTGTCATCCTTTATTGCCGATGACGAACGTATCCTAACCATTGAGGACACGGCCGAGCTTCAACTGCAACAAACACATGTGGGCCGGATGGAATCCCGTCCCGCCAACGTCGAAGGCAAAGGTGCAGTGACCCAGCGCGATTGTTTGCGCAATGCTTTGCGGATGCGCCCTGACCGCATCATCGTGGGGGAAACCCGCGGTGAAGAAGTTATCGATATGTTGCAAGCGATGAACACCGGTCACGATGGATCAATGACCACAATTCACGCCAACTCGGCACGTGATGGTGTGTCTCGTCTGGAAAACATGGTCGCCATGGCCGGGATCGAAATGCCGCTCAAAGCGGTGCGCAGCCAGATCTCAAGCGCGGTGAACCTGATCGTGCAAGCCTCGCGTTTGCAAGACGGGTCACGCCGCATGGTGTCGATCACTGAAATCACCGGCATGGAAGGCGACGTCATTTCGATGCAAGAAGTCTTTCGCTACCAACGCACAGGCCTGACGCCTGACAATAAAATTATCGGTCATTTCACAGCGACCGGCGTGCGCAGCCACTTTTCCGAGCGGTTCAAAATGTGGGGTTATGATTTGCCACCATCATTGTTCGAACCCACGAAACCGCAGTAAGGACACGAACAGCCATGGCCATTTCAACTGATCTTATCATCTACGTCGTCGTCTTTATTGCCGTGCTTTTGCTGGTCGAAGGCATTTATCTGACCGTCTTCGGCAAATCCATTTCGCTCAACAGCCGCGTGAACCGTCGCTTTGAGATGCTGGAAAAAGGGGGCAACCGCGAAGAGGTGCTCAACCAGCTGCGCAAAGAAATGGGTCAGCACCTAAAATCGCGTCAGGTGCCGCTCTACTCCATTCTGGCAGAGAAAGCGCAGAAAGCGAACATCGCCTTTTCACCGGTTCAACTGATTGGAATTATGGCGCTTTTGGCGATGATTTCCTTTGTGGGCTTAACTGTAGGCACCGCGACATCAGCCCCATTACGCGCAGGCGTCGCTTTGGGCATGGGGGTCACAGCCGTATTTGTGTGGATCAACAACAAAGCTAAAAAGCGGATGTCGATGATCGAAGAACAGCTGCCAGAAGCCGTTGAATTGATGGTGCGGTCCTTGCGTGTGGGCCACCCGTTTTCCAGCGCCTTGACCATCGTGTCCAAAGAGGTCCCCGACCCGCTTGGCACTGAGATGGGCGTGATCGCCGATGAATCAGCTTACGGGCGAGATGTGGGCGAGGCGTTGAAAGACATGGCCGAACGGCTTGATATGCAAGACATGCGCTTTCTGGCCGTGGCCGTGTCGATCCAACAGCAATCGGGTGGTAACCTGGCTGAAGTTTTGG
Organism: Pacificibacter marinus; assembly: GCF_018860665.1. Lineage (GTDB taxonomy): Bacteria > Pseudomonadota > Alphaproteobacteria > Rhodobacterales > Rhodobacteraceae > Celeribacter > Celeribacter marinus_A. The sequence continues at coordinate 93,525 of NZ_JAHKPK010000003.1, forward strand.
AAGGCTTGTCCAAGGTTATTCGTTCAAGGTTCAAACTGTTTCGCCGCGTGAAAGCGATCACGGCTGAGTCGAAATGGTCCGGCATGTTCCTGTCATTGTTCCCGCTTGGGTGCTTGTTGGTCATCTTGGTGGGCAAACCCGATTACTACGACACCGTGAAACATACCGCCGCGTTTATTCCCGCCTGTCTTGTGGTTGCTGGCTTTCTGGTCGCCAATATTTTCATCATGCGCTCCCTTGTCGACATCAAAGTCTAGACGGGGAAAGGACATACCATGCTAGAGTTTTTCACATCTATTTTTGGCGAACAGCTTGGCCCCTTCGGCCCGGTGATTATCATGGGCGTGCTGGGCATCGTTCTGATGCTGTTTGCAACCCCTGCCCTGTTGAAAAAACGCGATGATCCTCTAGATCGTTTGCGTGCGCAGGTGCGTGGCAATGCCCAAACGGCAAAGGCCAAAAACGGCAAGACAACGAAATTGCGTCAGACCCAAAAGAAAGACAAGCTTGAGAAATACGCCGATTTCCTAGAACCACAGAACGAAGAAGAATATTCTGCCGTTCAGTTGAAACTGATCCAAGCGGGCTATCGCGGCAAAAACGCAGTGCGCATGTATAACTTTGCGCAGCTTGCTTTGGGCATGGGCCTTTTGGCCATCGGTGTGATTTTGGCAGTGATCAAAAGCGGCAACGCTGAGGTCTCAACCCAGTCGATGATTATGACTGTTCTGATCCCTGCTGGCATCGGCTATATGGCGCCAAAATACTGGGTCACACGCCGCGTCGAAGCACGCAAAGAAGAGATCACCAACGGCTTTCCAGACGCGCTTGACTTGATGCTGGTCTGTGTGGAAGCGGGCCAATCGCTGGATCAATCCATCGTGCGCGTGGCACGTGAAATTCGCTCGGGTTTTCCCGCATTGGCCGATGAGTTTGAGATCGTCAGCTATGAGATCAAAGCCGGTAAAGACAAGATCAACGTGTTGCGCGATATGTCCGAGCGTGCTGGCGTGGCCGATGTGGCCTCATTCGTGACCGTGCTGATTCAATCTCAGTCCTTTGGGACCTCTATTGCCGATGCTTTGCGGATTTACGCGAGTGAGATGCGCGACAAACGGGTGATGCTCGCTGAGGAAAAGGCCAACACTTTGCCGACAAAAATGACCTTGGCGACCATGATGTTGACCGTGCCACCGCTGTTGATCATTTTGATCGGCCCATCTGTTTATGACATCGTCACCTTGCTGAAAGGGTTCTAAGCCTTTACGATATAGCCTATAGGGGCTGACGTTGCGCGCCCCTATATGCCCTATAAAGCAAAGGCCCGAAAGACATGTGTCTACGTCATGATCCGTCTTCCCCAAAGCTGGTACTGCGTCGGGTTGTCTTGGCGTGTTTGAGCCTCGCGACGTTGACAGGGTGTCATGATCCCAACGCGTTGGCCCCACTCAAAGAGGGCGGCGTCTATGCGCCAACAGGTATCAAGGCGAATGTCGCTTCCGTAGACGGGTTGATCGTGGGCCACAGATTGATGGCATCCGGCGAATATGAACTGGCCTTGCGTGCTTACTTGCGTGCGGCTGGGGATCGCGGCCTTGATGTGGATGTTATGTCAGCCATCGGGTCAGCCAATCTTAAGCTGGGGCGTTTGGGCCAAGCTGAAAAAATTCTGCGCCGCGCGGTTGAGGCGGACGAAACCTTCGTGCCGGCATGGAATAATTTGGGCGTTGTTTTGATGGAACAACGCAATTACGGCGAAGCAGAGCGCGTGTTCCGTATGGCCTTCGCCCTTGATAGTGGCCAATCTGCCGAAATTCGTGACAATTTACGCTTGGCGCTCGCCAAATTGAAAAATCCTGATACAATTATTCAAAATGAGAGTGATTTTACCTTGGTGCGTCGAGGAACAGGGGATTACCTGATCTTGGCACGCTAATCGGACCTCGGGAACAACCCGGCGGCGGCGATCTCAAATCATACGTTCTGTGTGATTTTGGGCAAACCGGATGCAAAAAGGCCGATATCTGGTGAAACGGGCAGTCAAAAGAGGTGGCAGGCACCATGCGCAAAGTGATTTTAACTTCGCTGACCCTTTCGGGCGCGATAATCTTGACCGGTTGCGGTCAATCAAATTTCGGTGACGTGAAGCGAGCAAAAACATCCGTCAATGTCATCGATGAAAACAACCTCAATGATGTGATGTTGTCGGCGGCAGACCCAAACGAGTCTGTGTCTTATTTTACACGAGCCTTAACTTCAGATCCGAACCGTATCGATCTGATGCGCGGGCTGGCCCAATCCTTGATCCGAGCACGCAATAATACTGCAGGCGTTAAAGCCTGGAAGGGCGTTGTTCAACACGAGGACGCCACCAGCACGGACCGCGTGGATTACGCGGATGCACTGATCCGCTCCGGCGATTGGAAAGAAGCGCAAGTACAACTGAACCTTGTTCCACCAACCCATGAAACATACAAACGCTACCGTTTGGAAGCGATGATCGCCGACAGCAATCAAGACTGGAAAAAAGCCGACAGCTTTTACGAGACAGCGGTTGGCCTGACCACAAAGCCATCGTCAGTGCTGAACAACTGGGGCTATTCCAAAATGACCCGTGGCGAATTCACTTCGGCCGAGCGGCTGTTTGCAGAAGCGATCACCTATGATCCTGCCTTGTTCACCGCAAAAAACAATCTTGTGTTGTCACGCGGCGCTCAAGGTAAATACGAATTGCCCGTCGTCACGATGACCCAAGTCGAGCGTGCGCAGCTTTTGTATACGCTGGGTCTCTCTGCGGTAAAATCTGGCGATGTCACCATCGGCAAAGGGTTGATCAAAGAAGCCATCGACACCCACCCACAGCATTTTGAAACGGCCGTGCGATCTTTGCGTGCGCTTGAATCCAACGTCACGAATTGATGCTCAACCTTGATGCGACTGCGGCCTTGTGGATTTTGATTGTCACCACGCCGCTATCTTTTCTAGCCGCGTTCAATGACTTGGCGCGGATGAAATTGCCCAATGCCCTCGTGATGGCTTTGGTGGCTATCTACGTTGTGATCGGGCCGTTTTTGTTCGATTGGCCGACCTATTTTTGGGGCTTTGCCCATGGCATTGTCATGTATCTATTTGGCATGTTCGCCTATGCCTTTATGGGAGTTGGCGCGGGCGACGGCAAATATGCGGCCGCCATGGCGATGTTCATTCCCGCCCATGATGCGCGCTTTGTGGTGCCGCTGTTTTGCGCTTACTTGATCGGGGCTTTTGTCACCCATCGGCTGTTTCGCGCCATACCTGCTGTGCGCAACGCGACGCAAACTTGGGTGTCTTGGGGGCACAAAAAATTCCCCGCTGGGCTGGCATTGGCAGGGGCTTTTACCACATATTTTGGAATCGTCGCCTTTGGCTGGTAACGGCGCATAGATTGAGAGTAACACTGAGACATCAAAAAGCCGCGCATGATTACGCGGCGTTTTTACTTGGGTCATGTGCCTACGTCTAAGATAGGTCTATTCACCCGCCTTTTTAATCGGATAAACCCACATCACATCATTCTTAATCGGTGCCCCCAAGGTCAGGTCGGCTTGTTCAATCGCGGCCAAGGTCTCACGTCGCACAAGCGCATCTCGGGGGCAGACAGGGACAACGATGACATCCGCATTCTCTATCCCTGGCAATCCTGAATAATACCACGGCGCCCCGCCTTTGAGTGGTGCAAAACCGCCCTCGATCCAAATTGAGCTGACCAAATCCGTCACAAAGACCTGCGTGAGCGATCCAAAACCATAAGGTGCGCCGCGCAATGTTTGTGCCATATATGTGTCTAAGGGGCCTTGCCCAGAGTCCAATGTACAACGCGGCAACTCTGCGCCCTGAAACGTCATAGGCTCTGACAACGGCGCGCCATAAATGGCCAAGGCTGGCACCCGCAAGGCCATCGGTCGCGTTTCAGTGATTTGCGAGACGCGATCGGCAAATACAAACACATCATGGGCCTTTGGCGCTGTCTTAAACAGCATGGCATAGCCCTCTTCAACCTCACCAAAATGGCGCATCGGGCTGGTGATCATGTTTTGAAACGAGGGCGCGATTAAAGCAAAGCTGACCAAAGCCAAAGCCGCGCTGGCATTGCGGGCGTCAGCGTTGAAAATAACCCGCGTGCCCCGCGTCGGGCGATGCGCCAGCAAAAACACACATAGAAATAACAACCATTTGGGGTCGTTTCCAAAGTTTTGGTAGGTGACATAGATGAACCCAGGGGCCAAGAGCAAAAGCACCAGCCCTGCCCGCCCTTGACGCCCTTGTCGCAACACGATGATGCTGAGTACCAGCACAAGTGTCCCGATCAAAAACCGCGGGCCATTTAGAACTTCGGCAAAATCAGCACTCGGGGCCGCACGGGTGGGAGATTGCGCGACAGTCAACAGATCGTGGATATAGGCAAGGTAGAAATCCACCCCAAATCCCCAAGCCACCATGAGTGCCACGACACAGCCCGAAACAAGTCCAAACAGCAAAGACATCCAAGCACCGCGCAAGGCCAATGCCGCAGAAATTGGCAGCACAAAGGCGATAAAATACGTGGGTTTCAACAAGGCTAGCCCTGCCAATAGCACGCCAATGATCAGCCCATCCAAGCGCGGGCGATCTGATCCATCCTGAGCAGGCATAGCCGCCAAAAAGAGCGCAACAAACGACATGGCCCAAGCCCAGCGGTTGTAATACATCGAGGCAGATGTCGAGGCGACGTCTTCGCCGTGAACCAATGACAACACGATCGTCATCACCACCAAACCAAAGACCCAAGCACTCATCCCGTTGAGACGAGACACGGCCACGCGCGTCACCATAGGCGCAAGCAATCCGGCAATCAAAATCTGCGCCGCGATAAAGCTTTGACCGTAACCAAGACCAAGCGCGCTGAACAACGTGATCGGATAAAACGCTGCAATCCCCAAAGGGGTAGAAATGTCGATATGAGGCACCAGCCCTGCATCGATACGCAGCAAAATATCCAACAGATGCGCCACATCTGCCTCATAACGATCGACGAAGAACCCGCCTTTGGCCAAAGCCACGCCGCCCATAACGCCGATGATCACGATCAAAAAAAGCCCATAGCGCATGCTGGAAATCTTGCTCATCACTGCCTCGTTTCATTTTTTTCAAAGATTAGGCTCAAACGCCATGGTTTGCAAAGAATTGCGCGGTAAATTCTTGGCGTGGCGCGTCAGGCTGGCTACACTGTGCTAACATCGCGGGCCGTGCGAGCATTCGCCAAAACAGCGCAGCGGAAGAGGACAAGATAGATGAACATGGACGTAACCCCAAACGTGGTCGCACCGCCCCTGCCCCGCACGATTGCCGACACGGGCCTTGGCGTCGTGATGATGCGTGATATCTTGTTGAAAACGATGTTTCGCACCAATCAAGAGCAGGTGTCGAATCTGTCCAAAACCCTCTGTTTGCCGGTGAATGTCACGCAAGAGTTGGTCGATATGGTGCGCGAGCAAGGCTTGGTCGAAGCGACTGGGACTTTGGCGGCGGGGCAAGGCTCTGAAATGGGGTTTCGTCTGTCAGATACCGGCAAAGCGCGCGCGCTTGATGCCTTATCGCAATCTGAATATTACGGCCCGATGCCGATCCCGCTTGAGGTTTACGCCGAACAAGTGAAACGCCAATCGGTGCGCAATATGCGCATCACTCGGCAGGCTTTGACCGATGCCATGGGTCATCTGATTTTGCCCCCTGACTTGCTGGACCAACTTGGGCCGGCGGTCGGCGCAGGGCGTTCTATTTTAATGTACGGACCACCTGGCAATGGTAAGTCGTCAATCTCGAACGGTATTCGCGACGCTTTGGGTGATTTGATTTATGTGCCCCGCGCCATCGATTATCATGGTCAGGTGATCACGGTTTATGACCCTATTATTCACACCATTCGCGAAGAAAACGAAGATGATGCCTCGCAATTGCGCCGCTCTGCCAACCGTTTTGATCGCCGCTATGTGCGCATCCAGCGCCCCACGGTGGTCACCGGTGGCGAGCTGACTCTCGACATGTTGGATCTGGTCTACAACCCCACTGCGCGCACCTATCAAGCGCCGCTTCAGCTGAAATCCAATGGTGGTATTTTCATCGTCGACGACCTTGGTCGCCAAGAAGAGCCTCCACAAAAACTGATCAACAGATGGATTGTGCCGCTCGAGGAAAACAAAGACATCTTGGCGCTACAATCGGGTGAAAAATTCGAAGTGCCCTTTGACACTTTGGTGATTTTCTCGACCAACTTTCACCCCAATGAAATCTTCGACAAAGCGGCTTTACGGCGGATTTTCTACAAAATCAAAATCGACGGGCCTGACCAAGAGGGCTTTTTGAAAATCTTCGCAATGATGGCGCGCAAGAAAAAGATGCCGCTGGACGAGGCCTCGCTGATCTACTTGCTGAAAGAAAAATATCCAACGATTGATAGCATTTTCGCGAACTATCAGCCGATATTCCTGATCGATCAAATGATTGCCATCTGCGAATTCGAAGGCATGCCTTACCACATGTCGCCCGACCTGATTGACCGCGCATGGGCGAATATGTTTGTGGCCGAAAGTACGTTTGATCACTAGGGGGATTGCAAAAAGCCTCTTCCCAACCCTGACCAATAGCGCCATCCTCCCCCTCAGGAGGACAAGACATGACAAAAACAGGACTGGCTGGCGTGGGCCGTATGGGCAGTGGAATGCTGACCAATATGCGCAAAGGTGGGATTGACGCGGTGGGGTTTGATATTCGCCCAGCCGGTGAATTTGGCAATCTACCGGTGACCAATGATGCCGATGCTTTTGCAAATGGGCTGACGACACTGATCACCGTTGTGCGCGATATGGTTCAGACCGATGAAGTGCTGTTCGGCCCCCAAGGCTTTGTGCTGCGCGCCACAGATTTGGAAACCATCATTGTCTCATCGACCTTATCGCCGAAATATGTGCGCGCTTTGCGGGACCGCATTCCAGATCATATCAATTTGATTGATGCGCCGATGTCGGGCGCACAAGTCGGCGCAATAGAAGGCACGCTGGCCTTTATGGTCGGCGGCGATGATGCGCCAGTTGAAGCCGCTTGGCCCTTGTTTGAAGCGATGGGCAGCAACATCCATCGTATGGGCGGGTTTGGCGATGGCATTCAAACCAAGGTGTTGAACAATCTGCTCTGTGCTTCGCATACGGTGATGACGCGGCTGATTTTGGATTGGGCCTCGGATGCCGATCTTGATCACGGTAAGCTGCTGGCGCTGGTGGAAAAAGCCACAGGGCAAAATTGGTTCGCCTCGCGTTTCGAGCAAATCGAATTTGCCCGCCAAGGCTATGAGACGGGAAACACCGTCGCGATTTTGGAAAAAGACGTGGCTGCGGCTTTGGATGCTGCGCCTGAGGGCGCGGATACCGCCCTGCCAGAGCTGCTGAAACAGATGCTGCACAATCTGGAACCGATGGATTAGATCAACATGCGGCAAAACTTATGAAAGCAAAATTATGCAAGTACAGGTGATCAAAGCCGCCCCCAATGACAAGCCTGATCTGTGGCTCGCACAAAGCCGAAGTTTGGCGCAGATACTTGTCGACAGTGTGGCGGCGGGGGCGGCGATTGGTTTCATGCAGCCTTTAAGTCTTGAGGCAGCACAAGCATTTTGGCGCGACACGGTTGCGTTAAGTGTGATCCAAGGCGAACGCGATGTGCTCATAGCGGTTGAGAACAATACAGTGTTGGGTACGGTTCAATTGGTCGGGAATATGCCGCCCAACCAACCGCATCGCGCCGAGATTGCCAAGATGATGGTTGCCCCAGAAGCGCGTCGTAAAGGCATTGGACGGGCTTTGATGCATGCCGCCTTGCGCACAGCGAAAGGCAACGGCAAAACGCTCGTCACATTAGACACGCGCACCGGCGATGTGGCTGCACCCCTTTATGCCTCTGTCGGGTTCAAGGTCGCAGGCTCGATCCCTGATTTCGCCTATGATGCCGATGGACAGGCATTGCACGGCACCACATATATGTACTGTAAGCTGTGAATCGCGAGCCTTTTTAAACAGATAAAAAGCCCGCGCAAGGTGCTCCTCAGCGCGGGCTTTTCTATGCGACTTGCGCTGGGTTTTGACGGCCTTAGGCTGTCAGACCTTCGGGTTCGGCCAAACCGTTGGCACGGCAGCAGGCGGTGACTGTATTGGCCAGCAGGCATGCGATGGTCATTGGACCTACACCACCGGGCACAGGCGTGATCGCGCCTGCGACCTCGGCGGCAGAAGCGTAATCAACATCGCCCACAAGACGGGTTTTGCCCGCGCCACGCTCGGGCGCGTCGATGCGGTTGATGCCCACATCGATGACCACAGCACCCGGTTTGATCCAATCGCCTTTGACCATTTCAGCACGACCCACAGCGGCGACAACGATGTCAGCGCCGCGCACGACCTCTTCGATATTCTTGGTGCGTGAATGGGCGATAGTGACAGTGGCGCTGTCGCGCAGCAACAGTTGCGCCACGGGTTTGCCCACCAAATTGGACCGCCCGATGACCACAGCATTTTTACCAGACAAAGACCCTAGCTGATCGCGCAAGAGCATCAAACAGCCAAGCGGCGTGCAGCTGACCATAGCGCGCTGACCACTGGCCAAAAGACCCGCATTCAACACATGCAAGCCGTCGACGTCTTTGGCGGGATCAATGCGGGCGACGATATCGCGTTCGGACAGATGGTCGGGCACTGGGAACTGACACAGGATGCCATGCACAGCAGGGTCGGCGTTCAACTGGTCAATCAGCGCGTAAAGATCAGCCTCGGAGGTGTCCGCGGGCAGTTTGTGTTCAAAAGAATTCATGCCCACTTCGATGGTCGATGTGTTTTTATTGCGCACGTAAACTTCGGACGCAGGATCGGCGCCCACAAGAATTACAGCCAAGCCAGGGGTTATGCCCTGCTCTTCTTTGAGGCGCGCCACATGGGCTGCGATTGCGCCGCGCATCGTAGCAGCAAAGGCTTTTCCGTCAATTCGGGTGGCTGTCATTCGGTGTCTCCTTTGGACATGGCCTGCTCTTCGCGGGCGATCATGTTATCAACCATCAAACGCCACATGTCAGCAGCAGTTTGCGCGTCGAATCCTTCGCGGGTCGCAAGCCGGCGCACGTTGTTCACAACCTCATTGACGCGATCGTCAATGCGCGCGGGCAGACCCACGGCAGGCTTGATCTCGGCGGCGCGATCGATGTGGCTTTGGCGGATCGACAGCATGCGGATCAGCTCAAGATCAATCTGATCAATCTGAGCACGCAGATCTGCCATTGTGTCGATGTCTTTTGGATTTCTAAGCGTCATATCAGGTCCTCTTATCCGCGCTTTATCATGTGGGAGGTCTTGAGGAAAGAGGCCGCATGGCCGCGGCCAAAATCGCGACGCTTCACCCGCCAGTGCAGATTGATGATGTTTTGCCCTAAGCGACTCATAAAAAAACCGCACCCTAAGGCACGGTTTTTAAATTCATATAGTGACACAGATTACTCTGGTGTCCCCGCATCAGAGGCATCCGTATCTGGCGTCTCTGATTTCGGCGCGTCCAGTTTACGTTTACGCGTTTTAGGCACGGCCATCAAAGAGGGCTTGTCTTTGTCGGTCTCATCGTCCGCGTTTTCATCCACGTGAGGTGATTCACCTTTCATCACGCGTTTGATCTCGTCGCCAGTGAGGGTCTCATATTCAAGCAAGCCTTGCGCCAGACGTTCAAATTCTTCGCTGTTTTCTTCGAGAATTTGATAGGCACGCTCATAGCCCGCTTGGATAAAGTTTTTGACTTCTTCCTCGACCATTTCTTTGGTCGCAGCTGACATTGAAAACCCGCCAGCGCCGCCGCTGTAGCCTTCATGCGCTTCGGTGTAATCGATATTGCCGACCTTGTCTGACATGCCCCAGCGCAAGATCATCGCACGCGCCAAGCCAGACGCCTGTTGAATGTCGCCTGCGGGACCGTTGGACACTTGGTCCGCACCGTATTTGATGATTTCAGCCGCTTTGCCCGCCATGGTCATCGCCAAGCGTTGATGGCACTCGTCTTTGAACATGTTCAAGCGATCCATTTCAGGCAGGCTCATCACCATCCCCAAAGCAGAGCCGCGTGGAATAATCGTCGCTTTGTAGACAGGATCACATTTCGGCAAGATGATGCCAACAATGGCGTGGCCCGCTTCGTGGTAAGCCGTCATTTCTTTTTGCTCAGGCGTCATAACCATAGAGCGACGTTCCGCGCCCATCATGACCTTGTCTTTGGCAGATTCAAAATCGACCATAGTGACAACATTGCGTCCGATACGCGCGGCCATCAAAGCGGCCTCGTTCACAAGATTGGCCAGATCGGCACCCGAAAACCCCGGTGTACCACGCGCGATGATGCGCAGATCAACCGCAGGTCCAAGAGGGATTTTACGCGCATGCACGCCCAAAATTTTCTCGCGACCTTTGATGTCTGGGTTTGGCACGGTGACTTGGCGGTCAAAACGACCCGGGCGCAGCAAGGCAGGGTCAAGAACGTCACGACGGTTGGTCGCAGCCACGATGATCACGCCTTCATTGGCTTCAAAGCCATCCATCTCAACCAGCAATTGGTTAAGCGTTTGCTCACGTTCGTCATTGCCGCCACCATGGCCAGCCCCACGGGCACGGCCCACGGCGTCGATTTCATCGATAAAGACGATACATGGCGCGTTTTTCTTGGCTTGTTCGAACATATCGCGCACACGAGAGGCACCGACACCGACGAACATCTCAACAAAGTCAGAGCCTGAGATGGTAAAGAATGGCACGCCAGCTTCGCCCGCAATCGCACGCGCCAGCAAGGTTTTACCAGTACCGGGAGGGCCAACAAGCAAAGCGCCTTTTGGAATTTTACCGCCAAGGCGTGAATATTTTTGCGGATTGCGCAGGAATTCGACGATCTCTTCCAGCTCTTCTTTGGCCTCGTCGATGCCGGCGACATCATCAAATGTCACGCGTCCGGCTTTTTCGGTCAAAAGCTTGGCTTTCGATTTGCCAAAGCCCATCGCCCCGCCTTTACCGCCGCCTTGCATGCGGTTCATGAAGAAAATCCAAACACCGATGATCAAGATGAAAGGCAAAAAGGTGATCAACAAAGATGTCAGACCGCTTTGCTTTTGCGCCTTGCCTTTGACGTTCACGCCCTTGTCGACCAAGGTGCGCGCCAAATCGTCATCGCCTGGGTTGATGACATAAAAGTCCGAGCCATCCGACAGGGTGTAATTGACCTTCTCGCCATTGATATAGGCCGAGGTGACAGTACCAGAATCAACACTGGACATAAATTCGGAATAATTGGTTTCATTCGTCGCCAAAGATGATTGACTGCCACCGATGACGTTGAACAACGCCACCACCAGCATCAACAGCACCAGCCAAAAAGCGAGATTTCGTGCATTACCCAAAACAGGTCTCCTCGAAAATTCAGACTCAGCGCGGAGGCGCTGAGCGGTTTCCCTTAAAATAGGGATCAATGGGGTAAGTTCAATGCGATAAAAGCGATGTAAACGCGTGACCGCGTGGATGGATCAATTTTGCATGGATAGATTGAGCGGCAACCCCCACCGGAACGCTTGGATCAGCCAAGGGAGCAGCAATCAAATCATCGCCTGAAAACACCGCAGGCGTGGACTTTAAGCTCTCTCTGGGCGCTCCCCCCTCTACGCGCGCCCCTAGTTTTTGCAAACCGTCTTCGCCCAAAGCCCGTACGATCAAACCATCTGATTTGTCGCAGGTTATCTGCCAGCGATTGTCCCAAATCCCGTTTGGAATGCTCACTTCGTCTTGCACAGCCGAAAATTCACGACACAGGCGCAAGGATTGCGCGTCTCCGATCAAGCGCACCCCGTGCAGAGTCGCATGTTGACCGCGAAGCATCGCAGACATGAATTCTTGTAATTTCAACCCGCGCGGCCCGTAATCGGCGGATGAAATCCACTTGAGCGCATGAGAAACAAGGCGGCGATTGATCTCGGGGGCGCCTTGGGAAAAGCCTTTGCGATCAATGATCAAATCGCCATTGTCTTCAACCATGCAATCAATCGCATGATCATGGGTCGTCACATCCAGCACTGAACGCACTTGCGACAGGTGATCCATCACCCGCCCCACCACATGAGAATCGATGCCCAAATCCGTCAGCGCCGCCATGGCTTTGCGCGCTTTTACACGGTCGTAGGTTTCGTCATCATTGCTGGGATCATCAATCCAAGGTTGGCGCAGATCGCGCAAGTACTGGCGCAGCTCACACCGTTCTTGCATCAGCAAAGGTCGCACCCATGTGATCCCGTCCGCTTGCCTGCGCCGTTGCATTCCCGTCAGCCCATCAATGCCAGACGCCCGCGCCAAACGCATGAAAAAGGTCTCTGCCTGATCATCGGCAGTGTGCCCCAGTGCGATGGTATCAATATCGTTGTCCTTGGCCCAATCCGCCATCAAACCGTAGCGCGCACGGCGGGCAGCGTCCTGCAGATTGCCTGCGCCACTCCAATCGGTCCAGTTCAATGTACTGTGTTTGATTTTCAGGCTTTCACAGGTCTCAGCCACAAATTCCGCTTCGCGTGCGGCATCCGCGCGCAAGCCGTGATTGACCGTGACAGCAGACAGGCGCACCCGCTGCTCTTGGCCCCAATCGGCCATCAAGCGCAGCAAAGCCATGGAATCCCCGCCGCCGGACACAGCAATACCGACATGGTTGGGTTTCTCGAAAGTGAAAGCGGAGGCAAAAAAATGTTTCAGCATCGCGCTGTGGGTGTCTGTCTGAACCATAATAACGTTATGCAATCACATCAATAAAATGACCAAGCGGCGCACCGCATGGTCCAATACTTAAAAGCATGTATTTACTGGCACCCAAGAGTTTGACGCGCGGTTTGCGCCTCATTTGCCTCAGATGATCCAGAAAAACGACTGCCCACTTCAGCCAGCATCACACAGCCCTTATCCACATGCCCCAAAGCCGCCATCGCGCCCCCAAGACGCAACAAGGCCGCAGGAGCGCGCACGCCGTCGGACGAGATGTTGAAACTGTCCAAATAAGACCGCGCGGCTTCCGTGGTCTGGCCCAATTTGCTCAAGGCTTCGCCGCGCATGAAATGCGCTTCGCTGGTCAAAAATCCGCCAGTGTAGTTTTGCGCAAACGTGCCAAAGGCATCGGCAGCCACCTCATAGGATCCCGCGTCATAAGCGGCTTGAGCTGCATCAAAATCGGCTTGTTCGGCTTCGGCCAATTGACCACCGCCACCATCCATCGGCGCCTCTGATCCTGGCCCGACAGCGACGACATCGCTGGCTCCGCTTGAAGGTTCAACCCCGCCAAGCGGTTCCAAAACGGGCAAATTGCCAATGTCACAACCGGCCTCCATATCGCAGATACGGAAATTCAGATCATCAAGCTGACGTGTGCCATCGGCTACAATGCGGTCGATGCGAAATTCAAGCTGTTCCATCTTGGCTGTTAATTTGGTGAGACTGCTTTCCATCAAATCAACACGTTCCAAGGTGGACGCGCCGCCAAAAGCAGTATTCGGCGCGCCAGTCGTGGACAGTTCACGTTTCAATTTAAGCAGCTCAACCGACAAGACAGCGGCCTCTTGCCGGATATCCGCCAAGGTCTGCGCATCTTGTGCGACGGCACCTTGCACGCCCGCGCCAAAGCTCAGACCAGCACCGAGGCCAAACATCACCACAGTCGTCATCAAAATGCGTTTCATACCGCCACCTTTTGCCAGTTTATTGCGCCTATACAAGGCCTTAGCTTACGCCAGCGCCCGCCGCCAAAACAGTCACAGCGCGACGGTTTTGTGCATAACAGCTCTCGTCGGAACACACCGCGATGGGGCGTTCTTTGCCGTATGTGATTGGTTTAAGACGCGATGGGTTCACCCCTTGCGAGATCAAGAAATCTTGCACCGCAGCGGCGCGGCGGCTGCCAAGAGCCAAGTTGTAATCGCGTGTGCCTTGCTCATCGGCATGACCTTCGATGATCGCGGTGTAACCAGGGTTGGCCAACAACCACTGCGCTTGCTGCGTCAATTGTCCGCGTGCGCTGTCTGTCAATGTGGACTGGTCCACAAGGAACAACACACGATCACCAATAGTTTGGTTGAAATATGCAGTCGAGGTCGGATCGTTGATCGATCCTGCGATAATGCCGCCATTCGCGCCAGCTGCGCCAGCACCCGCACCGCCCGCGCCAAAGCGGTCAGGGTTGGTACAGGCCGTCAAAGCCAGTGCGGACATCAAAACAAAAGCGGCCACGCGGGGGGGGCTTTTGCGCGATTGTGTGGAAAGTGTCTGTGTCATTTGGTCATCCTTTGCGGAATTTAACGCTGCTCATTTTAGGCAAGTATAGCACCCCGCAAACCCTTTGGGGAGTGGGGCAGGTTCACTATTTTAACAGGGGCGACCACGCCGGATCAGAAGCGCCAGAATTGGTCGGAACGCGGCGCAGATTGCGTCCTGAAATGTCCACGGAATACAATGCGGATTCCCCTGTGGCTCCTTGAGTTTCACGGGTGAACATGATCACGCGCCCATTGGGTGCCCATGTTGGCCCCTCGTCCAAAAAGGACGCGGTCAACAGACGCTCTTCGGACCCATCCGTGCGCATCACGCCGATATGGAAACGCCCATTGGCTTGCTTTGTAAAGGCGACCAAATCCCCGCGCGGCGACCACACAGGCGTGCCATAACGCCCTTGGCCAAAGGAAATGCGCTTCGCATCGCCGCCAGCTGCATCCATGATGTAAATCTGCTGCGTACCAGAGCGGTCACTTTCAAAGACGATCTTTGATCCATCTGGTGAAAACGACGGCGCAGTTTCAATCGCAGGCGTATTGGTCAAACGCGCCACCTGACCAGATGCGATGTCCATGCGGTACAAATCGGTGTTGGACCCCGTGGACACAGAATAGACCACAGAGCGCCCATCAGGTGAAAAGCGTGGCGCAAACGACATGCTTTCAGTCGGCACAGGTAACCTGCGACGGGTCACGGTGCCCACATCCAACATCATAATTTGCGGAAAGCCACTTTCATAAGATGTGTACAAAACGCGGTCGCCTGTGGGCGAAAAGCGTGGCGCCAAAACGATGGCAGAGGCATCAGTGAGATATTGCACATTCGCGCCATCGTAATCCATCACAGCCAAGCGTTTTTGACGGGCTTGCTTTGATCCGGCCTCAGACACGAACACCACGCGACTGTCGAAATATGCGCCCTCGCCGGTGATCCGACTGTAAACCACATCGGCCACTTTATGCGCGATGCGACGCCAACTGTTGGTGGATCCTCCCAGCTGCATTCCAGACCCCAGTTGCCCGTCATTGAACACATCAAACACACGGAATTTGACCGACAAATTTCCGCCCGCATCCACGGACACAGCCCCTGTGACCAACCCTTGCACGTTGATCGCTTTCCAATCGGCATATTGCACGGGACTCTCGAATGAGGTGATCTTGGAAATATAAGCGCTGTCAGGCACTTCGCGGAACAGGCCCGTCCCCACAAGATCGGCGGCGATCACATCTGAAATTTGTTTTGCAAATTCCGCAGCTTGTGCCGTTTCCACAATAAAATCAGGCACGGCCACAGGCAAGGGTTCGATCACACCTTGGGTGATTTCGATTTTAAGCGGGCCTTGATCTTGGGCCATCAATGGCGTGGCAGCCCCGAACACACAGGCTGCGGTGAAAGCCGTTGCGGCCAGGCGACGGACATAGGCTGAAAGTTGGATCATTTGAACCTCATTTGTTCAGGGTCGAAGCTAAGTTCGATATCGCGCCACTCGTTGTATTTTTCGGCAGGCAGTTGAAAGCCGCTTCTGCCACAGATGATAATAGCGCGGCGCGCAGTTTGAAAGGCTTGCTCGGCAGAGGCACTCGAGCCCCCAGACGATCCAAGCAGTTTGATCGAGCCAACAATGGGCGTGCCATCTTGGTTCATCGACACGCCCACAGTCACTTTCGTGCGCTGCGCTTCTGTCGACATGGACCCAGTGTTCCAACATTGCTGAACCGCCACACGCAGCGCGTCTTTTTCGCCCGCGCTCATCGGTGGACCTGTTGGGCGACGGGGCGCGGCAGGTGTCTCAGATGTGGCCTCTGCCACCAAAGCCGAGGCGGCATCTGCGGCGGCATTGGCTGCCGCATCACTGTTGGCTTGTGCTGCGGCTTGGGTATTGGTCTGAGCTGTCGCTTGTGCTGCGGCTTCGGCCTTTTTCGCAGCCGCTTGAGCCACAACAGCTTGCGGACGCGCTTTGGGGCGTGGTGATGTGGACAGGCCCGATGGCTTTTCCGCCTCGGTCACAATTTCTGTCACAGCCTCTTGTGGGGCAGCTGCGGGTTGATCGGGCACGGGTTCAGCCGTCGCTGTGGCCTCGGGGGACACCTCAGGGATCACTTGATCAGCGATGTCTGGCGTGCGCTCGGGGTTGACCACGGCCTCGGGCGCGATGCGTGGCACAGGGCGCGGCGTTGGGCGTTGATTTGGAATATCAGGCAAACCAGCACCAGGGTCCTCGGTCGAGATTTCTGGCTCCACTGTAGGACTGGGCGGTGTCGGATCAACTGCCGCAGGTGGTGTGATCGGTTCCACGGGTGCGGGCGCGGGTGTGGATATGCTTGGCTCTGCTGGTGCAACAGGTTCAGGCGTGGCCGGTGCGGCCTGTTCAGGATTTGACAGGGCAGCCGTATCTACAGCTGGCGCTGTGATTTCAGGCGCCTCAACGGGCACCTCAGGGGCTGTCTCGACACGGCTGAGCGCCGCAAAATCGGATTCCGAGATTAAAGACACTTCTTGCGTTTGCACAGGTTCGCTGTCACGCGCGTTGAGAAAAAATCCTCCCAGCAAGACATAAGCAATGAACCCGAAATGAGCCCCCGCCGAGATATATTGACCTGTGTTCACGCCTGCGCCCTCAGTTGCCTGTGCTTGCAGAAGTGCCGTCAAGACGTGGTCCGCCCTGTTCGGTCACAAGGCCGATATTGCGAAACCCGCCTGCATTGAGCGCGCCCATGACTTGAACGACTTGCTCATAGGGAATGGACCCGTCCGCGCGCAAAAACACTTTGTCGTCAGTGCGCTCAGCTGCGATGGCTTGCAATTTGGTCACCAATTCATCTTGGTTTTCTTCGTTGTTCATCAACAAGACGCGCCCATCCGCGGTCAGCGTGATCGACAATGGGTCTTCAGATTCTTGCGGCAAGGCGGTGGCGGCTGTTTCTGGCAACTCGACAGGCACGCCCACGGTCATCATCGGAGCGGCGACCATAAAGATGATCAACAACACCAACATAACATCGACGAAAGGCGTGACGTTGATCTCGCTCATCGCCGCAGATTGCCCGCGACGACGACTGCCGCGCCCGCCGCCACTTTTGCGTTTGACTACTCCAGCGCCCATGGCTCAAGCGTCCAATTCGCGCGACAGGATGGTCGAGAACTCGTCCGCAAAGGCTTCGTACCCGCCTAATATTTTGTCGCTATCCGCAGACAATTTATTATAGAAAATAACCGCAGGGATCGCAGCCAAAAGACCCAATGCAGTGGCCAAAAGTGCTTCGGCGATACCAGGTGCCACAACCGCCAGATTGGTCGATTGCGCCAAAGCGATGTCTTCGAACGCTGTTTTAATGCCCCACACAGTCCCGAACAAGCCGATGAAAGGACCGGTTGAACCGACTGTGGCCAGAATGGACAACTGGCTGTTCATGCTTTCCGCTTCTTTGGAAATTGCCACATCCATAGACCGATCAATACGCGAGGCAGCGCCAGCAATCAGCCCCCCGTCTGAGCGGTGCGAGCGACGCCATTCGGTCATGCCCGAGACGAACACCCGTTCAGGCGCATTGGCAGGCGCGCCCCCGATTTTATCGAACAGCTCATCAAGCGGTTCGCCGGACCAAAAGGCTTGGTCAAACACGGCGGCCGAAGACCGCGCTTTGCGGTAAAAAATGTGCTTTTGAATGATGATCGACCACGACCAAAAGGACGCGCCGATCAGCATCAGCATCACAAGTTTAACTGTAAATGTCGCTTTCATAAAAAGCGCCAGCAAGGAGAAATCGATCTCCTGCGCCATTGCGAGGGTAGTTTGTTCCATGACCTGCTCTTTTCGCCTGTGCCGCTGTTTGCGCGGCTTGTTGTTAACTCATGATTTACCCTATCGGCAGGGTTCACGCCAACACTTACATGTGAGTTCAGCGTGACATACGGGGAAAAACGGTCAAAACCATGCAGGTTTTGGCCAGTTCAGTGCAAATTTCGGCGAATATTTGCCGGCAAGCGCGTTGGCTGACCTGTTTCAGACAAAGCCACAAGCGTCACTTGCGACACAAACAGGATCGCATCGGCCCGTTTGACCGTTTGATTAAGTACGATCCGCACGCCTGTGATGGCCTCAACCTCGGTCTCGACGGTCAAATCTTCGTCGAATTTTGCGGGCAAAAGGTAATCTGCCTCGACACGGCGCACGGCAAACACGATGCCATCATCGGCCTTCAGCGCGACCTGATCGACGCCCGCCTCACGCACCCATTCAGTGCGCGCGCGTTCGATGAATTTGAAATAATTGGCATAGTAAACGATGCCCGCAAGATCGGTGTCTTCATAGTAGACATGCACGGGAAATTTATGGATCACGTCGAGCCCCTCAAGCCGTTTTCATCAGGCTAAGGCTTGCGTATGACATGTGCAAGACGGGGTCATGTCGCCAGCCTTGCCCTATCCAGCAATCAGCCGCGCATAAAGACGCAAGGCATGCGACGCATCGCGCGCAGCACTTGGCAGGACCGGATCATAAGAGGCGCGCAGCACATTGGCCACATCTGGGCGTATGACTGTGCCCGCCTCGGTCAGCGCCAGCGGACTGTCTTGGGTGAAGGTGGTGTCAGACCACAACAAAAGCGCTTGGGTGGCCTGAGACAGCGCAATCACATCGGCAGGCACCTCGTCCATTGCCCCGCCCATGCGCACGAAAGTGAAACAGGCTTTGATCGCGCCCTCATCGTCAAAGCGAAAGGCACGGTACTGATGCGCATTGCGGTCGATCAACATCTGAACGCGCATTTCTAGATCAGGGATCATGTCGCCCATATTAGGCACGTCCAACAGTTCTTTCCAATCCGAGAAAAAGAACATCATCAGGTTTGATCCAAGTTCAGGATCGGTCTCGGCCATTTCGGCACCCGCAATGGCCACAGCCGCTTCGATGCTGCCTTTGATCACCGACAATGAATCGTCGGCCACGCCAAAAACAACAGGCGCAATAGGCCGCCCCCAACGGGCAAACACATAATCACCACTGGCGCGGGTGAAATAGGCTTCAACGGCTTCGGGGGTGAATTCTGAAGTGTCTGACATGGGGTCTCCTTTGCGCTCACCGTAGATGCGCAATTCCGACGCAAATCGCAAGGGGCAGTTGTGTACCGCCTATTTACCGAACATCTGGATCTGCTCCGGCTTTTGCGGCGGTTGCATCCCAAGGTGATGCCATGATTTTTGCGTCAACATCCGGCCACGCGGGGTGCGCTGGATCAGACCTTGTTGAAGTAGGTAAGGCTCGATCACATCCTCGATCGCATCACGGCTTTCCGACAAAGCGGCCGCTAAGGTTTCGACACCAACAGGCCCCCCTTGATAGTTTTGCGCGATAAGCAACAGATACCGCCTGTCCGCCCCATCAAGCCCCAAGTGATCCACACCCAAACGCGTCAAGGCATTGTCAGCAATGGCATGAGTGATGCGCCCGTCGCCTTCGACCACAGCGAAATCCAGCACACGACGCAGCAACCGCCCCGCAATGCGCGGCGTGCCCCTTGCGCGTTTAGCGATTTCATGCGCGCCATCATCGTCAGCAGGCACCCCAAGCATCCGCGCGCCACGGGTGACGATCTCGTGCAACTCATCCGTAGTGTAAAATTGCAAGCGCGTGGGAATGCCGAAACGATCCCGCAAGGGCGTGCTGAGCAATCCCATGCGGGTTGTGGCACCGACCAGCGTAAAGGGCTGCAACTCAATACGCACGGTCCGCGCCGCAGGCCCCTCGCCGATCACCAGATCCAGCTCGAAGTCTTCCATCGCGGGATATAGAATTTCCTCGACCACGGGATTCATCCGGTGAATTTCGTCGATGAACAGCACATCGCGGGCTTCGAGATTTGTGAGGATCGCCGCCAAATCACCAGCACGAGCCAAAACAGGCCCAGAGGTCATCTTGAAATTCACGCCCAACTCGCGGGCCATGATTTGCGCCAACGTGGTTTTACCCAAACCGGGAGGGCCGTAAAACAGCACGTGATCCATGGTTTCTTCGCGTTTGCGCGCGGATTCGATAAAAATGCGCAGGTTGGCGCGGGCTTCTTGTTGGCCGATAAATTCGTCCAACGTTTGCGGCCGCAAAGCACGATCGGCGTCTTGCGGTTGGCGCTCAGGGCGCAGCGTTTCGTCTGGCTCAATAGGATCAAAGGCGTCCATCTATCAATCCTTCGGCGCAAGCAATTTGAGGGCGGCACGAATAAGCGT
The DNA here is from genome assembly GCF_018860665.1 of Pacificibacter marinus. Taxonomy (GTDB): domain Bacteria; phylum Pseudomonadota; class Alphaproteobacteria; order Rhodobacterales; family Rhodobacteraceae; genus Celeribacter; species Celeribacter marinus_A. Next base: position 114,128 of record NZ_JAHKPK010000003.1, read on the forward strand.
CGATGTGGTGGCCTCGGGCGTGTCCACGGCGGCTTGTGCCACGGCACTGGCAGCATCTGAGGGACTATACCCTAAATTTTGCAAGGCTGACAGGGCCTCAGCCTCGGCGGCGACATTTGGCTTGGCAGCGGGTGTTTTGGCTGCAGATTTGCGGGCGGGCTGAGGCTGCGAGGCCTCGATCACCTCTGCTGCATCAGAGGCATCCAGCGTTTCGGGCAGAGCGCCACCCATGGCCATGACTTTGGGCGCTTTGTCTTTTAGCTCCATAATCACGCGCTGTGCGGTTTTAGGGCCGACGCCGGGGGCAGCTTTGATCGCGTTCCAATCGCCCAGCGCGATGGCGCGCCCTGTGGCCTCGGGTCCAAGCGTGCCTAAAATGGCCATAGCCGCTTTCGCGCCGATGCCTTGGACAGAAACCAGCAAGCGATACCATTCTTTTTCGAACAGCGATGTAAAGCCAAACAGCTGCATGATGTCTTCACGCACCAGCATATCTGTATAGAGTGCCACAGGTTCGCCCTGTCGCGGCATGGACATGCGAGTGCGTTCCGACACGAAAACGATATAACCAACGCCGCGCACATCAATCATCGCGTGATCCGTGCCGATGTAATCAACGATGCCTGTGAGTTTGCCAATCATGCGCGTGCTTTCTTGATGGTGGATGTTCTGTAGCTTGATGTTTTAACTACGGGGCGTTTGACGGCGGCCTTTTGGATCGCGTCACTCAAGCGTGCCCCAGATTGTGCGTGATGCGAATGACAAATCGCGATGGCCAAAGCATCAACGGAATCTGCGCCGACCAGTCTCGCCCCCGGCAACTGTAGCTTGATCATATGTTCGACCTGTTGCTTGGCAGCATGCCCCACGCCGACAACGGCTTTTTTCACCGCATTGGGAGCGTATTCACCAATCGGCAGGCCAAATTGGGCAGGCACTAAAAGCGCCACAGCGCGGGCTTGGCCCAGTTTCAATGTGGCGACGGCGTCTTTGTTGACGAATGTCTGCTCGACCGCGGCGCAATCAGGTTGATGCGTATGGACGACGTCTGCCAGTTGGTCAAACAGCGACAACAGTCGGATCGCTAGATCATCACTGGCCAATGAATGGCACACGCCATTTGCCACATGCGTGATGCGCGAGCCTGCGACGTCGATGACCCCCCAGCCCATATTGCGCAACCCTGGGTCTATCCCGAGTACTCGCATGTTCACCCCTGCTCTTGTTACCTGCATTCTTATGCTTTTGCTTACGACTAGCACGAAACAAGAACATTGCAAACACCAATGGATAGATCTGACAGGACACGCAGCGTATTAAACGGCAAAAAACCCGCGCCGGAGGGACGCGGGTCTTTTCATGGAAAGGGTCAAGAACGGCTGGGGGAAACTCGCCAGAACGGACCCAAGAGAAATCTGTGATTAAGGCAGAAGCAGTTTAACCTGCATCGCCATCCATTGTGTCGCGGGATCGGCTGTCATCACCCAAGCACCAGCGCGCTCAAATATCGTACCATCATTCAATGCCGCGATACGATCCGCATAGGTCGCGGCACCAAGGGCCAGCATGACACCAACTTTGAACATAAACAGGCCCGCGATTGCGAAGAACAAACCCCGCAATGGGAAACGAAGACCTGTGCGACGTGGACGTGCAATGATCAGCCCGTCTTGGTTAACTGAATAGACTGCACCCTTAGCGATCGAACGGCGTTTAGCGTCGATCCGTGTCAGTCTTTTTTCCAATTGCTGTGAACCTGAATAGGCCATGGCAACACCCTTAATACCGGCCCCCACCGACAATGACTTTATTGCGGCCAAATGTGGCAAGAATGGGGCAAAAAAGGCAAAAACCAGAAATTTAAGGTGAGTTTGAGGCAATCTTTTTAAGCGTTAGCGTCGACCAGTCAACAATCTCTTCGTGATGAATAAGATTGAACCCATTTCGGGTATAAACTTCAATAACCTCAGCGGCTTGCGGATTAAGAATTCCCGACAGAATCACCGCGCCACCCTCTTTGGTATGGGCTGCGACATCAGGGGCCAGCGCCACCAGCGGACCTTTGAGGATATTCGCAAAGACCAGATCAAACGGGGCTTTGGCCGCGAGCATTTCATGGTTAAAGCCAGCGGCTTCCAAACAGATCACTTGATCGCCCAAACCATTGGCATCGACATTGCTTTGCGCCACGGCCACGGCCACCTCATCGATATCAGACGCATAGGCTGGCGTGTCGTTCACTTTTGCAGCCGCCATCGCCAACACGGCAGTGCCGCAGCCGATATCGGCCACATTGGCGTAAGTGCCGCCCGCAGTGAGCAAACGATCAAAAGCGCGCAGACAGCCCAATGTGGTGCCGTGGTGTCCCGTGCCAAAGGCCATTGCCGCCTCGATCAGCAGGCCGATTTTATCGCTCGGCAATTTGTCTGCATCATGTGACCCGTAGACAAAGAAGCGCCCCGCCTCGACAGGGGCCAAATCGCGGCGGACTTTGGCGACCCAATCTGTATCGGGCAGCTCGGAAATAACGAAATCTTTGGCACCGTTCGAGGCGGCCACCAAGGCAAGCCCAACGACATCGGGCGCTTCGGTGAAATAGGCCCCCACTTCCCACAGGCCCGAACCGTCTTCGATTTCAAACACACCAACGCCGATAGGCTCTGGGATCAGGGTTTCAAGGACTTCTGAAATGGCCTCGGCTGGCAGGCGTCCGTTGGTTGTGGTGAAGGCTGTGAACGTGGGCATTGCGGCTCTCCTGTTGGAATTATCACCGCTTAAACAGTTTTGACGGCATTAGGTCTATGGTTTTTCGCACGAAGCGCCGTTGCTGCGCGAAAGACCGTCGCCAAACGGCACCGACAGACTCACCGGTATGCAGCCTGCGCGAAGGTGCTGCCGACCAATGTGAAATGGTTCCATTTTCGCACCCTTATTGAGCATCAAAGACAAATTTGTCACATCGCGATCAATAACAGGATCATTCGCTTAACCTAGGGTAAAAAGCAGAGCTTTTAGTTGCACTCCAATATAGTCATTTATATTGATTTTTAGTGAAGTGCGTATTTGTTCTCGGCTGTTATTCCTTGGTCAATATTTCAAAATAGGCGCATATCAATGTACTATGATACAGTTCCAAAATCACGTCAGTATATTTCAACGTTGAATGTGATTTTCCCCTTCGCCATTGGATTTTATCTGTGGCAAGTCTTCTTGGGAACAGGTTTAGTCCTCGTGGAAATGTCGACCGGTCAAAACGCGTCTTTTGGCTTTGATATCTTTGCAAGAACCCTAATTTGGGGCAGCCCGCTCTACGCATTTTGTATTTGCGCGATTTTTTTGTGGGGTATTTGGTTCGCATCAACCACGTTGAATTTTAGCCGCAATCGGCGGATAAAGCATCTCAAACTTGGGATTGCAACGTTTATAGCTGGCTTTTTGCTGTCGCTGTTTGGTCTTTTGGCAGGCCTGTCAGACAAGCCACCTTTGAACCTCGTGTACCAACCTATGATCCACGCACTCGATAGCTAGGCGCCAGCCTTCGACGGCGCCTAGGGTGCAAACTCATTTGGATTATTTCGGTGTCGCGCCCAAACCAATCGGACAACTCACTCCAGTGCCGCCAATCCCGCAATAGCCTTCGGGGTTTTTGGCCAAATATTGCTGGTGATAGTCCTCGGCATAATAAAACGTGGGCGCGGGCAAAATCTCTGTGGTGATCGCGCCATGCCCTGTTTTGATCAGTGCAGGTGCATATGCCGCCAGACTGTCTTGAGCCGCCGCCATCTGCGCGGCATTGCTGGTGTAGATACCAGAACGATACTGCGTGCCGCGATCATTGCCTTGACGCATGCCTTGAGTGGGGTCGTGATTTTCCCAGAAGGTTTTCAGCAGAGCCTCGAAACTCAAGCGGCTGGGATCGAACACGACCCGCACCACTTCGTTGTGGCCTGTCTGTCCAGAGCACACTTCTTTATAGGTCGGGTTCGGCGTGATCCCTGCTGCGTATCCAACGGCCGTGTTTACCACACCGTCAAGGGACCAAAAAATCCGCTCGACACCCCAAAAACACCCCATGCCAAAGATCACCACTTGATGGCCTTCTTTGATGTCGGCCTTCAAAGGCGTGCCAAAAATGAAATGATCCTGCGCTGTTGCGATGGCCGTATCGCGTCCGGGCAAGGCCGTGTCAGGGGTTACAGGCGTGGCTTTGGAAAAGAGCGAAAGCATATGGCGGTCCTCATGTGGTGTCACAGATATATAGGGCGCGAGGGGCCGAGCACCAAGAGCGGTCCGAAAAGGTCACGCAGTTGTGCTCTCGCCTTTACGCTTTGTGAGACGCGCCGATAGCAGGGTTTCGTTTCCTTTGCGCGGATGACGTGGGATCAACAGACCCAAGCCAAAGGACACCCCCGCCAATGAGGCGGCCAAGATGAACACAGCCGAAGGCGATACGATCCACAAATATCCTAAAGCGGCAGGCAAAAACACCGCCGCGATATGGTTGATGGTAAAGGCCACGGCGGCTGTTGGCGCGATGTCTTGCGGGTCTGCGATCTTTTGAAAATAGGTTTTCAAAGCAAAGGCCAAGCCAAACAACATATGATCGACCACGTATAAGACAGAAGCGACGACAACACCCCAACCCAGCCAGTACAACCCGCCGTAAGCCAAGAACACCAAGATCAATCCAGCGTATTCCAACAGCAAGACAAAGCGTTCGCCGCGCGCGCCCACAAGTCGCCCCATCAATGGGGCTACCACCATATTGATCACGAAATTGATCATGAACAGCGATGTCACTTGGTGCACATCAAAGCCGAACTTTTCCACCATCATAAAGGCCGCGAAGACCACAAAAATCTGACGGCGCGCGCCCGCCATGAACTGCAACGCGTAATACAACCAGTACCTGCGACGCAGCACAAATGTCTTCAACTGAGGTGTTGGTGATTCGAATTGCGGGAAAGCCAGTAGCGCATAAATCGCGATCGCAGCGGTCACCCCGCCCCCCACCATATAGACGAGCCCATAAGACAGATCAAAAGTCTTCCACGTTAAAACCAAAGTGCCATAGGCCAATAGCGAGGCCGCAGATCCAGCGGCCATCAGCCAACCGATCACTTGCGGTGCACGCGCTTTGTCGATCCATTGCAATTGCAGTGATTGGTTTACCGTCTCGTAGTAATGAAAGCCGATGGAAGACAGCATGGTCAGCGTCAAGATGCCACCAAAAGACGGAAAATAAGCCGTCAAGGCTGTAGCAACGCCGAGCATCAACAAGGCAACCAACCCCAATATCTGCTCACGGACAAGCATCATCAGCGCGATCACTCCCACCGCCAAAAAGCCCGGAATCTCGCGCACGGAATGCAACCACCCGATCTCAACGCCGGTAAAGTCTGCCACATCAATAACGAAATTATTGAGCAGAGCACTCCATGTGTTGAAGGCAATTGGCATGGCAAAGGCCATCAAAAACAGCAAAAAAACGGGACGACGCCAAAGCGGAAAATTCGCAGCCTCGGAAATGGGAATGATTTTTTTCATGCCTGTCGTTTAGGCGTTTGTCTGCCGACTGAAAAGACAAAATTTTCAATGCGCCCCTCGTAAAAAATCCGTATCAATGACAGATATGGATTTGAATGTGGATATGCTAAACCCTCGTCGATCGCACCACAATGGCACGGATCACGCACAGACACTGAGAATTGCAGATTGATATTTCGTGCAGGCGTAATCTTGACCCACGGCTATCGATCACTGGTTTTAAAATCCACGGGCCCCCTACGGTCCGCCGCATCGGATTTAATTTTCGCAGTCACAGCACCGTTTAACCTTACCAAAAGCTCTGTGGATCGATATCGATCTGAAGCTTGACGTTTTTGGGCAATCGCACAGCTGCGGCCCAGCGGCTAAGCGCGCCTTGCAGCGGAGCAGCCTTTTCGGCTTTCACCAGCAACCGCACGCGGTGTTTGCCGCGCACGCGGGCAATTGGCGCGGGTGCAGGGCCGAACACCATCGCGCCAACCTTTTGCAAGGGCGCGATATTGCGCGCCATGTCACTGGCCGCCCGCGACACATCCCCCAGATCAGGCCCCGACAAAATGATCCCCGCCATACGGCCGTAAGGGGGCACGCCCGCCATTTTGCGCTCTTCCGCTTCGGCCTTCCAAAAGCCTTCCTCGTCTCCGGCCAAAATCGCACGGATCACGGGGTGTTCGGGTTGATAGGTCTGCATCAAAGCTGTGCCGCGTTTCTCGGCCCGCCCTGCCCGTCCCGCCACTTGGCGCATCAATTGGAATGTGCGTTCCGCGGCGCGCAAATCAGACCCTTGCAGGCCAAGGTCGGCATCGATCACGCCCACAAGCGTCAGATTGGGAAAATTGTGCCCTTTGGCGACCAACTGCGTGCCGATCACGATATCCGTGTCGCCATTTGCAATCAGTTGGATTTGGTCTTTTAACGCCCGCGCAGAGCCGAACAGATCACTGGAAAGCACAGCCACTTTGGCATCGGGGAATTTTTCGATCACCTCTTCGGCCAAACGTTCCACCCCAGGTCCAACAGGGGCCAAACGCCCCTCGACCTTGCACGATGGACAGGCGGTTGGCATTTCTTTCGTCTCACCACATTGGTGGCACATCAAGCGTTTCAAAAAACGGTGTTCCACCATGCGCGCATCGCAATGATCGCAGGCAATCTGATGCCCGCAAGCCCGACAAATGGTGACGGGGGCATAGCCGCGTCTGTTGATGAACAACAAAGACTGCTCGCCTTTTTCCACCCGTTTGTTCACTTCCGCAACCAGTTGGTCAGAAATGAACCGCGTGGCCGCAAGCGTTTCCACCCGCATGTCCAGTGCGCGCATTTCAGGCATCACTGCGGGGCCAAACCGGCTTTCCAGATCAAGGCGTTTGTATTTGCCGGATTCGACATTGGCCCAAGTCTCAAGGCTGGGCGTGGCCGAAGCCAACACGACAGTCGCCGAACACAAAGACGCGCGCAGCACCGACATGTCGCGGGCGTTATACAACACGCCCTCTTCTTGTTTGTAGGATGTGTCATGTTCTTCATCGACCACAATCAAGCCCAGATTTTGGTAAGGTAAAAACAGCGCAGAGCGCGCCCCGATCACCATCTGTGCCCCACCAGAGCCGACCATTTTCCACACGCGGCGCCGTTCTGTCATGGTCACGCCTGAATGCCACTCGGCGGGCTTTGCTCCAAAGCGTTCTTCGACGCGGTCCAAAAATTCAGACGTCAAAGCGATCTCGGGCAATAACACCAAAGCCTGACGGCCTTTGGCCAAACATTCGGCAACGGCTTCCAAATAGACTTCGGTTTTGCCCGATCCAGTGACACCTTTGAGCAAGGTGGTGGAATAGGTCTCTGAGGCCACAGCATGACGTAACGCGGCTGAAGCGGCGGCCTGATCCTCGCTCAAGGTTTTGCCGCTGGCATGGGGATCAAGGCGGGGGAATTCCAAATCGCGCGGACTGTCTTGTTCCAAAACGGCACCAGAAGGCACCATGCCTTTGATCACAGATGTGCCAACGCCCACATGTTCAGCCAGTTCTTTCAGAGTAAACGACAGATTCGGCGTATCCTTCAACGTCGCAATCACCCGTCTGCGCGCCTCTGTCTCGCGCGGCATTTCCCCTGTGCCAAGCCGATAGACTTTGCGCATCGACGGCGGATCGACCAAGCCCGGTGCACGGGTGGCCAAGCGCAGCATCGCAGGCATCGGCGTCAATGTATAAGCGCCAACGCGTGTCAAAAACACCATCATGTCGGAGCTCATCGGGGCCACATCCAAGATGTTCGAAATGGATCGCGCCTTGCTCAGATCAAATCCGCCGCGCCCCGTGCCCCAAACGCAGCCCAAAACCTTGCGCGGCCCAAGCGGCACCTGCACAAAATCGCCCAAACGGCAGCCGCCTTCGGGGGATTTATAATCCAACGGACGGTCAAGTGGCTCGGTTGTCAACACTGCGACCAGCGCGCCTTGGGGGAAAAAATCACTCTGCGTCATGGTCTTATTTCATAAGAGGTTTGCCTGCCCCATACCAGTGCCGCTTTTACAGATAAGACCCTTTCTCAAACGCCTCGTTTGCGCTATCAAGACGCGAAAACTTTAGGTGTACAGAGGACTCCGCTATGAAATTTTTCGTTGATACAGCCGATGTAGATGCAATCCGTGAGCTGAACGACCTTGGCTTTTGCGATGGCGTGACCACAAACCCGTCTTTGATCGCAAAATCTGGCCGTGACATTTTGGAAGTGACCAAAGAAATTTGTGATTTGGTTGATGGTCCCGTATCTGCCGAAGTTGTGGCGCTTGATTCTGCCACGATGATCGAAGAAGGTCGCAAATTGGCCAAGATCGCCGACAACGTTGTGATCAAATTGCCTTTGACTTTGGACGGTTTGAAAGCCTGTAAAGTGCTCTCATCCGAAGGTCACAAAATCAACGTCACCTTGTGTTTCTCTGCCAACCAAGCGCTCTTGGCCGCGAAATCCGGCGCGACTTACATTTCGCCTTTCATCGGCCGTTTGGATGACATCAACATCGATGGTCTGGACCTGATCGAAGACATCCGCACTATCTACGACAACTATGGTTACGAGACTGAAATCCTGGCCGCAAGCATTCGCACCGTGAACCACATTTCTGATTGTGCGAAAATCGGCGCGGATGTGATCACAGCCCCACCAGCAGTCATCAAAGCCATGGCAAACCATGTTTTGACCGACAAAGGCTTGGACGGTTTTGTGAAAGACATCAAAGCTGCTGGCATTAAAATTCTCTAATCAAAACATCCTGTCTTTACGGGCTGTGAATTGATTCGACGCCTCGCGACCTCATGGCCCGCGGGGCGTTTTCTATTATGGGGGATGTGGCTTTGCGGACTCAAATGATGACAGATGCACCAAACAAAAGTGGCATTTCCCTTGCACCACAGGGTGCATAGCGTCACATTGCATGACAAGAGACTGGAAAAAATCCAGCTTAAGTTTGAGGCAGTACCCCTATGAGCACCCAAATTCCCACGGCCCCCCATTCCAAAACGATGGCGCCATTGGCCGAAGAATTGCGTGAAAAAATCATCTCTGAACCAGATATGATTTTAGATGATCTTGACGTCATGCGCGCGCTGATCGCGGCCAACGAAAAGGGCAACGGCGGCAATATCGTAGATTTGCGCGGCATCGCCATGGACCGTCTTGAGGATCGTTTGGATCGTTTGGAAGACACCCATCGCGGCGTCATCGCTGCCGCCTATGAAAATCTGGCTGGCACCAATCAAATTCACCGCGCGATTTTGCGCATGATGGACCCTCTCGATTTTGAAACATTTCTGCGTGATTTAGGCGGCGAGGTTGCTGATATTTTACGTGTCGATGCCGTCAAACTTTTGTTGGAAACCAAGATCGAAGACGAAGATCCCGTGGTGCGCAAACTGGGCGATGTTTTGGTCACGGCTGAACCAGGCTTCATCAACACCTATCTGACGCTGGGCCGCAATATCCCTGCCCGCGACGTCACCCTGCGCCAAGTCGCGCCAGACACAGACGTTATATATGGGGACGAGACAGGGTTCATTCACTCTGAGGCCTGTTTGAAACTTGATTTCGGTTCAGGCCGCCTGCCCGGCTTGTTGATCTTGGGCGCAGAAGACCCCCATATGTTCAAACCGACTCAAGGCACTGATTTTTTGTCATTTTTCGCCGGCGTGTTTGAGAAAACCATGCGCCGCTGGCTGGCATGACCTCGGCGGCTATAGGTGGATTGACTGATGGCCTGCGTATGGCTGTCGTGGACTGGCTTGATTTACAGCGCGCTTTGAACGGTGTCTCAGAGCACACGATCACCGCTTACCGCAGCGATGTCACCGGATGGCTGTCGTTTTTGATGCAACATCACGGCACAGGCTTTGGCACAGGCAAAATCGCCGATCTCACCATTTCCGATATGCGTTCTTGGATGGCGTTTGAACGCGGGCGCGGCGTTGGCGCGCGATCTTTGGCGCGATCATTGTCTGCCGTGAAAACCTTCACCCGTTGGATTGCAGAACGTGACGGGTTTGATGCCTCGGGTGTTTTGTCCGCGCGCTCGCCTAAGTTTGGCAAAAAACTGCCCCGCCCGCTAACGGCAGATGCGGCGCAAGACATGATTTCAACAGTCGAGTTGCAATCCAGTGAGCCTTGGATCAACACCCGTGATGCGGCGGTTTTGACATTATTATATGGTTGCGGTTTGCGGATTTCAGAGGCGCTTTCCCTGACCGGTAAAGATGTGCCGCTCACTGACACCATCCGCATCGTCGGCAAAGGCAACAAAGAACGGCTGGTGCCTGTTTTGCCAGTCGCACGGCGTGCCGTGGCAGACTATATACGCGAATGCCCCTTTGATTTGGACGATGACACAGCCTTGTTTCGCGGCAAACGCGGCGGCGCCTTAAATCCGCGTTTGATTTCCAAAGTCACCGAGAAAGCACGGATGCAGCTTGGTTTACCCTCGACCGTCACGCCCCACGCAATGCGACATTCCTTTGCCACCCATCTGTTGAATGCCGGTGGCGATTTGCGGGCGATCCAAGAATTGTTGGGTCACGCATCTTTGGCCACAACCCAAGCCTATACCGCCGTCGATACCGCCCGCCTTTTGGAAGTGTACAACGCCGCCCATCCCCGTGCGACGTCTGAATAATTCACAGGGTTACTGGAAGCACTTGGAAACGAGTGGGCGTTGATTTGTGTCAGGCTGATGAGCCTTGCGCGATATGCTGTACATGTCTGACACCTGTTCAAAAACAATTAAAATTGAAATGAATTTGCTGCGGGTCGTTAAAATTTTAAACTAAAGATCAAAAGGATGTTAAATGACTTCGTCCATTTTGGCGGACAAGCGCCTTTTTGCATCCCGCGCGCGCCTGACCAAAGGACCATTTGACATGACACTGTCCATCACCTCCGCCTCTATGGGGATGATGACCAGCCTTCAAAGCCAGTCATCAACATCAGCACAAGCGACTGAAACCGAGCAAAGCCAAACCTCCGGTGCCCCTCCACCTGGTGGCCCACCTCCGGGCGGCACAGGCGGTCCTCCTCCAAGCGGTCCGCCACCCGGCGGCGATAAAGAAACCACAGATGCAGATCTGGCCTCACTGTTTGACAGCTTGATGTCTGAAGAAACGGACGAAGACAGCGACGACGAAACACTGACGCTATCGTCTGAAACTGTCGCAGCATCAGGATACTCAACGGCCTTAAGCCTGCTGCAAACCTAACATCAAACCCTCCGAATCGAGCGACTTTTTTGTTAGAACATCGCTGATCCCGTGCAAAAACACGGGATCAATTCCAATTATAGCTGCGGCTTCAAACCGGTCAGCATGCACTACGCATCCGTCTTTGCTGCCAATTCGGTACCTTACGTAACATCTGCTTGCAACGCAGCGATGCGACAGGCATCAAAGCCTATGCATACACGTCTAATTCTTGCCAATTCGATCCATCTCCTTACCGCATTGGGGGCCGCTTTGGCCTTACTGGCATTGTTCAGTGCCGCCCAAGGTGCTTGGTCCCATATGTTCTTGTGGCTTCTTGCTGCCCTTGTCGTCGATGGAATTGATGGACCTTTGGCACGTAAAGTTGACACCAAGACCCACGCCCCACGCATTGATGGGGCCGTGCTTGATCTGGTCGTCGATTTTCTCACCTATGTCTTCGTCCCCGTCTTTGCCATTGTACACTCAGGCATGATCCCTGAATGGGCTGGCTGGACCTGCGCTCTCACGGTGACCACAGTCTCTGCTCTCTATTTCGCAGACACCCGAATGAAAACCGAAGACGCCAGTTTCGAGGGGTTCCCCGCCTGTTGGAACATGGTCGCGCTGGTGTTCTTTGCGTTAGAGCCGCCCGTTTGGGCCATGATTGTCACAATGTTGTTGTTGACGCCTGCAATGTTTTTGCCGATCCGTTTTGTGCATCCAACCCGCACCACACGGTGGCGCGCTGTCACCCTACCCGCAACAATCACGTGGATTATATTTTCGGTTCTATTGCTTATCGGGGCCTCAGAACCATGGATGAACGCAGGCCTCATCCTGACCAGCCTGTACTTGCTGGGTGCGGGGATTGCACAACAAATCATTCCAGCGCAACGCACAACACAGTAACGCAACGATAACGAGCGCCAAAACCCGATTTTGGTATAATGCACCACTTAAATGCAAAGAGCCCCGTCCAAACAGACGGGGCTCTTTGTTTTACTCTTTGTGCGTTAGCTCAAAGCATCATCACAGCGACCACAGACACCAGCATGGCTATGCGTGCCGACATCTGGCAGAATTTTCCAGCAGCGCTGACATTTCTCACCTGTCGCTTTTTCAAACACAACACCGACTCCCGCCACATCGGTTAAACGGAAGGCCTCGGCGGGTGATGGATCGGTCGTGATCGAAATGCCCGAGGTGATGCACAGATCATCAAAAGATACGGTTTTCAGCGCAGCAACAACACTCGCATCCTCGATGTGAACCACGGGAGCCGCTTCCAATGAGGCCCCGATGACCTTCTCGGTGCGCTGGATTTCCAAAGCAGCGGTCACGACACGGCGCACCTGACGAATGCTGGCCCATTTCGCGGCCAAAGCCTCATCTTTCCAATCACTTGGCGTTTCAACAAAATCCTCAAGGTGGATTGAGCTGTCATCCCCTGGGAAGCGCTCAAGCCAGACTTCTTCCATCGTGAACACCAAGATTGGCGCCAACCATTTGGTGATACGGTGATACAAGATATCCAACACAGTGCGCGCCGCGCGGCGGTTCAATGTATCGCCATCACAGTACAAAGCGTCCTTGCGGATATCAAAGTAGAAGGCCGACAGATCGACAGTGGCAAATGTGAACACAGCCTGCCAAACGCCTGAGAAATCGAAGCTGCGGTAACCTTTTTGGACCGCCTCATCGACCTCTTTCACGCGGTGCAGAACCCAGCGCTCAAGCTCGGGCATATCAGCTGGTTCAACACGGTCCGCCTCAGAGAAATCCGCCAATGAGCCCAACATATAGCGCATGGTATTGCGCAGACGGCGGTAGCTGTCGGCAGTGCCTTTCAGAATTTCAGGCCCGATACGTTGGTCGTTGGTATAGTCAGCCTGCGCCACCCAAAGACGCAAAATATCCGCGCCGTATTGTTTGATGATGGTTTCAGGTACGATGGTATTTCCGATAGATTTGGACATTTTCATGCCCTTTTGATCCAGCGTAAACCCATGCGTCACAACGTTTTTATAGGGTGCACGACCTTTGGTGGCAGAGGCCTGCAGCAAGGATGAGTGGAACCAACCACGGTGTTGATCGGTGCCTTCCATATAGACATCGGCGATGCCATCCTCAGTCCCGTCTTCGCGGTCACGCAAAACGAACGCGTGCGTACAGCCGGAATCAAACCAAACGTCCAACACGTCAAACACTTGGTCATAATCGTCAGGGTTGGCGATGCCGTCCAAGATACGCTCTTTAAACCCATCCGTGTACCAGATATCCGCGCCATGCTCTTCGAACTCGGCCTTGATCCGCGCATTCAATTCGGCGTTGCGCAGCAAGAAATCAGGATCTGTTGGCAGCAGGCCTTTTTTAGTGAAACACGATAAAGGCACACCCCAAGCGCGTTGGCGCGAGAGCACCCAATCGGGGCGGCTTTCAATCATGGAATACAAGCGGTTGCGGCCGGTTTGCGGTGTCCAAGTGACCAATTCATCGATGGAACGCAGCGCGCGTTCGCGGATGCTATCGCCGTATTCGCCCATGCCATCATCGAGTTTTTTATCGACAGAGGCAAACCACTGCGGCGTGTTGCGGAACACGATCGGCGCTTTGGAGCGCCAAGAATGTGGATAGCTGTGCTTGACTTGGCCGCGCGCAATGATGCCGCCAGCCTCAACCAGCTTGGCGATCACAGCAGTGTTTGCTTTACCCTCTTTGCCTTTACGGTCAAAGACTTGCAGACCTGCAAAGAATGGCACATGCGGCAAGAATTCGGATTCTTCACCCACGTTATGGGTCATCCGGTCGATCCAGTTGCGCGCAACGAAACATTCGTAGTCGTCCGCACCGTGGCTTGGCGCGGTGTGCACGAAACCTGTACCGGCGTCTGCCGTTACGTGATCGCCGTCAATCATGGGCACGTCGTAATCCCAGAAACCATCCGCACCTTCAAGGCCTGCAAAAGGATGGGAAAGGGTCATGCCCTCGAGTTCTTGTGGTTCAACATCACGGACGCGTGTAAATTTGGTTACGCGCGACTTCCCCAAGGCGTCCTCGGCCAGCGCATCCGCGAAGATGTATAGATCGCCTGGTTTGGTCCAGCTTTCTTCTTCGGTTTCATCCACACAGTAAAGACCATAGCTGATCGTTGGGTTATAGCAGACCGCTTTGTTGGATGGGATGGTCCAAGGTGTCGTCGTCCAGATGACGACGCGAGCATCGCGGAGTGCATTCAACTCCTCGAATCTTTTACCCAAAGTCACATCGGATTCTTTTCCAATACGCGTAACGCCATCAACTTTAGTCACCTTAAACGGAACCCAAATCGTGTGCGATTTGTGATCGTGGTATTCGATCTCGGCCTCGGCCAGCGCTGTTTTTTCAACAGGCGACCACATCACAGGCTTTGAGCCTTGGTACAATGTTCCGTTCATCAAGAACTTCATGAATTCATCGGCAATCACAGCCTCGGCATGGAAATTCATCGTCAAATAGGGATCATCCCAATTGCCGTTGATGCCGATACGCTTGAATTCTTCACGTTGAATGCCGACCCAGTTCTCTGCAAACTTGCGGCACTCTTGACGGAAATCCACCACAGGCACGTCGTCTTTGTTTTTACCCTTGGCGCGGTATTGTTCTTCGATCTTCCATTCAATCGGCAGGCCGTGACAATCCCAACCGGGCACATAGCGCGCATCATGGCCCATCATTTGGTGCGAGCGCACGATGATGTCTTTGATGGTTTTGTTCAGCGCGTGACCGATGTGCAAATTGCCGTTCGCATAGGGGGGGCCATCATGCAGCACAAAAGGCGTGCGATTGTCGGCTTTGCCCTTGGCCCGCAATTGGTCGTAGACGCCGATTTGCGCCCAACGGTCCAACCAACCGGGTTCACGTTTGGGCAGGCCCGCACGCATCGGAAAGTCGGTTTTTGGCAAGTTCAAAGTGGTTTTGTAGTCAGGTGTATCTTGGGTGTTTTCGGTTGGAGTATCTGCGCACATCGCGAGTCAGTCCTATCAAAGAAGTCAAAGAGAGGGTGAAGGCGGCGCTGGGTCCATACGCCTTTGCCCGGCGGCTCAACCTTGGAGCGCCGGGGTCATAATTCGTATAATAATAAATACCAAATAATCCATGCAGGCCTTATAGGACGCGCCTTCACCGGGGTAAACCCATCTCAAAGCACACTTAAAGCTTTACGCTGCAAAAATGCATAGCGCGACATTCTGAAAGCAAAAAAGGGGCTCTAGAGATGCCCCTTTTTCACAATAGCTGCCGAGCTGTCTGGCTGGCCAGTACGGAAAATCCGTCAAGCGGGCTGGATGGCTGGATGGCGCGTTTGATTAATTGGTCTTGGAATGATGTCCACACCAGTCATCTGTTTTCACAACAGGCCAGATGCCGCGCTTTTCATCTTCTGTCAAAAAGCTGGGCGGATTGAAGCGGCACAAACCAGCATCAGCGGCGGCCACGACTTTGGTTTCAAAAAAAGAACAAGATTTACAAGCTGTCGCAGACATGAATCGTCTCCACAATAGGCTCTGAGTTGATTTTTCTGGCTGGCTGGCGCGAATGCGCGGGCTTGCTGGACTAAAGTGATCATAGCAGGCAAAAAAGGGACGTCAAATAAAAAATATAACAAAATCAAATAGTTGACCTATACTGTCAACTATAAAAATACTCAGGATTAAAAATTTAAGTCGATAAAAACAGTATGAAAATACTTATGGGCAACTGAGCCCCTGCGGCGCAGCGCCTCATGCCACGAGCGTAAAAACAGCCATAAGATACAGGCAATCAAAGGATTGCACCATGACGCCCCTGCCGCCAAAATTCCCGATCACGTCAGATCAAATCAATGAGGTCGTCACGCGCTTTTATGCGCGCGTGCGCAACCACCCCGACCTTGGGCCTGTATTTGCCAATCATGTGGACGATTGGCACCCGCATGAGGCCAAAATCGCCAGCTTTTGGCGCAATGCCATTGGCTTGGATCGCAGCTTTGACGGCAACCCACAGCAAACACATATGAAAGCAGCTGACATCAAGGGCGAACATTTCGCGCTTTGGCTGGCTCTATTTGATGAGACGCTTCAAGACACTGTGCCGCCCGACACCGCAATGGCGTGGTCCGCGCTGGCGCACCGTATTGGGCGCGCGTTGAAAATGGGCATAGACCAGCGTGATGCTCCCAAAGGGGCGCCCCCTAAACTGTTTTAAACACCGGTCATTGCTGTTAGTTCAGGGAAACCAGCCCCAAAACAGACCGAGGCACAACCATGGCGCAGCACCCTCTAAACATCGGCATCGCAGGTGCAGGCATTGGCGGGTTGGCAGCGGCATCATTACTGGCCGATCAAGGGCACGAGGTCTCAATTTTCGATCAATTTGAGACGCCGCAGCCTGTTGGGTCGGGCTTGGTCATTCAGCCTGTTGGGCGGCGCGTGCTGGATGTCATCGGCGCAGGCGACGCGGCACGCAGCAATGGCCACGAAATCAACCGGATGCTGGGGTATGAAACGACGCGAAATAAGCGCGTCTTGGATGTGTCCTACGGTACAAGCTATGGCCTCGCCATTCACCGCGCGGCCCTGTTCGACAGCCTGCTTAATGCAGCTCAAGCCCGTGAAATCACCCTGCAGCAGAGCCATCAAGTAACAAGGCATAGTGATCACCACCTTGAGTTTGAGGACGGCAGCAACGCAGGGCCTTTCGATTTGATCATAGATGCCAGCGGCGCGCGATCAGCACTGAGTCCGCTGAAATCCCGCACCCTGCCTTTTGGTGCGATTTGGACCTCACTCGATTGGCCTGAAACGGATGTGCCTTTGGGGGAATTGTCTCAGCGCTACACCCGCGCCAATCATATGATCGGCGTGATGCCAATTGGCACAATGCCGAATCAGAACCGACAAAAAGCCGCCCTGTTTTGGTCTTTGCCACAAGACAGCTATGGCGCTTGGCAGCTGCGCGGTTTGGATCATTGGAAACAAGAGGTCCGCACGCTGTGGCCCGCGCTTGAACCGTTTTTAGATCAAATCGTATCAGTCGATCAAATGACCATGGCGCGCTACACTCACGGGACTTTGCGCCGTCCTTTCGGCGATGGCATTGTCTATATCGGCGACGCCGCCCACCGTGCTTCGCCACAACTGGGGCAAGGGGCCAATATGGCGCTTTTGGATGCTTGGGCTTTGAGCGAGGCGCTAAAACATTTCCCTGTCACCAAAGCCTTGCCAGCCTATGCACGCGCCAGACGTGGACATATCACGGTTTATCAATGGATGTCAGCGGGTTTCACACCGTTTTACCAATCCGATAGCAAAATTCTGCCCGTGCTCCGCGATCGCGTGATGTTCCCACTGTCTATGACCCCGCCGACCAAACAGATTTTAACCGCTATGGTCAAAGGGACGATGCTGCCGCCTTTGGGGTATTTGACGCCGATGGATCGCTCTGTACTGTAAGGTCTCTACCCGTCTGCTGACCCAAATAATCCCGTCAAGGCGCGTTTCACAGTGCCCGTGACCGATGGTTTTTTGGCAGCCATGAAAGGCAAAGGACGACAGACTTCGATCGCGGCCACGCCCACGCGGGCGGTCAATGCGCCGTTGACCACGCCCTCACCGAAACGGCGCGAAACCTTGGCCAAGACGCCGCCTCCTGCCAAAGACCCGATCAAATCATCGCCCACGGCCACAGCGCCCGTAGCCACCAAATGAGTCAAAACAGATCGCGTCACCCGCCATGATCCAAGCGTGCCAGAGCGCCCACCGTAAATCTCAGCAATGCGGCGGATCATCCGCAGGTTTGCGGTCAGCGCGGTGAAAACATCTGCCAAAGCAATGGGCACAAGGGCTGTAACTGTCGCCACTTGACGCGCGGCCACTTCAACTTCGCGGCGTGCGGCGGCATCAAGCGGCACCAGAAATTCAGTTTCCGCCAATTGCAAAAGCCCATCGGCATCAAAGACTTCGGCTTTGCGTTCATTAAAACGATCATTGCCCCAAGACACATCCTTGCGCGCCTTATAAACTGATTGCAGCCGGTCAGTGACGACACGCGCGGCTTTAAGATCTTGGTTAGCTGCAGCAGCCACAGCTGCCTTGTGCAAGGTATCAATACGTTTTAATCGCGCAAAAGCGGCGAGTTCTTTCAGAGCAATAGCCAGCAACACGACGATAAAAGTACCGGTGAGCGCCAACGCGCCGTAACCCAAAATCGGATTGCGCGCGATCAATCCTGCGACGAAATCATAACTGGCCAGCGTGACGACAAACACAAACAAAGTGCCCAAAAGCCGCCAAAACCAACGCGCCAATAGGGACGGTTTACGGGCGGCGAAAACAGCAGCGCGCTCCATCGCCGAGGGCGCACGCAGAGGCACCAGATCAGGTACAGGATCGGCGGTGGACGGGGTCACGTCAGACGCATCGTCAAATTCAATCAACACGGGACCGCGCTTGGATTTAGCTTTGGGCTTTGGCAGATCCGTCATAACTTGTCCCCGATCAAAAATTCTGCGGCGCGATCTAGTCTGATGTGTGGCGGGCCTTCACCGGGCTTCAATGTCAATCGCGCAGGTTCAAACCGCATGATTTCATAGTCTCCATCCAACCATTTCTCAGCGCCTTTGCGTGCGGGCGTCAAAATGTGAGACGGGTCTTGAGGCAATTCACCGGGATAAAAAGCCGCTTGTTTTCCGTCACTTGTACGCCCACGCACGCAGTCAAGCGTCTCGCCGTTGTGGTCAATCGTTTCCTCGACTGTGGCGCGTAAGGCGGCAATCGACATGGCAGAGGTCGCCGCACCTGCGAAATCGGCACGGTCACGGGCATCACGCACGAGGGCCTCCATAATCGCAGTCAAACGCGGGTGCTGGCTGTGATGAATGTGATCGGCTTTAGAGGCAGCGAACAGCACGCGGTCCACGCGACGTTGTCCCAAAAGTGCGAGCAAGCGCCCCACCCGACCAGGGCGAAAGGCGCTTAGGATATCAGCTAAGGTGCGCCGCAGATCTTCGACGGCTTTGGGGCCGGCATGGATCGCGCCCAGCGCATCAACAAGCACCACTTGGCGGTCAATTTTGGCGAAATGATCGCGGAAAAACGGTTTCACGACTTCGCGTTTATAGGCTTCATAGCGGCGCTCAAATTCACGCGCGAGTGTGCCCCGTTTGGCCTCACCGGGCGGTAAAGGCGCAAAGGTCAAAACAGGCGAGCCTTCCATTTCGCCGGGCAATAGGAACCGCCCAGGGGAGCAATCCGAATAACCAGCCTCACGCGCGGCTTTCAGATAGGTTGTAAAGCTTTGCGCCAATGATTTGGCCTGTTGCTCATCATGTTTTATATGGGCATCTATGACGTTCAATTGGGATAGAAATTCAGCGCTTTGATCACGGGACTTGGCGGCAGAAATCGTACTTTCGGACCACTCGGCATAGGATTTTTCCATCAGGCCGAGATCCAAAAGCCATTCGCCCGGATAATCCAAGATGTCCAAATGGATCGTACGCGGGCCAGAGACCATGCCCAAAATCCCCGTCGGTTGCACTTTGAACGACAGGCGCAATTCCGACACGGCGCGCGTGCTGTCAGGCCAATGCGGCGCGGGCGCGGTGAGGGCGGCCAGATGGGTTTCATAATCAAACCGCGGCACGGTGTCGTCGGGCTGCGGCTGCAAATAAACGGCAGTGATGGCTGAGGATGCGCCAAGTTGAGGCATGCGTCCGCGATCCAGAAGATTGGCCACAAGCGAGGTGATAAACACCGTTTTGCCCGCCCGCGATAATCCTGTGATTCCCACGCGGATCACCGGCTCGAACAGAGCCTCATTCACGCCCTCTTGTACCGTCTCGACGCCCCGAACGATGCGGTCGGCGATGTTACCAATGATCAAACCCCTGCCCCTTCACAGTTTTCTGTCTTCAACATAGGGAGGCCCATCACTTTTTGAAAGGTGCGACGCAACTTGAGACAGTGAAAGACTGGACGCGCGCTGCACCGCGCGGTACATGGCGGTCATGCCCAGATTTGCCCTCCTCATAGAATACAACGGCGCGCCCTTTTCAGGGTGGCAACGCCAAAAAACTCAGCCCTCTGTCCAGCAAGCTGTCGAAGAAGCGCTGCGCAAAATCGACCCTGATTGCCCAACGATCGGTGCGGCTGGGCGCACAGACGCTGGCGTGCATGCCAAAGGCCAAGTGGCCCATTGCGATTTGGTGCGCGATTGGGATCCGTTTCGGCTGATGGAGGCGGTGAATTTTCACCTAAAACCCCTGCCTGTGGCGATATTGGATGCTGTGCGTGTCGATGATGACTGGCACGCGCGCTATTCGGCCAATGAGCGGCGCTACACGTTTCGCTTGATTGCGCGGCGCGCGCCTGTTGTGCATGGCGCAGGTTTGGTCTGGCAAGTGCGCGGACCACTGGATGCGGGGTTGATGCAAGAGGCGGCGAACCGACTGCTGGGCACCCACGATTTCACCACGTTCCGGTCCACCATGTGTCAGGCCAAGACGCCGATCAAAACCATGGACGAAATCACGGTCGAGGAAATTAACTATCCTTTCGGAAAAGAATACCAGTTCCATTTGCGGGCGCGGTCATTTTTGCACAACCAAGTGAGATCTATCGTCGGTTCATTGGAACGCGTAGGGGCCAAATATTGGACCCCTGATGACATGACAGCGGCGCTTGAAGCACGGGACCGCACGGCCTGCGGACCTGTCAGCCCCCCCGATGGGTTGTACATGACGGGTGTTGGATATGAGACAAAGCCGTTCGGATTTTAACGTAATTTGATCTGGTTTTAACCTCTGCGCGCCACACGCCCAAAGAGCGCCTGATCCTTGCCCTCATTTGGCCTTATTGAAACGCCACCCTACCCTTACCCTTGGTATGGCAGGAGGCGACAAATGCATTTTTCTACGCTCACACTCGATCAAATCGTAATGTCTGTGATGACCGTTATTGCCATTCGTGAAGCGATGATCGTTTTTTTGCCAGACCACATTGCGGGTCCACAAGGATGGCTCATCGACACCTCTACAGGGGACCACGTTTAAACCGCCCGACTTGAGTCCAATTTTTAATCATTTGTGGAAAAAATAGACACCTATTGCCTTGCATTGCGGCACGGTCTGTTTGTTGCGCGACACTTCGCATTGCCGATCCCGCGTCAGTTTGTTCTACAAGGTTAAAGAGCAACGAAAGCGAGCCAATGGCCAAAGCATCCTCAAAACTGAACGACACTTTAGCAACGCTTCTGACGCAGATTTATCCTGACCATGACCCTGCCGCTTTGGCGCGCCAAGTCGTCAAGGCATTTTGGCCTGATGACACAAAGGCCCGTGGCCGAGGGCGCGCTTTGGGCAATACGCTGTGGAGCGAAGCTGATACATTGGTCATCACCTATGGCAATACATTTGTAGACGGCCAACACAAACCTTTGGATCTATTGCGTGACTTTTTGGATCGCTACGTCAAAGGCGTCATTTCGGGCGTACATATCCTGCCGTTTTTCCCGTTTACCTCGGACGACGGATTTTCTGTCACAGATTACTGTGCCGTGAACAGCCAGCTTGGCGATTGGGCCGATATTGAACGCATCGCTTCAGATTTTAGATTGATGTCTGATTTGGTGTTGAACCATGTATCGAGCAGTTCAAATTGGTTTTCGGACTATTTGCAGGGCCGCGAGCCTTACGATAAATTTTTCAAAGAAGCCCTGCCCAGCGATGATCTGAGCGAAGTTGTACGCCCGCGTACATCGCCTTTGCTGCGTGAGGTCGAAACGGCCTCTGGCCCCAAACATGTGTGGTGTACGTTTAGTCACGATCAGATCGACCTTGATTTTGAAAACCCCGAAGTCCTGCTTGAATTTCTTCGCGTGACGCGCCTGCACATTGATCACGGCATTCGGATCGTGCGCTTGGATGCGGTGGCCTTTTTGTGGAAAGAAATCGGCACCACCTGCATTCATTTGCCCCAAACCCACGCCATCGTGCGTCTGATGCGGGTCTTGTGTGATTACGCCGAAGAACCTGTTGTGTTGCTGACTGAAACCAATGTGCCCAACGCGGAAAACCTCAGCTATTTTGGCAACCGCAATGAAGCACATATGATCTACAACTTCTCGCTGCCGCCCTTGTTGCTGCATGCGCTGTTGAGTGGGACAAGCGTGCATTTGAACCAGTGGTTGATGCGGATGCCGCCGGCGCAATTGGGCTGCGCTTATCTGAATTTCGCGGCCTCTCATGACGGGATCGGCGTGCGCGGGGCCGAAGGCTTGCTGTCTGGCGAAGAGCTTGGCAGCGTCATCAACACAGTACGCGATTTTGGCGGCAAGGTGTCGATGCGCGCCCTGCCCGATGGATCGGAGAAACCCTATGAGCTGAACATCACGTTTTTTGATGCACTCAAAGGCACGATCGAGGGCGGCGAAGACGCGCATCAAATCGCGCGGTTCTTATGTTCGCAAAGCATTGTCATGGCGCTTGAAGGTGTGCCTGCATTCTACGTTCATTCGCTTTTGGCCACACACAATGATGTGGACGGGGTTGAAAAAAGCGGCATGAACCGTGCGATCAATCGTCATCGGTGGGATTATGGCGAGCTGCGCAAACAACTGGACGCGCCCGAAACCGTACACGCGCAGGTTTTGACAGCGATGAAAGAGCGTATCGCCATCCGCACCAAGCAAAAAGCATTCCACCCGAATGCCACGCAATTCACTATGCAATTGGGCGAGAAAATCTTTGGCCTGTGGCGTCAATCATTGAACCGTGACCAATCCATATTCGCGCTACACAATGTCTCTGACGAGGCGCAAGTGGTGCCGACGCTATCGATCAACTTGATTGAAGGCGAAGATTGGTACGATCTTTTGACCGGCAAAAAACTTGACCTGTCTGATGGGGTTTTGACCTTTGCGCCCTATCAATGCCGCTGGGTGTCCAACGTCAAATAGGATGAGAGCAAAATGATAGGCCAGCCGTTTTTCTGGCCTATCGTCACGCTGTACTAGGTCACAGCAGCAAGCGCAGTAACATCACCCGATGTGATCAAATCCACATGCGCTGCGATTTTATCGGCACTCCAATCCCACCACGCGATTTCAAGCAACTGCGCGACGGTATCTGCATCAAACCGCATTCGCACAATCTTGGCCGGATTGCCCGCCACGATAGCGTAATCAGGAATTTTGCCCCGCACGACGGCTTTTGCCCCCACAATCACACCGCAGCCAAGCTCAGCGCCCGGCAACACCGTGGCCCCGCGCCCAATCCAGCAATCATGACCGATGATAGTATCTGACCCACGAGGCAACTCTCCTCGGTATCCAGCGATCTTTGTCGGATCAAACACGGCAAACGGATAGGTCGAAACACCTGCCATCGCGTGATTGGCTGAAGCCGTGATAAATTCAACCCCTTGTGCAATCTGGCAAAACTTGCCGATGCTCAATCGTTCAGGCGCACCGGCAAACAAGTAAGGCGCCAAGGTACTCGCGTAATCATCGGGCAACCGCTGGTCGTTGTAATAGGTCCAATCCCCCACATCGATATTTGGGTGATCAATCACCTGCGATAGAAACACAGTCGCAGGATCAGGCACGCCGTTTGGAAACACCAATGGGTTGCGCAGCTTCGGGTCGGGCAGTTTTATACTTTTAACGTCAATCATTTGCATCCCTTATGTTTCGTGATCCTTGGTCATCCGTATCGGACTTAAGCCAAACCATGCGATCTAAAAACCAAAGTTTGGCCCCCATCGCAGTGATCAATCCCGCCAGCGTAAAGCCCAAATCGAGTTGCCAGACCCCAAACGCAAGACCAAGAATCCCAAGGCCCGCCGTGATATTGAGCAGCCGTGTCACCCGATCATGATGACGCGCAATGGGGTGCGCCTTGCGCGCCAACCAAATGCGTTCTCCCAAAACCCCTTGGGTCATCCATGCGTCGTTTGATTTCGGTGGTCCAAACAGACGTGGGTTCAACCATGTCCACAAAACAATCAGCACGATGCACCACAAAGCATGCCATCCCAGCCATGTCCTGCTCCAGACGGCAAGTGCGAACAGCGGTAAAATCGACACACGGCTCCACCCGCTTATGGGGTTGGAATGGCGCGCCCATGTAGCCTCATCCATAGCCATCATCCGTTCCGACAGTCGACCAATATCCATAACCAAGCCCGCTTTCTTTTCGCGCATATAGCACAGTCATTTCTCAGCGTTGAAACGCGATTTAGAAACTCAGCGTCGCCGCAACCGCGCGTTTCCATGCTGCGTATTTGTCTTGCCTTTGACCCTCGCCCATTTGCGGCTCGAATTTGGTATCGCAAGCCCAAAGTGCTGCAAATGTGGCTTGGTCGGGATAGACCCCAACGTGCATGCCTGCGAGCCAAGCCACACCAACAGCCGTGGTCTCATGCACTTTCGGACGATCCACAGGCGCACCGATAATATCCGACAAAAACTGCATCGTCCAATCGCTGGCAGTCATCCCGCCATCGACACGCAAAGTCGGTGCGACGCCTGTGGCCTGCCAATCGGCAGACATCGCCTCAAGCAGATCACGGGTCTGATACCCCACGCTTTCAAGCGCTGCTTTCGCCATCTCAGCTGGCCCTGTGCCGCGCGTCAGCCCAAAGGCAGCACCCCGACAGTCTGCATTCCAGTACGGTGCGCCAAGGCCCACAAAAGCAGGTACAAGTACCACGTTTTGATGCGGGTCGGCCTGTTTGGCCAGATCTTGCGTTTCGGCCGCGTCATCAATGATTTGTAACCCATCGCGCAACCATTGCACCACCGCACCCGCGATGAAGATAGAGCCCTCAAGCGCATATGTCGGCTTGCCGTTCAATTGATAGGCGATGGTCGTCAGCAAGCGATTTTTTGACGTCACAGGCACATTGCCCGTGTTCAACAGCGCAAAACAGCCCGTGCCGTATGTGGATTTCATCATGCCGGGCTCGAAACATGCCTGCCCCAAAGTGGCCGCTTGCTGGTCGCCCGCAACACCACAAATCGGAATAGAGGCCCCGAATAGATCAGGCGTGGTGTGACCGAAATCGGCCGCGCAATCTTTGACCTCCGGCAGCATTTGCATCGGGATATCCAACAGATCGCAGATGGTCTGGCTCCATCGGCCTTTGCGAATATCATAAAGCATCGTGCGCGCTGCATTCGTTGCATCCGTGACATGCGCCGCGCCACCGGTCATCTTCCAAATCAGAAAACTATCGACAGTGCCAAACAGCAGATCGCCTTTTGCAGCACGGTCTCTTGCGCCGTCCACGTGATCCAAAACCCATTTGAGTTTGGTGCTGGAAAAATACGGATCGATCAACAGACCTGTACGCTCGACAATCATCGACTCGTGCCCTGCATCACGCAGATCGCGACACAGATCAGCGGTGCGCCGGTCTTGCCAAACCACGGCATTGTAGATCGGCACACCTGTATGCCTGTCCCACACCAAAACCGTTTCACGTTGATTGGTGATGCCGATGGCAGAAACTTGCGCGGCCTTAATATCAGCCTTATCCATCGCGCCACGACAGGTCGCGAGCGTGCTGTCCCACAGATCGTTCGGATCGTGCTCAACCCAACCCGATTGCGGAAAATGCTGGGTGAACTCTTGCTGTTTGGACGCCACAACAGACATGTCGCCATCAAACACCATCGTACGGGTCGAAGTCGTCCCTTGGTCGATTGCAAGAATGTAAGTCATCTTATTCACCTTGTTCTAAATGTCGAAAGACGGCATCAAATTTATTAGCGCGCCGCCAAAACAGGATCACCGCGCAGTAGACGCAGCTGCCATCCAGTCGTCAAGCGTCTCGATTTCTTGTGACGTCATGCGCAGACCCAATTTCGAACGCCGCCAAACGATGTCTTCGGCTGTATGGGCGAACTCTTTGTCCATCAGCCAGACCACTTCGCGTTGTGTCAAATTGGCTCCGAAATTTTGGCCCAGATCCGTCGCGACTTTTGCATCGCCCAACACCTCAAAGGCATCGCCCCCATAAGCCTTGATCAACCGGTTTGTCCATCGCGCATCTAAGAATGGATAGGATTGCGTCAAACGTTCTGTCAGGGCCTTGACATCATCCACCGGAAAATCCCCGCCCGGCATGGGCACACCCGCGGTCCAAGGCTGACCGATTCTGGGGAAAAACGGTGCGATTTTTTCCATCGCTGTTTCAGCCAAGCGGCGGTAGGTGGTGATCTTGCCACCAAAGACGTTCAAAATAGGTGCCCCCGCAGAGGTATCGACCTTCACAACATAATCGCGTGTCGCAGCCGTGGCTGAGCTGGCCCCGTCATCATAAAGGGGCCGCACGCCAGAATAGCTCCACACCACATCAGCCTCCGTAACGGGTGTTTTCAGATAATTGGACGCAAAATCCAACAGATAAGCCTGCTCTTCAGGCGTGCACTCCGGCTTGGTATCCGCGTCAGAATGCTCCGCGTCAGTCGTGCCGATCAGAGTAAAGTCGGTCTCATAGGGAATCGTGAAAATGATCCGCCCGTCTTCGCCTTGAAAGAAATAGCATTTGTCGTGATCGTAAAGCTTGCGAGTGACGATGTGACTGCCCCGCACCAAGCGCACGCCCTCGGTCGAATTGATCCGCGCTGTGTTTTGGATCACATCTTTGACCCATGGCCCGCCTGCATTGACCAGCATCCGCGCCACGACAACACGCTGCGCCCCGCTGTCTTTGGCCTCAAGCGTGATATGCCATAGCCCGTCGACCTGTTTGGCCGACACGACCTTAGTACGCACATTGATTTTAGCGCCACGGTTTTGCGCATCGCGGGCGTTCAAGACCACCAAACGGCTATCTTCGACCCAGCAATCCGAATACTCATAAGCCTTTTTGAAACGATCTTTCAAAGGCGCACCTTCAGGCGCGGTTTCCAAGTTGACCGATGTCGTCGCTTTAAGAATTTTGCGCCCGCCTAGATTGTCATACAAGAACAACCCAAGCCGGATGAGCCAAGCAGGACGACGCCCTTTCATCCACGGCATGATAGTGTTGAGCAGCTTTGAGGTCGGCGTATCGCCTTCAAAGCGCATATCTTTGTGATAGGGTAAAACAAAGCGCATCGGCCAAGAGATATGCGGCATCGCACGCAGCAATGTTTCGCGCTCGATCAGGGCTTCACGCACCAAACGGACTTCCCAATACTCAAGATAGCGCAATCCACCATGGAACAGCTTGGTCGATGCCGATGAGGTCGCTGAGGCCAAATCGTTCATCTCGGCCAGCTCGACCCTGAGACCTCGGCCCACCGCATCACGGGCAATGCCGCAGCCATTGATGCCGCCACCGATGACGAAAAGATCGATGATATCTTTCGGTTCGTTTTGGCCCACGCACAGCCTCCTCATGTTCAAGTTTTCACCGTTAGCTGTCCGCTTTCAGTCGACTTCAATCAACACTGATTCACTATCGCAATCAATATTGAATGTTCGTTTATTTTCGCTTTTACGAAAATACCTGCATAAATCATCATAAGTTCCATAAATATTACATGTTAGAATATAAACGATAGTTTTGCGCTCTTGACGAAACCGTTTGGACTAAAGATTGTTTTGATGGGCATCCCCCGCCAAAGGAAAGAACATGGTCTCGACCTTCCGACAAAAAGAGATACTTGAAATGGCGCGCAGTGACGGCAAGGTCACTGTCGATGGGTTGGCGCAAAAATACGATGTTACAGTTCAAACGATCCGGCGCGACCTGTCACATCTGGCCGATAGCGGGCAGTTGGAACGTGTGCATGGTGGTGCTGTGATCGCATCTGGCGTCACCAATATCCAGTACGGCGAACGTCGTCGCCTCAATCAAACCGGCAAGAAATCCATTGCGGTGACATGTGCCGCGCAGATCCCAAACGGGGCATCCTTATTCATGAACATCGGCACCACCACCGAAGCCGTGGCCCAAGAATTGCTTGATCACGAAAATCTGCTCGTGGTCACCAACAACCTTAATATCGCCAATATTCTGGCCGCCAATCAAAGTTGTGAAATCATTTTGGTCGGCGGTGTGCTGCGTCGCTCTGACGGTGGTCTTGTTGGCGGTCTCACAGCGGAAATGGTCAGACAGTTCAAGTTCGACTATTCTGTTTTGGGATGTTCTGCCATTGATACAGATGGCGATTTGCTGGATTTTGACGGGCAAGAAGTCATGGTCAGCACCACAGCAATCAAACGCTCGCGCAAGGTCATGGTGGTCGCCGATCGCTTTAAATTTGACCGCAAAGCACCGTTGACCATCTGTTCCTTGGCCGATGTCACAACGCTGGTGACCGACACAGGTTTACCCCAAGACCTTGCGCAAAACTGCGCCGCTTGGGGCACAGAAGTGATCTCTGTTTAGCTGCTCATCACGGCGGGAAAGCAGGACAAAAAGCAAAGTGAAGGGTGACCAATTTACGCTGAACGTCGCAAAGTAAGTCACCCCCCAAATTTAGCGCGCCAGATATGCGTTGGTGAACCACGTTGAAACATCAGGAAGCGTCGCAAGGGGCTGTCCATTTTCATCGCGCAAGATGCCTGCGTCGAATAAAAATTTGGCAATATTATTGACCATATCTGCATCAATCATCCCAACAGCTTCATCAGCATCTTGCAAATAGCCGCCATCGACCAAAGCCTGCATTGATGCGTGAACCAAATCAGGATTGCTCATCATGCCTGCGGTCTCGGCGATCAAAATATCTGCCGCAGCGGCGGGATTTTGGGCTGCAAAATCATACCCCCGTTGCGCCGCCTGAACAAAAGCGCTGGCCGTATCAGGGTTCTCTGCAAGCCAAGAGCCATTACCACCCAAGAACGTCGTATGCTGGTCTGGCACACCAAAGTCAGCATAGGCAAAAGCGCGTTGCGGGCGATCCAAAAGCACCGAATTCACCCCTTCCCAAGTGCTGACCTCAAGCGTGAAATCAACGCGACCATTGGCCAGCGCCTCATAGGCAGAGGTGCCCAAGGTGACCGTATCGAATGTGCCCGCACCACCATCATTTTGGATGATGGTCGAAATCAGCGCGTTTTCCCAATCGCTTCCAAAGCCCGCATAAATCTTGCCATCCAAATCGGCAGGCCTCTGAATGTCATCGCGATTGCCATTGAACACCACGCGTCCCGTTTCGTGCTGCACAACAGCCAAAACAGCCGTCATATCAGCACCTTTAGCGCGCAGACTATGGAAACCGACAGCGCTTAAAATACCGAACTCAGCAAGGCCCGCAGAGACCAAAGTCGTCGATGACGTATCGGTGTAAGGCAAGATATCGACATCAAGACCAGCCTCTTCGAACCAACCTTTGGATTGCGCGACATACAGCCCAACGTGATTGGTATTCGGGGTCCAATCCAATGCGACTGTCACCTTTTCTTGCGCCACGGCATCTTGAGCCACAGCGTTTTGGGACATTGCAGGCAACGCAGCACAAAAACATGCGGCAGCAATCAAATGTTTCATAGGGTGTCTCCGGTTTGGGTCAGTAAAATATCTAAAAGATGCGCTTCAAGGGCGTGGGCGTCAGGGGGCGTGGGGCTGCCAAAACGCGGGCGCGGTGTGGGCACGGCGACTTCCGCGATCACAGTGGCAGGACGGCGCGACAACACGTAAATCCGGTCCGATAAGGCAACAGCTTCGCGCACATCATGAGTGACAAGCAACGTGGTCCAGCGCGCCGATTGCCAGCGGGCTTCAAACCACTTTTGCATCTGCATCCGCGTCAAAGCATCTAATGCGCCAAAAGGCTCATCCAGCAATTGCATTGGGCGACCTTGCAAAACAGTGCGCAACAAAGCCGCGCGTTGACGCATCCCGCCAGACAATTGCGCGGGATAACGATGTTCAAACCCAACAAGCCCGAAGTCCGCGAACAAAGGCAAAGCACGTGCTCGCGCCTCTTTGCGAGGCACGCCCTGCACCTCAAGCCCCAAGGTCACGTTATCCAGAATACGCAGCCAAGGCATCAAAGCATCACTTTGCGGCATAAATGCAAAGCCTTGCTGGTTTCGCGTCAACGGCAGCCCATAGCAAGTGATTGCACCGCGATCAGAATGCAGCGCCCCTGTCAGCAATCGAAAAATGGTAGATTTTCCTGCGCCGGATGGACCAAGGATCGACACGAATTCGCCCTGCGCGACATGCATGGAAATATCCGCCAAGACATCGGTTTTTCCCAACGTCAGACCCACGTTTTTCATATCCAGAACGGTCATTGATCCCCCTTTGCATCGCGCCAGCGCAAGGCCACACGTTGCAACAGTGCTGTGGCCGCGAACAATGCCAAGGTCAGCACAGAGCTGATCACGACAGCCGCCAGCACAAGGTCGGGGCGAAAGCTGTTCTTGGCGTTCAAAATCACGATACCCAACCCTGCACGCGCGCCGACATATTCGGCAAAGATCGCCGCGACGACGGCATAGGTGATCGAAATGCGCAGCCCCGCAAAGAAATATGGCATCGCGGACGGCAGCCGCGCACGTCGAAACACCACGCGCTTTGAAGCCCCCATCGAGTACAACAATTCTTCGATTTCTGGATCTGTCGAATCATATCCATCCACCAAAGCCACCAGCATGGGAAAAAACGTCACCAACGTGACCAACAGGATTTTAGGTGTCAGATCAAAGCCAAACCACAGCACAACCAAGGGGGCGATCGCGACCAAGGGCAAGGTTTGACTGACCACAAAAATCGGGAAAAGTGCACGGCGCAAACGCGGCATAAAATCCAAGGCGACCGACAAAACAAAAGCCACGCTCAGCGACAAAGAAAACCCAAAAAGGGTGGCCTGAAGCGTCGGCACAGTGTTGCGCCACAGTACCTCACGATTCAATAGCATCTGTTCCAGCACGCGCGACGGCGCGGGCAAGATCAACGGGGAAATCCCCGATATTTGGACGTAAATTTCCCAAAGCGCAAAAGCACTGACAACACTCAAGACGGCAGGCAAGCCGCGTGTCAGGCCTGCGCCGGAGCGGCGAGGCAACGGAATATGCATCAATCAGCGCTTTGACGGGCTGTTGGCAGAAACCGTTAAATCAATCGTGACATGGCCATTTGGCGGGCCGAAGCGGCAAAATGCTTGCTCTAGCGTTGCAAAAACCGGACCTGCATCACCGCTGAGACGGGTGCAGAAATTCTTTGATCGCAAAAACGTACCGCTTTGCTTGAGAAAATCAATGCAGCCCATGATCTCGGCCATATGGTCGCCCGCGCCCATCACATAAAGTGAAAACTGCGCATCTGCGAACTGGCCTTTCTCTGGTGTCTCGGTAATGGCACTCAAAGCGCTGCTTTGACGCGACGCCAAAGGTTCGGACGGGTTCGCCAAGGCATTCGTTTGACAAATGGGATCATCCGGCTCACCGGGGCAGCCACGCGACAAGGTACTGCGCAAGACGATGTGCTCGCCCGTTGCTGCCGAGGCACTGTAAAGATCGCGCAGAGCGGGAAATAAGACCTCGGGCGGACCGACGATCAGGGTTGAAATATCATCTGTCTCGATCCGCAATTTATCACGCCATGGGTCAAGCGCATGAAGTGATGATAAAATCACATCCACGAACCCATCGGTCATCGGATAAAGGGAAACTTGTGCGCCTACAAACATTTCTGTCCTCCTTGCTACGCTGGCATTATCCAGATCAGCTTTAAGGGTCCGTGGGCTTGTGCCCCCATCTCAGCCGCAACATGATGCGGCTCCCCTGTGGTGACGCATGAATTGCAGATCAATTAAACGATTGCAACCCACAAGTCGGATCGCATTTAAGAAAATCGACACCCAACGGAAACTGCACTTTTTAGTTCGCTGATTGCCAACACGAATAAGGCTAAATATTTCGAAGCTTAAGAAACATCCGCCAGATGTTTATCAAGCAGAGTTTAAGTGCAAAGATCGCGTTTGCACTTTGTACCCTCAAGATCATGTCAGGGTGATAGCCCGCGGTCAGGGGTAGCCCTCGTATCGCCGGTTCTAAGCAAGACCTGTGTCGTGACTTTCTGTTTCATAGCTTGGGGTATCGGCAATCACGCCAGGGCTGCCATGTGTTCAAGTCTGTCATACGCTTGCTGTGCAAGAAAAAATTCACCGCCCATTTCAACGACGCAATTTATGGGAGTGGGTTGACCGGACGTTTGCCGTCCGGTCAATAAATCGCTTAATGATGCGAATGGTGACCTGCCTCAGTGATGTTCAATCCAGGTGCCGGTTCCGCGACACCATGTCCATCATGGCCTTCGACGGGTTCGTTGACCCAATTGTGGGATCCGTTTGCGCATTCTTGAATGACCGGAAAGTAAACTGTTGTCCCTGTTTTCAAGTGATCTGTCAGCTTGCCGCGAAACGCAAACTGGTCGAAATGTGCATCGTCAAGCGAGCCTGACCAGATCAG
>NZ_JAHKPK010000030.1 GCF_018860665.1 Pacificibacter marinus
CCTGTGACGGATGTTCTTGACGGCGTGCTGGGCGGCGGCGGGGACGATCTGCTCGCACCTGTGACGGATGTTCTTGACGGCGTTCTGGCTGGCGGCGGGGACGATCTGCTTGCACCTGTGACGGATGTTCTTGACGGTGTGCTTGGCGGAGGCGAAGGCGATCTGCTGACAAACCTCTTTGAAGCCACGCCTTTTGATGTTGTTTAAATCATCACCTCTTAAATGATATATTGGCCGCAGTTTTAAAATTGGAACTGCGGCCAGTATTCTTTAATCTTTCCAGAGTGGGGCAGGGATTCATGACGCTTTGTTTGAACATGATTGTGCGTGATGAGGCGCATATTATTGAAAAGACGCTGCGTAATGTTTGTGATGCCTTTCCAATCGATCGCTGGGTGATTTCGGACACTGGGTCCGTAGATGGCACGCAGGATATTATTCGCCGTACATTCTCGGAATTAAATATCCCTGGCGTACTTCATCAACACGACTGGCAGAACTTTGCGCACAACCGTAATCTTGCACTAAAAGAATGCTTGGGGGCCTCTGATTACATTTTATTCTTTGATGCGGATGATGCGGTCGAAGGTGTTCCCGTTTTGCCTGCGCTAACCTGTGATGCTTATCATGTCAAAATCGAAAGCGAAGATCGAAGCAGCCAGTATGTTCGCCCGCTTTTGGTGAAAAATGTACCAGATCTAAAATGGAGAGGAGTGGTACATGAGTTCATCGTCATTCCAGGTCGCGATATTGGCAGGATTGAAGGCGAATATGCGGTAAGGTCCAATCGAAATGGCGCGCGCAGCATGGACCCGGAGAAATACAAAAAAGACGCATTGTTGTTGGAAAACGCATTGCGTTCTGATGCCGATAAAGATTTGCAGGCGCGTTATGCTTTTTATTGTGCAAATAGCTGGCGAGATTATGGCGATAAAGATCGCGCTCTAAAATGGTATTTGGCTCGTACGAAACTAGCGGGTTGGCGCGAAGAAACTTATATGGCTTTTCTCGGAGCAGCTTTGCAATTGGAACAACGAGACCGTAGTGATTTGGCATTAAACTTTCTTTTACGAGGCTATGATATTGTCAATGATCGCGCCGAGTGTCTTTATCATCTTTCCCGTATTCTCAGACACAGAGGCAATTTTCACGCGGCTTTAATATTTGCAAAAGCGGCTGCATCTACCCCGTTACCAACGGGGAACCGTCTGTTTCTTAGAAAAAATATCTATGAGTACTGGGTGTCCTACGAGGTCTTATTCCTAACGGCGCGTATTGGCGAAGATCCAAGGCTCTTGTCGCAATATGAGCCATTTATGGCCAGTGCTGCGCCGGAGACGACAAAGGACTCCATCCGAGCGCTTTTGTAAGTGCGTGAGGGCCGCGGTCTGCTCGGAAAGGCTAACCAAATTATCAGATTTTTTAGATATATGCTTTTGTTACACTGAAAGGGAGGGCTTTCACTCTAATTAGCCTTTGACTGGAGCCATAAAGATGATCGTAGGTACTTTTGATTTGTTTCTGCTCATTATGCTGTCGACTTACAAAAGGGGATAGGGCTTGACCTTAGGTAAATATCTTTTGCCCGTAGTTTGATCTAGATCATGCTAAAGATTTAGGCTTCAAGTTAAACTCTTTTGAGTTCGCGCCTTTTAATTATGTCCTAAGGAGTGAATGTATTTGGTAATTTTGGGGTGATGGTATACTAATTGATGTTTCATGCTATCGTAAAGGTGTATGGTATGTGCTATAGACAGGTTGAGAACGACTCAATTTTCTATGGGTGATGATAAGGTTGTTTTGCTGGGCAAAAGTAGATACCCTTCGGTTTAGCGAGGCGATGTTCACTGACGCTAACGCTAACTGGGTATTTTAAAGTGGAGTGTGTCGGACGTGTCGACGAAAAAAAATCTGAATGCCACTGAAGAGCGGCTAGGACTGGTCGACGCAGCAGAAAATGTTGTGCGCACGTCCGTGCCTGATCGCTTGACGCCGAAGTCGGGCCTAAGCAGTGCCGTTGCAGGTGCTGTGGGAATGGGCTTGGCGGTACAGAGTAGTCTTGCGAATAAGCTCTGGGCGTCCACCACAGATGACACACCTATAGACCCTAACGTTGATCCCGTAGACGTACAGAATCTCGCTGAAGTGGGGGAGCAGTCTGACGCGGTTGGGCTTGATGCCGCTGAGCTGCCGGTTGATGGAACTGCGCCAGTCAGTGCGGACGTTGAGGTTGTGGCACCTGCCGATGATGTTGACTTTACGGCACCTGCTGCTCCCGCGGCTGCTGGCCGCACATCGAGCGTTGCCAACGCCACCGCAACATCTGAAGCCGTAGATAAGGTTTTGAATCTGGAAGAAAAAAGTCATTCGGCCGATTTTTCCTCTCCGGACGTGCATGTTCCGCAATCCGATATCGATCCGTTTAGTGATAAAGAAACTGCATCGAGGCTCGACCCGGCCCCAGGGGCAGAGGGCGTCGTCGATGGGGTGATTGATGCATTGTTCGGTGACGATGGTGTGTTGGCGGATCTGCTGGGGGAAGACGGTCTCGTTGACGATCTTGTTGACGCATTGGTCGGCGAAGGCGGAATCTTGGATTTGAGTATCTTAGATGGACTTGTCGGCGATGATGGCCTTTTGGATGGCGTAGTTGATATTATTCTTTCGGACGAAGGATTTGTGTCGGAGTTCCTTGGGGGAATTGACTCTCTTCTTGACCCTGTTGTCGACGACATTCTGGAGCCTGTGATTGATGGCGTTCTTGACCCCATTGTCGACGATATTCTGGAGCCTGTGATTGAAGGCGTTCTTGATCCCGTTGTCGACGATGTTCTGGAGCCTGTGATTGAAGGCGTTCTTGATCCCATTGTCGACGATATTCTGGAGCCTGTGATTGATGGCGTTCTTGCCCCCGTTGTCGACGATATTTTGGAGCCCGTGATTGATGGTGTTCTTGACCCCGTTGTTGGCGATGCTCTCGATCCAATTCTAGGCGACCTTCTCGGATCTGTTCTAGGTGATGTTACCGGACCTATTTTAGACGATGTGATTGAACCCGTACTGGGCACAGATGTTATCGGAGATTTGCCTATTGTTGGTGGATTATTGGGGGGCGCTGAGAATGCCGATGGTTCAAATTTTGGGGAAAGCGAAGACGATGGATATCTCGATACTTTGCTTGGCATTGATGACTCTGCTGGTGCTGAGAATGTCTCTGATCTGACCGATGTGCCCTCAGGGGATACTTTAGGCGATGTCCTGACTGGTTTGCTTGGTGATGATGATACCTTTGGTGTTGACGTCGAACCTACTGAAACTGGCGATTTTGGCGATCTGTTTGCTGGACTTGAAGGTGAAGGCAGTTTGACTGGTTCGCTTATGGATCATGGTTTGTTGAATGAAACTGTTGATGTTTTGGCTGATGGCGAAGTCGATTCTCTTTTGAGTGAGCTTCTTGGGCCGAACAGTTCTGATGTTCTTGCTGGCGGAGACGCAATTGATGCGTTGCTGGGGGGCTCTGAGGACGACATTGACCTTGGTGCTGAGCTTACTGGTGGCTTGGTCGATGGTGCTGACGATCTGCTCAACGAGGTCTCTGACGTCACCGAAACGACTTCAAATCTTCTGGATGGTCTTTTCTTCACCCAAGACGAGTAAGTTATGCAACTTTGAGGCGAATTGATCTACTCGGGCTTGTATTTTATTTCGTAAATGAATAGTTATACATATCCTTTTGTTTGTTGGTATAGTCTTGTGGTGCGGTTTCTTATATTTTAGTTGATTTCCTTCATCAAAAGGTCGCGTCAGTGGGGGACTTGTCGTTTTTCCGATCGATATGACTTGGTTTAAGTGAACTGCAAGGCTCTGTTGGGATATATCTGTGCGTCTTTAACTGGCGCACTTTGCCTTTGAGGGATCAAAACTATGCCAGAGTTTTACGATTTTGGGTCCGCAGGATTTGATGTTGGGCGCACTGACGTTTCATCGCTATGTGTGCCGACATATGCATAAATTTTCCTTAACAAGGGTGTTAGCCCGATTAAGCGATCTTGTTTTTATGTCTGAATTTAAAGGAAATTTTTTGCACGCCAGGGGAGGGTTACTATGTCAGGCTTAAGTGGGTCAATTTCCGGGCCGTTGAAACTTTTGACGTGGGTATCGATATTCAGTTTTCTGCCTGTGCTACCAGCTTTGGCGCAAATGTCTTTGCAAGAAGCAACACTGTCGGCAATTGCGAATAATCCAGATGTTGAAGCTTTGCGGCAAACCGTTGCAGCCAAAACTGTTGATATAGAAGCCGCAAGAGACGCCTATTTTCCGTCCATTAGTCTATCTGGTGATAGCGGAACGACTGAAAGTGAAGGGGCTGGAGTAACGCTAAGCGTTACACAGGTTTTATTTGATTGGGGCCAAATTCGCAGCCAAATTAATGAGGCGTCTCATGTTAAGGTGCAGGCCGTTTCCGATTTAAAAATGGCCGTCGAGGATTTGACCTTTGAAATTGCTGGCTATTTCATCGACGTCGAAGTGCTGAAACGCAAAATATCCTATACACAAGAATATATGGACTATGCGCGTCGTTTGGCGGATCAGGCCCAAAATCGCGCAAGTGCTGGGCTGAGTGACAACAGTGAAGTGGCCCGCGCACGGTTGGAAATTGCCCGCGCAGATGAACAAATGTCGCAATTATTGGCCAATCAACAGATTGCTTTGGCGCAGCTTGAATTTTTGGTAGGGCAAAACATTGATGCTGTGGCTCCTCCACCATCTTTATCATTTTCGTCACATTATGGTTCAGAAGAAAAAATCCGTGCCGCAGTCAAGATTGCACCCGGATACATCGCGGCGCGGGCGGCTGTGTCCGAAGCTGAGGAAGGTATTCAGCTTGCAAAGGCCCAACGCTTTCCAACGATCAACCTAAAAGCGCAAGGGCGGATGGATCTTAATGGCGGTGCAACGCAAACTTCGGTTGGGTTGACTGCAGGTGTCGATTTGAATTCGCGCGGATTTGGTAAACGCCAAATTCAATCTGCGCAGCTTGCTGTTGATGGTGCCAAAGCCTCTTTGCGGGGGGAAGAGCGTCAACTGATGAACGTCGCGAGCAGCGCGCTTGAGCGTTTGAACCTCTTGCGTCGAAGTGAGCAATCAAAAGCAATACAACTTGTTGAATCTGAGAAGGTTTTGCGAACTTACGAAAAGCAGTTCGTTGCGGGGCAACGTGAGATTCTTGATCTTCTGACGACAGGACGGGATCTTTATGACGCACAAATAGATGAGATTGACACATTCGACGAACGCAAGCGCACAGAATACGAAGCGGCCAAAGATTTGGGTGTTTTAGGGACGATCTTACTTTCTGGATCAACCGTACAATAAATTAGAATAAAATGAGGGCCCCCCAAATGACAGATACGGCGTTGCATGATCCTCTCGTACTTGGACTATTGGAATTATGCCGTTTGCAAGGCGTTTCGACGTCGCTCTCGCAGTTGACCGCCGGTTTGCCTCGTGTTTCAGGCGCAGAGTTGACGCTTGATCTGGCGCCAATGGCTTTGCGACGAGCCAATATGAGCTGCCGGACCAGCCGCGAAGCCCTGCAGAGTTTGCCAGATCACAGTTTTCCTGTTCTGGTGTTTTTAAAGGACGGTCGCACTGCCATTGTTGAGGCGCTGACAGAACGACAGGCAAAAGTTGTTTTGCCTGAATCTGGCGGAGGCAAAGCAATTTGGACAATGGAAGAACTTGACCGCTTGCATGATGGGCGAGTTCTTATTTCCAAGCCGATTGACGTCGTTTCTGACCGCCTTGATGGTAAAAAGGCCGGCCATAAACATTGGCTTCTTGGGCCTCTTTGGGAAAATTGGTCGATTTATCGCGACGTGATGGTCGCCTCTTTTGCAGCGAATATATTGGCGGTTGCGACCGCCCTGTTTTCAATGCAGGTCTATGATCGCGTCGTGCCAAATAATGCCTTTGATACCTTGTGGATACTGTCGAGTGGTGTTGGGCTTGCTATTTTGCTTGAGCTTGTATTGCGCCTGATGCGGTCCTCCTTGGTTGATGTTTCAGGACGAGATTTGGACTTGCGATTGTCGGCACAACTTTTTGATAAAGTTGCGAATATGCGCTTGATCAATCAACCTGCATCTACTGGCGTTTTCGCCAATCAGGTTCGGGATTTTGCCGTGGTGCGTGAGTTTTTTACATCCAGCACCGTCACCGCCATCTGTGATCTGCCCTTTGTGTTTATTTTCTTAGGTGTGATCTGGTTTATCGGTGGAAATGTTATGTGGGTCGTATTTGCAGGCGTTATATTAAGTGTTCTGCCCGGACTATTGATGCAAAAAAAACTTGCGCGGGCATCGAAAGAAAATAGCCGTGAAGCTGCGGCCCTGAATGGATTATTGTTGGAGACGATTTCCAATCTTGAGACTGTGAAAGCCTGTCAAGCAGAGGGCCGATTGCAACGTACCCATGCGCAGCTATCTGCGGCAATGGCAACGACTGCGATTAAAACGCGCAATTTGACAACTTTGATGAGCCAACTTGTCAGTTCGGTACAAAGATTGGCCTATGCTGGCGTGGTGATTGCTGGCGTATATTTGATCAGCTCCGGGGAGCTAACGGTCGGAAGCTTGATTGCATGTACGCTTTTGTCCACGCGCGCTATGTCGCCGATGGGGCAGGTGGCTGGATTGTTAGCCAAGTGGCAGCATGTGCGTGCGGCTATGGATGGTTTGAACGAAATCATGAAATTGCCAGTGGAGCGCCCGACTGATCGGCATTTCGTGCGTTCGGCCAACATGGCCGGAAATTTTCATCTGCAAGATGTGGTGTTTCGCCATGATCCACAAGCCGCGCCGGTTATCGCTATTCCTGAGTTGAAAGTCGCCTCTGGTGAACGGATTTCTTTGCTCGGGGGGAACGGGGCGGGTAAGTCGACTCTGCTTCGTTTGATGGCTGGGTTAACAGATCCGCAAACTGGGTCAGTTTTGGTTGATGACTTGGCGATGAGCCAGATTGATCCGATCGATCGACGCCGTCAAATTGGGTATTTGCCGCAAAGCGTTGCTCTGTTTCAGGGGACTTTGCGAGACAATTTGTTACTGGATCATGGATTGCATTCCGACGAAGAACTTCTTCAAGCTTTAGATGCCGTTGGGCTGGGGACTTTTGTTCGTCAGCACGTCCGCGGCCTCGATCTGCAAATTCAAAGCAATGCAAATGTGTCCGGTGGTCAGCGCCAATCGATTGGTTTGGCGCGCGTGTTGCTACAAGACCCGAAAGTGGTGCTGTTGGATGAGCCAACGT
Source organism: Pacificibacter marinus (assembly GCF_018860665.1). Classification (GTDB taxonomy): domain Bacteria; phylum Pseudomonadota; class Alphaproteobacteria; order Rhodobacterales; family Rhodobacteraceae; genus Celeribacter; species Celeribacter marinus_A. Next base: position 7,312 of record NZ_JAHKPK010000030.1, read on the forward strand.
CCGCTTTGGACCATGTAACCGAAGCCAAAGTGATCGCGCATCTCAAGCAATGGTTGCAGGGGCGGACAACGATTATTTCTACGCATAAACGCGAATTGCTCGGTCTCACTGAGCGCGCGGTGGTGTTGAAGCAAGGTCGGATCGCTCGCGATGGTGATTTGTTGAAAATTTTGAATGCTGCGCGTGCTAACTCTGCGCAAGTTCAACCCGTGCAGGCCGTGAAATGAGCCAAATCGACATCGACACCACAAGTCATATTGATGGCAGCTACCGGCGACAAACGTTAAAACGCGCCCGTCTTGTTATTCAAACGGTTGTGGCGACGTTGGTTATCGCGATTGCCTGGGCGTCAATTGCGCAGCTCAATGAGATCACACGTGGGGATGGCCGTGTCGTTCCTTTGCGCCGTATGCAGTCCATCCAAAGCCTCGAAGGCGGAATCTTGGTTGAACTGTATATAAGCGAGGGGGATATCGTTAAAGAAGGTCAACTTATTGCCCGCTTAGACCCGACAAGATCAGAAACCGCATTTAACGCGACCCAGTCAGAAATTACGTCTTTGGAGGCTGAAACCAAGCGTTTAGAAGCCGAAGTAATGGAAAAGCCTGCATTAGATTATGGGGATCAACCTAACGCTGCGGAGCAAGCCGAACTTCGCTTGTTTACAGCGCGCCGTACCAAACTCGAGGCGTCTTTGAAATCTTTGGAAGAAGAACGTTCGACGATTGAGCGCCAGATTGAAATCACCAAACCTTTGGCTGACGAAGGATCTGTTAGCCAGATTGATGTGTTGAAACTTCGTCAACAAAAGGCGGAATTAGATGGCAAAATCAATGAGGTCCGCAATGTCTATGTTCAAGATGCCTATAAAGATTTGGCGGCACAACGGGCCAAATTAACCACGCTTCAGCAGGAGCTGATCCAAAAAGAAGACGAATTCCAACGGACTGAAATTCGGTCTCCTGTGGGGGGGCGGATCAACAATATTATGATCACAACATTGGGCGGAGTGGTGCAGCCTGGTGAGCCGATTATGGAAATCACACCTACGGATGACCAGCTTTTGATCGAAACCAAGGTCAAGCCGCAGGATGTCGCTTTTGTTGCGCAAGGCATGCCTGCAAGTGTGAAAATTACCGCATATGATTTTGCAACCTATGGTGATCTGGCGGGTGTCGTCACACAGATTTCTGAGGATACAGTGGAAGAAGACACACCACAGGGCCCGCAGGATTTCTATCGCGTTATGGTTCGCACTGAGGTCAGCTATCTCGAGCGGTTTGGTGAACAGTTTGCCATTCGCCCAGGAATGGTGGCGCAAGTGGATATTGAAAGCGGCAATAGATCTGTTTTGAGCTATCTGACGCGCCCTCTATTGCGGGCAAGGTTGCGCTAAGCTGCGATGGGGTCGGACATAGGTTACCCCACTGCGCATAATTGAAGGAAAAAGTTAAACATGCTGCCGCATCATTTTTCGGAAAAATTCCGATCATCAAAGAGGCTCGTTCAGGCGTTTGCTCTATGTTCTGGCGCTTTGGTTTTGCCTTCTGAAATATATGCGTTAACGGTCCATGTTTTTGAAAAAATCGAGGTGCGCGGCGCAGAATTTATCCCTGAAGATGATATTCAAATGACCTGTGGAGCCGTTGAAGGGGTGCCCTATTTGGCGATCGAATTGCGTGCAATTGAGGATTGCTTGATGTCGACAGGGGTGTTTGAAACTGTAACGCTTATACCTGTTGATGATGTGCTTGTGATCTCAGTTCAAGAAATTGACACTAGTCCGGGACGGTTTGAAGCTAGCCTGTCGTATGACTCACAAGACGGCGTTGTCGGGGGGGTATTTTATGAACAATATAATCTTTTCCCCGATACATATGGCTCTGTCCAGCTGTCGTATAATTCGGATGTCCAACGCGCGACTGCGCGGTTGTTCAAGGTAGATGCAATCGGTGAGGGTATTGCGCTTGGCGTGAATGTTGGATGGGAAGAGAGATATTTTTCTGATCGGTCCTATGCCTCTGACATACAGCAAATCGAAACCTATTTAGCTTGGACTATGGGGCAAGGAACCGATTTGAAAATGGGTCTTGGGTATCGCAACTATAGTCTTTTTGATGTGGCTGATACTGCCGGCGAGCTTGTAAAAACTGAGGAAACTACAGGAATTTCCGGCCCTTTTTTGCATTTTGGATTGGCAAAAACGTCTTTGTCAGAAACCCAAACAGGATGGGGTGATTGGGCTTATGGTTTTGGAATGGAACAATATTTTTGGAACCTTGGATCGGGCGAAACTCTTTCTGATTTTAGGTTTGAAAGTCAATCCTATGTTCCGTTAAGCTCGACGTGGAGAGTCCTTATATCCTTAGACGCAGGGGCAATTTCTGGACTTGATGGGAACACAACACGCGTTCTGGATCGCACTGCCCTTGGCGCAAACAGGTTTCGAGGCTTCGCGCCACGGGGAGTGGGGCCGCAAGAGAATGGTACCGCACTTGGCGGCAATAAATTTGCGGTTTCGTCTATTGAGCTACAGCATAATTTTGAAAATACGATTGAAGCTCCTTTGACAGGCGGATTGTTTTTTGAATCTGGTGCGGCATGGGGGCTGGACGAGACACTTGGTGACACAATTGACGACGGGTTTTATCGACGTAGTACCGTTGGACTTTCTTTATCGTTTGATGTGGGAACCTCACCTGTGTCATTGTATTTGGCGACACCGCTCAGCAAACAGAATGGCGATGAAGAACAAGTGTTCGGCATCAATTTTAGCTCGTCATTTTAGCATTCCTACAAAATATCTCATTTTGAGGCCCAATCTGGTCGTCCGTACTTGGTTGTCACTTTGACACGCATGGTGCGGTGGCACATTGGTGAACTTTTGCTGCCTCATTTCCTGATAATTTCTTTCTAAGGGGCGTCTTTCAACTTAAAGGGGATGATTGTGCGCTATTCTTTTCTCGATGATATAAACTTTAGTATTGATTTGAGTCTAGCTATAGTCCTAAAGTATATGTGCAAGCTCTTGGGGTTCAGTCAGCGACTATGATTGGAAGAGGTGAAATTGAGCATGCGACCGAATGTGCTTTGTTTACTGAATTGAATAGTTGGGGAGAACGACGCGATGACCTTTTTTGACATGGACCGCAAATCTCATGTGACGCCCAAAGACGTCAGTCTTGCGGGGAGGCTATTTGATCGCTTCGATCATGAATTGGACCTCGCACAAAATGCAAAACCCAATATCATCTCTTTCTTGCGTGTAAACCGTCTCTCCTTTGATCCGAGCTTTGTCGGGCGTAACGCGATTTATCAAAAAGAACGCAGGGTTACACAATCTGTTGCCGTGAAAACGGCTCTCAATGTGATGAGCGAATTAAGCGATTTTTGGAAATTTGTTAGAGAGCCTAAACGCGACAGCGATGGGTTGGTGTAATGTTTCAGCAGGATATTACTCATGGCGTCGCTGTGCAACACAGAGCCTGCACCGAAGAGGTGCTGGCCGTTGCATTGTTAAATGAACAGTACCTATCTAGGTCACAGTCTTTAAAAACTTCTGGACGTACCGTCAGGTTCCTTGGTGCTGCGGATGATGCACAGGCTTTGCGTCTTTTTGCGGATGCAGAACAACAAGTGGATGTTCTTATCATAGATGAAGATTTCTTTGGTTCACCAGAGGATGCAGCGAATATCTGTATGCAGGTGCGTCGGAAACAGCCGAATATTCACATCATGGCCATTGAAAGCGAGATGTGGGACGGTGAATCGATTTTAGACACTTTCAAACTGTGCCAAAGTTTGCTGCCAGCCAAAAGCGATACATCCGCAATTTTGGATAAGATTTCATCGTTGAGTCTGAATTGACCTTAGAGATCCCGAATGCTGTTTGCGTTTAGAGTTTCATATTAGATGATATTCATGTCACGCGCGACAATCACGGCCTGCGTTCGATTGTTTGCACCTAGTTTTGTGCAGATCGATTTCACATGCATTTTTACAGTGGCTTCCGCCAATGAAAGACCTTCTGCGATTTCGCGGTTTGATTGTCCCTCTGACAAAAGGGCAAGAACGCCGGTTTCGCGAGATGAAAGCGGTGATTTAGATGTATCGCGCGCTTTTAGCTTTTGTTGATCGATAAGTTCTACGGGGATATAACGCCCGCCTTCCGTCATGAACTTGATTTCATTGGCCAAATCTTTCAACGAGGCTGTTTTTAAAATTATGCCAGCGCTGCCTATTTGTAAAACCTCAGAGATGACCTGTGCTGTTGGGGCGCTCGTCAACAGGCCCGTTGGGCGGCCTCCGTTGCTTTCTAAAGCTTTGCTCAAGCCCGAAATTCCATCCATTCCGGGCATGTTAAGATCAACCAGGACCAAATCAAACGGTCCACTTTGTTCAATTATTTCTAATGCAACGTTAAGGTCTGGGGCTGTTGTGATTTCGAACTCAGGTAAATTGGACAAGAAGTGATCAAACATTTCGAGTACCATTGCGTGGTCGTCGGCTATGAGTACGCGAACAATTGAGTTTGTTGGTTGGGCGGTTTTCACATTTAACTCCCTTAACTTATCATGCACTACATGTGAAATGAGATAGGCACTTAGCAGCTTACATATAGTGGACAAAATTGAACAATATATCTCGATTTTGTTATATTTGTTTTTGTTAAAACTACAAGCATATCACGGCTGCATGATCGGGGGCTTAAGTCACTCAGGCCAGAGCGGTAATCGCGTTGAGTGTTTGAGTGATGGCCGCCTCTAATTGTAACTGGCATGTTTTCAGGTCTTCGCCACGATCGAAGGCGTCCTCCATCGCACGCAAACTTGCCTCCAAATCCCCCAAACCTGTTAAGCTACAGGCGCCAGTTGCCGCATGTAACATCCGACCCGTGTCAGGGCCAACACCATTTTGTTTTATGTTTGTGAGAACATTTTCCGCTTCGCTATGTGCACGTTTCATGAACGACAAAGTTCCTGTTTTTCCCAGCTGCGCGAATAAATCTTCTACAATATTAGGCTTAAGTGTATTTTCTGCTGTGTCTTGAGGCTGTGAGAACTCTGACCGCTGTTTATGACGTGATGGGTCATCATCCAAGATGTTAAGCAATGTATCCCGCAAGACTTGTGGGCGAATTGGTTTTTCGAGCACTTGTGAAATGCCGACCTCTGAACATGCAGCCAAAAGAGGGGCTGCAACATGAGCTGTCAAAGCAACGATTGGGCCTGTCCAGGGTGGGGTGATATTCTGCCTCACGCGCTGTGCAAATTCCACACCAGACATATATGGCAGGGTCATATCTGTTAGTATCAGGTCTAAAGTTTCTGAAATATCAGGAGTTTCTAGAAAAGATAGCGCTTCAATTCCATTTCCCGCCGCCCAAACTTGTGCACCTGCTGTTTCTAGAATGTGGCGCAACCAGTCACGGCTGGACGGGCTGTCTTCGACCAAAATGATCGAGCGACCTTTAAGGGGGAGGGCGGGTTTAATATCTTTTGGAGGGGTGGCCTGAGAAAGGTTTTGGGCCTCTCTTTTTTCCAATGTTATCGTCGCACGCATTGTTGTGCCTATTACTTTAAGCGATTTGGTTTTATCGCCATCTGAAGTGTCATCATATCTATCAGAGACATCCAATTGGCCGCCAAGTTGGCGTAAAGCATGGGTCAGTACCTTTAGGCCTGCTGAGGACTTATTCATCTCATCGGTTGGAGGGCGTTGATTGGGGTGACCAAGGGCATGATTGAGGCGCATCTTTTGATCCTCTGGTAGGCCGCCACCTAAATCAGAGACTGTAAATGTTATCGCTATGCAATCAGCCGCGCCTTCGGCAGGCGGCAAAGGGTGGCATGTAAGGCTTATGTTAACAGCAGCACCGCCATATTTTACGGAATTATCGATTATATTTTGGAAAAGAGCGCGTACGAAGCGTACGGGACCATGTACCCAAGTATCTTCATGCGGCGTGAGCCATAACTTCAAATCTACGTTTTGCTTGCGCGCAATCGGTGCAATCATTGTAAGCAATGTACGCAGTTCTTCAGTAATGTTGAAGGTTTCATCAGGGTTGATCCCAACAAGGCTTTGTTCGCCGCGGATCACCGCGAGAACGTTGCTGATGTGATCCATCGCGGTATCTGTCGCCTGAAGCAACGCTTTGTGCGCTGCCGTTTTGTCCGACTCATTTTTGGGGCCGCTGTCGTCCAATAGGTTTTCAGCACTGGCAAGAAGGGATTGAATAGGGGTGCGCAAGTCATGTGCCACACGCATAAGCGTTGCCGCGCGAGATCTGTTGCGTAGCCATGTTGCTTCCTGATCATTTTCAGACAAACGCAATAGATAGCCATCACCGACTGATAAAGAGATACAGACGACTTCACCTTCTAGCGTATTCGCATTTATTGAAAGTGCAACAGGTGTGCTGCCTGATCGCGAGGCGCGTAGGCAAAGGGCAGGCCAGTCCAATGAGTCGTGAATGCCGTTTCTGTCTAACTTCAACCGTTGCGATGCGGAGTTGGCAAGCAGAATTTCTCCGCTTTCATTGGCTAGGACTGTAGGTCTGCGATCCGTGGCAATCAGTCTTGCGATCGTTTGAATGATGGGCCGTGATGCCATGTTTTCTTGTCCCGAGACTGGGGGCGTAGACTTCATGTCGATTGTCTCTTTGTATTTAGGGCTTTAGCTCAAGCTTGTTTGACTTTTCACATGCACATCAAAGTAGAATTAAAAAACAGTGGGTTGGCATCGATAACAATGAGTAAAATGTAACGTTTCTGAACGTGCATCAACTGGCTATTCTTGTCGCATATAACTGACCTAAAGGATATATTTTTATCTACAAGTTGTGGGAAATAAGGCAGTTTTTGCCAATTGGATGAGGCCCTGTTGAGGAGGGGTAAAAGACTTTGGTGAAGGCCATGTCTTAAATTGAATACTTTGATTTTGGTTGACTTACGTCTTTACTCCGAAGGGATCGAGGTATTTTACCGTTCTGATTTTTGTATGGCGCTTGCTTTATATCCTTTTGTTTTCAATGTGTTGTTTCTTATTTCGTGTCGAATGTGATGGTTTGGGAAGGGGGCAATGCGTAACGAATTTTGCCTCGCAACTCATTTCGAGGCGGAGGTTGTCTGCTTTGGAGATGTAATAGGTTTCGTTCAGCAGGGCGGCTAGCCGTTGGGGTTTTGGTTTCGAGTCTTGTCATTATCCCGATATGGCACAAAGTATGTGTTGACTACATACTTTGTGGTGTAATACGGTGGTTGGTATTGTATCTTTCGTATGTGACTCATGATCTTTGGGCAGGTGCGGAGGGGGAAAATGGGAACAGGAGTGGAACCATGGCGAATAGAACCTTAATAGCCTCATCAACTGAGGTCCGTGTAGATTTGAATATTGATCGTACTGGCTTGGAGACATACAGCCGGACTGGCAATAATTTAATAATTGACTTGGGGACAGGCGATACGATCACCGTCCAAGATTATTATCTGCCAATCGCAGATGGCTCGTTGCACGCTATTTATTATGGCAATGATGTCGTTGTTGACGGCGATCCTGCCGCCGCTGGGTTGGGCGCAGGCTTTTCTCAAGAGGCTCTCGCGGCTGCGCTTGGTGGGCTGGGGGTTGCTGCACTTACGATGAATGATTCCGGAAGCGATGGCGGCACAGGCGATACCGGCGGCACAGGTGATACTGGCGGCACAGGCGATACCGGCGGCACAGGTGATACCGGCGGCACAGGCGATACTGGCGGCACAGGTGATACCGGCGGCAC
>NZ_JAHKPK010000038.1 GCF_018860665.1 Pacificibacter marinus
CGGCATAGCACCGAGATGCTTTCCTCGCCACGCAGGCCCGCCAAGACGATGCGGATTTTCTCTTCAGCTGAATAGGTTTGCCGCGTCTTGCGGCGGATGTTCTTAACCACCTTGTCGGCGGCGTCTTTTGATGTCTGGGGCTTCTTCGTCATCTCGATCTCCTAATCGATAAGATGAACCAGAAATCCTCCGTTATTCAAATCCTCAAATCTGTCCCACGGGTGCTGACGTCAGACATGGACATCAAGTGTGTCCTTGGAAACGTCGATACCGATGGTAGTGTCCATGTGTCTTTTCTACCTTGTCTTGTCATACGGGCCCGAAGCCCTAGCATCCACCTCTCGGGACATTGCTATGCAATACCCTGCCGGTCAGTGGTTCAGGTCATTAGAAAAAACGAGGGCGACCTTACTCCTCCACGGTCCATCACGACCAAGCGGGAAACGATCCGACCCTCGCCGTTGCCCGACATAAATGCCGTGCCGGGCAACGGCTCCTGTATCGCACAAGAGCCACGTTCTGGATAAGACAAGTGGGATATGAGACAGACAACTGGAACACGCAAAAGCCCTGGCGCGGTCGAGCGGAAGGTGGGCCAAACATTCATCTGGGCGGCACTAAAGATTAATTATGCGTTTGTTGTATATGCCAAGCGGGCAGCTTTGTATGCGGTCAGAGCAGGCGGTAAGTCTTTGAGAGTGTTTTCCATCACAGACCTGTCGCCTTTTTCAGAGGCTATTTCCAGATTTTTACACAGATTGTGTAGATAGGTTGCGCCAATCATACCGCTTGCACCGGCTATTGAGTGTGAAATTGTTTTGATATCTTTGGCGTCATGCGTCGTGAGTAAGAGCGCTATATCCGCCTCGATCTGCGCCACAAAAGCATCTAGGCGGCTCTGCATTTTTGCAAGGCCAAGGATGTCCCGCAATTCTTGAAGTTGTTGCGTATCAATATGCTTAGAAGCGGGTAAGCTGGCCGCAGTCTGAAGGTTTACACCATTGAGCGCGGCCGCAATCGTCGCACGTCTAACGGGCTTTTCAATCGTCGCCAATATGCCGACGTGTTCGAACGCCAATTTGTCCTCTGCCATGACATTTGCTGTAACGGCAAAAATTGCAGTGAGTTTGTTGGGACCGTTTCCGGCCTTGATCAATCTGGTGGCCTCGACCCCGCTGATGCCAGGCATGGAAATGTCCATTAAAATGGCATCGTAGCCCTGTATTTCACAAATATTAACGGCCTCTTGACCTGTTTCTGCCAGCGTCACTTCATGGCCCATTTTGGTGAGCATAGCTTCGATCAGTTCACGATTAACGGCATTATCGTCGACCACCAAAAGGCGCATAGGCGCAGTGTGGGTTGACGTCTCAGGCGCGTTTTTAATCTGTTGAAATGCGTTTTCTTCGCATGGCGTGAACGGCAGTGTGACAACAAAAGTAGATCCGATGCCGATTTGAGACATGCATTGAATGTTACCTCCTAAGCGTTCGACCTGTCGTTTTACTATGCCGAGACCAAGCCCCGTGCCACTTTTACGTTTTTCGTAACGGTCCCCAAGAGAGACAAAGTCGTCGAAAATACGGTCTAAATCGTCGTTTGAAATGCCGATGCCGCTGTCAGTCACTTTAACGATCATGTGATGCAGGTCATCGTGTTTTTTTTCAATCTGTGTCGTTAATGTGACCGATCCTTTGGGTGAAAATTTGACGCCATTGCTGAGAAGATTGCTGAAAATTTCCCTAAGCGCGCGTGGATCAGACAGAATTGGCGCCTTGGCTTCATCCGCAAGGTGGGTGTTTAACAAAACTTCTTCGCTGTCAGCAAAAGGCTTAAGAGACTCCGCAATTGAACTGATCAAGTCGGAAAAGATGAGCGGCTCTAGCGAAAGCGTCTCGTCTGCATCCAATCTCTCAATCACCAGAACGTCGTTGATATGTTCCATAAGCACGTCGCCTGATTTTGTTGCGGCCTTTAAGTATTTCTCTTGTTCTTGAGACATCTCAGTCGTGCCCAGCAAATCCAGCGCTGCGATCACACCATTCAGTGGTGTGCGCATTTCGTGGCTCATGATGGCGAAGAAACGGGATTTTTCTTTTGCATTCGTAAGGGCTTGATCACGCATCTCAAGGATTTCAGCCTCGTAGGCTTTTTGGTTCGTGATATCACGAAAATAGGTCACAAATTTATTGTCGTCGCCATCTTTGACCAAACTAGAGCGCACAGCGGCGGGGAATTCCCGACCATCTTGCGCCCGCAGTGTAAATTCTTTCTCTCCTCGGTCAGCTATGCTGGTCATTCCAGTCTCGCGAAATTTTTTGAGATTTTCCATAATCTCACCTTGATGTCGGCGAGGGATAAGGTTTTCGACAAAGGAGTTGGAAATCAATTCTTCCGAACTTGCGGCAAATAGCTCTTGTGCGGCCTCGTTTATATCAAGGATCATGCCGCGGTCATTGATCAGCAGAACAGCATCACCAGAGGCCCGTAGCATTGTGTCTGATCTGGCTTTTTCAGCCAATGCGTTGGCGCGTGATTGGCGCAGGTGTTTGGATTGCTTCGAGAGAACAAAAATGGTTAGCAATAGGGCCAATGTGATGGCGATCAACAGGTAAAAGAGCCATGATACATATAATGTAATTTCGCTGCGTTGTTGTTCGGCGCGCTCTGCATGAATTTTTATCGAATCGATCGCGATACGCCGCGGCAATGGAGCGATATCCGCCATGAGGCGAGATATCTGAGTCCATTGCGCGCGCAGGCTCGCATCGTTGCTGTCGATCAGATCAAGAGTGTTGTCGAGCTTTGCAAGCAAGTCATCGATATCTGTCGCATCATCTCGCGCGTTGAGGTGAAGCGTTTGCGCCAGTTTGGTTCGGCTGTAAAATACGTTGAACTGTCTGCGGAACGCGTTGAGGTTTTGTGTCTCATTGTTTTCAAGGCTGTGCTGAACGTGCATAAGCTTGAGATATTCGACTTCCAGTTGGGAATAGGCCCAACCCCGTTGGTCGTTGCGCGCTGTGTTAAGCTCTTCTAATCGTTCCCAAAAAGAGAATGATAGTAAAGCTATGAACGCGAATGCCAGCAGGATACCCAGTAGCCACACTCTTTGAAACCACGGGTTTTCAAACCGATTTTTGCTCTTGCTACGCATTTTCAATTAGGCCAGTTCATTCATCAAAGGTGACACGGTCGAGTTGCCAAATAGAACGGCTATAATAAATCTCTGATTGATATGCTGTGTTCTGATCAAATGGGTAAATGACCCAAAGCGGGCCGTTTTCGCGTACAGACATGGCTTGGCCATTCAAAGCGTATGCGATGATTGGTCCATTCTCCACTGCGTCGGACACAGGGATTTCAACCGTATAGTCATTGATTGCAGTCGCATTCATCATGCCCTCGGTGACGTCGAAATGCGCCACGAAATCTTTTAATGAGACTCCCTTGAACACTTGCATGCCACCTTGCGTCCACTGTGTTGTGGTTTCAAATTCGTCAAACGGCATGGATTTGAGGTCATCCATGGTCAGTGTAACGCTTTTTTCGCCTTGATTGACTGTCAGAACAACCTCTTGGGCAAATGCTGTTACAGGCAGACAAAGGGCGCTGACCATGAGAATAGATTTCAAAAAAGACATATTGTTTTCTCCTGACGATACGAAACTGAAGGGATAGTTGCAGTTGCCTTTGGCTTTTTCCATCGCTCATCAGCACATGGCTTATATCCTTTCGTATAGTTTTATATTCTCACACGCTTAAATTGTATATTTACTAAAGGTGCCAAAGCTCTGTTATGCTGAGGTTAGCTCCATAGGGGCAATGAAATATACGTTCGTATCCGTTCTTGAGAGGAATATTTATGGCGCTCACCATTTTAATTGCCGATGATCACGATCTTGTCCGCGAAACGCTGGCGATGTTTCTAGATGCAGATGGGGAGAGCCAAACGGTATCCGCTAAGGATCTGAACGAGGCTTTGGATAAAATCAAAAGCGATGGCCCTTTTGATCTGGTGCTATTGGATTTTACCATGCCGGGAATGAAGGGGCTTGAAGGGCTGACAAAGGCGATCAAGGCCAATGAAGGCAAGCCCGTTGGATTGATTTCTGGCACGGCCACACGTTTGATTGCTGAACAAGCACTCGAAGCTGGCGCGGCAGGATTTTTGCCCAAAACGCTTCCGGCTAAATCTTTGGTGAATGCGGTGAAATTCATGGCCGCAGGAGAGGTCTACGCGCCAGTCCGATTCATGTCTGGTAAGGACGACCCCGAAGAAACCGATTTTGAAAAGGACTTGTCAGAACGCGAACGCCAAGTTTTACGTGGGCTCATGGCTGCAAAGTCCAATAAGGAAATCGCCCGCGACCTTGATCTACAAGAGGTTACGATTAAGCTGCATGTCAAAACACTTGGCCGAAAGCTGGATGCTAAAAACCGGACCGATGCCGCGATGATCGCGCGGGACGCGGGATTCATTTAAGCGATTTACTGACTTTATTTTTTAGGAACGCGCCTCATTTAGATGGCGCGTTTTTTTGTCTTATCAGTTTTTTGATCTAAGGGCGCAGCCGGTCTTCCAACGGTTATGTGCCGACTACTCCAAAGCATATCTTCCTGCCCTCCGTTACTCAAACTTACCCCAACGCTACACTGCGAGAAGCGTGGGCTTGCGCAATCATAGAGGCTTAACCGCTCGGACGCTCCCGAGCAGATGCGCAACTGTCGAAAGACCTTATGATCAGGAATGTCGCTCATGACCTGTCACTATTTTAAACACTCAAAACGCATGTCGAACATGCTTTATCTGAGCCTTGCCGTGCTAACCATAACTTTGACTGCTCCGGCACAAGCTGCCCGGCCAAAGTCACAGCAGGCAGGCGCAACAATCGTGATCAATGGAGATCCCGGCGGCAGCGTTCGCGATCGCTACAATGAGATCAAGCAAATTGATCGATTAGGTCAAAAGATAGAAATCCGCCGTGGCTCGTGCATGTCAAGCTGCACCATGTTTTTGGGCGCCAACAATGTTTGCGTATCTCCAGAGGCCTCGTTCGGGTTTCATGGTCCCTACCGATTTGGTGCGAAATTGTCCCAAGCCGACTTTGATCAATGGTCGCGGGTCATCTCTGCGCATTACCCTGCGTCAGTGAAGGATTGGTACATGACAAAAGCGCGTTTCAAAACTCACTCCGTTACGCGCCTGTCGGGAGCAGAGTTGATCCGCCATGGGGTGCAACGCTGTCTATAGCGGCGCCGAGGGGGTTCCTCGTACCTTAAAACATCGCCCAATAAACCTGTTCTGGCCGTTGAGTTTCGAGAGCACTATCTTCATCGACCAGAACATCTCATGATCGTACAACACCGCCGCATGGTTTCGATTTTCGTGACGATGTCATCGAAAAGACGACAAAGAATCAGCGGTTAACCGGTCCATCTGAAACACAGTATATGATGCTCAGCCTCTGCGGTTGTGATGTGTTTTGCTCAAGTGCGCAACGGGGGCGCTTGGCGTTGGTTATGGTCATCAAGTTGCGATTGCCTGACATCGTTTCCAATCCCGTCTCTCACACATGCAAATTGGTACATTCGACTATTTTCGTCCGCTGGGGCCGATCGTGAAAAATGGTGTCGAGGAAACGACTTGTTTCTGAATTGAAAGTGCCATGCTCGTATCTCTCCATAAGTTCTGGAATGCATCTAAACGAATGCTTGAGTCGCTAGGGACACTTCAGTGAAACATGGGGCGTATGTCTCTTATTCAGACAGTCGGATACTCTGATCCAAAGACTATTCCCTACCTATCCCAAAGCATATCGACCTCCCCACCGGCATTAAAATTTAGCCCTACGCTACAATGCGAGAGGCGCGGGTTTGCGCAATCATAAGTCCATCACCGCTCGGACGCTCCCGAGCAGATGCGCAACCGTCGAAAGACCTTATGATCAGGAATGTCGCTCATGACCTGCTACCATCCTAAATATTTAAAGGCGCTTTATGTCAGCGCTGTTTTCAGCGTCTCAGCGGGCTCTCTTGCCGCTGATGCTCTCGAAAGCACAATGACGTTTCAAATCGTAGAGACCTCATCAGAAGGTGTAGAAATGCTTGTCGAACGCGCCTCAGTAGAGCCGCAAGAAGTCATCCACTACACGCTCTCTCACGAGAACAAGACAGACAAAGAAATGCAGGGGTTGATTATCGGTGCCCCTGTTCCAGAGGGCGTGTCCCTCTCTTTGGACGGCAACAGCACCTCTGTGCCTGCCACTTTCGAGATCCAAGCGGATCTTGATCCCGAACTGGAAGGGCTTGAATGGTCGACCCTCCCAGCGATGCGCAAAGTCGTCGAAGCAGATGGCACCCTGCGCGAGGAAGAGCTCCCGATCGAAGAGGTCCGCGCCGTGCGCTGGTCTTTGAGTGAGGCGCTCGAAGCGGGCGAAACCGCCCTTACCACCTATCGCGTTCGCGTCAACTGATCCGTCTTTTTCGGGTCTTCCTCTAAATCTTACACACAAAGGTAAATCAACGTGTCATATCATTCTAAATTCATGCGTACGGCCAGTGTCGTAGCCGTCAGTGCGCTTGTGGGGACTGCGGTCTTCGCAGCACCTGAAGCGGGCGTGGTCATTGGCAACCAAGCTGTCGCCACATATCAAAACGCCGCTGGTGACACCATTACGGTGACATCAAACACAGTGGAAACCGTGGTCCAGCAGGTTGCAGGTGTAACCCTCACCTCGAACAATTCCGAAACCATTGCGCCTGGGGGGAAAGCCTTCTTACCGCATGTCATCACCAATGACGGTAACGGCCCTGACAGCTTTGGACTGTCCGCCATTGAAGACGATACAGGTGCGCTCGACACCACGAGACTTGTTTTCTACCCGGATGCCAACATGGATGGTGTGGCGGATAGCTCCACCCCTATCACCGAAACGCCTGTCTTGGGTAACGGTGAGCAATTCGGTGTCGTGATCGAAGCCTCTGTCGCGTCCACTGCAACGGGCACTGATGACATCACAGTGACAGCCACGTCGCTTTTGGATGGCGCTGAGACGTCGGTCAACACAGATACGCTGACCATCTCTACGGATGCGATTGTCGAGCTTGTAAAAAACATGACGGTCGATCCCGGCATCAACGGCATCGTTGATTCAGGGGATGAAGTGACCATCACGCTGACCTACTCCTCCACTGGTCTTGCCGCAGCAAATGATTATTCTGTGCAAGATATTCTTGACGCCGATTTGGTTTATCAAGCCGGGTCAGCGGTTTGGTCCGATGCATCAGGCGCGTTGGATGACGACAACACAGCGACGACGACCGATGCTACGAACGGAAATAGCGAAACCATTGCTTGGGATTATGACGACGCCCAAACTGTTGGCTTTACCATCTCGTCTGTTGGCTCTGGACGCTCCGGTAGCGTAACGTTCAAAGCGACGATTGCTTCTACTGCACAAGCTGGCATTGTTCAGAACACAGCAACTCAGACTGTCAACGGTGCCGCCTTCCCACCATCCAACACGGCTCAACTCACAGTGGATAATCAGTATAACATTTCTGTTGCTGATACTGCGATTGACGCGGCGGGCGCAGCCGATGCGGCGTCGAATGCATCGGGCACGGATGACGACACGCTCAACAATGATGTCGTCACCGAAAGCACGGACGTATATCAAGGCGGTGTTGTGAAGCATGAGTTTGTGCTGACAAACAACTCCAACGTTTCGGATAGCCTGTCCTTGTCGGTTGCGAATCTAGACTTTCCTGCAGGAACAACTTTCCGCTTTGTTGGTTCCGACGGTGTGACGCCTATTGTCGGTCCAGTGGGGCCGCTTGCGATCGGCGATAGCACAAAAGTGACATTGATTGCCCAGTTGCCAACGGATCTCCCTCCAACTGCGACAACCGATTACACGGCGACAGTGACCACAACCTCTGAAGGTTCCGGCATTTCAGATACATCCACTGCCGAATTTGACGGTGCGATCCTTGCGTCGGCTGTTGATTTGGAAAACGCAGTTGTTGGCTCAGAAGGTGACGGTGCTGCCCCAACAAACGGCGGCAATCCATGGATCACCACAACCACCGACCCAGGCGTTCCTGTTACCTTTGAGATGCTCGTTGAAAACAACGGCGCTGTCTCTGATACCTACGGTTTGGCTCTCAATACGCCGCTTCCAACTGGTTGGACTGTAGAGTTTCAATTGGCTGATGGGACAGTGGTTTCGAACACAGGCACGATCCCTGCAGGTAATTCTCTGCCGATTACAGTCGTTGTGACGCCTGCTGATCTTGCAGCTCCGGGTGACACGCTCATCGATATCAATGTTGAATCTGCCGTGTCAGATCAGTCTGACAGCATCACCAACCAAGTGACAGTGAACGAGATCTATGATGTTGAAATCATCCAAGATCAAACAGTTCAGGCTTCGCCGGGTGGTGTTGTTGATATTCTGCACACTGTGACCAACGCCGGTAACGTTACCATCATAGATGGTGCGATCACTGAGAGCGGTCTGTCGGACTTCTCGGGCGCGATTTTCTATGACATCGACAACAACGGTGTTCTAGATGCTACCGACCCTGTGATTGACAACTTCAACGATATCACTGGCGGTCTTGCAGCAGGTGACAGCTTGTCCTTGATCTACCGTGTCCAGACACCTTCGACAGCAACCGTCGGTGTGTCTGAAATCGGTACCATCGCCTTGGATAGCACGCTCAACACCACTGAAACCGATGCAGATACGGCGGATAACGCAAGCTCTGACACGATCCAGATTATCTCTGGTGACGTCACGCTGACTAAGTATCAGTATATCGATGCGGCATGTGATGGCACCGTGGGTGTCTTTACGAAAAACCGCCTCGATGTAGAGCCGGGCCAATGTGTGCGCTACCTCGTGGAAGCGGAAAACACAGGGTCCTCTGCGGCGGACAACGTGCTGATCAATGACGCGGCACCTGCCTACACCACGATCATCAACTGTGGTGGGTCATGTGATGCGGTGCTCGTTCCGGGCACTGCCACATCAACGATCACCGCGACTGGTATCAGCTCAAGCCACGGCACGGTTTTGCCAGGCTCTAAAGCATCGGTCGAATTTACCGTTCAGGTAGAAAACTGATCCCTCCGCGCCCCCCAGTTTCCTCGCTCAATTTGGGGGGCGCACTTTTTTTCTCTCATTTGACGGATAGACCAGATGCGCGGTTTTTCTAACACGTTGAATGCATGCGCCGCTTCTCTTGTCGCTGTTGTCGCATGCGTCATTTTCCTCTCACCCAATACCTTGAAGGCCGATCCAGCCCCTGCGGGAACGATTATTCGCAACATTGCTGAGGCACGGTTCTACAATCCTGATTTGGGTATCACTGAAACTGTTTACTCCAACCCAGTTGAAGCCACTGTCGCGGCGGTTCCAACGGTTGAATTATCTGGTTCCTCCGCACTTATTTTGTCGCGCGGAGCGATTGGCCAATATTACTTTAGTGTTGAAAACGTCGGGAATTTAGATGTCTTGACCCGTGTGTCTATCGCCGATTTAGATGCGCAGGATGTCAAGCGTGACGGCCAGCTTTATCTTGATGCCAATAAGAATGGTGTCGTTGATTATGGTGATGTCACATTAGAGCCTAATGCCGAAATCTCGCTTGAGACGGGTGCAAGTTCGCAGTTGATCTATGAATTCCGTATCGCATCAGATGCCGGTCTCGACACGATTGTCGCATCCCAACTGACTGTAGATGCAAGTGCTGGCTCGAACGAGAATGTATCTGTTTTAGGCACAGCCAGAGGCATGACCGAATTGGTTGAAGCCACGTTAGAGCTTGAAAAGACACAAAGCTTTGCGCGTGGTGACGATGCGGATCACCTGACCTACACCCTGCGTATGCGCAACAACTCGGACGAGGCCGTCGCCGCCTATGTCACGCTTGACGGTGACGCGCTGCGTATCGATGACGCGCAGGTTTCGGGCGTATTGCTACGCGATGCAATCCCATTGAATACTATATTTGAAGCGCATCTGTCTCAGGGCGCGATGCAGCCGCTTTTTCATCTGCGCGATATGCCTCTGCACGAGTATACAAGCATTGCGCCAACCGATTTAACCGATGTGGATGCGGTCGCTTTTTTCCACGAGGGCGACTATGCATCTGGTTTCTCAAGCGATGTGATGTTCCGCGTGCGTGTGCCCCATGCTCTTGGGCCTGTCGAGATCGACAACACAGCACAGGTCAATGTGACCGAAGAGATCAGCCAGCCGTCGAACACGGTCGTGTATGGCCGCGTTGACGACAGTCTCGCAGCGTTGCGTTATGTCGAGCCCGGCACAGATTTAGATATGGTCTATGGTGCGTTTGGGTTAGACACATCCTTGGTGCTCAGTGCAGGGGCTTGCAACCAATCGACTGACATCGATCAGGTCTTTGTCACCCTTCGCTCTACGCGCACCGGCGATGTGGAAACTGTTTTGGCAACTGAAACAGGGCCCAACACCGGAGAGTTTCGCACCGCGGCCATTCCCTTGGCCGAAATGGATTTGCCACGTTCCGAAGACGGCGTAATGGCCACATCCAACGGTGACCGTATCGTTGCGATTTCTGATTGTGCGGACACCATGCTTGAAGATATTCTTTGGGTGAACCCAGGTAATTTCGTGTTCAATTCCGTAACAAATGATCCGATTGATGGCGTTTTGGTTACTCTTGTCGATGCCGCCACTGGGGCGATGGTCGATAGCACTGTGACGGATGCGCAAGGCTTTTTCAGCTTTGACACCAATGAGACTGGCGTTTTCGCCTACCGCCTCGTTGGTGCGGATGATTGGACCTATCCGTCGGTGCGTCTTGATTTTCCGGGCTATGGCCGGATCGTGACCGAGGCGAGCTATGGCGAGGATTTCGCGCATATCAGCGGCCCACCGCAGGTTGCCGATATTCCTGTTGATCCGTTCTACGGCACACCGCTTTCTTTGGAAAAAACGGTGGATCGTGATCAGGTCGCCTTTGGCGAATTCGTGACCTACACTTTGGATGTGACCAACAATATGTATCAGGCGTTGATGCATACCACCTTGATGGATAGTCCTCCGCGTGGTGTGAATTTGGTCCTAGGGTCCGTGCGTTTTGACGGTGCGGTTCTTCCCGACCCGACACGGGATGCTGTCGGTGATCTGAGTTTTGATCTCGGGACGCTCAAGCCGCTCACCAGTTATGAATTGAGCTACACGATGCAGGTCAGTGCTGGGGCGCGTGAAGGTGAGAATATCAACACCGCACTCTTTTCCGGGTATCAGGCGGGAACGGGCACTTTGCGCAGTTCTCCCGTGGCGCGTGCTCGTGTCTTGTTGGACAATAGCGGCGGTGTTTTCGCGCGTCAGGGGACGGTGATCGGCTCTGTTTTCATGGATTGTGATGGCGACGGCATACGCGACACGTTTGATGATGAAGACCGTCTTGGCCGTCATGCTGAACCGGGCATCCCAGGCGTGCGCATCGTGACGGATCAGGGGCTAAGCGTCGTGACCGATATCGATGGTAAATATTCACTCTATGGTCTCTCTGCGGTGACCCACGCTTTTCTTGTGCAGCCCGAAACCCTGCCAAAGGACAGCGAAATTCAAATCACGCGTAGCAATGATCTGGGCCGTGCAGGATCGCGTTTAATCCCGCTTAAAAAAGGCGAGTTGCGTGCAGAGCATTTCGCGGTGCAAGCCTGTACGCCAGAAGTTATGAACGAGATTGATGCGCGCCGCACTTGGTTCGAAACAAATGCACAGACCGAAGCCTTGAGGGCTGCCGACCTGCCGCTGGTTGGATCACGTCCAGCGACACGTTCTGCACGGACAGAAGCAGGCGTGGCGACCACAAGCCAGCTTTCACCTGCAAAATTGCAGCGCGAGGCCGAGGCCGTGGGCGCAGAAACAATCGTTCAAAAATCCCGTAACCAACAACGGAGCCGTCCGCTGTCGCAACTGATGAACAGTTTGGACAATACGACTGGATTTATCGGTCTTGAAGACGGACAGGTTTTGGATCGTCGCAGCGCCTCAATCCGCGTCAAAGCGAATATGGATCTGTCTCTCAGCCTTATCGTTAATGGGCGCGAAGTCGATGCTGATCGTATTGGCGAACGCTCCACGTTGGACTCCAAAAATTTGCAAGCCGTTGAATTTGTCGCGGTCAGCTTGCGCGGTGATCAAAACACATTAACACTGGTGGGCCGTGACCCGTTCGGGATCGAACGCGAGCGTGTTGAACTGACGCTGTTTGCTCCCAGCAACCCAGCAAAAGTCGAGGTGATTGCGCCAGAGGTGGTTAATGCTGATCCGACCACGCCTTTTCCTGTGGTAGTGCGCTTTCTTGATGCCCGTGGACGTCCTGTCTTGGCCTCTTCGGTTGTGACGCTTGAGGCGCGTCGTGCGACTTGGGATGTGGAGGATATCCGCCCTGATGTGCCTGGGGTTCAGGTGTTCATCGACAATGGGGAGGCGACATTTGACGTCATTCCTCCGCAGGTCTCAGGTCCTGATCGTCTTGGTGTTCGGGCCGGTTTCGATGATGGCGCAACCACAGTTGAGTTCACACCCAACTTGGATGAACGTATTTTGATTGGCGTGATCGAAGGGGCCATCACTTTAGGAGGTGACGGAGCGGGGACGCTTTTGCCAAAGGATCAGTTCTCGCATTTTGAGGACACGACCGAAGGCCTGCGTGGATCGCTGTATCTTAAGGGCGTGATCCGTGGTGATACGCTTTTGACCCTGCGCTATAATTCAGATCGTGACACGGAAAACCGGTTGTTCCGCGACATACGCGGTGATGAATACTATCCAGTCTATGGCGATAATTCCGAACGCGGTTTTGATGCTCAATCCTCGTCAAACCTTTTTGTGAAGGTCGAAAAGGGGCGTTCCTATATGCTTTATGGCGATATTGATATTTCGCCTGAGGCGGAGGCCTTTAAACTGGGTGGTCTCAGCCGCGTGGTGACAGGAGCCAAGGCACATTGGAGTGACGAACGCACCTCTGTGACTGTGTTCGCAGCGCGTACCAACGCGGAACAGAAGATTATTGAAATCCGCGGCCGCGGTGTCTCTGGTCCTTATGATGTGGATTTGTCAGGCTATATTGACGGCTCCGAGCGGATAGAGGTGCTTGTGCGCGATGAAGAGGGTGGGGATGTCATCTCAACCGAACTTTTGCGTCGCGGCACGGATTATTTGCTAGATTTTTTCAGCAACACCATCACCTTTGATCGCCCTTTGCGCCAGTTCGATCTGGATGGCAATCCGATTTCTGTGCGTATGACTTTCGAAATCGAGGCTGAGAACGCAGAGAAATATTGGATCTATGGCGGCGAGATCAATCACACGCTCAATGAGCGGACAATGATCGGCGCGCGCCTTGTCCATGCGGATGCAGAACGGGGTCATGATGCTCGAACACGACTGATTTCTGGCTATGTCGCGCATGAGGCTCGCAATGGTGGTGACTGGGAGGCAGAAATTGCGCGGAGCGAGGACAAGGACGGCACAGCTGGTATGGGCGCACGTTTGGCCTATGATATATCCACTGACAACAGCCGCTTTTCCGCCGAAGCAATCTACACTGACAATAGTTTTGCGGCTCCAGGGGCATTGGCGAATGCAGGAACCACGCAGATGCGTTTTTCCTATGGTCGCACTCTGAGCCGTAAAGCTGAGTTGGAGCTCAACGGTGAATATGTTGAAGATCGGATCACTGACGCTAAACTGACTCGCTTGGACCTTTTGTATCGCTATCAAATGCAACCACATCTGGGTTGGGAAATCGGCGCGGAAATCGCACAACGCACTACGGCAGGCGAGAATAAAACTCAATCTGCGCTGATCGCCGGAGTGAATTGGGTGCCACAGGACCGCGACAATACCCGTGTGGATGCGCGCTTGCGTTTTCCTGTCTCGGGCGATGGCGCAACAGAACTCACTCTTGGCTTAACAAGTGAGCCAGAAAAAGGTTGGACGGTCTATTCCGAAACAGAGCTGCGTTTTGATAAAGGTGCGACGATCACTCGCTTTTCTATGGGCTTCGACTATCAGATGACCGACTGGCTTACTGGGACGTTTGATCTTAGCCGTGGCGCTGGGGATCAGGCGACCACCTATACCCAAGGCTTGGATGCTGTTTGGGATTATAACGACTTCACAAGGTTTACGTTGGGCATTGAGCATTCGCGTGAAATGGAAACGTCACAATCCAAGCTCACCTCTGTGGCGTTGGGTGCCAAATGGAGTTCTGCTGATGACACTTGGGTTGGAGATGCCGATCTTGAGGCAACGTTCGAGCCGACTGGTGAAACCTATTATGCCAGCTTGGGTATGGCGGGTCAGCTAAACGACGATTGGACTGTTTTGGGTCGCTCACGCATCGCGCTCGACAATCGCGATGGTGACGACAGCACGCGGATTAGGACTCGCATCGGGGCCGCATACCGCCCGTCGAATGATCCGCGCATGGAAGTGCTTGCGTGGTATGAGCATCGCCTTGAGGAAAAACATGGCACGACCCAAACGCATATGTGGTCCGTTGATGCGACCTATGAAGCCAGCGCAGATTTGCGCCTGAACGGCAAATATGCGGGACAGCACCAAAGCTACCGCTTGCCGGGCCATGCTGATGCCGCATCGCTCACCCAACTGGTGCAAGCCGGTGTGAATTGGGAATTCTCGGACGACCGTTTTCAATTTGGTGCAAATGTAGGCCATCTTTGGGACGACGCCGGAAATCGTTCGATGGGTCTTGGGGCTGAGCTGGGCTTTGTCCCTGCGAAAGGCACCCAAATTGCCATCGGCTATAACCACAGCCGCGGGCAGGTCGCAGGCCAATCTGATCTTTATCAAGATGGCCTCTACCTTCGATTTAATCTTCTTCTGGACAATTCCCTTTGGAATCATCTGGACCAGTTTCTTGGCAATTGAGCGACACGGTTGCCAAGAAGGCCGCCCCCAAGCGCATCTGGGGGCGGCCACTTTTTTATCCACCGGCACAGGTTGCTGCCCGCAAGGTAAGGCATTTGCTCGTAAGAGGAGTGATGCCTATCCCTTTGAGCTCCGCGCGCGCCTGATGCGCAAAAGCATTTCGATCAAACAAAGCGCATCATGAAGCATGATTTCATGTCGCAATGGAGATCCTAATGAAAACTTTAACTTACACACGTCCCGCCTTTGAAAACCCATCTACTCTACCGGGCAACTTTCTGGCTTCTCTCGCAATCAGCGTCGCCCTTTGTGGTGGTGCTCACGCCGAACAGTCCAGCTTTGATTTGAATTACGATGCGCTGCAAATTATGCCTGCCTCTCTGCCTTCGAGACCGGACTTGCCGTATGTCTCACAGGTTACAACGGCAGAGATCTTGCGTACATATCTGCCCTCATTTGAAAGCACTGCAACGGATCATTTGAAATCCCTGATTGCTTCTGTGGAGGCGGCAAGCGCAGGTTATGACGCGGTGGTTCACAGTGCTTGGGTGAAGCCTTCTGCACGTCCAACCGACATGACGATCGGGCAGATTTACGATTGGATTGATGCTACTCCTAATCAAAATCACGCGATAGGCCGCTACCAAATCATTCCGGCGACACTCAGACGCCTGGTCAGCAAAAGTGGTTTACCTCTTTCTTCGAAATATTCGGAAATCACCCAAGATTTTCTCGCGGATATGTTGTTGGAAGAAGCAGGTTACAGACGCTTTCTGAACGGCAGTTTAAGCCAAAGTCAATTCATGAACAAACTGGCGCGTATCTGGGCAGGTCTACCGACATCGAACGGGCGATCTTACTATCATGGCATTTCAGGCAACCGCGCGGTGATGTCCAGAAAACGCTTTGACCAGACAATGACCGCGATTTTTTCAAGCGGGGCACAAAGCAAACAGGTGTCGGAGTTGTTGAAATTCTAAAGGGGATGCCCATCCATCTTTAGATACCCAGAGGTCTGCGTGCTTGCCGCAAACCCCTTAACTTGATGTCGCCTTCGGGCGGCATTTTTTTGTTTTCTATACCACAGTATAGCGCGTCCTTACCTTTGCTTTTCCTGTAGTCCTAAGTCTATTTAAAATATTTTAAATCAGTGTCTTATGTTCTTTTTGGGTGCGCATATAAGCGCCTGAATGAAAGACGTCACCCACAGTTTCAGCCATTTTAAATCTACGTTTTCGGACGTGTCGCAAAAGGATTTGGATGCGCGGAACAATCCCTCGATTGGCCGCAAAATATGGAGGCCAAAATGCAGGGTCATATGATGGATCGGTTCAACGGAACCTTTAAAAACGACACTTTGACCTTGGATGGGAAAAGCGCTTCCGTACATGGCTGGGCGGGAAATGATGTCATTTCAGTTCTAGACAGTGCAGGCATGAGTGAGCTGTGGGGCGGGCGTGGCAATGACACGTTGATAGCCTCTGTTCCGGGTGCGGGACAGGTTCACATGGGCGGCGGTGACGGAAACGATACGATTGTCATGGATGTGACCAATCAAAGCGGTGCTCAAGGTCACCATGTGTATGGTGGGAAAGGCGCCGATAAATTTGTGTTTACAAATGTCGATCAAGCCGATGTGCCGACGATTGGGCGCATTGATGATTTTGACGCCTCACAAGATAGCCTTTGGATCGAGGATAGCGAAATCGATCTTTACAACCTTCCAGACGGGGTCGAACTGGTGAGGTACCAAGATCAATATTGGCTCAAGATAGGAGAAAACGTTGTTTATGCCCTTGAAGGGGCACGAGATGGCGGTGAAGAGCGTCACTTTTCCGATTTCCCCAGCTCCGTTGAAGATCTTGAACGTGTCACATGGCAAGACAATGTAAACTACGTGCCTATGGAATTGTACGAAGATGAAGTGGCGGACCTGAATGCGCTTTATGCGACTTACGCAGGGACTGCCGAGGGCACGGAAGAAAATGACTGGATTTACGACGATAACCTTGATCGGTTCGATGATGATGGTGATCAGGTTGTAACCGCCGACAGCACAATCCGCGCAGGTGCTGGCGATGATGTTATCGATGCAGGCAAAGGGGATGACAGGATTTATGGTGAAGATGGCGATGATTTGATCGCCGGCGGCCAAGACAACGACAGGCTTTACGGGGGCAGGGGGAACGATCAACTTTGGGGTGGGTCTGAAAATGACCGCCTTAATGGCGGACAGGGCGATGATACCTTGTCTGGCGGCAGCGGCAATGACGTGCTTGCCGGTAGCCTAGGAGCGGATGCGCTTTACGGAGATCGTGGCGATGACCGGCTTTTCGGTGGGGGCGGTAATGATGCAATGCATGGCGGAAGCGGTGATGATCGTCTAATTGCCGGCAGCGGCAATGACGTGCTTAACGGTGGTGACGGGGTGGATCGCCTTTATGGCAACCGCGGTTCAGATATGCTGTACGGTGATAGTGGTAATGATAAACTTTATGGTGCAGGCGGTAATGACGCGCTGTTTGGTGGCGATGGTGCTGACATCCTGCGCGGTGGCACAGGGGATGACGTTTTAACCGGCGGGAAAGGTCGCGATCTTATGCTCGGAGGGCAAGGTCAGGATGTTTTCGCGATCGGCGAAAATGATCTTGCGTCGTGGAGCGATCTCAGCGGAACTCGATCAGAGAAGATGGCTGAGCTTGATCTTGTCAAAGATTTCAAAGTCGGTGAGGACCGTATTTCTTTCGAAGCGATGGAAGGGGTGAACTCGATGGATGATCTTCAAATTTGGGCAACCAAAGACAACGAAAACCTAATGTATACTTTGCAAATCAAAGACACAGATGAGCGTTTTCTGATCGACGTCGATGACGACACCAAGTGGTCAGACATGATGTCAGAGGATAATTTTGGTTTTTGATTAAAAGCGACTTGCGAGATACGTCTCGTTTTAAACCTATCCGCATGTATATGGAACTATACGTAAAACAATGGTTTGTACCCTTTGCTAGGGGGCATCAATTCACCCGTCGATGGTATTCCTAATTGCAAGATGCGCAAAAAAGGAAAGTACCATGCAACGGGATATAACGAAACCGCCGGTCCAGATGGCGGGCGGGATCACGCAGTGGGTGGGGGCCACAACCTGCGCGATCCCGCATTTTAGCATGAGATTTGCCCTTGGCATGTTACGTGTCGGAGCAATTATAATCCCATTCAGTGGATACGTAGGTGCTTTTTTCGATGCGCGCCTCGCCACCCAGCTCATTTACCTGGTTATCAGTGGTCATGTATCGGCATGCCGCTCACCTCAATTCTGAGTGTCTTTTTTAGGTCCGATAGCCATCTCTGTATCCTTCAGGTGTGTCGCATGAAGTCGCTATGGAACATTCTAACCAATGGGATCATTGCATCTGTGTTTTTGATCCTATCGCACGCCGCACAGGCTGGTGAAAACTGCGGCGCGGCTTGCGTTTTCGCGGGGCCACGCATGGCCAGTGTACAGTCCAGTGACTCTGAGTTGCTTGGGCCTATCCTTGGTGGCTTGCTTGGAACAGACGTGGGGTTGAGCGTTCTGGATTGGAACGCCATAGCGGGAGCTGATCTAAACCTTCTTGATGTGATTGGTTCGGGCGATGTCGCCGTTTCCAATCCTGGACAGTTGATCGATGCTGATATTACGCTGCTCGAATTGGTCGATGCCTCGATTGCCGCGGCCGAAGCTGACAATGACACAGCCTTGGTCTCAGCGCTCGGGGCGCTGCGCATTCCTGTGGGTGAACTGAGTGGGACAATCAATCTGGTGGATTTGATTACAGTTGATTTGCCTCAAGGGGCCTTGGCCAATCTAGAGCTTAATGCGCTAGATTTAATTGGTGGGGCTATTCAGCTTTATAACTATGAAAATGTCGTTACAACGACAGAACCTGTCGCACTGAACAATGAGATTTTGCAACAATTTGGTATTGGCGGCGCCGAGGTGTTGCTTCAAGTCGTTGAACCGCCTCATTTCGAATGCGGTGGTGCTGGCACCCAGTTTCACACCTCAACAGTTCGCGCGAAAGTGTCGCTTGATCTTGCCGATTTGGCCTTGGATACGAGCACAATTGATGGGCTTTTGGGGCCACTGGTTGGCGGGTTGGCGTCAACAGATCTCACTTTGGGCGATCTTGATCTCTATTTCGAATTTGGCCGTGTGGATGGTGAGGTCCTCAGCGCGGACCCTGAAAGCAAAACGGCCAGTGTGATCCTTGCTCCCAGTGCGATTGATCTCTTTCTCGGCAGCATTGATGACGCACTCTTTTTCAATCGTGACCGTGCGATCGTGCCCTCTGATATCGCTTTCGGAACCGTGGGAGAGCTAGAGGTTGCACTTTTTGGCGGTCTCATTCGTGAACGGGCCTCTATCGAGGTCAAATCCTTTGCCCAAAGCGCGCCGGGGACATCACAGACACTGTTCTTTTCGCCACCCTATCCACAGAGTCAGTCCATCGGGGATGGGGCATCGTCTTTCAGTGATTTGATTGGCACGTTGGCGCAAAATTTGGATATTCGCGTCGAAGATACTCTTGGCAATCTCGTTGGGCCACTCATTGATACGGTCGTGGAACCGGTTTTGGGAAATCTGGTTGGGGGGCTGCTCGTTGACGCGATCTCGC
The DNA here is from genome assembly GCF_018860665.1 of Pacificibacter marinus. Classification (GTDB taxonomy): domain Bacteria; phylum Pseudomonadota; class Alphaproteobacteria; order Rhodobacterales; family Rhodobacteraceae; genus Celeribacter; species Celeribacter marinus_A. Next base: position 19,622 of record NZ_JAHKPK010000038.1, read on the forward strand.
CAGTTATCGATCTGACGCTTGATCCACTTTTGGGCTTTTTTGGCGTCGGTATCGGAGAGGCTGAGGCCTCAATTTCCGGTGTCACTTCGATTTGTGTTGAAAGGTCAGACTGTCCTGTGTCAGGCCCAGCCCCCAATGGCAGTGCATCTGCGCGCTACGGAAGTCCGACACATCTGATCTATGACACGCTGTTCATGGGCTTTGCCCCGCCTGACGAAGATACGTCATCACGGGCAAGTGTCGATGCGCTGGGCGATGACGAGAGCGGTTTGGATGACGAGGATGGGGTCGAGTTGCCGATATTCGCGGCAGGGCAGACGAGTGAGATTGAGATCACTTTGTCAGAAACCGGAGGCGAGGCAGGATATTTGCAAGGCTGGATCGACTGGAACGGAGATGGTGAGTTTTCCGACACCGAACAAATTGCCCGTGACCTTATGCTTGCGGGCGGCGGCGTTCTATCGCTGTCTGTGACGGTGCCAGATCCGGCATTTGTGGGCGGGAGTTTCGCCCGTTTTCGGTGGTCTACGCTTGCGGGCTTAAATGCGACCGAACCGGCGCCTGATGGCGAGGTTGAAGACTATTCCGTGACCGTAAATAGACGCCCTACGACAGCTGTGTCAGGGCGCATTTTGGTGGATACTGGGATCGGCGGGGGCGTTGCGCATGATGCTGTTCTTAATGGCGCTGAGCTCGGCCTTGATGGCGTGACGGTCCAGTTTGAGACGACTGAAGGTCAAATCATTAGCGTCGCACAAAGTGATGCACAGGGCAATTGGCATGTCGATCTGCCGCCAAATTTTATCGCCAACGCGATTGTACGGGTTATACCACCTGAAGGATATCTGGCAGTTTCAGAAACCAGTCCGTTGTTTGAGGGTGGAAGCGATGGACAAATTATCCTGACGGTTGCAGCGGGCGAAAACGTTTCTGGGTTGAATTTCGGCCTCATCCCAGCGCCACGGTTCTATCAGGATGGACAAGCCTTTGTGCAGGCAGGCCAAGTCGCCACGATTTATCACGATTATGTGGCGGAAACGGCAGGTGATGTCTCGTTTTCGATTGTGAATGGTGGTTCTGATCTGGCCAATATTGCTCTGTTCGAAGACCTCGATTGTGACGGAAGTCTAGATCAACTCGTTTCTTTGTCCCGAACTGTCGTAGCGGGGGAACGCATATGTCTTGGCGCGCGCACGTCGACAAGTTCCGGCCTCTCATCGGGGCAACAAATCCGTTATGAGATTAACGCGGTGACAGTGTTAGCCAATGACGCCGGAGACGTGACGCTCATCAACCGTGATGTGGTATTCATCGGGCAGAACAGCGGTGGATTGGTTATCGAAAAGACCGTTGAAAACATCACGCAAGGCACCGGTGAATTGCGCTCCAATTTTGGAGAAGTTGGCGATGAACTTTTGTATCGCCTTAAGGTCCGCCATCAGGGCCTTGCGCCGATCACGAATGTGGCTGTCTATGATAAAACACCGCCATACACCGAGCTGTCGAATACGATTACCCAGTCTTTCATATTAGGGGACGGGGTGAGCTGTGTTCTGAAACTGCCAGACGTCGCCAGCATTGGCTATAAGGGCAACCTGCGTTGGCGGTGTGACGGTCCAGTGTTTCCGGGCGCACAAAGCGCAATTGAATTTACGGTGCGGATCGCGCCGTAAGTGATGCGCCTGATTTGGCGTATATGTTGACTATCCCAAAGGATAGAGCATTGGCTAAATGCACTCGGCGAGCGCCAAAGGGGAAGAGGCGGCACTTGCAATTTTCTGAGAAACTAAAGCTCAGTGTCGCAGCCCTCAGTATGCGCGCGGGTCATTCTCATCCCAAACGAATGTCTCGTCCTGAGGTCTATCATTTCTGGGAAACTCTGAGGTGCCCCCGTGAATAAGCCTTTGTCGCGGCTTTCCAAGTCTGCCATAAATATTAGTCTTTCCATTTTTTTGACGGGCTTCGCCCCTGCCAGTTCTGTGATGGCTGGCGAGTTTCAGGTTGATTGGAGCACGTTTGATTGGCCTGCCGGTTTTGCCGGACCCATCACACGCACATGGTCAGACCAATACGGTTTTGAAATTGATGTGGAAGCAGAACTGACAGGGACATTCGGAAGCTATCAAGATAGCGGTGGCGCATCGGTGCCAAGTCCGGATGACGTGGAATTTTTTGGCGGCAATATCGATTCTCTTATCGTTATCGGCAATGCGCCACAAAATGCGGGATCTTTGGGAGATGATAGGATCACGGCAACGGTGCGTGCAAGTTCCGGTGGCGTGGCTTTTCCTGTTGATAGTCTTGAAATTGATATACTTGATATTGACGGTGTGGATACCAATAGCACAAGCGATCGATGTGATTATGTGACTGGGTTCGGCAACAACGGCAATCCGACATTTTCAACACAGTCTGTTACGCCATCCGTTCTAGTTGGCCCAGGGCCTGGGTCGGGGTTCACAGGAAATCTGGGTGCGAACGAGGCTCAGTGTATTTACATAAACGGGCCTGCGGATTCGCCCACATCTGCGAACGATAATACGGGAACTGTGCGTGCCACGTTCCCCGACGGCACGTCAGAGGCCACATTCTGGTATGATGAGTCGATCCAGAATGTGAAAAATTACAATGCCTTAACCAACTATAATCCAGGTGCGCGCGGCATTGGGATGTTTGGAAATGTTGTCTTTACCGTGGATCAAAGCATCGATTTGACGCGATCGGTCTCTCCGAACTCGGGCATCGAAGGCGATACAATCACTTACACTTATGTTGTCGAAAATACTGGGGCTTTGCCTTTTAATACAGGACAAGACCTGTTCATCGAAGACAGTTTGTTGGGCACTGTTACTTGCCCTGCCATCGCGAGTCCAATTGCGCCGGGCGGCACTGTCACATGTACGGAAAGCTACACAGTCAACGCGGTCGATGTTCTAAGTGGGTCTGTTGATAGCTCTGCTACGGCGGGCATTGGTGCCATTGGCACGCCGTTTGTGTCGCGGCTGCAATCGAATGTTGAAAATCTAAGTGTTGTGACCAACGTGTTGACCAATTCCACGGGGCCGCGGACTTGCACGCCACAATCTGCTTTTGCTCAACCGCGAACACAATTGGCAGGAAGCGGTAGCGCATCGGCCTTAACCACTTCTGATATTTTCGTTTTCGACAACGTTACAACTGATATCAACGGTAACGATATCGATGCCGTTTTCCAACTGACAGCTATAAGCAACGCAACGAATATTAATTTGGGCACCTCGCTTGAAGCAACCATGGCCGCCGCGAACAATGGCTATGTCAATTATAAAATGCGTCTGGTGCAGGATGGAACGGCAACAGTGTCAGATCCGCTCGGCACGCAGGTTGAGCAAAGCCGCATAAACGGCGTTATCATTCAACAAACCGATGTGGACAGTACAAACACGGGGCAAGACAGTTCCGATGTTGTGGGGCCATTGTTAGCCCCCGATGGAATATCCTTTTTCAATACCGCGACAGTGACTGGATTTCCATCAGCAGGCCAAGCCATCGCGATGGATCCCGCCAAGACTGGGGACCCAAACGACTGGACTGATGAGGCCAATGAATCGAACTTTGATAACTATGTTACGTATGAGTACGACACCTTCGTTGAGGCTGAATTCATTCATGGTTTGACCGGTACATACACGCCTGAACGCCGTCGTGGTTCCGCATTTTTGATTTGTGCAATCAGTAATATTTCAGCCAGTGTTGTTGCTGAAGATGATGACTACACAGCTTCGCCGCTGAACTCTCTTGCTGGTGGTTTAGCTGGTGAGGTGATGTCAAACGACACTATAAACGGATTGCCGGCGGCCTTTCCGACTGCCACGCTCGAAGTGATCACTCCGGCCACAGAACAGTCGCTGGGCGCTCTGGTGCCCTATCTTGAAACCGCAGGTGCCGAGGCGGGCAGCGTCATCGTGCCATCAGGTGTGCCTGCTGGCTTTTATGAAATTGAATATGAGCTTTGCGATAGCCTTGATCTGGAACAATGCGACCGTGCAAAGGTCACATTGTCCGTATTCGAAGGGATCGGCGTCGATTTTGGCGATGCCCCTGCGCCTTATTTGCCTGCCTCGCACGGGGTAGGACTGGCCGCAAGCATCTATCTGGGGGCCTTGGCGCCGGACACTGAACTGGTCAATCAATCGGATGCATTCGCAACTGCGGATGATCTGATCGGCATTGATGACGAGGACGGCGTATTTTTCCCCGCGATGACGCAGGGCGTCACCACGACCATTGATGTGACAGTCGCCGGAACAGCCTATCTACAAGGGTGGATCGATTTCAATGGCGATGGCATTTTCGATGATACGCAAGATGAACGTATCGCCAGCAACCTTTTGGATGACGGCAATTTTGACGATGATATCGCGGGCGATGGCGTGATTCAGATTGACGTAAGCGTGCCAACGGATGCGACCACATCGTTAACATTTGCACGTTTCCGCTATGCCAGCCAGACCGACACCCCCTTTGCTGGTTTCGCGTTGGATGGTGAGGTCGAAGATTACTCTTTGGTCATAGCAGCCGCTGATTTGGTGGATCGCGGGGATGCGCCCGAAAGCTATGGTGATCCGCGCCACATTGTTGTGCCGTCTATTTATCTTGGAGCTGGCTTGCCTGATACCGAAGTCGAAACCCAACATAGCGAGAATGCAGATGCAGACGACCTCAATGGGTTGGATGACGAAGATTCCATCGCGGTTTTCCCCATACTCGAAGCAGGAACCACTGTGTCTTTGACGGTTCAAACCCATGAAACATTGTCGAACCTCTATGACGTTGGTGTACCTGTGTTGACGCCGGGTATCACCAATCTACAGGTCTGGATCGATTGGGATCAAAGCGGGACGTTTGAGACCACTGAACAGATTGCCGTTGATTACCGCGATGGTGGCACTGGCGACACCGATGGCGTGTTCAACAATCAAATCAGTTTGGACATTCCGGTGCCAAACACAATTGTCAGTGGTTTCACCTTTGCGCGTGTGCGGTGGTCCACGTCCAGCGCTGTCGCTGCAAATCCTTTTGATGGATTGAATTTTGACGGTGAGGTCGAAGATTACCAAGTACGCCTTTCTGCAGGCGCTGTACCGTTTATTTGTGACGGGACGCTTTACCGCGTGGTGGGGACATCTTCGCAATTGCAAGAGTTGGTCTTCACTGAAAATGGCACAGGGGGATTTACTATTACCGATGCAAATGTGGGGTCACCTGCAGGTGTCGATTACAACTCAGCTTGGGGATATAACGCTTTAGACGGTTTGTTCTATGGCGTGGACAATGGGACGCTAGATCTTGTGCGGCTCGATTCCTTGGGGAACTTCGATGTGATCTCTACAATTCCCGCCACTGCCTCTGTGGGCAGTAACGCAGGCGATATTATGGCAAGCGGTGTCATGATTTACCGCGTGAGTGGCGGTGGCGCATTTCAGTTGATAGACCTGTCTGACCCGTTCAATCCGCAGGATTTGGGCCTCATCACATATGCCGATACTTTAACTGTGGCCGATTTTGCCTTTAATCCGAATGATGGCATGTTCTATGGGATCAATTCCGCCACAGATCGCCTGTTCTATTTTGATCCGCTAGGTGGGTCCTCTGGCTCGACGTCCATCGTTGATTTCGGACCGGCAACCTTTACCGCAAGCTATGGCGCGGTTTGGTTTGACTTCTTCGGGCGTTTCTACATCAATCAAAACGATACGAATGATGTTTTGGAGGTTGATGTAGGCTTTGAAGGAGACGGAGACGGTACGGCAACCGTGATCGATACTCTGACCCTGTCGAACGAAAACCGTGTGGATGCCGCGGCATGTCCGTCTCGTTTTGGTCCGTTGCCACCCGAAGGTTCGATCCGTGGCCTTGTTTATATCGACAGTAATTTGTCGGGCAATCCAGATGGACCAGGAGAACCTGGTATCGAAGCGGTCACCGTGTCAGCCTATGATATGAATTCGACCCCGGATGATTTCTCGGATGATACGTTCATTTCGTCGACACAAACGGATGATCGTGGCCGCTATTCTCTTGATGGGCTGTCGGCGCTTTTGACCTATCGGATTGAAGTCGATGAAACAGATCCTGATCTCTCTGGTGCGCAATTAACGACCGAAAATCCCTATCCTGTCGTTCGAGTGACAGCCGGAAGTCGGACACGCGGATTTGATTTCGGCTTTGCGACCTCCGCTGATTTGTCGCTCACCAAGGTGGCACTTGATACGAATGCCGTGGTTCTGACTGAGGCGACTGAGGGGACGGAGATTGATTTCAATCTCACGGTCACAAATGAAGGCACCAGAGCCACGTCAGCTGTGCAAGTTCGCGATCTGTTGCCGAGCGGCTTTACCTATGTTTCGGACACGGCTTCGACCAATGGTGATACATATGATCTAGGGACCGGAATTTGGGATATCGGCGATCTGGCCGATGGAGCCAGCGTCAGCCTGACCATTCGTGCGACCATGAATGCAACGGGTGAACATACCAACGTGGCCGAAATTATTGCTTCATCTGTGGATGATCCTGACAGTGATCCTAATACTGGTCCTCTAACGGATGATTTTGCGGATGGTGTGGAGGATGACGATGAAGCCAGCGTCACCGTTGCGTTTGTTGGTGGCGGCTCTGTTCTTACGGGAACCGTGTTTCAGGACAACGGCGCAGGCACGGCGTTTGATGGCGTTCAAAATGGCCTTGAGGTCGGGACAACCGCAGCCAAAGTAGAGGCATTTAATGGGGCCGGCACCTTTATCGATAGTCCTGAAATTGCCGCCGATGGCACTTGGTCATTGACCTTACCCGACAGCTTTGCTGGTCCTGTAACCATTCAGGTCACAGCCGCGGCAACCCATCTGGTGATTTCCGAAACGCCTGCGGCACTGCCCTCTGGGGTAAACACCGATCCACGCGACGGGCAGTTCACCTTTACGCCTGATCCTAATGAGGATTATCCGGTGCTTGATGTCGGGTTGCTGAAACAAGCCCGTCTGCGCGAAGATCAATCTGCCGTCATCGGGGCCGGTCAAGTCGCTGAGCTACGTCATGAATTTATTGTGGACGCCGAGGGCAGTGTCGCGTTTTCTGTGACGCCTATTTCTGAAACCCCCGCAGGTGGGTATTCGCAAGCCTTGTTTGAGGACACCAATTGCGATGGTACGGCTGATACAGTGATTTCGGGCGCTTTGACGACATCTGCGGATCAACTGATCTGTTTGGTGCTCCGCGTTTCTGCGTCGTCCTCGATCGGCCCGAACGCCAGCTATGTGGTGCAACTCGATGCGGTAACGACCTATGGCGCGACCGGTGTAAGCGAGTTGGATCGCAACACAGATCGCCTGACCACGGAGTCCTCTACGGGTGCTTTGCGGTTGTACAAAACTGTACGCAATATCACCCAAGGCGGAGCAGAAGGCGTGCGCAATGGCGGGGCTGTTGGCGATGTGTTGGAATATCGTATTACGGTTGAAAACCCGTCTGCCTCGCCTGCAAGTGAGATTACAATCTATGATCGCACGCCGCCATACACAGAGTTGTTCGCACCGATTGTCTCACCATCCGCTCTTGGCGATATGATCTGTACGCTTATCGCGCCGTCCAGCAATACTGCCGGATATGCAGGCAATCTGGAATGGGACTGTGTCGGGGCTTTCTTGCCGGGGTCACGTGGGAATGTCGCGTTCCAAGTGCAAATTGCGCCGTAATGCAAATTTGGTTGGATGTAGGTGTCTTTGTGATGCGTGGATCGCCCCCAAACATACTGAATGTAAACGTATTTGGGGGGCGTTTGGCTGTCCACTCTGCCCCCGCCACAGTTTCATTCGTTTGGACATTGCTGCTTTAGTGAAGGCGAGATGGATCGTTTTGGTGCGGAAGTTTTCACTTTGCTCACTCGGTGATACCATCCGATAGAGTTAGGTTTTGTCTTTTTGGGGGCACGTTTTTGCTATATTTCTGCGTAGACGCGATAGATTCGGCGCGTCGGGAAGGTAGAACAAGACCGCCTCATATGACGGTATCGTCACTCTAGGCACAAAATATCGCGGGCCTTTAATTGAGCGATACGATGCAACGTTGCGCAGTCAATTGTTCTGGACGTGGCTCCGTACCTCGGTATTTCTCCTGATGTCGACCAAAACCTCAAACACCCTCCGCATTACGGAAGGTGTTTGAGGTTTCAGGATATTACTTTTCAGGATGCAACGAGTTGTCTCACTGTTGCGACTAGAGTGTCTGTGTCGCAAGGCTTTCTAAGCCACCCGTTCGCGCCAGCTTGTCTCGCACGATCATGGGTCTCGCTGAACTGCTCGCTACTGTGGACTAAGATTGGTAGGGTTGCATTGCCCGTATCGCGTCGAATTGCCTTGATGAAATCGATACCATCCATTCTGGGCATTCGAATGTCAGTGATAATAATATCGGGGGAAAGTGCCGTGACGAACTCGATGCCCTCTACACCATCACGGGCGGCATGAAATGTGAAGCCGGCCGTCTCGAAAGCTGCTTGAAGAATGGCAAGAATAATATCTGAGTCATCTACCCCCAGAACTCTCACAGTCATTTTACAAAGTTTCTTCGGATCATTCTGATACGCGTTCCAACGCGGACCTCTGAAAGGTGCCGGATACACGCGATATTCCCCTGTTCCCAGAGCAACTCTCCTTGGATCTGACTGTACTTACCAATGCTAATACAGGCAAATTCTTTGTGAATGGACGCTCTAGAGCGGGTCATACTTTTTCCAACGGCATCAAGCATAAGAAATATCCTTTATTCTTCGACTAACACTATATCGCAAAAGCGTGCGAGGGCTTCGTCTCTGAGGGATGTTGCTTGTAGGCTAAAGGATATAACGCAGTGGGCCTGTCGCGCTTTCGTGCCGCCCTCAGTGCTCGTTTAGGCCACCTTGCGTTCGAAAGCGAAAGGGCTTTTGCAGCCCAATGCTGAATGACGGCGGCGTGGATTTACGAGGCCGTTGATGTATTCGAAGATCGCCATCTCAGCCTTCCGCCGCGTCTCCCAAGGATGCCGCCAGATAAGTTCAGCTTTGATCACTACCCGGCAAGGTATTGCGCAGCAATGTCCCGAGAAGACATTTCTGGTTTGGAGCATCTGCGTTGAAGTCACGATCCAGAAGATTGGGCGCGATGTTGAACTTATGATTGCTATCCCCCTCTCGGCAGATTGCTTTGCAATCGCCTGCGGGGCAATGGTCGTGACCTTGTGTTTGCGTGTTCTGAAAACAGATATGTCGTTCTGGCGGATTAAGCGGCCCACACGGCGGTGATCGACGCTCAAGCGCTCTTCTGGTAACTCTTCAAGTCTGTAGCTTTCCATGCTCAAACGGTGCTGTTCACGGATAGCCAAGCGACTTTCTTCAACTGAAAGGAGTAGGCTGGACTGATGCTTGCGAAACGATGGAGGCATGGCGTCAATGCGACAACGAAAAACGACCGCGCAGCGTTATCAGAAATATCTGCCCGATAATGCAGGCATTCTCAGGTGGCGAAACCAGCTCGCATTGTTGAGAAAAGATGGAAAACTCTGACACTCATTGGCAGAAGGTTTGGGAGTAGAGCATGAATTGTCTCTCGGTTTTCAGGCCCAAGGCTACAGTCGGGTGGGTACGAATTGGTGATGGTGCAACGCTGACCGTTACTGGATTCTTTGCACAGGAAGCCTAAGAGTCCGTCACATTCGAGCATTTTAAAGCTTTCAAGGCAAAATGAGTACACTTATCGGACCAAGCAGAGATGTCAGAGGTCGTCCCATCGTAATTGGGGTTTAACAAGGCTTCCCTTTGTGCACCGTTAATCATGCTGCGTAGCAGTGCTGCCGCTTCGTAAAGGTCAACATCCTTCTGAGGTGCGCAGTCAGTAAATATTGCGACAAACCGGCGGTCAAATCCTTCTGCGACCGTTTGGATCGACGATAAGTAATTATCGCGGAACTCAGGGAATTGGGATTGTTCTGCAAATACGGCGCGGGCATTTAAAACGCCGCCCTCACCAAGGACAAGTTGCGAATAGGCACGTGACAGCGCGAGGGCGGCGTTTTCAGCGGTTGTTTCACGGGCAGGGGTGTCGAGATGTGCGATGCTTGTCTTGATTGCGTCATTTGCGACCAGTCGGAACAGGCTCGCTTTGTTAGGGACTGTTTTATAGATCGTGCGGGTCGACATGCCTGCCTTGCGGGCGACAGCTTCGATGCTGGTGCCTGCGTATCCTTCGCTTAGGAAGACCTCAGTCGCAGCCTTGATCAAAAGCGCATGCGTTTCTTGTTGCGTGCGCAGGGAAGGGCGGCCGCGTGGTCGTTTTGTGGTGGGTGCTTTGTCTTTTGTCATAGGGGCTCCTTTATCGCTTTATAAAAACGGAAACTTTCTTAAATCAAGGGGCGAGTGCTGCGTGTCCGGCATATGCGCACCAAACGCGTATGAAGAGTAAGTTTCTGGCTTGACATCGGAAGGTCCAACAATTTAGAAAACCATGATTTTCCAAATAACCCTGACGTCGAGGATATGTGATGAAACTAAACAAAACCGCTGTTATCGCAGTGATCGCCGTCGCAGGGGCTGCAGCCTATTTAGGGTGGACGGTGAACCAATCCGCGACTTACCTCGTGCAAGGCGAAGTCGAGGCAACGCGCATAGATTTATCAGCGATGATTTCTGCACGTATTTCGGAAGTGTACGTGGGTGTCGGGGATCGTGTGGCCGCGGGAGATGTCGTCATACAGATGGAAAGCGCGATACTAGATGCGCAACTTGTCGCCGCTCAAGCTGCACTTGAGGTTGCGCGTGCCAACCGCGATTTAACCTACTCCACCCGTCCAGAAACAATCGCCGCCGCTCAAGCTCAGTTGGAATCTGCACGTTCAAACGTGACGCTGGCGCAAAGCAGCTTTGAGCGTTTCGAACAGTTGCGCAGCGATTCCGTTGTGTCGCAGGCCTCCCATGATCAGGCCGCCAATAGTCTGACTGCCGCAATTCAAGCGCAAGCCGCAGCGCAAGCCAGTCTTGACCAAGCGCGCAATGGCACGAGCCCTGAACAAAAGGCGGTGTCTGATGCGCAAGTTAAACAAGCTGAAGCAACTGTTGCACAGACCACCGCCAGCGTAGATGAAATGACGGTGACATCCCCCATCGATGGTGAAGTGACTGCACGAACCGCAGAGCTGGGCAAGCTGTTTAGCGCAGGCGCGCCGCTGATTTCGATCGTGGATGTCGACCACGCTTGGTTTACATTCAACCTACGAGAAGACCTTTTGGAGGGGTTGGAAATTGGCCAACCATTGAAAGCCCGCATTCCTGCTTTGGGGGATGAGGCCGATCTGATCGATGCAACGATCACTGCCATCAATGTCCAAGGCAGCTATGCCAACTGGCGGGCCACGAAAGCGACAGGTGACTTTGATTTACGGACCTTCTCGGTGCGTGCAGACCCCGTTGAGACGGTCACAGGATTGCGCCCCGGAATGAGCGTTTTGGTGGACTGGCCCGCCGCCGCGCGCGCAGATCGATAAGCCAGTGACAGCCTCGCATCTTCCCCCCGGTTTTCGTCGCGTTTGGCGCCGTGAGTTGCGCCAGATTGCGACACGACCTGCACTTGCGTTCATGCTGGTGCCGCTGCCCCTGATCCTGTTTTTGGTGCTGGCAGTGATCTTTGCGCCGGGCTTGCCACGTGATCTGCCTGTGGCGGTTGTCGATCTTGATGGATCCACGATGTCGCGCCAGATTGTACGGATGGCCGATGCGGCCGCTGATGTTGAAGTTGTCGAACAGCTTGCATCGCTCAGCGAGGCACGGCAAGCGCTTGTGGCTCAGCGCGCCTATGCGATTTTGATGATCCCCTCAGGAATGGAGCATGACCTGTTATTGGGGCAAAATCCAGAAGTTGTGGTGTTTTCCAACAGCCAGTTTTTGACGGCAGGCGGGATTGTTGGGCGCAGCCTAAGCACGACTGTTTCGACGTTTTCCGCGGGTGTGTCCTTGCGCCTGTTAGAGGCTCAGGGCATCGGGACTGATCGCGCGATGGATTTGATTACGCCCATTCCTGTTCAGGCGAGTCCACTGTTTAACCCTTCACTCGATTACATCCAGTTTTTGCTGTCAGCGATCATGCCAACCGTCATGCAGATATTCATCTGTGCCACTGCGGTTCTGTCCTTTTCACGCGAACACCATTCCCCCAACGGCATGCCACGTCTTCAACGCATTGCAGGTTCGCCAACCCGTGCAGTTTTGGGAAAACTTCTGCCCTATACCTTTGTCGGCACGTTTGTTTTGTTGCTTGGCGATGTGGTGTTGTTTCGCTTTTTTGGCGCCAGTTTTCGAGGCAATATTTTTGTGTTTTTCCTCAATGGATTCATGTTCATTTTGGCCTGTCAGGCCATGGGGGCGTTGATCGCTTTGATTGCCAAGGACACGACAGGGGCGCTTGGGATGATGGGGCTTATTGTGGCACCGTCATTCGGGTTTGCCGGCGTTAGCTTTCCACGCTTTGGGATGACGCTTTTTTCCCAAATTTGGGGCGCGATCATACCGTTGACGCCGTACCTGCAATTGCGGACAGATCAGACCTTGCGCGGTGCGCCGTTAGAGTATTCCCTGTCGACGATGGCATGGTTGTTCGCTCAACTTGTGGTTTTCTCATCTCTGTTGTGGCTGATGACGCGTAAGACAATGGCGCAGACACCTGTAGTGAAAGAAAATATCACCACCGATCCCCAAGAGAGTAAGACATGATAAAGCTGCGTCATTTCCTTGCCGAGGTATTTGGGGTCATTCGGACGCTTTTGGCGGATGATAGTGCCAAATCCACGATGATCGTTGGTATTTTGATCTATAGCGTCCTTTACCCGCAACCTTATGTTGGCGAGGTGTTGCGTGATGTTCCTGTCGTCGTGATTGATCAGGACAATTCGACAGCAAGCCGAACCCTTGTGCGTGAAATTGACGTGACCGATTTGGTCGATGTGACCATGTCCGCGCCAGATATGAAAACCGCGCGGGATGCTTTTTATCGACGTGATGTGTACGGAATTGTCGTCATTCCTGCTGGCTTTGAGGCAGATATCCTTGCCAGCCATCCTGCGCCCGTGGCGGCCTATAGTGATGGCAGTTATCTGTTGATCTATTCCAATGTTATGCGAGCCGTGGCTACGGTTGCGGGGACGATGGGAGCACAGGTGAATTATGCGCGCCTCACCGCACAAGGCATCGATGACAGCACGGCGCGCACGATGCTTTCGCCCGTAACTGTCACAGATATTTCGGTTTTTAACCCGCAGGGCGGCTATGCTAGCTATGTTATTCCTGCGGCATTTGTCTTGATCTTGCAGCAAACCTTATTGATGGGGATCGGGTTGCTGCACGCGGGGCGCAGGCCACCAACTGGGAGGCGTTTGTGGGCAACGATTGCGGCCTATTTCGGTCTGTATATGATCTGGGTTGCGTTCACGCAGATGTTGATCCCCTATCTTTATAGCATTCCGCGTACTGGCGATTTGGTGACGTTATTTTTGATCGCTGTTCCGTTTATCTGCGCCTGTATTGCAATGGGATTTGCCATCGCGATGGCCATTCCTTGGCGCGAAGGGGTTGTATTTTTGCTTGTGGTGATCGGGATGCCGTTGTTCTTTCTATCGGGTATCTCGTGGCCTGTTGAAATGATCCCTGACCACCTGCGCACTATATCATTGCTTGTTCCGTCATCCTCGGCCATTTCTGCCTTTGTTGCAGTGGATCAAATGGGGGCCTCTGCACAGGACGTGGCCAAAGCAATACAGACGCAGATTGTTCTTGTGGTTGTCTATTCGGCATTGGCTGTGGTTCTTTCTCGGCTGCCCCACAACAGACGGTAGTAAATTCTTGGAAGACAAGAGGCGGGCACCCAAGTGTTCAAGATCAACCCGCCTTAATCGAACATTAGTATCCGAGTATGGTGCTGGCGCACAAATGCCAACTCATGGGACGCAACTGTGCAGCCTGATCGTGCATGTATAGTGCCGCTTAATCAAATACTTCGCTCAACCCTGCGAAGTCGTGTCCCAATCCTACTTCTGCTCCGATAAATACTATACTTTGTATAACCTCCTGTTCACAGGACGTTTGGTATTCGGGCTGTTTTTGCCCCCAAGCTTCAAAGCCAAAATGCGTGCCAGAGCGGCTGGCTTTGGCATGGTTGTGATTTTATCAATCAACCAAGGAACCTCAATCTTTCTGTGGTCTTTGATGAATTACAAGGCGAGTGGGAAAAATGATAGATTTTTGACGACATTCGAGGCGGCGATCCTTTCCATTAGAATTTGTGAATGAGACAGTTCATACGATGCAGTCGCGTGCTGTTTTACTGCAAATTCTACATGGATCGAATGGCTAAAGGATATGATGAGATAATGACTATGTATCAACGCCTCAAAGCGCTTCCCAAGGTTGAGATACATTTGCATCTGGAAGGGGCTATTCATCCCAAAACGGCGTTTGAACTGGCACGCAAAAACAATGTCGCTTTGCTGCCCTGTCATGCGCCTGAAGACTTATATGACTATGAGACCCTTGATGCGTTTCTCGCGGTCTATTCCGCCATTTCGCAGTCCGTCGTCGAGGTCGATGACTTTCGGCGTGTCACATATGAGATGCTTAAAGGAGCGGCCGACAGCGGGGCACGCCATATTGAGTTTTTCATTAGCCCTCATGCGCATGATGGGGTTCCATTTGCACGGCAATTCGAAGGTATTCGCGCAGGAATGAAAGACGCATTGACTGATTTCGGTGTGACGTCTTTGATTATCCCTGGAATGAACCGAGAGCTAGGCCCTGAACGGGGCGAGGCATATTTGGATGAAATTCTAGCCAACCGAGAGGACGATGTAGTTGGATTAGGCCTTGATTACTATGAGGCACCGTACCCGCCGGAACCTTTTGCAGGGGTGTTTGCCCGCGCGCGCAAAGAAGGGCTTAAACTGTCTGCGCATTGTGGTGAAGCAGGGCCTGCCTCTTATGTGCGTGGATCGATTGAAACACTTAAGGTCGATCGCTTGGACCATGGGTATAATATTGTCGACGATCCTGAGTTGATGGCGCAAGCGCGGGATTTGGGCATTATGTTTACCTGCTGTCCATCGACCACAAAATACACCACGCCACATCGTGATTTAACCAGTCCATCGCATCCTATCAGGCGCATGAAGGAAGCTGGGTTGGTGGTGCCGATCAATTCGGATGATCCGCCGATGTTTAAGACCGACTTGAACGCTGAATATCAGATAGCACTGGAAGACTTAAAATTTTCTCCAGAGGATATAAAAGCTTCGGTTCTTGCGACGATTGACCATGCTTGGGTTGACGATGCAACAAAACGGCAGTGGCGCACAGAGTGGGCGGCGGATATCGACCGCGCGATCGCATCTTTATAGAAAATCACTTTAATCGGTTGATCGCATCGGTCCAGACGCAGGCAATGTTGGGCTTGGATACCGTATAAAGAAGCTTTTCCAGCAACAAATCCCCAAGATTTTGCGGCGTGTCTTCTGTCCAAATGCGTACAGTGCCATCGCGGCGTGTCGGATCAATGGCGATGGCATCGAATTTCATGCCCGGTTCAAATGTACCAACGGGCAAGCCGAGAGCTTGGCCGCCGCCACGTGTCGCAAGGAAAAACGCCTCGCGAAAATCTATTCGCCGATCTTTTGTGCCACGGATCTCAGATTCAATCTGTGCCTGCACACCTGTTTCGCGCATACGTGCCGCGCTGATGCCCATGCGCGCCGTTTCCCAGAGCGATCCAGATGGTCCGCCAGAAATATCAGAACCAAAACCAACATGAAGCCCTTTGTCTAAGGCGCGCCGTAGCGGAAAAACAGCCCCTGCGAAATAGGCGTTTGATAGGGGGCAATGAGCCACGCCTGCGCCATGTGTCACCATCAAATCCATATCTTTATCCGACAGATGCGTGCCATGAGCAAAAACGGCATTGTCGCGCATAAGGCCAAAACGTTCAAAGGCTTCAGAGTCAGAACAGCCACAGCGATCTTGAACATAACCATGTTGCCAATCGCTTTCTGATATATGGCTTTGAATATGCGCCCCAGTTTCTGCCGCGAGCTGTCCCAGACCTTCAAGACAGGCATCGGTACACGACGGAATAAAACGCGGCGTGATGACGGGAAACACCATGCCGTCATTATCAGGCAGGGAGTTGATATGGTCGATCACAGCGCGGGTGCCGTCGATGGCGGCCTGTGCTGAGGCATCACGGTAATCTTGCGGGCACTGATTTGGGTCGTCCATGGCGACTTTACCGACGAGCGCCCGTTGCCCTTTGATCAGACAAATTTCGGCCAAGCGTTGTGTGGCGGGCACATGGACCGTTGCGAAATGCAGCGCTGTTGTTGTGCCAATCGCCAACATATCGTCGATCAAGGCGGAATACACATGCTCGGCATAGGTAAGATCGGAAAATCGTGCCTCTAAGGGAAAGGTGTATGTTTGCAGCCAGTCCTCAAGTGGAACATCCAGCGCTGTTCCAAGTTGAGCGTACTGTGGGGCATGGACGTGTAAGTCAACGAGACCAGGGATCAAAATCCAGTCTTTGGGTAATCTGACGGCTTCTCTGGGGTCCCCATTTGCCTCAATAGATACAATGGTGCCGCGTTCATCAAGCGTTAGAACCGCGTCGTGAAAGGCTTCTATCACGCCGATCTGTGGTGCGTGATACCCAGAGAATAGGACTTTGCATCCACGTAGGTCGTTGATGTTCATTTGTGTCATGTCTTGTCTTAGGCTACGTGATTTTCGGGCAGAGCAGGGCCAAGTGTCGTGCCGTAAACGCAGCCTTTTTCTTTTAGCCAACGCCGATAGGCGATAGATGTGGCATCTGCGCGGGTCGGTGTCTCAACGCGTGCTTCCAATGGCAAAAGAAGTGGGCGCTGGTTTTCAAGGATGATCCGGTCTTGTAAAAAAATGACCTGTTGAAAGGCGATTAAGTCGGCGTCGCTGCTATCGACATCCAATAAGAACATCACAGGATGAGCACGAGACAGCCCCGGTTCCATCGGTTGCACAAACAAGCAGATAACATCCCAACGTGTTTGTGAA
Source organism: Pacificibacter marinus (assembly GCF_018860665.1). Lineage (GTDB taxonomy): Bacteria > Pseudomonadota > Alphaproteobacteria > Rhodobacterales > Rhodobacteraceae > Celeribacter > Celeribacter marinus_A. Next base: position 36,747 of record NZ_JAHKPK010000038.1, read on the forward strand.
ATGGGGCAGGTTTTGTACAACAGCACCGTAAACGGCGTGGTTACGCGGTAGATGTAATCGGTGCGCAGGGGCTCTGTTGCTGATTTCGCAGCGAGCGGTTGAGTGAAAACACAATCCGTTGCCCAGACTTCATCAACGTCACGTCTGATTTCACATTTGTATTTCTCGACTTCGGAATGTGCTTCGGATCCCAAAATATCTTTGTGGACAAACGGAAAATGCGCCATGTCTAAAAAGTTCTCAATCACACGTGGCGCAGAAGATCGGACTTTGACAGCCCCACAAGGCACATAGCGACGATCGGCTTCTTCGGCTTCAGGAATATCCGGTACGTCTGTGTTAGGGAGGCCCAATGTCGACCAAAGATAACCGTACCTTTGGCGCATAGGCAGGGACCGATTGCCCTTGGCTTCACATGTTGTAACCAAAGGGGCGCTGCCGCCGGAAATAGTGAGATCAACACCCAAAAGTCGCGTGCGCATACCGGATTTTGGAATATCCGCGAGGTTTTGGATGCAATACCATTGATCGAGTGTGGATTTGTCCAATGTCTGAGTCATAGGGTATTTCTCATGCGTAAATTCGATCCATTGTTTGGGCATGGTCGTGCATTGCTGCATCAATATCCAGACGGGTAAAGGCTCCTTGTTCGATCACAGGGATACCGTTGATGAAAGAGTAATCCACATTAAATGGCCCGCACATAACAAGTGCAGCCAAGGGATCACGCTGCGTGCCGGCCATGCCAAGCTGTGTGCGCTTGACGGCGATCAAATCGGCGGATTTTCCCGGTGCAATCTGTCCAATGTCATCACGGCCTAATATTTTTGCCCCGCCGCGTGTCGCCATCCAAAGCGCCTCGCGCGCCGACATCGCCGCAGGTGTGCCGCCAAATCCGCCGCGTCCCCCCGGTGTCTCAGATAAGTAGCGATCCGGCGCGACACGTTGCAAGAACTGCGCAAAGCGGACTTCGGAAAACATGTTGGAGGTATCGTTTGAAGCTGACCCATCTACGCCAAGCCCGACTGTGACCCCTGCATCCAACATTTCGCGTGCGCGCATGATGCCGAGTCCGCAGCGCATATGAGCGGAGGGGCAAAAGGTTGCACCGGTTCCGGTTTCGGCAAAGGTTTTGATTTCTGAGCTGTTTAGGAAAATGGAATGGGCAAACCAGACATCCGGCCCCAACCAGTCGCAACTTTCCGCATATGCCACAGATCGCATGCCATAGGTTTCTAGACAGTATTCTTCTTCGGATAGGACTTCGGCGATGTGAGAATGCAGTCGAACCCCTTCATAGGTGCGCGCCAAAGCCGCCGCATCTTTCATCAAACCTTGCGTGACAGAAAAGGCCGAACATGGCGCAAGGACGATCCGCGTCATCGCATGATCTGACATGTCGTGATAGGTGCCAATCAGGCGTTCGGCGTCTTTCAGGATATCTTCTTCCTCTTCTACGCAGCTGTCCGGTGGCAATCCACCTTTGCTTTCGCCACGGCTCATTGCGCCGCGTGCAGCGTGAAAACGCATGCCCACTTCCTGTGCCACACGGATGGGCGTGTCGAGGGTGCAATCGTTCGGCATGATATATTGGTGATCCGAGCTTGTGGTGCAGCCTGAGATGATCAGTTCTGCCATCGCCATGCGCGATGCTGTGGCCATCGCGCGATCATCCAGCCGCGCCCAAATCGGATATAGCGTCTTAAGCCAGACAAACAATTCGTCATCTTGAACCATAACGCGGGTGAGGTTCTGATAAAAATGATGATGCGTGTTGACCATGCCTGGCATCACCACGTGATCCGACAAATCAAGCACACGATCCGCTGTGCGCTCTGCGCCCTCGGGGCAGTCCGCCATAGGGCCGCAAGCGATAATGATATTGTCGCGGATCAGGATAAACCCGTCAGAAATTTCCGCACCTGCATCACGGTTAGGCCCGTCAAATGTGGCAAGATGAGAGATGTGTTTGAAAAGAATAGATGTCATCTTTGATCCCTATAATAAGGCGCAGTGATCCCCTCGGGGGCGGCCATAAGGCGGCGCATACGTTGCCATGTAATCACTGGTAAAATCATCAAAGCCATCGTCCCGAGGTAAGGTAACATTGATAATATTGAGGATGCGATAGGCCAGTTGCGGGCCTGACCGGTAAAGCCGAGCGCTGTGACAAAGCCAAAGAGCAACCCTGCCAGCACAGCATTGATGGGTCTGAAACCGGCAAAAATAACAAGAGCAACAGCAATCCAGCCGCGCCCCGCGACCACGCCTTCCGACCAGCTTGGAACAAAGGATAAAGTGAGATAGGCCCCAGCCCCTGCGGCCAATGCAGACCCCAATGATGTGTACCAAAACCGCATCTTCATCACAGAAATACCCGCTGCATCAGCCGCCGCAGGGTTTTCGCCAACGGCCCGCATATTCAGGCCATGGCGTGTGTAAAACATCATGTAATGCAACGCCAAGGGAAGCGCGAGAAAGATGACATAGACCAATATGTTGTGGCTGAAAAACGCACGTCCGAAAAATGGTAAATCGGACAGTAACGGAATGTGAAGATCCTCAAATGTTACGGGCACGGGTGAGCCGGAAAACGGTTTGCCGATCGTGGCGGCCATGCCTGTTCCGATATAAGTCAGGGCGAGACCGCACAGAATTTGATTGGCTCGTATAATCACCGTTGCGGTTGCAAAAATCATGCCAGAGCAAAATCCCACAAAAAGCGCCACAAAAAGCCCAAGCCATGCAGATCCTGTGCTGACAACTGTCGCCACAGCAGACATGGCGCCCAGTGCGATCAAGCCTTCTACGCCAAGATTAACAACCCCGACACGTTCGGCCAAAACTTCGCCCAAAGCCGCTAAAGCTAAGACGCCTCCTGCAAGGAATGCGGTTTGAATCAGACCTGCAATAATATCCATGTCAGATGTCCTTCACTTTGGGATGTAGAATTTTGTAATGGGCCATTTCGTCGCCGATGGCGGCGTAGAGAAGGATAAGGCCAGTCACAGCCAAAACAGTATGAGTGGTTAACCCTTGTGACTGCAAAACAATGCCGCCATTCAAAAGAACCGCCATGAAAAATGCTGTAGCCAAGACGCCGATGGGAGCAGCCCGTGCGAGCACGGCAACCATAATACCGATATAGCCGTAATTGTTCGATATACCGCCTTGCAAGCGTCCCACCGTTCCAGCCACTTCCATCATTCCGCCGAGCCCTGCAATCGCACCGGACAACAGCATGATGCCGATCAATTGGGTTTTTACCGGCATGCCTGCATAGCGAGCTGCCCCCGGATTGGCGCCTGCGATCCGCACTTCGTATCCCCAACGTGTATAGGTTACAAAAAGCGCCAATGCGATTGCCAGAAAGATGCCGACGAGAGGCCCCCAATGCACAATCCCCCAAAGGGCAGGCACAGACACAGGCAGTCGTGACGTTGTCGCCAAAGCCATGCCCGACGGATCAAGCCATGGGCCCGTCGCGACCCAATAGACCAATAATATGGCGACGAAATTCATCAAAAGCGTTGTGATAAGTTCTGAAACATCAGCATAAGCACGCGCCAATGTCGGGATCAAAATCCACAGCGCGCCGCCGACCATTCCCGCAAGGGCCATCAAAGGTAGGATGACCCAAGTCGGCCCCTGTACAAACAGGGCAACACCCGTTGCACAAAATGCCCCGAAATTGAACTGGCCTTCTGCGCCGATATTCCATGCACCAATGCGTAAGGCGACAGCAACGGATAGGCCGCAATAGACCAAAGGCGAGAACAAAAGGGCCAGATCCTCTAGGCCGAAAGACGATCCAAAGGTTGCGGAAATGACCTTTGCTCCCAAGGCAACCGGACTGCGCCCACTTATCGACAAGGCAATCGCAGTGGTGAAAAGGGCTAAAAGAACCGAAGCCACCCGAAAGGCAAAGGCCACGCGCGGCGTGGCAATTGGCATGCGTTGAAGGCGTATCAAGTTCATGTCAGATCCTCCTGCCGTGTGCCGCCCATCATCAAACCGATTTGTTCTACATCGGCGTCTTTTGTGGGGATAATGCCCATGATTTCACCGTGAAACATCACGGCAATTCGGTCAGAGAAATTCATCAATTCTTCCAGTTCCTCGGAAATAAGAACCACGGCGACGCCTTGGTCGCGCAACTCAATGAAATAGCGCATCATCGTATTGATCGCGCCAACATCGAGCCCACGAGAAGGGTAGGCGGCAATCAATATTTTTTCTGCAATCCGCATTTCGCGCCGCGCAACAAGCCGTTGTTGATTGCCGCCGGACAGATTACGTGCAGGCATATTGAAATCAGGCACCATCACATCGGCGACTCTCGCAATTTCACGGGCCAGATTGGCCGCACCTTTCGGTGAGAACCAGCCTTTGCGCGTCAATGGCGGTTGAGCATATTCACGCAAAACAGCGTTGTCCGTGATCGACAAGGTCGGGGCCATGCCGGAATGAAGACGATCTTCCGGGATGTGGCCGATGCCCGTTTGCGCCATGGTCCGTGCGCCAGCTTTTGTGACATCTTTACCATCAAGGGTCAGCATGCCAGAGCTGGGCGTGGAAAGACCGGACATGACGTAAGTCAATTCGCGTTGCCCATTGCCGGCAATCCCAGCGATGCCAAGAATCTCTCCTGCGGCCAGATCAAACGATATGTTGTTCAGAACCGTTCCCTGATCTGTCGTCAGGCTAATATCTGACAGATTAAGAATGGGAGCGGTTTTGATTGAAGGCGCTGTTTTTTTCTGTGTCTCGGTCAAGACGATTTCCCGTCCGACCATCAACTGCGCAAGGCTATTTTCTGTGCAAGTGTCCGTCCATTCCGTTGCCACTTTTTTACCCCCGCGTAACACAGTCACGCGGTTGGACACTTCCATCACCTCGTCAAGTTTGTGCGAGATGAAAATAACCGCATTCCCACGCGCCACAAATGCTCGCAGAGCTGCAAAAAGCTCGCGCGCTTCTTTGGGGGTCAACACGGCGGTGGGTTCGTCAAGGATAAGAAGTTTGGCATCACGTGCAAGAACGCGGAGAATTTCGACGCGTTGTTGTTCGCCCGTGGATAGGTTCGCGACGATGGCTTCGGGTTTCACCGCCAAGCCTAAATTTTGTGCAAGTGCGTGAGTGCGGGATTCTAAGTGGCGCTTTGAAATACATTTCGGGGTTTGAGGCCATCCGAGGTGAATGTTTTCAGCCACGGTAAACGCGCGTACCAACTTGAAATGCTGATGCACCATGCCAATGCCCGCGTCTATCGCATCCGTGGGCGACGAAAAATCACGCGCATGGCCTTCAATGATCACTTCGCCCGCATCCATTTTGTAGATGCCGGTTACGATGTTCATCAAGGTTGATTTGCCCGCGCCGTTTTCCCCTAAAAGGGCGTGAATTTCACCGGGGTAGACATCGATATCGACATCTTCATTGGCGATAACACCAGGGAAATATTTGCTGACACCTTTCAGTGCCAAAATAGGTGGCGTCCCGGGCGTTAACCCGAGACGCTGTTGGATCGATGCGGTTTGCCGCGCCATCTTTACGTGTCCAAACCTGACACGCCCTCGATGGACCAATTCCAATGATAGAGCTCTTGCTCGGTCATTGTTTCACCTTTGGCGACTTTGACGTTGCCTTTGCTGTCCTTGATTTCGCCTAAGAACGGGTTGAAGGACCCGTCCATGATTGAGGCTTTGACAGCATCGGCTTTTGCGGCGACATCCGCAGGGACAGTTGCGCCCCATGCGTCGACATCCACGCCACTGCCGAAGGGCAGAAGGTCTTGGGTCGGGGTCCATTCGCCAGCAAGACGGCGGCGGACTTGTTCGACATAAAAGGCTTTAAAGTCCACGATGATTGATGAAATATAGGCGTTAGGGCCATAGCGGCGCAAATCGGTGTTCCACATGACGGCTTTAGCGCCACGTTCTTCCGCAACTTGCAAATAACCCGCTTCATCCATGATACCAAAGAGCACGTCACAGCCATTATCGATCAAAGCTGTGCCGGCCTGTGTGGCCGCTTGCGGGTCAAACCAGCTGTTGATCACGATGGCTTGCAGTGTTGCTTCGGGGTTGACCGTCCGTGCGCCCATAAGGAAAGCATTGGTGCCAGAATAGACTGAAGGCACAGGGAAAGATGCAACATAACCCAATTTTCCAGAGGGTGACATGGCCCCCGCAGCGATCCCCGCGATGTAGGATGGGTACCAATGCGACACATAGTAAGTGCCAAGATTTTCGAGTGCGCTGCGGCCGTCACATTCATAGAATGCAACGTTTGGCGCACGATTTGCGACGTCATATAGGAAGTCGCCGTAATTCGATGTGGCGAAGACCATGTTGGCGTCATCGGCCACGAATTGACGGTAAATACGCGTGGCATCCGCTGAATAGGGGATGCTTTCAACATAAGATGTGCGCAGCTTGGGGAATGCCGCTTCGACAGCTTTCATGCCTTGGTCATGCGCCCAAGTCCATCCCTCGTCAGAGGTTGGGCCAGTGTGCCCAAAAGCGATATGTGCATTTTCTTCTGCGACCGGGGCGAGTGGGGCTGCTGCATGTGCAGGCTGGAGAAGGCCGGTTTTAGGCAAAACAAGGCCTACGCCAGCTGCGACACCCATGTTCAAAAAGCCGCGGCGGGACAGGGATTTGGTCGAAATCATAAGGAAGAACCTCTTATCTGTTTATGCTGCCTCATCCCCTTTGTGTGACCATTAGGGATGAGGGCGCGACTGAACGCGCTTAGATGGAATGTTTGGGTGCCAGCGTGATGCGCCAGCAGCCAAACCTCGAAATTCGTGTCAGCGACAAGGCGGTTTGTCCGTCTCATCTTTGTGTGTGACACCACGTTTCCAAAAGTAAATGATGCTGAATAGAGGCTAAGTTTGCACCTCAATGTTGCTTATAGAACAACACTTGACGGTTGTGGAATTCGCCTCTCTAAGTGATTCTGATATTAAACATTCAGTCGTTGCCTCTGTGTTTCTTGGGGCTTTCTTGTGGGATGCTGTGCGCGCATATGAAAATCGAACAGGTCAAATTTACATTTAAGGGCGATTTGCTTGCTGCGAGCTTCCTTGAATTTGCAGAACACCGCGCGCGGCGCTTGTCGGTGCAACTTGTCACGCAGGACCAAAGTGACACCTGCGCGAAAATGATCGTGACAGGGCAACCAGATTTGGTGGATGCATTTGAAATGGCTATGAGCCTTGGGCCACAAGATTGCGTTGTTCACGATGTTTGGCGTGACGAAATGCTGATAAAAAAAGGAATGTCTTTATGACGCAGACCGTGGAAGTTCTGTCACAATGGGTTCCGATCGCCCTATCAAATATGATCGAATCTGGCACATCTGCTGGCGTGGTTGCCAAAGGCGCTGAGATTGTCGTTTGGCGTGACTCCTCTGGCGTTGCGCATGCTTGGGAAGATCGTTGCCCTCATCGTGGTATGAAAATGAGCTTTGGGTTCGTGCGAGGCGACCACATTACCTGCCTTTATCATGGCTGGGAGTATGATCAGAGCGGTACGTGCCAATATATCCCTGCCCATCCTGAGGTTGAGGTTCCAAAATCTATCTGTGTTGCCCGATATGGTGTGGCCGAGGCGGGGGGGCTCATTTGGGCGCAATTGCCGCTTGGGTCAAGTGAGAGCAGCTTCGCAGGTTTGCCTGCTATGGAAGGGGTGAAATCCGTATACATTGACGCCTCAGATGCGACTGTTTTAGCCGTCTTGCGCAAGCAGGGCTGTGCTGATGGTGATGTCGCGAATGTCGTGATCTTGGAACGTGATGGAGCCACGATGACCATTGGTATTCAACCCATCTCAAGCGCCCAATGTGCGCTACATATTACTGTGCCTGAAGGCTGTGCGGGCGATGTAAGGGAATCTATTCTTGATTGGAGCGAGGAACTGCGACGCAGCATCGAAGAGCTGGAGGTCGTGACATGATCTTACATAATTATGATCTTTTTGAGAATTGCTATCGGGTTCGTTTGGTCGCATCTTGTGCTGAAGTGGCGCTGGAACTGATCAATGTGGACGCCTTTCCCGGCACAGAAGAAAAATCCCCTGAGTACTTAAAACTAAACCCGATGGGGCGTCTGCCTATTTTAGAGGACAATGCGCTGGTTTTGCGTAATCTTTCAGCAGTTCTAATTTACGTGGCGGAACAAGATATCGATAAACGATTCATACCTGATGAGGCAAAGGACCGCGCTCGGATGATGGATTGGCTGGGATTCGCTTGTGATGATCTTGCTGTTGCGGTGCAGGCACGCGCTGTCGCCTTGCTGGATGCGGCGGGGGATGTTGCTGAATTACGTGCGCAGGCGCGGGCGTTATTTCGTATTCTGGACGACCATTTGACGCGGCAGTCTTTGAGAGGCGAAAATTTTGTGGCGGGGGATGTGCCCAGTTTGGCAGACCTCGCGCTGTTCCCAGCTTTCGCACTCAGTCGAGATTTTAATCTTGATCATGATGAGTTTCCTGCACTACGTCTTTGGGCGCGCAGAATACGCCTGTTGCCAGGTTTCATAACGATGCCGGGAATTCCTGACTATCATTAGGCCAGACTACTTTTAGGAAAGCTATTGGATTTACATCGCCTCGGTCTTGTTTCGTCTCGCGTCTACCACTTTTCTCTGGTGGCCCGCTTGGGGTCCATCCGTCAGACGGCATTGACGTTAAATGTTGCGCCGTCTTCTATTTCTCGTTCGATCAAGCAACTTGAAGAAGACCTTGGCACACCATTGTTCGACCGCACCAAGCAACGATTGCGGCTGACCTCTGCTGGGGAATTACTTGAGCACCACATCAAGCAATCAACGGGTGAAATGAACCGCGCTGTGACGGAAATCGGCGACCTGCAAGGGCTGCGCCGTGGCACTGTCACTTTAGCTGTCATTGAAAGTGCGTCGAGGGGGATTCTGACAGATGTGCTAGCCGGTTTTTGGGTGCGCCATCCAGAAATCAGTGTCGATATACAGGTTGTAGGGTCACAAAATGCGGTTGATTTGGTGCATCAAGGTGAGGCGGATCTCGCACTAGCATTCGATGTGCGCGTGCCGCGTAATGCGCGTAGGTTGACATCAATTTCTCTGCCGCTTGGAGTTTTGGTCTCCCCCGGCAGCCCGCTTACGAAGCTGCGTGGAAAGTTGAAAAGTTACGATCTTTCAGGCGAACGGGTCATCTTGTCTGACGGGTCTTTGACGCTTGGCAGTTCAGTCGAGCAAATGTTTTCTGGGGCTTTTGTTGAATTTTCACGGCGGACAAAAACCAACTCTATTGGCTTGATGATTGATCTCGCGACTCGTGGGTTAGGCACTATTTTGCAGACCAAAATGGGGGTGCAGGCCGAGATTGCGCGCGGACAACTGACGTTTATTCCTTTGTCTGATCCTGGTTTAAGTCTAAGGCGGTTGACGCTTGTGTCGCGCCCGAAAGGTGAAGTGTCTGAAGCGGCTCAGGCGCTGGCGGATGTTTTGACGTCTACTCTTGAATCGATGCGGGAAACTTCACGCGACTAGTGTTGCGCTGAGTGAAACAACTCGTTCTACAATTACCGTCTTTTGGGAACAGTTTTTTCCTGACAGGTTGATAGAAATCGAGCTATCAACCGGAGGGAATGATGAAACAAAGTGCCGTCGATGCAGTGATCCGCGGGCTGAAACGGGCTGGGGTGACGCTGGTGTGTTATCTCCCCGATAGTTTGTTCAAAGAACTTTACCCCGCACTTGATGCCGACCCAGACATTCGCACGATTCAGGTGACGAATGAGGGCGAAGGCGCTGCGATTTGCGGCGGTATATTTTTGTCAGGACAGCGCGCAGCATTGGTCATGGAAAATTCCGGCCTGCGGGCGTCAGTTGAGCCTTTGGCGCGAATGGGCCTTGGGGCTGGCATTCCGGTTGTGATGCTTATGAGCTACCGTGGCGATATGGGCGAAAACAATTGGTGGGCTGTACCACACGCCACCACAATGGAGCCGGTTCTTAAAGCGCTGCGCATTCCCTATGCGGTTGAGCGCGAAGAGGAACGCATCGAACAGGCCATCGTCGATGCCTATGAACTGGCCTATGCCTCTTACTATCACACAGCTGTGGCCCTATCTGGGAGTATCGTACGATGAAACGATTTGATTGTATGACCAAATTGGCAGCGCGCCTGTCTGATGAGTTGGTGATTTTGTCACTCGGTGCCTCCGTTGATGAATGGTACAATGCTGCGCCGCATATGCGCGAAGCGTCCCTGTTTCAACAACAGCTTGGCTGTGTGACCCCTGAAGCTTTCGGACTGGCAGCAGGTCTACCTGACCGCCAAATTGTATCGCTCGACACAGATGGTGGGCTTTTGTTTAATTTGGGTATTCTTGCGACTTTAGGCAACGAGCAGCCGAAAAACCTGTTTGTCGTTGTTTGGGATAACGAGCAATACCAATCGATTGGTGGCCCCAAAACGCATACCGCGTCGGGGCGTGTCGATCTTGCGGGGATCGCGCGCGCTTCTGGTATCGATCAGGCGTTCACCGCAACAACGGTGGAAGAATTCGACGCACATTGTGAAGCGGGCCTGAAGGCTGAGGTCCCTTATGTCGTTGTCGCCAAGGTTTCAGGCACTGTGCAGCCTGAAATCAAGCGCAAACATTCTGATGGGCGTGAAGATAAATACATCTTTGTACGCCATGTCGAGAAAACCGAAGGGATCACGATTATGGGCCCTTCCGAGCACAATTGATCAACGTATGAAAACCAGCTTTGACTATATCATCATTGGGTCTGGATCAGGGGGCTCTGCGGTTGCGCGGCGTCTTCATGATGCGGGCGCAGATGTTGCCGTGGTCGAAGCTGGGCGGTCTAGCTTTGGTATTTCCGATATCGAAGATCCGTCAAAATGGTTCGGGCTGCAAAGTGGAGTATGGGATTGGGGGCATCATTATGCCCCGACCAATCGCATCCTTGACCGCGAAATTGCGATCCCGCGGGGCAAGGCTTTGGGCGGGTCTACTGCGACCAATGCAATGATGTGGTATCGAGGTGTGCCTGCTGATTATGAACGTTGGAATGCGCGCGCGGCTGGCTGGAGTTGGCAAGATTGTTTGCCTGCGTTCAAGGCGTCTGAAAACTGGTCCGAGGGGGCAAGCGATCTACGTGGTGGCGAAGGCCCACTAAAAATCACCCGCCCAAATCCAGATCATCCGCTCACGCAAGCGATGCTTAAAAGTGGTGCTGCGATGGGACTGCCGCTGCTCGATGATCCGAATGGCCCTGAACCTTTTGGTGTGGGGTTGGCAAATTTCAATATTGATAGCGCGGGTCGGCGACATACATCGGCAGAGGCTTACCTTGCGCCGATTATGGTCTCGGATCGCGTAACTATATTGACCGAAACTCTTGCGCTTTATCTGACATTCGATGGAGATCGCACATCAGGTGTTGCGGTGAGTGGTCCAGACGGCGAGGCGCATCTCACAGCGCAATGTGGCGTGATTTTATCTGCTGGAGCACTGGAGACGCCGCGTCTTTTGATGTTGTCTGGGATTGGACCAGAGGCAGAATTGGCGCGTTTGGGCCTGCCGATCAAACTTAAAGCCGCTGCCATTGGACAGAACCTTCAAGACCACCCTTTGTTGCGCGCATTGAACTTTCGTGCCTCAGCGCCGCTCGGCGAAATGGTGGGCAACGGCGGAGGGACATTGACGATATGGAAATCTGATGACGCGCTTGCCCAAGCCGATCTTTTGGCGTTTCCTGTACAAGGGCGGTCTGCGACGCCAGCGCTTTGGGATCAGTATAATTTGGATGGGGACGACATTTTTGCCATTGGGCTTGGTGTGATGCAGTCGCATTCTAAGGGCCGGATACGCCTGAACGCTGCGTCTCCCACTGCGCCGTTAGACATTCAACCCAATTTACTTGGTGATCCGCGTGATTTGGCGGCCCTCGTCAGTGGCATTGAGTTTCTTATGGATATGGTAGCCTCAACGGGGTTTGCACCCTTTTTCAAAGACCATGTCGCGCCACGACGATCTGATGATTTTGAGACCTTTGTGCGGCGCTCTTGTTCCACCTTTTTTCACTGTTGCGGAACAGCCCAAATGGGCTCTCATGATGATGCCCCCGTTTCCCCTCGGTTGGGCGTCAAAGGCGTTCGCGGTCTCTGGGTCGCGGACGCTTCTGTCATTCCCGAAATCCCTGCGTGCCATACCCACGCGCCTGTCACGATGATCGGTGAACGTGCCGCAACATTTATATTGGAGGACGCATGAGCGACCTAATTTTGACTGCCGATGCCATCGTAACAATGAATGCAACGCGCGAAACGCTGACAGATGCGGCGATTTTCGTGAAAGGCGATGAGATTGCCGCCATTGGCCCACAGACCGAAGTGATTGCCGCCAACCCGAACGTATCTGTCAAAAATCTGGGCAAAGCTGTTTTGATGCCAGGATTGATCAACGCGCATGCGCATTCAGGATTCCTGCGCGGCACAGCTGAACATTTACCTGTCTGGGATTGGCTGGCGCAGCATATCAACCCCATGCACCGTGTCCTTTTGCCCGAAGAAGCCGAGGCGGCGAGTTACCTTGCTTACGCCGAAAGCCTGTTGGGCGGCACGACAACAATCGTCGACATGTGGCGTCATATGGATGGATCTGCACGCGCCTGCGAAGTTCTTGGTAATCGTTTGATTGCAGTGCCTTATGTTGGGGAACATCCTGATTACAACTATTTCGACACGCTTGATATGAACGAAGGATTGATTGAGCGCTGGAATGGCAAAGCGCAGGGGCGTGTGAATGTTTGGGTCGGTTTAGAACATCTTTTCTACGCCGATGAGCCCGCCCAACAGCGCGCCATTGATATGTCGAAAAAATACAACGTTCCGTTTCATACGCATTGCTCGGAAGCTGAAATCGAACTGGCGGAATACCAAACACGTTACGGAAAAAAACCGATGGAGGTGTTCCGCGATCTCGGTTTTTTTGAGACCCCCTTGGCGATGTTCGCTCATGCGGTTTGGTTCTCGCAAGACGAGATAGAAATGGTTGCCGATTACAACGTCTCCGTGGCGCATAACCCCGTATCGAATATGAAATTGGCCTCAGGGATTGCGCCCATCAAAGAAATGCTTGCCGCTGGTATCCCCGTTGGCATTGGTACTGATGGCGAAAAAGAAAATAACAACTTTGACATGTTTGAAGAGATGAAAACAGCATCTCTCAAAGGTAAGCTGCGTGAACTGGATGCAGCTGCGATGGACAGTTGGTCTGTGTTGGAAATGGCGACCTGTTTAGGGGCCAAGGCCGTGGGGCTAGATAAGGTCACGGGGTCTTTAGAAGTGGGTAAAAAAGCGGACATCATTGCCGTAGATGGTCGATCACCACGCATGACGCCATTTTTCCCAGACGGGCGTTGGTTTAATTTGCAACACAATCTTGTCCATGCAGTCAAAGGCGGCGATGTCAAAATGACGATGGTCAACGGTGAGGTCTGTGTCGATGAGGGACGCCTTGTTTCTGGCGATATGTCTGAAATTATTGATCGTGTTTCCCGTCTGGCACCAGGTCATTTCCAGCGTCGCCAAACTTGGTTGGATGCCAATGGTGGCGGGACGACGCAATGGACGGACTAAAGGAGAAAAAGATGGCAGGCACCCAAGATCCCGTGGCGCTTAATGACTGGTATGCTGTTGCGACTGCGACAGATTTGGATCATGCAGCAGACACCAAGTTGCTTGGCCACCCCATTACCGTCGGTCCGGGCCACAAGGTGGTTCACGATGGTCGAGATTTGCCAGTGCGTGAAAAGTTTGGGGTGCTTTGGACCACATTGGGCACACCGAACAAAGAGATTTTTGATATTGCAGAAAGCCAAGAGACTGGTCGCCGTTTCGTTCCATGTGGCTGGGTCAAAATGCGGGCTTCTGGATTGCGGGTCGTGGAAAACTTTCTCGACATGGCGCATTTCCCCTTTGTTCATGCGGATATTTTGGGCTCTGAGCCTCATACAGAAGTGCTGAGTTATAAATCAGAAATCCGCCATGACGTGGATGAGGTCTGGGCAACCAATTGCAAATTTTTTCAACCTCAGATGACGACGACGCGTCCGGATGGCGAATTCGCGCAGCTTACCTATCGGGTTCCGTCGCCCTTTGTTGTGATGCTTTATCGTGTGGTGCCGGACAGTGGTGGAGTTGAAGATGCCATCGCGCTGTTTATTCACCCAATAGACGAAGATGAAGTGCGCGCGATCCCTGTGATGTATCTTACGGATCAAGAGGCCAGCCACACCCAACTGTTGCGGTTTGAGCAGGTGATTTTTTTACAAGACAGGATCATCGTTGAAAACCAGCGCCCGCGGCTTTTACCACTTGAAGCGCGTGCTGAAATCCCAACGCGTGCCGACAGTTCCTCGGTCGCTTATCGGCGATGGTTGAAACAAAAGGGCTTAACATTTGGAACAACAACGCCGGAGGCGGCATGAAAATCACGCGGCCTGATAGTTTAAAAGAGGCTGCCAAGCTGATTGCGACAGGAGGCGTTGCCGTTGCGGGGGGCTCCGGTTTTCAATTGGAGTTCTCTCAAGGCCAAACACCACCCGCACAGTATGTGCCCATCGGCCATTTGATCCCCAAAGGTATTCAGGGTCTTACACTCGGTGCAGGCACGCCACTCGAAGAAATCCGGCACGCTAATATCCCGCTTTTGTCCAAGGCTTGCGCTGATGTGGCCGCGCCAAATGTTCGGCGTTTGGCCACTTTGGGGGGCAATCTCGCCTGGGGCAAAGGCTGTCTTATTCCTGCGTTGATCGCTTTGGACGCTGTTGTTGAAACGACCGAGGGCGCTATGAGCGTCTTGGAATATTTGAAAGCGCCTTTTGGGATTATTTTGTCGCTTACCGTGCGGCCGCTCGAAGATAATAAACCTAAAAGCACATGGCGAAAAGTCGGTTTGAGACAGGCTTTTACAGCATCTATTATTGCATCGGCTGGGATGATGTCGGTGAAGCATGGACAAATATCAGGCCTACGTTTGGCTGTGGGTGGCGGTGCGACACCACCGCAAAGATTGTATGATGCTGAAGCGTGGCTGTTGGGACAAACGCTAGAAGATGTTGATCTGACTGATTTACGACACCGCATGAGAGCAGAAATTTCCGCCCCTGACTGTGCCTTTCGAACGGCGAGCTACCGCAAACGTGTGGCGGCAGCGGGGCTTGTTGCGGGGCTGTTTGGCGCGCCAGATGTACCGCTGCATAAAACAACGCGCCGCCCCACAAAGATGCCCCTACCTGAGTTGACGGAATTATCGCGCAGCGCAGGACAGAAACGTTGGCAAACGCGCCCTGATATGCCCGCGAAAGTGCGTGGAAAGCTGCTCTATCTCACGGATAAACGTGAGGCGCAGATGTTGGTCGGGCGTATTCTTCGCGCAGGGCGACCTCATGCGCGCATCTTGGCGATTGATACATCAAAAGCCGAGGCTTTGTCAGGCGTAAAGGCCGTGGTGACGCATCGTGATATCAAAGGGCTGAACGGGTTCGGTATTGTGTTTCAAGACCAGCCAGCTTTATGCGCTGACAAAGTGCGCTATACTGGTGACCCTGTCGCGGCTGTCGCTGCTATCGATGAGGCCACTGCATCCAAAGCCTTGTCGCTGATCAAAGTCACCTATGAAGATTTACCTGTCGTCACAGAGGCGCGCGCCGCTTTGATGCCTGACACGCCTTTGGTCCATGAGACGGGCAATCTGGTAACTGAGGTATCTCACGGTCGTGGCGATACGGAGCTAGAGTGGACTGAAGCATGGGCGAACGTGGCGCATATCGTCGAAGAGACCTATGTAACCCCGCGCCAAATGCATGGCTTTATGGAAACCGAAGGCGGCTGGGCGGCACCTGAGGGTGCGGGCTTGTTAATCTGTGCCGGCGGACAGCATGGTGCGCGTGATCAAATGCAACTCTCGCGTATTCTGGATATGCCCACAGAAAATTTGCGCGTGATCACATCGCCCACGGGCGGGGCGTTTGGCGGCAAAGATGAATTGACGGTTCAGCCAGCGCTTGCGCTTTTGGCGCAAAAATCAGGACAAGCTGTACGGTTGCATCTGTCACGGGCCGAAAGTGTACAGGCCGGAACCAAGCGCAATCCCATGTGGATAAAGATGAAAACCGGTTGCGATGCAAAGGGGAAAGTCATCGTGCAAGACGTCGATGTGCTGTCCGAATGCGGAGCCTATGCATCCTTGTCGCCCGGTGTTTTGGAAACGGCGATGGAGCATGTGGTTGGGCCTTACGCGATCGCGCATTATCGTGCGCGTGGACGTTTGGCCTATACCAACAACGGAACTTGCGGGGCGTTTCGGGGCTTTGGTGCCAATCAGATGACCTATGCTATTGAGTGCCAAATGGACCGTCTGGCAGGGCTGTGTGGCCTCGATCCGGTTGACATGCGCCGTCGCAATCTTCGCGCGCTTGGCAGCCCTGGTGTGCTTGGTCAAGCCGTGGCGCCGACAGAGCGCTTGCCCGAAATGCTTGCCGCCGCTTCAGCTTCGCGCATGTGGCAACCATTTGCCGTCAAAGAAGATGAATGGGCCGGTGTCGGGATGGCTTTGAATTATCAAGGCAACGGATTGGGGACTATTCCAGAAGACGAAGCTGATTTCGGGCTCGCGCTTAAGGATGGAAAAATCCAAGCCTTGTGCGGTTTGGATGAAATGGGGCAGGGGCTTATTGCCTCCTTACATGCCGCTGTTTCAGATAAGTTGGGCTGTGATCGCGCAGATATTTACGCTGTGATTGGCGATACAAAGCACGCCCCCGACAGCGGATCCACAACTGCGGCTCGCGGTGGTTATGTGGTTTGGCGTGGTGTCGAAGAAACGGCTCCAGCGTTTCAAGCGGCTCTTTTGGGGCGGGCTGCACAGATATTGAACTGCGCCAGCGACACACTTGCAATCGTGCCTGGCGGGATCACAAAATTTGGTTTGAATACGCAGACACCTTGTTTGACATTCGCCGACTTAGGAGATGTCGCGCCGGTTCAAGCACATTACCTTTTCCCAAAGACGAACTACACCAAAGGCAATGCGCGTTTCATTTTTGCATTTGGGGCAACTTTGGCACGCATTGCTGTGAACCGAATAACAGGCATGGTGCGTGTCGTTGACTTTGAAATGCATACGGCGGCTGGCCCCGTGATGGATATGGCATCCTATCTGGGGCAAATGGAGGGCGGTCTGGTGCAAGCCCTTGGTGCAACCTTGACGGAAGATATGCCCTATCATGCGGGGCATCCTGTTGCGCGAAATTTCGATAGCTACATGATGCCGAACGTCAAGGATGCACCTGAACATATACGTGTAACGGCGCATGAAAGTCTTGATCCTGA
The DNA here is from genome assembly GCF_018860665.1 of Pacificibacter marinus. Classification (GTDB taxonomy): domain Bacteria; phylum Pseudomonadota; class Alphaproteobacteria; order Rhodobacterales; family Rhodobacteraceae; genus Celeribacter; species Celeribacter marinus_A. The sequence continues at coordinate 54,146 of NZ_JAHKPK010000038.1, forward strand.
AGACCCGTTCGGGCCGCGTGGAGCGGGGGAACTTGGGGTTGGTGCCGTGGCGCCCGCGATTGCCAATGCCGTTGCTGACGCAATTGGGTTTTGGCCTGCTATAACGCCGATTTCGCCCGAGACAATTCTTACGGTGATGGACAGCTTTACGGAGATGGACAACCTTACGACGATGGAAGGGCGGGCATGATACAGTTTAAGCTTAACGGCGTGCCGGCACAGATTGCCGCTGATGCAATGCTCGTGACGTACTTGCGCGAAGATATCGGAGCGACGGCTACGAAAATCGGCTGTGACATCGGACGTTGCGGCGCTTGTACGGTACTGCGTGACGGCGCACCGATCAATGCTTGTCTCGTGATGGGCTGGCAAATTGAGCACGCAGAGATCACCACGATCACCGGACTTGAAACGCAACCTGCTGGCAGGGTGTTGATTAAAGCGATGGAGATCGAGAATGGGTTTCAATGCGGGTATTGCGCACCCGGAGTAATGATGAGCCTCACGGGGCTTTTGTCTGTTGAAAGCCTTCCAGACGACGCGATGATCGAAGAGGCGCTTGAAGGCAATATTTGCCGCTGTACAGGCTACCATTCCATTTTGCGCGGGGCGCGTTTGGCACGAGATATGATGAAGGACACGAGACGATGACATTCACTGTAAAACCCTGCGCGCCTAAAACTGTCGGAGCTAAAGCTTTGCTGTCTCGGCCTGTTCAACCGGTTTGGATTGGGGGCGAATGGCATGTTTTGTCTGAGACCTTTGACAGTCACGATCCCGCCACAGGAAAGCTACTGACGCGCTTGTCTCGTGCGGGTCAGGCTGAAGCTGATCAAGCTGTTGAGGCGGCCAATACTGCGCTGATTGGCGCAGATTGGGCGGGGATGTTACCGGCCATGCGTCAGGCGCTTTTGTGGAAAATCGCTGATCTGATCGAAGCCCATGCAGATGAATTGGCCGAACTTGAATGTCTGGACCAAGGCAAAACATATGCCACAGCCCGATTTGGCGAACTGAATGGCGCGATCGCGCAGTTTCGCTATTACGCAGGCTATGCGACCAAATTATCGGGTCAGACCATCACGCCGTCCATCGGATATGCGCCAGCAGGCAAACAGGTTATGGCCTACACGCGGCGCGAACCCGTGGGGGTGGTCGCGGCGATTGTACCGTGGAATTCGCCTTTATTGATGGCCGCGATGAAGCTTGCCCCCGCGCTGTGTGCGGGGTGTACAGTAATTTTGAAACCCGCCGAAGAGACTTCTCTCACGGCGGTGCGTTTGTGCGAATTGATCGAACAAGCTGGGGTGCCCGTTGGCGTGGTGAACCTTTTGACGGGGCTTGGGCATGAGGTGGGAGAAGCGCTGGCTGTCCACCCCGATGTGGCCAAGGTCGCCTTTACTGGATCGACAGACATCGGGCGTCGTTTGTTAGGATCCGCACAGGGCAATTTGAAAAAACTAACGCTTGAACTTGGTGGGAAATCTCCGGCTATTGTCATGAATGATGCCGACCTTGATCTGGCTGTGTCGGGGGTTGCACGCGGTATTTTTGCCAATTCGGGACAGGTCTGCGTGGCCGCCTCGCGTATCTATGTTCAACGAGGGATTTATGATCGCTTTGCCGAAAAATTTGCGGTATCTGCGCAGTCAATGCGACTTGGGCACGGGCTTGATCCTGACAGTGACCTTGGGCCTTTGATCAACGCAGGCCATGCCAAACATGTGGCTGAGATTGTTGACGCCGGTCGCACTTCTGGCGCCGAAGTTTTAGCGGGCGGGGCGATCAATGCGGATTATCCGGCTTTCTACCACCCAACTGTGTTAACGAATGTTCGCCCTGAGATGTCCGTGATGCGCGAAGAGGTTTTTGGCCCTGTGGCCACGCTTACTGCGTTTGATGAAGCAGATGAGGTGGTCGCCATGGCAAATGACACACAATACGGTTTGGCTGCCTCGGTGTGGACACAAGACCTGTCGAGGGCGCATCGTTTAAGTGCTCAAGTGCGCGCAGGGACGGTTTGGGTGAATTGCCACAGTTACTTTTCGCCAGAGCTGCCAAAAGGTGGCATGAAGGCGTCTGGCTGGGGTGTTGAGAATGGCGCCTTGGGGCTGGACAACTATCTGGAAAATAAGACTGTTTGTATGCTTGTTTAAGCCATTTCTGGGCGCGACTATGCAATATGAAATGTCGGGCCCAAGATGGGGTGGGATCTTACCGTAAAAGCTTCGTATTAATCTGAAAGGGCTAAGACATTGACTGTCGATATTGCAATTATTAATGGCACAGTGATGCCAATGGGTGGCGCTGACGTCATCGAGCGCGGCACGGTTACCATCAAAGGAACCAAGATCGCCCAAGTCGGTGCGGCAGATGCAATTGATATATCCGGCGCAATCAAAGTGATTGACGCCAACAATTGTGTGATCATGCCCGGCTTTTGCAACAGTCACACTCATATCGCGTCCAACATGTTGCTGCGTGGGCTATTGGAAGATGTGCGCCTGTTCGAATGGCTAAGTACCATGTGGACCTTGAAGCAAAATTTTGATCCAGATACGCTCTATTGGGCCAGCATGAATGGTCTTGTAGAAATGGTGAAATCGGGCATCACCTCATTCAACGAACATTTCGACGCCTATGCCGTGGAGCCACAGATTGAAGCGCTCAAAGTGATCCCGCTGCGGGCGACTTTGGGGTACGGGTTTGCGGATCGTGGCATCTATAAATCAATAACCGACTGGTCGTGGAAAACGCTGCACGGCTACGGCGATCTTGTGGCCCAACATCATCATAGCAATGGCGGCCTTTTACAGATTGGGCTCTCGCCTCATGCGACCTATTCCTGTGGTCCTGAAATGTATCATCTGGTGCGCGAAGTGGCCGATGCGCATGGGGTTCCGATCCATACTCACCTTGCCGAAGGGCCGCAAGAAAACGCTTATGTCCAAGAGACCTATGGCACGTCGCCAGTGCGTTGGTTACATTCTTTAGGCTTTTTGAAATCCGATGTGACGGCGGCGCATTGCACCCAACTGGACGATGAAGACGCACGTATTTTAGCAGAAACCGGCACTAAGATCGCCCATTGTCCTGTCTGCAATGCCAAGCTGTCTTCGGGCACGCTGCATTTGAAATGTGTACAACATCACGGCGTAACGGTGGGCTTGGCGACCGATGGTCCGGCCAGTCACAATTCGCTCGATATGTTCCAAGAAATGAAATTCGCCAGCATCATTCACAAAGATAAAACCGGTGACGCAGAGTTTTTGCCGACGCAGCAAGTGTTAGAAATGGCAACGGCTGAAGGGGCAAAGGCGATGAATAGACCTGAAACGGGTCAGTTGACGCAGGGGATGGCGGCGGATGTGATTGTGGTTAATATGGACACAGCACACACGATGCCCGTCTACGACCCCGTCGCGACACTGGTCTATTCCAGTCGCGCAGATGATGTGGTGCATACGATTGTTGCGGGGCGTGTTCTTATGGAAAACCGAGTGGTTATAGGCATTGATGAAGCAGAAGTTCGTGCGAACTTTCGTGCTAAGGCGCATGCGCTTCGGACGCGAAGCCTTGGGTGAGCAAAGGCTTACGATAGGCCCTTTTAATCTCGTCCATTGTAACTGTTTTGGGTATGTCGAAAGATGCGTGGGGATCGTTTGCCAACTGTTGCGCCACATCCTGTTCACGAACAATGATTGAATAAATTAATTGCAACGCGTTAGCCTCAAATGGCACATAGAGTACGGGGTGTCATTGTCGCTGGTCAGAGACGATATGCCCGTCTTCCAATGTGATGATCCTGTCCGCCATCTCAAGAATACGGGGGGCATGGGTGACCATTACGGTTGTCGTGCCACGGGCCTTGCCAAGCGATTTCAACATTTGAACAACCTTATGCCCGGACTCTTTGTCCAGTGCAGCGGTTGGTTCATCGGCCAGAATAATCTCCGGATTCGATACCAGCGCACGCGCCACCGCCACCCTTTGCTTTTGTCCGCCAGACAAATTACTTGGTAAATAGTCGCGTCGGTCTGCAAGTCCGAGCAAGTTAAGAATGTGGTGCGCGGCGTCGCGTTGTTTCTGTGGGTTGCCGCCGCCATGTACCTGAAGCCCCATCAATACGTTCTGAGTGGACGTCAGGCTTTCATGCAAATTATGCGCCTGAAAGATAAACCCAAGACGGCGGCGCAAGCCTACTAACAAGTCCTCATCCGCATTGTTCAATTCATGGCCAAGAACGCTCACGCTGCCATCACTTACCTCTCGTAGGCAACCGATCAGCGTCAGCAGTGTCGTTTTACCTGACCCGGATGGCCCCATCAGGATGGTCAGGCTGCCACGTTCGATTTCAAGATTGACGTCAAAGATTGCCTGCTTGCGGGCGTCGCCTTTTCCGAAAAAGTGGTTCAATCCCCGCGTTGTGATAGATGCATTTCCCATCAGAACAAATCCGCCGGATCAGCATTGGCCAGCCTACGTGTGGCAATGGCGCCAGATAAGCTGCACGCCATGAGGGTCCCAAAGAACACAAGAAGCGCGCGGCCAGCGTTCATTTCAACAGGCAAGCCGGTGAAGGATACCAGCCCTGCGTATAATCCGAGTGAAACCAAGATCCCAGGAATAAACCCGAATAAGGCGAGGATAATGGCTTCCTCAAACACGATACCTAAAAAGAAGGATTGCCCGTACCCCATAGCCTTGAAGGTTGCATATTCGCGCAAGTGGTCGGCGACATCCGTGGATAGCACCTGATAAACAATGACCAGTCCCACAAGAAGGCCCATAAAGACGCCGAAGCCAAAAATGACTCCAGTGGGTCTTTCGGTCGCCATATAGGCCAGATCATTGGCAGCGGACCCAGACTTGGTTTGAATGCGCAAGTTGCCACTTGGTAACGTATTCATCAGACGCGCAACCACAGCATCGTTGGAAACACCGTCAGCGATGCGGATCAAAATGTGGTTTGGCGCGCCACTGGAACGGCCTGGAAACACACGCATAAAACTTTGATCGGACATAATCATCATCCCATCCGCCAGAAAGCCGACGCCTACATCCATTGTGCCAATCGCGGTGAGAGTGTTGCCTCCAGTTTCAAAGCGAAACTGCCCGCCGTCTATCAGCTCTGCAATAACGTCTTTTGGCATTCCGCGTGTGCCTTCGTCCAGCAACACTGTATTCTCTAGAGACAGTTTTTCGAGGGACGTCGCGATGGCAGGGGTTGCAAAAAGTGGTTTAGCCACATCCATACCAAAACTAAGGAGTGACACCGACGACCCGTCTTCAAGTGTGAATGGAAGATTTCCAATAAACAGCGCAGAAGCATCAGAAACGCCTGCAACGCCAAGCGCCTGAAACATGCGCGCACGCGGGATATGCCCGCCATCCGTCAATGTGTTCCCGTCTTGTGATGATAGGATGATGTCGGCGTCAAGTATGTCGTAAGGTGCCACCGTAGAGTTGTTTAATGCGCCCATAATCCCAAGCTGCATAAACACAAGAAGATTGGCAAATGCCACCCCTGCGACAGCCGCAAAAAAACGTCCGCGACTGTGCGTCAGTTGCAGCCAGCCAATCGGCAGGCGGCCAAATAATATTGTAAGCAGATGGCTCATGGTGTGCGGCCAGCGTCGATCCGTACGATAGTTTCAAGATTGGTGAACGGAGCTGCAGTGGGCGAAGATGCCGCGTCAAGTGTCACGATCACATCAACCACGCGGGCGTCTGTGTTGGCAGCCGGATCGTCAGACGTGATTGACTGGCGCCCGATTTTCAACCCGACGGCGGTGACGGTTCCTGTCAAAACATGCTCTAGGGCATCCGCGCTAACGATCACAGGATCACCGATGGTGACGCGCCCTATCATGGTTTGATAAACCTCGGCCTCGACTGTCATTTGCGATGTATCACCCAGATCAATGATCCCCGTTGTTCCAGCGCGCTCGCCTGCGCGTACATTTACATCAAGAACCTTGCCACGCTCAGGGGCGCGTACATAGGCGCTGTCCAAATCCTGTTCGGCGCTTGCAAGTGTGGCGCGGGCGGCATCCAGATTGGCCTCAGCGACTGCAATATCCGCCTGCACCGTTTCCGACCCTGCCGAATAGCGCGATAAAGTGGCTTGTGCGCGTTCTACGTCGCGCGCGGATTGTGTAGCAGCGGCAATGGTTTGATCCAAATTCGCGCGGGTGCTCACGCCGCGTTCAAACAAAGTGGTGATACGGTCCAGTTCCGATTGGGCTACACCTGCCGCCACCTGCGCGCGTTCAAGTGAGGCTTGCGCCTCGGCGCGGCTTGCGGCGTTGGACGCACGCGTCTGGGTCAGATTAGCTTCGCGCACACGCAAACCTGCGCGCGCTGAAGTCACCGCACTTTGAAGTTGAGGCAAATTGTCCAGAACGGCAAGGATTTCGCCCTGTTCGACATCATCACCCACAGACACCCGCAATTCTGCGATCCGTGCGTCGCCCGCGCCAGAAGGTGTTGCAACGCTGATCACATCCCCGCGTGGGACAATTCGACCCAAGGCCACCACATCTCCTTCGCTGACCACGGCGATTTGTTCTTGCGTTTTGACTTGCGAGATAGCAATCGCGATGGGCGTATCGGTGCCCGCTCCCGGCTCCAATCCTGTCGCATTGAAAAACACCCTTAATCCAGGCGGTTGGAAATACATACCGATGACGGCACCCGAGAACAGAGTGGCCAACAGCAAAGGGATCAGGAGTAGCCATGACTTTCCAGCGACTTTCTCTGCATTTGCAGGGTCAGCTTTAATTAAACCTGTGTCTTCTAAAGGTAGGTCGGCAACAGTGTTTTGATCTTTGGACATTGTTGGGCTTCATTTCTCTTTTTCAGGTCGCGGCATTTGTCTTTTCCAATATCTACTGTGAGGCGGTTCGTGTCATTCAACACATTTTTGGCATTTTGGGCCTTGCGATGGATCAAAGCGGATTGCGCAACTCAAATAATCATTTTTAAAGTTCCGAAACGCATTTCAGCCGCCTATGATCTTATGACGATTGGCATTGATGTAGAAATATATTTTTGCTACCCCCAGTCACCGTGGCTCAAACGAGATCACAAACAGATTACTGAGATAATGCTTTCAGCGTGGAACTGGCCTATCTGTCCATTTTCCAGCCAAGTTCAATGCAATTGCACGACAGCTTAACGGGCGTCTTCGAAAAACCTTACAATATCAAACACCAACAGCAAAGATAGCACAGCGTGCAGAATCGACCGGTTGAGATCATCGCCGAAAATTACCTAACTTTGAGCGATTATGCGTTTTATCATTCAATCCGATTTTCACTCAGGCTTGTGAGATAGTGTCCATATCGAGCTCCGGCAACCATAAATACTATACTTTGCACAACCTCCTGTTCACAGGAGGTTTGTTGTTCAGTCTGTCCTTCAGCCCCAAGGCTCAAGGCCAAAATGCTTGCCAGAGCGCCGTGAAGCTCCAATTGCGGGTGCATGCGCTTGCCGCCAGTGGGCCGTGGTGTCACCGTGATTTTGTCAATCAAGCCACGGATCTCATCACGGGCCTCGTTCTCACTGTTTGGGTCTCCAAGCTGCGTGATAAGGGACTTGATGCGCGCATGATAAGTGTGCGCCATCTGCGGATGGATGCGCAGATTAGAAGTCGGGACAGGGGGGCTGGCAAGGTCATGTTCCAACTGTTGTTGGCGCGCTTCAAGTTGGCTCATGCGGTCATTAATCCGCGCTGCTGGGGTTCCTGCCAGAAGGGCGTTGACCAGAACATCCTGATCTTTGATCACTTTGGTCAGTTCTTTTTGCTTTGAGGCGCGGTCATCTGTTTTGTGCGCAGAGAGGCGATTGCGCTCAGCGATGTATTCCTTGGCAAAGATGGCGACCAAGTCGGGCTCCATCAGATTGTCTGAGAGGAGATCAAGAATTTGACGTTCCATATCTTTGCGTGCGACCGTCGTGCGGTTTGTGCAGACTGAGGTGCCTTTGTTGCGCGAGGCACTGCAGCCAAACCTGTCCTTGGCGATGGTCGAAAACCCACCGCCGCAGCAGCCGCATTTGATAAGTCCTGTAAACAGAAAACGTGGTTTGCGCCGTTGCCACGCTTTGCTGTCACTTTGTTTAATTGCCTGACTCTTTTGACGCGCCTTTACGGCCTCCCAAAGATCTTGTGGCACGATCCGCAGGTCTGGAACCTGCGCGATACACAATTCGGACTTCGCTTTTGGCCGAGACTGCCGTTTGCCGTTGCACTGCCGGTAATAGACGGGCGGGGCCGCTACTTGGATAACATCTTCATCGAACGGCTGTGACAGGTTCACTTTGAATCGTCCTGCACATGGGCATAATGGCGTGTTACGGCAAGATGCGGCAAGCCGTGACGTGACAACTCTTAACGTCAAGTTGCCTTGTAGACTTGGCCTCAATATTCATATTTTTTGCAGCGCACCGTAGAAAATTTTTCTCCAAAGACCCTGAATTCAACGCCGTGTCTGCTTGTCAACAACTTGCGCAGAGTGACAGTAGATATATTTTGCTAATTTAAAAAGTAAAGTAGATTCAAATTGCTTATATTATGGATTTTGAGGCATGATTGACGAAATAGACCTGCATTTATCGGTGCCACAATGCGCCACGAATGCAGCCGTCACGAACGATTTCGTAAGGAAAATAAACGATGGCCTCAACCGAAACTGCTTCACCCCATTCCAGCACAAAGGCCTTGATCGCTCAAATACGCGCCGGTGTAATTGGAGAGGGGCGCATCATCCCCGGACCTTATGGGCCACGCCCTTTGATCTATGCTGACTTCATTGCATCAGGCCGGTCGCTGGATCTGATTGAGACATCCATCAGAGACAATGTGCTGCCAACTTATGGTAATACCCACACGGAAACATCCTACACAGGGCGTCGCACCACGACGTTGCGTGAAGAAGCGAGGCAGATTATTGCCGATGCGGTTGGCGCGACAAAAGCCCACGCGGTTGTTTTTACGGGAAACGGGGCCACGGCCGCATTTGACCGTTTGGTACGAGGCATGGAAATCGAACAAAAGGTGCGCGCGGGCGATCCGCCTGTTGTTTTCCTAGGCCCCTATGAACATCATTCCAACGATCTGCCTTGGCGTGACTCTGGTGCGATTGTAGAGCGTATTTCGTTGAATGCTGCAGGGCACATAGATCTTGATCATTTGGCTGATCGTCTGAACGCGCATCAACTGGCCACATTCAAAATAGGGGCTTTTTCTGCCGCCTCCAATGTGACTGGGGTACGCACTGACCTTAAAGCCATCTCAAAACTGTTACATCAGAATAACGCGGTCTTCATCTGCGATTTTGCCGCGGCAGCGCCCTATGTTGACATGCAGCTATCCCTTGATCCGCTTGACCCATTGGCGCGGATAGACGCCATTGTTTATTCGTCGCATAAATTCATCGGCGGACCTGGGGCTTCAGGGGTTCTTATCGCGGATAAGAGGCTTTTCACCTCGGATCGCCCCAGTGTCACAGGGGGAGGGACGGTCAGCTATGTCACGGCCGATCATCATACCTATGTAAGAGATATTGAGCGGCGCGAAGAAGCTGGTACACCCGGTATCGTTGGTGACATCCGTGCGGGGGCTGTCATGGCGCTTAAGGAAACCGTCGGATCCGCCACGATTGAAGCGCATGAAAATGCGATCATTATGACCGCTTTGAATCGATTGTCTGATGTCGACGGTATCGATATTTTGGGCCCCAAAGATGCGGATCGCATTGGCGTGATGTCCTTTAATATCTCATGCGAGGGCCAGCAGCTTCATTACGGATTTGTTGTGGCTTTGCTCAATGATCTTTTTGGTATTCAGGCGCGTGGCGGCTGTTCTTGCGCCGGACCTTATGCGCATGAGCTGTTGCATATTTCAAATACATCTGCCGCCAGTTTCGAAAATATCGTGTCGCACGGACAGAGCATCATGCGACCAGGATGGGTGCGGCTTGGCTTTAACTATTTTTTTGATGATGAGACCGTAGATTACATCATCTCAGCGATTTTATTCATATCTGAAAATGGGTTACGCTTTTTATCCGACTATACTGTGGATGTATCACAAGGGGTGTGGCGTCACAAACACGCTGTCTTAGATATGCCCCCTTCAATCAAAGATTTCTGGACGCATAAAATTGAGGCGCAGACGTTAGAATTCCAGCGATTGAGCACTTTTCTCACGGTGGCCGCAGAACTCGCTGCGACACGTGACGTGCCGATCATGAAGCAGAATGCCATATTCGATCTCGAGTGTGAGGCATTGCGCGATTTTTGGATGCCGCACGACGTGATGCAGCCCCCAAAAATAAACCCTGATACATCGTTGAAGCATGTCGACCCAAGCCCAAATGAACGGGTTTAAGAGACGTCCTCAACTCAATTGACACTATATAGGAGACCACAGTGACTGACACACCGGAAATAACGCTTGAACAACTCTCTGGCGCTTACGCGATGCGCGCCAAATTCTATATGCACATGTTCGATGTGCTGCGAGATGAACTTGGTGCAGATAAGACCATCGCACTGATGGGGGAGGCCACCTATCGACTGGGAGCGGAAATGGGTGAAAAATTAAAACCACACGGTCCCGCCAATATCGAGGCATTAACCGAACAGTTTCTTAAAGGCATTCCGTGCCGTGACCATCTTTTTGCGCCCGAGGTTCTTAAATGTGACAGTGACAGTATGGAAATTCAATTTCATCGCTGCCCTCTCAAAGACAATTGGGAAGCTGCGGGCCGCGCGGGAGAAGACCTTGAGATGCTCTGCCGTGCGGCAGGCGCCATTGATACGGGCATGTTCACGGCCGCTGGGTTCACCTTTAAGGGCGAGACGTGGAAACCAGGCCGCGAGGGCTGTTGCCACCTGATTGTAGAACCGGGCCCTGCCTCAGCAACATAGTGCAACCAATAGTAAAACATAGCACGTTCAAAAATAAAGATGATCAGATCCGGAACAACCGGGCATTTCACCCCGCCAAAGTAAAAAATGACCAACAGAGGACTTTAATATGAAACTTACACGCAGAACAGCAGTCTTGCTTACACTTGCAACCAGTTTGACCCCTATCGCAGCCTTTGCACAGGACAGTGTCAAAATTGGTTATCAACTGCCCCTTACAGGTAACACCGCGCAATATGGCCAAGGCTTTCATGAAGCGGCAGAAATTGCGTTAACCAAATTTAATGCCTCCGGTGTGCTGCCGGTACCCGTGGAAATCATCTATGAAGATTCCCGTTCGGATGCGAAAGAGGGCGTAACCATCGCACGTAAATTCGTGGATGACGACGACATTGTTGGTGTCTTGGGGGATTTCACTTCAACCGTGTCCATGGCCGCTGCGCAAGTTTATAAAAAGGCAGGTATGGTGCAATTGTCGCAATCCGCCTCACATCCTGATTTTGCCAAAATCTCAAAATGGCAGTTCCGCAACATCACCACACAAGACCAAGAAGGTGCTGTAAATGCGGCATGGATGATAGAAAAAGGCATCAAAAAAGTTGCTGTGATTGCAGAACAAACCGACTGGGGCCAGTCTGCGGCTAACGGTTTTGTTGAGCCGTTTGAAGCCGCCGGTGGTGAAGTTGTCTACACTGAGTTTTTCAATCGCGGCCTTGCAGATTTTCGCTCTATTATCACCAAAATTGAAGAGCACGAACCTGACGCAATCTATACCGGTTTCTTTTATGAAGACGGTGCGCAATTCCTCAAACAAGTAAAACAGCTTGGCGCGGATACCCCTGTGTATTCGACTTCGGCAGCTTACAATGACACGTTGATTGAACTGGCTGGCGACGCCACCGAAGGGCTTTTCTTGACCGCAACATTCCTTCCATCACGTCAAGATGAGAATGTTCAAAGTTTTGTCACTGAATGGAAAAAAACTCATGATGTCGCGCCAGGACAGTTCCCTGCACAGGCCTATGATGCTGTGAACATTATGTTGGAAGCTGTCGTGAGGGCCTATCCTGACATTACACGCGAGAGCTTGCGCGATGCCGTCGCTGAGACGACTGATTTCCCTGGTGTGACAGGCAACACATCCTTTGACGACAATGGTGAGCCCCTCAAAGAATTGACCAAGGCGACCGTTTCAAATGGCGTGTTTGTCGAAGTCCAATAAAACCTCCCCCCTGCCCATTTCCATCGATTGTTAAATGGGCAGGATCAACAACAAAAGGGGGATAGCGTGTTCGATCCTTACATCTTACAACAATTGGCCATTGGCCTGTCTTTGGGCATGATTTATGCTCTTATGGCGATCGGGTTTACACTGATCTTTGGAGTCTTAAACGTCGTCAACTTTGCACATGGCGAAGTTTACACCATCGGTGCTTTCGCGGGCCTCATGGCGATTTCAGCCTTTGGGCCACCGCTTTTGGTCGTGCTGTTCATCGCCCTCGCCGCAGGCGCGTTTGCAGGGTTCAGTCTGGAGCGTTTGGCATTTAGTCCTTTTAGACGTTTTTCAGATGAAGCCTCTTTGAAATCCCGCGCCATGCGTGAGGCAACGTTGATGTCTTCACTTGCTATGTCGATCATCGCGCGTGAAGCTATGGAAATGATCTTTGGATCGCAGTTTCAATCCGTGGATCTGGCCTATCTTATCAACAAACCGATCAACATCGGGCCGATTACAATTGTGAACGGCGACCTGATTATCTTTGCCGTCACGTTGATCATGCTAGGTGGGCTTCAATGGTTGCTGAAAAAAAGCCCTATCGGCTTGTCCATCCGAGCGGTTTCGAACAACGCACTTGGTGCAAAATACTGCGGCATCAACACGGACCGCACGATTATCATCACCTTTGTGATCGGCTCAGGCATGGGCGCGCTCGCGGGCATTCTGGTCGGACTGTATTACGGCGCTATTTTCCCAGCTATGGGATTTGCACCTGGGATCAAAGCTTTTGTTGCTATGGTCATGGGGGGGCTGTCATCTATCCCCGGAGCAGTGATCTCTGCAATCATTCTAGGTCTGTCTGAAAGTCTCTCGACCAGCTTTATGTCGTCGGTTTGGTCTGACATGGTCGCCTATGGCTTCTTGCTTTTGACCCTCATCTTTTTCCCGCAAGGCCTCTTTGGGGCAAGGAGGGATCGTGTCTAAATCGCGTCTCATAAAACTTGGACTGATTATTTTGGTCTTCGCATTAGTTCCCGCAATCCTCGTTGGTTTTGACAAGGGATACTACTATCAAATCGCCACAATCGCCGCGATATTCATGCTATTGGCAGCTTCGCTGCACCTCGTGACAGGCGTTGCCGGATTGCTACATTTGGGCCACGCCGCTTTGTATGGCGTCGGAGCCTATGTTGCAGCAATTTTGGGTGCTGAATATGGCATCGGCTTTACCATCGGCGTGCCTCTCGCAGGGTTGTCTGCTGCGGCCATCGCCTTTCTCGTCGCCTTGCCCACCATGCGGTTGATGTCGATTTATTTTGCCGTTGCGACTCTTGGCATTGGCCAAATGCTTTTTCTGATCTTCCAAAACTGGGTAGGTCTGACCAAAGGACCCAACGGCGTCATGCTGTTTTCAGGGCTCAATTTGTTTGGCTTTGAAATCGATACAGATCTAGGCATCTACTACGTCGTTGCCAGTATTGTGGCCCTGTCTATTTTGGTGCTGAACCGCTTGAGTCACTCGTACTATGGAAACGCGTTGCGGTCTTTGCGTGAAGATGATCAATGCGCCTCGGCCATGGGCATCAATGTCACGGTGATGAAGATACAAGCCTTTGTTATATCATCTTTTTTCGCAGGTATAGCTGGCGCGCTTTGGGCCTACACAACAGGGTATATTTCGCCAAATGACTTCCAATTCTCGCAATCGATCCTCATCCTCACCATGGTCGTGGTCGGTGGCTTGGGCAGTCTTCCTGGCGCATTGATCGGAGCACTCTTGCTGATCATCTTGCCTGAAATGCTGCGTTCCGTCGGAGACATCCGAAACATCATTGTTGGTGTCATGATGTTCGGTGCGATCCTATTTTTGCCCAAAGGCCTGTTTGGAGAAGTCTCTGCACTCAATTTTGCCCGCCGTATGCTTGGCCAAGGCTGGGCCGCCAAAAAAGGCGAGAAAGGGATTGGCTGGAAATGACCGCAATTCTTGAACTTGATGGTCTCACCCGAACGTTTGGCGGATTGCGTGCCGTCGATAATGTGACAACACAGGTCAATCAAGGCGAGCTGTTTGGCCTCATTGGCCCCAATGGTGCCGGCAAAACCACGTTGTTCAACCTGATCTCAGGGTTCACCCCGCCGTCGTCTGGCGAAGTGCGCTTTAAGGGCGAACGCATCACCGGATTGTCAGCGCATAAAATTGCCCACAAAGGCATGTCGCGAACATTCCAAAACTTACGCGTGTTTCCGAACATGACCGTGTTTGACAACATCTCGGTCGGCGCGCTTGGCATGATTGGGGTTGGTCCGTTTTCGTCCCTCTGGGGCGGTAAGGCTCGCGCTCGGGAAATATCTGAACGCAGTTGGGAGATGCTTGAAAAAGTGGGTCTTGCTGATCACGCCGATGATCTGGCCGCAAACCTGTCCTATGGCAAACGCAAATATCTAGAGATCGCGCGGGCTTTGGCAATGAAACCTGATCTGTTGATTTTGGATGAACCTGCCGCGGGCATGAACGATTCTGAAACCACAGAGCTTGCCGAATTCATCACCGATCTCAACAAAAGTGGTTTGACGGTGATGTTGGTTGAACACGACATGGGTTTGGTTATGGGCATTTGCGAACGTCTTGTGGTTTTGGCCTCTGGGCAAAAAATTGCGGATGACGTGCCAAAAGTGGTGCGTCAAGATCCAGGTGTTTTAGAAGCCTACCTTGGGGGAGATGACTGATGAGCAACATTCTTGAGATCAAAAATCTGTCTCTTAAAATCGGTGTCCAAGACATCTTGCACGACATATCGGTTGCCGTGCCACAACAAGGTATTGTGTCTGTTCTGGGGGCAAACGGAGTTGGAAAAACCTCACTCATGCGCTGTATCTCAGGTATTTATCATGCCACGGGCGGCGAGATTTTGTTGGATGGTGAAGATATATCCAAACTCAAAAGCCACGAAATCGTTGACCGTGGAATTATGCAAGCGCCAGAGGGGCGGCAGATATTTTCCAACATGACCGTTGTAGAGAATTTGGTCATGGGGGCTGGACCTTTGGGGCGCCAAGAACTGGATCACGTTTTGGCTTTGTTTCCGCGTCTCGAAGAGCGGCTGAAGCAACAAGCGGGCTCCATGTCTGGCGGCGAACAACAGATGTTATGTATTGGGCGCGCGTTGATGCGCAAACCCAAAGTACTGTTGCTTGATGAACCATCTCTCGGCCTCGCTCCGCGTTTGGTTGCTTTCATATGCGAGTTGGTGTCCAAAATTCGCGATGAGGGCTACGCGGTTCTGTTGGTTGAACAAAACGTCAAAGCTGCCTTGCGCATTTCCGACACTGCATCAGTGATTGAGCATGGGAAAATCGTGATCGAAGGCGACGCTCAAGCTCTGTCCAATGACCCTCGCGTGGCAGAGGCTTATCTGGGTGGTCACGTCAGTGAGAATGCTTAGCGTGGCGTCATATCAGCAGGGGCGACAATCGCCCCTGCTTAAGCGTGTAGTCTCACAGATACTTTGTGGGAACCGCGGTGGTGAATTTCAATTCTTCCATCGAAATCGACGAATTCACAGTCGTAAATTCAACCTCATTGATCATCCGCTGATAGACCACATCGTAGGCGTCAATATCAGGGACAACGACTTTCATAATGTAATCCGTCGCCCCAGTCAGGCGATACGCCTCGACCACTTCTGGAATGTCTTCGATCAGAGCTTGGAACCTCTTGAACCATTCCATCGCATGACGCGGTGCCGTCACGCCGATAAAAATTGTCATGGGCACATTAACAAGTTTTTGATCGACCAAAGCGACGCGTGCGCGGATCAGCCCAGCCGCTTCCATTCGTTTGATGCGACGCCACACAGGGGTTGGACTAAGCGCCACCTGTTGGGCAATTTCAGCAATTGGGATGTTGCTGTCTATTTGCAAAATACCAAGGATGCGTTGATCGACTTCATCAAATGTAGTTTCAGTCATGCGGTCTGCTTTCTAAAATTGATGCGAGCAGACTGCCACAAAAGTTAAAATAATAGAATAGAAATCTAATTTATGCGCAAAGCATAGCAATCTCACCCAAACGTCAACTAGCTTTGAAAGTGATAAAATGTCAGCCCCCATCACATTCCCACCTTCTCTTTGGGCCGAAACCGCACCCACGCGCATGCCCACTGTGGCATTGGTCGGCACAGTTGAAACTGACACTGTCGTCATTGGTGGCGGGTTTTCAGGATTGTCGGCAGCGCTGCATCTCAGCAAAGCGGGTCGTGAAGTCACAGTACTCGAAGGTCAAGCCGTGGGCTGGGGCGCATCGGGGCGCAACAACGGCCAAGTGATCCCGACATTGACGGCAGCAGAGCCTGACATGTGGGTTCAGCGCTTTGGTGAGACTGGGCGAAAATTTGCCCAACTGATAGGTGCGTCAGCTGGGATGTTGTTTGACAAAATCCGTGAAGAAAGGATTGATGCCGAAGCCGAACAAACGGGTTGGTTCCAACCGGCACATTCGGCAGGACGCACCAAGTTGAGCCTAAATCGTACCAAGGCATGGCAACGTTTTGGTCTTGAGGTGGAATACCTCGATCGCGCGGCAACCTGCGATTTAATGGGCACGGATCATTGGTATGGCGGGATGTTGGCCCCCTCTGGCGGGCACATCAATCCGCTGGCTTTGGCCCGTGGTTTGGCAGGGGCAGTCGAGCGCAATGGGGGTAAAATCTTTGAGCAAACCCGCGTGGACAGCTATACGCATGACGGCACCGACTGGATTGTGAAAACATCAAATGGCACGGTCAAGGCCCGGGCATTGGTTCTGGCCACGAATGCCTATACCGGCGAATTGGCCCCGCGTTTGGCGCGGCGTCTCGCACAGTCCATCGTACCAGTTTTGTCTTGGCAAATGGCCACAGAGCCTTTGTCAGATGATCTGCGGGCTGGACTTTTGAAAGGCCGTCAGGCGGTGTCTGACACCCGTGGGGATCTACGTTTTTTTCGCTATGACGCACGCAATCGTTTGATCACGGGCGGGGCGATATTGGGCGGGGGGGATGTTCGGGCACGGATCGCGCGTAAGGTTGCAGCCAATCTTGCTGACTGCTTTCCACAGCTTGCTCCCCCGACAATGACCCATGTTTGGTCAGGATATTTATCAATGAACTGGGATCGGTTCCCGCGCGTGCATCAACTTGGGCCAAACGGATGGGCATGGATCGGATGCAACGGACGTGGTGTTGCGCTTGGCAATGCTTTGGGGCGTGAAATTGCCCGAGCCATTGATGGTGAAGATCTACGTGATCTGGCGCTGCCCATCACCGAGCCGCAGGCCTTACCATTTCATCCTATAGCGCGTCGTATAGCGCCTTTGTATCTCACGTGGTTGCAACGCAAAGACCGCATAGACCCCAAACTCTAAGAAAGGCCAGTCCATGAAAGACCTACCCATTTTAGAACGTCGCCGCATCGAAGCAATGATCCTCAAGCACGTGCTAGATGTGATCACCGAGCGCTCAGGGCGTGCAGAAGCCGAAGCCGTGATTGGCGATGCCTGTTCGCGCTCAGCCATCGAGCAGGGAAAAGCACTGGCAGCTGATCTTGGCCATGCGCCGGATTTGTCAGATTTCGCAGCCATATTGCCCAATTGGACCAAAGAGGACGCTCTAGAGTTAGACGTTTTGGTCACTGAGCCAGACAAGATGGAGTTTAACGTCACGCGATGTCGTTATTCTGAGATGTATCAAGAGATGGGGCTCGGCGACATCGGGCATCTGCTGTCGTGTAACCGCGACGGGGATTTTTGTATTGGGTACAATCCAGATATTGAATTGACCCGCACGCAAACCTTGATGACTGGCGCGAGCCATTGTGATTTTCGCTACAAACTAAAGAAAGATTGAGACATGGCCATTGGAAATTGGGTGTCACGTAACATCGATGAGCTTATCGCATTTCGTCGAGATCTGCATGAAAACCCCGAGCTGCTGTATGAGGTGCATCGCACCGCTGGCAAGGTGGCAGACGCGTTGCGCGCCGCAGGTGTAGATGAGGTTGTTGAAGGGCTGGGCAAAACTGGCGTTGTCGGTGTGATCCACGGTCAAAGCAACACATCTGGTCGCATGATCGGTTTGCGCGCAGACATGGATGCCTTGCCAATCATAGAATCTACCGGGCTGGACTACACGTCAAAGTCACCCGGAAAAATGCACGCATGCGGCCACGATGGACACACGACCATGCTGTTGGGTGCGGCCAAGTATTTAGCCGAAACTCGCGTTTTTGATGGCACTGTGATTGTTATTTTTCAACCCGCAGAAGAGGGCGGTGCAGGCGCACAGGCGATGATCGAAGATGGGCTGTTCGACCGTTGGCCCTGTGATGAAGTCTACGGCATGCACAATATGCCGAACTTGCCGCTAGGCCATTTCACCACAGCAGTTGGGCCCAATATGGGGGCCGTGGATATGCTCGATATCACCATTACGGGCAAAGGGGGGCATGCTGCGGCACCACAAACGGCCATCGACCCTTTCCCTGCTTTGGCAGGGATTATTCAGGCCATTCATGGGATGAGTGCGCGCAGCGTGGACCCGTTTGAAGCCCACGTCGTCTCGCTTTGTGCCATTGAAGGCGGGAATGCGTACAATGTCATTCCACAAGATCTCACCCTTAAAGGCACAGTGCGAACTATGAACGAAACTGTGCGGGATCATGTTGAAAAACGTCTGCAAGATATCGTTTCAAGCATCGCCAGCGGGCATGACTGCGTCGGCGCATTGACTTATACACGCAGCTATCCTGTACTCGTCAACCATGAGGCAGAAACCCATTTTGCAGTTGCAGCCGCTGGTACGGTCGCGGGTGCCGACAATGTTTCACTGGATATGACGCCGACGTTGGGTGGTGAAGATTTTGCTTTTATGCTGAATAAAGTCCCAGGTTGCATGATCAATATCGGTAATGGACCTTCCGCCAATTTGCACCACCCTGAGTATAATTTTAACGACGATGCGATTGGATGGGGCAGTTCCTATTGGGTGACTTTGGTCCATCAACGATTGGCAGCAACCGAAATTTAAAGTCATAAATGTCCTTGCTTTGGTGTCATGTACCACCTGTTTTGTCCGCGTATAAGCATTATCCATAATCTCAGCGCGACTACCTTTTTATCAGGCTTTATGCATTTGCTGCGGTGCAGAGATGACTTGAGCCAGTTTGCGGAGGTTTTGGACGGTTGCAACGTGAAGCAATTCGTTAATGGCACCATTCGGACCGCGCAGTTGCGGTCGACCCAGCCCAAGAATGCGTTAAGAGACCATTTGCTCTGGCATGTCCTGAAATAATCTTTTGGAGGGGGCGCTTGCGTGTTCCGACTTGATTTGAGTGGTCCGGTTTTGCCGTAAAGCAATCGCCACGGGTTTGTCTGGAAACCCTAACACTTGGCACCACTACGTTGGCCCCAAAGCCTATATAGTTTGTCTAGATGAAGTTGATCATCATACCGGATGCATCGCCGACCTTCATTAATAGGATGCGGTTATATTCTGGCACAGTGAGGTCAAAGCTTTGGATTAATGCTGTCAATGTGGATGGGCTGTGTCATGGTTGTGTGGATGTGAACGGCGTCCAAATCCATGTGGTCACAACAACGTGACCGATATCCACTAGACGACTGGTCTAGTGACCCCCACATACACTCCATGACAGAGCAAACAACAGACACAAAAAACAAAATCCTAGCAGTTGGTCGCAGGCTAACGGCCCAACATGGCTATAGCCGCGTGGGTTTGAATGAATTGCTGAAGGCAGCAGACGTTCCCAAGGGGTCTTTCTATCATTACTTTTCATCGAAAGATGCATATGGCTGCGCCTTGCTGGAAGACTTCGTTGCTAAATATAATGACAGTTTGAGCGCGACTTTGAACGATCCGTCGCGCAACGCGCATGATCGATTTTTTGCATATTTTGAAGGGTGGAAAGTTAAGCAAACCGCCCCTGACTTCCAAGACCGTTGTTTGGTCGTCAAGCTTTCGGCAGAGGTCACCGACCTCTCCGCATCCATGAGCGCTATTTTGAAACGTGGTGTGGACGACATTGTCAAAAGCCTAACAAAAACCTTGGATGAGGGCATTTCCGAAGGCTCAATTGCTCCCCTAAAAGACACCACAGAAGTGGCCCAATCCATTTACCATCAATGGTTGGGCGCAAGTCTCGTGGCTGGGCTGTCAGGGGATGATAAGGCGTTACGGGCAGCTATGAAAGCCACTGAACAGACCATTTTAACAGCGTAACTCACCAATTTCCGTCTCTGCCGCATATAAAAATTTTGATGCGTGCTTGCGTGTTACAACACAAGGATACTGATCCATGAACAATTTTGATTTTCACAACCCAACTCATATTCTGTTTGGTAAAGGCCGCATTGCAGATTTGAGCGCGCAAGTCCCAGTCAAGGCCAAGGTTCTCATCCTTTATGGCGGGGGCAGTGCTGAGCGCACAGGAGTATTGGGCCAAGTTCGCAGCGCACTTGGTGATCGTGACGTCGTTGAGTTTGGGGGAATTGAACCAAACCCGCGCTTTGCAACTGCTCTCAAAGCTGTAGATTTGATTACTGAAACGGGCGTTACCTATTTGCTCGCCGTCGGCGGCGGATCGGTCATTGATGCCACCAAATTTATCGCAGCAGCGGCAAAATTCGAAGGCGATCCATGGGACATTCTCACATCGCGCGGCGCAGTTGTAAAAGACGCCATGCCGTTTGGCACAGTGTTGACTCTGCCTGCCACAGCATCGGAAATGAATTCTGGTTCGGTGATCACTCATGCTGATAAAGGCGCCAAGCTGCCGTTCCGCAGCCCGCATTGCTATCCAAAGTTTTCGATCCTTGATCCAGAATTGACCTACACCTTGCCCTCACGTCAGATTGCCAATGGTGTGGCGGATGCCTTTGTTCATATCATCGAACAATATCTTACCTATCCGGTCAATTCCCCGGTTCAGGACGGGTTTTCCGAAACGCTTTTGCGCACCTTGATCGACCTTGGTCCCAAAGCTCTTGAAGCACCCGAGGACTACGACATTCGGGCCAATTTAATGTGGACAGCAACGCTGGCGTTGAACGGGTTGATTGGTGCAGGCGTGCCCCAAGATTGGGCAAGCCATATGATTGGCCATGAAATTACTGCGTTCAACGATACAGATCATGCGCGCACTTTGGCTGTTGTTCTGCCTGCCTTGATGAACGATCAACGCGAGACGAAGCGCGAAAAGCTGCTAAAGTTTGCAGCCAACGTTTGGGGCATTCATGACGGCGATGAAGATGCACGTATTGATGCCGGTATCAAAGCCACTGTCGACTTTTTCCATCTCCTTGGGATCAAGACCCGCCTGAGCGATTACAATGTCACCGCCTCAGACATCGACACCATCATTGGCGCGTTGACCGATCATGGCATGACCGCCCTTGGCGAACATGGCGCGATCACCCCAAAAGACGCCCGACGCATTTTAGAAACAGCGCTATAGGAAACCCAGAACATGACACAAAACACATCTATAAACCGCCAAATCGTCCTTGCCGAACGCCCCAAAGGTGAGCCAACAAAAGACACGTTAAAATTGGTCGAAGCAAAGGTGCCCACAGCTGGCGCAGGCGAGATGGTGCTGCGCACTGAATACCTGTCGCTTGACCCTTACATGCGTGGTCGTATGAGCGACGCTCCATCCTATGCGGCTCCCGTTGAAATCGACGGCGTCATGGTCGGCGGCACTGTCGCGACCGTTGTGACATCAAATATTGAGGGTTTTGACGTTGGTGACTTCGTTCTAAGTTTTAGCGGCTGGCAAGATTACGCGGTGTCTGATGGGACGGGCGTGACCAACCTAGGAAAATCGCCTGCGCATCCGTCTTGGGCACTTGGGATCATGGGTATGCCGGGCTTTACCGCTTGGGCAGGGTTGACCAAAATTGGAACGCCGAAAGCGGGGGAGACTATCGTGGTGGCGGCAGCAACAGGGCCAGTTGGGGCAACCGTTGGTCAGATCGGTAAAATCTTAGGGTGCCGTGTTGTAGGTGTCGCTGGCGGAGCAGAGAAATGCGCATATGCCGTAGATGAGCTTGGATTTGATGCCTGTATCGATCACAAGGCTGACGACTTTGCCGAGCAGCTTGCGAAAGCCAGCCCTGATGGGATCGATGTTTACTTTGAAAATGTTGGTGGCAAGGTTTTGGATGCAGTCATTCCCCTTTTGAACCCGAACGCACGGATGCCTGTATGTGGTCTGGTCTCGCAATACAACGCTACCGAATTGCCCTCTGGTCCTGATCGTATGAACTGGCTTATGGGACAAATTTTGCGCAAGAAAGTCAAAGTCCAAGGGTTTATTATCTTTGACGATTTCGGCCATCTGTACCCTGAGTTTGCGAAAGAGATGGGCGCATGGGTCGAGACTGGAAAGGTCAAATACCGTGAAGAGATGATCGATGGTTTGGAAAATGCACCAGAGGCTTTCATCGGCCTATTGAACGGCGATAACTTTGGAAAACGCGTGATCCGCGTTTCTGAAAAATAAGCCGAATTGCGCAAAATCAAAGGATTACACACATGAAAATTCTCATGGTGCTCACATCTCACGACCAACTGGGTGATACAGGTAACAAAACGGGGTTTTGGCTTGAAGAATTCGCCGCACCTTATTTTGTCTTCAGAGATGCAGGGGCCGAGATCACGCTTACCTCCCCCAAAGGGGGGCAGCCACCTATTGATCCAGCCAGCGATGCACCTGAGTCACAAACGGACGATACGCGCCGATTCAAAAACGACATCGAAGCTCAAAGGTATCTCGCAACTACACTTAAGTTGTCAGATGTCTCAGAAGCTGGGTTCGATGCAATCTTTTATCCCGGAGGGCATGGTCCCCTTTGGGATTTGGCCGAAAATGACGATAGCAAGCGCTTGATCGAAGCCTTCGCTGCCGCGGATCGCCCAGTGGGTGCAGTCTGCCACGCACCTGCCGTGTTCCGTCACACAGTTGGTGCGGATGGAAAGCCATTGGTCGCGGGGCGCCGCGTCACAGGGTTTTCAAACACTGAGGAAGCCGCTGCAGGCCTCACAGATGTTGTGCCGTTTTTGGTTGAGGATCTGCTCAAATCCAATGGGGGGCTGTTTGAAAAAGGCGACGACTGGGCCAGCTTTGTGCGCCGAGATGGCAAGCTGGTGACAGGGCAAAACCCAGCATCATCCGCAGAAGCTGCAAAACAGCTCCTCGATTTGCTGAGTTAAAACCTTACCTTTAAGCTCGTGGCGAGCAGGCTCGTCACGAGACTTTGGGCCGCAAGTGCTTTGAATTTTTCTTAGACAACCAAGGTCTATCTATTTCGCTTTTTGAGTGTCGTGATGTTAATCCGTGAGAGGTAGACCAGCTTACAAAAAATTTATCATGCAAGCTGGCCTGCTATGTTACTCTGTCTCTCTTAACCGAGGTCTTGCGTGCCATCACTGTCGGTGTCGTCGAAATCAAAAAAAACATGTATGTGCTCTGACCAAAGGAATGTGGAGCAATATGAAGGGCTGAAACATGTGTCTAAGTTTAACAATGTTTCCAGATGACTGATCGCCGAAGATGTTTTGGAAGTCCTTGAGGGCAATTCCATTTACTTATTCGGTAAGACAGGGTTTCGGCAACCCTATACAAAGGCAAGTATTTATCAAGCCGAGCTCCCGCAACCAACAGTCCGTTGGAATTTTGTGCTACACTTGTATGTCCGGGGTTTGTAGTTAGTGCATTGTTATTAAAATGATTATAACTAATATCGGGTAATTTTTGGGCCGACTATTTCTCCGCCATTATATTTCACGCGTAAATTTTTATTTTCGCGTGAAATCAATGGTTTAAATGTGACTTGGTCTGAGCCCCTTTTTTGCCTCCCTTAATTTTCTGGATCTGTCGCAGGATGTCATGGCGCGCTTCGGTGTGTCCCATGGCGGCACGGGGCATGAAAATGCTAGATCAACAAGGTGAAGCGATCACCAAGTGGGGGTGCTCATCTTTTTACAGATAGGCGGATTTGCCATGTGGATATTTCCATGTGATCGCCAGTCGGTTTCGTAAGACCTCGGATCAGGATGTTTTTCGTGTTAGATTTTGACGCCCAAAGTGTTCGATCAGGAAATCCATAAACAAGCGAACTTTGGCGGAGACGACGTTGCTTTTGGGGTAGATCAACCAAAGCGCCGGTTTATTTGCCAACTCATAGTCGGGCAAAACACGCGTCAAGGTTCCGCTCTCAAGCTCTTTTTGAACGGCCCAAAGTGAGTTGATTGAAATACCACCGCCGTCGAGCGTCGTGAGCTTTTGGCTTAGCCCGTCGTTCACGATCAGATAATGAACGGCATCTTTGGGGATGAATTGCGCTTGCGTGCCTTCACGTGAGACCAGCGTTTTGGGATCACTATTTTTAAACGCAATGAGGCGATGTTTTGCCAAATCTTCAACGCGATTGGGCGTGCCATAGCGTTCAAGGTAGGTCGGTGAGGCGCACAGGATGCGCATGTCATCCGCGAGTTTGCGTGCCGTAAGGCTGCTATCGGCCAAAACTGAATTGCGCAGCGCGAGATCGTAACTGCCCTCGATGAGGTCAAATTCGGAATCCGAGAGATGCAAATCGAGACGCAGGTCTGGGTATTCGTCCATAAAAAGCGGCAACAGCGGCGCGATGTAGAGCTGTGCAAAGGTACTGGACGCGGCAAAGCGCAATGTACCGCTGATCGTTGTCCGACCTTTGCCGAGGGCAGCAAGCGCGGCCTCCTCCAGAGCGATCATTTCGCGTGCATAGGGCAGGAAGTCGCGCCCTTCTAACGACAGTGACACTTTGCGGGTGGAGCGGTGTAACAGGTCTGCGCCGACAAGATGCTCCAGTTTTGCGATACGCGTGCTTGCGACAGCGGGTGCCATACCGAGCGAACGACCCGCCGCACTTATGTTCAATGTCTCACAGGCAAGAACGAAAAGACGGAGGGTTTGCGTGTCCATATTTTATACTTTTTCGGAATACTGAAATCAAATATGCCTTATTTATATAATTTATGGAAGTGATAAATCTATGCTCAAGACAGACACAGGAACTTCCAATGGCACAGATCGCAACCGTAAATTACCACGTCCACAAACCTGAACAGCAGGCGTTCGTCGTTGATGCGGGCGGGATTACCGGCAAGCTGATTTCGCCCGATCTTGCGCCAACGCAGGTGAGGGTTCGCGATGTCCGTGCGGCGCATGCGGGTGCCACATTTGAGAAGGGCTCTGTCGGCTTTACAACTTTCCCGACGGCTGTGGCATCCTTTGCGGGTAAGGATTGGCAGCACGCCTATGATGCCGAGCTGACCAAGCTGCTTGAGACCGAAATCGGCGCGCAGGAGGTCATCGTGTTTGACCATACGTTGCGTGAGGATGACCCGAAGGCAGATCGCGCACCGGCCCGTAATGTGCATAGCGACTATAGTGTCGAGGGCGCCGAAAAGCGGTTGATTGACATTCTGGGCGAGGACGAGGCTGCCGAATGGGCCAAAGGCCACTTCGCATTCGTCAATGTCTGGCGACCAGTGGGCGCACCGATCAACTCGGCACCATTGGGATTTATCCGCCCCGCCACTGTGGCAGATCAGGACTGGATTTTGCTCGATCTAATCTATCCCAACCGCAAGGGGCAGATCATGGGGATTGCGGCGAACCCGCGTCATGACTGGTTCTATATGTCCCAAATGACACCCGACGAGGTAACGTTTTTTAACATCTTCGACAATCGCGGCCGACCTTCGATCGCCCATAGTGCTTTGGACATGATTGAGGATCCGAACATTCACACGGTTCGGCGCAGCATCGAGAGCCGTACTTTGGTCCGTTACGCGGCCTAAATTCCCCAAGGTGGGACCAACACGAAAGATGACCCAATGACCAAGACAATTCTCATCACAGGCTCCACCGACGGGATCGGCCTTTTGACCGCACAAACCCTTGTGGCGGAGGGGCACGTGGTCCTTTTGCATGGACGCAATGCGGCCAAACTGGAGGCCGCGGCGAAAACGATCGCAGGCCCTGTCGAGCAATATTTGGCCGACCTGTCGGATATGGCTGATGTGCATGCTCTGGCCAGCGCCATTCGTGCCAAGCACAGCCAGATTGATGTGGTGATCAATAACGCAGGTATCCTTAAGGTGCCGAACCCTGTGACCAAAGGCGGTTATGATCTTCGCTTTATGGTGAACGCCATTGCGCCTTATGTGCTGACCCGTGAGCTTTTGCCGATCATTGCGAAAGACGGTCGCGTCGTGAACCTATCCTCGGCAGCCCAAGCGCCCGTTGATCTGGATGCCCTGCACGGACGCAGGCAGTTGAGCGATATGGACGTCTATGCGCAAAGCAAACTGGCGCTGACCATCTGGTCGCGCGAAATGGCGAAAACACTGCCTGATGGCCCAGCGATCATTGCGGTCAATCCCGGCTCCTTGCTGGCGTCCAAAATGGTCAAGGAAGGCTTTGGCATTGCAGGCAACGATCTGAGCATTGGTGCGAATATTCTACGCGATGCGGCTCTGGACGCATCCTTCGCCAAGGCGAGCGGGGCCTATTTTGACAATGACAGCCAGCTGTTTGCGCAACCCCATGCCGCCGCCCTTGATGCGGCCCATAGCGCCGAGGTGATGCAAGGTCTCGACGAGGCCGCAGCCATGCTTGGCTAAGCACATTACGGCGAACACTCTCATTCGGGCCGATGCAGCGCACGGCCATATCAGGAGCACATATCATGCAATCCACCTCCCTTGAACGCGCCCGCGCGATCCCTCGTCCTACGCGTGAAGCAATGTTGCAGCGCACCCCATCGGTTCAAAAATTCTGGGACCAGAACACGTCCTTATTTCAGGAGGCATGGACCCAATGGGAGGCCAACACTGGCCAAGAGGCCGTTCTGGACAGCAGCCTTTACGACCCTCAATTGCGCGAGGCCATCGCGCAGGCATGGCAAGATCTAAGCAAGGAGGGCGCTGTTAGAGACCTTTGGACAGAAGTCTTCCCAGGTGTTTATGAGGCGCAATTTTTCGACCCCGCGCGCCTGTCGGTTTTGCGTGAATATCTTGAGCGTGTGGCTGACGCGGGTATCCCGCTGCGCCCGCCTTATGGTATTTCGCTCAACCGTGGTGGCGCGATGCTCGACCCGCGCTCGGAGGGCTATCTTGCCGCGCCGAATTTTCAGGCATTCTACCGCGATTTGATGGACGCCTATATGCGGCCCATCTCGCGGCTCTTGTTTCCCGATATTGTCGGATATGACACGCAAACCTTTGGCTTCTCAATCCAGTGGCAAGCCGATGCGGACAGATCTTTGCGCGCCCATACGGATGCATCCTCAGTCACCTTGAACCTAAACCTCAACCTGCCGGGCGAAACGTTTTCCGGCTCGGGCGTAAAGTTCTTTGACCGTGAAACCCGTCAGGTGACCGAGTTGAGTTTTGCCGCCGGAAAAGCGCTGATCCATCACGGCAGCGTGCCGCATGAATCCATGCCGATCACTGAAGGCGAGCGGACAAACTTTGTCCTGTGGCTCTATGGCGACAAGGGTCAGGTGCCCCGCTTCGGCGCACCAGTTCATGTGCTCGACGCCAAAGAACGCTGGAGCATTCCTACGATTCCCAAGGACGGCTTCGCCCCGTTCTAAGGCGCAAGCCTCCCCGTACTTATCAAGAGGGCGTTGCCAAATGCCGTCTCATACAACCCGCTTTAAACCTACTCAAGGACACCTCCCATGAAAGCTACCACCATTACGTCTTACGGCGAGACCGCAACATTCGAAATCGCAGAACTGCCCAAACCCACGCCGACTGCAGGCCACGTGGTCGTGCGCATTGCCGCCAGCAGCGTGAACACCGTTGATACAATGATCCGCTCAATGGGCGCTGATCTGCCCTTGTCTCCCGCGCTCCCCGCAGTTCTGGGTATGGATTTCGCAGGCGTCGTTGAGGCGGTTGGCGAGGATGTAACAGCATTTGCCGTCGGTGACGAAGTCTACGGCTGCGCAGGGGGGCTGGCCGATCTCCAAGGTGCGCTTGCTGAGTTCATGCTGGCGGATGTCCAGCTGATCGCCCACAAACCCAAATCCATTTCCATGCGCGAAGCGGCGGCTATGCCATTGGTTGGCATCACCGCTCTTGAAGGACTTGAGCGGGCAGGTATCACAGAAGGCCAAAAAGTTCTCGTCCAAGGTGGCGCAGGCGGTGTTGGCCATTTGGTCGTGCAATTGGCCAAGTATTTTGGTGCGGAGGTTTATGCAACCGTTTCCAAAGACCAACAGATTGAGATCATTAAGGGCTACGGAGCCACTCCCATCAACTACACCTCGGAAAAGATTGCTGACTACGTCGTAAAGTATACTGATAGCGTGGGCTTTGATCTGATATTTGATACTGTGGGCGGTGCCAATATGACCAACTCTTTCGAGGCCGCAGCGCTCAATGCAAATATCGCCTCCACTGTGTCGCTTCTGGAAATTGATCTGTCGCCCGCGCATTTCAAAGGGCTGTCCTTGCACATCGTCTTTATGCTGTTGCCCATGCTCAGCGGGCAAGGTCGCGCCAAGCACGGTGAGATTTTGGCAAAGCTTGCCGAAATTGTCGACGCCGGCGCGTTGAAACCCCTGCTTGATGAGGCGGTTTTCGATCTTGATCATGTTGGTGAGGCTTATGATCGCCTGACAAGCGGCAAGGCCATCGGCAAGGTCGTCATTGACGTCTAAACAAGACGGACTGTCGTGATGAGTGGTTGCCCTGCCAAAACCGCATTGGCAGCCACTCAACCGTTATGAGGGGGCTTGAGCAAGTCCGCATGGTTCTGCACGGCTCCAAAAAAAGGATGTCTTTCGTATAAGCTCAGGACTTTCGGTCAAAAAGCATCGCGTGGCAGTTAACCATCGATATCGTGTCGATACTCCCTCAAGGAATTCGCAACTGGGCAGAAGTCATCAAGTTCCGTATGCGCCGATGCTATGAACAGCAGGCCATAGGTCGCCGGCTTGTTTCAATAGGCAACTCGCGCGACCTCGGCTCGCAGTAGAGAAGATCATGCGGAAGAGTTGGTCGATGTCACTTCACCTGAACCCAGTAAGTTTATGGGCAGGTTTTCGGTAAATACGGATTGCGCACAGGATCGAGGCGTTCGAACCGCATCCATTTTTTTGACCAGTTGTAGTGTTCGGTTCGCCCGTCAATCTGCGTGACAAGGATGGCATGATATTCCCAAATATAGCTGCCGCTTGGACTTGTTCTTTGCGATCTGACTTGGGGCAGGCGCATTTCCCATATGGAGTTTAATTTGGTGTCGTACTCACTTGGATTGGGTATAAGAATACATGCAGTGTCAGCATGTTCTGCTGCTCCGCGATGTGCATACATGCTGATCGCAGAGGCCCATGACCAGCTGGCCATGAGGCAAAGAACCAAGGCCCCGATACATCGATACACGCGCAAGTTTTGTTTGGGTGATGAAACCGCCCTGATCAGCAAGATATACCCCACGCCCCCCAAAATATAAAAGAGCATGATGGCCCCGCTCGCAGATGTGCCTTCTACCCATGTCATCAACGCGAGAAATGCGCCGATGATGAGGAGAACTGTGGCGAGAACCGCAGTTGCCTTTGAGGGGCTTGTGCGTTTGCTCTGAGGTTTTGCGGTCAAATGCGCTATAATCAAACCTAGGATGCAGGCGACTGCGGCGAAAATGGCGCCTCTCTCTGGTGTGGATGGAAACCAGCTGCTGATCCAAAAAATGAGGACAAGAAATGTAGGTAAAACTTTCAAAATGGTTGCCCTCCCAAACTCAACCCAACCCAACACAACACAACGCGATGCGATGCTAATATGCCAGACTTACAAAATCTATGCGGCTCACCCGTTTATCTTGACCGAAGTTGATCACCATGGTCCATTCGGGATCAGGGGTCGGATTGTCCGAGCAGACATAAGCCGTGAATCTCTGCGATGTGACCGTATATCCGTCGGGCACGCGCCCCAAAAGCCGGATAACTTCGCCGCGCGTTAGTCCAACCCTCAGGCCCGACGGCATCTTCCAACTCGGCGATGTTGTGGTCATGGCGTAAACGGCATCTTGGAAAATATCGAGATGCATTCCGACAAGCGTCATGCGGTCGATGGCCTCGCCGCGCCCGTCGGGGTCTTCGATGGTCTCTGGTGATCCGAGCTTGCCGAGCGCACTCAGTGGATCGCCCATGCGCACGCCGCCAAAACTAAACTCACTCGCGGGCAGGCAATGCTCGATGAGGCTTTCGTATTGGCTGTCCTGCAAGGTCGACGTGGGCGTCTGCTGAATACTGTCGGACACCCAAGTGAAAGAATAGGGGTCCCATGTTTGGCCTGCGGTCACTTTAATGTCGTGGATTCCGCCGCCAAAACCATAGCTTACCGTGTCTGGGATACACTCAAGGCCCGCGGCATGTTCGCCACTTTCCGTCACTTCGATCCATCCGAAACGGCGTGGCTCATGTTCCATGTCCTCTTCGGAAAAGGGGCGATCAAAACCGCCGCCCACATTGTAAGCGTAGTCGCCATTGTAAAAGGTGACGCTCTCAAAGATCGACACGCCGGACCCCGACCAAGGCTCGAAATCGACGCGCTCAACAGGTTCAGACAACTGCAATTCAGGCGCGCCACCAATCGGCCCATAGCTATAGGTTGCAACCTGATCGTCGAAGCACACGAAGACTTCCGTTTCGCGCCCCTCAATCTGGCACGAGGTGAAGGCCTCTTGCCCTTGGGGGCACCCTGCGTGCGCTTGTACGGCCCAAAGGGTGGTTACAAAGAGACAGGACACGCCAACATTCATTCTCACTTACTCCGCTTTGGTCCGTTCATGTGCGATTGCCGTCAGATGGTGGTCAGGTTTGAGATCAATGTCTAGCCATAAGTCTTTGAGTGTAAAGCAAATGGTCCATAGAGAACCGACACGTCTTGCCGCAACTGGAATGCTATTCCGTTGATAACGCGACTCCCAGTCCCACTTTTTTTCTTCCCATGACAACAGAGGTTCGAAAGCGTCGTACGTTAGAGTTCTCGAAAAACAAACGATGTGTCAGCTGCTCAAAGTCTTGCATATTCTTCGCCGTACAAATCAGGCAAAAGTCGGCATCTCCGGTGACGTAGTAACATTGTTGTACCTGAGGTTCTTTACGCGTTTGTCGGACAAATTGATCGATCTGGTCTAGCCGTTCACGTTCAAGTTCAACCATCACGACAAAGCTCATGGATTGGCCGAGTTTCTGTGGGTCCAGCAGCGCAACCTCGCGATCAATTACCCCTGTCTCGCGCAAAGACTTCAG
Organism: Pacificibacter marinus; assembly: GCF_018860665.1. Lineage (GTDB taxonomy): Bacteria > Pseudomonadota > Alphaproteobacteria > Rhodobacterales > Rhodobacteraceae > Celeribacter > Celeribacter marinus_A. The sequence goes on from NZ_JAHKPK010000038.1 coordinate 85,663, forward strand.
TCTGCGTTGCACTGAAGCGGTTGAGAGCCCTGAAATATGTGCCAGCTTTTCCAACCCAACCCGAGCGTCTTTCTGGAGAGTGTCTAGGATCGCAATATCGGCGCTATCAATAGTCATATGTCACCATTATTAATAATGTTTGTATAATTTATCATACTATTGAAGTTTTCGATCAAATTTGATCATTCAATCTTGATACGTATCATCTATGGAAAATACAACTTTCGCACTTTGCCCCGACGCAGCAACGAATTTACTCAAGCAATGGCCGAACTACGCGCCCACGCCGATAAGGCGCGTTGCGAATAGTATGGGAAATACAAAGCTATTGATTAAGGACGAGACCAATCGGATGCGGCAGGGGTCATTCAAGGCTGTTGGTGGCGGATATGCTGTTGCACGATTGGTTATGGGGCGCGCCTCTAAATCTAAAGTGATGCTTTCCGACCTGCGAGAGAACGCCTGCGACAAGACATTCATTTGCGCCAGCGCAGGCAATCATGGGGTATCTGTTGCCGCTGGGGCTCAATATCTAGGAGCTTCTTCACGCATTCATCTTTCGAAACGCGTCCCAAGCGAATTTATCACCCGGTTGACCCGATTGGGGGCAAAGGTCATTCGTTCGGGTGAAACCTATGAGGATAGCGTGAGCTGCGCCATAGAAGACGCCGCCCAAGGCAACGGCATTCATCTGGCTGATGGATCTTGGCCAGGATATACCGAGCCTCCGCGGCTTGTAATGGAAGGTTACACCATAATCGCAGAGGAAATGCGTCTTGACTTTGAACAGTGCGGCGATTGGCCAAGCCATGTTTTCTTGCAGGCGGGTGTCGGCGGGCTTGCAGGGGCAATTACTTATATGATCCGCAAAAACTGGGCTGTGCAGCCCCATATTTGCGTCGTTGAGCCAGATTTTGCGCCTTGCCTGCACGACAGCATGAAGGCGGGGTATTTGATTGATGTGCAAGGCCCAGCGTCAAATATGGGCCGACTGGATTGTAAAACTGCATCGCTTCTTGCCTTCGAAATTCTGAGCCAAAAAGCCGACGCATTCGTCACGGTGTCTGATCAGCAGGCTCAGCTCGCGGCCAAGGCTCTCGCCGCACAGAGCGTGGCAACCACACCGTCGGGGGCAGCTGGCTATGCGGCATTTCTTCAAGCCAAATTGGATGAAAATTCTAACGCCTTAATCATCGTGACCGAGGGGGCCATCACGTGATCAAAATTGAAAATCTGTACCGCTATCCAATAAAAGGCTTTCCCGCCGAGCCCTTGATCGGGTCATCTGGCGAAGACACACAAAGTACTTTGATCTGCTCGTCCATTCCGAGTGAAGCTTTTGTCTTGGATATTTGAACTGAATAACGTCCTGAGATTGGTTTTGGCGAAGCCTGTGCAAACGAAGTTGGTCGTTTCAATTCTCAGCCAATAGATCACTGCGGGGGGGTGCTGCTCGGTGAGGAATGGGGATGTTTGTGGTTCAAAGCAACGTTCTATTTTCTGTGGCCAGTCTTGTAGACTTTGCTCCGCGCTGCTGGGGGAAAGGCTCTGCCGCCTGAGCGGATGGATAATATGCGCGTCACGGGTGTTGGAAAATCAGGCTTGTGATCCTAATGAAACCATGGTTATCTCAATTTTGATACACGCTATAGGCCCGCTGTTTCTTTGTGCGGAGTTGGCGGTAAGGTAATGTTCAGGCAGGCGCACAGTGGACGAGACGCAACTCAATTTCAAAGATATAGGCGCGCGCCTTAAGGCGCATCGGCTTGGTCGGGGGCTTGCACCTGAGGAATTGGCTGTGCGGCTGAATATCTCACGCGCTGCGCTTTACCGTGCGGAAAAGGGTGAGATTGCCAAGATCGACATGCTTTCGGCCATCGCCAATGAGCTTCATGTTTCTCTTCCGAGTTTGTTGGGGGTTGGGATTGAATATGTCGACAATGCTGTGGGTTTTTTCGAGCGCATGCGTCAAATCGAAGAGGATTGCGATCAGATTATTGGTCTGTTTAGTCCGATCTCCTATCTGGTGACGACTGAGCAGTATGATGTCATTCTGAAGGACGTCCTGCGAGAATCGGTTCAAGAGACTGAAGGACAGGATGTTGATGCTATTTTGAGTATATTGAAGCAAAGAAAAGCGCGTTTCGCCAAAAGGCGCCCGCTTTTGGCTTCGATTATCTCGGATGCGGATATCCGTAAGTTCCTCAAAGAAGGGCTGGAAGGCGCTGCGGAATTGTCCAATGATGTCCGTGATCAACGCCGGAAAATGGCTCTGTTTGAGGTGCGTCATATTGTTGAAATGTTGCGCGTGCCTGACATAGGTGTTCAGATCGGCGTGGCGCGCGAGCCGATCCCGTCAACATCGTTTCAAATTGTCCGGCAGGGTGGGCGTTCGGTTTTGACGATCAGCCCGTTCCGCCTTGGGCACAATCCAAATACCCGTGTTGGCGTTGGTCTTATTACCTCTGCGCCCGAGGCGCTTGATCTGCATGAGGGGATCGCCAATCGGCTTTGGTCGACATCTCTTAAGGGGCAAGAGGCGGCTGACTATATCGAGGAATTGATCGCGCGCGAGGGGCTTTCGGGGGATTGATGTTGCCTAAATATTGATCAGTATTGGTCGGTATTTGAGTGTTTTCAAGATTCGTCTCATTTTTTAGACTTTCCATATTGACCTCTCGCCGACTTTCATGGGTTTATGTGTTCTATAAAGAAACCTAACAACGGGGAGTGCATCATGCCTCATTCTAAATTTATTTTCTCTGCGTCTCTTTTGGCCAGCCTAACCTTTGCGATGCCGACTGTGGCGCAGGACTATGTGGCGCGTATCGGCCATCTTGAAAGCACACAGCAAAGCCGCCACGTTTTTCTAGAGAACGTTGCTGAGCTTGTGGCAGAGCGCACAAACGGCGATGTGGAGTTTCAACTTTTCCCCCAAGGTCAAATGGGTAACCAACGCCAGATGAACGAAGGTGTTCAACTTGGCACGCTTGAGGCCACGGTTGCGCCTGCGGCATTTTTGGGTGGTTTCAACCCACTCGTTTCTATCCTCGATATTCCCTACTTGATCCCCGAAGATGCCGATGAGGCAGCCGCACTGCGTGATGGTCCTTTTGGTGAGGCGCTGCTTGATAGCTTTTCCGATAAAGGCATGGTTGCGATTGATCTGTGGCCAAACGGTAAAAAGCAATTCACCTCGAATGAGCCGCTCGACACGCTTGCGGATTTTGCGGGTCAAAAATTCCGCGTCATGGACAGCTCGATCTTGATCGAACAGTTCAATGCACTGGGGGCTTCGGCGATCGCATTGCCGTTCGGTGAGCTTTACACATCGCTGCAAACCGGTGTCGTGGATGGCGAAGAAAACCCGCTCGACACCATCAAAGCGATGAAGTTCTACGAAGTTCAAAAGAATGTGGTCGTGTCAGATCACGGTGCGATGGAGGATGTGATCCTGTTCAGCCCGATGTTCTGGGAAAGTCTGCCAGCCGATTATCAGACCATCATCAAAGATGCTTTTGCTGAGGTGATCCCGGATTTGACCGCGCATAAAGCAGCCGCCGTTGACGCCGCTCTTGTGACCATCAAAGAGTCGGGTGCGAATGTCCGTATCGCGGACGAAGAAGAGCGCGCCGCTTTGCGCGATGTGATGTTTGGGCCGGCCTCGGATGCCTATGTCAGCAAAACCGGTGAAGCAGGTCAGGCATTGCTTGATATTTATACCGAAGCATACGGCGCACTTTAACACCACTTTGAGACTTGGCCCTTTTCGGGTCTCTTTGCTCCGCAGTTTTGGCATGGCCTGACTGCGGAGCTCCTTTTTCCAGATGATCGAAAGCCCATCCTATGAAAGCACTTACAGCGCTCCGAACGGTCGAAAGAACCGTCCTTATCGCCCTTTTTCTGATCATGGTGTGTCTTTACACAGGGTCCGTCGTGACCCGTGAAATTGGCGGCACATTTGCAAGCCGCTTTGCGTGGATCGAAGAGGCCGTGCGGATGATGAATCTGTTTTTGGTATTTTTGGCACTGGGTCTTGCTCTTGAGCGTGGCAAACATGTGGGCATCACCAATATGCGTGCGAAACTGCCCGCGCCAATGCTGAATGTGGTTTTAAAAATTGTCGACCTCATAGGGATGGCTATGTGCCTTTACGTGGCGTGGCTGGCGCTTGATTTGGTGCAATTCGTGCTCAAAACAGGTCAGAAGTCTCCGACCCTTGGTGTGCCTATGGGCTACATCTATCTAGCGCCTGTTCTGGGCTTTTTGCTTTTGGGGCTGCGCTATGGGCTGAGCCTTTTTGGCGTCATTGACCGCTATCAGGAGGTCGCAGAATGATCCTTGCACTTATCCTTCTTTTCGCTGTCGTTTTATTGGTTGCGGGCTTTGAAATGCTGTTGGTGCTGGGGCTTCCTGCGCTGGCTTACAAAGAAGCATTCTATCCCCGTTTGCCGGATGCCGCTGTGGTACAAAAGATTGTAGGTGGCATTGACCATTCGACGCTTTTGGCGATCCCGTTCTTTATTTTTGCCGCCAATTTGATGGGCTCTGGCCAAATCGCACGTCAATTGATCGGCGTGGTTAAAGCATTGGTCGGCCACACAAAAGGTGGCATGGGCCATGTTGTGGTTGGCGGTAGCATGGCCTTTGGCGCTGTGTCTGGTTCTGCCCCCGCAACGGTGGCAGCCATGGGGCGTATGGTCTATCCCGAATTGCGCAAAGCAGGGTATTCGGATCGTTTTAGTCTTGGGCTTTTGGTGTCTTCGGCGGAAACCGCGCTGTTGATCCCGCCCTCGATCACATTGATTGTGTATGGCTGGATCACCGGCACCTCGATTGCCAAACTTTTTGCGGGCGGGCTTGCCGTTGGTCTGCTGCTTGGGGTGGCGTTTTCGGTCTATGTGCGCATTCAGGCCGCGCGCGATGGCGTGGCGCATGATCCGCGGATGCCTTGGATGGATCGGCTGCGCGAGATTTGGAACGCCAAATGGGCGCTTGGCATGCCTGTTATCATTCTAGGCGGAATCTATTCCGGGATTATCACGCCGACCGAGGCTGCTGCTGTCAGTGTGGTCTATGCGATCTTAGTCGAGATGTTTGTGTTTCGCGCATTGGACCTGAAAGGTCTTGCCAAGATCACAGAAGACAGCGCAGTGAACACCGCGATCATCTTTGTGCTGTTGGCAATGGGGGGGCTGATTGCGTACTTCGTCACGCTGGCGCAAGTTCCCAACGAAATCATCGCCTTTTTGGACGCCACAGGCGCGGGCAAAATCACCTTTTTGATTGTGGTGAACATCCTGTTTTTCATCGCGGGCATGTTTATCGATCCCAACTCGACGCTTTTGGTTTTGGTTCCGCCGCTTTATCCGGTGGCGATGAGCTTTGGCATCGATCCGGTCCATTTCGGGATGTTGGTGACGCTCAATGTCAGCCTTGGCATGATCACGCCGCCCTTTGGGCTTGATATTTTCGTGGCCTCCTCGACGCTCAATAAGCCGGTTGAGGACATCATCCGCGGGGTGTGGCCATTCGTGTTGGTGAACCTCATCGTGCTTTTGCTGGTGACTTATATTCCGCAAATCTCTCTCTTTATTCCCAAGCTGATCTACGGCTGATCGAAGGCAGACTTATGACCCATTTCCCAACTGTTATGACTGTCCCTGTGCCGCAGGGGCTGCGGCCCCGCTGTTGCGAAGCCACATGTCGCGTGGTCTCGAATACGCCTGTGAATGGCGAGTATCGCTTGCTGACTTTGGAGGCTCCTACAGAGATCCTCGATTGCCAGCCGGGCCAGTTTTTTCAACTTTTATGTCCTGCTCCATTGGGCGAGCAACCATTTCTGCGCCGCCCGATGAGCATCTATGGCTATGACAAGGCCGCAGGGCGGTTGGAGTTTCTTTATAAGGTGACAGGAGCAGGGACACGCGGCCTTGCCACGCTTGAACAGGGCGATGCGTTCAACGTTCTTGGACCGTTGGGGCAGGGGTTCTCAATGCCGGACGACTGGCAACATCTGATGTTGGTGGCGCGGGGCGTGGGGCTTGCTACACTCGCCCCCTTGGCCCGCATGGCCAAAGAAAAGGGTCGCAAAATGACCGCGATCTGTTCAGCCCGCAGTCCTGAATTGGCGATGTCTGTTGAGCTGTTCGAAAGCTACGGTGCCGAAGTCATCGTGGTGCATGACCAAGATGGCAGTTCAACACCTGAAGCTTTGCGTTCGCTCATTGAATCGCGCATTGACGCGGGTCAAGTGGATGCGTTTTACACCTGTGGGTCATCGCGACTTTTGCGTCTGTTGCAAGAGCTCGGCGCGCACCATGACATTCCCGGCGAGATCGCTATGGAGCAACAAATGGCCTGTGGACTTGGCATGTGTCAGGCCTGTGTACGCAGTTTCCGTGTCGGTGATCGGATCATCCAACGCCGTGTCTGCCGCGAAGGACCTGTTTTCCCTATTTCGGAGGCCATGTGATGAAAGATGTGCAAAACGCAGATTTGAGGGTCCGCATCGGGGCGCTCACACTTGAAAATCCCATCATGCCTGCTTCTGGCACCTTTTCCGAAGATTTGGCCGATGTGTTTGATCTTGATGTTTTGGGCGCTCATGTTCTTAAAACCATCATGCACGGCACCCGCGCAGGAAATCCCACGCCACGCGTGTGTGATCTGCAATCGGGGATGTTGAATGCTATCGGCATTCCGTCCAAAGGCATCGACTATTTCCGCGATGAGATGTTGCCCTATTGGGCGGATTTCAAAGCGCCGCTTGTCGTGTCCATTTCGGCGCATTCCTATGACGAATTTGCGCGCCTGTGCAGCGAAGTCAGTCTAGCGGGTGTGGCCGCGATTGAGGCGAATATTTCTTGTCCAAATATCGAGGCCAACGGCAATGCCTTTGCCATGCGGCCTGATACGACCCATGAGGTTGTGACGCGGTTGCGGGCCGAAACCGATTTGCCGCTTTGGGCGAAACTCACACCTAATACGGGCGAGCCAGCCGAGGTGGCTCTCGCGGCACAGGCGGCAGGCGCAGATGCGCTTGTGGTCGCCAACACGGTTCTTGGAATGTCGGTTGATATCGCAAGCCGCCGCCCGCGCCTTGGCAATGTCATGGGGGGCATGTCTGGCCCCGCAATCAAACCCATCGCCCTGCGCATGACCTATCAATGCGCCAATGCGGTGGATATTCCTGTTATTGGCTGCGGTGGGATTTCTACCCGCGATGATGTGCTTGAATTTCTGATCGCGGGGGCTGCTGCGGTACAGATCGGCACCGCCACATTCCAATCGCCCACCGCGATGGCGCGTTTGATCACTGAACTTGAAAGCTGGATGCAAGAACATGGCGTGGCAAGTCTTGATGAGATCATCGGTTCCATTGAGGCGCCGAACGCGGGGGTGTTTGAATGATGCATCACAGTACAGGGCACGCAAAAGACAGTGCATCAGACTTGGCCGCGAAGATGTTCGAGGACATTCGCGCCCTGTCTCAAGACGCGGCCGGGGTAAGCCGTCCGGCGTTCTCCGCGAAAGAAAGCGAAACGCTTGCGTATCTTGCTGCGCGTGCGCATGAGGCGGGGCTTTGCGTCTCAGAGGATGCGGGTAAGAACCTGTGGTTTTGCTTGCCTGAGCATGATGGGGCAGAGCATTACACGGTGATCGGCAGCCATGTGGACAGCGTGCCGATGGGGGGCAATTACGACGGGCTTGCAGGCGTGATCGCAGGTCTTTTGGTGCTCATTGAGGCGCGTCGTGGTCGCCGCCAGTTGACCAAACCGGTCAAAGTACTGGCTATGCGCGGTGAGGAAAGCGCATGGTTCGGGGCCTGTTACCTGGGATCAAAAATGTTGACCGGTAGCCTGCCTGCGGGTGAATTCAATGCCGCACATAAAGGCGATGGACGCGCGTTACATGCGCATTTGGAGGGGCTTGGTATCGACACGGCCCCCATTGCGGCGCAACGCCCGATTTGTGATTTAAGCCAGATCGACGCCTACCTTGAATTGCATATCGAACAGGGGCCGCTTTTGGTTGAGCGCAATCTGCCCGCGGCTGTGGTGACAGGTATTCGAGGTAATTTCCGGTACCGTGACATTCATTGTATCGGTCAGGCGGGACATTCGGGCGCGGTGCCGCGTGCTTATCGCCACGATCCGGTTTTGGCCTTCGCCGAATTGATGCATCGTTTGGATGGAACATGGCAGCATTTGCTGAGTACGGGGCAGGATTTAGTGCTGACCTCTGGCGTTGTGGGCACAGACCCTAGCCGTCATGCCATTGCGCGTATTCCTGACGAAATTGCCTTTTCACTTGATGTGCGCTCCCAAGATGCGGAGACCTTGGACCAGATGCGCGATTATTTGACGGGTGAGATGGAAGACATCGCGCGTAGCCGTGGCGTAACCTTTGACGTTGGCGCACCGGTTTCGGTTGCGCCAGCTTTGATGGATCATGCTTTGGTTGACGCGCTATCGCAGGCAATGGAGCGCGTCACCGGTGAGGCGTTCAAAATGGCCTCCGGTGGGGGGCATGATGCGGCGGTTTTCGCGCAGGCAGGCGTGCCATCTGGCATGATCTTTGTGCGTAACCGGAACGGGTCTCACAATCCTGATGAGGCGATGGAAATCGCTGATTTTATGGTGGGCGTTGATATTCTTTCCGCCTATATGGGGGCGGCATCATGAAGGAACCCCTTGCCATGTCACTCAGCCCACAGTCCCGTATAGATATTGCCCAAGATACGGCACTGGCCTTGCTTGATATTCATGCGGTGGAGGTGGCCAAGGAGCGTCCCTTTATCCTGTCTTCAGGTGTTGCCAGTCCGGTCTATATCGATGTGCGCAAGGTGATTTCTTTTCCTTCGGTGCGTGAAAAGCTGATGGCATATGCGACAGATATGATTGATGCCAATATTGGTCGCGATCAGATCGACGCGATTGCGGGCGCAGAGACAGCGGGCATTCCCTTTGCCGCATGGATCGCCTTTGAGACGGGATTGCCGATGCAATATGTGCGCAAACGCGCACAGGGTTTCGGCCCCCAGGCGCATATCGAAGGTGTTTGGGAACCGGGGCAGCGTGTGTTGCTGGTCGAGGATCTGACGACAGATGGGGCCTCTAAGTTGAGGTTTTGCCAATCGCTACGCGCGGCGGGGCTTGTTGTCCAAGATGTGTTCATGCTGTTCCAATATGACATTTTCGCCGAGACCGGGGCCGCAATGGAGCGCGCGGGCATACGCCTGCATGCGCTGTGTACTTGGGCTGATATTTTGGATGTCGCTGTTACTCACAACCGTTTTACCAAACAAGAACGCGACACCATCGCTGCGTTTCTACAAGACCCTTTGGGCTGGTCCGCCGATCACGGTGGCGCACGCAGCCTGACATTTTAACCTAAGGAGACACTCATGTTTACTTTTCTTCTCGATCTGTTGACAGAAAAAGGCCGTGGCATTCACGCCTATGCGGCTGTGGCCAAAGTCGCTTTTGAACGCGCTGTGTCCGAGCCCGAACATGCCGCAGCCTTTTACGTTCTGGCAACCAGTGCAGAAAATTTTGTGGATTTACACGAACGTCAACCCCTTTCCAGCAAGGCACTTGAGCAAAGCTTCGACGCCTTTCGTGCCGATGTCGAGGCCTTTGAGGCCGCATCTACAGGCAACGCCGAGCAGCGTTTGTCCGTGTTGACAGAAGTCGTTAAATCAAACGTGCAAAGAACGCGCTAAACCTTGGTTTGCCCCTGCCGAGCGCTGAAATGTGCTCGGCAGGGGGGCGAGCCAGTGACAAGCGACTGGGGCTACGCAAACCTAATCTGGCGACAAGTGGATGCGGCTGGCCACGTTGCTGTTCGGCTAAAGCACGCCTCGGGCAATTTGATCCGCTTCAATGCTTTCGAATAGGGCTTTAAAGTTGCCTTCGCCAAAGCCATCGTCGCCCTTGCGTTGGATGAATTCAAAGAAGATCGGGCCGATGACCGTCTTGGAAAAAATCTGCAGCAAAATCCGAGTTTCGCCGCCGCCAACAACACCTTCACCGTCAATCATGATGCCGTGTTTCATCATCCTGTCAATCGGTTCTTGGTGATCCACCACACGTGTTTTGCTCAGCTCATAATAGGTGGCAGGCGGGGCTGGCATGAATTTCAGCCCACGTCGCGCGATTTCATCGGTCGCGTCATAGATATCATGGGCGCCCACGGCGATGTGTTGAATGCCTTCGCCGTTATAGCGTTTGAGATACTCAACGATCTGTCCTTTTTCGCCGCGATCTTCGTTGATTGGAATTCGGATACGTCCGCATGGAGAGGTTAAAGCACGGCTCAAAAGGCCAGAGTGTTTGCCCGAGATGTCAAAGAAACGGATTTCCTTGAAGTTGAACAGGTCGCCGTAGAACTTGAACCAAACGTCCATGTTACCTTTGTGGACGTTATGGGTGAGGTGATCGAGATAATGAAAACCGACGCCCTGTGGGTGTGTTTTGGCAACCCAATTGAATTCGGCGTTATAGGGGTTTGTTTCGTAATAAGTGTCGATGAAATAGATAAGGGACCCGCCGATGCCCACGATTGCAGGGACATCCATTGTCTTATCTGCGCCGTCATAGGGTGTGGCACCATTTTTGACAGCGTGATCATAAGCATGCTGCGCATCGACAACGCGCCATCCCATCGAGGGGGCGCATGGGCCGTGCTCTTCAACGAAACGGCGTGCATGACTTTTAGGGTCGTTGTTGATGATATAGGTGATGTCGCCCTGCTGCCAAAGCTCGATGTCTTTGGTTTTGTGGGTCGCAGTATGCATGTAACCCATTGTGTCGAACAAGGCTCTCAGTGTGTCAGGCTCTGGATGTGCGAATTCTACGAATTCGAAGCCATCCGTGCCTGCTGGGTTTTCATTTGAAATTGTGGCTTTGGGTGCGTCGTGGGGGAATGGTCCCATGTTTGTTCTCCTCTTTGTGTCGAGGATAGGTCATGTCTGATGCTTTTGGCGCCCATATATGGGCGCTATTTTGTCAAAGTATGCGTCAGTATTGCGTATTTTTCAAAATTATGCGTAGTTGCATCATGGCTAAACTCGATTCCAAAGATATTCAAATACTGGCGACCTTGCAGCGAAACGGCCAAGCGTCGGCATTGGAGATGTCCGATCACCTTGGCATGTCGGCATCGCAGATCGGTCGGCGGCGTCTGCGCATGGAGGCGGAGGGGTATATCGTTGCGACAACCTGCCGTCTGAATCCTGCGCTGTTGGGTCTTGGTGTTCAGGCATTCATCCAAGTACAAACCGTTGCCCAAACGGGTGATACGCACCAATCAATCAAGACCCTGACGTGTGACCAGCCCGAAATCGTGGCAGCGTGGACGTTAACGGGCGAGGCGGATTACATTTTTAGGGTGTACTGTTCCAGCCTGACATCATTGAATGATCTGGTGCAAAAAACCTTGTTGCCCCATCCCGCGATTGGCCGTGTCCACAGTCAAATCGTGATGGAGCAAGTGAAGGATGACACAGCGCTGCCGCTGGACAGCGCAAGGGTCTGATCCTCTGGGGGTCGTTTCAGTCATTGGCGCAGTGGCGGACGAGGACAATGGCGGATGAGGACAATAGGGTCTGTCGCGTGACCTATAGGATGATCTAAACGCCGCTATTAAGGCGACAAAGTCCTGACAACAATCGACCAATCCTGACGGATCCAAAACATCCACCTACGTTTTCAAGCCCGCGGTCCATGCGCTGTGAAGCATTGGTCCAATGATGAATGTCGGTCCGTGCGATAGGCCTGCGAGATGGCGGTTATTTGTTCTTTGACAACTCGGTAAGGCAGCGTCGCAAGATGACCTGTTCATCTTCGGTAAAGCGTTCCAGCAGGGTGGTGTTATATTTTAACGCTTCGGACTGTAGGTGATCAAAGGCAGATCTTCCCTGTTTGGTCAAAGACAGGACTTCGTGGCGGCGGTCAGTAGGAACCTCGGTGCGTTGCAGGAAGCGCTGACGTTCGAGTTTAGAAACCGCACGGCTGACTTTGGTCTTGTGTATATCTGACATGGAGCAAATCTGCTTGGCCGTGAGATCACCATAGCGTCCCAAGTGAAACAGAACCCGCCATTCAGTTCGCAGCATTCCGTAGCTATCTTTGTAGATTTTTTGGAAGTCGAGACTGGTTGTCTCTGCTGCACGATTGAGCATGTAGGGGATGAATTCATCGAGTTGAAATGGGCCATTTTGTATCATTTTTTTAAAATACCCGTTGATAGTTACAAATGCAACAAATATCCAAACGTGAGTTTAGAGAAGGGATCACCAATGAGCAAAGTCACCGCGTCACACGGATTGCAGCAAGCCCCGACCACACTTGGGACACATGAAGGATATATGCCCGGGTTCGGAAATGATTTCGAAACCGAGGCCCTACCTGGTGCATTGCCCCAAGGGATGAATTCGCCGCAAAAGTGCAATTATGGTCTTTATGGTGAGCAGCTTTCCGGAACAGCGTTTACCGCCCCGAGCCACCAAAACGAACGTACGTGGTGTTATCGTATTCGTCCTTCGGTGAAACATTCGCATCGCTACACGCGCATCGATGTGCCGTATTGGAAATCCGCACCGAATGTGGTCGAGGATGTCACGTCACTGGGCCAGTATCGCTGGGATCCTGTGCCTCACACAGACGCGCCGCTTACGTGGATAACTGGCATGCGCACCATGACCACAGCTGGCGATGTAAACACGCAGGTTGGCATGGCGACCCACGTGTATCTTGTGAATGAAAGCATGGTTGATGCTTATTTCTTCTCCGCTGATTCCGAGATGCTTGTCGTGCCGCAAGAGGGCCGTTTGCGCTTCTGTACAGAATTGGGTGTGATTGATGTGGAGCCTCAAGAGATCGCCATTCTGCCGCGCGGCCTCGTGTATCGCGTTGAAGTGCTTGAAGGCCCATGCCGTGGTTTCGTTTGCGAAAACTACGGGCAGAAATTTGAACTGCCGGGCCGCGGCCCTATTGGTGCGAACTGTATGGCGAACCCGCGAGATTTCAAAACGCCGGTTGCCGCTTTTGAAGACCGTGAGGTACCGTCCACTGTTACCATCAAATGGTGCGGGCAATTCCATGAAACCAAGATCGACCAGTCCCCGCTGGATGTTGTCGCATGGCATGGAAATTACGCGCCATGCAAATATGATTTGAAAACATACTGCCCAGTCGGCGCGATCTTGTTCGATCACCCAGACCCCTCGATCTTCACAGTGCTCACCGCACCATCCGGTCAAGAGGGCACAGCGAACATTGACTTCGTTCTGTTCCGCGAGCGCTGGATGGTGGCCGAAAACACCTTCCGTCCACCATGGTACCACAAGAACATCATGTCTGAACTGATGGGTAATATTTACGGTCAATATGATGCGAAGCCCAAAGGATTCATTCCGGGCGGTGTGAGCCTGCACAATATGATGCTGCCGCATGGGCCGGACAAGAACGCTTTTGAAGGGGCATCGAATGCCGAACTCAAGGCAGAAAAGCTCGACAACACCATGTCCTTTATGTTCGAGACCCGTTTCCCCCAGCATCTGACCACTTTTGCTGGCAAAGAGGCGCCGCTTCAGGATGACTACATCGATTGCTGGACCGATATGGAAAAGAAATTTGACGGCACGCCAGGTGTGAAATGAAGCTTTTCAGCTACTGGCGATCCACCACATCCTACCGCGTGCGCGCAGCCCTAAACCTCAAGGGCGTGGCCTATGAGACCGTGCCTGTCGATTTGGTCGCAGGTGCGCAATCTGAGCCGGACTACGTCAAGCTCAATCCGGGGGCAGGGGTGCCAACCTTGATCTTGGAGGATGGAACGGCTTTGACGCAATCGATGGCCATCTTGGATTACATTGATGCGATCTGGCCTGAGCCGCGCTTGATCCCCGAAGACCCGCTTGAGCGCGCGCGGGTTTTGGCCGTTGCCCACGGCGTTGCCATGGACATTCATCCGGTGAACAACCTGCGGGTCGTTCAGGCGCTGGGTGCCGATTTTGGTGCCACGCCAGCGCAAAAAAAAGCTTGGATGCAAAAGTGGATGGCGCAAGGTTTTGCTGCCATTGAAACTCAAATTTCCAACGATACGGCCTTCGCTTTTGGCGATGTACCAAGCCTTGCTGATCTGTGTATCGTTTCGCAGATGTATAATGCGCACCGCTGGGATGTGCCCCTTACGGCCTTTCCCAAACTCACACGTGTAACGGCAAAATGCCTTGCGCTTCCGGCCATTGCGGCCGCTCACCCTGACAACCAACCAGATGCGAAAGAAATCATATGACATTGCTCCGCTCATGGGTCGCAAGCGCTAACAGCGCCGACACGAACTTCCCGCTCAATAATTTGCCCTACGGTGTTTTTGCCGTTGATACCGACACAATGCCGCGCTGCGGTGTCGCCATTGGCGATATGATCTTTGATCTGTTCAAAGCTGAAAGCGACGGTTTGGTCGATTTGGGCGCCTCCGTTTTTGATGTTCCCTACTGGAACGACGTGATGGATCTAGGGCCCGAGGCGTGGGCTGCTTTGCGTGCGCGTTTGACAGAACTCTTGGCGGAAGGGGCGAAGGCTTTGCCGGACTACCTTGTGGCACAGGTGGATGTCACAATGCTTATGCCGTTCAAAGTCGCCGAATTTACGGATTTCTACGCGGGCAAACACCACGCGATGAACGTCGGCACAATGTTCCGCGGGCCTGAGAATGCACTGCCGCCAAACTGGCTGCATATCCCGATTGGTTACAATGGTCGTGCGTCCACCGTCGTTGTGTCGGGCACGGACATTGTGCGCCCCAACGGTCAAATGAAAGCGCCTGACGCCGAAGTGCCGTCTTTTTGCCCCTGTAAGCGTCTTGATATCGAACTTGAAATGGGCGCCATCATCGGCGGATCAAATGCGATGGGGGATCCGGTATCTGTGCAGCAGGCCGACGACATGATCTTTGGCTATGTATTGCTCAATGATTGGTCTGCACGCGACATTCAAGCTTGGGAATACCAACCACTTGGCCCGTTCCAAGCCAAAGCCTTTGCGACCTCCATCAGCCCATGGATCGTCACAAAAGACGCGCTTGAGCCCTTCCGCACCAGCACGCCTGAGCGCGAGAAAGAGCTGTTGCCGCATTTGGTCGAGCCCGGCCCAATGCTTTATGACATCGCGCTTGATGTGACGATGGCACCAAAAGGGAAACCTGCGACCACCATCGCGCAGACCAATTACAACCGGATGTATTACTCAGCAGCTCAACAACTGGCGCACCACGCCTCGTCCGGCTGTGCGATGAATGTGGGTGATTTGATCGGGTCTGGCACGATCTCTGGTCCTGAGAAATCCGAGCGCGGCTCGCTTCTAGAGCTGACATGGGGGGGCAAAGAACCGATGACCTTGGATACGGGTGAAAAACGTACTTTCATCGAAGATGGCGACACCTTGACCCTGACTGGCGCTGCAAAAGGTGACGGCTATCAAGTCGGATTTGGGGCCTGCATTGGCACCATTCTTCCTGCCAAAACATTCCCAGTTTAAGGACCATATTCATGGCAAAAGCATTCGCTTCCCAAGGGGACATGTCTGAAAAGAAAATCACCTTTGATGAAATCGGCGACGGGCTCTATGCCTTCACCGCCGAGGGGGACCCGAACTCTGGTGTCATCATTGGCGACGACAGTGTGATGATCGTCGAGGCCCAAGCGACACCACGTTTGGCGAACAAAGTCATCGAGAAAGTGCGCGAAGTTACCGACAAGCCGATCAGCCACGTTGTTTTGACCCACTATCACGCCGTGCGTGTTTTGGGGGCGTCTGCCTTTGGCGCGCAGCAGATCATCATGTCTGACGTGGCGCGTTCCATGGTGATGGAGCGTGGTCAGGAAGATTGGGACAGTGAGTTCCAACGCTTCCCACGTTTATTCGAAGGCCATGAAAGCATCCCCGGCCTGACGCTTCCAACCACGACCTTCAGCGACAGCATGACGGTTTACCTTGGTAAGCGCCGCGTTGACATCAAGCACATCGGCCGTGCGCATACTGCGGGTGATGCGGTTATTCATGTGCCAGATCAGAACGTTATGTTCACGGGGGATATCGTGGAAGATCACTCCGCCTGCTACTGTGGGGATGGCCACTTTGCAGACTGGGGCAACACGCTTGATGCAATCAAAGCCTATGACGTTGATGCGATTGCACCGGGGCGCGGCGGCGCATTGATTGGCAAAGACGCCGTTGAACGCGCGATTGAGAGCACTCGTGATTTTGTCAACTCGACCTATGCCCCTGCGGCGCGTGTGGCTGTCAAAGGCGGCAGTTTGAAAGACGCTTGGGATGCGGTGCGTGCTGAATGTGATCCGAAATTCGCGGATTATGCGATCTATGAGCACTGCCTGCCGTTCAACGTTGCCCGCGCCTATGACGAAGCGCGCGGCATCGCCCACCCCCGCATTTGGACCGACAAACGCGATATGGAAATGTGGGAGGCCCTTCAGGGATAAGTCACTATGGTTGCTGTCAGATATCAAACGGCCTTCACGCTGTACCCGTATGAAAAAGTCGCGGAGCAAGATGCCGCCAATCCCGCACGTCACCCCGTGGTGATTGTGGGCGGTGGTCCCGTCGGCATGGGGCTGGCGCTGGACCTTGGCAAAAAGGGTGTGCCCTGTTTGGTTCTGGACGATCACGACGGGGTCGGGCGCGGCAGCCGTGCGATCTGTTTTGCCAAGCGGACGTTGGAAATTTGCGACCGCTTGGGCTGTGGCGATCCGATGGTGGATAAAGGCGTGGTGTGGAATGTCGGCCGTGTTTATCGGGACGAAAAGGAGGTCTATACCTTTAACCTGCTTCCTGAGGACGGCCACAAACGCCCTGCTTTTATCAATCTGCAGCAACCCTATTTTGAACAGTTCCTTGTCGAAGAGATCCGCCGCCAACAGGCGGCGGGTGCTCCGATTGAAATCCGTGGCAAAAACTGTGTGACGGCGCTGACGCAGCACGGCGATCATGTGGCGTTGGAGGTCGACACGCCAGACGGCCCTTACCAGCTTGAGGCCGACTATCTGGTGGCCTGTGACGGGGCCAGCTCGCCTACACGCGCTATGATGGGGCTCGACTTTGAAGGCCGCGTGTTTGAAGACAACTTCCTGATTGCCGACATTAAGATGAAGGCAGAGTTTCCAGTTGAGCGTCGTTTTTGGTTCAACCCTTCATTCAACCGTGGCGAAACCGCTTTGATGCACAAGCAACCAGATGATGTCTGGCGGCTCGATTTCCAGCTCGGCTGGGATATTGACCGTGAGGCCGAATTGAAACCTGAACGTATCAGCGAACGTGTTGCGGCGATGATCGGGGAGGGGATTGAGTTCGAATTGGTCTGGACGTCGATCTACACATTCCGCTGCTGCACCATGAAGGACTACCGCCATGACCGTGTGCTCTTTGCGGGCGATGCGGCCCATCAAGTCAGCCCGTTCGGCGCGCGCGGGGCCAATGGCGGCATGCAGGATATCGATAATCTTGGCTGGAAATTGGCGGCTGTCATCAACGGTCATGCCGACGACACCTTACTCAATAGCTATCACGAGGAACGCAAATACGGCGCGATGGAGAACATTAAAAACTCCAGCCGCTCCGCCGACTTCCTCACGCCGCGCAACCCTGCGCATAGGTTGTTTCGTGATGCTGTGCTCGATCTGGTCGAAGACCATGATTTTGCGCGACCTTTGGTCAACTCTGGCCGTTTGTCGATGCCATGCACCTATGATGGTTCAAACCTGAACACGGCTGATGCGCTGCCAGATGCTCCCGCACGCAGCCGTCCGGGCAGTGCTTGCAGCGATGCGCCCTTGTCGGATGGGTTCTTGCTTGATCAATTGGGTGCGGAGTTTACCCTTCTGACCATCAACTGTGATCTGCCAGCGGATCTCACACTTGACGGCCCCTCGGTGACACCTTTGATCCTAACGTCAGCAGACGACCCAACAGGCGCGTTGCAAGAGCGCTACCTTGGCGATGCCAAGTCGGCGGTTTACCTCATCCGGCCGGATCAACATGTCGTCGGGCGTTGGGCCGATTTTGACGAAACACGCGTTGGCGCCGCCCTTGCACGCGCACTCGGAAAGACCTGAACATGACAGCATTGAATACGTTACCAAACTTTGAAAACACCGATGATTTCTATGCAGCCTTGCTCGCGGCCCATGATGGCCTAGACAAGGCAGACATCCATGCGTTGAATGCGCGGTTGATTCTTGTTTTGGCCAATCACATTGGGGAACAGAACGTTTTGGAACAGGCGCTACAAGTCGCCTCGCGCTAAGACGCACGCGCGAAGATACTTGGACTGATCCGCAAAAGGGGGCTTTGCAGTAAAAGGGGGCTGTGATCTAGATCATGAGACCTTTGAACACTCACATCCCCCCACACAAACTGAAATCGTCAAAACATCAAAACTCAACGCTGGGTTCATCAAGCGGACTGTAAATAAGACGCCACGGTAGGCGGATTCAAAATGGTGTTTGGTTGGCAGTCGGTTGCCATTAAGGGCTCGATTTATTCTTGCATTCATCAAAGCAGCGGACCTCACATGTGCCGCAAATCGTATCGCTCGCAAGAGAGACATTCACGCCAATCGCCTCGGATTTATGGGCATGAACGTTGTTTTCACCCAGAACATCAAGACAGTTGAGGCGCCTTAGAACATTCAAAACACTGGGATTGGCCGCGATAAGATGTACGTCCTGTCCATGACCGCGCGCTCGTTTGGCCTCTGATACAATGAAATCGGCGCCCGCGAGGTCGATTTTTCCGACCCCTTTCAAATTTAAAATGTAGGTCTTGTAGCCGTCTTTTTCCTCCATCTTTCGAAATGCGCGCTCAATGTGTTCGATGGACGCAAAAAACAATGGTCCCTCAATACGAACAAATCTGATTTGAGGGCATTCTTGCAATCCGTGCATTTTCACATTCATGAAAGCGCGCCGGTTGTTGACCACGGTCGGCGCACCAACCGCGACTAAGGGGTGCGCGCTTTTGTTTAGAAACACGGATAAAGAGGCGACAACCCCAACGAGGATTGCAAAATCGAGTTCGGAAAAAATGCCTGTTAAAAACGTTGCTGCAAGAATGAAACTTTCTGATCGGCTGGTGACCAAAACGTGTTTGATTTCGGAAATATTGACCAGTTTCCATGCTACATAAAGAATGACCGCGGACATCGCAGGCACTGGAACGAAGCGCACATAAGGGGCAAGAAGCACCAGCAACACGGCGAGAAATCCAGCGGCGAAAATGGCAGACAGTGGCGAGGTCGCGCCGCTTTCGGCATTCAGGCCTGAGCGCGTAAAAGAGCCCGATCCCGCATAGCATTGAAAGAAGCTTCCTGTGAGGTTCGATAGACCCTGTCCAACCATCTCCTGATTTGAATCATAAGTCTCGCCGCGTCGAATGGCGAAAGACTTGCCTATAGAAATCGCCTCAAGAAGCCCCACACAGGCCACGGCTGCCGCCGCAGGCAAGAGAGCGCTTATTGTGCTAACATCAAGCGCCGGAGCGCGCAGCGCTGGCAGGACAGCGCCTAAAGGTTCGAACATCTTCACACCAGAGGCCTGCGCGCCAAGCAGATGTCCGGTGGCAGCGCCAAGCACCAAGCCGATGATGTAATTCGGCAGACGGCGGCTGATCCGCGCGCAGGCGATCACGCTTGCCAATGTCACCGCCGCGATGATCACCGCATCCATGTTCACCTTGTCGATATGCGCGGCGACCTGCATCACACGATGCATTACACCGCCAGTCCCGCTGTCCAGCCCCAAAGTCGGCCCGAGCTGGGACACTCCAATTAGCACGGCTGCGGCGGCGGTGAACCCAACGATCACCGAATGGGAAATAAAGGCGATAAGGCCACCGAGGCCCGCCAGACCCGCCGCCAATTGAAGCACCCCAACCATCAAGGTCAACAAAAGCGCGAGTGCGATATAGGCCTCACTTCCAGGCAGGGCGAGACTGCTCAGCGAGGCAAATAAAACAGCAGAAATCGCTGTGGTTGGGCCAGACACCATAACCCGAGAAGAGCCCCAAAACGCGGCCACGACG
The DNA here is from genome assembly GCF_018860665.1 of Pacificibacter marinus. Classification (GTDB taxonomy): domain Bacteria; phylum Pseudomonadota; class Alphaproteobacteria; order Rhodobacterales; family Rhodobacteraceae; genus Celeribacter; species Celeribacter marinus_A. Next base: position 105,768 of record NZ_JAHKPK010000038.1, read on the forward strand.
GTCACGATGATTGCGGTGAACAATCCGTATTCTGGTGGCAGGCCCGCAATCGTCGCAAAGGCCACCCCTTGCGGCAAGACAATCGTTGCATTCGTCAGGCCCGCGATTGCGTCCGCTTTCCAATCGCCTTTCTCCCTGTCATGCAACCATGGTCGATTGAGCGAGAGATATCTGAGTGTCGCGCCTGCTATCTTCATGTTTTTATTGGCTTAGGTTGTTTATCTTCTTTTGCCAAGAAGTCGTTGAGTTCGGCTTCGTTGCGGTACCCGATGAGGATGCCGGATTTCGCCTCGCCGTAAATGCTGTCACGCGCTGCGATCCAAGCGTCGGAACAGGTTGTGCGCTGTGATGTGCGGCGCGCCCAATCAAAGAAGTGGCGTTCCATACGCTGACACTCTTGTGCGAAATCCGGGTTTGCGCCTAAATCCGTTAACTCGTCCGGATCGTTTTCAAGATCAAACAACATCGGACGAAACCTTTCAGCGAACACATATTTCCATCGTCCATCACATAGCATTGTCAGCTTGGCATCTTTGACTTCGACACCAAGACGGCGGCGCACGTCGCGCATGGAATAATCGTATTCGGAGATTGCCACCTCGCGCACGGTCTGCGCTTGCCCATGCAAGATAGGCTGCAACGGGTGTCCTTCAAGAATATGCGGCAGGTCCGCGCCATCAAAGAAGTTTAGAATGGTCGGCACAACATCAATGGCTTCGATCAGCGCTTTTGATTTGGTGCCGCGAGTCGCATCGGCTTCGGGGCGGGGGTCGACAACGATTAAAGGCACACGCGATGAGGCATCATGAAACAACTCCTTTTCGCCCATCCAGTGATCTCCCAGATAATCGCCATGATCTGAGGTAAAGATGATCATGGTGTCGTCTGTGATGCCCTGTGCATCCAAGAACGCCACCAAGCGCCCCATTTGATCGTCGATCTGTTTGATCAACCCCATGTAGGCCGTCAAAACGCGGGTACGGGTTTCATCGTCGCAAAAGGCGCGCGAGACCCGTTCTTGCATAAATTCGCCATAGACCGGATGCGGATCGGCGCGCTCGGCTTCGGAACGCACAGGCGGCAGATGGGTCTCGGGGCCGTACATATCGTGATAGGGCGCGGGCACAATATAAGGCCAATGGGGTTTGATATAGCTTAGATGTAAACACCACGGTGTGTCGCCAGCCTCACGGATGAAATCCATAGCGCGGTCGGTGATATAGGGGGTTTCGCTTTCTTCATCGGCGGCGCGAGCAGGTTTGTCCGCGTTGTCCATAAACCAGCCGCTGAGCAAGTTTCCGTCGTCATCTTCGGCGCTGTTCGCCACGCTGTCCCACGGGTTTTCATCCGGCCAACCGCGATCTTTCATAAAGCGATCATAGGCGTTATTGCGAGCGTATCGTGGCCCGTTCGGATGCAGCCCGTCTTCGCGCTCGAAGGGTTCGAACCCGCATTCAGCCACCAGCGCACCAATCTTGCTATCGGGTGCAAGGCCAAGCCGTTTCATGCCCTCAATGTCGGCGGTCATATGGGTTTTGCCGCACAGGGCTGTGCGCACCCCCAAAGGTCGCAAGTGGTCGCCCAGAGTCATTTCTCCGACTTTTAACGGAATGTTGTTCCAGGTAGAGCCATGCGAGTTGACGTATCGACCGGTGTAAAAAGACATCCGCGAGGGGCCGCAGATGGGGGATTGCACGTAAGTTTGGTCAAACAGCACGCCGCGTGCCGCCAATTTATCAATATTGGGTGTGTGAAGGGTCGGATGACCGGTGCAGGACAGGTAATCCCAGCGCAACTGATCACACATGATAAAAAGGACGTTCTTGGGCACGGCAAACTCCAGTGGTAAAACCATCAAATAGTGTGCGCTAGGGCGCGGACGCCCTAGAGATTATGTGTTATCCACGCGCAATGTCGGGGATCGAAACACCCAGCTCTTCAAGGGCGCGTATTGCACCTGAATGAAGTGGCATGTTGATGTCTTTTACCGCGGTTTCAGGGGTGATAGCGGCAAGCCAAGGCGCAGAGGTACGCATTTCAGCGACACCTGCAAAAAAGGTCTTGGTCATCTCATAGATCATGTCGTCGCTCGCATCCTCATGCGTGACGATCCCCACAGTTACACCCAATGTTGTTGTCTCTGTTTCATTGACCTGATTATCGCCGTAAACACCTACGGGGATTGTATCCAAGCCAAACCCGGGACGATTTACAAGCGCTTGGACGGCCTCTGTTTCAAGTTGGTCCGCAGGAATGCCGAGAAAGCGGATCGGGTTTGTCACCGCAATTTGCGTCAAAACCGGGCTGGGGGCATTGGTCGGATTACAGTACACATCAAGGTTGCCGTCTTGAAACGCCGCTGCTGCCGCGTCCCAGCCAAGTTTTACAGCTTCATAGTCGGTGCCTTCTTCAAGTCCCGTAAGTGATTTGAACAGGCTGCTCATTGTCGTATAAGCCGCGCCACCGGGTGGTCCTAGGAAAACGCGTTTGCCTTTGATGTCATTCAAGGATGTGATGCCCGACGACTCGTAAACGGCAATGTGATAGATGCCCATCGGAAAGTTCAGCACTGCGCGCAGCTTCTTTGCCAATTCTGGCGCTTGATCCATTTTCGCATACATTGCACGCTGGCTTGTCATCAGAGCATGAATGACCGGCGAAGACATGCAAAAGGCTGTCTTACCCATTGCGACTTCTAGAACATGACGCGTGGCCGCGCCTGTCGCGTTGACTTGGATTTCAAAATCCGGCAACTCGCGATTGATGATATTGGCGAAAGTGGTCATCACAAGGTTCGGGCTTGTGCCTGGTCCCAGTGTAGACATACGCAACAATTCCTTAGCAAAAGCTGCGCGAGGCAACAGGGCCGCTGCGGCAGTGGCTGTTGCACTGGCAAGAACTGTGCGTCGATTCATTGTGGTGGTTTTCATGGGTATCTCCTCCTCAAGATCATGAAATGATAGATTTGTTTGTTAGTTCCAGGCGATCGAATGCCATGAGGGCGACGGCGGCGATTGCCGCGCCCCAAGATGCAATCGGTCCGAAAAAGATAAGTCCAATGGCGATGCCAAGCCCGACGGGCACCATGTAGAGTTTGTCGCGGCGCGGGTAACAGGCGCGCGAAATCAAGATGACCGCAAGCAATACAAAGACAATCGCCTGCACTGATTCCCAGATTGGAAATCCAGTCCCAAGAAGCAGGGCAGGTTTGTAAATGAAGGCGAATGGGATAACAAAACCGGGCAGCGCCAAACGAGATGCTTCAAGTGCGGTGGCCATCGGGCTTGACCCCGCAATAGGGGCCGCCGCAAATGCCGCCAAGGCCACAGGCGGTGTGATGGCTGAGAGCACGCCAAAATACAGCACAAATAAGTGGGTGTGGATGATTGGTACGCCCAATTTTTGCAAAGATGGGCCCATGACAAGCACAATGATCAAATAGGCGGGAACCGTTGGCATCCCCATTCCAAGCAACAAGCAAGCAATGGCCATTAAGATCAGCGACAAGATCAACTGGTCGTCGGCGAGATTTGACAACAACGACGCAAATCGCAGCCCGACACCTGTTAAATTCAGCACGCCAATGACAATGCCGACAGCCCCAACAATAATCACCAGTTGCGCCGAAATCTTTGCGGCGGAGCGAATAAACCGCAACCATCCCGCAAGGTCGACCAATAGATTAGGGCGAAGTGCGAAACCAAGTACGGCGGCAATGGCGACGCCCATAAATCCTGCATAGGCAGGGGACGATCCGCCAACCATGGTGACGACGATCCCAGCCAATGAGAGTGCAAAAACGATCATCTGTGCGATTTCACGCCAATCAAATGAGACGCGAGGTTGAGGTTCATCTGCAAGATCCATGCTGCGCGCTGCGCTTGAAATCGCGACAAAAAGCCCTCCGTAATACAATACAGCAGGAACCGTCGCTGCGAGACAAATGGTGAGGTACGGCACACTGGTGACATCCGCCATGATAAAGGCTACGGCGCCCATAATCGGCGGTGTGATTTGCCCGCCACTTGACGCGGCGGCCTCGACGGCGCCGGAAAAGCGCGCAGAAAACCCGCGCTTTTTGATGAGTGGAATGGTGATGACACCGGTGCCCACAACATTGGCGACAGCACTGCCGGAAATGGTCCCGAACAAACCGCTTGCAACGGTTGCGGCCACCGCAGGGCCTGCGCGCATCTTACCCGTGAGGGCCAATGCCAATCTAACGAGCACTTTGTCTATTGCCAAAAGCTCTAACAACGCGCCGAAGATGATGAAGATCAAAATTGTAGAGACAACAGTGGCCATTGGACGCCCGAACACACCATCAAACGAGAACCATAAAACGGTCATAAGCTCTTCTGTTGACACGCCTGCATGGCGCAAGAAACCCGGTGCCATATGGCCGAAAGCGCCGTAAATAAGCACTGACCCTGCAACCACAGCCATGACCGCGCCGACGGAGCGTCGGGTTAATTCAACAATCGCGACAAGCCCCAGAAATCCCATACAAATGTCTTTGGAGGACAAGAAATACAGGCCTGTTTCGATTTCTTCGGCAGCTCGAAAATATTGGTAAACGCCAAGTATGAGCGCGATCGAAATGAGAGCTAATATACCCTTATCCACTGCATTCTTTGTCGATCTTAAGTCGCATAAGAGCACCAAAAGGCCCCCAACCACCAACATGCCGACACGCAGATAGGAATCTGAGAATACCCCAAAAACCGATACGTAGAAAACCACAGCAACCACAACCGCTGACAGCGTTGTGATGGCGAGCTCTAAAAACAAGCTTTTCTTCAATTTAGTCACGATGTCCTCCCAGACCGCATGAGCACGCGAGCGTCTCGCGTATCCTCCCAAGATACTTGCTCATAGAAGTAGTCTAGGGAGAGGTGACACCCGTGTCGATTTAACGTTACACTAGATGAAACGCAGTTTGTTTGAAAATAGGGTCGTTCCTCCATGTTGAAATTGAATCGTTCGATTGATCGCAGCTTGACTGTTTTGGAAGAGATCCAATCCAACGGGACCTGTTCGCTGGCCTTGTTGGCTGAAAAAACCGGATTGCCCAAACCAACATTGATGAGGATTTGCGCGACATTGGAAAACCGCCGTTGGTTGATCCGAAGGAACAGCGATGGGTGTTATCAACTCGGCTCGGCCTTTCCAAACATCGGCGGCATGCCAGAGCAAATGGATCGGCTCGTTATGGTTGCAAAGGAGTCTATTATTCGTTTGTCCACGCAAACTGGCCTGGGGGTTGATCTGGCTGTCGGCATCGGTGGCGGGCGCACCGAGATTGCCGATTCAACACGTGCCTTCAGGCGACACGGTGTCTATCCAGAGGTCATTGGTTATCGCCCATCTCCAGTGTTTTCCGCGTTAGGTCTGTCTTTTCTTGCGGTTTTGCCTGCTAAAGATCGGGCCAAGGCTTTGCAGGTTCTCGCAGAGAAACTGCCTCGCGAAGAACGTGCTTCCTTGCCTGGGGTCCAGAAGTTGTTGGAACGAAATTTAAAGCGAGGATATGCCGTACGTGCAGATGGGCATTGGGGGCGCGCGGTTGATTATGGCGCTTTACCTTCGGCAATCGCCGTCCCGATCCTCGCCAACACTCATCCTATTGGAGCGATCAATCTTGTGTGGAAGGCGGACCATGCGACAGTCGACGCCGTTGTAAATAAGCATCTTCTGCTTTTACAAAAAACTGCGGCAGCCATTGGCCAAAACTATGCAGAGATCGCCCGCTAGCTTGGGCGTTTCTTAAAACACAGGGCGTTAGCCCAACAGTGAAATACAGTTGCTCAGGGCACCGCAGTGCCCGCTAAAGGTTCTGGCGCGGCTGTAAACCTATAAGTTCCTATAGGTTGCCCAAACTTCGAGATCGTAGAGAGTTTTGCCAATCTTGAACGACCCCGTTTGGGATTCGAACAGCATAAATTAGGAGACACAGTCATGAAACTTTACACTATGGCCGCTTTGGCTGCGGCCACATTGCCTCTGGCCGCCTGTCTGGGAAGCGGAGACAATGAACTTCCAGATAACTATGAAGAAGTGATTTCGCTGTATGAGGCCGTAGAGAACGAAGAACTTGAAGAAGCGTCCGAAGAAATGATGAGCGGGACCGCAACTCTTTCCGGCGCAATCGCTATTTCTGATCTCGGAGAGGATGAAGATCTGGAAGCGATTGGCGAGTTGACCCTGACCGCAAACTTCACAACCGATGAAGTGACAGGGACAGCGGATAATTTTGCACTCTATGACGAAGACACATCCGACCTTGAAGCGTCGTTGACGGGATCATTGGATATCGAGGGTGACATTACTGGCACTTCCATGGGGGCTGGTCTTGAAGGTACTTTGAGTGATGACGAGGATCATGAGGTTTCTCTGTCCATGTATGGTACCTTTTATGATTCCGATGGCGCGCTTGCCGTTGTTGGTGAAGTCGATGGTTTGATTGACGGTGAATACGTCGAGGGCGGTTTTGCTGCGATCGAATAGTAAACTGTGTGTAACGATTGAATATGGTCAAAGTGCTGCGGGGAAACCCGCAGCACTGTCCTGCATAACATAAGAGCGATATGGCCTATGAGGCATCCTTTTCCCTTGCTGCAGATGTGTGTCGCGATATTGGCTTTCATGAGCATCGCAAGCGGCGCGCAGGCAGAGAGTACGCTCTCTCCTCGTGAATCCTATGTCACATTTATGCAACTTGGGCGGGCGGCCTTGACCAAGGAAGCCCCGAAAAAGGCGATTGTTTATTTTTCCAAGGCCCGCAGGATTGCTCCCTCAGATTTGCCTGCGCAACTGTCCTTGGCCGAAGCCTTTGCGCGCAGTGGGCAGGTCCGCAGAGCTGAAGCCTTTTTGCAGTATCTGCTCAAGCGCCCTGAATATGGTCGGTATGAAACACAGTATTTGGCGGCGCTGGCAAAGCTTCAGGCCCGATATCCTTTCGTTGCCTCTGTCAGTTTCGCAGCCTTGCCAAGCACGAATATCAGGAACACCTCATCAGAGACCGTTTTTGATACGCTCATTGGACGTTTTGAAATCGACGACGGTGGCGAAGAAACATCTGGCATTGGGTTCGAAGTGGGTCTGCATGGCAGGTATCGTCATCCGATCGCCGATGGTCTGACATTTGAAATCGGAGCAACACTTAACCGGATATGGTATGACGACCCCGAACTGAGATACTGGCGTGGGCGTGTGACAACAGATATCAAAAAAGTCGGCACACATGGGAGTATTCTCGGCGGCCTGCATTTTGATCGCACCTATTATGCCGAGGTTGAGGGCGATAGTTCTGATCGTATTGCAACGGGCCTGCATGGGCAGTGGTCTCGGTCTTTCACTGGGAAAACTCAGTTCACCTTCAGCGGTGTCGCAGAGTATCGCGATTATCTGGACAAAGATAGCCTGTCTGGCCCCTTTGCCTCAGTGCATTTGGGGTGGAACAAAAGACTTGAAACAGGTGCTATAATTCACCTTGGCGGCACCGTCGAGCGCTCGAAACCTTCTTTAGATTATCATGGGTATTGGGGGGGCACTTTGCGGGGGGGCTATGAAACAAATCTCACCGACACGTTGCGCGCCGGTGTAAACCTAAGTGCCGCAGTGAGGCGATATGACAGTGATTTCGCCGCAGTAGATTATCCACGTCGCGATGAAATCTATCGGTTCGGCTTTACCGTGTCCGACAGTCGGATCAAGATCATGGGAGGGACACCAAAACTGTCCTGTGGTTATAAAATCCAGAACTCAAACATTGCGCTTTACCAATCGGCGTCAACAGATTGCAGGATCGGATGGTCGTATCAATTTTAAACAAAATCACGGGCCAAAAAGGCTAGGATGCTATGTGGCGCAGGCCCTCATCGTTGGTTATTTGTTTGATCAGAGGCTTAAAGTGCTGCGTCAAAACAAGATGACCAGCATTTTCAATCGCTTGGAAACTGGCATCCGGTAAGGTTTGCGCAATTGCCTGAATATCGTGAATGGGACTGATCGGGTCTTCTGTGCCGTGAATGAACGTCACCTGACAGGTTATCTTTTTAAGATCATCAAGCCAGTTGCGTTGCAGATTGGTGAGCTCATCAATAGAGGCAAGGGTGGCATGGTTTGCGATCAGGCGTAGCCATTCAGACAGATGTGGTTTTTGAAAAAGAGTATCCAGACAGGCTGTGTCTGCCACAGATTTCCGATACATATGCAGCAAGCCTTTTTGCGCCAGAATAGGGACGCGGCTGATCGCGTTATAAACCTGCGTCAACCCGGCTATAACCCGTTCATCTCGGCGCAGGCGTTGCGACATTTCGATAAAGAGCGTGCTCTTTTTCGGTTGCTCAACCATCTGAAACAGCTGCGGGGTGGCCGCAAGGACAAGCCGCGACACCATATGCGGATGATGCCGCGCAAAATGTGCCGCCCATGGGACGCCAGCGCTTTCTGCAATACAGATCACAGGTTCATCAGACAGATGTTCTACAGTCTCAGCCAAGGCCTGCGTGAACCTGCTGAGACGTGTTGGAACATCGAAACGATCATCCATTCCGAGAAAATGTCTCGGCACGATCAGCCAACGCAGGTTCTGTGCCTTAAGTAAGTTGATCATGTCATCGTGGAAGACGATAGGGGCCAGCATGCTATGAAAATACAGTACAGGTCGCCCGCGTCGTGCGCCGAATTCCCATACGGGAATATCTGGCCCGTCTCCGACCGAGATCGTCGTCACAGTTACATCTTTGCCGAACTGACGTTTGACCAGAGCTGCCTCAAGGTTTCGATCTTGAAGCGGTAAAATTTCATCAAGAACAGCTGCCGTAATTTCTAGGGATAATTTGCTTAGTAAGCCCGTTTGTGTCTTCGCGCCGAGCTTGTCCAAGATGACCTGACTTTGCTTGCGTTTGGTATCATAAGACGTGCCTAAAAGCGCCGCCGTTGCTTTCAAATCCAGGCCGGTCAGAAGATGGGATAACATCAGATATTCCGACGGGGTGAGCCGTGTTTCCCCTCCATAAGTCGCCAATGAGGCAATCCGTTCGGGATCAATGCGCACGGCGATAAGTGCGACATGGTCAGGAACGTCGCTCCAACGTTCCATGCGGTCATACAAAAAGTAGAGCATATCATTGCTCACGACAAAGGCGCATCCACTCGCAGAGCGCTGCGGCATTCGCATGAAAGAGGGAAAATCATCACCAACATGGGTGACAAGACTGTCGATTTGTCGCTTACCTAGCCGATCATATAGATTGGCAGGCAGTCTGCAGTTGGAGAATTTTCGATAAAAAAAACGCTCACTGCTGGCCTCATCCTGTGGTTGCAGCAAAAGTGAATCTTCCGGTGGTAACGCCAAAGGGTCTTTTTTGAGGACTGTTGATAAGACCTGAATGAACTGCGTTGGAGTGGGCACCGAACTATTCTTCCCGTCATTTTGATCGTCTGTCAGCTTGGCCTGCAAACGGATGAATTTTGATGCAAAATTTTGAAAATTGACATTGCTGGGCGAGCATTTCGCATAAGGATTGAAGTTAATCTTGCGCACTCCCCTTCAAAAAACAAGCCAAAACAAAACCGGAATGATGGGACGCGAACCTTCGGGGCAGCCGTGTACATTCTTTCATTCCCCCCTTTAGGGGGGCGAATGATCAGATCGATGCCTCCTATAGTTCTCGCAACAGTGAGTACAATCCGGCGCATCTATCGAAAGGGCATTGAGGCAAATGACCGACACCACAGTCTCTTTTTTGACCACAGGTGAACACGTCAATTCAGGCGTGGATGATCTCGCCTATTTTGATCTTGATGTTGAAAGGCGGATCATTTCACGCAATGGCGTGGCAACACATTTTTTGAACATGAATCCTCAATATGTCAGGGCTGACGGCGCAGAGGTTTTTGTCGTAAAGCCGGTTCAATCCTTTACTGATGCTTTGCAGGCAGCATGTGATCCTATTCATCCTGTTTCTTCGGTTTTCATACCATACGAAGAAGCTAGGCCTTCGGTTCTCCAAATCAATGTTCTGCCGTTTTACCCCGGTTTGGCGCGTATCGTTTTGTTCTGGATGCGAGCGAATACCGAAACACTTGATGTCCAAGCCCCAGAACTTTCAGTTCGGGAACGCGCTGTTTTAAACCTGTTTGCCGCAGGCTTGCGGCGGGATAGAATCGCGCATGAGTTGAACATTTCTTTGCCAACAGTCGATATGCACAGCCGCAATCTGCGCCGAAAGCTGGCGGCACGAACGACGCCAGAAGCCGTCGCGATCGCCATAAACATGCAGCTTCTTGAGGCCTGAATGATAACGCCGCCGCAGTCAAAATAGGCAAGTCATCATGTCAAGGCGACCAGTCTGCGTTGCCAAGAATGGCACTGGTTTTTTTAAGACGGCAGGGCCTTCACGGCGATGATGTGGGGCAGGCGGGAGATAGCGCCGCGCGCATGCCCTTAGATAGCATGGCGATGCTGGTGACGTTGTTCGACTTAAACCAGTTGGACAAGTCATGTAGATTCTGCGTGACGGTGTGAAACGCACGCAGAGGAGCATTCGTCACTTCGGGTTTTTCTTACAGGTTTAGGGGCGGGCTTACTGTCTGCTAGGTGGACTGCCTTACGATCAATGTCGTATCTATCAGATGTGGCTCTGGTATAATCTGCCGCTCGACCCAATTGGCGACGGCATCAGCGGTCCGAATACCCATTTCAAATGCCGGCAAGTGAATCGTCGTGATGGACGGAAACGCGCTGGCAGAGGATGGCAAGTCATCTATTCCGATCAATGAAATGTCGTTTGGAACTTGAATATTGCGGCGCTGTAGTCCGAACAGCGCTCCAAGTGCCAGAACATCTGAAAGGCATAAGATTGCTGTAATATGAGGGCTGGACTGAAAAAGTGCATCGATCGCCTTACCTGCACCTGCTAAAGTAATCTCTGTTTCATAAGTATGAAGTTCACCCTGTCCATGCAGCCCAGACAAGCGAGCGCGCATCCTATCATGATGCTCGGTTGGCCCATGAAACACTGCAATGTCCTGATGGCCCTTACCGATTAGAAATTCCAATGCTTTACGAGAGGCCGCGGCATTGTCATATCCAATCGTCGGATAGCGATAGTCTGCCTCATAAAAAGAGGTCGCAACCGTTGGTATACGGGTGCGGGTGATCAATTGGTCGAATTCCGGACTATGGGTGATGCCCGAGACGATTAAAGCTTCGGCACCGATATTGATCAATCTTTGCGCCTTTTGCGCCTCGATATCGGGATCGCCATCTGTTGTCGCAACAACCAGAGACAATCCATGCGCGCTGAGCTTTGCCTCTAGGGCTCCTAAAAATCTCGAAAAGATCGCGTTGTCTAAGGTTGGCACCAACGCGCCAATGACGTGGGAACGACCTGAGTTGATAGAGCGCGCCGCGGCACTCGGTACAAAATGCAACGCCTCAATAGCCGCCTGTACGGCTTGGCGAGTCGTCTCCGTCACGAGTTCGGGTGTGTTGAGAACACGTGACACTGTGGCCACAGAGACACCTGATGCTTTAGCAACATCGCGCAGATTGGCTCTCTTTTTGATGCTTTTTTCAGCCATTTTATTGTTTTGTCCTGAGATTATCAAAATAATTACAAATGATATTGACGCATGAAACTAGTATCATCAAGCATGTAACTAGTTTCATTGATGTGAGAAGCTTCAAATTATGTACGGATACAAACTCATACAGGCCTGCGACACAATGGGGCTCATCTCGCCTCGTCGCTCCTTTCCCGGCTTTGCAAAAAATAACTCTGCAAATGTCTACACCATAGCCGCGCGTGAGGTGGTGCACGTCGAGATGGAGGCAGGAGATTTGCTTAGCATTCCAGCTATTATCCATGGCGGTTGCTTACATTTTTCTGCTTTTGACGCGACGGGCCGAAGTGCCTTGCCCCATTTGGGGCTCGAAGCATCACAGGCGCTCGATCTCTCTCAGATCGACGCGCAGGCCCTCGTAGGATGGATTGGCGCGCAAGGTGGCAATCCAACAGATGCAATCCCAGTCGCTGTTTTGAATGATTTTGCAGAGCAGATCGTCCTTCAAGCTCAGGGGAATTTTACACTTTGGATCGCGCACCCGATTGACCGATCAGCCTTGGTGTCTGGCGACAACAGTGGCTCAATTGCCGTCACGCATCAACCCGCAACCCCAAGGCGTCTCAGCTTGCCGCCAGAGCTTGGCGAAGTTCGTGACGAATTTACAATCTCGCGTGGAACAGGCATGGCCTATGAGGTCAAAAAAGGTGAATTTTTCCAGATCATCGATGTGGAAGGGCAGCAGTGCTCTGACTTTGTGGCGTTTCGTGCGGATGGTTTGGATCGCGGTGAAGAGCAGATGATCGACGGCACGGCCTCCCGTTCAATGTCGCGGCAGGCGTTCCCAAGCCCGGGGCTGTTCGACAAGTTTTTCGACCAAGATGTGCGCCCGATGCTGAATGTGATGCAGGACACATGCGGGCGGCATGACACCTTTGGCCTCGCCTGTACGGCACGCGTATATGAGGAGCGTGGGTTTCCCGGGCATGTGAATTGTTCAGACAATATTTCCAACGGGCTAGATCCTTACGGCGTGAAAAAACGATCTGCTTGGCCTGCGATCAACTTTTTCTGGAACACATGGGTGGATCAAAATTCGCATCATTACATGACCGAAGAAAGCTATTCGCGGGCAGGCGATTACGTCGCGATGCGCGCGATGGATGATTTGGTTTGTGCGTCCACGGCTTGCCCAGATGAAATAGACCCCGTGAACGGTTGGAACCCCACAGACATTCATGTGCGCATCTATCGGCCAAGCGCGCCGATCCGGCGCGCTGTTGCTTATCGCGAAAAGGAAAATTCAACTATGGCCATCAGCCAAAATTCAGCGTTCCATGATCGGATCGCGCCTTTGACCAACCATTTTGCGCCGGCACGCGATCTATGGGCGCCGGTGAGTTTTCCGTCGACGGGAATGTTGGGAGAATATTGGGCCTGTCGCGAGGCCGTCACTGTTCAGGATATGAGTGGGCTGCGCAAATACGATGTGGTTGGGCCCGACGCTGAACGGCTTTTGCAAATCGCCACCACGCGCAATGTCGCCAAGCTGGCTGTATGGCGTGGGTCTTATACGCTGATGTGTGATGAGACCGGATCTGTCATTGATGATGGGACGCTGTTCCGTCTTGGTGAGAACTTGTTCCGGTGGTGTTGTGGATCTGAGGAAAGCGGGCGCGTGTTGACGGCCCTTGCAAAGGAACATGATCTTCAAGTGCGCGTTCATGCGCTGCAAAACGCCATGCCAAACCTTGCGATCCAAGGTCCGAAATCGCGTGATCTGCTCAAAAAAATCGTATTCACCCAACCCAATGTCCCGTCTTTGGAGCACCTGAAATGGTTTGGCGCAACAGTCGCCCGTTTGAATGATCGTGACGGCGCGCCCTTCATGTTGTCGCGTTCTGGGTATACGGGCGAATTGGGCTATGAAATTTTTTGCGCAAAGGCAGACGCTTTGGCGATCTGGGATGCCATTTTTGAGGCAGGTGAAGAGTTTGGTGTGGCAGCCATGGGCACAGAAGCGCTTGAGACCATTCGGATCGAAGCGGGGCTTGCTGCCGCAGGTGCAGAATTTGCTTCTGGCGTCGATGCGTTTGAGGCAGGTCTGGGATTTGCAGTCGATATGACAAAAGCAGATTTCACCGGAAAATCAGCCCTTGAACGCAATGCTAAAGACCCCCGCCGCGTCACCAAGGGCTTGCTGCTGAAGGGCGACGACGTCCCATCACATGGCGCGCCTGTTTGGGCTGGCGAACGGCAGGTGGGCGTGGTGACCTCTGCCACGCGCTCTCCCACACTTGAACATGCGATCGCGATCGCTCGGATTTCTGTCGAATATGCCGACAACGATATCCAACTTGAAATTGGCCAACTTGACGGGCGCATGAAGCGTTTGAGCGCCAGTGTCGCAGATATTCCATTCATAGATCCGCAACGTAAGCGGGCACGTGCATAACCAACCAACTCGGAGACTGAACAGCATGAAAAAACTTACGAAGTTTACATTTACATTGGCCATGACACTTTCCGCGGCTCTTGCGAGCACCAGCGCAATGGCACAAGAAAAGGTCATGGTCGGCGAGCCCGGCTGGCCTGGCGCAAAAATCATGGCAAGTATCATCGGCACGGTGATCGAAACCCGCTTGGGTGTTGAGGTCGGCTATGCGCCAGGGACAAATGCGGTGATCTTTGCCTCTATGGATGGGGGACGTGGTGACATCGATATCCATCCCGACGTGTGGCTGCCAAATCAAGCCTCATTTACCAATGAATATGTCGATGACAAAAGCACGGTCAGCCTTTCATCCGGCAGTTATGAGGGCCGAGCGGGTGTGTGTGTGCCGACCTATATGGTTGAAAAGCACAACATCACATCCATTTACGACCTTGCAACGCCGGACGCGCAAACATTGTTTGACTCTGATGGCGATGGCATGGGGGAGATTTGGGTTGGCTCACCGGGCGCGGCCTCTCGTAGCACCTTTGCAGTACGGGTACGCGACTACGGCATTGAGCCATTTCTTTCACCGACAACCGAAGACGAAACCATCTTTTTCTCTCGTTTGAAAGATCTCATCGCAGAGGAAAAAGGGGCCGCATTTTACTGCTACACACCGCACTATGTTCACGCACTCTATGACATCACTATGCTGGAAGAACCTGAACACAATCCAGACACATACGTGATGGTTCAGCCGAACGAAGACGCGGATTGGTATGAAAAATCCCATGTGGACAGTGGTGAAGTCGTCAAAACGGTCACTGTCGCCTATTCCAATTCCCTTATGGATCGCAGCCCCGCCGCCGCGGCCTTTCTCGCCAACATCAATATGGATGCAGAGCAATTGTCTCAACTCACCTACGCGGTTGTCGTGGAAGGCGGGGAGATTTCAGCTGTGGCGTCCAAATGGGTGACTGAACACGGCGATATGGTCGATAGCTGGTTGGGCCTCAACTAAGCCCCTGAACCGAAATCAAGTCCGGCGGCAGGTGTCGCTGGACGTCTCCAATCAAAGGTGACGGGATGACTCAAGAAATAGCAATTGATGCACGCGGCGTTTGGAAGGTCTTCGGCACGCGCGCTGATGAAGCTCTGGCGGCGATTCATGCCGAAGGGCTCAGCAAATCTGAAGTTTTAGAACGTTTTAACTGTGTGGTTGGTGTTGCCGATGCCAACTTTCAAATTGAGCGCGGCGAGCTGTTTTGTGTTATGGGGCTGTCCGGCTCGGGCAAATCCACGCTTGTGCGCCATGTGAACCGGCTGCTCGAACCGACAGCAGGCGAAATCCTTATCGGTGGCGAAGATGTTATGGGTTTGAATGCCCAAGGTCTGCGCGATCTACGCAACCGCCGCGTCGCAATGGTGTTCCAGAATTTTGGTTTGATGCCGCACAGATCTGTGCGCGACAATGTGGCGATGCCTCTTGAAATTCGCGGTACGGGAAAAGCGCGCCGCTGGGAAGAAGCGGATCGCGTGCTTGAACTTGTCGATCTTAAAGGTTGGGAAGACAAATACGCGCATGAGCTGTCGGGTGGTATGCAGCAACGTGTTGGCTTGGCGCGTGCGATTGCCTCCGATCCTGAAATTCTGTTGATGGATGAGCCGTTCTCTGCGCTTGATCCGCTCATCAGAAAACAGCTGCAAGAGCAGTTTATGGCTCTCAGTCGCGAATTGAATAAGACGACCATGTTCATCACCCATGACCTTGATGAAGCCATTCGCATCGGTCACCGCATTGCGATTATGAAAGACGGACGGGTCGTGCAAATTGGCACGCCGGAAGAAATCATTTTAAACCCTGCCGATGACTATGTCGCTGAATTTGTGGCCGGTATTTCAAAACTTCATATGATTTTTGCCCATTCCGTCATGATGCCCGTCGGTCAACATGAAGCAAAGAACGGGCCTGTTCCCGAGGACGCCAAAATCGCGCATCCGCAAATGGATCTGGGCAGTCTGATGAATCTTTGTGTCGAAGGGCATGGAATTGTGGCTGTGGTGAATGATGGCAAAACAGTCGGTGTCATCAACCGCAAAGGTCTCATCCGTGCCATCCAGAAACATCAAGCGTAAGGAATTCGGCATGTCAGAAATACAGCCAGAAACAGCAGTTCGTATCGGCAATTTGGTGGAAGAGTTTGTCGGTCAAAGCGCAACATATTACCGAAAAACATTTGCCTATATGATGCAGGCTCCAGGCTATCGCTTTACGTTCAATTTTGTCGCCGCCTTGCTGGGCCCCGTCTGGTTCGGCGCGCGTGGGCTTTGGTCGTGGTTCTTGGGTTTTGTGCTTTTGGAAACCTTTGCCTTTATCCAGATTGGCACAGGTTTGTTTGGGGATCTTGGGCGCGATGCGCGGATGCGTGCAGAACAAATTGGCGAGACGCTGAATCTGCGCCGCCAACAAATCGAAGTGGCTGAACAAGCAGGGGCCGCTTCAGTGGACGCCTTGAAACGCGCCGCCGAGTCATTGGAAGGGGCCTTTACAAAAGCGCAAGATGCCGCCGCACAAGCAGACGCAAACGGCCTCATTTACGTTTCATTTGGGCTGGCCCTTTTGATCGCTTTCAAACTGATAACAGGGTCGATTGCAAACTGGACCCTTGAAGGGCAATTCGCACGATGGCGTTCAGATGCGTCGGTGGCGAGCGGTTGGTCCGTCACACGCTTTGTCTTTGCGGTCATGATATTTGTCGGTATTGCCGTGATGTCGACAATCAAGTTCGCGCAACCCGATGCCTTCGAAGTGCTTAACGCCTTTCCAACAAATCGAAACTGGCGGTTGAATGTCGGTGACGGCGTGCAAGCCGGATTTGATTGGGTCAAAATCCATGGACGTGGGTTCTTTGATGCGATCACAATCGGCATGCGGACGTTGCTGGATTGGATCGAAGTGGCTCTCGTGCAAACTCCATGGCCGGTCGTCGGATTGGTCATCGTTCTTCTGGCCTATCTCAGTGCGGGGCCGCGGGTGGCTATTTTTACCGGTGCTGCGCTTGCCTATCTGGGATTGCTGGATTTCTGGGAAAAAGCCATGACCACCATCGCTTTACTAGGTGCTGCGGCGTTGATTTCTGTGACATTGGGTGTGCCGCTTGGGATTTTCTGCGCGCGTCGCCCAAGGGCCTTTGCGATCGTGCGCCCGATTTTGGACTTTATGCAATCCATGCCGAGCTTCGTTTACTTGATTCCGGTCGTCGCGTTTATTGGCGCAGGCAAGCCCGCAGGCGTCATTGCCACTATGATCTTTGGCAGCCCGCCCGCCATCCGTTTCACCGTCTTGGGTTTGCAACAAGTGCCCGCAGCCGTCCGAGAAGCCGCGCTCGCCTTTGGCGCTACACCTCGCTATCTTTTGTGGCGTGTTGATTTGCCCTTGGCCTCCAAAACCATCATGGCTGGCGTTAATCAGACGATCTTGATGTCTCTCGCGATGGTGGTTGTCGCCTCGCTCATCGGCGCCAAAGGTCTCGGTGAAGACGTCCTTGAAGCGTTGCAATATGCTGCTGCGGGTCAAGGTCTCTTGGCTGGTCTTGCGATCTTGTTCTGCGCGTTGATCCTTGACCGGATTGTGGCGGGCAAGCCTTGATATGTAAACGCCCTGCGCAGCGATCCGCAATGAACTGAGGGGGGGCGCCAGCCGAGCTCAAGTCTGCTTTGTGTCGTCCTAAGGCGAAGGCAAGAATTGGCTCGGCTGCCCCAGTGCAACAAAATTCGTATGCTGGGGGCGAATAAATGGCTTTCATTCAGGAGCTCCCCAACCGAGAATTTCACATAAACCAAAATCTATCATTTGGATTTGGTATTCGGTTCACAAGACAGGTAGATGCGCGTCACAATCGTGATCCTGAAACGGCAATCATGACAGATGCATTTGAGAGAACTGAGGTGATGAAATGGGTTGTTATCATTGGTGGAGTATATCTGGGTGTTCAACGCGCTAAGGATCTGGACAGCGTAGCCGACGTGATGCTTGTCGAACCGCGTGCTGCCCCCGCTGTTCTTGAGGCGTTTTCCGGCCTAACGAAGCGACCTCGAAACAGGGTCGAAGTTCCCCTTCGCAGTGTTCTTTTAAATTAAAGCATTATGCGGTGGGCTTGGGGGCAAGGCATCTTTGCGTATGGTGCCGCAGATGCTCCAATCGTAGACGTCAGGAATTCTGCGGTCGCGAGTGCTTCTGCCTGCAAAACGGCGCATGTGACACCGTCGATCACCGGCAATCCGTATTGACGTGAAAGAGGCGCGCGCATTTCCACCATGCCCGCGCAACCAAGTATTATGGCCTCAGCACTGTCCTCAGTTTTCGCGCGAGCGATTTCTTGCCTCATTTTGCGCATGGCTGCGTCTGGATTGGTTTCTAATTCTAGAACGGGGCAGTCAATGGCGCGCACGCGTCGGCAGGATTTTCCAACCCCGTAGCGGGCGGCAAGGTCTTCGATATGCGGCACCGCGCGGGGTAGGGTGGTGATGATGGTGAAGCGGGTTGAAAGGATCATTGCGGTTTGAAGCGCAGCTTGGCACAGGCCGATCACGGGGCGCGTGGCGATCTCACGTGCGGCGCTTATGCCCGGATCGTCGAAGCAAGCAATGACATGCGCGCGGGCGCCGTCTCGTTCGGCCTGCGTTATGGCCGCCAACATTGCGGGGATGGCCAGCGCTTGATCGGTTGTCCCCTCTAAGCTCGGCGGTGTGTTCGCGGGATTTTGCACCAATAATCGGGTTGTGGGGCGGGCAGCGGATCTTGCGGCGCGACCGATTGCATCGGTCATGGAGGCCGTCGAATTGGGATTGATCACATGAAGCAAAACGTCTTGGTTCATCACGTTGGGCACTTCGCTTTGGTAAGGAGGACCTCGCGGTCAGGTGCGACCATCTCGAATTGGCGGTTCGCGACGATATAATTGTCGGCATGTAAGCGTGCGATGGGTTGGAATGTTTCGGGGTTGGCATATCGCCCGCCTGGGGCAAAGCAATCGGGGCGAATATGCATCGAGACAATTTCGCCTAAGATGATCGCGCGCTCGGGCCATTCAATCATCCGCTCGACGCGGCACTCCATCGCAACGGGGGCGGTTTCAATCACCGGTGCGCCCGTTTTTTCACCGCAGCGTGACGTCAGCCCCGCAAGCGAAAGCTCATCCACCTCCGGTGGAAAATCCAGACCGCAGATCAACATGGCCTCCGCCATCGGCATGTCGACGATATGGGCTGTGAATTCGCTCGTTGCACGCAGATTGGCCATCGTGTCTTTGGTGCGGCCATCGGGGCGGTCTTGAATGCCAACAGCCACAATCGCTGGGTCATGCGAAAACACGTTGAAAAAACTCATAGGGGCAGCGTTGGCGCGCCCGTTCACATCGCGCGTTGTGATCAGCGCCACAGGGCGTGGGGCCACGAAGTTTGAGAGTAGCCGGTAGCGGTCCTGCGAAGGCAGGGTGCTGAAATCGTAGATCATTTGAAGCTCCAAAGGGCACACGCCCCATAATATAGTTCGGTGTTCAGCCGTTTTGTTGTTGGGCCGCCCATGCGCGCAAAACCTCAACCGCTTCCGCTGACAGGGCTTGCTGGGCAGGCATTTTACGCGCGCTTAAAGGTCTGCCGCATTCATGACGCAGATGGTCTACATCGATCGGGAAGCGGTTTGTCTCAGGCAGGTTTTGAAGGGCTGCATCGCTTTGGCTAAGGTTGGCCGCGTAATACATTTTTGTAATTCCTGCGATGGCCATGGCCGCGACGCAAAGGGCACAGGGTTCACAACTCGTGTAGATTTCACAGCCACGCAGATCGACGGTTTGCAGGGTCTTGCAAGCATCACGGATCGCCTCTGTCTCGCCGTGCGAGGTGGGGTCGAATGTTGCCAAAGATCGGTTAATCCCTTCGCCGACAATTTTGCCATTTTGAACAACGACCGCGCCGAAAGGTTCTGTGCCTTTTGTGTCGAGCGCCTTGGCGGAGAGCGCGATGGCTTGGCGCATGAAAGTTTCTTGATACATCGGTTTTCCTTAGCTAAGGCGCGGCAAAAGCCATGCGTGTTTGGGCGTCCAAGTCATTGCAACGCGGCTGCCGAGATGAACGGGGAAGGTCTCGGCGGCATGTTCCAAGCGCTGCACGCGGAATTCTATGCCCGCATCAGAGGCGATGAAAATAGTTTGAGTGGAGCCGACAAAATCCATGCCCACGACTTCCCCTAAGACGCGTGGTTGATCGGCTGGACTGGCGGCCGTTTCGGGCATCATAGAAATACGATCCGCGCCGATGACCAAGCCTGCATCAGATCCCAAATCGGGGAGGGTTTGCATCGCACCGTTAATTGGCGCGCGCATTGGCCCTTCGGGTGTCTGGATCACGACATCTGTCGCGTCTTTCTCGCGCAGGCTGCCACGTAGCAAGGTGTTCATTCCCATAAATTCGGCGACGAAAGGTGTTTGCGGGGCGCGATAGACTTCGCGCGGCGGGCCGGCTTGCTCGATAACCCCGTCTGACATCACCACGATCCGGTCCGCTAAGGCGAAGGCCTCGGATTGCGAATGGGTAACATAGATAAAAGTGATTTTCAGTTCTCGGTGCAGCCGCGCCAGTTCGGTTTGCAGATGCACGCGCAAATGCGCATCCAGCGCCGATAAAGGCTCATCGAGCAATATGATTGAAGGTTGTGTCACTAAGGCCCGCGCGATTGCAACGCGTTGGCGTTGGCCTCCTGAAAGCTGAGCAACGGCCCGTTTGCCCATGCCGTTCAGGTTCAATCGCTCCAGCCATTCGTTCGCCCGTACGCGTGCAGATTTGGGCGGTACGCCTTTCATGCGCAGTGGGAAGGCCACGTTATCCTCTACCGAAAGGAACGGGAATAATGCGAGGCTTTGCCAGACCATTGGCGTGTCGCGCTCGGCGGCGGAGACCTCAGCCATATCGCGTCCGCCAATGGTGATTTTGCCGCCTGTCGGTGTTTCCAGTCCTGCGATCATACGCAGTGTGGTGGATTTCCCGCAGCCTGACGGCCCCATCAGGGCGACGAATTCGCCTGCTTTGATATCTAGATTGATGCCTTTCACGGCGTGATGGCCTGGATAGCGCATATCGATATCGTGCAGACTGACGTAGCTTTCGGATGTCATCGTGTTTCCTTTCCTGTGCGCGCGAGGCGTTGCGCGATGAGGACCAGCGTCAGGCTGATCGCGAGTACCACGGTGCCGATCGCATTGATCTTTGGGTTTACTTGGCCTTGCAGCATGTTGAGAATCCGCACGGGTAGGGTTTCATGCACGCCGCCGACAAACCATGCGACCATAAATTCATCAAAGGACACTGCCGCAGAGAGAAAAAACGCGGCCATGATCGAGGGGCGACAAAAAGGAAGAACGATCAGCCGGATCGCCTGTGCGCGGCTCGCGCCAAGGTTCCATGCAGCCTGTTCCAAATCGGGACCAAGTTCGGTCAATCGTAGACGGATCAGAGCCATCGCAAAGGACGAGGCTATCACCGTATGGCTGACGATAATTGCGGTCGGGCTGCCGAAAATCGGCGTGCGTGATAGGAATGCCAGCATCGCCATGCCTAGGATCGCAACCGGCACTGCAGGCGGGATGGCTACGGCGATCATCATCGCGCGTTTGCCAAAGAAGTGATAGCGGTAATCCAGATATGCCGCACAAAACCCCAATATTGTCGCAAGCGTTGCCGTTCCAAACCCGACGATGGCGGAGTTGCGCAATGCGGCGATAATCATTGGATCGTTGAGTGCGGCCTTGTGCCACTCAATGCTGAACCCGCCCCAAGGCAGGGTTGGGAAACGATTGGCGTCAAAGCTGAACACGACAATCACCAGCATCGGGGCGGCGATGAACAGCGCAAGGCAGGCGAGATAGATGAAGCTCATCACGGAGCTGAGAGAAAGAGGGCTTTTCATGCTCTGGTCCTTTTCAAAAGCCACTTCACCATTGTCACAATCAGAAAACCCACTGCAGGGAGGGCGAGCATTGTGACGCCAATGACTGAGGCGCGCGGCCATTGTGATCCAGATTTGATTGTATCCACGATGAGGATCGACAAGGTGGGGGGATTGGATCCCGTCAGAAAAACAGGGCTTCCGTAATCGCCAAAGGCGAGTAGAAAAGCCGTGCTACCTGCAAAAATAATGCCTGGCCGAATAGCGGGGATCAGCACGGAGGTGATGAGAGTTGGCCCTTTGCATCCAAGATTTCGCGCGGCGTCGATAATATCGCGATCAAGGCCGAGCAGTGCGAATGTCAGGATTAATGTTACGGCCGGAAGTGTCAGCGTCATATACCCGATCTGCAACGACAATGCGCCGCCAAGAAGGTTTAGCGAAGAAACACCCGCCGCGGTCAGCAGGCTGTTTATAATACCCTGTGGAGAGAGAATGACCTGCCATGCGTAGACTTTGAGAATATAGCTCGAAAATATGGGCAGGATCAAAAACGCAATCCAACGGTCCCGCGCACGCGGCGAAAGGCGCAACGCGATGGTTTGGGCGGCAGGCCATGCCAAGACCAGCGCCAGAACAGTCGCAATGGCGGCGACGCTGAAAGTATGCACAAAGGCCCGCTGAAACGCATTGGATCCGAGCATCCGTTCCCAATTGTCGAGAACAAAGGCAGGTTGCAGGCGATAGTTGCGCACCTGCCAGAATGTGACCACCCCCAGAAAGCCCAGCGGCAGAACAAAGAAGCAAATTTGCCAAAGCGCAAGGGGCAACCCCAGCACGAGCGGCCCGATTGCCGCTTTGATGGTTTTTCCAGTCATCGATTGAAGGCGGCCGCGTTGCTGCGGCTGCCTTGCACTGGTGGGGGTGAGCGGTATTGTCATCAGGCGCTCTTAAAATCGGACCAGATATCGTTCCAATCTTCAATCGGTTGTAACGAAGGTAATTGGCGATAATGAATACGCCCCTTTTTATATTCTTCCATCACGTTGGGCTGATCGAACTGCATCCGCAGGATTTCGGCTTCTTTTGGCATTGTGTCGTTCAACAATTTCCACCCCGCAACTGAGGGAATGGATTTTTTATTGTCGACCTTTGTAGCCTGCAGAACCTGACCGCGTGGCGAAGTGGTGTATTGGATGAACTTCCGCGCCAGATCACGTTTTTTGGTGCCTTTAAGGATCGAGAGACTTTCGGTCCACTGCAGGCCGCCTTCTTCTGGCAGTACTGTATCCACAGGGGCGCCGTCCATGCGAAGACCCAGAGTGATCCATTCCCCAATGCCAGGGATCATATGCGCCTGTCCATTGCGCAAGCTCGAGAAGATATCGGCAATCGTATAGAAACCTGATGCTTGATCGCGCAGCGAGAACAGTTTGTCCTTCATCGCTTCAAAGCCGTCTTCAGACAGGTCAAACGGAGGCGTGTTGCCTGCTGATAGGCTAACGCAGCCCATTGAGGGCAGATACCAATCCAAAAATCCAACTTTACCTTTCGCCTTATCCGACCACATCACGTCATAGGACGCGACTTCTTCAGGCTGGTAGAGATCGGTGTTGTAAGACAGACCAAGATAGCCGAAATCCGTCATCACCCCGTAGAGCTTGTCATCGAACCAATGCAGGGGGAATTTCTGGAATTCAGGAAAAAAGTCGTTCAGCGGATAGTCAGCTGGATCGAGCTCTTCAAGATAGTCAGCGTCCTTCAAAAGATGCATGTATTCGGCATCCGCCATCACCATATCGAATGAACCGGGAGGCGATTGGTTGAGCACTGCCAGCATTTGATCGCCACCGACATACTCTTTGATCATGATTTTACAGTTGTTCTCTTTCTCGAATTCGGAAACGAGATATGGGTCTGCATTGCCGGGCCATGAGAGGTAATTAAGCACCTCAGGCTCCTGTGCGAAAGCGGGGGACCATTGTGATGTGGCGGCAAGGGCAGAGGCGGCGGCTCCAGCGCTCAGAAAACCGCGGCGGCTCAGGTCGGTTGGGCGAAATGGCATTTCGGAAAACTCCTGTCGGGTTGGTTGCATAGGAACTGCATGCACCAACTTTCTCGTTTTCCTGTTTTGAAATGTAATTTTTGTGGAAATTTATGACCTAATTATAGGGTTGATTGCAGTTTAGGCGGTTTAATTGTGGGTTTGTCTGTAAAATGTGCGAATTGTGCATGCTTAAATGGATGCTATTGAGTGCGATCTTTTAAATTATTGTATGCAATTTGCGGAGAAATGGAATCATTTATCGAAGGAGGTCAGCGAAACTCGACAAAACATCCTGTAGGCTTTCCGTTTTGCGGGGTTCCAGAAGTGCTCGTCCTGCCACTTCATCTAAGTGGTGCTCCATCAAAGAGGAGGTTCTTTCTACATCGCCTGCGATTAGGGCTTCGATAATCTGGCGATGCTCCTCAATACCGCAATCCACCGAATGGGGGCGACCATACATCGCCAACACTAGCGAACAGCGCGAGATTGTTTCCGTGAGATATCGGATCAAGAGTTGGTTGCCGGTCATTTCCACAAGCTTGAGATGGAATTCACCCGCAAGCCGTATGGCTTCGGCGTCATTTTGGGCCGCAGCAAGCTCCTCTTGTTGTAGCATGTGTTCTAGCGTCGCAATCTGCTGTGTCGACAAATTACCAGCCAGATGTCGTACGACCATACGTTCCAGACCTTGGCGCACAACGAACACATCGCGGCCTTCATCCAGTGAAGGGTTTGCGACAAATGCACCTCGATTGGGCTGCAATTCAACCAGTCCTTCAACCGCTAGGCGTTGTAATGCCTCGCGAGCAATCGTCCGACTGGTGCCGAACGATTCCCCGATCGTGTCCTCTGGCAGCCGGATGCCGGGGGCAAGACGTTGCTCGATGATCGCCTGTCTCAAGGCAACTTGAACTTTAACGGTCCGGCTTTGAGTCTTGTTTCGTTCGGGAGATTTTTGCGGCGTGGACATATTTGTTATCTCTTGTCTTAATGGTTGTACGCAATCTTTAAGGGAATTTGTGAACAGTTTCTATGTCTATGGTGAGTTGCACCCCATTTATTGGACAGGGTTTGATGTAACTTTAGCAATGCTTTGCGCGTGCTGATCAGGTCGTTTGGTTTTTGCCTATAAATCAGCAGGCGGTTCGCTGCCACGAGAAGAACGCGGCGGCTCGTGATTGTTGGCCTCCATCCATATTTTGAAGCCTATCTTCGCCCCTGAACCGTATTCATGATCACGGGCAAACCAAGTGCGCGATTAATGACTGGATTATGGTCTATAAAACTGAATGTCCTCACATGGCTGAAGAAACCAAACCGTATTACATCTTAGCTCGGCCGCAAAATGTCATCAAAAGCAGAGCCTCTTCACATTTCAGATGAGGCGCGCCTCTCATTGGACTGAAGGCGAATGCATAATATTTAGGACCATCCGCGTGTAAGGGAAAATTTGATTATCTAGGGCTAAAGTTTGCATTGATTAATCCTTTAGGTTTGGTACTAATATCCAAAGTATGTATTTGGCCGATTGTATCAGAGAGATTTGGGGCAGTTTGGCTGTGAGACGCAAACACTTCGCTACAATGGAAGCAGGAACGCTATGCAAACCACCCGACTTTTAGCAAAATCAGCAAGTGATATTCGCATTGATGCTGTCGCATCTGATATCAATCGTTATTTTAAAACCTCTGAAAACCTTATCGTTGAACTTAATTCAGGGGATCGAATTGTCGTCGAAAACTTTTTCGCCAAGGGTCCGTCTGGCGAGGTGAGCCGTCTTGTGTTTTCTGACGGAGCTGTATCTGCAGTGACTGGGGAGTCCGATGTGATCGCGCATACTGGCTTAGGGGCTGGTATGGCGTCTCAAGAGGCTATTTTGGCTGCAGGCGGGATTGGGTTTGCTGGACTTGTCGCTGCTTCATCCGCCTCCGGAGATACCGGAGACACAGGCGAAACCGGTGACACAGGCGATAC
>NZ_JAHKPK010000040.1:0-105674 GCF_018860665.1 Pacificibacter marinus
GTTCGCGGCGAATGGCTGGGACAATACATCTTCGAAACGATTGAGGAGGCACAAGACCAGGCGACTGAATGGCTCTGGACTTACAACAACGAGCGGCCCAACATGGGCATCGGCGGCATAACTCCCGCAATGAAATTGAAAACAGCCGCATGAATTCTATGGCTGGACCCCATTAAAAATGGGGGGATTACCCTAAGACCTTAATGCTGGCCTCTTTTATAGCTTTACCAGATTCAGTCGCATAACTTTGTAATAGTTTTTCTCGGTTTTCACCTTCGAAAACACTGTCATTAAAAACACGTGTCTCCGAATGTGGTCGATCGCATTGTGTTTGCAGTTCTTTTAAGAGTTCAGCGACAGCGGCAAGGAACAGCGCTGCGTCCACTTGGACGGACACCTCGGACGACACTGTTCGTTTCGCTCCTTTTTCATTTCTGAAGCCATCCAAATGGCCCTGAACTTCGTCGGACATCAATCGATAATTTTGTGAAATAGCCGAAATAGGGCCGCCTGCGGGCTCTAAACGTGAAGCAACAATGCGCATATTAGACGGAATCCCGCGAATGGCGTCAAAGAAATCAAACAGCTTTTTTTGCTCATCGCTCAACTCTAAAAGTTGGCGAGACATCGCCTCGAGCGCAAAGGTGAGTTTACTCGAGCTGCGGGAGAGCGCAACGTCACGTGCAGAAATTTCTTGTCCGATTGCGTGAGACGAAAACGATTCGTAATCGTCGAAACCTTCGGTTTTGAGGGACGCCAAAATAAGCTCGGCACTCTCTTCAGCAGAAAGGCCTTCGTGCTCTTGTTCCAACACCCTCGCGTACAACTCTCGCGTTTTATCGAACAATGCTGACGACGGTTTCAGCCCAATCGACAAGTAACCATTCTCAACAGGTGAAATGATAGCATAAACCCAGTAGGATTTGCCATTCTCACATTGGTTTAAGATATATACGCCAGCGGATTCACCTTGTTGAAGGTGTTTCCAAAGAATATGAAATACTCCTTTTGGCATTTCAGGATGACGGACAACGTTGTGGGAGGCCCCCAGCAGCGCGTCCCATTCGAACCCAGAGACACGCTGAAAAACATCGTTGCCTCCAGCGATTATCCCGTGTTCATCAGTGGCCGAGAATAACAGTTCGTCGAAACCGAGCCGACCGTCGTCAAGATGGCTTTGAAACGTTGATGTGCTGTGTTGAAAAGTCATGATCTGCCCAGATATTGTTTACGCCCACATACAAACAATTTGTTCTTGCTATATCGTTAAGAGATCTCGTCTTAAGTCGTGGCGTGTCACAGCGCTCCTAACTGTGCGCGGTCAAATGTGTCGTTGTTTATGCGCTAAACCCCTTAAAATCTGAATCAACCTTCATGCAATCGGCATCTTTTCCACATGACCTGAACTACATTTCAATGAAATCAAAGCCTTAAAACTTTTACCCAAAATCAATATAAAATTGCTTAAAATTCACCAATTTACCTGCCGTTATCTACTCTGAGCCATGTTGTTTCAATGACGAACAATCGGCGCACGAAGGAGTCAGAGATGACCAGTTCAATTTCATTACAGGGCGGCTTTGACAGCCCATTGTCTGCCGCGATAACAGAACGCGATCGCAACACCATGCAAATGGTGCGCGACGCAATCAAAGCAAAACAGGTCATGTTAGCGTATCAACCCATCGTACAAACGCTGCGCCCTGACCGCCCTGCGTTTTACGAGGGACTTCTGCGTGTTTTGGACAAAAATGGACGTGTCATTCCTGCACGCGAATTTATCGAAGTCTCTGAAACGTCAGAAACAGGGCGCGAACTTGACTGTTTGGCCATCGAAATCGGGTTACAAACCCTGTTGGAACAACCAAATATTCGCTTATCTATTAATATGTCAGCACGATCCATAGGTTACCCACGATGGAAAGAAACGTTGCTGAATGGGCTAGCGAAAGATGAAACCATCGCAGAACGCTTGATTCTAGAAATCACTGAAAGTTCGGCTATGATTATGCCCGACATGGTCAGTTTTTTTATGACCGAGCTGCAGGCTAAAGGTATATCATTTGCGTTGGATGATTTCGGCGCTGGGTATACTGCTTTTCGGTACTTTAAAGATTTTTATTTCGACATGGTCAAAATCGATGGTGCATTTATTCGTGACATTGCGAACACGCCAGACAATTAAGTACTGACCCAAGCACTCATCTCAATTGCTCGACATTTCGATATGTATACCGTTGCAGAGTTTGTCGAAACGAAGGAGGATGCTGATTATCTTTCTTCTATTGGAGTCGACTGCTTACAAGGGCATTATTTCGGCGCAGCAACAATCGATCCTCTGTGGAAACAGCGCTCTGTACATAAAATTGCCAGCTAAACTGGATTTTTATGGAAAGTAAGGCGACCTGACCATTGATTATGATGCAGTCGCGGCATAGTCTTGAGTCGGGGAGTGCGCAACTTTGTTGCAAAAAATTCGCCTTATTGGCAATCTCCCTCTAAATTTTTAGGAGAGATAGCACTATCATGACAAATGTCGTAATCGCCTCGGCCGCTCGCACCGCCGTTGGTAGCTTTGCCGGCTCTTTTGCCAATACGCCAGCACATGACCTTGGTGCCGCAGTCCTTGAAGCCCTAGTTGCGCGCGCCGGTATTGAGAAAACCGAAGTCTCTGAAACCATTCTAGGCCAAGTTTTGACTGCAGGCCAAGGCCAAAACCCTGCTCGCCAAGCACATATCCTTGCTGGTTTGCCACAAGAATCTTCGGCGTGGAGCATCAATCAAGTCTGTGGATCTGGTCTACGCACCGTCGCATTGGCAACTCAACATATTATGCTTGGAGATGCAGACATCGTTTGCGCTGGCGGACAAGAAAACATGTCCTTGTCTCCCCATGTCGCCAACCTTCGCGCAGGCCATAAGATGGGCGATATGCAGTTCATCGATTCGATGATCAAAGACGGCTTGTGGGACGCATTTAACGGCTACCACATGGGCATCACCGCTGAAAACGTTGCCAAGAAATGGGACATCTCGCGCGAAATGCAAGATGCCTTTGCATTGGCATCGCAGAACAAAGCGGAAGCTGCGCAGCTGGCTGGTAAGTTTGTGGATGAGATTATTCCGTTCACGGTCAAAACCCGTCGCAGTGAAACTGTTATAGACGCAGACGAATACATCCGTCACGGCGCGACACTTGAAAGTATGCAAAAACTGCGCCCTGCGTTTGATCGCGAAGGCACTGTGACTGCCGGCAATGCCTCTGGCCTCAACGATGGCGCGGCAGGCGTTTTGCTAATGTCCGCCGAAAACGCCGCCAAACGCGGCATCAAGCCACTTGCACGCATTGCATCCTATGCAACAGCGGGTCTGGACCCTTCCATTATGGGCGCGGGCCCGATCCGAGCATCACAAAAAGCGCTTGAGAAAGCTGGCTGGAAAGCGGCAGATCTAGATCTTGTTGAAGCCAATGAAGCTTTCGCCGCACAGGCCTGTGCCGTAAACAAAGACATGGGTTGGAACCCAGAGATTGTGAACGTCAATGGTGGCGCGATCGCGATTGGTCACCCAATCGGTGCTTCTGGTGCGCGCATTCTCAACACTTTGTTATTCGAAATGCAGCGTCGCGATGCGAAAAAAGGTCTCGCAACACTTTGCATTGGTGGTGGCATGGGCGTCGCTCTGTGCGTTGAGCGCGATTAACAAAGACTCACTGCGCAACCATTTTGCGCAGTGATACACCTTTATTTTTGAAATTACTCGCCGGGGAGGGCACAATGGCTAGAGTTGCACTTGTAACAGGAGGCACGCGCGGAATTGGCGCTGCCATCTCGACGAAATTGAAGGCTGAAGGCTATGAGGTCGCGGCGAATTTTGCTGGCAATGAAGACGCTGCCGCAAAATTCACGGCCGAAACAGGCATTCAAACATTTAAGTGGAATGTCGCGGACTATGATGCCTCAAAAGCAGGAATCGCCGCAGTCGAAGACGCTCTAGGTCCAATTGACGTCGTTGTCGCAAACGCAGGTATCACACGCGATGCGCCGTTTCACAAAATGACCCCTCAGCAATGGCATGAGGTGATTGATACAAATCTCACAGGCGTCTTCAACACAGTTCACCCTGTGTGGCCCGGTATGCGCGAACGCAAATTCGGACGCGTGATCGTTATTTCATCGATCAATGGTCAAAAAGGTCAATTCGCACAGGTGAACTATGCCGCGACCAAAGCGGGTGATCTGGGTATTGTAAAATCACTGGCCCAAGAAGGCGCGCGCGCAGGCATCACAGCGAATGCGATTTGCCCCGGCTACATCGCGACCGAAATGGTTATGGCAATCCCCGAAGAGGTTCGGAACAAAATCGTCGCGGGTATACCTGCGGGCCGCCTTGGCGAGCCAGAAGAAATCGCGCGCTGCGTCGCGTTTTTGGCAAGTGATGATTCGGGCTTCATGAACGGGTCTACGATTTCCGCAAATGGCGCACAGTTTTTCGTTTAAATTAAATGCATGCGTAACAATTCGGGTCGCCTACGGGCGGCCCTTTTTGTTGACCTGAACATACTAAGCGGACATAGATCGAACCATGTCTCAACGCTCCGCAACCTTCATTGGATTTATCGCTATTATACTGTGGGCGCTACTCGCGCTTTTGACAGTCGGCACAGATCCTGTACCGCCCTTCCAATTGAATGCGCTTTGCTTTTCAATCGGCGGGATCATCGGGCTTGCATGGATTGCGACAACCAAAAGTTGGTCTGATCTTAAGCGCGTCCCCCTGTCGGTGTATGTCTTTGGAACGCTGGGGCTTTTTGGTTATCATTTTCTTTATTTCTCAGCCTTGCGCGCAGCGCCACCGGCAGAAGCAGGGCTAATCGCCTATCTTTGGCCGTTGCTGATCGTTTTGTTTTCAGGGCTTTTACCTGGCGAGCGTCTACGCCTGCTCCATATTGTTGGGGCGGTCATATCTTTTGCTGGCGCCAGCTTGATTGTCGCTGCAGGTGCCGAATTCGAAATTGAGAGCCTATTCGGATATGGGCTTGCACTGGCCTGTGCATTTACTTGGTCCGCCTATTCCGTTTTGTCGCGGCGGCTGGGCGATATCCCGACTGCTTCGGTTACTGTGTTTTGTTTGGCAACAGCCCTGCTATCAACCCTCGCGCATGTATTTTTGGAAACCACGGCTTGGCCAACCGCACCTATAGGGTGGCTGTCCATCTTGGCGCTTGGAATGGGGCCTGTTGGAGCGGCGTTTTATGTCTGGGATATCGGGATAAAGCGCGGAAATATTCAAATTTTGGGCACCGCATCCTATGCCGCACCACTGCTGTCCACACTTATACTGGTTGTATTTGGCGTCACAGCTCCAAAGGGATCACTTTTTCTATCAGCCATTTTAATCACGTTAGGCGCCGGCTTGGCAGCATATGCGAGCCGCCAAACCGATTAAAAAATCTATGCCGACAGGCGAGAAATTTCTTCTTTGAGACGGAGTTTTTGTTTCTTCATCGCTGCAACTTTAAGTGCATCGATACTTGGCGAACGTTGGGCACTTTCAACGGCATCAGCAAGGTTTTGGTGTTTTTTCTTCAACTCATGGATGTGGGAACTCAATGTCATTTCAAATCCTCTCTCTCGTGTTGACTGGCTCATTTTAAAGCCACACAAAGAGTGCAGCATATTTTTTGAGTCTTGTCACCTATCTGTTACGAAACATGTCAGTGGACCGATCTTGGCACGCAAAACCTTGCCAATTTCTTAATCATCCCAGCACAAAGCCGCTGAATGTCGCAAAATAGATAACGCTTTGTCACTGTAACTGTCGCCATCTCGTTCGTGACGCGGCCCATCATGCATTCGCAAAGGGGCCTCGAGCACGAAATCGGCACGCCCCAGTTTGCGCGCTTGAACGATGACCAAACGTGCGGCACGACCTGCCCTTGCCTGAATGGGTCGTACACGCACTGAGCCAAGTCGCCCTTCGAGCGCAGACAGAATATCAAGCAAACGGTCTGCCTTTTGGATCATGGTGAAGTATCCACGAGGCCCAAGCCTGCGCGAGGCGACATCGACCCAAGTGTCCAAAGGTGTTTCACCGCTGACCGCGACATCCCGTCCAAAATCGTCGGATGCTGTGGATTTTTCTTTCAAGTAATAGGGTGGATTGGCGATGACATGGTCAAAGCGACGGTCACGCACATGCAAAGGCAAAGCACGAATGTCCGCCTCTACGACTTCCATGTCCGCGTTGTTTTCTGCTGCATTTCGACGCGCCAGATCTGCATAATAGGGCTGGATTTCGACACCAACAAACGTCATGCCCTGTACGCGCGCATTGAGACACAGCGAGGCAGCACCTGCACCGCAGCCAAGTTCTAAAACGGATTGGCCCGCCGCACCTGGTGTGGCGGCAGCCAGAAGAACAGGATCAACCCCCGCGCGATAACCACGCGCAGGCTGCCTAAGCTGCACCAGACCCATTAAAAATGCGTCAACAGTCTCGGACTGATCCGTCACTCAGGCTCCAACTCAAACTCATTATCGATAAGAATTTGACGTGCCTCGGCAAGATCATCATTGAGCACCATGAGGCGGCGCGGCAATATGCCAACGGACCCTTCTAGCACGCTCATATGGACGTCCATTTCAAAGCAGTTTATATCGTCGCCAGCAAGCAGTGCTTTGGCATAGATGATTTTCATCGGGTCAGTTGTGCGTAAGAGCTGTTTCATGTTTCCGATTTAACGGCAGACGGTTTGATTTGTCGAGTGAAGGACCTGAAGAATGAGCCTTGATAACGCAACTGTTAAGCCACATGAAAAATTAGCAGCGGCACTCGCCTCAGAATTGGCAGAGGTCAATACACTTATCAAAGAGCGCATGGCCTCTAAACATGCGCCACGTATTCCTGAAGTGACCGCGCATTTGGTCGAGGCAGGCGGCAAACGCTTGCGCCCGATGCTGACACTCGCGGCGGCCAAAGCCTGCGGATACGACGGCCCCTATCACATTCATCTCGCCGCCACGGTCGAGTTCATTCATACGGCCACATTGCTGCATGACGATGTTGTTGACGAAAGCGCCCAGCGCCGCGGTCGCCCGACCGCGAACCTGTTGTGGGACAACAAATCATCGGTGCTTGTGGGCGACTATCTGTTCGCACGCTCATTCCAATTAATGACTGAATGTAATTCTATGCGTGTGATGCATATTTTATCTGGCGCTTCAGCTACGATTGCCGAAGGTGAAGTGTTGCAACTGACGGCCGCGCAAGATTTGGCCACGACGGAAGACATTTATCTGCAAGTTGTTCGAGGAAAAACCGCAGCGTTGTTTTCAGCCGCGACAGAAGTTGGCGGCGTAATTGCCGAGGCCGACCCTGCGATCACCCAAGCCCTGTACAACTATGGGGACGCCTTAGGCATATCGTTCCAAATCGTTGACGACTTGCTGGATTACGAGGGCACTGGCGAGACTGGCAAGAACATCGGCGATGATTTCCGCGAACGTAAGCTGACGCTGCCCGTGATCAAAGCTGTGGCCAAAGCAGACGATACGGAGCGCGCGTTTTGGGTGAAAACCATCGAAAAGGGCAAGCAAGACGATGGTGATCTAGAGCACGCGATTGCCTTGCTCAAAAAGCACAACACATTGGCCGAGACACGTCTTGAGGCCCTGAACTGGGCTGAAAAAGCCAAAGCAGCGTTGATCACATTACCAGACAGCGACATTCGCCAAATGTTGAGTGACATCGCAGATTACGTTGTCGCGCGTCTGCGCTAAAACAAAGATCAAGCGGGCAAAGTACTGGCCGCTTTCACCCACCACCATGGATTACTCTGCGCTATCTGCGCTGCGGCCATTTCTGCCGTAAGCCTGTCTGGATAGATCGCAAAGCAGGTCGCGCCTGAGCCGGACATCCGCGTCAACAAAACCTCGGGCGAAAGCGCCAAAGCCACCAGCACTGCGGCCACTTCGGGGGCAAGTTTTGCAGCTGGACTTTGCAAATCATTGCGCTGCGTGCCCAGCCAATCTGTAAACGCAAGACTGTCTGGCCAGTGCGGCAACTCTTCGGGCATTGGGCGATTATCTTTGCGCGCCAACTGCGCAAAGACCGCTGGCGTCGACACTTCTACCCCGGGGTTGACCAAAACAAGATGCAAAGATGGCAGTTTAACCGGCGTTAAAACATCACCAATGCCCTGCATGCGCGTCGATTTAGACGCCAGACACACCGGCACATCGGCACCAAGCAGCAAAGCATGATCGGAAGTCATCTGCGGGCCACCAAGGCGCATCGCTGCGCGAATCGTCGCCGCAGCATCCGCGGATCCGCCCCCTATGCCTGAGGACGGCGGAAGATGTTTATCCAACGTCAACTCCATCGGAAAGCCGCAAGCTGTTGCCGCCTTCACGACCAAATTGCTATCCCCCAAAGGCACGCCTTGCGCGAATGGCCCGGTGACCGCAAGGCGTGTTTTATCGGCGACCTCTGCCGTGATTTGATCGCCAACGTCCACAAACGCGACAAGACTATCAAGCATGTGATAGCCATCATGACGCTGTCCTGTCACATGAAGTGACAGATTGATTTTTGCTGGCGCAAAGACTTTAACCATCGGTAGGGGTCCGCGTTGGCTCCAGCCCCTCTTCTATCAAAACACGGTCCAATCCGATGGACAGCTTCAAACGAATCCGTTCCGCGTCTTTTTCAGTTGGATCAAAGGACAACGCACGGTTCCACTGAAAGCGCGCCTCGCGTGTGCGTCCAACAGCCCAATACACATCCCCCAAATGGTCATTCAAAATGGGATCAACGGGCAAAAGTGCTGTCGCCTTTTCCATGGGGGCCACGGCACCCTCATAGTCACGCAGACGGAACAATCCCCAAGCCAAACTGTCGGTGATATAGCCGTCATCTGGACGCGCAGCCACTGCGGCGCGGATCATGCTCATGGCCTCATCGAGGTTCTCATTCATCTCAAGAAATGAATACCCCATGTAATTCAAAACCTGCGGCTGGCCCGGTTGCAGTTCAAGCGCATGGCGAAAATCGGCTTCGGCTTTGGCCCATTGACCATCTCGCTCATAGGCGATGCCCCGCGTGAACAACAAAGGCCACTCGGCGGCTGTAAATTCAGACACCTTAGACAGAGCGGTTGAATAGGCATCGATCGCCTCACCATACATTTCTTCACGCCGCATCGCATCGCCCAGCGCCGTATAGACCTCGGGCATATTGCTATGGGTTTTGGATAGGGCACGCAAAACCTCAAGCTCTGCATCCGATTTACCCTCAGCACGCAACGCGGCAGCGCGACCCAATTCGGCCAAGTAAAAGGTGGGAGAGGCAGGATCAATGGCACTATAAACTTGTGTGGCCAGATCGTAATGCTGCAAACGTTCCAGAATGTTTGCAACTCTCAGCGCGTAATCTGCTTTATCTGGGCGCAATTCCAATGCAATCCGCGCGTATAAAAGCGTGTAGCCATCGTCAAACCCGCCATTCACAGCATCCGTGACAGAACTAAAGACTTCAGCGATACCATCTTGTGCATTGGTCACAATATCAAACGGTACGCTTTCGCCCGATGCCAATTGCGCGTCAAACGCAAGCACTTGCGGGTCGCGCGTCGGCCCGAACGCATCACGCAGCAACTGGCGTGCATCATCGTTACGCTCCAACTGACTAAGCATTTGCGCGCGGGCGAAAACCACCCCACCAGTTTGCGGCATAGACGGATCGGACAATAACGCCAAACCGCCCTCAAAGTCGCCCACCAAAGCCAAGGCCAAAGCGTGACTATAAGGGCCAAAGACTTGAAAACCATCATCGCCTTTTGAAAAGGCGTCAAACAGCTCCAGCGCCTCGCTCATTTCGCCCTTACCCACATGAGCCCAAGCGCGGCTCAATCCGTCAACGATAGATGAGACGCCCTCGCCCGCTTCGATGATGGTCAAAAGGGCATCCCAGTCCCCAGCTTCAACATAGCGAGGAAACAAAATCATCGCGGCAGTTTGACTGCTGGGGTCGATGTCTTTGAGCATCGTCGCATAGCCAAAGGCATCGTCAAATGCGCCAACAGAAATTTTGGCTGCGATTAAGGTTTCCAATAAATCTGGGTTGCGCGGATCAGAGACAAGAGATTGGCTCGCATACTGAGCTTGCTCTTGGTAATCGCGCTCCATCACAGCCTGACGCGTCGCCAAGTAAGACCCTGCATCAGCGAAGCTCGCTGTGGTCGAAGACAGTGTCAAACCAACGGACAGACCCAAGGCGGCAAGTTTTAAAATCGCGAACTGTTTCACACGCATCTCCCTATGTGTTGACATAAGCCTAGCGCGCACATTCGGGGGCTGCAATGGATGGGGGGCCCGCAAAGGCCCCCTAAACTGTTCAATTAAATCATGTTCGCGGCAAAACGCTTACATATTAGGATAATTCGGCCCATCCCCGCCCTGCGGAACGGTCCATGTGATATTTTGGCTCGCTTCCTTAATGTCGCATGTCTTGCAATGCACGCAGTTTTGGAAGTTGACCACAAACTTAGGCTCTTGGCCTTCTTCCGTCAGATATTCGTAAACACCTGCGGGACAATAACGCGCGGCAGGTCCGCCGTAGACGTTATAGTCTGTGGAAACCGCAACAGCAGGGTCCGCCAATCGCAAATGGCTTGGCTGACTTTCTTCATGATTTGTTGCCGCAAACGACACATTTGTCAGGCGGTCAAAGGACAGCACGCCATCCGGTTTCGGATAGTCAATCATCGGATAATCGCTGGCCTTGCCTGTGCTTGCCGCATCAGATTTACCGTGCTTCACCGTGCCAAACAATGACGTCCCAAGGATCGTGTTGCACCACATATCAAAGCCACCCAGCGCCAAAGACGGGAACAATCCCAGCTTAGACCAAAGCGGCTTCACATTGCGCACTTTTTTCAGGTCTTTGCCAACCGCGCCGCTGCGCAATTCAGTTTCGTACGCCTCAAGTGTATCGCCAGAACGTCCGTCTTTAAGCGCCGAGACAACGGCCTCAGCAGCCGCTTTGCCAGACAACATCGCGTTATGATTGCCTTTGATCCGCGGCACGTTCACCAAACCAACAGAGCAGCCCAGCAAGGCCCCACCTGGGAATGCCGCCTTAGGCATCGACTGATAACCGCCCTCGGAAATCGCGCGCGCGCCATAGGCCACGCGTTTACCGCCTTTGAGCAGCTCAGCAATCATCGGGTGATGTTTGAACTGTTGGAATTCCATATAGGGGAACAGGTTCGGGTTTTTATAGTTCAAGTGAACCACGAAACCAATAAACACTTGATTGTTTTCAGCATGATAGACGAAAGCGCCGCCACCAGCTTTGCCGCCCAAAGGCCAGCCCATTGTATGGGTCACTGTGCCCTCGACGTGTTTGGCGGGGTCAATTTCCCAGATCTCTTTCATGCCAAGGCCGTGCTTTTGCACGTCGCGCCCAGCAGACAGGTCGTATTTCGCAATAACCTCTTTGGACAAAGACCCACGCACACCTTCGGACAGCAACACGTATTTGCCATGCAATTCCATGCCGGGCTCTGAATCAGGGCCAAGCGTGCCATCAGCTTCAAGACCAAACACACCCGCGACCACGCCTTTAACTTCGCCGTTGTCGCCGTAAATAAGCTCAGAACAGGACATGCCTGGGAAAATTTCGACGCCCAGCTCTTCGGCCTGCTCAGCCATCCAGCGACACACGTTGCCCATCGACACGATATAATTGCCGTGATTGTTCATCAAAGGCGGCATTGGAAAATTAGGAATGCGGATTTGACCAGCGGCACCGAGCATATAAAAATTATCGGTTTTCACAGGTGTGTTCAGCGGCGCGCCTTTGGCTTTCCAATCGGGGATCAATGCATCAAGACCACTTGGGTCTAGCACAGCGCCTGACAAAATATGCGCGCCCACTTCTGAGCCTTTTTCCAAAACAACAACGTTTAGGTCAGCATCGAGCTGCTTCAATCGGATTGCGGCGGATAGACCAGCAGGCCCCGCCCCAACGATAACGACGTCATATTCCATCGCTTCGCGCTCAATATTTGACATAAAATTGCTCCCTCGATCAGTCAATCGTTCAACCTTCCTACCCTTTAAAACTAGGCATGGTCAATTTCTGGAAGGTCATTTTGTACGTTATCAGCAATTATTTTTTGAACAATTGCCGCAAAGCAGCATAAAGCACCAAGACGCAGACGATAGATGCATAGCCATCCACTGCATAATGCCAGCCCGTATAGACCGACAAAAACAAAATCGTCACGGCAAAAGCAATCGCGACAGGCGCAAAGAACCAGCTTCGCTCTGTCATATAAACCGCCCATACAGCAGCAATCGCCACATGCATAGACGGAAACGCGGAAATGGCCGCCCCGCCGGTATTCATGCCATCGTCCGTGACGAGCGCCTCCCAAAGCCGCGTTTGTAAAGCGTCCACAGAGGTTCCGGGGAATGTTAAATCTTTGAGCGATGCAATCATTGGCGCAAAGGCGTCTCCACCATAATAGCGATCAATGTAAATTGGCCCCACAGATGAAAATGCCGTGGCGATCACATTGCCAATCAAAATCCATGCCAAGGCGTAGAGCGCCAAAAATCGAACCTTGCGGGCCGGATCTTGATCACTCAATGCCAAAAACGCTGGGAATGAAAACGCGAAAGCTCCCCAAAAACCGGAATAGGTCCGCACGGCGCCATCCGTATCTATATAGGCGCTCAACCGATGCGACAGTTCCCAAGGCGCCACGCCGCCGTGCAATGCAAGATCCCATTGCGCGAACATCCCATCGGCCCAATAAGGCACCAGTACGGGAATGGTCCCCTTCATCAAAG
Source organism: Pacificibacter marinus (assembly GCF_018860665.1). GTDB lineage: Bacteria > Pseudomonadota > Alphaproteobacteria > Rhodobacterales > Rhodobacteraceae > Celeribacter > Celeribacter marinus_A. The sequence goes on from NZ_JAHKPK010000040.1 coordinate 12,861, forward strand.
TGTAAGCACACACCAAGGCAATCGTTGCGATAAACCCATATAGTGCCTCAGAAATGCGCGCGGGATGACGCACCACGTAGTAGACAAGAACGGGGAACAACCACATTACCCATGGGCCTGCGCCCATATATTTAATCAGATCCGTGGCCAAGAACCCGATTTCCATCAAATGCCCAAAGGAAAACCCATAAAGAACCACAGTCGTGACGATGGCAAAGATGAGATAGATAATGGAAAATCTTGCAAAAACAGTCATTTGGCCTTGGCTCTCTCAAGATTGTTTACGTTCACCTGATGTATTGTTTACGAATGCGGCACAATTATGGAAAACAACACGGATTTTTTCCGCCGCTCGCACCTCGTCAGTGGTGTCTGCTCTTGCAATTTGGGCGCGTTCGGGGTCTGGTGTTTGAACAAAATCAACAACCAGACGCGCAGCATTCAGTGCTGTGACGTCTTTTTCGTGCGAATGAGTGCTATGGAAAAAATTCTTATGACCCGCGCCGGTCACGCCGCGCTGAGTGCTGAGCTCAAAAATCTCACTTCAGTTGAACGCCCTGCAATCATTCAAGCGATTGCAGAAGCGCGCGAACATGGCGACCTATCGGAAAACGCCGAATATCATTCAGCACGTGAGAAACACAGCTTCATCGAAGGCCGCGTCAAAGAGCTCGAAGGCATCTTGTCTTTGTCTCAAATCATCGATCCCAAAAGCCTGTCAGGCGCTGTCAAATTTTCTGCGACGGTTACGATTGTTGACGAAGACACCGATGAAGAAAAAACCTATCAAATCGTCGGCGAACACGAAGCTGATATTGAAAACGGCTTGCTAAACATCAAGTCGCCAATCGCACGCGCTTTGATTTCAAAAGAAGAAGGCGATAGCGTCGACGTTCGCACACCCGGTGGCTTGAAAAGCTACGAGATTCTCAAAGTTGAATACATTTAGTCCGCAAGGGCTGTCTGCTTAAAATATTTCGCTGGGAGGCCACTTTGGCTCAAGACGGCAAACAATCCATCGAACTTGGCGTGTACACCCGCCCAGAAGATGATGCGCGTATCACGACGACTGAAATTATCGCTGGCGCTTTGTCCATCATCTGGTTGGCAATGACAGCTGTTTTTTTCATCGTTGTCGATGGTGGTGACAACGAGTCTCACTTTGACAGCATCCGCTTTGTCATGATGCTGATCGCTATTTTCATGCCGATTGCCATGATTTGGGTCGGCGCACTTGCCGTGCGCGCCTCTCGGACGATGCGTGATGAAAGCAGACGTCTGCAGGCTGCAATTTCTGCAATGCGCCAAAGTTATCTTTCTGGTCAAGGCAGCGGTGCCTCTGCATCCGTTGAAAAAAAGCTCGAAGAAATCGTGGCCGCACAGCGTAAAACGCAGACGACGTTGGCGACCTTTACCTCAATCCGCCCCCAAGAGACCCCGCCCGAAGACAGGCTTGCGATTGCATCGCCGGTCTTGGCCGAGGATCAAGCCTCTTTGGCCTTGGGAACACCGTCAGAAAATCTGGCACCGCCCTTATCGGTTGCAGACTTTATTCGTGCGATGAATTTTCCTGAAACAGCGGAAGACAAAGAAGGTTTTCGTGCCCTACGTCGTGCATTGACCGATCGCAAAGTCAGCCAGCTTATTCACGCCGCACAGGATATTTTAACCCTGCTCAGCCAAGACGGCATTTATATGGACGATCTGCGCCCAGACCGTGCCAAGCCAGAGGTTTGGCGCCACTTTGCCAAAGGCGAACGCGGTCGTGTTGTGGCACCTTTGGGCGGAGTGCGTGATCGGTCCAGCTTGGCGCTGGCCTCTGGGCGGATGAAACAAGACGCCATTTTTCGCGATGCAGTCCATCATTTCTTGCGCAAATTCGATAAAACCTTTGCCGAATTCGAAGCCACAGCAACGGACGAAGAAATCGCTGCCCTGTCGGATTCACGCACAGCGCGCGCCTTTATGTTATTGGGCCGTGTCGCAGGAACTTTTGACTAGATTTATATAAATCGCCCCATTGACGATCAGATCGACCATTGATTCAGATATTTTTTGGAAACAGACCATGCAGCAGCCCCATCAACGCAAGCCGTTCACTCAAGGCGCTTTAGACAGTCTGCCATTTTTTATCGTCATCGTGCCATTCGGGGTTTTATTTGGCGTGATTGCCACCGAAGCGGGCATGAACTTGGCGCAAGTGATGGGCTTTTCCATACTGGTCATTGCAGGGGCGGCGCAACTGACAGCGCTACAGCTTTTGACAGAGCACGCCCCCACCTTGATCGTTATCGTTACAGCCTTGGCCGTGAACCTTCGTATGGCAATGTATTCAGCATCACTTGCCCCGCACCTTGGTGCCGCCCCATTGTGGAAACGCGCTTTTGCGGCCTATGTTCTATTCGATCAACCTTATGCTCTATCGACGATTGAATTCGAAAAACGCCCCAACCTTAGCACCGCAGACAAGCTGAGGTATTTTTTTGGCGCAGGTGTGCCTTTGGGGCTGACTTGGTACGTCGCAACGTTTGGTGGTGCCGTTTTGGGTGAAAAAATCCCTTCCGATCTTGGGGTTGATTTCGCTGTGCCCATCACTTTTTTAGCCGTCGTCGCGCCTATGCTGAAATCTTTGGCTCATGTCGCAGCGGCGATAACCTCAATTGTCTTGGTGCTTGCGCTTAGTTTTATGCCTTACGGCACAGGCCTATTGGTGGCGGCAGTCGCAGCGCTTGTGGTGGGCGCGCTGGTTGAAACATGGGTTGAAATGCAAAGGAACACAGAATGATTGAGGCCAGCACCGCACAAATCTGGATCATCATCATTGCGATGGGGATCGGAACATATGTGATCCGGTTTTCATTCTTGGGATTGATCGGAAGCCGAGAGCTGCCGAACTGGCTTTTAAAAATGCTTAGGTTCACACCTGTGGCTGTTTTGCCGGGCGTGGTGGCGCCTATGCTGATCGGCAGCAACGCCGCGCATTCCGCCGACCCGCTAAGGTTGTCAGCGGCCATGGTCACACTCATCGTCGGCTTGCTAACCCGCAATGTACTCTACGCGATTATCGCAGGTCTGAGCGTCTTTTTCGGTCTGGGCGCTTTAATCGGCTGATCACATTGATCGGATAATCAATTGAGCAGCAAGTGCGGTGCTTCTACGAAGTGACCATTTTGCGCTGGCGAATCGTCGGAATGAGATGTGGTTGTCACATTTGGCAATTCATCAAACCATGTCATCACCTTTTTGGGGAACATGGTTTGCGGCGCATCTTCAAATCCCGGTAGGCCTGCCAAAATGTCCGTTATGCTATCCGCACATTGCGCCTTAGCCACAGCACCATACGCTTGAATGCGCGCCAAAGCCAATTCTGCAACCTCGGGGCTAACCAGAACGGTTTGCTCGATCACATCGTAGGTCACACGGGCATGGTAATCGATGTAGAATGCAACGGCTGCATCAGACATGCCAAAAATCACATCATTGCGTTCTGGCAAATGCGGGTGGTTGAATGTACCTGCTGGATCAAACATAGCGCGTTGGGACGGCGCGTTGACCATCAAGCCAGAATGTGCGCCCGCACCAGATCGGGCACCAACAACTGTGAAAAGCGTGATCGCGCTTGGCCCATCGTGACGATAGACAGAGCGGGAAACTTCGGAATCGGGCGCCCAAACAGGTTCAGCCGCACCGCAAGCCGTCAAAACAACTGCCGCTAGAAACAACACCCCTAGCCGCAGACCGCGCAACGATCCACTTCCCACACGTTTACTCATACTTAGGTTCTGAAGATCGCGAGGAAAACCAACACGAGAATCGAGAAAACGCCAACGCGAGTTGACCACTTCATGAAGCCTTCAAAAGACTGTTCTTGAACGGAAATATCCATTTCACCGTGTTTATGTTCGGACATGTTCTTTGATCCTTATCGCTATTTTTGGAATGAATTAAAGGAAATGCGCGCCTGTGTCACCTGCTCTTCGCACCCTGTGTGAACTTATGTCTCACTGTTGCTTTCCAGATCGTCGACCAAACGAAACCCAATACGCGTTGCAGCGACTTCTGGTTTTTGCTTTGGCAAGGCGCGCAGCATGACGTTCAATTGGGTCACGTGTTGCACAAGCTGGGTTTTGGTGCCCGCTTCGTCTGATCCATAGAATGTGACGAGATCTGGATCAAAAAACCCCATCCCCTCAATCCGCAACGCGCCCGTGCTAGACCCCGTGTATCCCATCGCGATTTCGTGTTCACCGTCGAGCTGTTCTTCGAAATTTTTGATGTACAAAATCAGACGTTCATAGGCCCATTCCGCAGGGCTTTTTTGATCGACAGGCTTACGTGACAAAGCGGCTGGAAGTGGCTTTTGCTCAGGCGATTGAGGCGCATTGGGATCACTGTGAACCACCCGAGCACGCGGCATTGCGGCGGCTTCCGCAGCTTCGGCTGACGTTTGAATTTGATCTGTTTCGTTCATTGCTGATCCTTACGTTGCCATACGATTGCGCCATCCTCGCGCAGACTGCGGGTGACAAGCCCATTGTGATACAAATGCACGCAATGCGCCATGGCCTCAACCATCGCCAATCCGTATTCGCCGCCTTTGATCTCACGTTTGAACAAAGGCACAAAACAGTCGCAGGCAGCATGTGGCGCGGACAAAAACGCCAGCAGGCGATCCAGTGCGGTGTGATGATTGGCAATCAATTGCGCAAGTCGCGCGGGCAGTCCAGTATAGGGCAGTTTATGCCCTGTCAGAACAAGTTGGCTTTCCAGCGCATGGTTCTGGAACGCCGCGCAAGAGTGCATCCATTCACCCACAGGATCAGCAAAAGGTTCCGTCGCACTGACGCCTAGGTTGGGCGAGATTGACCCCAAAAGCTGATCGCCACCCAAAACAAGCGCATGATCTCGTGACCAAAACGTCGCGTGTTCTGGCGCATGGCCATCGCCACAGCGCACATCCCAGATACGTCCGCCGATTGTTATTTCATCGCCGTCTTTGATCCGCGTATAGCCCAAAGGCAGCTGACCAACGACATCGGCGGTGTTGAACGGGCGTTCAGATATGCGTTTTGACAGAATATCCGACGCCATGCCGCAGGACCGCCAAAATGCAATCATTTCAGGTGTTGGCGCGTCTTGCACATCAAGTTGCAACATACGGGCCATCAAATAAGCGGTACGCGTCATCACAAGCTCTGCGCCGTGCTCAACGGCAAACCAGCCCGCTAATCCGACATGATCCAAATGATGATGCGTGACAATCAGTCGTTTGACCGGCTTAACGCTTAATGGTCCTGACAAAAGTTCGGTCCACAAACGGCGGGACAGCTTTGTGTCTACGCCTGTATCCACCACCGTCCAACCATCGCCGTCGTCCAAAATGTAGACGTTCACATGGTTCAAGGCGATCGGCAAAGGCATCCGCGCCCAAAAAACGCCCTGCGCCAGCTCGATCATTTCGCCCTGTTTTGGGGCCTCATCAAATGGAATGCGTATAGGATCGGTCATCCAGTGCTAAGCTCGTCCATAGAAAAGGCATAAAGGTCCGCCGCGCCAAGGCGGGCTTGCGCCAGTAAAGCGCCATGCTCAGGCAAAAGCCGTCGCATATAGAATGCTGCCAATTTGGTGCGCTTGCCCTCGTCCTTTTCGGCGATGGCAGCCTTTAAATGATAGTGCCCGCCCAAAACGCGCGCAAAGGCGCGTAAAAATGGAACTGCGCCAGCAAAGCGATCGTTCAGCGGCAAGGCGATCATAGCCTCAACACCTTCGCGCAATGTTTCCGCAGCACTCCAAACCTCTTTGGCCAAGGCAGGCATGTGCCCCCTTGCCGCTTCGGCAAAACTTTCGATTTCATCCAAAATCGCAAAGGCTGCATCGCCGCCATCATTGAGTTTTCTTGACACCAAATCCATCGCCTGAATACCGTTAGTTCCCTCATAGATCGACGTGATCCGTGCATCGCGCGCATATTGCGCGGCACCTGTTTCTTCAATGTAGCCCATGCCGCCATGAACCTGAACACCCATCTGCGCCACTTCATGCCCTATATCCGTCCCAAAGGCTTTGGCGATGGGAATCAAAAAGGCCCCCTTGGCCGCCTGATCGGCATCATCAAGCGCCATATCAAGCGCAACGCCGCAAGCCAGCGCGATTGAGCGCGCGACAAACGTTTCAGCGCGCATTGTCGCCAACATCCGTCGCACATCCGCGTGGTCACAAATAGCACCACTTTCGCCAGCCAAAGGCACGCCTTGCACGCGATCTTGTGCATAGCTCAGCGCGCGTTGCGTTGCCGCCTCTGCCACGCCAACACCTTGGGCCGCGACGCCCAAACGCGCATTGTTCATCATCGTGAACATGCACTTAATGCCTTCGTGTTCGCGCCCGATCAGCCACCCCTTGGCCTCGTTATAGTCCATCACGCAGGTCGGTGACCCGTGTATCCCAAGCTTGTGTTCAAGACTGACAACACTGACAGCATTCGCCTCACCCAGACTGCCATCCGCATTGGGAATGATTTTAGGCACCATGAACAAAGAAATCCCTTTGGTACCCTCGACCCCATCCGGCAATCGCGCGAGCACCAGATGGCAAATATTTTCGGCGAAATCACTGTCGCCCCATGTGATAAAAATCTTTTGCCCTGTAATAGAATAGGTGCCGTCGGAATTGCGTGTCGCTTTGCTGCGCAGCGCACCAACGTCTGATCCCGCACCGGATTCTGTCAGGTTCATTGTGCCGCACCACGTGCCATCCATCAATTTGGGCAAATAGAGCGCTTTGATCTCATCGCTGGCGTGATGCTCTAGCGCCTCAATCTGGCCTTGCGACATCAAAGGATTAAGCGACAGCGACAGGCAGGCCCCAGACAGCATATCGTTCACAGCCGTCGCCACAGACAAAGGCAACCCCATACCTCCGCTCTCTGGCGCAGCCAACATGCCAATCCAACCGCCTTTGGCAAGTGTTGCGAAACCATCTGCAAAGCCAGGAGACGTTTTGACAGCGCCGCTCTCCAAAGTGGCGCCCAGTTGGTCACCGCCGCGATCAAGAGGGGCAATCACGTCGCTGGCAAGTTTAGCAGCCTCAGCCAAAATCGCCGCGGCAACGTCTAAATCAACATCAGAAAAACGCTCTATGTCAGACAGTCCCCCAAAATCAACGACCTTGTCCAGAATGAACTGAAATTCATCGGCGGGGGCGCGATATGGCATGTGGTTCTCCTGGGCGGGCCGTCCTTGGTCCGACGACAAACAGTCAGGACTAAGGGCTATGTGAAATATATATGGGTTTAAGTCTACTCAACCTCGCGACTGCGACCAATCTGAACGCTGCGTCATGAGTTTTAGGCGCGCCCAGATTCAGCAGATAAAAGTGCGGCATTGACCCCCAAGGTTTCTAAAGCAGCCGCCCATTTTCGATCACCACTCAGATCAAAAACGATTCGACTGTCCGCATCACAGGTCAGCCAAGAGTTCTGCGCAATCTCCGCATCAAGTTGCCCCGGCGACCAACCCGCATAGCCCAAGCACAACAGACGCCGCATTGGGCCATTGCCCTGTGCAATATCGCGCAGAATATCTTTCGAGGCGGTCATGGAAAACGTATCATCAACGGGCAAGGATGCGTCACCATCGGTGTAATCCGTGCTGTGCAACACAAAGCCACGCGCCATTTCCACGGGACCACCATAGCAAACATCCAAAGCATCCATGGTGTCGCTAGGCGTGATCTCCAGTTGTTCAAAAACATCTTTGGCGGAAATTTGCGCCGACACTTTGTTGATGATCAACCCCATCGAACCTTCATCAGAATGTGCGCACAAATAAACCAAGCCCCCCTCAAAACGAGTGTCTTGTAGTCCAGGCATGGCAATCAAAAGCTTGCCTGTGAGATCGTGAGATGTTGTTTGAGCCATAAGATCAACTCACCCGATCCAGACCTCAAGTGCAAGAGCATGAAGATGGAAAAGAGACGATTTGACCACCCCACGCGCATCTCTCTCAAATGTGAGTTTCCCGTCAGCACCTTCGAGGCTATATCATCCTCATGAAATTCAAATCCGCCCCCAGCCTTTTCGCACTCTCATTTGTCGCCGGTCTAAGTCTGTCAGGTCTTTCGGCCGTGGCCGATGATCCTATTGGAACAATGGCAGAAGTGACTCTTTTGCCGGGGTGGGGTATGAGCAACGGTCACTACATGGCCGCCATGCATGTCAAGCTGGCCCCCGGCTGGCATACCTATTGGCGAGCGCCCGGTGCAGCGGGCATCCCTCCGCAATTTGACTGGTCTGGATCACAAAATATCGACGGCGCACGTTTTCACTGGCCCGTGCCAGACATCTACGAACAAAACGAGATGCGTTTTCTAGGGTATGAGAACGAATTGATCTTGCCCATCGAATTTACGACCTCAGCCACGGGCACCCTCATCGTAAATGGTGAGGTTATGATGGGTGTTTGCGAAGACGTCTGTATGCCCTACACCGCCCGTTTCCAAGGCACGTTTGATATGGATGCAGCGGCAACCAATATATCCAAGATTGAAATGGCCTTGAACAATCAGCCCAAATATTTATCGGGAGTGCGCTGTGCGGCTTCTACAATTGACGACGGGATGAAAATCACCACCACCCTTCAAGCGCCCCATTTAGGCGATTTGGAAATGGCAGTGGTTGAGCATCCGGACCCAAGTGTTTGGGTGTCTGAATCAATGCACACGCGTAAGGGTCGCACCGTTACGATTGAAAGCGAAATGGTGCCGCCCGAGGCCGCACCATTCTTCGTGGATCGCTCGCAATTGCGCATCACTCTCATCGGTGCAGGCGGCAAAGCCTATGAGGCACAGGGCTGCACCGGCTCTTAACTCATTGTCACAGCGCGGTTACGCATCAAAGTAACACATGCGGACACCACATAGATCACTATCAAGCCCGCAGTGAGCCCTGCCAGAAATACAGCTATGGCTGACAGCATACTGTCACTGCCGCCCATAATCTGTGGCAAAGCCCCTGTCACTGCGACGTGCCCAAGGGTGGCCGCGAACCACGCGATGGCGCCAACGATCGCAATACCAAGTACAACAGAGGCACGCCCGAACCCTTTCGGGTTTTGCACTCCGCGACGCAGACTTGCGATGTAACGCGCGACATCGACCTGCATTGATAAGATCGCGGGCACCATCAGCAACACAATCACCATGCCGAACCCAAGTCCGTAGACCAAGGTGATCACCGTTGGCTTCAAGAACTGCGCGTCTGCCGAGCGTTCAAACAACAAAGGCGCGAGGCCCAAAACGGTGGTGAGCGTCGTCAACATCACAGGACGCAAACGGTCCGTGGTGGCATCAACGATGGCAGGGGAAATACCGCGTTCTTCGGCGTATTCATCAATGGTCGTGACCAAAACGATAGAATCGTTGATGATGATCCCCGTCATCCCGATCAAACCGACGACTGAAAACATCGACAGCGGCACATCCCAATAAGCATGGCCATAAATCGCGCCAATTAGCCCGAAAGGGATTACAGCCATCACCACAACGGGCCGCGTCCAACTGGAAAAAATCCAAGCGAGCGTTAAATAAATGCCCAAAAGTGCCGCGGAAAACCCGAACATAGCATCGGACAAAAAGCGGTTTTCTTGTTCCGACAGGCCAGAGACGCGCTCAGTCACGCCGAAGTCTTCAGAAATTTGCGGCAGAATGTCGTCGGTCAGCGCTGTTTGGATTTCAACGGCGCGGGCGGGATCATCTTCGCTTAGATCGCCAGTGACCGACACCAGTCGCAAGCCATTTTCACGACGCACAGTTGAGAACCCCGATTGGCGCGTCACAGAGACGATATCCGACAGCGGCACATATTGACCCGAGGCTGTGCGCATCTGGGTCTTGTCCAAAAAGTCCGCTTTCAACTCAGTGTCTGGCAATTGCACCGTCACCGTTGCAGTGCGTGCGCCATCAGGAAATGTGGCCGCTTCTATCCCACCCAAACGATTGGACAGAACCCTGCCCAAAGGTTCAATGCTAAACCCAAGCGCTTCACCCTGCGCTGTGAGTTCCAAGATCAGTTCTTCTTTGTCATACGATAAAGAATCTTCCAGCGCAGAGACTTCTGGGTACTGTGCCAGTTTGGTTTTCAACGCCTCTGCTGCGGCTTTCAATGTGGCCGAATCTGCACCGTACAGTTGAATATCGATCGCATCGCCACCAGGGCCAAAACGCCCGCCTCGGAAAGACACCGTTTCCGCCAAGGGATGATTGACCACAGCCTCTTGCAGGTCTGTCACAAAGGCGCGTGACGAATACGGGCGCAGATCGGCGTCAATAAGTTCGATCGAAATGCCACCCAGCTGATAGCTTTCTTTCGTGTCAGTCCCCGCAAGGCCACGGCCAGCGCCTGCTCCTATTTGTGCCACAACATAAGCCACCGGATTGGTGCCGTGTTTGTCGGCATAATCTTCGCCCGTTTGTTCGACTGCGCGCTGCAATTCTTTCATCATAGCAATCGAGTCCTCGCGTTTGGCACCGGGCGCCATAGCAAAGTTCCCCGAAATCACAGCTTGCTCAGGTGAGTTGAAAAACCGCCACGGCACCTCGCCGGAAACCAGTAGCGACACCTGCCATGTCAGCAAAAACAACGCCGCAGCCACCACCGGATAGCGCAGCTTGATCACCCATACCATCAGAGGACGAAATAGCACATCGCGCACAAACCGAAAGCCTTTGTTAACCTTACGTGATGGCCAGTCATACCAATGATCTTTGGCGGTAGAGGCAATTGAATGGCTCAAGTGGTTTGGCAAAATTAAAAAACATTCGACCAAGGACGCAATCAAAACGACAATGACCGTAAATGGGATATCAGCGATCAAATTTCCAAAGCGACCCGAAATGGCCATCAACCCAAAGAAGGCAATGACGGTGGTGATCGTCGATGAAAACACTGGCGCAAACATGCGACGGGCCGCATTTTCAGCAGCCTCGACAGGCCCCTCGCCAAGCTTTCGCACCCGAAAATCGGCATGCTCGCCCACCACGATGGCGTCATCCACAACGATGCCCAAGGTGATGATCAAAGCAAAAAGCGAAATCATATTGAACGTCAGCCCCGCCACATACATTAGCGCAATCGCAGACAACATCGCCACAGGAATACCCGCCGCGACCATCAAAGCGGTGCGGGCGTTGAGAAACAAAAACAACAAAAGAGCAACAAGCCCAAGCCCCATCAAACCGTTGGTGATCAACAAATCCAAACGCGCTTTAATTGCTTCGGCGCGGGTGCGAAACAGATCAAGCGTTACCCCCTGCGGCAGTGTCAGTTCCATCGTGTCAGTCACATCTTGAACGATACCTTGAATTTCAATCGCATCGCCCAAATCGGACCTGTTGACCTGCACGGACACGGCCGCATTGTCACCGACGTAAAAGGCGCGATCCCTGTCGATGCCCTCAACGCGAATCTCAGCGACATCGCCGATGGTCAGTTTTGAGCCGTCCTCATTGGTGCGCAATACAATGCCCGCGATCTGGGGCGCAGATCGTTTTGCGACACCCGCGCGCACACGGGCAGCGCCGCCACCGACATCGCCAGCAGGATTCGCGTCGGCTTCTGCACCGATGGCAGCCGCTATATCGGCCATCGACACATCGTATTGAATAAGGTTGATGGTCGAGACTTCGACAATTGTTTCAGGTGCCGCAACACCGGTGATCGAGGTGCGTGTGACACCTTCACTGAACAGGCGGATGACCAATTCGTCCGCAAAACGCGCCAATTGGTCGGTGCCAACAGGCCCCGTGAGAATGATTTCGGTGACACGATCAGACCAGCCGCCCCAACGCACGGTTGGATCATCTGCCCCTTCTGGCAAATTGGAAACCGTATCGATTGCTGCTTTGATGTCATCCGCGCCGCGTTGAATGTCCCAGCCTGGTTCGAATTCCAAACGAATAGAACCGCGCCCCTCGGAAGACGTGGCTGAGCTTTCCGTAACACCTTCGACGGCCAACAATGTCGGCTCCAAAACCTGCACCACAGCGGCATCAACATCTTCTGCGCCAGCCCCGCTCCAGCTGACGGACACCGAAACAGTATCAACGACCACATCGGGGAAAAACTGCGCGCGCATGTTTGGCAAAGCCACAAGGCCAGCGCCCAACATCAGTACCAGCAGTAGGTTCGCAATCGTCGCATGTCGTGTGAAATACGACAGAATGCCCGATGCCTTAGACGTCAGCGGATCTGATTGAGACCTCTTTTGATTCTGTGACATGATCAGCCCCCCATTCGGCTTTCAAGCCGCGTGACCAACGCCAATGGCACCTCATCCGCTTTCAACTGTTCGGCCATGCGGTCGCGCACCTCTGCCGGCATACCTGTGTTGCTTTCCACAAAGGCCAACAGTTTTGCGCGCCGATCATCCGTCAACGCAACGGTATCACTGTCGTCTGTTGGAGTATCGGTGGACGTTACATCATCGGGGCTCGCGTCGCCTCGCTCTGGCATCTCCGCTCCGATCACCTTGACCCGAATGCCTGCCCCAAGCAAAGGCGAGCGTTCAGACACAATTTGACGCCCTGCAATGGCACGCGCAGCGACAATCACGTTGTCCCCTTGGCGACGCAAAATCGGCGCGGATAGAACTTCAAGACGGCTATCAGGCGTGAGCGCAAGAACAGTATTCGCGGCATCAACCGCTGCCGAGGGGATCAGCGCGACATCCCGCAACACTGGCTCTTCAATACGCACAGTTACAAAATCGCCGGGACGCAAGCCCAAGGACGTTTCCAAACTTGCGAACAATTGGCGGCCCGTCTGACCCGAGCCCACAACTGCACTTTCACGCGAAATGCGGCCTTTGGCCGTCAATTCCAGATCTGCCATGCTCAAAGAGGCCTCAATTGGCAAATTTGACAGTGAGCCGCTTTGCGATGTGAGATTAGCGTATTGCTGCGTCGAGACCCGAAAGGCGATTTCCAGATCGCTTGGATCAATCAACGTACCGATTTGTTCATTGTCATTGAGGATCGCGCCAAGAGCGACCGAAACATCCGACAGCGTACCATCAAAAGCGGCGATCACTTGCGTATTTTCTAAGGCGCGTTCGGCTTCAGCCACGTTAATTTGAGCACGCAACACGCCGTTTTTACTTTGATCGACACGCGCCACAGCCGCTGCCAAAGACTGACGTTTAGACAAAACCGACTGGCGTGCGGCAGCCTCAGACAAGGCAGCCGTTTCGACTGAGGACTCAGTGCCGACGCCACGATCCGCCAGATTGCGTTGTCGCGCGAGCGCTGTCACGCGCAGGTCCAACTGTCCTTGGGCCGCTGCCAAATCATCTTCGGCGATATCAAGTCCACGTTCGGCATCGTTCAACTCAGCTTCGGCTTCTTGAAAATCGGCTTGGGCCACACGCAAATTCGATTCCGCATCTGTGGGATCGACACGCAGCAACACATCGCCAGCTTTGACTGCCCCGCCCTCTTGGAAGGTCTCAGCCAGTTCGATAACTTCACCGCCCTGAGGCGCGCGTAATTCTAACGTTCTGCGCGCAAGCACTTCGCCGAATGTCGACAAAACCGGCGCGATTTGAGTTGGCTTGACCCGCACCGCATTCACAGAAAACTGCCGTTCTCTAGCAGGCGGACGAAAGCCCTCTTGCGCTGCTTTTTCTCGGATCGATGCATACATATTATACCCCGCCCCAAATACCAGCGCCGCGCATACAGAAATAAGGAACAATCCAAACAAAGAGCGGCGAAGGAATTTCATGAGGCAGCCTTACATATTGTCGTCTTATATAGAATTAGCACGCGCAGGCGTACATTCCACAGTCATCATTCGAGGCAGAGCGTCAAACAGTCTGTGGTTGATTTCCAATAAAACCAAAATCATTTTGCCGTGATCTATTTACGACGCATATGCTCATCAAGCCGCGGAAGAATTTGCACGAAGTTACAGGGCTTGTGGCGGTAATCAAGCTGAAGCTTTAAAATCTCGTTCCACGCATCCTTGCAAGCCCCTGTTGATCCGGGCAAAGCAAACAAATACGTCCCCTTGGCAACACCTCCCGTCGCACGACTTTGCACAGCAGAGGTACCAATTTTCTGCATCGACACGACCGTGAACACAGTCCCGAAAGCGTCGATTTCTTTCTCATACACATCACGGTGCGCCTCAACAGTCACATCACGACCTGTCAGCCCCGTGCCGCCCGTTGAGATCACAACATCAACATCAGCACGCTCGATCCATGTCGTCAGTTGGTCGCGAATGAGAGGGCGATCATCTGTGATGATGGCACGATCCGCTATGGCATGTCCCGCCGCTTCGATCATCTTAACCAAAGTCGCACCTGATTTGTCGTCATCAAACCCGCGCGTGTCAGAGACGGTCAAAACAGCGATGCGCACTGGGATGAATTCCAACGAAGTATCAAGTGTGGACATGCGTGTTCTCGCTTGTGATAAAATTTCAGGTGAGGTTCGCAAGCTTGGCACGCAGATCCAAAAGGTCCGCCCAGGCCTCGCGCTTGGCAATGGGGGTGCGTAGCAGGTCACGCGGCGACATCATCGGTAAAACGGGCTTGCCCAACACAGTCTGCCAATTGCCCCGTAATCGGGTGATCCCTGCGCGCCCTAAAACGGTCATACAGGCGGCATTGCCCATCAGCACAATCACGTCAGGTTTGGCCAATTCAATATGCTTGAGCAGAAACGGCTTGAGCATCGCAATCTCTGTGGGACTTGGGTCGCGGTTTTCAGGCGGCCGCCATGGCAACGCAGTCGTAATATACAGACCCTTGTTAGCATCCTCGGCCGCGCGATCCAGATCAATAGCGGCAAACATTTTGTCAAACAGCGCGCCAACAGGCCCCGTAAAAGGTTTGCCCTCAATGTCGTCTTCACGACTGGGAGTATCCCCGACAACCATAAGTCGCGCGCCAACAAATCCATCTTGGAACACAAGGTTACGCGCACCGCGCCGCAGGTCGCACAACTCAAAGCCCATCAGGGCCGATTTCAAATCATCTATCGAGGTGACACCGCTGACAGCTTTTTGCGCTTCATCAACAGAATCAACCTCTGGGGTCTTAACCGGCGGAGGGGGCGCTTTCGCATCCACGGCAGCAGCAGGTTTGGGCATCGTTTGTGGCGATTCATAACGATTCACAGGAGTTTCGCCGATGGCTTCGCTCACGCCAAGCTCGACTTGCCACTCTAACAGAGCATGCGCATCCCAATAATCGATCTGAGTCTCCATGCCCGTAAGCTACGCGTCCTTTGCACGAAGGTAAATCGCAAGAAAGCATCGACGCAGCATTGCCGCACCTGCCCTGAGTTTCTATAAGCAGATCAGAGGCATTCTATCGCCGCACAGCATTCACGGGGGCACCATGGCATTTCGGCAAAAACACCTTCTCGGCATAGAACCCTTGCACCCCACCGAGATCACCACGATTTTGGATGTGGCCGACAGCTATGTTGACCTCAACCGTCAAGCCCACAAACATTCTGATGCTCTGACGGGCATGACCCAAATCAACATGTTTTTCGAAAATTCCACCCGCACCCAAAGCTCGTTCGAATTGGCGGGCAAACGATTGGGCGCGGACGTGATGAACATGTCGATGCAGGCGTCATCGATCAAAAAGGGCGAAACCCTGATCGACACCGCACTGACGTTGAACGCCATGCACCCTGATCTATTGGTCGTGCGCCATCCTCATTCGGGCGCTGTTGATTTGCTGGCTGAAAAGGTCAATTGCGCAGTCTTGAACGCAGGGGACGGAAAACACGAACATCCGACGCAAGCTTTGCTGGATGCCTTAACCATTCGCCGCGCCAAAGGGCGCCTGCATCGCCTGTCCATCGCGATTTGTGGTGATATTGCCCATTCCCGCGTTGCCCGATCGAATTTGATCTTGCTGGGAAAAATGGAAAACCGTGTGCGCCTTGTTGGTCCGCCGACTTTGATTCCGACTGGCATGAACGAGCTGGGCTGTGAGGTCTATGAAGACATGGAAGAGGGGCTGAAAGACGTCGATGTCGTGATGATGCTTCGTTTGCAAAAAGAACGCATGGATGGCGGATTTATCCCGTCAGAGCGCGAATACTTTCACCGTTATGGTTTGGACGCGGCAAAACTGGCCCATGCCAAACCCGATGCGATTGTGATGCACCCCGGTCCTATGAATCGCGGCGTCGAAATTGACGGCAGCATTGCGGACGACATCAACAGGTCGGTCATTCAAGAGCAGGTCGAAATGGGTGTCGCCGTGCGCATGGCTGCGATGGACCTGTTGGCGCGCAACCTTCGTGCAGAAAAAGCCGCCAACCAAGACGGCGTAATGGCATGAGCGACACGCTCGACATAACAACAGCCCCACATCGTTCGGTTTGGATTTTCGCGATTGATCTGCCCGACGGTGAAATTGATGCGTTTTCCCATGAAACAGATAACGGCAATGAGGATCACAGTTGGCCATTGGGTGACGCGCTAGGCGTGACGCCCTATCCCGATCAGGATTTTGTCGAAGTCCTCGATTTGGAGGCCCTGCGCGCCTTTGGGTTTTCCAATTACCTAACCGAAGGCAATGGCCTGAACATTGGCGGCGACGCAACAATGTTGGACGCATTGACCGGCCATATCTTGTTGGTGTTTTCCCAAGGTGTTGAAAACGGACAAACCGCTTTTGTGCCACAAGCGCCGCTGAGCTTCGTTGCGCGCTATAGCCAAGTGATGGAACATTCCTTGCATGAACCTTTGACCAGCAACGCAGCCCAAGGCCAATTGCCCCAAGGCAAGGCGCCGAAATCAGACGCCCGTATCGGCGGTATGGTGGCGACATTTGTTTTGATTTTCTTGTTTATCTTTGTTGGCGTGTTCGTGTGGATTGCCGGATGATGACACAGCGCTCACCCGACCAATCGATCTGCATCTGCCCACATGACTGCACATTCCGATTCTGTATAAGAGGCCGCATATGAGTAACTTTATCAACGCCCGTCTCATCGATCCTGAAACACTCACCGATACGCTTGGCTGGCTGCATGTCGAACATGGCGCGATTGCAGCGATCGGAACCGGTACAGCCCCCTCTGACCTTTTGGGCGATATCGTCGATTGCGCTGGCAAATGTCTGGCCCCGGGGATCGTCGATCTTGGAGTGAAAGTGTCTGAACCAGGCGAGCGCCACAAAGAAAGTTTTGCCTCTGCAGGCCGCGCAGCCGCCGCTGGCGGTGTCACAACTATGGTGACCCGCCCTGACACGCTGAGCGCGATTGATACGCCAGAAGTTCTGGAATTTGTGGAACGCCGCGCCGCCACGGATGCGATTGTGAACGTCAAACATATGTCTGCATTGACCAAAGATCGCGCGGGCAAAGAGATGGTCGAAATCGGCTTTATGAAAGACGCAGGCGTGGTGGCCTTTTCCGATTGCGATCATGTCGTGGAAAACACCAAAGTTCTGCAACGCTGCATGACCTATGCGCGCTCTCTAGGTGTCCTTGTGATTGGCCATCCGCAAGAACCGACATTAACCAAAGGCGCGGCCGCCACATCTGGTAAATTCGCATCTTTGCGTGGTCTGCCTGCCGTGTCGCCTATGGCCGAGCGTATGGCCGTAGACCGTGATATCGCTTTGGTGGAAATGACAGGTGTGAAATATCACTTTGATCAACTGTCCACCGCGCGCGCCCTGCCCGCTTTGGAACGCGCCAAAAACAACGGGCTCGATATCACTGCGGGCGTATCGATCCATCACCTAACATTGAATGAATATGATGTCGGCGACTACCGCACGTTTTTCAAAGTGAAACCACCGCTGCGTTCAGAAGACGACCGTTTGGCGATGGTCGAAGCTGTGGCCTCGGGCCTGATTGATATCATTTCATCGATGCACACACCGCAAGATGAAGAAAGCAAGCGCTTGCCGTTTGAGGAAGCAGCTTCTGGCGCTGTGGCGCTTGAAACACTGCTGCCTGCGGCCATGCGTTTGGTGCACGCGGGTCAACTGACGCTGCCGGAACTGTTCCGCGCGATGTCTTTGAACCCGGCCAAACGTCTTGGTCTGGAGTGTGGGCGCTTGACCATCGGGGCGCCTGCGGATTTGGTGCTGTTCGATCCCGATGCGCCTTTTGTGTTGGATCGCTTTAAATTGCAGTCCAAATCCAAGAACACCCCATTTGACGGCGCACGGATGCAAGGCAAAATCAAAGGCACATGGGTGGCAGGCACTCGCGTTTTTAACGCCTAACTCCGTTTCATAATTAGGATAAACACATGACGATGTTCTTGCTGCTTTTCACTGCTGTTTTGGCTTATTTACTTGGGTCGATCCCTTTTGGCATTGTCATGGCCAAGGTGTTCGGGCTTGGAGATTTGCGCGCCATTGGGTCGGGCAACATCGGAGCGACAAACGTTCTGCGTACGGGCAATAAGTTGGCGGCATTTCTCACGCTTTTGGGCGATAGCGGAAAAGGGGCTGCGGCCGTGTTGCTCGCACGGGCTTTGATCGGCGAAGAAGGCGCTGGCACAGCTGCACTTTTTGCGATGCTTGGGCACCTTTACCCAGTCTTTTTGAAATTCAAAGGCGGCAAAGGCGTTGCGACATTCTTGGGGACACTTTTGGCCCTGTCATTCCCTGTGGGGTTGGCTGCTTGCGCGACCTGGCTCGTGACGGCTGTGATCTTTCGATACTCAAGCCTGTCGGCACTGGTCGCGGCGCTGTTGGCTCCGCTGTACACCGCAGTGCTCTATCATCAGCACGGCGCGATTTTGGTGGGTATATTGTCAGCTTTGATATTCTATAAACACCGCGAAAACATTGCGCGCATGCGCGCTGGTAACGAGACAAAAATCGGTCAAAAGTAACGAGGAACTCATGGATTTTCAAACTGCAGTCAAAACCTGCTTCAATAAATATGCGACATTTTCTGGCCGTGCGAGTCGGTCTGAATATTGGTGGTGGACCCTATTCGTCATCGTCGCCAGTATCATTTTGCAAGTGGTGGACTTTGCCATTGGCTTGGGCGATTGGGGCCTCTTCGGCAACATTTTTAGCCTTGCGACGATTGTTCCATCCATTGCCGTGGCCGCGCGTCGTCTGCACGATGTGAACAAGTCAGGTTGGTGGCAACTTTTAGTGATTGTCCCACTTGTCGGATGGATCATCTTGCTGATCTGGCTCATCAAAAAAGGCAGCACGGATGTGAACCGTTTTGGTCCTGCTGTCGTGACTGTCAGCGATTTTGTTTCTGAAGACTAAATAAATCACTTCGACAAACACGCAAAAGCCCCGCACGATGTGCAGGGCTTTTTTGTAACTGCATCACAGTTGATTAATAAGAATACTCACCAAAAACGCGGGTCGCGTCTCCGTTCCATTCGCCCTCAAATTTGGCGATCAATTCATCGGCTGGCGCTTGGCCTGAATCCAAGCTGTCTTTGAGAGCATTAAGAAAATGGGTTTCGTTGGCAACCAAGCCACCAGCCCCTTCGCGCGCACGCGCCACAAGACCCGCTTCGGAAATCGCTATCGTCTCGCGTGCCAAATCCATCATTTTAACGCCTTGCACTTCCGCTTGCAGGCCATCGACGGAGGCCGCAACACGCAACTCTTCGCGGAACTCAGGCGTCCAGTTCTTGGCGATATCCCATGAGGCATCCAGCGCGGATTGATCATACATCATACCGACCCAATAAGCGGGCAGCGCGCACAGACGACGCCAAGGGCCACCATCGGCGCCGCGCATTTCCATATATTGCTTGATCCGCGCCTCAGGGAAGATCGTGGTCAGATGGTCGGCCCAATCAGACATCGTTGGCTTTTCACCGGGCAAGGCAGGCAGTTCGCCTTTGAGGAAATCACGGAAGGACATGCCCAGCGCGTTGATGTATTTGCCATCGCGATAGACAAAATACATCGGCACATCGAGAGCAAAATCGGCGTAGCGCTCGAAACTCATGCCCTCCTCGAACACAAAGGGCAACATGCCGGTGCGGCTGTCATCCAAGTGACGCCAAATCCGTGAACGCCACGATTTATGCCCGTTCAGCTTGCCTTCAAAAAAGGGCGAATTGGCGAAAAGCGCCGTGGCCACAGGCTGCAGCGCCAAAGCCACACGGAATTTTTGCACCATGTCAGCTTCAGAGCCGAAATCGAGGTTCACTTGCACAGTACAAGTGCGGCGCATCATCTGTGTGCCCGCCGTGCCAACAGTGCCCATATAGGCGTCCATCAACTTGTAGCGTCCCTTGGGCATCAGTGGCATGTCGTCATGCGTCCAATGCGGAGCAGCGCCCAGACCGATAAATTTGGCACCGATTTCATCGGCCACAGTTTGAACCTCGTGCAGGTGCGTATGCACCTCGCCGCAAGTTTGATGGATGTTGTCCAAAGGCGCGCCAGAGAGTTCAAGCTGGCCACCGGGTTCCAAGGACACATTCGCCCCCTCTTTGGTCAAACCGATAAGATGTTCGCCCTCAAAGACAGGGTTCCATTGATACTTGTCTTGCAGACCTTCAAGGATCGCTTTGATCGAGCGGTCACCATCATAGGGAATGGGCTGGAGCGTATCTTTACAGTAGCCGAATTTCTCATGCTCTGTGCCGATCTTCCAATCTTGCTCGGGCTTACAGCCTTCGGCAAAATAATTGACCAAGTCATCGTAGCTTTCGATCAGGCCGCCGCCGGATTGTGGAATGGACATATCGGGTCTCCGGTGGAGTTAAATAAGGTGTCTACAGTTGTGCGAACCGCCCCGCGAAGTCAATGCAGAGCAAGTGTGCGTTTTCGCCATATCACCACTGGCGATTTTGGCGTTTCCTTGATTTGCCTCAACATGCGTTCGGTTTCTATGCCATCAAGCGACACAAACACATCGAACAACTTTTCGGCATCCACCGCATTCAGTGGGATTGTCAGCGGAATTTGCCCCGAGGCTTCCAATTGCCAATGCGCGATGCCTTTATCTGCGGGAATCAAAATCACTGAGGTGAGCATTTCGATTTCCACCTGCCCGCCAGTATAAGCGGTCAAATAGCTGATGATGCCCTCGTCAATTTCAACAACACCAACGCCCTGCCCGCGCGAGGCAAAACGCGCGCGTTGAAACGCAGCAAAGGCCAGAAATATACAAATAAGCGCAACACCAAAGCCAAGCCATCGCATGAAGCCAAAGCTCGACATCGCCCACCACAGACTTAAGACCATCAAACCCAAAGCGGCAATCACTTCGCGCAGTCCCCAGATCTGTTCTCTTACTTCGGGGCGGATCATGACCAATCTCCCAAATGTTGTTGCCAGACGGTCATCGCCGCCACCGCAGCAGTGTCAGCGCGTAAAATGCGTGGGCCCAAAGACACAGGATGCGCATAGGGCAAGGCATGTAATTTTTGCCGCTCCGATTCTGAAAACCCGCCTTCTGGTCCAATCAGAATCGCCCATTTGTCGCCTTGAACAGCCCCCAAGACCTCGGCCGCACCCACTAGCGCCTCATCACAGAACATGATCTGACGCGTCTCGTCCCACTCTGCCAGCAAACGATCAAGTTTTTGTAAATCGGTGACCTCAGGCACATAAGTGCCGCCGCATTGCTCTGCGGCTTCCAACGCATGGGCTTGCAAGCGGTCTTGGCGGATGCGTTCCGAATTGGTGAAATTTGTGCTGACGGGCACGATCTTGGCCGCGCCCATTTCAGCGGCTTTTTCAACGATGAAATCCGTACGCACCTTTTTGATCGGGGCGAAAATCAGCCACAGATCAGGGGGCAATTGCAAAGGTTTGCTTTGCGCATGACAGATCAAAGCCCCGCCGCGTTTGTTCGCGATCGTGACCTCGGCCTGATATTCACCATCCACGCCATTGAACAGCGCGACAAATGCGCCGATTTGCAACCGCATGACCGCAAAAAGGTAATTAGACTGGTCCTTATCGAGGGGAACAGTTTGCCCTTGGGTCAAAGGGTGATCTACAAAGAGTCTGACTTTAGCTTGAACCATGGACAATACATATGACCGACAAAGCCCAAGCACCAGACCCGCAAGACGAAGAAATGTCAGGGCAGGTTGCAGACGCCGTCAAAGGCAACTGGGTTGACAGCCGCGCCCCCGCTTGGACACGGCCCTATTTGCGCCTATCACGCGCGGATCGCCCCATTGGCACATGGCTTTTGTTGCTACCATGCTGGTGGGGCGCTCTTTTGGCCGCGTCTATCACGGGCCAACTAACGTTGCGTACGGTTTGGGTGTTGGTCGGTTGCGCGGCTGGTGCTTGGCTGATGCGCGGCGCTGGGTGCACATGGAACGATATCACAGACCGCGATTTAGACGCCGCAGTCGCGCGGACCAAAAGCCGCCCCATTCCATCTGGGCAAGTCACAACGAAACAAGCCACCGTTTGGATGGCACTGCAATGCCTGCTGTCCTTAGGTATTCTGTTGAGCTTTGGTACACTCGCGATTGTATTGGGGATTGTTTCTTTGATCCCTGTTGCGATCTACCCTTTCGCCAAACGCTTTACATGGTGGCCGCAGGTGTTTTTAGGTGTCGCCTTCAACTGGGGCGCTTTGCTGGCATACGCCGCCGTCGCAGGCGAATTAACGGCTGCGCCTGTGTTCTTATATCTATCTGGTATCGCTTGGACGCTGTTTTACGACACAATCTATGCACATCAAGACAAAGAGGATGACGCCCTGATTGGCATCAAATCCACCGCGCGGCTTTTTGGCGATAACACGGCTGTTTGGCTCAAACGTTTCATTATTATGTCCGTTGTGTTGTTTGCTGGTGCGGTGATTGAGGCGCTGATCGATGGATCGATTTTGTCTGTACTCGTTGCGATCGGTGGCGCTTGGGCTATGGGGTGGCATATGACGTGGCAATTGAGCAGACTTGACATTGACGACCCAGAAAAATGCATGATGTTATTTCGTTCGAACCGCGACACGGGACTATTGGCTGCGCTGTTTCTTGCCATGTCTGTCTTCCTGTGATTGCAGCTCAGGCTCAGACATCCTAAGACATTCACCAATTGCGATAAAACCGGACAGCAGCCCATGCGCCTATCCTCAATACTTCCCATCCTTGGCGCCTTCAGTGGCGCCGCCCTCTTGTCCGTCGGGGCAGCGGCCATTGGTGCGAATGCGATTCAACGCACATCGCAGAAAGCTGTGGCCACTCAACTTGAGCTTGAAGGCTTTGAATGGGTTGACGTTGATGCAGATGGCTTGCAGGTCATTTTAACAGGCGATGCACCAAATGAAGCGGCACAACTTGCCGCCCAGCGCGTCGCAGGTCATGTGGTCGATGCAGCGCGCATCATGAATGTGATGACCATTGCAGAGCAGGACGCGACACCTGCTCCCCGCTTTTCCATTGAAATCTTACGAAATGATCAAGGCATTTCCTTGATTGGTTTGGTTCCAACGGCTTGGGATCGCGAAGAATTTATAGAGACGCTGAAAAAGGCTGGCGGCACCGGTTCTGTCGCAGATTTATTGGAACATGCCGACTACACCGTGCCCGAAGATTGGGATGCTGTCATGCAATATGGCGTCACGGCGATTAAACAATTGCAGCGGTCCAAGATTTCGTTGTCCGCAGACCGTATCGACATCACAGCTTTGGCAGACAGCAAAGAACAACAAGCAAGACTTGAGCGATCCTTGAACGCGAGCGCCCCCAAAGACGTAGAGGCATTGATCAACATTTCATCCCCACGGCCAGTGATCACGCCGTTTACAGCCCGCTTCTTGATCGATGAAGATGGCGCTCGCTTTGACGCCTGTACGGCTGAAACCCCTCAAGGCCACGCCCGCTTGCTTGCGGCAGCCAAGGCATTGGGTGTTGAAAATCCAACTTGTGTTGTGGGCTTAGGCGCGCCGACCACCGCATGGGCCAGCGCAGTTGAATCTGGCATGCGTGCGGTTGAACAACTTGGCGGCGGCTCTATCACATTTTCCGACGCTGATGTGTCGTTGATCGCGCCCGAAGGGACCAGCACCTCAATGCTTGACCGTGTTGCTGGTGACTTGGAAGCGACTTTTCCTGATACATTTTCGCTGCATGCCAGCGTGCCGCCAAGTGCGAACAATGAGGCCAGTGACGAACAGCCAGAATTCGTCGTGCTGCGCTCCCCAGAAGGACAAGTGCAATTGCGTGGACGTATCACGACCGAGCGCAATCGCATCGCAACCGAGGCTTTGGCCAGCGCAACATTCGGGTCACAAGCGGTCTATTCCGCGATGCGCGTTGACGACAACCTGCCACGCAACTGGGCCACCCGCGTTATGGCCTCTATCGATGCGCTCAGCCACCTCAACCAAGGCTCTGTCACCGTCACTGAAGACCTCATTTCTGTGCGCGGTGAAACAGGTGATCCCACAGCCAAAGCTGAAATCACAGGTCTTTTGGCGTCCCGCTTGGGGGATTCACAGACCTATGACATCACTGTGAATTACGTTCGAAAACTGGACCCCATTCTCAACCTGCCAACACCGCAAAAATGTGTTGATGCAGCCAACCAAGCCATCTCAAGTGGTAAGATCGAATTCGCGCCGGGGTCTACAGATGTTGATGACAGTGCCAATGACACGCTTGACCGTATCGCAAAGGCACTGGATGAATGCGAAGATATGCAAATGGAAATTGGCGGTCACACTGACAGCCAAGGTGGCGAAGACATGAACCAGCAACTCAGCCAAGCCCGTGCCAATTCTGTACTAGACGCCCTGCTCGCGCGCCGTGTCACGGGGGTCAAATTCACGGCCAAAGGCTACGGCGAAATCGAACCGATCGCTGACAATGAAACAGCCGAGGGCCGCGACGCCAACCGCCGGATTGCCTTTAAACTGATTGAGGTTCCTGAGACCTCAAACGACGAAACCACATCACCGGACACCAGCGCCGCACCAGAGACAAACGAGGAAAACAATGAATAGAATTGAGCTTATCATCGCAACGGCGATCGTTCTTTTCATCGCCTTTTTGATGGGTTGGTTTACGCATTGGGTGATCCATCGCTTTGTGCGTGTGGGTGACGCCGACATGTCTGACCTCGACACAATGGCGCAGCAATTACATGAAGCCGAAGAACAACGCGACCAAGCTGTAACCTATTATCAGCAACGCGAGGCCGAGATGAGCAATCAGCAAACGCAGACCGAAGCAGAGCTACGCGCGGCTATGGAAGGCTTGCGCGAAGCACGCCACGAGGCAGAAGAGCTGCGCGCCTACATTGATCGCAAGGCCGCCGAATAGAACAGAATGTCTCATGGAAAGCATAACAGCGTCGTCAGATTGCGGTTATGGCTTACCAACGCGTCAAAG
The DNA here is from genome assembly GCF_018860665.1 of Pacificibacter marinus. Classification (GTDB taxonomy): domain Bacteria; phylum Pseudomonadota; class Alphaproteobacteria; order Rhodobacterales; family Rhodobacteraceae; genus Celeribacter; species Celeribacter marinus_A. Next base: position 38,200 of record NZ_JAHKPK010000040.1, read on the forward strand.
CATCTTCGTCACTGTCTTTTGCAGACACCCATTGCGCCACAGTCCCGTCTCGGCTGATTTCTTTTTTCCAAAAAGGCGCACGGGATTTTAGGTAATCCATAAGATATTCGGCGGCTTCAAAGGCCTCGACCCGATGCCGGCCCGCTGTAGCCACCATCATGATTTGTTCGCCGACATGCAGCTTTCCATAGCGGTGGATCACCAAGCAATCGGTGAGCGACCAGCGTTCGGCGGCGTCTTCGGCAATTTTAGAAATCGCGCGTTCGCACATGCCGGGGTAATGTTCGATCTCAAGGTGGTCCAATACACCCGTATCATCGCGCACAAGCCCCGTGAACGTCACCGTGGCGCCTGTGTTGGCCGCTTGCCCAAATCCCGCCAGTTCTGCCGCGAGATCGAAATCATCAGATTGAACACGGATTTTCATCGCCTACCCACCTGTCATTGGTGGGAAAAATGCGACCTCGCGCACGCCTGCCAAAGGCGCATCAAAGTCTACGAGTTCTTGATCCACCGCCACGCGTAAAGACTCCAAATCCGCGAAAGCAAGATCATAACGCTCTTCACGGGCTTTGAGTTCCGTCACAAGGTCCATCACAGTTTCAGCCGTCGTCTCGATTTGCTCAGACGGTAAGCCGATGCGTTCACGCACCCATGCGAAATAGACAACGTCGATCATCACGCATCCTCAGATAAAAATGGCATGGCTTTGCGTAAATAATCGACTCCCGTGATCACCGTCAAACATGCTGCGATCCACAGCAAAATGATCCCGCCGTTGTAGGACAAAATCGTTCCATAATAACTGAAACGTAATCCTGTTTCGTCAGACAACTCGCCGGCCATAATGGCATCAACTGTCGCGCCATCCATACCGAATGAGCCCATGCCAAGGTAATGCGAAAACACCCCAAAAGAAAACAGCACCGCAATGGCGACCATCTGGGCTGTGGTTTTCCATTTGGCTAATTTTGTCACTTTCAACAACCCCGCCGTTTCACCCAAAAATTCGCGCAATCCAGATACGAATGTCTCGCGCAACAAAATGAAAGCGGCAGGCAGAATAATTAAGGGATTAGGGCCAAAGTTCATCGCCAAAACTGCAATCGCTGTGATCACCATAGCCTTGTCTGCGATAGGGTCCAGCATGGTGCCGAACTTGCTCATTTGGTTCCACTTGCGCGCCAGATAGCCATCAAACCAATCGGTGATGGATGCGCCAGCAAACAGGATCAAAGCCACCCAATCTGAAAAAGGGTGCGGCAAAAAAATAAAGGCGATCGCGACGGCAGGCGCGCAAAGCAGCCTGAAGACGGTGAGAATATTAGGGATGTTCCATGTCATAAGACTACCTTTACCTGTTCAATCGCCTTCATGGAAGAAGTCATAAATGGTTTGGGCCACCTTACTCGAAATTCCCTCAACTGCAGTCAGATCGACCAAATTGGCATTCGCCACAGCTTTTGCAGACCCAAAATGCGCCAGCAGCGCCCGTTTTCGGGTCGCGCCCACGCCAGGCACCCCATCCAGCGGATTGGCAATAAGCGCCTTTGACCGTTTGGCGCGGTGGGTGCCGATTGCAAACCTGTGTACTTCATCGCGGATACGTTGGATAAAATACAACACCGGATCGTTGCGCTGCAACGCGATAGGGCGCTTGCCCGTGCGGTAGAATTCTTCTTTACCATGATCGCGAAACTCGCCCTTGGCCACACCGACCATCGCAATATCAGCCACACCCAACTCATCCATGATTTCTTGCACAGCAGACACCTGCCCCGCGCCGCCATCAATCAACAGCAGGCTGGGCCATGTGTCGCCTTTGCGCTCAGGGTCGTCTTTGAGCAAGCGCTGGAATCGGCGCGTCAGCACCTCTTTCATCATGCCAAAGTCATCACCGGGGGTGAGCGCATCGTCTTTGATGTTGAACTTGCGGTATTGTGATTTGATGAACCCGTCTGGTCCCGCGACAACCATTGCCCCAACGGCGTGTGCGCCTTGGATATGCGAGTTGTCATAGGCTTCGATACGCGTGGGCACCTGCGGCAGATCGAAAGCTTCGGCGACCCCTTTTAGCAAACGGGCCTGCGCCGCACTTTCGGACACTTTGCGCCCAAGGCTTTCGCGCGCATTGCGCAGGGCAAAGCTGACAAGATCAGCCTTTTCACCCCGCTGTGGTACGATGATTTCAACCTTTTGACCCAACTTATCCGTAAACGCTTCTTGCAGCAATTCGCGGTCTTCGATGTCATGCGACAGGATCAGTTGTTTTGGCGGTTCTTTTTGGTCATAGAACTGCCCCAAAAAGGCGGTCAAAACCTCGCTTGCATTATTGTCAGCTGCGATACGCGGGTAGAAATCTTGGTTGCCCCAGTTTTGATTGGCGCGAATAAAAAATACTTGAACGCAGGCCTGCCCGCCATCCATATGCAAACCGATCACATCCGCCTCAGTCACGGTACGCGGATTGATGCCCTGTGCAGTTTGTACTTGGGTCATGGCCTTGATGCGGTCGCGTAAAGCAGCTGCGCGCTCGAATTCCATATTGTCAGAAGCCACTTGCATCTGCGCCGCCAGACGTTGCTGCATGCCTTTGTCTTTGCCTTGCAAAAACTTTTCCGCATCCGACACCATCTCAAGATAATCCTCTTTCGATATCTTGCCGACACAAGGCGCAGTACAGCGTTTGATTTGGTATTGCAGACAAGGCCGCGTGCGCCCTTCAAATTCTGCATTGGAACAATTGCGCAGCAAGAACACCCGCTCAAGCTGGTGTAGCGTTCGGTTCACTGCTCCCGCCGACGCGAAGGGACCGTAATACGCGGCCTTGCGTGATTTTTTTCCACGATGTTTAGAAATCTGTGGAAACTCGTGATCTTTGGTCACCATGATATTCGGAAAGCTTTTGTCATCACGCAACAGCACATTGTAGCGCGGCTTCAACTGTTTGATCAGGTTTTGCTCAAGCAGCAGAGCTTCGGTTTCAGTACGCGTGGTCAGAAACATCATCTGACTTGTTTCAGAGATCATCCGCGCGATGCGCCCGCTGTGACCATGGGGGCGCGCATAGTTCGAAACACGATTTTTCAAGTGCCGCGCTTTGCCAACATAAAGCACGTTATGCTCAGCATCGAGCATCCGGTACACACCCGGCGATCCATCAATCTGACGCAGATATCCCTCGATAACCTTATGGCCTTTTGGGATGGCCTTGATGGGATGAGATGGGGTGTCTTCAGTCATGCTCAATCTCTTATGATTCCCACAGTAGCTGCAACCTTATGGCATTGAGGGCAAGAGGAAACAAATCCACCGTTTCTGTGGATAACCCTGCTGATAACTCTCAATGGACGCCACTTTTTCCTTTGTTTAAGGCAATTTCCACCGATTGCCTTAAAAATAGGCAAAAACCCAAGTCACTGAAATGCAACGTTATTTTTTATCACCGCCGGTCAAATCATTGAATTTATTTACATTTTGGTCATATTTGGCCCAGACAACAGTCACAGGTGCACAACTTTAATCTGATTCAAGCCAAATCATCTCTGGAGCGCCCCATCCACATCAATCGTCTGCCACCCCAAATGTTGACCGCCGTCGGTGCAAATCAACTGACCCGTCACACTCGGGGCGTCCCAAAAGTACCCCAAGGCAGCGTTAATATCTTCTGGATTGGACCCGCGCTCCAAAACTGTCGCACTGCGCTGCTGAGCAAAGGCTTCAACTGTTTGGTGCGTGCCTTGCAATGTCGGACCGGGCCCAATTGCATTTACCCGCACACGCGGCGCCAATGCTCGTGCAGCCGTCTGCGTGAACGCCCATAAACCCATTTTGGCAATGGTATAGCTCATAAAATCGGGAGTTAGCTTGCGCACACGTTGATCAATTATATTGACCACCAAGGCCTGCGCCATCGCTTCGCCACGCTCATCAACCGAAGCCTCTGACACCTGTGTGGCAAAATTTTGCGTTAACACCACAGGAGCGCGCAGATTGCTTTCGATATGACGATCCCAACTGTCACGGGTCGCTGTCTCGATGGTGTCTTGTTCAAAAATAGAGGCGTTGTTGACCAGCAAAGTCAAAGGCCCGCCCAGTGCGTGCGATGCACGCGACACCAAGGCTTGCATATCAGCCTCGATCAACAAATCCGCTTGCAGCGCCTCGGCTTTGACGCCCAGCGCACGCAGTTGCGTCGCTACCTCTTCTGCACCATCGTGCGAACTGGAATAATGCACAGCGACATCAAACCCGCGCTGCCCAAGGTACAACGCCATAGCACGGCCAATACGTTTGCCAGCGCCTGTGACCAATGCTTTTGGCTTATGCATCACGCCTCCTTAACTGCAAGACATCTACGATGAGAGTAAAACTCTCAAGACATAAGCAACATATAGCCCGCTAAAGACAAATCCCCAAAACCGCGTGATATCAATACGCTTGATGACAAAAACACCCAGCAAAAGCGATGCCGCCAGCATGATCCAAATGTCAAAAGACATCAGCTCCGCCCCCACGGGCAAATTGCCCACAAAACTGGACACGCCAATGATGCCAAGCAGATTGAACATATTTGACCCGATGACATTGCCAAAGGCCACATCAGCTTGTTTGCGCAGCGCGGCCATAACTGTGGTGGCCAATTCAGGCAAGGATGTGCCAATTGCCACGAGCGTCAGGCCAATAATTTCGTCGGACACGCCGTAGGCAGTCGCGATATTCGTTGAAGCATCGACCAATAGTTTGGCGCCCAAAGGCAAACCCATCAAACCTGCGACCAAAAAGGCGATGATTTTCCACCAAGGAAGATCAGGGTCAGCCCCTTCTAAATCTTCGATAGCGACCTCATCGCAGGCTTCTTTTACCGCATCAGCCGCAGCCGTGTCACGACGATGGCAGCGCGCCTGAAACACGGCATATCCAAGCATAGCCGCCAAAGCAGCCAACAAAATGAAACCTGAAACCCATGTGAACGTCCCGAAACTGGCCAAACCAATAAACAAAGCCGTACCAGCGATCATTTGTAGATAGCTAGAACGTGTGGAATTGTCTGTCACATGTAACGTGGTGATCAGCGCGGGAATGCCCAAAACCAGCAAGATATTGGCAGTATTGGAGCCGATCACATTGCCCAAAGCCAATCCCGGAACACCCTCGTGGATGGCAGAGACTGAGATCAGCAATTCCGGCGCAGAGGTCCCGAAGGCCACGACTGTTAAGCTGACAATCAAAGCGGGAATGCCGATCCGCAGCGATAAGTTGACAGCGCCACGCACCAACGCATCGCCCGCGAGCAACAATAGGACCAAGCCAACGCAGGCAAGAATAAAATCCATCAACGCTTTCCTTTTTCGCAGGCACAGGGGCCCTTGCCGATCTTATACCGACCGCATGTTTTGCAGGTCAGTGCCTTGAGTTTGTCTTGTCCGGGAAACCGAAACTTCCCCACGAGGGCTAACACCATCATACCAACAAGAAACAGGGTGATTATTTTGAAAATCACGTCATAAACCGAACCGCGCCCAAAGTGCGTGTTCCTCAACAGATGATGTCAGTGCAGAACTCAGTTGCGCGCCAAAGCGTGACAGCAGCGGCTTTTTCGGACCGTAAACAGACAATTGGACTTTATCGCCGTAGATATCTTTCATCATGGGCACAAGATGTCCAATCCCGTCCGCCAAGCCCAAAGACACGCCAGTTGTGCCGGTCCAGAACGAGCCGTCAAACAATTCAGTCTCGGTGCTCAAACGTCCCTCACGAGAGGCACGCACATGTGCGACAAAGGCATCATGAATTTCAACCTGCAGCGATTTGATGCGTTTCACATCAGCTGCATTTTCTGGCTTGAACGGGTCCATCTGGCTTTTGGATTTGCCAGCTGTATAGACGCGACGCTCAACACCATGCTTTTCGATCAGCTTGTCAAAACCAAACCCAGCCGAGATCACGCCGATAGATCCAACGATAGAACTGTGATCGACATAGATTTTATCAGCCGCACAGGCCAACCAATAACCGCCTGAGGCAGCGACATCTTCGACGAAAGCATATACTGGGATTTCTTTTTCCGCTGCCAATCGACGAATACGCGCGGCAATCAGCGAGGATTGCACCGGCGATCCACCCGGAGAATTGATTGACAGAGCCACAGCGTCAGGCTTGCCACGCCTGAACGCGCGTTCGATAGCTGAGACCATAGATTGATCATTCAGCCCGCCTTGACGGGTCATAATCGCACCATTTAATCGCACCACACTCACGCGTGGGGCAGATTTCACAAAAGGGATCCATTTTTTCATATGTTGGATGTAAAGACGCCCAGCACTACAAACAAGTGCTGGGCGCAAGGTAACGTGGAATTATCTGCAGGCATCAAAGCTGTCAGCCACGCCTTGAATCAGTTTTCCGTAAAAATCAGGGCCAAGATCAATGTCTCGTCCCAATGGATCGATCACACCATTATGTGCTGACGTGCCTTCCAAGATGGTTTTCACAAGCCCCGCATTGAATTGTGGTTCCGCAAAGACGCAATCGACACCTTCATCTTTGATCATGTGCTGTAACTCTGAAATACGCGCAGGGCTTGGCGCCGCCCCATCGCTCAAAGAGATCGCCCCCGCCGCGTTGAGGTCAAAACGTGATTCAAAGTAATGATAGGCATCATGGAACACGACAAATTTGAGATCGTGCTCATCTGCCAGTTGCTCTTGCAGGCGCTCAGTCAGTGCGGTCAGTTGAACAGCTCCTTCAGCGGCGTTTGCGGCATATGTCTGCGCATTTTCGGCATCAAGGTCACTTAGGATTTTGGCGATAACATCCAACCATGCAATCGCGTTTTGTGGGTCTAGCCATGCGTGCGGGTCCAGTCCGGTATGGTCGTGGCCATCATGGCCTTCATGCGCCTCATGATCGTCGTGACCGTGGTCATCATGATCATCATCCGCCGCGTGATCGTCGTGATCGTGGTCATCATGATCTTCATCCGCCTCATGATCGTCGTGACCGTGGTCATCATGATCATCATCCGCCGCGTGATCGTCGTGATCGTGGTCATCATGATCTTCATCCGCCGCATGATCGTCGTGATCGTGATCGTCATGGTGGTCATCTTCCGCGTGATCATCATGATCGTCATGGCCAGCATGATCCGCGTGATCGTCATGGCCAGCATGATCCGCGTGATCATGTGCTTCAAAGGTCGCCCCCTCACGGAACTCAAGCTTGATGCTCGTCTCTTCCTCGATCAACGGCACAGAAACAGCATTAGGGGCCAGCGTATCAATCGCGCCCCCCAGCCAAGGCGCCAAAGCATTGCCGGACCAAAACACCACATCAGCCTGCTGCAAGTTTCTCGCTTCAGAAGGCCGCATGGCATAACTATGTGGTGACGCGCTCTGGTCCATCAAAAGGGTCGGCTCGCCCAAATCACCCATCACTTGTGCGACCAATGAATGAATAGGTGCAATGTCGGTGGCAACGGTTGGCACCTGCGCCATCACGGGTGAGGTAGAAAGCATTAGGGCCGCAAAAGCGGAGGTATAGCGTGTCATATCAATCATCCTGTTATACTATAACACCCGCTTGATATATGTCATAATATAACATATCAACCCCAAAATAGTAAGACAGTCATTAAGGAGTGCCCATGCCCCTCAACAGCGACCCCATCGGATTTGCCCACCACGATCACGCCAGTTGCGTCACCGATGCCGTGGCCTCAGTGGAAGCACGTTGTATCGCTGCTGGATTGCAGTTCACACCTGTGCGCAAACGCGTGTTCGAAATCTTACTCGAAGAACACCGTGCTCTCGGAGCTTACGAAATTCTAGATCGCTTGCGTGACGAAGGGCTTGGGTCGCAGCCCCCCGTTGCCTACCGTGCCTTGGACTTTCTCACCAAACATGACTTCGTGCACAAAATAGAACGCCTCAACGCTTTTATCGCCTGCGCCCACCCGCATGAGGTTCATACGCCTGCATTCTTAATCTGCCGCGACTGTAATGCTGTGGCCGAAGCCGAAACCAATTTGACACAAGGCCGCTTGGCACAAATTGCATCTGCCACAGGGTTTATCATTGAACGCGCTATTTTAGAGGCCGAAGGTCTTTGCCCCAATTGCATCCCCAAAAGTGAACCTGCCTGATGTCCGACACGCTTATTTCTCTCAAAAACGTCTGCGTTCACATCGGGGCGAAAGTCGCGCTTCATGATGTAAATTTGGCGATCAAATCTGGCGAAATCGTTACTGTTGTCGGCCCGAACGGGTCAGGCAAATCCACCCTATTGCGCACGCTCGTGAGCGCGATCAAACCCACGGGCGGCCAGATCACCCGCATGCCAAATTTGCGAATAGGCTACGTGCCGCAAAAGCTGCACATTGATCCGACGCTGCCCCTCACCGTGCGTCGGTTCCTCAGTCTCCCACGCCGCGTCAATGACGCCGTGGCCGAAAAAGCGCTTAATGATGCTGGTGCAGGTGATCTCGGAAAACGCCAGATGACTGGCCTATCGGGCGGGCAATTCCAACGCGTCTTACTTGCGCGTGCCCTGCTCAACGATCCGCATATTTTAATTTTGGATGAGGCGACACAAGGCCTCGATCAACCGGGATCTGCTGATTTTTACGCTCAAATCGCGCAAGTCCGCCAAAACTTCGGCTGTGCTGTGTTGATGGTCAGCCATGAATTGCATGTCGTGATGGCTGCCTCGGATCGCGTGATCTGCTTGAACGGTCATATTTGCTGTGAAGGTGCGCCAGAAATTGTGGCCTCAGCCCCTGAGTATCGCGCCCTGTTTGGCTCAGGCACCCAAGGTGCCTTGGCCCTGTACCGCCATGAGCATTCACACACACATGATGAAACTTGCGCGCATGATCACGCGCAGAGCCATCACAACGAAAACAGCCACGACAACTCTGAGGCCACATTATGACCCTGCTTGATGATTTTATGGTCCGCTCCACCCTTGCTGGGCTTGGTGTGGTTCTGGCTGCTGCACCTTTGGGCTGTTTTGTTGTCTGGCGACGTATGGCCTATTTCGGCGATGCCACCGCCCATGCGTCGATTTTGGGCGTGGCGCTGGCTTTGGCCTTCAACGTGTCCATTCTGGGTGGCGTATTGTCCGTCGCCTTAATCATGGCCTTAACTGTCTCTGCCTTAGGCGGGCGCGGCTATGCAATGGACACGCTGCTTGGCGTCATGGCGCACAGCTCGTTGGCGTTCGGCCTTGTGGCGGTTTCGTTCATTGATGGCGTGCGCGTTGATTTGATGGCCTATCTGTTTGGCGACATTTTGGCTGTTGGGCGCGTTGACCTGCTGGTGATTTGGGGGGGCGCGGCTTTGGTCTTGTTGTTGCTGCTTGCACGTTGGTCAGCGCTGTTGACCTCGACATTGAACCCTGATTTGGCGAGTGCAGCAGGCATTTCGCCTCGTCGCGAGCAACTTATCCTGTCGCTGGCACTTGCCATGGTTGTCGCCGTCGCGATCAAAGTGGTGGGCGTTTTACTCATCGCTGCGATGTTGCTTATTCCGGCAGCCGCCGCGCGACCCTTTGCGCGCACGCCCGAACGCATGGCATTGATCGCTGTGGTGATTGGCGCTGTTTCGGTCTTATCGGGCATCCAATTGGCATTTCAATTTGATTCTCCCACAGGGCCGACCATTGTATGTGTCGCAGCCGTGTTATTTTGCGCAGCCAGTGTCATGGATTTTCTACGCGCAAATCGCATTTAGGCTTAGGTATCTGAGGCAATAGCCACGGTTTTCACGATAGCGAAACAAGGCACACCAACATCCAATGCCATCGCAGAAACGGACCGTCGCGTCACCCGTGCAAGCACAGCGCCTGCGCGGGTAGACACTGTGACAATAGCGCTGGATGCACCAGTGTCTTGGATCGCCTCAACCCTGCCCGCAACGATATTAAGCGCCGACAGCCCCGACGGCCGCGTTGTCGCCAACATGACATCAGAGGCAGGCAATCGCACCCGCAGATTCGTACCGATGTCCGCCTTCACATGCGGCAAGAAATATGAATCGCCGCTCGCATCAAGTTCCGTCAAACCGTCTTGGTGATGCGCTTTGATTCGCACATTCAAAACCGCACCGACTTGACCAACGCCCATGGGCATCGTCGTCGGATCGGCCAACACATCAAGCGCGGGGCCTTTGCGAAGAACCTTGCCCCCTTCAAGCGCAACCACAGTGGTGGCCAAGCGCGCGACCTCATTGGCGGAATGACTAACATAGATGATCGGAATTCCGGTCTCATCACGGATACGTTCAAAATAGGGCAGGATCTCAGCTTTGCGCGCAGCATCCAAGGACGCCAGAGGTTCATCTGCAAGGATCAATTGCGGATCGGCTAAAAGCGCCCGCCCGATAGCAACCCGTTGTTTTTCGCCGCCCGATAATCCGAGTGGCCTGCGATCAAGCAGATCGCCAATGCCCAACATTTCGATGACCCGCTCACGCTGCACCGTATCAATGCCACGCCTTGCAGCCCGCGCACCATAATCCAAATTGCGCGTGACAGTGAGATGTGGAAAGAGACGGCTGTCTTGGAAAATATATCCCAATTTACGTTTGTAAGCGGGCATAAAAATGCCTGCACCACTGTCTTGCAGCACCTGTTCATCAATGGAAATTTTGGCATTATCTGGCCGTATCAATCCAGAAACGGCATTGATGATCGTGCTCTTGCCCGAGCCTGAGCGCCCATACAAAACAGTTAAGCCTTTAGGAACTTCAAAGGACACGTCCAACGCGAAACCGTCAAAGCTATGCTGAATCGAGATAGACAAACTCATACGCCAGTCATCCGCTTCATAGTCCGGCGCGCCAGCACTTCAGACAAGAGCAAGGCTCCCATCGCCAACACGACCGACACGAGGACCAATCTCAATGCTGCGTTTTCTTGACCTGGCACCTGCAAAAGCGCGTAAATCGCCGAAGGCACCGTTTGCGTTTGCCCCGGAACTGCGGACACAAATGTAATTGTCGCGCCAAATTCACCCAAAGCTTTGGCAAACCCCAGAACAGTTCCCGCCAAAATGCCCGGCACAGATAGGGGCAAGGTGATGGTCAAGAAAATCCACACAGGCGACGCCCCCAAAGTGGCCCCAGCCTGTTCCAATTTTGGATCAACCGCTTCCAACGACAATCTGATCGCCCGCACCATCAAAGGAAAGGCCATAATGGCGGCAGCCAATGCGGCCCCTGTCCAGCGAAAGGCGAAAACAAGACCCCAATCTTGCAAAAAGGCCCCGACAGGCCCGCGCGTGCCAAAGACCACGAGCAGCAAATATCCCGTCACCACGGGCGGCAAGACCAAAGGCAAATGCACAAGCCCGTTCAAAAACTGTTTGCCGAAAAAATCCCAACGCGCCAATGCATAGGCCGCAGTTAGAGCCAAAGGCAGACTGAACAAAGTTGCCACGAAAGACACTTTGATCGACAGCGCTATCGCTTGCCATTCTGCGGGCGAAAAGTCCAAAAGCATCAGTGATCCACGTTCCCGAACCCATGCTCATCAAAAATCGCGCGGGCCTCTGGTGACGCAAGATATGCAGCGAATTCAGACGCCGCCACTGTCGCGGGCGCGATCACAGCGGCGGGATAAACGATGGGAGCATGGCTGGCCTGAGGAAACTGCGCAACAACGGATACACGCGCTTCGCTTAGTGCATCTGTTGCGTAGACAATCCCCAATGGAGCCTCGCCCCGCGCCACCAAAGCCAAGGCACTCCGCACATTATCTGTTTGTGCAACATGCGTCGACAGGCTGTCCCAAAGCCCCAAGTTGACCAATGCCGACTTGCCGTAAATGCCCGCAGGCACGGCCTCGACAAACCCCATCGCCATAGGGCCTGCTTCAAGCAGACCAACAAAATCGATGTCATCGATCGACGTTTTTGGCATGTCCGCATCTTTAGGTACGATCAGCACAAGTTGGTTGGTCAACAAAGTGACACGGCTATCTGCGTCAAGCAGACCTTCAGTGGCAAGCTGGTCCATCCAATCGGTATTGGCACTGATAAAGACATTGGCGGGTGCGCCCCGTTCGATTTGGCGCGCAAGAGCTGACGAGCTCGCGAAAGACAGCAATACCTTATGATCAGATACGAGTTCGAACTCTATCGCGACGTCATCCAAAGCTGCTTTAAGACTGGCGGCTGCGAACACCGTCACAGTGTCAGCCTGCGCTGATCCCAGCCCTGCCAGCAGAACACAGGCAGCACCTTGTATCACAGAACAGATGAAACGTATGGGCATAAACCCCCTAGTCGTAGTTGCACGGCATCATTGCCTATCACTACATCACAAGCCAAAGGGCTGCAAAGCAAGGCCTATTTACAAATGACCTCGGTCGACGACGAGAAAACACATGCAGTGAAGTTAGTGCCTTAAGGCCCAAGATCGCCGCTCCCACAAGATTTAAAGTTTTCGCCCTATGAATCACAATACCTGCGCAGTAACATTGCGCCGATACCGATCATCAAGACGAACACTTCACTCTTTTACTTTTCCTGCTGTGCAGCTGCTGAGGACGCATTCGAAGATGAAACAAGTGCCTAAAGAAACGACCGACGATGCCTTGATCCGTGAATTTTTGGAAAAAGGCGGCAGTATCAGCAAGGGCAAAACCAAGCCCATGCCAAATGAACTTCGCATCAGTAACAACGCTTGGAACACCAAGCTGACCAAAGAAGAAAAAGCGTCTATGGCCGCGCCGACTGGGCCTGTTCCTAAAATTCCTAAGAAATAAGGCCACTAGGTATTAGGTTTACGAACAGAAAAAAGCCGAGCATTTGACTGCTCGGCTTTTTCATTTAGTTCAGCGCAGGCGGTTTAGCCTTTGCGTTTTGGGGCCGCAGCACCACCCTTAGGCTTGCCGTATTTCGCAGCAGGCTTGCCGCCAGCTGGTTTGCCACCGCTTGGCTTACCCGCATAAGGTTTACCGCCACCAGGCTTGCCAGCACCAGCCGGTTTCTTGCTGTACACACGTTTGGAAGGATCGCCTGCCCCAGCGGCAAATGATTTCTTCTCGTAAGGCTTTTTCGCTTTGTCGCTCACAGCGCCATCGCGAGTTGGGTCTTCGAACTTTTTCTTAAATGGCTTTTTCTCGTAAGGTTTTTTGTCGCCATCTGCGGATTTCGCATAGGGCTTTTTATCGCCATACTCTTTTTTCGCATAAGGCTTTTTGTCGCCAAACGATTTCTTTTCATACGGTTTTTTATCGCCGAATGATTTCTTTTCGTATGGCTTTTTCTCAAATGGCTTTTTGCCACCACCAGAACGATCACCACCCAAGTCAGGCATCGTCGCCAAACGGGTCGCTTTCACGTTTTCTTCCAAAATACCGTTATCAAGCGCAGCTTCAAAACCATCTGCAGCAGCTTCTTTCAACTCAACAAAGCTCTGTGTGTCGCGAATACGGATCGCGCCGATAGAGGTTTTGTCGATGTTGCCAGCACGACAAACCAACGGCAAAAGCCAACGCGGCTCTGCACGATCATCACGACCAACAGACAGGGCGAACCAAACAGATTTGCCAAAGTCTTCGCGTTGTGCACGCTCTGGACGTTCACCTGGCTTTGGTGCAGGACCGAGTTCCTCTGGCGCGGACACGCCAGCACGATACAAACGCAAGTACGCTGCAGCGATTTTCTCTGGCGAATGCATTTCCAGCATTTTGGCTGCAAACACGGCCTCTTTTTCAGACGGTTCAGCCATCAATGCCTCATCTGTCAAAAGCTTCTCTTCGTCTTTCGCCAAAATCATCTCTGCGCTTGGCGCCTCAACCCATTCAGCCTGCAATTTGGCCCAGCCAAGCAAACGTGTGGCTTTGGATTTCATCTTTGGCGGAACGATCAGCGCAGAAATCCCTTTGCGACCAGCACGACCCGTACGGCCAGAACGGTGCAACAAAGTTTCGGCATTGGTTGGCAATTCAGCGTGAATAACCAATTCCAAGTTCGGCAAATCAATCCCGCGCGCAGCAACGTCAGTCGCCACACAAACACGCGCACGACCATCGCGCATGGCTTGCAAAGCATGCGAGCGCTCAGATTGGCTCAACTCACCAGACAGGCAGACAACCGAAAAACCACGGTTGGCAAAACGGGCTGTCAAACGCGCCACAGAAGCACGGGTGTTGGCAAACACGATGGCGTTTTCCGCATCATGGTAACGCAACATATTGATAATAGCGTTTTCTTCGTCACGCGGAGATACTGACAGGGCTTGGTAAGAGATATCAGCGTGCTGTTTGGCACCAGCAGCAGTGTTCACACGCACAGCGTCACGTTGATATTGCTTGGCCAATTTCGCGATCATCGCAGGCACAGTGGCCGAGAACATCAAGGTGCGACGCTCGACGGGCGCCTCGCCCAACATGAATTCCAAGTCTTCGCGAAACCCCAGATCAAGCATCTCATCAGCTTCATCAAGAATAATCGCGCGCAAGCCCGACATATCCAAAGAGCCGCGCTGAATGTGATCCCGCAAACGGCCCGGCGTGCCGACAACGATATGCGCGCCACGTTCAAGGGTGCGTTTCTCATCACGGTAGTCCATGCCACCCACACAAGACGCCAATTTCGCGCCTGCTTTGGCGTAAAGCCATTCAAGTTCGCGTTTCACTTGGAACGCCAATTCGCGGGTCGGCGCGATAACCAAGGCCATCGGTGCCTCGGCACGATCAAAACGTTCTGCCTCGCCCAAAAGAGTGTGCGCGATGGCCAAACCGAAACCAACAGTTTTGCCTGAGCCGGTTTGCGCAGAGACCAAAAGATCCGCGTCTTGCAACGCAGGATCGTTCACCGCCTCTTGGACTGGGGTGAGGGTGTCATAGCCGCGCTCGGCAAGGGCGTCGGAAAGGGCTGTAATCATGGGAGATGCGTGTCCGTATTGGGCAATTGCCGCATGCGCGGAAAGACCGGAGGTAAGAAAGATGCCCTGATACGGCAAGAAGGCCGACTTGTATAGGGGCAAAGCATATCTTTGGCTTAACATCGTTATACGTTTAGTGTATTGGGCCGCGCCTTGTACTGCAGGCACCTTCGGCAAAGCACTTATCGAAGAGGACGATTATGAAGCCGTGGAAACAAGTTGGAGTTGGTACACTTATCCGATAACTGGTGACACCAGTTGGCAAACCGCGCAAGTTTAGTATGCGCTATTTTGTGGCAGTCGGCAAAACGGGTATTGGTGGTAACGGCAGCTAGGCTACGCATCGCGCCCACCCTATCCGGTTATTTGTATGACAGAGGCTCGCGCCTCATTTCAGCGGCGCGTTTCGTTGCGAAGGATCGCGCCCGAATGCTTTGGTCGGAAGACCATGCGCGCGCTGAGCTTTCGCCGCCTTGCTCCACCAGAACATCTGTTCCAGCGTACGACCAAAGTAAGATTCCCACTCTGCCACGTCAGCATCCGCTCCGAACGATCCGTCTTCTTCAAAGACGTCCTGTGCGTGCGGAATGTAGATCATCGCTGACACCGGCAGGCATCCCAATTCGCTCAGATAGGTCCGCATATTGACCGACGCCCGCGCACCGCCCCACTGGCCTGCGGAATAGGTCACGATGGCGCTGGGTTTGAACGCAAAACTCGAGCTTGCGAAGTGGTTGAGCAGGTTGGCAAGCGCGGGGCTCATTGAATGGTTGTATTCTGGGCTGACCATCACATAACAATCAGCAGCTTCAATTTTCTCGGCAAGACGCTGCATCGCCACAGGTGCTTTCCCAGCGGAATAGGCAAAGTGCGGCTTGAATACGGTAGGCAGATCGAGATCCAGCGGATCGATGACTTCTACGTCAACCTCAGCACCTTCAAGCAGCCTCGCCATCGCTGCTGCGACGCGCGCGCCAAGCCTAGCCGGACGTGGCGGCGTGCTCTCGCGGACCGATCCTAGAAATACGATGACTTTCATATGTGTCTGGCCCATATTCGGCCTGCCGCTATTGGCAATCGTCCCAAATTTTCAAAAGCTCTGCGGGAAGTTCCATCGGCTCAAATGGCTTGAGGATGATACCCTTGGCGCCAAGTTCCCTAAGCTGACCAAAATCAGCACGTGATGCCTTTGCCGTCACAAAAACGATAGGTACATCTGCAAAACGATCCCGTTTTCTGAGCTGCTTTAGCGTCTCGACGCCATCCATGACGGGCATCATAACGTCCAGTAACACCATATCTGGCGTCACATCAGGGTCCCAGTCGAGTGCATCTTGACCGCAACTGAATTGCTGCACATTAAAGCCACCCACAAGCTCAAGAGACATGCGTGTAATTTCACGTATGTCAGGATCATCTTCAACGTGCATGATGTTCTGAAGTGCTTTCATGCGGCGATCTTATATGCACCGCACTGAGAAACAAGCACATTATATGTCTCTCGGTGATTTTAAACCGCATGAACCGCGAAAAAAAAGTAGTTAAAATCTTCAATTCTTAATTTAGCCACACTTTGACCCAATTTGTTAGGGAATGTCACCCTAAAGTTGAATGCAGGTACAAAACGATACGATTCATGAAACAATCGTAGTGAAGCCGCAGAGCAGATATTATTTTGGAGACTATGATGTCACTTCTAGTTGTCGACGATGATCGCAATATTCTGGAATTAATGGCGGCAATTCTGGCGTCTCAAGGGTACGAAGACGTTGTCTATGCGCAAAGCGGCGAAGAGGCGTTGAACTTGATCAACCAAGGGCAACACCGCTTCTCGACCTTTATCTTGGATATTCAAATGCCAGGCATGGACGGGGTCGATTTGTGTGGTAGAATTCGTGCCATCAGCGAACACCGCCGCACCCCGATTATCATGCTCACAGCTATGAGAGATAAAGAGCACATCGATGCAGCCTTTTTGCGTGGTGCCACGGATTATCTAACTAAACCGATAGATACGACCGATCTCAATGCGCGACTAAACGTTGCGCAGCTTCTTTTCAATGAACAGCAATCCGCGTTGAATGCGACACGCCGCGAGGAAAACCTGCGCTTGGACATGGGCAACAAGTCCAATTCGGATTCGCATTTTGATCTGGCTGATGCCGTTACAATTTATGACGTTCCACGCGTACTCGGCAGTCTTGAAATGGAAAACTACCTACACCGCCTGTCTCGGGGCAAACGTTTTATGTGTGGGGCGATTTGTTTTCAAATTCAAAAGCGCGAACGCCTTTTCTCGATGACCTCTCCCTTGGAATTCCATGGGATTTTGACCGATGTTGCAGAAGCCATTTTCGAAAGCTTGCGCAGCCACAATGTTATGATTTCCTACTTTGGCAACGGACAGTATGTTGCAATCTTACCCCGCACGCTTCATCTTGACGAAGCGGAACTGGAACTCAAATTATCATTAACTTTGAACGAATTCGGCCTGATCGGCGGGGATACCGTGCCTTTGGATGTCACGGTTAGAGTGGGTGAAACTGTCAGAATGTCGATGTTTGATGCCTCTCCTGAGGCCCTTATTGCCCGTGCGATATCGAAAGCCGAACTTAAGAGTGCCGAGCCGCGTTCTTTGCCAATGTTCGACCCCAAAAGACTATCCATGCGTAGCTAAACGTTTGGGCCGCAGTCCTTAGAAACATTAACGGTTTTGTGTCGATAGGCTTATGATAAACAAAAAACACTCTCAGACAGCGATAGAGCAAAAGCTGGCCCAAACCCTCGAGCGTACGAAACAACGCTTCATTGTCGACTTAAATCACAAGATTGCTGAAATAGAGACGATTCAGATCTTAATACAAAACGAGACAGAGCGTCAAAACGCTTTGGCTCGTTTGGCGTTTATAACACATAGATTCAGTGGGATCGCGGCAACTCTGGGGCTTCAAAGCATAGGGGACTGTGCTGCTGAAATCGAACAACAGATTGCAAGCTTCATTCAGACGCCAACCCAACTAAGCATTCTATCGGGCCGTATCGAAAAACTTCTTGATCTGATGGAAGATGCGATCGTAAAGGCCCTATAAGACACTCAATAGCGCACTGTTGCCAGTCTCAGCCACGCTCAGCGCAGGCATAAACAGTACTGGAATAAACAGTACAGGCCAGCCCATTATCTCATTTTTTAGGTTAAACAATCTTAGTCATGCTTGGGCATGTCGACACGGAACACCGTGCCCTTACCCTCTTCCG
Organism: Pacificibacter marinus; assembly: GCF_018860665.1. Lineage (GTDB taxonomy): Bacteria > Pseudomonadota > Alphaproteobacteria > Rhodobacterales > Rhodobacteraceae > Celeribacter > Celeribacter marinus_A. The sequence goes on from NZ_JAHKPK010000040.1 coordinate 56,346, forward strand.
TTTCAAACGAAATGGCCCCACCCAACTGTTCGATCAATGTGCGCACGATGTTCAACCCAAGGCCAGAACTGCCCACGGTTTGATCATTGCCCCAGCTTGCTTTTGTGAATCGCTCAAACAGGTTGTCTCGCAGGTCAACCGGGATTCCGGCTCCGTGATCACGAACGAAAACCGCGACACTTCCATCTGACGCTTGCGCCCAAATTTCGACGGAATTACCGCGCTCGGATGCTTTCACAGCATTGGACAATAGATTGGACAGAATTTTTGTCAGTTGAGATGGAACAGCACAAACGGACAGCGCCGCATCCGTGGGGCGCATCTGAACATCAACACCGTGATAAGAGCCGTAACCTTGATGGGTGACGACAAGACTTTCCAGTAGCGGCGCAATTTTGATCACCTCGCTCTCACGAATGTCGCCAATTTGCGCGTTTTCACTCAGGTCAAGAATTTCCTGAATGAGATCAAGCATCCGGTCACTGTTAGATCCCGCGATATTTAGAAGCATTTGTGCTTTTTCTGTCAGCGGACCAACCAAGCCGGATTTCAACAGATCAAGCGCCCCTTTGATACTGGTCAATGGCGTGCGCAATTCGTGAGTGATAACCGCATTCATTTCTCTGCGAAGATATTCTATTCTCTCTTGATCCGTTTCAATATGAAATATGACGACCAAATACGCGTCGCCAACCTTATCTGAGGTGGTAAAAACATAACCATTGAAACGTTGCCCTTCGAATAGGGGATGGGTGCGAAATGCTGTGCGTCCAACGGCTTGCGCCACATTCAATACGGCCTCATCGGCCAAAAGGTTATGAAAAAAACCACTCTCATGAAGATGCAATGCCGCTGCTGTCGCAGATCCATTTCCAAAGGCAGCGCGCGCCGCCCAGTTTATATAAACCGGCTTTTCTAATGTGGTCTCAAATACGATTACATTCTCGGACATTCCTTCCCACAAAGCATTCTGAAAATCAGACTGTTCCTGAGTGAAGACCTCATCCCCGTTCTCTAATGAAAACGCCCGCACGTCATTATCGAAATTACCTACCATAATAGTTACCTACAATTTAAAAAATCTGCACTTTTACTATGTCGTCGCAGCATCATGTTTTTAAACAAATATCGTCTTGGACAGTAATATGATGCCACAAAACGGCGCGATTATGGTTGGTTTATGATGAAAATATGGTCACGCGCTGCGGCATTCTACCCAAGGTTAAATACTAACTATTCGCTTTCGTGCCAAAGGGGAATTGCGAAAATAAACGTGGTGCCAACACCGAGTTCACTTTCGACTTCGATCCAGCCATTTTGCAATCCCACAAGATCCTTACAGATGGTCAATCCAAGGCCGACCCCAGCGTTCGAGCGATTTGTACCTTGAGCCGCCTGAGCAAAACGATCGAAAACAATTCCCACGCGATCTTGCGAAATGCCTATACCTGTATCGATGACTTCAAAGACAACCATATTGTCTCGAATCCGACTGCGTACAGTGACTGTGCCTTCATCCGTAAACTTAAAGGCGTTGCCCAAAAGATTGGTCAGGATTTGTCGAAGCCTAATTTCATCAGCCCAGACATCCGCCGTTACGAGATCCAGCGGAATGCTAAGTCCTTTCTCATCGGCCATCGCATGCATCTGATCGACTACGGATTCGACGATCTTTTTACTGTTCAGCTTGGTCGGCGTCACATCAACGGTATTCGCCTCGATCCGGGCCAGATCCAGCATATCGTCGATCAATGATTTAAGCTGCGTTCCTGCAGCCTGAATACGTCGCGTAAACTGCGCAATATTGTCTTCAAATGCGCGGAATGCCTCTTTGATTTGCACAGGATCGCCATTTGTCATGGCCGTGTTCAGCGCAGTATAACTTGGCAGCTTTTCAAGATTCGCAATAAAGCTGTTAAAGCCCAAAACCGCAGACAAGGGCGTACGCAATTCATGGCTTATCACATTTAGGAATTGCGTTTTAGCCTCATCAGCCTGCTCAGCCTCGCGCAAAGCTGCATAGAATTTCGTCACATCCTCTGCAATGCCGATGTACCCCGTAAACTCACCAGTATCATCAAAACGCGGCTTACCGCTGATCCTAATCCAACTCAACACATCCGGACGGAAACGATGACTGTACACCACGTCACGAAACGGTTCATGCGCGCGCATTTTACAGTAAAGCACACTGCGCTCTCCGCCCAGTTCACGTTCGTCATTTGAAGAAAATCCCGTGCGTAACTTTCCGATATATTCACTAGGATCAACCCCCATTGTACGGGCAAATCCTTCCGAGACAAAAGTGATACGCATATCTGCGTCTTGTTCCCAAAACCACTCGGAACTCAAATCGCTCACGTCGTTCAAACGTGCTTCCGCTTCGTCGCGTTCACTTAACGCCGCGCGCAATTCAGTGTTGGAAGACACGAGTTCTTGTCGATGATGTTGCAGATCCGTGATTTCCACCCTGAACATCACAAGCCCACCTTCGGATGTTCGGCGAGAGAAATATTTAAACCAACGATTGTCTGCGTAGCGGACTTCAAGGTCCGAAGTTGATCCTAAAAGCGTGTTCACAGCCTTAACTATATCGTCAACAGGCTCACCGTTCAGATGCACCTCTGCTGCGGTTTCCATGCGCCGAGTGACCATATCTCTCAACTCTCGTCCCTTGACGAGGTTATGTTTCATGCCATCAAGTTTTTCCCCCGCCATAGCATTGAACATCACTAATTTATCATCACGGTCAAAAAGCCAAAACCCGACTGGTAGGGCGTCGATCGCATCGTTCAAGCGTTGTTCTGCAACTTTTGCCCGTTCCCGACTGGATAGAACAGCCGTCACATCGTTCAAAATTAAGACACGCCCGCCCTTTGGCGTCTCATGTTCCAACTGTTGCATCCAAGTTCCATTGCTCAGCGCGAGAACACGGCCTGTTTCTTGGGTGGATTCACGTGTCAGTTGGTCCGAGAGCCACGCTTTTTCATTACCGATTGCATCGATGTAAAGGCCCTCTTTAAGGCCTGCCTCGAGAATAGCTTTCAACGTTGTACCATGGGAAATTGACTCTGTTTCCATGCCGTGAAGTTCAATGTATCGTTGGTTGCATAACTCAAGCTTGTCTTCGACATCGAACATCGCAAACCCAGAGGGTGCGGCACTCAACGCGGCTTGCAATTGTGTGGCAGTGCGTCTTTGGCGACGCCTAAGCGCATGAAAGTTTCTCGCAGCCAGCAAGGCAATGATAGCCCCCGCCAGCGTTATTAAAAAACTTAAACCAAGTCTTTGATAGGGCACACTGGCTGTCTCACGGGGTGACATGGCAAGCGTCCACACCGCAGACGGAAAGGGCAACTCAACCTTCGTTTTTGCAGAGGAAAACGCCTCATCGTCCCCATAAAGTATCACATCTTTATCAAATGGCGTCTTGACTTGCAGTGACACAACGTAAGTATCTGCGAAACTGTTTAGACCGATTTCCTCTAAGAACGCCTCAGCCGCAAAGACGATAGACGAAATCCCCCAAAATGCGCCTTTATTCGCTCCGGACGAGACCTCATAAATCGGCTCCCGGATAACAAACCCCGAATAGCCTTGAAGCAAATCCGTCGGCCCTTCGACAACGGTCGCCCCGGTGCGCTCTACTTCTTGCAGAACACGAAGTCGCCCAGGCACCTTAGAAAGATCGCTTCCGATAAAGACACGGTTATCATCGAGTGGGTGCACATGTATGATAATGGCATCTTTGACCAAAGCCATATTCACCACAGATGGGTCTTTGACCTTGATCACGCTGCTCAGATTCGAGAATTCCGCCGCTGTAATGTCAGGGGAAATGGAGGCGGCCCCAGCAAGACCGCGCGCAAACAACAATTTCTTGTTCATTGATTGCTGGATACGCGTGGCGATGACAGATTGCGCACTATACATCGCGAGATTCTGCTCTTCTTCTGCTCTGATATAGTTGTTATAGGTGACACCAAGGAAGATAAGTGAACACAACCCGATGATCACGGCATAAGAAACGCGCTCGATCAACTGATCCATTGATTGGACGCGCTTTTTATTTGTCATACCGTTTTATCCTATTCACCACCTTCGACCATCGATCAGTTTCGAAAGCATTATATTTTTGCGTATTCTGCATATATGGGTTTCTTCTATCGCGCGAGCGAATAACTCGCTTTATACGTGTATTACATAGCCCGTGGCTATTATTTGTTCAGCTGACGTAGGGGCGCAAATAGCCAGATTGCTCCCCCACCTCAAACAATCACATCCCACGCACGACCTCTTGACCTTAAGTAAATATTTGACAACAGTGGGTTTCATTCAGCCAGAAACCGAAACAACGCTTTGATTTTCCTGAAGTCTGCTACAGACTGGTCAAAAGATTGAGACCACTTTTCACATTTAGTCCCGAGCCGACGCCGGCCAAATGGTGGTATCATCCAACGAAGAAGAGGGCTTAGGTAAAACAATGATGTCATGTTTTGAGGGCGTCTCGGCGAACCCTGTCTTTTGGTTCGTATCTGCGATCAGTGCTATCGCTGCTTTTGTTTTACTATGGGTCATTAAGTATCAGAACTTTAAAGGAAAAGTTTTTTACGCTTTAACCTTCATTGCCATGATATGGACCTTGATCATGGTCGGGCTTGAAGTCGTATCGGATAATTTCGCCTGCCAAATGCTGTGGGCAACCATGGCGTGGCTTGGCAATGCCTTACTACCAGTCGCTTGGTGTTTCTTTGTATTTGCTTATGTCGACAACGCGGCATGGCTCAAAACACGCGCGGCTGGTGCGACGTTGGCCGTTGTACCGATATCAGCTTTCGCGCTTGCTGCGACGAACCAATGGCACCACCTTGTCTATACAGATGCCTCGGCCATTTCGCTCGAAAATGGCAGCATTAATTACATTCACGGACACGGTTTTTATGTAATTATTGCATCTTTATACACCTTTGTGTTCGCGGCACTTCTCTGTCTTGCTAGGGCATTCACGCGTGCCAAACAGTCTGCATGGCCACTACTATCTGTGTTCATTGTTATCACTTTAACGCCTTTGACTGCCAATGCTGGCTATGTTGTCTTTGACCTGACCGTCTTCGGCCTTGATCCAACGGCCTTTATGTTCACGCTTGGCATACTCGCTTTCACATGGATTCTCGTTCGCAATAAAACCATGGATATGGCCTTTGTTGGCCAGTCAGGATTGGCAAATGCGATGAGCGAACCTGTCATTATGATCGATAGGAACAATAAAATATTTCGCATCAACAAGGCGGCAAAAGACAACTATTTCATTCAAAACTCTACTCATTTCGTGAATGAATTGCGCGCAAATATCGAAAATATAAACCTGCGCGAAACGCTTTCAAATTTGAACACAGGGTCACGCATCTATGAACCCCGTATTCAAGAAATCGAAAGTCCGCTTGACCCATCAAGGGCTATTCTTGGCTGGAGCATCACATTCGTTGATGTCACAGAAAATATTGCCATACGTGGGGCGCTGGAAGAGGCACTTCAGCGCGCCGACGAGGCCAGTCGCGCAAAAGACGAATTCATTTCCGTTGTCAGCCATGAATTGCGAACCCCCCTAACCTCTCTCATCGGAGGATTAAAACTGGCTCGTAGCGGAAAACTTGGAGAAACCACTGCATCGATTCAGTCCATGCTTGATATCGCGCATAGAAACAGCATTCGCCTCTCACGGTTGGTCGACAACATCCTGTTGGCACAGAAAATCGACATCAATGCCTTGGTTTTGGAACACGAACCTGTCGATCTCGGACAAATCCTCAAAGAAAGCTTCAAAGAAAACCAGATGTTTGCAGCGGAACAAGGCGTGCAATTTGCCCTAGACCAAATTGATAACGGCCCGACCATCACCGGGGATGCCTTTGCCATCCGTCAGGTGATCGACAACCTCATCTCGAACGCCATCAAGTTTTCGAATGATCACGGCACCGTCACAGGAGGGTTAACAACCTTGAACGGCCAAGCAAGACTTTCGATCACAAACTCCGGCCAAGGCATTCCCAAAGGGATGGAAAGTCAAATCTTTGGGCGCTTTGAGCAAGTCAAAAATAGCAACCAGCATTCCACCCAAGGATCTGGACTTGGTCTGCATATTTCCAAAAAGCTGGTCAACCAGATGGCGGGCGATATATTTTATCAAAGTGAGGAAGACCAAGTCACAACGTTTTATGTTACTTTCCCATTGACTGAGATTGAACAGATCTAGAGTTCGCACTGCCCCACCATCACTGTAACAAGATCAACTAAGTGGGTCTTCGCGCAGTTTCACACCCCACTCAATGTGTGGCCTGCTGAACGATACTAAAAACTGATGCGGTTAAAGTTCGAAGTTACCCACAGATCAGACCGCTGCTCGATTGGCGCATAAGCGTTCTCCCATTATGGTCGAGGTCATAGCAAACAAGATAACACACATGCGAGCCCTAGCCGAAAATGATGGAATACGCCACGCTGTAAAGGCTGACAAACAAATCAAAAAAGACTTGATTTGGAAGCAGGCGATATCTCAAATATCGAAATTCGACGGCAAAACGATCATATCGCGAATGGTCACATTGCGTGGACGCGTGAGCATATACATCATCGCATCTGAGACTTCGCGTGTTTCCATCAAAGCGCCCGCGTCTTTCATTTTCTGAAGACGCTCGGGTTCCCAATCGGACAGAAGCGCGGAAATGACAGGGCCCGGAGAGACCTGACCCACGCGAATACCATGCTGCATCAACTGGCGGCGCATTGTTTGCACAAAGCTGGTGATCGCCCATTTGGACGCCGAATAGACGGGTTCCACATGGATCGCCGAATGCCCTGCGATGGAACATGTCACAACAATATCGCCCGTGCTGCGCTTGATCATATGGGGCGCAACGCTTTGCACATTTTTCATCACAGCATTCACGTTGAGGTTCATCATACGGTCGATGGTGGCGGGCGTGGTATCGACGAGATCGCCGCCGATATAGCTGCCCGCGTTGCAAAGCAGGATATCAATATGGCCGACTTTTTCGAGGATTTCGGGCACCATTGCATCACAGCTTTGCGGATCAAGAAGGTCCGTCACCTGCGCCACGGCAGTCTGGCCCAACTCGCCTGCAAGTTTCAAGACCGCAGCTGCGTCGCGATCCACCATAACGACCGTCACACCCGCATCCAGCAGATCTTTCGTAATCGACAGGCCGATCCCTGAGGCCGCCCCTGTGACAACGGCAATCTTGCCCTCCAGTTCTACACCCATTTTCATTCTCCAGTATTATAGCCGCAACCCCGTTGCGCCATGTGTTGAAAGTTCAGTTGCAAGCGCTCGTTTTCATACGGCCCAGCGCTCGCGGCCTTGGTCAGACCGAGAGAAACCCGCCATCTACAGACAGCGCCGATCCCGTCACCATGTCCGCATCGTCCGACAGCATCAGCGCAATCGCCCGGGCGACATCCTCGGCCTGTGCAAAGCGGCCAATGGGATGTCGTGCCATCATCGGTTCGCTTTTCGCAGGATCGCTCCACGCCTCTGCCGCCAGTTCCGTCATTGTGACGGTTGGGGCTACCGCAACAACGCGGATACCGTGCGCGCCAAGTTCACGCGCCATCACACGAGTCGCGCCTTCCAAACCGGCTTTAGAGGCTGCATAGCAAACATGATCCTGAAATCCGCGATGTCCCGCGATGGAGGTCACGTTGACGATCACACCACCGCCGCCTGCGGCCACACGCGTACGGGCAAACTCCTGCGCACAGATCAGAGCGCTTTTCAGGTTGATACCCATGACCCGCTCGTAGCCCGCATCAGTCATGTCGAGAACGCTTTCGAGCACATTGGTTCCCGCGCAGTTGACCAACATATCGCAGGGGCCCGCCTCGGCTATCACCCGTCGCGCCTCGTCAACATTGGACAGATCGGCAATGAGACTGCGACCACCGATTTCGGCACGCAGACTGTCGAGGTCCGACTGCGTTCTGCTTATTGCCACGACTTCAGCGCCCCGTTGCCCAAGCAATTGCGCGGTCGAACGACCGATCCCCTTGCCAGCTCCCGTAATGATGACGGATTTTCCAGAAAACTGCATTGGCCTCTCTCTCATAAATTGGTCGGGCACGTTACGGCCCAAGTTTTGGTGGCTATCGCCCAACTGTTTCCGATCATGAACTGATGGTCTGTGTGGCGTTGCGAATTTCGCGCGCGGTGGCCTGAAGTTTCAAAAAGGCATCGAACCGCCTGTCGTGAAGTTGCCCGATTGAAGCGCCTGACGGTGCGAAAATATCCGCGATATGCGACATCACCGGCATGGCATCCCTGACCCCGTCAAACCGACAGGCCGCCACCGCGCCAAGAATGGCCGAGCCCAAAAGAACGGGTTCTGCACATACCGTTGCCTCAACAGGCAGTCCCGTCGCATCGGCCAGAAGTTGACGGATCAGCGGGTGCTGTCCCGCGCCGCCGCTAACCACGACGGTTTTCACATCTGCACCGTGTGCGGCCTGCGTCTCAATGATTTGGCGCAACCCGTAGCCCAAGCCACACAGGCCCGCGACGTAGAGGGCAATAAGAGACCGAATATCCGTCTCCATGCCCTGTCCCATAATCACGGCGCGGGCATGAGGGTCGGCAAAGGGCGCCCTGTTTCCCAAGAACTCGGGCACAACATGTAAATCCCCCGCCAAGGACACGGCCTTGGACGCATCATCACAAGCGGCAAGCGCGGCATCGGCCAACCAGACGGGCAACGGCTGCCCCGCAACCTGTGCCTGTGCTTTGGCCTCACTGTATGCGGGATGTAGAGTTATCAGGTGATTTATGGCCGCCCCCGCAGCAGATTGCCCGCCTTCGCACAACCAAGCGTTGGGCACCATGGCAGAGAAATATGGCCCCCATACGCCGGGAACGAAAGCAGGATCGTGGGTTGTGGTCATGGTGCACGACGACGTGCCAAACACGTAGGCAAGACAGGTCGTCGGATCTTCGGCCCCGCCCCCCGCGCAGACGGTTCCGACACCGCCCGCATGGGCGTCGATCAGACCCGCCGCGACCGCTGTTCCAGCGATCAAACCAAGTTGCGATGCGGCCTCGTTGGTCAGGCCCGCTCCCAAGGCCGTCCCTGGCGCGACAATATCTTGGCCAATACGGACAAAGTCCTCATCGGCCAGATCACCAAGGCCGATGACACGAAAATATTGCGCGTCCCAACGGCTCTCATGGGCTAGATAGGTCCATTTGCACGTGACTGTGCATAAGGACCGCGCCGTGCTCCCCGTGGCCTTCCAACCCAGAAAATCTGTCAGATCAAAGAAATGTCCCGCCGCCTTATAGGTTTCAGGACGGTTTTCTTTCAGCCACAAAAGTTTGGGAGTTTGCATTTCGGGTGAAATTACTCCACCGACATAGGCCAGCACGTCATGTTTATGGGCGTTAATACGTTCAGCTTGCTCAATCGCGCGGTGATCCATCCAGACGATAATATCCCGTTCGGGATGAGCCGGATCGCCAACAGCGAGCGCTTGCCCGTCCGTGCCACGCACAACCATCGAACAGGTGGCATCAAAGCCAATCCCGCGGACACTTGCAGGATCAATTGCAGCATCCGCCACGGCCTTGCGCGTCGCCTGACACACCGCGTCCCAGACCTGTGCGCTCGATTGCTCTACGATGCCATTGGGCGCGCGGAACATGTCGAGGTCGTGCTTCGCCGACATTAAGAGTGTGCCCGTTGCGTCAAAAACACCGGCCCGCGCAGACCCCGTGCCGACATCCACACCGATAAAGTGATCTGTCATCGTCTCAGTTCCTGTTCATAAGAGATAAGAAGCCCCGCGGACCCAAATGGCGGGAGGGACACTCCGGTCCGCGGACGTCAGTCATCACCATTCACGGCTAATGTAGATGGCAAGAAGTATGATGAAGCCCTTGATAACGTCCTGAAGATAGGGGTTGATCCCCATCAGGTTCAGGCCATTGTTGATGATCCCCAACAAGACAGCGCCGATCAAAGTCCCGAGGATGAGGCCCCGCCCACCTGCAATCGCCGTGCCGCCAAGGACAACCATTGCAATCGCATCAAGTTCAAAGGCCACGCCCGCACCGGGTTGGCCACTCATCAGGCGACCTGTGAGAATGATTGCAGCCATAGCTGAGGTGAAGCCAGAAAGCATAAAAACAATCAGCTTGACCCTCTTTGTATTGACGCCCGAAAGAGAGGCTGCGGTCTCGTTACCACCAATGGCATAGACATGACGCCCGAAAGATGTGCGCTGCAACAAAAGCCACGCCAAGGCATACAAAACGATCATGATAATGATCGGGACGGGGATGCCACCGATGCGGCCGATACCGAACCACGAAATCCAGCTTGGCAGACCGCTGATCGGGTAGCCGCCCGAGTAAACGAGCCCGAAGCCGCGCGCGATGAGCATGGTCGCGAGCGTTACGATGATCGCGGGCATCTTACCCCATGCCACCAATAGGCCGTTGAATATGCCAAAAAGGATGCCGGCAACGATCATCGTAAGCAGGCCAAGCCACGCTGGCAGGCCCATATTGACCATCACACCCGCTCCGAGCGTCCCACACAGGGCCATGACCGCACCCACCGACAGGTCAATACCACCCGTCAAAATGACGAATGTCATGCCGATCGCGAGAATACCGATAATGGACTGTTGACGCAAAACGTTAACGATATTGTCGACGCTAAAGAAATTGTCACTGGCAAAGGCCATAACGACCGACACGACAATTAAGCCAACCATCGGCAGCAATAACGGAGAGTGCTTGAGCCTATTGACCACCGACTGCGGAGCCGAAGACGAAGTTTGAGCAGGGGAGTTATGCGGCATATCTAAGTGTTCCTGTTGTGGCGTTTTTCATTATGTCTTCCGAGGTGATCTGCGTGCCGTCGAGGGTCGCCACGATAGCCCCACTTCGAAACACGCACACACGATCCGCCAGACCTGTAATCTCGGGCAACTCCGAAGAAATCATGATGATCGAGTATCCCTCCTCGGTCAGTTTGCGCATCATCTGATAGATCTCGGCCTTGGCCCCCACATCGATCCCGCGTGTTGGCTCATCAAAGATCAGGATTGGTGTGTTGTGATTCAGCCATCGGGCGATCACGACCTTTTGCTGGTTCCCGCCCGACAGCGTATTGCAAGGCACATCCGGACTGGGGGCTTTAACGCGCACATCCTTCATGACCTGTTTCGTGTGAAGTTGTTCAGCGGCCAGATCGAGGAAAGCCCCGAGACGGCGGTATTTTCCGTAGTTGTTGATCGAGATATTCTGCATGACCGAGAATGACGTGATCAGCCCCTGTTCCTTGCGACTTTCGGGCAAGAGGCCGATGCCTCTGGCGAGCGCCTCGCTTGGGTTCTTGGGGGGTGTAGAGTCGCCATAGATCTCGACCTTCACGCGCACGGCAGGGAACGCTCCCATTATCGACAGCGCCGTTTCGGTCCGCCCAGAGCCGACAAGACCGGCAAAGCCTAGAATTTCCCCCTGACGCAATTGAAAGGCGCTGACGGGGCCATTTTTGTGCAATTGAATTTCCGTAGCATCGATCACCACGCGCGCATGCGGGTTCGAAACGGGTTTGGGTGGAAAATTGCTTTCAATCCGACGCCCGACCATCATTTCGACCAACCGGTCCGTATCAATCGCGTCCACCTCGCAGGTATCGACATATTCGCCGTCACGCAGGACCGTGATACGATCGCAAATCTCGAAAATTTCTTCGAGGTGATGAGAGATAAAAACGATGGCAACGCCCTGCGAGCGCAGCTCCCGCATCACCCGAAACAGAAACTCCACCTCGCTCGGGGTCAAGGTCGCAGTCGGTTCGTCAAGGACCAGAACCCGCGCATCCAGCGATAAAGCCTTGGCAATTTCTACAAACTGCTGCTCGGCTACACTCAAATCGGCGACGGGCACATCAAGAGAAACCTCAACGCCGAGTTTGTCTAACACATCACTGGCACGCGCCCGCATAGCCTTTCGATCTAACAGGCCAAGACGGGTGCGCAGTTCACGCGCGAGAAAGATATTCTCAACCGCCGTCAGATACGGAATAAGACTGAATTCTTGAAACACGATGCCGATGCCAGCGGCAATCGCCTCATCGTAATGAGAAAAATGCCGCTCAATGCCATCGATGCGAATAGTGCCTTCATCCGCTTTGAGAATTCCGCACAAGATCTTCATCATCGTGGATTTACCCGCCCCGTTCTCACCCAATAGGGCGTGAACCTCGCCGGCACGGACCTCTAGATTCACACCGTGAAGCACCTTCACTGGCCCAAAAGCCTTTTGTATTCCCGTCATCTCGAGCATTCATTTTCTCCCGCAAATCGCTGCGCCCGAAGTTTTCGGACGCAGCTGTCGTTAATGGTTTACCAAGAGAACCCATCGGCGTTGTCGGCATCCACCACACGCACGTCGATTGGAACTTCGGAAGGCACCACACGCGCGCCCCAGTATTGAGCAAGCGCCATACCAAGACCAACACGAACCTGATCGCGTGGGAACTGAGCCGTGGTTTCAATAAAGGGCGTGCCCTGTGCAATCGCGGCAACCGCTTCCGGCGCACCATCAACCGAAGTCAGTTTGATGTCTTTGCCAGAGCCTTGGATCGCAGCCAATGCACCCATTGCGCCCCCGTCATTCACCGAGAAAATCCCGCCAAGGTTTGGATGTGCTTGGATCATGTTCTCGACCACCCCCAAGGCAACCGAGCGGTCTTGACGGCCGTTTTGGGTGTCGACCAGAGTGATACCAGGTGCTTCTTCGAGTGCCGCTTTACACCCTTCGACGCGCTGCAAAATCGGCACAACAGGGATACCGTCAAGGATCGCAACTTCGCCCTCGCCGCCCATAGCCTCAGCCATATATTGACACGACATATAGCCCGCATCGCGGTTCTTTGAGCCAACAAACGTATCGACGGGGCCGTTGGCATTTGCATCCACAGCAACCACAATCACGCCTGCCTCTTTGGCCATACGCACGGCAGCTTCGATGCCTGCGCTATCGGTTGGGTTGAGCAACAGAATGTCGATGTCTTGCTGAAGCATATCCTCGACATCAGAAATCTGCTTGGCCACGTCATGACCTGCATCGGTGACAACAACCTCGGCGCCGATTGCACCAGCAGCTTCCATTAGCGCCTCTTGCATGCTGACGAAGTAAGGGTTGTTCATCTCTTGAAAGGTCATGCCGATCTTGAGCTGATTATCTTGAGCAAAGGACGCACCAGCCGTTACGGCCAGTCCGAGTGCTGCTACGGAAACAGTTTTGAATAGATTTGTCATAGGTTCCTCCCTTGATTGACAGACAAAATCCCTCCTTGCCGCAAAACGGATGTCTGCGGTGTTTTTAAGTCCAAGAAGGGTCTTTGGTAATTAAGCGGGCATACGCACCGCCTCGTTCTCTGCAAAGATTTGTCGGAATTCCGACGGCGACTTACCTTTCACCCGCAGAAAATGACGATTGAAGTTAGATAGATTTGAAAACCCAACATCAAAGCAAATGTCAGACACTTTGGCATCGGGGTCCGCGACCAACATCTGACAAGCCAGATCGATCCGAAGCTGATTGCGAAACCGCACCAAACTCGTTCCGGTATGCCGCTTGAACGATCTGGAAAAGGCGCTCTGGCTCTGGCCAGTCATCTCTGCCAATTCGGTTTCACTTATCGGTTCAGTCAGATTTTCACGCAGATGGGCGATCACCCTGTTCATTTCGGATTCTTCTTGTTTTTCCAAATTCAACATATAGCTGAGACTGGAAAGTGTCTGGATGTTTGACGCTTTCAAAAGCCTGTCCAGAATCTCAAAGAACAGCCCTAACCGAAGAACCCCACGCGCATTGAGCAATCGCCGCATAAGCGGGCGCACCGCCTCTCCGGTTTCATAATCAAAAAGAATGCCACGCCGACTGCGCTCAAACAGCGATTGTGCGGCAGCGGCCTCTGGGAAAGCATCAAGAACCTTGTCGACAAAGCTCTGAGGGAACTGGATCACTTCTGTGCGCTGCGGCACGGCCTCGGCAGACCCAATGTCACTGATCCAGTTTTGCGGCAGGTTCGGGCCTGTCATAATAAGCTGACCTGGGGAGAATTCCCCAACGTGGTCGCCCACATAGAACTTGCCATGTGTCGCCGCCACGAGATGGATTTCGTATTCAGGATGATAGTGCCAACGCACGGTGCGAAACGGATAGCCGTGACGCCAAGCCGCAAACGACTCTCCCTCTCTGATATGCACCAACTCTAGGTCGAGCTGCATGTCATCCTCCCCATTTCCCCGAAGCTGTTCCGTCTCCCAACGTGGCCGCCCTCCTATTCGCCTTGATTCTTTTATATCAGTCTCGTCGGCCTCCAGCCACCACAACACAGCGCCAATAATGATACTTTTTTGACCTCCTTCTGGCCCACAGTGACGAGAACTCCACCTTCAGGCTCGACAATCAACACAAAGCATCGCAGCGCCATCTCGCTGCAGCGCAGAACCAATTGAAAGAAGATTAAGTGTAACATGCACCGAGGCAAAATCATAAACCCATGAAAATACGGCTCTGGCGAAAGCATGAGAGACTTTGAAAGTTCTGATACTTTTCCACGCAAGATACGGTCTAATTCGTATCAGTGACGTCCTCATTCAAACCACACTTCTGCCATTGCGGTGCAGAGTGATAGGGCACGTAGAATCAAACGGAGCACCAGAGATTTAAACCCCGATGCCCCTATTGTTATTCGGTCAGATCCGCGATGCGTTGCGGTCTCAGGCCCCTTGCAAATCAATCTGGATTTTAACATCCGTCTCGCGGGCCTCAACAGCGCGATCAAACGCCGCGATGCTGTCCTTGAACGGCAGTGTGGCTGAAATCAGCGGCTTGAGGTCCACTTTGCCCGCCGCGATCAATGCAATCGCCCGATCATATATATTGGCGTAGCGGAACACCGTTTCGACCCTGAGCTCCTTGGCCTGCATCCCGACGATGTCCACAGGCACAGGATCGACAGGCATCCCAACAAGAACCACAGCCCCACCGGGACGCGCAAGCGCAGGCAGTCCCAAAATAGCGGGCGCAGCACCAGAACATTCGAACACAACATCAGCCCCCCATCCGTCAGTAGCCTCGGCAATGGCTTCGGCTGCGGATTTCTGGCGAATGTTGATCGTCTCGATACCCTCATAGGCCCCAATGATGTCCAGTTTGGGTTGCGCGAGATCGGCGACATAAACTTTGGCACAGCCCCCCGCCAAGGCGGCCAAAGCCGTCATCATACCTATCGGCCCCGCACCGGTAACAACTGCAATATCACCGGGCTGGATACGCGCGCGCAGCGCACTTTGCATCCCGATTGCAAACGGCTCGACCATTGCTCCTTCGGCAAAGCTCACATGGTCAGGAATCCGGTAGGTGAAAGCGGCGGGATGGATAACTTCAGGCGTCAGACAGCCATGAACAGGCGGCGTGGCCCAAAAACTGACGGACGGATCAACGTTGTAAATACCCAGTTTTGAGGCGCGCGATGTCGCTTCGGGAATACCCGGCTCCATGCAGACCCGATCACCGACTTTCAAATGCGTCACGTCCGCGCCAATCTCAAGAACGACGCCCGCGGCTTCATGCCCTAGGATCATTGGCTCGTTTACAACGAAAGGTCCAATTTTCCCGTGTGTATAGTAATGTACATCAGACCCGCAGACACCGACAGTACGGATGCCGATACGAACATCGGCAGGACCAAAGGTCTGCGTCAGGGGAAAATCCCGAATGTTTAGTTTTCCCTTTTCTTCAAGAACAAGTGCTTTGACCAATGTTATGCCTCCCGTTTAGTGCAGCTTTTATCCGATTACCGCCAGAACTCCACGCTGCAATCCGTTTCGCGAGTATAGTGAGACAAGTCTCATACGTGTGAGACAGAATTTATAAGCGGTTAAAATTATATCAGGACCCGTCTCAATCCCTATCGAAGCAACGCAAATAGGGACACTCGCAACAGGAGTCTGCCGCATTTATGCGGGTCACAACTCAAATTGTCGCCTCGCAACCCTACATGAGAATCAATTACAAATGCTCCCCTTTTAAAGAGTGGCGGGCATGGAAGATCATATTGACACATGTCAAACGGATGGAGGCTGAGCAGCTTCATGCGCGACTTCGTTCAGGCATTGCACGGCTTTCTCGATAAATGTGCCCTCATACTCACGCAAAAATGACGCCGACAAAGCAAGTGGATTTGGCGCCCAGCCTGGGTCAAACCAGGTGACTCGCCCGCTTTCCATGCTTCTGTGCGACGTCATCTTGGGAAAGGCCCCTGCACCGATGCCCGCCGCGACCAATTCAAACCCCGTAGACAGCGCACTTGACGGGAAAACGCGCACACCCGATCCATGAAGCCGCGTTAAATTGGCATGAATTTCCTGAAATGGTCGCGACTTACGGTGAAATGTAATGACAGGCGTTTTTGAAAGATCAGGATCATCTGTGCCAGCCTGTTTAAACCATCCCATTTCAACGGACGGGAGAGCCACATTGGTGACCGTGTACTCCGAAATCGGGCCCATCAGCACCACAAGATCAAGAGAGCGATCCAACATTTGTTCGCGCAGATTTACAGAGATATCGACAGATACCTCAACCACAACCCGCGGATACAAACGGTGGAAGCGCGCGAGAAACTCAGCGAGCCAACTTTCTGCTGCCGTTTCAATAACGCCGAGGCGCAGAACAGATTCAAACAGTTCTGATGAAACAAGCTCAGAACGGATTCTGTTCATCGTCTGCTCTAACACTTCCGCATGAGGGATCAGAAGAATGCCCGCGCGGCTCAGTTGCATACCGCCCCCGCTGCGGTCAAATAGTGTGACATTCAGATCTTTTTCCAATGCCAAAATTCGATTTGAAACAGCGGGTTGCGAAAGGTTCAACGCCATTGCTGCCCGCCGAACCGCCCCCAGCCGCGCCACTGCCAGAAAGGTTTTAACTTGGTCAAAATTCATGGGGATCTCGCCTTAGGTGATAATCATATATTATCACTTTATATCAAAACATAAAATTTGACAAAATGTGCCTCGCCACAGAACCTTATTGCAAGGTCGCTGCCATTGCGTCCAGTCCAACAACAGAGGTCCTCCAATGAACAAAATTACATTCGCGCTTACCGCACTCTTGCTCGGCACCGCAGCCCACGCACAAGACAGTCTGTCCGTTGTCGGCAGCTGGAGTGGATTGCCCCTACACAAAAACTATGAAGCTCCATTTTGGACAACGGGCCTACCTGATGCCGTTGATGGCACGCTAGAGGTTGCCTTGACCACGCATGACCAAATGGGCATTTCCGGCGGCGATGTGTTCCGCATGATGTCCCAAGGCGTTTTCGATGTGGGCATGACGGCGGCTGACTATGCCGTTTCCGACAGTGCCGCGCTGGAAGGTCTGGACGTGCCATTGGTTGCCAGCGACGCCATTGAGGCAAAGGCCGCATTGGACGCAGCGCGCCCGATAATGAATGACATCTTTGAAACTGTCTTTAATGCGCATGTCATCGGTACAGCCCCCTACCCTGCACAAATCGTATTTTGTAACGCGCCCATCACGGGTCTTGCCGACCTTGAAGGTTTGAAAGTCCGCGCCTCGGGTCGTATGACCGCCAATGTCCTAGAAGGATTGGGGTCAGAAGCCGTAACAATGGCCTTCGGCGAAGTTCCTGGGGCCCTTCAGCGCGGCGTTATTGACTGTGCTGTCACGGGTGCTGGCTCTGGCTATAGTTCTGGTTGGTGGGAAGTGTCCACCCACCTGCTTCCGCTCGCACTTGGCGGTTGGGACCCTGTGGTCGCCGCGATCCGTTTGGATCGTTGGAACGCCATGGACGCAGGCATGCAAGAAGCTTTGACAACATCGTTCGTTGAACAAATTGAAGAACCTGCATGGGCTGAAGCACAGGCCAACATGTCCGCCGAAATCGCCTGTTTGACCGGCGGTGAGGAATGCCCCTTGGGCGAAACACGCGACATGACCTTGGTTGAAGCGACATCTGCCGACGAAGAGCTTGTCAAAGATCTGTTGATCACGACGATCTTGCCTGAATGGTCCGAACGTGCTGGCGGTGACTGGGGGCAACGTTGGAATGATACAGTCGGCGTCGCCACCGGCGTTTCCTTCGTCGCGAACTAAGGCCGACAGCATGCAAGGTCTTATCCAAACTCTAACACGTATCAACGGCTACATAGCCCTTGCTGCAGGTATAATGTTGCTGATCGCGGTGGTTGCAATCCTCGCAGATGTGGCGATGCGTGCCTTCGGGCATCCATTGGGTGGCACGGACGAAATGTCCGGTTACGTCATGGCCATAGCAACGGCATGGGGCGCCAGTTACGCCCTAACCGAGCGGGCACATGTGCGCATCGAATTGATCCGCAACAAATTTGTCCCTGCGGGGCGTGCTTGGATGGACCTTTTTGCACTTGCTGCACTTGCGGTGACTGCCGTGGTCATCGGATGGCGCGGGTGGGGGGTTTTGGCCTCCACCCTTGCCAACGACTCCCGTGCGAACACTGCGCTGGCCACACCTCTGGCATTGCCGCAAACCCTGTGGTTTGCAGGCTGGCTGTGGTTCGCGGTATCCGCCTTGATTTTATTGGTTTCTGTCATGGCCTTCATGATCAAACGCGACTGGTCCGCCGTTGATGATGCCGCCGGCTTTAAGGGGGAGCTATGATTTTATTTACAACAACAGGGCTGTTTGCGTTGCTCTTGGCCTCGATCCCTGTCGGGATCATCCTGATTTTATTGTCCATCGCACTTGATACATTTTTCTCTCCGTTCCCATTAATGCGTGGATTGGGTCAAGTCGTCTGGTCCTCATCCAATTCAGGCACCTTGATCGCGATCCCGTTCTTTGTGCTGCTTGGCGAAATACTTGTGCGCAGTGGCGTGGCAAGCCGCACATATAACGCGCTGAACAGCTGGTTATCTTGGCTGCCCGGCGGGTTGATCCACGCCAATATCGCCACATCTACCCTGTTTTCAGCAACCTCGGGCAGCTCGGTGGCTACTGCGGCAACCGTAGCCACCGTGGCCACACCGCAAGGCGACAGGCTTGGCTATGATCCGCGTCTGTTTACCGGTGCAATCGCGGCGGGTGGTACCCTCGGGATCATGATCCCGCCCTCGATCAATTTGATCGTTTACGGTTTTCTGACCGAAACATCGATCCCACGTTTGTTTTTGGCGGGCCTTCTTCCGGGCATCTTGTTGGCCCTATTGTTTATGGCTGTCGTCATTGCCTTGTGTGTTTGGAAACCCTCTCTTGGAGGACAACGCCCAGATTACACTTGGAGCGAACGGATGCGTGGGTTGCCTGACCTGTTGCCGGTGATGGGCCTATTCGCAACGATTGTTGTCACGATCTATGCTGGCATCGCCACACCGACCGAATCCGCAGCCCTTGGCGTCGTATTTGCGCTGGCCATTGCCGCGTTAAACCGCGCCTTGACGCTGCAAATGCTGAATGAAGCGCTGCGTGGCACGATCAAAACCACGTCAATGATTATGCTGGTCGTGATCGGCGCCTATGTTTTGAACTTCGCCCTCACCGCATTAGGCATCAGCCGCCAGTTGCAGCAATTGCTCGAAGGGCTTGGCCTTGGCGCTTATGGCACCTTGCTGGTGATCGTCTTGATTTACATCGTGTTGGGCTTTTTCATCGAAACCCTGTCTCTCATGGTCGCGACCATCCCGATTGTAGTGCCAATTATTGAAAGCTTCGGTTTCGACAAAATCTGGTTCGGCATTTTGATGATTGTGCTGATCGAAATGGCGCTGATCACGCCGCCCGTTGGCCTCAACCTTTATGTCGTACAGTCCGTCCGCAAACGCGGGAAAATGGGCGACGTTGTTGCAGGCGCGATCCCCTTTGTTCTCGTCATGCTGGGCATGGTTGGACTTCTAATTCTTATTCCCGGGTTGGCCCTTTGGCTGCCTGATACCCTTTAATTTCACAGGACACTTATGCAGTTTGAAACACCCAACGGGCCCGTTACATTTGACATCCATCACCTTGTGGTTGCCGGTTGGACCGGACGCGACCAAGACAAAGTTCAGCACCATATTGACGAACTTGCCGCGATTGGTGTGGCACCGCCGTCGCAGGTGCCACTATTCTATCGAACATCCGCGAACCTAGTACAACAAAGCGATCATCTTGAAGTTCTAGGGGCTGGAACATCGGGCGAAGTGGAGCCGCTGGTGATCCATGCCAAGGGTGCCTTGTGGTTGGGTCTGGGATCAGATCACACAGATCGCCCGCTTGAGGCCCATTCCGTAGCGGCCTCAAAACAGGCCTGCGCCAAGCCAGTGGCCGATATGCTGTGGCCTATGGATGAGGTCAAAGACCATCTGGATGATTTGGAGCTGCATTGCGACATTCGTGAAAACGGCGCTTGGGTGACCTATCAAACAGGTACGCTATCCAGCATCCGCCCTCTTGCGGACCTTGTCACTGCCTATGACTTGCCCGATGGCGGCGCGATGTTATGCGGAACACTAGGCGCAATTGGCGGCGTGCGCGAAGGCGAGGCCTACCGGATGCGCTTGACGGACCCTGTATTAAAGCGTGAAATCACACTGGAATACGCAATGACAACACTACCGGTGATCGCATGACACATCCTGACCAAGCCAACACCACAGACATCGAACGCATCGCACGCGCGCAAGCAAGTGCGCATGTATTCACGAAGCTGATGCCCGACGAATTTGCTCAGTCAGCCGGGAATGATGGCCCCCTGAAAGACAAAGTGCTGTCCGTCAAAGACTTGTTCGATATCAAAGGTCAAATCACACGCGCTGGTAGCCCTATTTTGGCAGATGCGAAGCCCGCTATCAAAGACGCGACGGCCGTCGAAAGACTTAAAGCCGCTGGGGCCCGCGTGATCGGGCGTACGACGATGACAGAACTGGCCTATTCCGGTTTGGGGCTCAACCCTCATGATGGCACGCCCGAAAACCCATTGTTTGCAGGGCGCATTCCGGGGGGGTCCACCTCTGGCGGGGCGGTCTCTGTTGCGACAGGTCTGGCCGATATTACGCTCGGCAGTGACACGGGCGGGTCTTTGCGCATTCCGGCGGCATTTTGCGGGCTTTGCGGATTCAAGCCAACCCAATCTAGTGTACCTATGGCGGGCGCGATGCCCTTGTCAGAAAGTCTAGATAGCGTCGGCCCAATGGCACGCGATGTCACCACCTGTGTGACTGCATGGCAGGTCATGGCAGGACATCCCGTTGAGGTTCTGCCCCAACAGCGTCCCGAATTGATAGTGCCTTTGAACTTTGGCCTAACCGATCTTGATCCTGCGGTTGCCGCTGGCTTTGACAAACTGCGTGAGACCTTGACAGCATCTGGCTGGAAAATCCGCGAAGTGACATTGCCGGTGCTCGACGCCTATGGAACTCTGCCTGTCTGGCAATTTAGCGCCTTCGAAAGCCTGCGCCGTTTTAAAGATAAGCTTGCCGAACATGGCGCAAAAATGGACCCTCGCGTGCGCATGCGCATGGAACGTGGATTGGAAATATCCGAGGCAGATTTTGCCGCAACTTTGGCACAGCGTGCCGATTTGATCACAGCATTTCGAGCTGAAATCGGCGATGCACTTGTGCTATTACCAACTGTCGCCATTCAGCCACCGCGCTTTGATGATGTTGCCACAGATGAGGGGTTTTCACGTCTCAACCTACTGGCCTTGCGCAACACCAGCCTCGCCAATGTTATGGACGGATGCAGCATCAGTCTGCCCTTCGGCCAAGGCGAAGCCTTGATAGGGGCCATGCTGACCGGCTTTGGCGGACAGGATGAAACAATACTAGGCGCAGCCTTGGCGATGGAAACCGATCTGGCTCATGGATGACCTGCCTCCCACCCTGCGCCGCAGCCACCCGACACGGCACGCAGCGCGGCGTGCGGCGCTGCTTAACCTGACAAAGGGGCGCCCCATTGTCGTATTCGGCATGGGCAGCGCACTCGGGGCAGGCACGCGATCACATGGGGGGATGCGGTTTTTAACAGGCTGGGACAGCCATGAATCAAGCGCAGTATTGTTGCTTGGACCACAAACATCCCGCCTTTTGCTAACAAGCCCGTTCATGGTCCCCTCTGCTATGGACGCAGTGCCAGAGTTATCACCTGAAAACCTCCCTCTCCCGCTCTGGCCGCAGGCGGTCGCAGACTTTCTGGCGGGTCAAGCACCTGCACTGATCGGCGTGGATGAAATGCCGATGGGACTGTACCGCACTCTCGCCTTACATTTGGGACACGGCGTTGATGTCACATCGCGCCTTGATGATCTGCGGCAGGTGAAAGACCCAGCAGCCCTAGATCTGCATCGGTTTGGGGCGTCGATCTGCGACACTGTGTTTGCAGCCTTGCCCGAGGCCATCAAAGAGAACCGCAGAGGGCGAGAAAGCCAGCGTATTCTCGAAGACCTCGCACGCCAACAGGGTGCCGAATATTGCCGCACATGGCTAACCTTGCGTCCACAAGCGGACCACCCGAGATACTGGCCAGAAGAAACGGAAAAGCCCGCCGAACAGGGCGACCAAATGTTGTTTGGTGTTGCGTTGACCGTCGATGGTCACTGGGCACATGGTTTACGAATGGGACATATCGGCCCTGTCCCCGTTGGGGTGGAAAAACTTCATAAACAGGTCGCAACGGCGCTCAATCTCGGCATGGATGCTCTGCGCCCTGGGCGCTCTGTTTCCGACGCCGTAAATGCAATGGCCGATGCCCTAGACACGCCCAAAGGCACCCCAAATAGTCGCAAGAGCAAAAGTTTTCGGGCGGGGCATGGTCTTGGCCTCACTTACGAAGAACCAGGACTGACAGCGGCGTTTGCGCAAACCTTCGGGGCACATCCCGAAAACATACCTACGCAGGCAGGGCCGGTCCTTGAGGCTGGTATGGTGCTTGAATTGCACCCGAATGTCTTCGTTGACGGGATTGGCGGTGCGGCACTGGGCCAGATGATAGAAATCACACAAACAGGCGCGAAACCCTTATTAAAAGCACCGACCGGGATGCTGTCTCTGCGATGAACACACGATTTTTAGAAACCTTCGTCGCCGTCGCCAATTTGGGCAGCTTTCGTGCGGCAGCAGAGCAGTTGAATGTTAGTCAGGCGACGGTGTCCAGTCGGATATCTGCGCTGGAAACCGAACTGCGGGTCAGATTGTTTGACCGTGAATTTCACGCAACACGCATCACAGTTGCCGGCGCGATGATTCTGAACAAAGCCCAAGAGATGCTGGCGACCGAACGCACTTTGCGCAACACACTGTCCGATCCAACCGAGTCTGTGGGTCGAGTGCGTCTTGGATTGGTGTCTTCGGTTGTTCACACATGGCTGTGCGATCTTATCGAAGAGGTGGCCCGCTGTTATCCCCGTCTGGAACTGGAATTGACGGTCAAACCCACACCCAACATTGCCGCCGCGTTCGAGCGCGGGGCGCTAGATATGTTGCTGACAACCGATGACCGCCACGATGAGACCTGTGTTTGCGCGGATTTGCCGCCTCTCGCCATGGGCTGGTTTGGCCCAGAGGGGATGCGCGGCGAAACCTTGACGCTTGCCGATGTGGTCAGCAGCCCGCTCATCACCTTCACCCGAAATTCTCGTCCCCATACCAATGTCTTAGCTCTCTTTAGTGAACGCGGGCTTAGGCCCTCTATAGTACATTGCATCACCTCAATGGCAGCGATCGCAAGGCTGACCCAGCGCGGACTTGGCATAGCAACACTGCCATTGGCGAGTGACCTGTCTGGACCTGAAGTGTTCCCCATCAACGTGGATGCGCAATTGCCGCCGCTGCCCCTTTATTGCATCTGGCGGCGGAGTTCGGACGCCGCCACTTATAAGGCAATTGCCGATCTGGCACGGGCCTGCGCCGAGCGCCATCAACGCCTTTTGCAACCACCTATATGACATCATCACCAAACCCGATCACCCCCCCCTAAATTATTCCGTTTGTGGAAAGGTCGCATTGTGGCGAAGCTGTCTTAACAGAAATCGACATGACTGACCCATCAAGACGTAGGCAGGCACAGCCCGCTACGAACGGGAGAGTTTTGTTCAAACATCAGGATGCAGAATGAACAAGATCCGTACGACAGATCAGGCGCAACTTTTCGTCTGGAGCGATATCGACCCAGACCATGAGGCCGATTTCAACCTTTGGTATGACCGCGAGCACATGGAAGAACGGGTCCGGATCAAAGGGTTTACCGGTGCGCGTCGTTACCGCGCCATTTCAGGTTCTGCGCGTCGCTACTTAGCACTTTATCGCGCCACAGCCCTCGCTGATTTCACGACCGAGGCCTATCGCAAGGCGTTTACGAAGCAAACCCAGTGGTCTGTCACAAATTTTGGCCGCATGTCCAACACGCGTCGCCGTGTGATGCACGTGGCGCAAGAGGGCGGTTTTGGCTGGGGGGGCGCGCTCGTACTAATAGAACTGGTCCCAGGTGCAACAGCATCCGACGACATAACCGCCATCTTGTCGGACATGATGGCAAAGGACGGCGTTTTGCGTGTGCATTACATGGTCCCCGACGAAACCCTTTCGACACCGTTGCCCTCCGAAAACACCGAAGGTCGCGTTTTGGCCCCTTGCATTGCGGTGGACGTATCATCGGAACCCATTGCCGAAGCCACGTTGCGCCAGTTGCGTGAACAGCTTGGCGGGGCCGTGCGAGAATCCGAAACCTTCGGCCTCATGTGGTCGCTGGACGAAAACGATCTGCCCCCGTTGGAAGATTGAATAGAACCATCCCGTCTCGCGCTGGGTGCGAGACGGGCATAAAAAAACGAACAAAACAACAAGGAGAGACTTCAAATGAAACATTTTCTTATCGGAACAGCTATCGCAGCTCTAACAGCAAGCCTTGCCCATGCTGAAACGTGGCAAATGTCGGCTGACGCCCCTGACGGCAACTACCTGACTCAAAACATCCGCGCCTTCGCCGATGATGTCGCCCGCCTGTCAAACGGCGAATTGGAAATCGACGTTGTGTCCAACTCTGTGCTGTTGGCACGTCCTGAACTGAAACGTGGCGTTCAACGCGGCATCGTACCCATCGGCGAAGTGCTCATTTCTGCCCTCGGCAACGAAGACCCCGTCTATTCCGCCGATGCCGTTCCTCTTATGGCGACAACATTCGACGAGGCCCGCGCACTATGGGCAGCGTCTCGCCCTATCTATGAGGAAAAACTGGCCGAAGACGGGCTTGTCCTGCTCTATGCTGCGCCTTGGCCTCCGCAGGGTATTTACATGAACAACGAGGTGACCGACGCGACATCTTTTGACGGCGTAAAGTTCCGCGCCTACAACCCATCAACAGCCCGTCTGGCCGAACTTTTGGGCGCGGTGCCTGCCACCATCGCCACGTCAGAAATCAGCCAAGCGTTTTCGACAGGCGTTATCAACGGCATGATCACGTCGCCGTCAACGGGTGTGGACAGCCAAGCGTGGGATTTCGTAGACTATTACTATGATGTACAGGCCTTCTTGCCCAAGAACATGGTGATCGTGAACCAAGACGCCTATGACGGCTTGTCCGATGACACCAAAGCCGCATTGCAAGAGGCCGCCTCATTGGCCGAGGACCGTGGATTTGAAATGGCAGAGGTCGCCACCACCGAAGCCACTCAAACTATGGCCGACAACGGCATGACCGTATTGCCGACACCAGAAGGTCTGGCAACAGACTTTGAGGCGATTGCAGCGACGATGAGTGCCGAATGGCTGGAACAGGCTGGAGAGAACGGGCAAAAAATCGTCGATGCGATGAACTAAGCCTAAACGAGGCCTGGGCTGTTAAACGTCCGGGCCTTTTTTTTCTTTATTTGTTCAGGTGCCCGTCAGCGCCCCCCCCCCAATTCTTTGGAGCCCGAAGCCATGTTACTTTCACGCCATATCTTCAACTTCTGTGGCGCCTTGGCCGCGCTGTCCCTTATGGGGATTGCTGTTTTGATCCTATCGCAGATCGGACTTCGCCTGATGGGCAGCCAGATACCGTCCGCCGATGATTTCGCCGCTTGGGCGTTAAGTGCGTCAATCTTCCTTGCGCTGCCCGCAACGCTGATCCACGGCGACCATATTCGCGTGACCTCTTTACGCCAGCTTTTGTCCCCCAAAATAGGCCACATCGCTGACATTCTGGCGGCAGGCTTTGCGACCGTGATGATGGGCTGGGTTGCATGGGCGATCTTTGGCTACGTGTCAGAAAGCTGGACCTATAATGAACTCAGCCAAGGAGTGGTCGCCGTGCCGCTTTGGATTCCACAATCCGCGATGGTGCTAGGGTCCGCCCTTTTCACCGTGGCTTTTGCGGAACGCACTGTGCGATTGATCCTTGGACGACCCGTCGAAATCCAAAAACCTGACGCCCTCTTGGGAGGAGAATAATCATGGATATCCTTCTGCAATCGAGCGTACTTGTCGTTACTTTGCTTGTGCTTTTGGGCTTGGGGATTTGGGTCGGCCTTGCGCTTATCGCCTCTGGCTTTGTCATTTTTTCAATCTTCACCTCGACACCCGTTGACGCCATTCTTGGCACCGTCATGTGGGTCCATTCAGCAAGCTGGACACTGACCGCGCTGCCGCTGTTCATCTGGATGGGTGAAATCCTGTATCGGACACGTTTGGCCGAAAACCTTTTTTCCGGCCTCGCCCCGTTGGTCGGACGCCTGCCGGGCGGCTTGGCTCATGTGAATGTTGTCGGTTGCGGAATTTTTGCCGCAGTCTCCGGCTCATCTGCTGCGACCACGGCCACCGTAGGACGCATTTCTTTGCCAGAACTTAAATCGCGCGGCTATGCCGACCGCCTCGCCATCGGATCTTTGGCCGGATCAGGCACGCTAGGCTTGTTGATCCCGCCTTCTATTGTGATGATCGTTTATGGCGTTGCGGCGCAGGTATCTATCAACCGTTTGTTCATTGCAGGTGTTATCCCCGGATTGATGCTGATGGCGCTGTTTTCAACCTATATCGCGATCTGGTCAAAGATGAACCCGGATGGCGTGCCAGCCCCCGAACCGCGTGTTTCCATAGGGGAACGTCTGCGCCGCTTGCGCATGCTGTTGCCCGTGGTCGGGTTGATTATCGGGGTCATCGGGTCGATCTACGCAGGCGTCGCCACAGCAACCGAAGCCGCAGCCATCGGTGTTTTGGGCGCGCTGATCATCGCCGCCTTTGGCCGATCTCTTTCCCTCAAAGCATTTATCGCATCCTTGATGGGGGCCACCCGCACCTCTGCCATGATCGGGCTCATCCTGTTGGGCGCAGCCTTTCTAACCTCAGCGATGAGCTTTTCCGGTTTGCCCGGACAGTTGGCCGAACTCATATCTGCCAGCGGACTTGGGACGGCTGGGTTGATCGCAGTGCTGACTGTGTTTTTCGTTTTACTCGGATGTTTCCTCGATGGGATTTCAATTGTCGTACTAACAACCTCAGTCGTCATGCCTGCGGTGGTCGCCGTGGGAATCGACCCGATCTGGTTTGGCATCTATTTGATCATCGTTGTGGAAATGGCCCAGATCACACCGCCGTTGGGGTTCAACCTATTTGTGATCCAGAACCTGACCGGAAAATCGATCTTCGAAATCACCCGCATGGTGGTCCCCTATTTCTTGATCCTGGTTCTGGCTGTGATCCTGCTCACCGCATTCCCCGGAATAGCGACTTGGCTGGTAGAGCAAACCTACTGATGCCGCAGCTTAACACAAACACCGCACGGCCCACCGCCTACGTCACTTTAGGCCCGCAACGCTATCGCGTGACCCATATCGTTGATCCCGCTCTAACAGGGGTCAGCGATGTTGCGATACTGGACGACAAGGTCATTGTGCTAAGGCGGCAATCACCGGAACTGGTTGTGCTTGGGCTGGACGGCATGCTGTTGGATCGAAGTGTCGCCTTGCCCGATTTTGTGTGCGGCCACGGGATGCGCAACATCGGTTCTGGTCAATTGGCGATTACGGATATGGACGGGCATAAGGTCATCATAGTTGACGCGACTCTGCGAGAACGCGCACGTATGCACTGCGACGATCACCCGCAATTGGGGCACCCGTTCAACCATCCCTGTGATTGCGTGCGGGGGCCAGATGGCCGATTTTATATCGCCGATGGTTATGGCAACAGCACCGTTCATATTTTCAGCCCCGAACTGCGACACCTAAAAACATTTGGTGTACCGGGCACCTCCGCCGGCGCATTTTCAACCCCTCATAGCGTTCTGTTTGATATGCAAGGTCGGCTTTGTGTTGCGGATCGTGAGAATGATCGCGTTCAGATATTCGACGCGGAGGGCAACTGGTTAACGCAAATCAATGGGCTTCACAAACCCATGGCGCTCGCTTTAACGCCCGATGGTATGCTGTTGGTGACGGATCAAACCCCAAGACTGTCGGCTTATGATGCTACGGGACAGCTTATTGGGCGCTGTCGGACTTTTTCGACCTATGGGCACGGGTTAGCCGTGCAGCAGGCCGGAACAATTGTAATCGCAGATATGAATCCCGACCGCCTGACATTTCTGATCCCCACAGAATCTGTGCGGTAATCCCCAATGTTAATGGGGCCAGTCGCAGAATCTACACAGTTGCTTTCAAATTCATAGAGGATGAAATACGACGTTTACCTAGACCATCACCATAAAGCGACAAGTTGTCCGTCCATCTTCATGGTGTACTGGCTGAGCTGACTTTGGGGACATTAAACCCTGAGTGCCTGAGCCATACATCAGGATGCGAGATATCTACGTCACGCAAGAGATCGCTAAATCGCCGCGTTCTGTGGGTGGTCTTGCGCCGTTTTGGTTCCGGTCTCTTTCGACTTTGAGCAAATGGGTTCCACAGCATCAGCATAACGACCTGATGTCAGGTCCCCACAAGGACGTCGAAAACAAGAATGCACGCCTTCGCAAGGAAGTCCGGCTGCTGCGCAAAGAGAGGGAAGTGCCAAACCGAAGAGGATCAGGAAAGGCCCCAGTGGGGCGTTTCCCCGATGAAGGCGGCATCCACTGTCCGGTAGGGTTGTGCGAAGCGCGCATAGTGGACCTTGGTCGAGACCACAGCATTGCAGGACAACCAGATGAAGCCGAGCGAGACTTTCCGGACCTTCTATTGGATATTGTGAACGGCTGGCTTAACGTAGAATACGGCGGACGAGCCGAGGGCTAACGCGGGAGAGGAGTGGTAATAACGCCGACTTTCCTATCCAGATTTCTGACTTGCCTGCGAAAACGCCTTTTAATATGGCGGCGGCGGCATCGTGACTCGACATTTTTCGCTTACCTCGCCCCGATGTCATGTCCGTATCAACCAAAGTCATGATTGCCTCGATCACTTGAATTTGCGGCGCTGAGGTCTGGCACTGGTAACGCAGTGATTGCGTGAAGGATCTTAGTCCGGCTTTTGTTGCGCAATAGATCGGTGACGCTTCCTTCGGCGAAATCGCGAGGCCCGTCGTAATATTGACGACAATCGCTTCGGGCTGCGCCCTCAGAACTGGAATGAGTTGCCATGTCAAAGCTATCGGCGCCAGTAGATTTAGATCGATCTCATTGCACACAGACTTTGCGACGGAAGTATAGGTTTCGTCGAACAGGTCCATTTCAGTCTGTATGCCGGCGTTATTGATGAGGACTGAAAGCTCAGGGTGGTCCGATGTAACACGTTCGACAAATTTGGTGACGTCATGCGGATGCGTTAGGTCAAGTTGGTAAGTGGTCACTTGATCACCCAATTCAGCACGAACTGCGCTGAGATCTGATTGATTTCGGCCAACAGCGATAACATGAGCTCCTGAAGTCACGAGCTGCGACGTCAGTGCACGCCCTATCCCTCGCGCCCCGCCAGTCACCAAGACTGTTCGTCCCTCAAAGAAAGTTTGAGTCATTTCCAGTTAATCCAGTGTTTATTTCTTATTGGCCGCATTATAAGAGCTATTGCTCACATTAAATACTCGCATTGGAATGATGGATGACGCAGGCAATCAATAAACGCAAAAGTCCACGCCAAGAACGCGCTCAGGCCACCGTTGCTTTCATCTTGGAAGCTTCTGCTCACATTTTGGTGGAACGTGGTCACGGAGCGTTGAACACCAACCAAATAGCAATGCGTGCTGGGGTGAGTGTTGGATCGCTCTATCAATATTTTCCCAATAAAGAAGCCATTATGACGGAACTTATCCGTCAAAAACGAGAGCGAATGCTAACAGGGGTGGACATGGCTTTAGCCGACACCGAGGCAGATCTGTTTGAGGCGGCTTTAAATGCGGTTCTGGAGGTGATTATTCAACTGCATCTTCACTGGCCAAATTTGGCTTTGGCGCTGGATCAGGCAGAGGCGTTCCTGCCGCTCAACGATGAAACGATACAGTTCAAAGATGCACTGAAGGCTAAAATTGAACATTTGTTGTGTCGAAGTGAATTTACAGTTTCCGAACAAACCACTCAAGATGTCATCGCAATATCCAAGGGGATGATTGAGCATGCCGGTTTGGCTGGAGAAACGGATGAAGTCGCGCTTAGACGACGCGTTATAAGGGCAGTTATGGGGTATTTAAGCAATTGAATTTTGGAAGGTGCCCAATCTATCCTTTCTCAGGGTTCGATCAAACAGCTCACGTCACATCATTTTCCGCAAAGCAGCCATTCGAACAATCCGCAGCATCAGGAGAAGTGGGCTCTGAGCGATCATCGGATGCGCCACTGCAGTGCAGCGTCCGGAGAGCGGACATCTTAAATATGCCTAAAATAAGACTGACGTAGCGTGATTTCTTGAGGCCAAGCTTTGCTCGGAATCGTTATACATGCTGAAAGAGCGCCCGAAAGGCTCAGCCTATGTTAATGAGCCGCAACCAATCCAGAAAAGCGCCCAGCCGTCGCAACCCCGACACGCGGGTGAGGTAAAGTGCTGAGATATCCAGCGGTTCAACCTCAAGCTGACCAGGGAACAGCTCAACCAAGCGGCCCGCACTTACGTCATCTGCGATCATGAAATCGGAGAACCGCGCTATACCCAGACCGCCTAATACCATCTGGCGCACGGCCTCTCCATTGCCCGCGGTCACGGAGGGCGGCACCGATATTGGAGTGGCCAGTCCGGCGAAGCGCAGCGTATTGATATGATCTGGTGCAGCGAACCGAACCTGCTCCAATTTTGCGAGGTCGGTTGGTGTTTTTGGCCACCCGTTGCGATCAAGATAGTCCGGCGCAGCCACTAATTTCCACGCCGTGCGCCCCAAGGGGCGGTGCAGCATGTCGCTATCGGGCAGCTTTCCCAGCCGAATGGCAACATCCGCGTGACTGCCGATCAGATCCACCAGCGAGTCTGTCATGTCGATAGTCAACTGGATGTTGGGGTATTGCGCGTGAAACTCGGCCAGACGCGGTGCGAGGACGTGTAAAACATACGGCACAGGCGCGTTTATGCGAAGCGGTCCTGCGGGGGCCTGTCCGCTGGTTGCGATTTCCTGCAGGGCTTCGCTGCGATCCAGAATTTCACGCGCCTCGGCCAGAACGGCCGCGCCTTCGGGAGTGATTTCGATGGACCGCGTGGTGCGGCGTAGCAATGTGACTTTCAACTGCTCTTCCAGCCGCGTGACCGACCGGCTGAGCGTAGAGGCAGATACCCCCCTGCGCCGCGCAGATTCAGCAAAGCCCCCATCATCGACGATCCCGACAAAGGCGGCCAAGTCTCCCATGCGCAGCAATTCGTGCAGTTTTTGCAATGATCCATTCCAAACTTGTCTGTTCTCGCAATAGATAGCGGCTGGCATATACGTCGTCGACATCAAATTTATTGGAGAACACCGATGCCCCTAGCCCTTTGGGCGCTGACCATCAGCGCTTTCGCCGTCGGAACGACCGAGTTCGTTATCGTCGGCTTACTTCCCACCATCGCCGCCGATCTTGGCGTTTCGATTCCTTCGGCTGGCCTGCTCGTTAGCCTTTATGCGCTTGGCGTGACCATTGGCGCGCCTGTGCTGACCGCCATGGCCGACCGCGTGCCGCGCAAAACGCTGTTACTTCTCTTGCTGGCGCTGTTCACGCTCGGCAATGCTTATGCCGCCTTTGCGCCGGATTACGGCAGCCTTGTCGCTGCGCGCTTTATTACTGGTCTGGCTCACGGCGTGTTCTTTGCCATCGCCTCGACGATCGCGACCGATCTTGTGGAACCTGAAAAGGAAAGCTCGGCCATTGCGTTGGTGTTCCTTGGCTTGACTGTCGCGCTTGTGACGGGTGTGCCTTTGGGGACGTTCATCGGTCAAAACTTTGGCTGGCAATCGACTTTCCTTGGCGTTGTCGCTTTGGGGGTGATCGGCTTCATTACTTCGGCCATCTTAGTGCCCGCTAATCTGACCAAGACAGCCTCGGCAGGGATAAAAGCCCAGCTACAAGTGCTGACCTCGCCGCGTCTTTTGCTGGTCTATCTGATCACGGCTGTCGGCTATGGCGGCAACTTCATTGCCTTTACCTTCCTTGCGCCGATGCTGAACGAAGTCACTGGCCTTTCCGCAGGTGCCATCAGCCTCGTAATGCTGCTCTATGGGGCTTCTGTTGCCGTGGGCAACATCGCGGGTGGTAAACTGGCCGACCGTATCGGTGCAGTAGCGTCCCTGACGGTGATCTTTGCTGGTCTTGCGATATCACTGGTCGCACTTGGTGCGTTCCTTACACACCCGATTGCAGCCATCGCGGTTGCGGCTTTCTGGGGCGGTTTTGCCTTCGCCAACGTGCCGCCGCTGCAATCTTACGTCGTGCAAATCGCACGCGAAGTCTCGCCCGGTGCGGTTGATGTGGCGTCCGGTCTGAACATTGGCGCATTCAACCTCGGCATCGCCGGCGGCGCATGGGCTGGAGGACTTGTGGTCGAAGGCATCGGCCTTGCCGCGGCCCCCTACATCGCCGCAGGTGTGGTGGCTGTCGGGATTGTTCTGGTGCGCCTGTCGGGTCGCCTGAACGCGACAATGCCCCAGACTGTTGCTGCCGAATAAGCTCACTTGCCTCGCCGTATCTAGCGTGCGGCGGGGCAGACCAATGCAAAAACGTCAGCACCGCGGCCCCATAAACGCCCCGCTGGAGTGTTTTCCAGCGAGAACCCACTTTGCGACCCCAGCCGTCTGTCGATGTGACAGCCAAGGGCACGAAGATCAGGAAGGAAAGCCAGCCCGTCCAGATGTAGACTTTGGACATTTCGTGTGCCGTGAAGGCGACCGCGCTTTCGTCAACAAGGTACAAGGTGAATTGAAGAACGATTTTATTAAGGACATTGAAGTTACTTTCATCTCGTGGCGTTTGGCTGAATAGGGCACTCAAGCTGCACCGCAAAAAAGGGGTTCTCAACCTGCGAGCGATCCGAAATAGTCGGGCCAGCTTTGGTGGGGTCGGCCTGCGGCGGCTGCAAAGTCACTGGGCACGTCGTAAATGCCAAGACGAATACCCTCATATATACCGCCGATGATTGGGCCTATGAAATCGCCTAGTTCGGCTGTTCGATCCGCGACGTATTCTTGTGGTGTCATTTCGCGATAGGTCAACGACGTGCCGAATGCGGCATTCAAATGGTCTGCAAGCTCGCCTTGGGTGATTGGCGCGCCCCACAGGTTAAACGTCTGGCCGTTTAAGGTGTCGTTTCTTAACAAGCAAGCGTAGGCATGGGCCAGCTCAGTACGGGTTGTGTAGCCGCATTTGCCCGCACTGGCGCTGTTGGCGATTTCGCCTTTGGCTTTGTAGCTGTCGATATACGCCACGTCCGGTTCGATATAGATGCCGTTGCGCCCGATAGCATAGGCAAGCCCGCTATCGCGCACATCGGCCTCGGTCTGGCGGTTGCTTTGCACGACGGGCGAAAAGGCTGTGCCTTCTTCGGCGCCTTGAATGCTGGTATAAACAATCTTCCTCACACCTGCGGCCTTTGCGGCCTCAATGACGTTGCGGTGCTGCTGAGTGCGGGCGTCGGGGGCATCCATACCGGACACGAGCAACAAGGTATCAACGCCGTTCAGGGATGCTTGTAACTGCTCTGGTTGGCCATAATCCCCAGGGCGAACTTCAATGCCAAGTCCCTTTGCGTTTTCCGGTGTGCGGGCAAGGCCGATGATGGTCTCGCCATCTGCTGTTTCGATCAGATTTCGGGCAATTGCTCCGCCAAGTTGGCCTGATACGGCTGTAATCGCGATTGTCATTGTGGAGTTCTTTCATTGCGGCAGATGGGCGCAGGATGCACCCATCTGAGTGATTTCTTAACCGTGGTAGGCTTGGCTGATCGCAAAGCTGTCTTCAAACCAGTTCCACAGAACCACCTGACCATCGCGCACCTTAGCACGCAGGGCGAATGTGAATTCACCGATTTCTTTACCGCTGTGGGGCGTGATGCCATTCATACGGCCAAACACGGCAACCGTATCTCCAGAGGCGAACGCGTCGGTGTTTTCCCATTTGGTTGTCTGAAAGTTGGCCGCAAAAACGCCAAGGAATTCAAAGATGGCTTCTTTGCCAACAGTCTCGCCAATCCAAGGCAATGATGTGTCGCCTTCGGTGTGCCAGACCATATCATCAGCCATTAGGCTACCCATGGTTTCCATGTCTCCGCTGCCCATCGCGCCCATAAAGGCCATGACAGTGTCAAAGCTGGCTTGTGTTGTTTCATCCATGTTCTGTGCTTCTGCCTGTGTCCCAAGCATCAGCGCAAGCGCCGCGCCAAGGGACGTTGTGAGTAAAGTTCTACGGTGCATAATGTCCTCCTGTGGGGTGTTGGCCCAGACTTCTCTGGGCCGCTACCGTTTGATTTATTGACCGGAAAGCTGTTGCAGCGCGCCTGCCCAGTCTTCGACGTGGTAAGTTTGTGTGATGACGCCATCTTCCAATTCGTGGATGTCGATGGTCATGATGTCAAAGCTGCGGCCTTCACCATCAACACCAAAGAATGGCGCGACAGGTGTGCCGGTTGCACGGCTGCGCACTACGAAGGTGTCGCCGTCTTGGTACATGTCTTGAATGGCCCAGTTCAGGTCTGGCATCAGTTGCGCAAAGCCACCCATTTGACCGAGAAACGCTTCGCGGGTTTTGTTGTTGCCTGAATAATCACCCATGCTGGTCCACGCTTCAGAAGTCGCAGCTTCGAAGGCGGCGACGTGTTCTGCGGACCCCGGATTGCTAAGCAGATCGTAGAACGTTGTCACTGTGGCTTTGTCATCGGCGAATACACCTGTGGCGAGAGTTGCGAGGGCGGCGGACGCGAAGAGGGTTTTAAATGTCATGGTATTTTCCAGTTTTTGATGGGGGTTGATATTTAGGTTTGGCGCTATGTCGCAGCGACAGTTTGCCAGTCTATTTTTGGATTTTCGCGGAAGGCGAACCGTTCAAGATGGCTGCCGATCACACGGCATGCTTTTGTGAGGTCGCTTTGGGTTTCAGCCGTGACCGTCAGGTCTAGAACACCATTGTTGGCATTCAAATTGCACTGGCCAAACGGGAACTTGATCAGACCAGCCTCAGGATCAAACTGCACCTCGATCTTGTGCGCGAAGTGCTTGCAGAGTTGCTGCAAGTAGCCGCTGGCCCGTTCGGTTGTGAATTTTGCATTGCTTGTGAACATTGCTGTCTCCTGTGTGTTGAAGACAGAAATAGACAGAACGCACCTTTATGATTATCCCACATGTTAAGAAATCACTTTTACAGGAATTAGAAAGATGATCGAAGACTATCGTAGCCTCGCCGTTTTTGTCGCGATTGCCGATGCGGGAAGCCTGAGTGCGGCGGGACGTCGATTGAAGCTTTCTACTTCTGTGATCAGCCACCACCTGTCACGGCTGGAGGAACGTCAGGGCGTGACGCTGTTCTTTCGCTCGACGCGGTCCATGTCATTAACACCCGAAGGCCAAATCGCCCTTGATCCGGCCCGCCGTATGGTCGCCGCGGGCGAAGAGGCCTTGGACGCAATCCATACCGGCAATGAGGAACCCGTCGGGGCCCTTCATGTGGCGATGCCTGCCTTTGGCGAGCAAAGCAAATTACATCAGGCTTTGTGGGGGTTTGCGCAATTGCACCCGATGGTTGCGATATCCCTACAGTGCAGCGATACGCCGACCGATTTGGTCAAGGACGGGTTTGATCTGGCGATCCGGTTGGGCTCATTGCGCAGCAGCAGCCTGAAAAACCGTCGCATTGCCGACTTCGAGCGCGTTCTGGTCGCCGCGCCAGAGTATCTGTCTGCACGCGCGCCAATTGAGAAACCACAAGATCTCGAGGCGCATGACTTCATCGCGGTAACGCAAATTCCATCCTTGATGACGTTGGAACGCAAAGACCAATCCGTGAGCATTTCACCGACCAACATGCGTATTGAGGTGAACACCGTAAATGCCGCCAAGGCCGCCGTGCTGGCCGGACTTGGTATCTGGCACCTGCCACGAAGCGCAATCGAACACGAAATGGAAAGTGGGCAATTGCAGCGCGTTCTACCAGATTGGAACTTGCCCACATTGGGCATCTACGCAGTTTGGCCGGACATCGGGCCGCAAAAAGCCCTGACCCGACGGCTGATTGATCACTTCATCGCGCATCGTTCTGATTTGATGTTGTAAAACATTCACATCAAACTCGTCATTGTCGCTTGCCGGATGCTCGAGTGGCCTCAAAGCACCTTGCATCACCTCCCCAAACCGAGAATTCATGCCTGATCGCTGTAATTCTTTCAGTCCATTGCAAAGCTGACATTGGCGCAGCCGTAGCGAATAACCGCAATCCGCCCGTCTGTCGATCAACACAAACGGCCCTAAAGCTGTCATTCGCCGAGGACGCATAAATCTTAGGCGTGGCCGAAAGGTACATGGGTTAAGCTGCCATTAGACGTCTAATCGTTTTCTGGAGACCACCGCGCACTATTGCGCCTCTTCCTGTTCACGCCCCAACACATTTGGTGTGTCGCACGTTCATCGAGAGCCGGTGTGCGACCTCACACACGTTGCGGCCTAAGTATTTTCAGAATTATGTGCAAACACGCATTAGTTGATTTTACTTTGGGCCCAAAATATCCTAACTAAGTCGTGAAAACATTTAGGATATTTACTGATGAATGCTCGAATTTGGATTGTAGGATGTACGGCTTTGTTGGTTTCAGCCTGCACAGATATGCAAGGCACGAGCAGCGATCCTTCAGAGCGGTTCTTCAAAGAGCTACCTGAGGGCGTTCTTGCTATCGTAGCCGATAATCAAGATTTGACCGCCGTGCGCATAGATCCTGCTGATGGATGTTATGTCTATCGTTATGCTGGCCCTGTCGAAACAACATTTCTGCCACTGCGCGCGAAAAGCGGCGGCCCTATTTGCAGCCGTCCAGCAGAGGCCGCAGACCCAGCAGTTGCAGGGTGATGAGGTAAGGCACTTAATGCCTTACTTAACTTTTTGGGCCTCATCTAAGTGACCAGCTCTTCTCGATGGTCAATTGTTACGGCAGTTACGGCGCATACAAGAACGCTGTAGAGCCAGTGTTAACCTGCTCATAGAGATCGTTTATGTGCGGCATAATCATCCGCACACAGCCCGAACTTGCTCTGCCACCAATTGAACGCGGGTTGGGTGATCCATGGATGCGCAGGTAGGTGTCTCGGTTCCCAACATATAAATACAAGGCGCGTGATCCAAGCGGGTTTGACGGCCCCGCATCCATACCATCTGCATGTGGTTCATACACTGCAGGTTCACGTTTGATCATCGCTTGAGTTGGCGTCCATGTTGGCCACTTTGCTTTGCGCTTGATTGTGTAGGTTCCAGGTTCGTACAGGTTACCCTTAGCGATGGCGACGCCATATCTCATCGCGGTACCGTTGTCGCGGATGTGATACAGATAGCGGGCAATGGCATCGACATGGATGTCACCCGGAATCAAATTTGGGTTTGCTTCAACCACACGCGGCAGAAACCGCGATGCGATCCCCCATGGATTGCTTGTGCTCGGATCGTATCCCGCAGGTGTCACCTGTGCGTCCCAAGCGCTCCATTTCGACCGATCCGATGTGGCGGCAGCGGCGGATGAAACTGAAAGCGGTGCGGAAAACAACGCGGCGGCAGAAAGGATAAAATGGCGTTTGGTTAACATGTGTATGCTCCTGATCTCTTTCTGACTTATCAGAGTTTTGCCAGAATGTAATTACCGCTCGTCCGGCTGTCGGTCAAATGTCGGTGTGCCATATTCAGGGCTAGGAACGTTTGCTATTTGCCATAGGCTGCCCCCGCTTGCAGAACTCTATGTAAAGCGCAGAGAAAGTCCGCGTCTCATTTAGGAGATGCAGTGCCTTGTGACGGCAATGTGTACCTTGGCTTCTGGAACACGCTCCGACGCGACTTGGGTTAGCGGCGAAAATCTTTCGCCGATTGAAACCCTGTAAAGAATGCGGCGGCCATGCGTTCAAGCGTGTCATCTGGACCGGCGGGGCGCGGTAAAGGTTGAGGGTCGGGCACTCGGTTTGATACCATGCCGATAGCAACCGCAACACCGCCAAAGCCGACATAGACGCAGCCAATCACCAAAGCGGCGAACTGTGCGTCCCGAAGAGCGCTGAGCACCATCCAAGCCGCCGAGGTTAAGAACGCGAGGCCCACCACCAACATCAATGTACCCGCAGTGGCCCAAGCCGCGCGTCGCGCGCCTTGAGCCAGTTGTCTTTGAAAAGATTTTATCATGCTACACCTCAACGACGCGTGGCCAGAATGCCTGCGAGAAAACCAACGCCTGCGGCAATACCGACAGATGCTCCAGGATTTGCACGAACGGTTTTCTCTGCCGATGCAATAGCATCACGCGTTTGCAAGCGAGCTTGCTCTGCCGCTTCGATGCCTTTTTGGCGTGCGAGATCCAATGTTTCTGATGCCGCCTCACCCAATTGGGCTTTTTGCGCCTGTCCGTAGTCGGACAGTGTAGACGTCAACGTAGCAACATCTGATTTCAGCGTTGCGATTTGAGCCTCTAGCTCTGCGGTTGTTTTTTCAACGGGTTTAGATGCTTGAGTACGTGCCATGATGGCTCTCCTTTGTTTCAGGTTTCGCTTACTCAACGCAGCGCCCTGCAAAAATGTTCCAAAAAATTAGTATTTAAAACTTCGGAACAAATTCCCATATCGGCGCGTTGGTCCACCAGAAAGCGTCACATTGGCGCGTAAATGACTTAAAGGAGTGCAGCTATGTTAGGTTGGGCAATTACGTTTCTTATCGTTGCGATTATCGCCGGCGTGTTCGGTTTCGGTGGCATCGCAAGCGCATCTGTCGGGATCGCGCAATTCTTGTTTTTTGTGTTTGTCGTGTTGTTTGTCATCGCAATGGTGGCGCGTGCCGTGCGTGGTAAGCCGCCAGTATAAAGCAATCATTCCGATCAACAGGTATGGCGCGGGTCTGCCTCTCATCCCCCGTAATAGACCTGCGCCCAAGAGGTTGCGCATAGCGTGCCTCGAACAGCGCCCCGCACGGTTTTCCGGCGGGGCGTTTTTTATGAGTGGAAAATCAATCGCCTTGGCTCTTTGTTTCATTTTAACCCGTGATGTCAGGGATATCTTTGTCCTCTCAACATGATGCGCACACGATAGGATCCATTATGACGACCAATTCAAACCCCACCGACACAGTGAGTGGCATTATAGAAAAAAGTGTTGAAGTCGCGCATGGGCGTGACACGATTTGTGTGTCCGAGGTCGTAGACTCATTGGGTACACAGGTTCTTTTGTCGATGCTCCTACTGCCCGCTTTGGCAGTCGTCACCCCGTTGAGCGGCATTCCGGGCCTATCATCACTGTGCGGCATCATCATTGCCTTGGTCGGCTTGCAGCTGTTGTGGGGGCGCGAGACTATATGGCTACCCGCCTGGATCATGCGCCGCGAATTGCCCGCAGCGCGATTGGAAAAAACCGTGAAATGGCTCGATGGATTGGCCAAATGGTGTGATAAAATCAGCCGGCAACGCCTGCTGTTCTTAGTGCAAAAACCAGGTGCCATCCTTGCGCAATTGATATGCATTTTATCGGGGGCGGCGATGCCATTTCTTGAACTTGTCCCCTTTAGCTCTTCCATGCTGGGCTCTGCGGTCTGCCTGTTTGCAGTGGGGCTGGTCATACGTGACGGACTGTTTGTTTTTGTTGGATTTTTGGTGTGTTTTGGCGCGGGCGCTGTGGTGGTTTCTGTGGCAGGGCATGTATTTTAATTGAATAAAATGGGAACAACTTGCGACGTTGCTGCGTTGTTATTGCAACCGAGCGGGACAAACCCGGCGGATGTGAAAATGACAAAAGGAGACACCAAATGCGTACCCTTATGACTTCCAGCGCTCTCGTACTTATGCTTGCAAACCCTGCCCTTGCGACCTCTGATGACACGGCTCAAAAGACGGCTCCCTTGAGTGCGACAGCAACAGCCAGCGCCACAACTCCGATCGCTATAGAGACAGAAATCTTTGTGAAACAAGCCGATGTGAACGATATGTTTGGCAGTAATTTGATCGGCAAACCCCTGTACGCATCAGAGCGAGACGCAACAGGCCTAGACAAAACAGCACTGGATCAAGACTGGGACAATGTCGGTGAAATCAATGATTTGCTGCTGGGCGCTGACGGCGAAGTAAAGGCCGTTATGCTCGATATTGGCGGTTTCCTTGGTATCGGTGAAAAAACAGTTGCTGTGGATATGTCAGAACTGAGTTTCATTTCTGATGGCGAGAACCCTGACGATTACTTTGTCACTGTGGCTCTGTCGACAACCATGCTTGAAAACGCCCCAGAGTTCATACGTGCGAGCGCTGATGAGACCACAGCACAGGCAACAGACACGATGATGACCAGCGATATGTGGACCCGCCCCACCACCGCGCGGGATGGTTATATGATGATTTCTGACGCCGATGTGACCGCAGATAATTTGCTGAACGCCCCTATTTATGGCGCAGGTGACGCACAGTTGGGTGAAATCGAAGAGCTGGTCATTGAAGACAATGGCACTGTAAAAGCTGCTTTGGTTGATGTTGGGGGGTTCTTAGGCCTTGGCGAGAAGCGTATCGAAATTTCGTATGACGAATTGCAAATCATGCGTGAAGACGATGGTGACGCCCTGCGTATTTTTGTGAGTGCGACCCAAGACCAATTGGAAGAGCGCCCTGAGATCGAGACGAACCAAGGCTAATCTAATCTCTAGGAAACTATACGATAACGATCAGGCCGCCCCTTTTTGGGCGGCCTTTTGTGTACAGCTTTTGTGTTTGCAAAAATGGTGTGTGGTTGCGGGGTCTATTGTCGAACAGACTTGTGATCAAAGCGCCTCGCAGTAGGGCCATGTGACAATGATTGTCACATCAAACCATAGGTTCAGGCACGCCAAAAATACGACGCCCAAACTTGCGCGCAGGAGTCACAGCATAGGGCACGATAAAGCCGCGATGATCTTGCGGCGCTCGGTCTTCATTTTGTGCCGCCCATTCGGCCCAAGCCTGCTGTGCTGATTGCGGCGCGAAAAATTTGTCTTGCGCCTCTTCTGGCAACCAATGCCCCAAAACCCGACGCGTCACTTGTGCGACATCCTCGGGGTGTTGCAGTACAATTCCAGCCTCGGCATCCCAATTGAGACTGCGCCCGTTCAAATTTGCAGACGATACAATCGCGGCGGTCTCGTCAAAAATAGACACTTTGGCATGAACATAAATGAGCGGCGCGTCAGACAATTGCGCGCGCTTTGTGTCCACGTCTGCGTCAGACACAGAACGCGATTGCACAGGTGAGCCCACAAACACCCCTGCCCCAAACGCGCTGCGCAGGCGGGTGATGCAGCGTGCTTGTAGGTATTCGCCAAAACGCGCCTCGAGCGTGCCAGAACCATGAAACGCCACATCTTCAGGCGCGCCGGGCAAGATTACGATCAATCGCAAGTCGGGATTGCGCTTGGCCGCATGGCAAAGGGCGCGCGTGATGCTACGGTCACGCAGAAACTGTGTTTCCAAATAGATCAGCTGTTCAGCCCGTTTGATGTGTTCGATATGCGTCGCACGAATTTCACGCAAGCTTGCACGCGGTGAAATGAAAGCCCCAGCGAACCGGCGGCGCTGTGACAGACTGCGCACGAACCCTTCGGATGCAGGCGGCGGGGAGGCGCCCCCGACGGTGTCATTCAAGCGTAAAAGATAGTCCTGTCCCGCGCGTGCCAAATCGGTATCTGTCAACATAAGCTGCACATCGTGCCATGTGTGCTGTGTGGCACGTTCATGTTCTGGGCTGTCATAACGGCGATTGTTCAAGTCTAGACCACCAATGTACAGACGGGTGCCGTCAAAGACCGCAAGCTTGTGGTGAT
Source organism: Pacificibacter marinus (assembly GCF_018860665.1). GTDB lineage: Bacteria > Pseudomonadota > Alphaproteobacteria > Rhodobacterales > Rhodobacteraceae > Celeribacter > Celeribacter marinus_A. Next base: position 98,771 of record NZ_JAHKPK010000040.1, read on the forward strand.
GGCTGGCTGGATGCTGATGCGGTATCGCGCTGGGGCGCATGACGGCCGTGCCATCCTTCATCTGCACCCATGGCCGCAATCGCGGTGCCGTGGCCAAAATATCTTCGCCCGATTGCGCAGCTTTTTGTAAAATATCGCGTAATTTTCGCCGAGCAACAGGGGCAAATAAGAGCCGTGCTGCGGGACCAATCTTCGCGGGATGCAACAGCGCTTGATAGGTCAGTGTCCCCGACCCTGCCTCAAGGTTTTCCGCAAGCGCCCTAAGGTGCTGTAACGATGCGGTTGTGCCCCGATGCAAATCGGTGGCGTTGATGGGGTCGAAATCTCCAATAAAAATTGTAACATCCACCCCTCGGCACAACGTATGTTTTATAAGATCTGCCCATGTCGCCCCAATGGTTTGTGCCCGTGCTGATTGCAACTTGGTGCACGGATCAAAAATTCGAAACCCCAAAACGATCTGCTTTTGCGCATCTAAAAACGCAGCCTCTAAGACGGGGAATGCCTCTTGAGCGGTGATCAACACCTTAAGGTCGCCACGTTTTTTGTGAGAATGTTCCGTCTTCATCGTCAGGTCCATCCGAGTCAACTGAGTGCAGAGTAATCGCTGTCAGTTTGCGTTTCATCAAAATGCGCAATGGGGAATTCGACGATGATTTCATACACGTTAGCATCATCCACCACCTCAAGGGTGCCCCCGATTTGACGCGCGAAAGCGCCGATCAATCCACGCCCAAGGCCCGTACCATGCGCTTGATCTGGCGGTATGATTGGCGTGCCTTTGCTGTTTTGAATCGTCAAACGCGCTTTATCTGACGCGAGTTTGTCAAGGGTCACCGAAATGTGCAGGTGCCCCTGCTCGGGACGTCCAATATATTTCAAAGCGTTGGTGATGCTTTCTGACGCCATGAGCGACAAGGGCACGGCTTGATCAGGATAAAGAGTGATCGGATCATAGTGTTGTTCCGATTTTATCCGCACGTCCTTGGACAGCCCCGCAGACATCAAAGTTCCAATGATACCACGCAACAATTCGTCAGCCCGCACCCGTCCTTCGGTACTTGTTTCATATAAGCTGCGGTGCACCATAGCGATGCTCATCACGCGTCCTTGAACTTCCTTCAACGCGATGCGAGCCTCTGGACTGCGCGCTTTGCGCATCTTCATGCTCACGATAGATGCAATCAGTTGTAGATTGTTTTTAACGCGATGATGCACCTCTTTGAGCAGCACAGTTTTGTCATGGATGGTGCCTTCAAGTTCGGCTTCATCGCGAACGATTTTTTCGGCCAAATCGCGCCATGCATAGTCAATTTCGCGCAATTCATAGGGCGCATTTTCATCAACAAGACTGTCGTTGTGGCGCCGTGTTTGGGTGAAACGGCGCATATCGCGCCCCAAGCGGCGAATGTGTTTGATCACCAACCTGTGTACCGCGAAATACGCGACACCAAGACTGGTCAACCACATCACGATTGGAAAAATCATCGGCGTGGCCATGGCCAAACCAGGAGCGACTGACAGGTTGGTACGAGACCAACTGCCGATAGCATAGATCTGATTGGTCAGGATCGGGACAACAGCAAAAACGCGATCTTCGCCACCTTTGGTCTTTCCTGAAAAGGCGACGCGATGCTTCAAAGCAAGGTCGACCAACGGTGCGCCTGCAGGCAAGTCCATTTCTACATTTCGCAATCCGCTCTCAGCACTTAAAACGTCACCGTCACTGTTGAAGGTAACGAGCGTCACAGGACGATCCTGCGGCGCGTTTTCTTTGCCAAAGCTCATTTCCCGATGCGGCAGAGAGACAGCCACATAGCCCTGAAAGATCGCATCTATAAATACAGGAGTCGACAGCACGATAACGGTGGTTTTACTGATTGGGGCGAACCGAACAAGGTCGCTTCGAATGGCAGGATCATCAACCATCGCTTTGTAAACCTCGTTGTCGGTAAAATCGAACCCATCCATCGTAGAGCCGCATTTCAAAATACCATCGGCACCGACAAAACCAGCGAAAGAGAAGTCAGAGTTATTGGCAACGAAGTTTACAAAAATTGTGTTGCAAGTGTCAGGGGTTTCCAGAACAGAACCGACTACGGCTGCCAGCGCATTGGAACTGCCAACGCCTGTGCGGATCAAAGAGTCTTCGCGCTGAGCGGCTTGAGAGGTCAGAGCCAAAAGAGCGGCTTCGGCGCGCTTTTCTGTCGCTTGTGCAAACTGATGCGTCAGGGAAACGGAAATAAGCCCAATCGGAAAAAGAGCCAGTGACAACAGGGCCGCGATGCGAAACCACAATCGATGAATAACGCCACTGCGGCGACCTGAGCTCATGCGGCGTCTCCGCGCACGGGGCGCTCTGCCCCCAGAACGGCCTTGGTTTGCGAATCGGTCAAATCCAATGGTTCACCTTCTTTAAGCTCCAGCAGTTCGCTTAATCTCAGACGGGCGCGGTTGACGCGGCTCTTAACTGTGCCCAATGCAACGCCACAAGTGAGTGCGGCCTCCTCATAGGAAAACCCCATAGCGCCCACCAACATGAGAGCCTCGCGCTGCTCGGTTTTCAGCTGAACAAAAGCCTGCTCAAACTCCGCCATCGCAAGGCGGCCATCGTGGTCTGGTTTCTCGCTCAGGGTCGCGGCAAAGGTGCCATCGCTGTCTTGGACTTCGCGTTTGCGTTTGCGTTGGTCGGAATAAAACGTGTTGCGCAAAATCGTAAACAACCACGCCCGCATATTTGTTCCCGCCTGAAAACTGTGCAGATTTTCCCAAGCTTTCATAATTGCGTCCTGAACCAAATCATCTGCGTGACTGGAACTGCGCGTCAAACTCAACGCAAAAGCGCGCATCGCAGGCAAGTGCTGAACGATTTCCTGAGATGGATCAATCAATGTTTGATCGGCATCGGCGATATCACCCATGTTTTTCATCTTGCTGGCGCAACTTTTCAAGCAGGTCCATGAAACGATCTGGCACCTGCTCTTCTAGCGTCCTTTGATACACTTTACGTAAATTTTCCTCGATTTGCTCTTCGAGAGAAGTTTTTGGTCCATCTTGATCCATTATTCAGCCTAAATCCTACGTCTATCTGAGATTTTTTTCACATATTACGGAACCTAACGCATAAGCTCTGCGTTAGGTTCCCGATAAAGTAAAAAAAAGGACTAAAAAATGTCGACAGCTCCAACGCAGACGTCTTTGGCCATCGTGGTGGCAAACCTGCTGCCGTATTTGCGTCGGTACGCACGCGCCCTCACTGGGGATCAAGAAACGGGCGACAAATACGCGGCCATCACGCTGGAAGCACTCTTGAGTGATCGCACTGTGTTTAATGAAATCGAAGACCCAAAGGTGGCGCTATTTCATACCTTTCACCTGATTTGGGCCAGCGCGGGTGCCCCAACGGGCGAAGACGAAACAGGGATCGCCAAGCGCGCTCAGGCGCATTTACGTCGCTTGACCCAAAACACACGCGAGGCACTTTTGCTGCGTACAATCGAGGGGTTTACTCTGGATGACATCGCTTTGATCATGGCGGCTGATGTGGATGATGTGGAACACCTTTTGTCAGTTGCGCAGGAAGAAATGTCTGAAAGTGTGTGCGGGCGTGTGATGGTAATCGAAGACGAAGCCATTATCGCACTCGATTTGCAGGGCATTGTTTCAGACATGGGCCACAAGATCACAGGGGTTGCGACAACACGCACAGAGGCGCAAGCGCTGTTTGCACAAGAAACCCCGGATTTGATTTTGTCCGACATTCAATTGGCCGATGGCTCCAGTGGCGTTGATGCCGTTAATGATATCCTTAAGGCAAACGCGGATATTCCAGTGATCTTCATCACGGCCTTCCCTGAGCGACTGTTGACGGGAGAACGCCCAGAACCCGCCTTCGTCATCACAAAGCCATACAGCGAGGACCAAGTGACCTCAGCCGTAAGCCAAGCCATGTTCTTTGCCAGCACGGAAACCTTGATGGCCTAACTGATGGAATGTTTTCAAGTTGGACATGTCGTGTAGGTGGTTAGCGTTGCTTCAACCATAAAATGCTGTGTGTTTGCACCGCTTAAGGGTTGGCCTTTACCTTGATGATAAATTTTAGCTCTCAATTTGAAGTGCTAATCGAAGCCCAGACGTTGCATTAGAACCGCGTTAGTCCAACAGGGTCTTCTTACATTGCGGCAAAGACGTTGAAACCTAAATGGCAACGATTGGAGGTCATAAGCGTTTGAACGCGATATAGAAAACGCGTTCAAACCTTATCAATGTGGTCTAGTGGATTGGATTGCACTCACGCCAACTGCGCCAGAGGGCAAGCTGTCCGTCCACCTTCATGGCGCTCTTGCTGATCTGTTGTCGCTGAGTTTGGAAGTAAAACACAAAAAGACCAGAGTGATAAAACCCAAGCCGCTGATTATATTAGTGAATTAGTATTGATTGCGGAAGGGCGCTATCGTCGTAACCTACCTCGTCTCATCTGTGCAATTTAGCAAAGCACCCAAGAAGTAACCCCGTAGTGCTCTGTCTGATGACAAAAACACCTCGGTCAGGCCATCGATTCCCTGCTTCTTCCACGTCGTCACTTGCTTCGCCTCTCGGGACGTTGCTACGCAATTGTCCTCACAGTCATGGGAAAACCTTGTGCTTCGCTGCAATCTCTTGCGCTGCCGTATCCCCTTGAAGCGATACCGTAGCTTTAAACTTATCTGAAAAACTTCGCCTCTTCGTCATTTGTGTATCCTGTCTTCATCGTAGGATTGACCTTAGCACACTGTCAGAATTTGTCAGACCAATTCAATACTCGCAACAGTCAAAATCTAATCAGAAACGAGACCCGACATCTTGTTTAATCACCCTCTTACTTACAGTGATACGCTTTGATAGCGAATTTTTCGACTTGCGCCCAATCCAGAGCCAAGCCGGCCCCTGGTTCTTCATCGATCGTCAGGATGCCCCCCTCAATGGATGCCGGACGCTCAAGCAAATCAAACATTGGACATGCTCCACACTCTGGCGGGATGACTTCAACAGCTTCGATGGCTTTATACGCGCCAGCTAATTGCGCATGAACAGGTAGGAACACATGTGGCAGCACCGTATGGCCGATAAGTCCGGTCGCTTCTGTCACAGCAATGGCAGAGGTAATGCCGCCACAGGTTGTCGCATCAAGCCGCAAGATACGGGATTTTTGAGCCAGCTCGAAAAGGGCCACGGCATCTGCGGCATCCTCACCACAGGCGGTGGGCGTTCTAAGGGATGACTGCAATTCGTGCGTTTGGCGCGCCCGATAAGGACCGAATGGATCCTCGATAAACCGAAGCCCAAGATCGTCCAGACGGCGACAGGTGTAATATGCCTCGTCAATGGAATTCCATGCCCAATGCGCGTCAACACATAACCGCGAGCCTGCAATTTTTTGCATCGCATCGACAAAACGCAAATCGAAATCCAGATCATTGCCAAGGATCATCACTTTGACCCTCTCATAGCCTTCATCCACAAGTTCTTGAACCTCTTGTCCCACATCCTCGATAGAGCGCTGGTCCAGATAATATCCAGCCACAACCATCACTGGCACTTTGGTCCGCGCGGCTCCCAACATCCGAAAAACAGGCTGTTTAATTTCTTTGCTGGCAATATCCCACAGTGCGATATCCAAAAGACTGGCAGCTTTGGTATACGTTGGCCGGCCATTGATGAAATTTTGCATGAAATCATCAACAATTGCACGGCGGTTACTGGTATCAAGACCAATGACGGCATTGCCCATCCTGACCAAAGATTCCGCAAGGGCCGTACCACGCGGATAGCCCAAAGCGTCCCCCCATATCCCCGCATCGGTTTCGACACGGACCGCAACAAAATCACGGGTCAGAATTTCGACGGGGCCCAATCTGATCGGGCGTGGAAGTGGTAACTTGCACTCGGCAATTTTGATATCTGTAATTCTCATTGGGGTCCCTAAACAGGTTCATATAAGAGGATAATAAACGTTTTGAATGGCGAACAGGCCGATTTAGCCACCCATATAAAACCCTCCGTTCACGTGAATTGCCTCTCCGGTAATAAACCCCGAAGCATCGCTACATAAAAACGCGACGACCGAGGCAATTTCATGCGCTTGACCAAACCTTTGTAAAGGCGTTTGTTTGAGAATTTCTGCGCCACGCACATCCACCATATCCTGCACCATCGCTGTTTCAATCACGCCGGGCGAGACTGCATTTGCTCGGATGTTAGGGCCGAGCTCTCGCGCAAGACTACGCGTAAACGTCAAGACGCCTCCCTTGGCGGCACCATAATGCCCGTGCCCCATACTTCCCCCCATATGAGCGGCAATAGACGTGATATTGACGACCGCCCCGCCGGAGCGCAAAACAGGGATCGCCCGCCGACAGATATAAAATATCCCGTCCAGATTGACGCCTATAGTTTCACGCCATTGATCATCCGACATATCGGCAATGGGCATGTCACGATAAATCCCAGCAGCAGGGATCAAGAAATCCAAACCACCAAATACAGTGCTGCACGTTTCAATCGCGCGATCAGCGTCCTCAGGCTTGGCTGCATCGTAAGTGATACATGTCGATCGGCCCAAAGACCCTAAATCCAGACGACATTTCTCAAGAGCTTGTGCATTGATATCTGCGAGCACAACGGATGCCCCATTTGCCAGCAATTGCGCTGCGGTGGCTTTGCCAATGCCTCCACATGCGCCTGTTACAAGCGCAACTTTTCCGTTAAAATCATAGTTTGCCATAAAGCCCTCAAATATGAATCGCACGCCCATAAGCATCCAGCACGGATTCATGCATCATTTCTGACATGGTTGGATGCGGGAAAACGGTTTGCATCAGGTCTTCTTCGGTGGTCTCAAGCTGACGTCCGATGACGTAGCCTT
>NZ_JAHKPK010000040.1:105870-106175 GCF_018860665.1 Pacificibacter marinus
CGACGCCCGTGCGGCAGTATTCGTCTGTCACGATATGGGTGCGGTCCACTTTGACACCCAGCTCTTCAAGACCCAGACCTTCGACATTGCCGACGATCCCAACTGCGGAAATCACCGTGTCGAATTCTTGCGTTGTGGTGCCTTTGGCGTCTTCCAGATGCGCCACAACTTTACCCGCAGAACGGTCCAGTTTTTTGACTGTGGTTTTCTCTAGGATCGTCATGCCCTGTTTCACGAATTGCTTTTTCGCGAAGGTCGAAATGTCTTTATCTTCGACCGGCAGCACGCGATCCATCACCTCGACC
>NZ_JAHKPK010000040.1:106383-149156 GCF_018860665.1 Pacificibacter marinus
CCGAAAGACCAAAGTCTTTTGCACGTTCCATGTGGTGGAAAATTTCCGCAGAGCGCAGCAAGGCTTTGGTCGGGATACAGCCCCAGTTCAAACAGATGCCACCAAGATTTTCGCGCTCGATACAAGCGACGGATAGACCGAGCTGAGCCGCCCGAATTGCAGCAACATAGCCACCAGGGCCAGCGCCGATTACGACCAGGTCAAAAGATTTGTCTGCTTGTGTCACAGCACACCCCCAAGGCACACATATTTGAGCTCAAGGTAATCTTCCATGCCATGACGTGAACCTTCACGCCCAAGACCGGACATTTTCACCCCGCCAAAAGGGGCTTCAGCCGTTGAAATCAACCCCGTGTTCACACCGACCATGCCGTATTCCAGCGCCTCAGAAACTCGGAAAACCCGAGCCACGTCTTGAGCATAGAAATATGAGGCCAACCCAAACTCGGTGTCATTCGCCGCAGCAACGGCTTCAACCTCGGTCGTAAAGCGAAACAGCGGGGCAATGGGGCCAAAAGTCTCTTCACGCGCAACCGCCATGTCAGAGGTAACATCCACAAGCACAGTCGGCTCATAGAATGTACCGCCCTTGGCATGCCGTTTTCCGCCCTGCAAAACGCGCCCCCCCTTGGCCAAGACATCGGCCACATGATCTTCGACCTTGGCTAGTGCAGCAGTATCGATCAACGGGCCAAGATCAACACCTTCGTCCATTCCATTACCGGCACGTAATTTAGATACGGCCACCGCGAGCTTGTCTGCAAAGGCGTCATAGACACCGTCCTGCACATAGATCCGGTTTGCACAGACACAGGTTTGACCATTGTTGCGAAATTTCGCGATTATCGCCCCTTCGACAGCCGCATCCAAATCTGCATCGTCAAAAACGATAAACGGCGCATTGCCACCAAGTTCCAAACCGAGCTTTTTGATTGTCGGCGCAGACTGCGCATACAGTTTTGCGCCGATCTCTGTTGAGCCGGTAAAGGTCAGTTTGCGGATCACAGGGCTTTCTGTCAGCTCAGCCCCAATTTCAGCGGCGGATCCCGTAATCACGCTGAACAACCCTGACGGCAGTCCCGCACGCTCGCCCAAAACGGCAAGTGCAATTGCAGAATACGGCGTTTGAGACGCAGGCTTGAGAACCATAGCGCAGCCAGCTGCAAAGGCAGGGGCAGCTTTGCGCGTGATCATGGCGTTCGGGAAATTCCATGGCGTAATTGCCGCCACCACACCAATGGGCTGTTTTGTCACCGAAATGCGTTTGTCAGGCTGATGGCCAGGGATCGTCTCGCCATAAACACGGCGGGCTTCTTCGGCGAACCATTCCACGAAACTGGCCCCATAGGTGATTTCGCCTGTCGCCTCTGCGAAGGGCTTGCCTTGTTCGAGCGTTAAAATTTGCGCCAGTGCATCACGGTTCTCGATCATCAGATCAAACCAGTTGCGCAGGACCGTGGCCCGATCTCGCGCGGTGCGCGCAGCCCATTCCTTTTGTGCCGTTTGGGCCGACTCAATGGCACTGGCCACCTCGGCCCGCCCTAACTTGGGCACATATCCAATAAGTGATCCATCTGAGGGATTATGCACTGCAATCGCGTTGTTTGGATCGGCATCCAGCCATGTTCCAGCGACAAGATTGACGTCGCGCAAAAGGCCCATCGCACGCAGATCATTAAGGGTAAAGGCCATCACTGCGTATCCTCCATATTTTGCGTCAAGAACTTAGCCAATTCGGACAACTGCCCCTGAAGCATTTTTCGGCCGCCATGCGTGGCAAATCCTAATTGCTCTGCAGCAGCTAGAAGCGGGGTCACCTCGGGTTGCATGATGACCTCTGCCACGATCGAACCAGATGACAGGCCCGCTGGATCAAAAGGCAAAGCATCGTTTGGCGCCATGCCAAGCGACGTTCCGTTCACCGCAAGATCATGTCCGCTCGGATCATCACCCACGCAGAATTCCACATCCGGAAAGGATTCTGAAAGTCGCTCACTGAGCGCCTGCGCTTTTGCCCGTGTTCTATTGGAAATGGTGATTTTTTTCGGCCCGCGCGACGCCAAAGCAAATGCAATCGCGCTCGCGGCGCCTCCGGCCCCGACGAGAAAGACCGCCATGCCCGTGACCGAGATTTTTGCATCATCAAGGCCGCGCGTAAAGCCCTCGCCATCCAGAATATCGCCATGCAGTTTACCTTGTGCGTCACGGCGGATTACATTCACGGCTCCGGCAGCTATTGCACGGTCAGACAGCGTATCACACAAAGGTGGTACGGCTGTTTTATGTGGCACAGTGACGACAACCCCCGCAAAGTTGCCAATATTGCGAAACCCAGAAACAACAGCCGCGAGACCTTCGCGCGACACTTCGACAGGCACGAGAACAGCGTCTTTTCCCATATCGGATAACATCGCATTCATCGCCTGCGGCGTGCGGACTTGAGTGACAGGATCAGCGATAATCGCGAGTAGTTTTGTACGTCCAGTAATCATGTTTGCCTCACACTAAAAGAGTCATAGGAGATTCGAGAGCGGCCTTAAACGCCGCCAACCATGTGGCTCCAACTGCGCCATCAACTGATCTATGATCCACGGATAGGGTCACGCTCATCACAGAGGCAAGCACAATCTGGTCACCGCGCCCGACGGGTCGCCTTTCCGCGGCCCCGACAGCAAGAATACAGCTTTGGGGTGGGTTGATGATGGCGGAAAAGCTTTTAACGCCAAACATCCCGAGATTAGAGACCGAGAAACCGCCACCTTGATAGTCTTCAGGTTTAAGCCCCCCATCGCGTGCTTTGGTTGCCAAAGTTTTCATTTCCGTCGAAATGGCGCCAAGGCTTTTTTGGTCCGCATTGCGCAACACAGGCGTGATCAATCCCCCTTCGATCGCGACCGCGACCGAAATATCAATGGATTTGAGCCGCAACATGGCCTCATCGGTCCAGATGACATTGGCCTCGGGCACTTTTGCCAAGGCATGCGCCACCCCTTTGATTATGAAGTCGTTGACGGAAATTTTGTCCGCCTTTTCGCGCCCTTCGTTGATCTGCGCTCTCAGATCAAGCAAGGATTCGATATCGCAATCCGCCTCAAGATAGAAATGCGGGACCGTGGTTTTGGCCTGCAACAACCGGCGCGCGATAATGCGACGCATGTTGCTATGCGGAACACTGTCATATGCGCCAATACCAGCCAAATTGGGGGCGGAGCTTAGTGCAGGCTTTGCCACAACGGGAACCGCCGCAGTCAGCTCAGCAGCGCGATCTACGTCAACCCGAACGATGCGGCCACGTGGCCCCGAACCAGTTAATCCCAAAAGGTCTACGCCTTTTTGCGCCGCAATCCGACGCGCGAGCGGCGAGGCTGCAAGCTTTTGCGATGGCACAACCGGCGTAATGTCAGACAGTGCCGCCGGGACAGGTTCAGAAGGCAGATCACCCTGCCCCGACGTCGCTCCACCAAGCACATAGCCCTCCAGCGCAGAGGTATCTTCACCCTCGACCAAAAGCACCGCGATCACTGAACTCACATCCGCGCGTTCGCCTGCAGGCACGATGATTTTGCCCAAAATGCCCGCACTTTCAGCTTCGAATTCCATCGTTGCCTTATCTGTCTCGACCTCGGCCAACACCTCGCCCGCAGCGATGGCATCGCCTTCGGACTTGAGCCAGTTGGCGATGATCGCATCTTCCATTCCAGCTGACAGGGAAGGCAAAATAATTTCTATGGGCATATCGTCTCTCCTTATTCCGCCGCCAGAGGCAGCCCCTGATCAGCCATGATATCACGTAGACCCGCTTCAATATCTTGCGGACGCGTACAAGCCGCAGCTTCCAGCACTTTGGAAATGCTGGGGGACGCTTCTGCGCCATGCACACGTTTGATGGGTTGATCGAGCGCATCAAAACAGCGGCGTTGCAGCGCGTCAGACAACCAACCACCATAAGAGGTGCCCCCCACGCCTTGTTCAACGATCAACACATTTCCTGTTTTCTCAACCGAAGGCTCAATGGTTTCCCAATCAAGTCCGGCACGATCGAGGCTGCGCAGATCAATGATTTCTGCATCAATACCCAGACGCTCGACCACTTCGCGGGTCTTTTCGACCATGCCGAGATAGGTGAGGATCGTTACACGAGAGCCTTCGCGCACCACCTTGGCTTTGCCCAAGGGGATACAATAATCCAGATCCTCAGTCGGAACCGCACCTTTGGACGCATAAAGATCAACATGCTCAAGAACGAGCACGGGATCTTCACACAAAAGCGCGGAATTCATCAAACCGATGTAATCAAAGGGCGTCGAAGGCGCCACTATACGCCATCCGGGCGCAGTGGCAAAAATACCAGCAGGATCCATTGAATGCTGCGAGCCATAGCCCGTGCCCATCGCCACTTTCGTGCGCAACACCACTGGCATAGGACTATCACCGCCGAACATGTGGCGCGCCTTGCCGATCTGGTTAAACACCTGATCTGCTGCGACCCACATGAAATCGGGGTACATAAATTCTATCACCGGACGCACACGCCCATCAGCGGCCATGCCACCCGCGACCCCAGTGAAGGCATTCTCGGAAATCGGCGTACCGAGGCAGCGATCGGGGAAGTCTTCAGACAGGCCGCGTGTCGCGCCATTTGTGCCGCCTTTGAGGCGATGTACATCTTCGCCTAGAACGACAATGCGGTCATCTTGCTCCATGCGGCGCCCCATGACATTTGCCACCACATCAATGAATTTCACCCCGTCTTTGAGCGGACCTGCAAAAGTCTCTTGCTCTTCAAATCGGGCATTTTTAAATTCCGATAGGTCGCCACGCAGGCCGAAATCGCGGAAATCTTCTTCTGGCCACAGAGCGGGTATGATGCGGCGCTTGCCGTCCACCTCTTCAACCAATTCAGCTGCGACATCTTCCATCAATGTCTGACACTGAACCTGCAAATCTTCGACCGCATGCGCCCCAATGATTTGACGTTCCGTCAGATCGCGCGCCATCGCATCCAACGGATCACGACCGCGCCATTCCAGTTCTTCTTCCTTGCTGCGGTAGCCAAAAGCAGATCCGGGAAGTGCGCCATTTTGATGGAAATAACGATAGACATCCGCCTCAATCACCACGGGACCATCGCCGCGGCGCATGATCGCATTGGCGTCTTCTGCCGCCAAATAGACAGACAGCGCATCCATTCCATCCACTTTGAGTGCAGGAATACCAAAAGCAAGCCCGCGTGCGGACAGACGTGTTTCGGCAGTCACTTCTTCGACATTTGTCGAAACAGCATAACGGTTGTTTTCAATAAAGAAGCAAATAGGCAACTTCCACGCAGCGGCAATGTTCATCGTTTCCAGAACAGAACCTATGTTTACAGCTCCGTCACCGAAATAGGTGTAAACGACATCTCCTGTCCCAGCCTTTTTATGCGCCCAAGCTGCCCCTGCAGCCATAGGCACGCCCCCACCGACAATCGCATTTGTGCCAAGGTTGCCACTTTCCGCCCAGCGCAGGTGCATTGATCCGCCACGACCTTTGCAAAACCCTTCGGAAAGCCCGAGAATTTCTGCCAAAGTCCGCTTGGATAAGCCGCGTAAGGTTTCACCAAAGCTTTTCTCTGGGTCAATCCCATCAGGCGCAGCATAGGCGAATGCTTTGGCCAAAAATTGGTGATGCGCACGGTGCGAGCCATTGATCTGATCAGTGCCACGCATCGCCATGGCGGACCCAACAGCACCGCCCTCTTGACCAACCGCAGAGTGTGCGGGGCCATGGATCAACCCTTGGCCTGCAAGATCGAGCACCTTTTCTTCAAACGCACGGATCAGGTGAAGTTGGCTAAGCATGGTACGCCCAACACTTGGGTGAAGTGCGGAACGATCCTCTTTTGAGGCTTTGATCGCCCGCCAAGTTGTTTTCGGTGTCAGATCATCATAGATCGGCATATCTGTTATCCTTTACAAATAGCTGTAGGAGGACCAGCCGCCATCAGCGACGAGGGTCTGGCCAGTCACATAAGCGGAAGCGTCCGAGGCGAGGAACAAAGCAGCGGTGGCGATTTCTTCAGGGGTGCCAAGACGCCCCGCTGGAACACGCGCATTGAGCGCATCAAGATCAAGCCGCCCCTGCTCTACAAGAGTTTCAGTCAAAGCGGTGCGCACATACCCCGGCCCAATGGCATTTACGCGGATGTTGCGGTCGGCCCATTCAATAGCCAGCACCTTGGTCAAGGCCACTACCGCCGCCTTTGTGGCGCAATACGCGGCACGTTCGGGAGCGGCGACCACACCATACATAGAGGCCGTATTGATGATACTTCCCCCACCGTTTGCGGCCATAACGCGTCCAGCCGCCTGCGCCATAAGAAAGGTGCCGGTCAGGTTTACATCAACCGCGTTGCGCCAAACGGATTCTTCCAAATCAAGGGATGGCGCATTGCCGGCAATTCCGGCGTTGTTCATCACGATGTCCAGTCCTCCGCCCAATTCAACAGCCAAGTCGCAGGCGGCCTTAACGGCGGATTGGTCGGTGATGGAGCCCGTAAATGGGGTCATGCTATCTGGCCGTATCAAATTCAGTTCTGCTGCGGCTTTGGCCAGCCCATCGCCATCCAAATCGAACAGCACAAGACGCGCGCCCGATTTGGAAAGAGCACGGGCCATCGCCAAACCCAGACCTGAAGCCGCGCCAGTTACAAGCGCAGTGCGTCCGGTAAAATCGAACGATGTTGTCATGGTAAATCTCCTCTGTTCCCGGACAAAATGCTGTGCTCGGGTCGAAAACTGTTCAGTAATGATTGCGTGCGAGTGAGACCGTCAGCTCATGTAGAGCCCGCCATTGACGTGAAGGGTTTCTCCATTAACGAAACTCGCAGCCGGACTGCACAAAAAGGCAATCGCTGACGCCACCTCAGATGCCTGCCCCATGCGCCCCATCGGCGTATGCGTAAGCGTATCATCCCCCCGCGTCGCGATCAGGTCCTGTGTCATGGGCGTCTCGATCACCCCAGGCGACACAACATTGACGCGTGTTCGGGGAGACAACTCATTGGCCAGTGCGCGGCTCATCGCCCCGATCGCCCCTTTGCTGGCTCCGTAATGGACATTTGATTTTGCGCCCCGATGCGCCGCCATCGAGCTCAAGTTCACAATTGAGGAATCCGCTTTAAAATGCCCAACCGCACGGCGGGTAAGATAGAACACCCCGTCGAGATTGATCGAAAGCGTACGCCGCCATTGGTCATCTGTCATTTCCGAAAAGGGTTCCGACCGGTAGATACCAGCCGACGGCACAAGAAAATCAATCCCACCCATGTCAATCGCCACAGCGATAATCCGGTCGGCATCATCAGGATTTGCAGCGTCAATAGCGAGGGTTTCAATACGCCCTCCCTTTGGATCAGTCAGCGTCGCGGCAAAGGCCAAAAGCGCCGCACCATCAAGATCGGCAAGCACAAGGTTGGCCCCTGCATTGTGGAACATCGTGGCCACGGCTCGCCCGATCCCACCATTGGCACCGGTCAGAACAAGCGTGCGATTGGTGAAATCAAACATCATGCCTCGCCCCCGACCAAATCGGTGCGGTACTCCGTGATATCAGCATATTCGACGATCTCCAGAATATGTCCTTCTGGGTCACGTAAAAATGCTAAAAATGTCCCTGGACGTACCTCGACAGGCTTTTCGCCTGTGATCAGAACACCTCCAGCAGCCACAGCACGTGCCACAACGGCCCGCAAATCATCCACGATAAAGGTCACATAGCTGGCCTCATGCCGATCAAGAATATGTTCACTCGGCGCTGGCCGCTCGGAGGGCGCGGTTTCTGGTGCCAACAGCTTAATCCGCTCTCCCCAAGAGGTTTGCAACCGCACGACACGATACCCTCCCAAGCTCAAAGAAGCCTGCGCGGCCTTGTCTGCAGGCACGGAAACATCGGCGGCAACAGTCAAGCCCAGCGCATCGCGGTAAAAGGCAAGCATCACAGGCAGATCGCGGACTGTCAGGCCCATTTCCATTGGTGCAGTCATTTTCATGGCATGTATCTCCCTTACACCGCGAGCCATTCGTCGGTAATTTCCGGCCTGTCATTCAATTCTTGGGGTGTGCCTTCGAAAACGATTTGGCCATGCCCCATCACACAAACCCGATGCGACACCCGCATCGCGATGGTGAGTTTTTGTTCAACTAAAACCACCGAAACGCCGTGCTTGTTAATGTCTTCAATCACTTCACCCACAACGGTCACGATCTTGGGCGCAAGCCCTTCGGTCGGCTCATCAATCAACATCACCAACGGATTGCCCAAAAGCGACCGGCACATCGTCAACATTTGCTGCTCGCCGCCCGACAGACTGCCTGCGCGGGTGTTGCGACGCTCTTTAAGGCGCGGAAAATAGGTGAACATCTGGTCCACCGTCCACTTTGCTGAATCAGACGGCCCCCTTTGACGTCCCATTTCTAGGTTCTCGTCTACCGTCAAATTGTGGAACGTTTCACGTTCTTCGGGAACATAGCCTAGGCCGCGTCGACAAATCGTATAGCTGCGCAATCCAGCGACATCGGCCCCATCAAGGCGGACATGCCCCTCGGTCGGCGGCACCAAGCCCATGATCGATTTCAACGTGGTTGAACGGCCTGACCCATTGCGCCCCAAAAGGCTGACCACTTCGCCACGGGCGACATCAAACGTCACGCCGTGCAGAATATGGCTTTTGCCGTAATGGGCATGCAGCCCTTCGACGGATAAAATAGTCGGATTACTCATGCCGCCTCCTCGCCCAAATAGGCTTCCTTAACGCGCGCATTGCCGCGAATTTCTTCGGGGGTGCCTGTGGCAATGATTTCGCCATAGACCAAAACGCTGATGCGATGCGCCAGCGAGAAAACGACGCTCATGTCATGTTCCACAATCAACAGCGTACGCCCTTGGGTAATCTCGCGGATCAGCCCAGCGGTGTAATCCGTTTCCTCATGCGACATGCCAGCCATCGGTTCGTCCAAAAGGATCACCTGTGGATCGGAAGCTAAGGTCATGCCAATTTCAAGCGATCTCTGCTCGGAATAAGACAGTTCACTGGCCAAAGACTGCGCCCGATCGGTGAGCCGGATTTTGGTCAAAAGATCATCGACTTCGTCATTCACCCGCCGCACACCTGCAGCGGATCGCCAAAACACATACTGTAGATTGTGTTTGCGCATGACCGCCAATCGCAAGTTTTCAAACACACTCACACCGGGAAAGATGTTGGTGATCTGGAATGACCGCGCCAAACCGCGTTTGTTGACCTCTGCGGGTTTCAACCCTGCAATGTTTTTCCCGTTCAGTAAGATTTCACCCTTTGTCGGGGCGAACTGACCAGAACAAAGGTGAAATAACGTGGATTTTCCGGCACCGTTCGGCCCAATGACCGCGTGGCGTTCGCCTGCTGTCACATCAAGGGTCACCCCTTGGATGATTTTCGCTTCGCCAAAGGATTTATGGACGTTTTGCAAAGTAAGAATGGGATCAGTCATGCCTGTGCCTCCTGACGGGCCGCAGCGCGGCGGTTGACGATGATGGCAAGTCTGATGCCCAGCGCAAAGACACCGATGCCCAAGCCCCAAGGCACCGCAGAAACGGGTGACCAGTCATAAGTGAAAAGTGTGATGTCAGGCCAGTGTCCGTCACGGGCCACAGCGCGATACTCAGTCGAAAGCACCCGCTGGAGGAACTCGATCACAAACACAGCGCCAAATGCTGCAATAGCGAGGCTGGCAATACGTTGCGCCATAGTGATGGCCGTCTGCGCCAACCCGTCACAGGAAGGATTTTTAATGCGCTCTGCGATTTCACCGACAATACCACGTGGCAAGAACATCATCACAAGGACGAAAATGATCCCTTGATACAAAAGCCATACACGCGTCAGATCTGACGAAATATAACCAAAGAACGTCATCACGGCGGCACCTATCGCGGGACCAAGAAAGACCCGTACGCCACCGATGAAGCTGTTTAGAACCACTGCCGTCGAAATCTGAGACTCAAGCACAACATAGTTGCTGGCTTCGATATTGAGGGATTGCAAAGCGCCTGCAAGCCCCGCGAACATGGCAGAAACGGCGAAAATCAACGTACTTAACGCATGGGTATTATAGCCCAAGAACCGCAAGCGATGCGCGTTTTCCCGCAGTCCCAGCGCCAACCGACCCAGCGGTGTTTTGCTAAAGAGATACAGCAATCCAATGGACAATAAGGTCCACACAAGCGTCAGGTAATACACGTCAGTGAACGAACCGAATTCGATCCCCCAAGCGGGCATGCGAAAGGACGATATCCCAGCTTCACCGCCAAATACATGTTTTAGATGCGGCGCAAGTGCGTGCAACAATTCGGCCAGCGCGAGGGTAATCATCGAAAAATACACGCCGGTACGCTTGGTCGAGAAATATCCGGCAAGGATACCACTCACCAACCCCGTGGCTGCGCCCACCAAAGGCAAAAGAGGTGTCGGCAAAAGCCCTTCACCGTCAAAGGCATTCATCGCATGAACCGAGGCAAAGGCCCCGACCCCAAAGTAAGCGGCATGGCCAAAACTCAACATGCCAGCTTGCCCGCACAACAAACCAAAGGCCATGGCGAACAGAGCAGCGATCAGCATTAATATGGCTGCATTCAGCAAAGAGTCAGAGACGAGCCAAGGCAGGACAGCCAGAAGCGCCACGGCGGCAAATAGAATAATATATTTGAAGTTCATGACTTATTCCTTCTCGCCCATAAGTCCAGACGGACGCAGCATCAACACCAGCAACATGATGAAAAAGGGCAATGTTGCAGCCAGACTGGACATACTGATGGTCAACAGCCCGCCGGATTTTTCAGCCCAATCGCCAAGTCCGACGATAGACAAAACATCCACCGCACGCAGATCACTCCCGACTGCGAGAGAATTGGTAATCCCGATCAACAGAGAGGCCGCCATAGCTCCGCCCATAGATCCCAAGCCGCCAACAACAACGACAACGAACACCATCACACCAAGCTCAAGCGCCATATTCGGGTTGGTGGTATAAAACGCCCCCGCCACAGCGCCAGCCAGTCCAGCCAGCCCAGCACCGATGCCAAAGACACCCATAAAAACAAGCGGCACGTTATGCCCAAGCGCCTCAACCGTTTGCGGCCGGTAAATCGCCGATCGCACGACAATTCCGACCCGTGTTCGGGTCAACAACAGATATATGGTGATGAACATCGTAACCGCTACGCCGCCCATAAACAGTCGATAGATTGGGTAATCCAAACCGGACAACGTGAAGGCCGCAAAGCTCAATTCAGCTGGAACGCGGTAATCCACGGCGAAGTTGCCATAGACCATCTTAACCAGCTCAGCGATCACCACAGCCAGCCCGAATGTCACAAGCAGTTCGTGCGCATGTCCGAACGCGTGGACACGTCGTAGAATAAAGCGTTCAACGCAAACCCCCAGCCCCATAACAACGATGGGTGACAGTAAGATCGCGAACCAGAACCCGACGAAGGGTTCAAGCGTGTAAGCAAAATAAGCACCAAGCATGTAAAAGGATGCATGTGCGAAATTGAGCACCCCCATCATCCCGAAAATTAGTGTCAATCCGGCTGAAACCATAAAGAGCAAAAGCCCATAGATTGTGCCGTTGAGCAAAGCAAAGAGTATCTGATCCACCCTGTCCCTCGTTTCTGTAAAGCAGCCTTCTCTCACCATGGCCGAAGGGAATCTCCGGCCATGGTTGTCGGTTATCCGTGAGAGAAAAAGAGTTCGGTTTCCCGAACGTTACATTTTGCAGCTGTCTTGCACGGGCTGTTCAGCATCTTCCGCAGAAACAAGCTTCACTGGAACAAACCCAAATTCGGATTCATCCGCTTTATACACAGCATCGCGGCTCACTTTTTGCACGACCATCGGCAAACGGGCTTGGTGATCCTCAGCCCGCATAGACATATGTCCCATAGGGGTTTCAACCGTTGCATTCTCAAGTGCGACAACCAAATCAGCGGCCTTCAAACCATCTTCCGTTGGCTCGACGGCTTTAAGTGCCTCTTTCAAAAGCATCATGCCAAAGACGCCTTGCGGCTCAACATATGTTGGGTAATGCCCGATGACTGATTTATAATCCTCAACAAAGGCCTTGGATTTTTCAGCGTTGGCCTCAGGGTTGAAAGATGTCGCAACAAAATGTCCCTCAGCAATGGCACCAGCGTTGCCGATATTGCCCGGCTGATCGAGGAATGCCGTGCCGAAGCGCGCGTCAAGACCAGCGCCGCCGGCAGATTTCATCAACAAAAGTAAGTCATTTGACCAGTTGCCAGTGATAACTGTATCAGCGCCGCTTTCTTTGATACGAGCAACATAAGGCGAAAAGTCTTGGATTTTGTTCACTTCATGAAGCGTCTCTTCAACAACGGTGAAGCCAAGACGCTCTGCTGAGGCAAGCGTACTGTTTTGAACATCGACACCCCAAGAATAGTTCTGGTTGATGGCGTAAACATTTTCGCCTAACGCGCCGTTTTCCTTCATCCCATCAAGCAGCGCATTCACGATGATATCTGCGTTCGGGGTCATGCGGAAATGGTATTCGTGGCACTTTGCGCCCGTCAACTCCATCGCAGCACCACCGACGTTGATGTAAAGCACTTCATTGCCCTTGTTACGCAAATTGTATTTGCGCACATCTTCGGTGATCTGTCCCGCGACAGCAGAAGACGACCCTTGAATAATAATTCTCGCACCGTCTGAAATTGCGGCACGCACACGATCAGCAGCGCCAACTGGACCGCCTTGGTTGTCATACTCAAGCAGCTCCACCGGCTCACCGCCAAACCCGCCTTCGGCATTAATTTTGCCGATGCCGTAGATAACTCCGTTGCGATAAAACAATCCTGTAGAAGCCTGTGGTCCAGAAAGCGTTTCGACCAAACCAATTTTAAGCGGCTCCGCAAATGCAGCACCCGCGCAGCAAACAAGAGCCACTGCAGCAGTGCCGCGAAGAAGATTCCGAATTGCCATGTTTTTCCTCCCTAACATGTGTTGAAGCATTCAAAGAGGCCTCCACCTCTTTGGATCACCGTAACAATTACATGAAATGTCATACCAGTCAATAATTGGATGGACCAATTTTATTTTTAAACAAAAATCTCAAACCCCCATGCTTTTTATCATTATATACAGTAGTTTTATAAAAACTTCCTCTTTGATCTGTCAGACCAAATCTGTATAATGCATAAATAAGGAGTAAAAATGTTACAAGACACCCGAGCCCAGCCCCCCCGAAAACGCAGCAGCCACCTACCAGATGAAATTGCCAAAGACATTATAGAGCAAATCAGCTCTGGCACTTTGATCGTGGGTGAACGACTGCCCTCAGAACGGGATCTCTGCACAAAGTATGGCGTGAGCCGCGCTGTCGTGCGCGAGGCCTTAACGCAACTCAAAGCGGATGGGCTAATCGCCGCGCGTGCAGGTAGCGGAGCCTTTGTCACCAAACGGGATTCAACAAACGCCTTCCGTTTTCAGCACTTTTCGGTCTCTAATCGAGCGTCTTTAGAAGAAGCAATGGAGCTTTTGATACCGATTGAGGTCGCCGCCGCAAGAATCGCAGCAAAACATAGAACCGATGAAGATCTCAAAAAAATAAAACGCGCGTTGATTGGCATGGAATATGCAATTGCCAGTGACCAGCTTGGTGTCGAAGAAGATTATCTTTTCCATCAGGCCATTATTGATTCCACACACAATCAACATTTTATTTCTCTGTGTCACCATCTGGAGGCCACAGCCAAAAACATCATTCGCCAAGCACGCAGCAACAC
The DNA here is from genome assembly GCF_018860665.1 of Pacificibacter marinus. Taxonomy (GTDB): domain Bacteria; phylum Pseudomonadota; class Alphaproteobacteria; order Rhodobacterales; family Rhodobacteraceae; genus Celeribacter; species Celeribacter marinus_A. The sequence goes on from NZ_JAHKPK010000040.1 coordinate 120,205, forward strand.
GAAAAAAAATCTCTCCGAGCTACAAGACGCCGTTCAAGCAGAGCATAATGCCATCTACCAAGCCCTTAAGGACGGAAATGAAGCCGAAGCGGCCCATACGGCAGAACGCCATCTGCTCAATGCCGCCGCACGGATTCAAATATACTTGGACATTCCCGAAACACTTTAGAGCTAAACGCTCGTGCTGCAGGGTGCATGCCATCTTTACTGTTCTGGCCAAGAAGCACGGATGGCGTTTCTATGCACTGAAACCGAGACCCGACAAACCCAACGACTTCAATGAGGCCTAAATGCTTTACCATGTTAAAATGACAGTAAACCTCCCTGCGGATATGCATCCTGACGAGGCTGCCGATATCAAATCTCGTGAAACAGCTTATTCACATAGGTTACAGACAGAGGGCATCATACGCCATATTTGGCGGATTACAGGCCTTTATGAAAACATCAGTATTTTCGATTGCCGCGACAATGCTCACTTGCATGAGGTGCTTATGGGGTTACCGTTACGCCCCCATATGACGATTGACATTATGCCGTTGTCCCAACACCCTTCGTCCATACGCTGCGGCGATTTATGATATGTGAGGTGTCCCTTATATGTATCGGAAGTTTACGAACTCTATCACGATCCGGTGTTTTGCAAGATACTGGAACGGGAAGGTATACGCGGCTATTGGTCTTATCGCAGTTTCGCTCCGGTCTTTTTGGAGCAATATTTCGAGAGGGAGCCTGACGACCTGATGGCCGCTCCGCACGAAGACGTCGACAAAGAGAACGAACGCCTTCGCCAGGAAGTCCGGCTGCTATGTGAAGAGTATCCGTCTTGGTCAAGCCGCTTTTCCAACCATTTACGATTAAAGCCGACCATGCCAAACTGGTCGACGCAATCCTCGCAGGCATCCCAGCCGATCAGGTCAAAGACCGGATGCTGACTTTGACACGCGCCGCATTGAATTGGAAGCACAGCTTGAGCGCGCCTCCCACCCCCTCAGCAATCCGAAGATGCCAGAGACCTACCGCGACAAAATCAGCGATCTGATTTCGCAACTTCAACAGACCGATCTCATGCTGGACGCCAAGGACTCCCTGCGTGGTCTAGTGGATCGGATTGTACTCACACCAACGGAGCCTGAGGGCAAGCTGTCCGTCCATATTCATGGCACCCTTGCTGTGCTGTTATCGTTAAGTGTGGGCGTAAAACGCAAAAAATGCCTGAGTGACAAAACTCAATCCCTTGATAATATTTATTTTATCCATCCTTTGCCCCGCAGGCGATTACAACGCAACCTGTCCAGAGGAAGATGCAAATTCATGCTACAATAGTCGTCGTTTTGGACGCGCATGCGAAATCTGCGAAATGCGCGACACGTATCTGACACAAGATCCAAGACGCAAAGGTAGACATTGGTGTTCGTGGCCCACGCACTCGTTTGCGGCTGCTGCAGCGCGCTCCCAGATTTTCTTCGACCTCGCCGCTATCCACAAAATTATAAAATCGATGGCGTCCCAAATGTCAGCAACCAAGCTGTACAGTACTATTTTTCTAATCGCATATATTATTTGAATTTGGGAAAATCCGAGCATCATTGAACAGTACAAATTGTGATCCAGGCCATCTAAGACGTCATGGCTGGCCACCTCATATTGGTGGTATGAACCCGCACAATGGAACCGTGATCAGTTCGATTGTGGGGTCAATATCCCATCACATTGCCCCTCGACCTAGAGCCACAGATTTTATTTCAAGACCTTTGCGCAGGTGACGATCGGAGGGCCTATATCAGAAAGCACAAAAATAAAGTCGCACCAAAAACCCTGCGATAGAGTTTAATAGAACGCACCATCAGAGCGCTCTAAGTTTTACCCAACTCCATTTCAGCAGCGGTATTGAGACCAGAGTAACGCATATTACGATTAGCACTGCCGAAATCGGACGCTCCAGAAAAATTGACCACGACCCCCGACTGATCATAAGGCTACGCCGTAAGTTTTCTTCGAGGATTGGCCCAAGGATCAAACCAAAGGCCATCGGCGTTACTGGCAAACTCAATCGCGAAAAGACAAACCCCACCACGCCAAAGGCAATCATCACGTAGACGTCGTTCATGTCATTGCGGATGGCGAAAGCGCCGATCACACAAAACACCGCGATAAAGACATACATCAACTGCGGAGGGATCCGCGTCACAAGCACTGCCGCGCGGATCATGCCAAGACCAACCACCAGCGTCGCGATCAGCGCCAAAAGAACCGATACATAAATCCAAGCCACAAAAGTCGGATTGTTAGCAAACAGCAACGGCCCCGGGGTCAGGCCATGCAACATCAATGCGCCCATAAGAACAGCCGTAATCGTATCCCCCGGCACCCCCAAAGCAATGAGTGGAATAAGAGAGCCACCAACAGAGGCACTGTTGGCCGCTTCGGGCGCTACAATCCCATCGGCATGACCGGTACCGAATTTCTCAGGTGTCTTGGACAAGCGCCGTTCTTGCGCATAAGCGATAGAGACCGCCACCGCAGAACCAGCCGCGGGGATAGCGCCGATAAACGTACCGATAACGGAACCGCGCAGCATCACTTTCCAACGGCTAGTCAGTTCATTCAGTGGCAACATCACTTTGCCGATCTGTGGCCGCACCTTGGGTGTCTGCGCAAAGCCCACCAAATTTTGCAAAATTTCACCCAGACCAAACAGACCAATGATCATCGGCACCAAATTCAAACCCGATTGTAACATCGGCGTATTAAGTGTCATGCGTTGCGCATCTGTCAGCGCATCAAAGCCAACCATACCCAAAATGACGCCAATAAATCCGACAACACTGGCCACCAGAGTTGATCCATTTGAGGAAAAAGACAGCATCACAATACCAAAAAGCGCAACAGCGGCAAATTCAGGGCTGCGGAAATTGGTGGCAAATTCAGCCAGCACCGGTGCAAGCAAAACAAGCATCGCAAGACCGATCATGCCGCCTATCGTCGAGGACACAAGCGCAAAGTTCAAGGCATGCCCTGCTCGCCCCTGCTGCGCCATGGGGTAACCATCGATCTGCGTAAAAATAGACGCTGGCGTGCCGGGCAGCTTCATCAAAATGGCAGAAATGGACCCGCCATAGACACTCGACATAAACACCGAGATCAAGAAAAGCATCGCAACGCCTGGTTCCATGGTAAATGTCACGGGCATCAATATAGCCAAAGCCATCGTTGATGAAATTCCGGGAATGGCCCCAAGCACAAGACCTAGAACAGTCCCAAGCACGACAAGACCAAGCATCATCGGGCTAGATAGATATCCGAGCAATACGTCGATAAAAGAGGTAAGCAGCATGTAATATCCCCGATCAAGCAGGTAGTGGAAGCGTCAAAAGACGCACAAAAATCAACTGGATGAACAGCGCAGCGCCCGCTCCGAAAATGAGCGCTTCAACAGCATGTCGCACCGCATGTCCCCGCAGGGCAGAAAGCAACACGTAAATCCAGATCGAGGAAAACAGGACTACAGCCAACATTGTCCCCAGCCCTTCGATGGCCGTTGGCATCGCGAGTAAAGAGGCAACAAAACCAATTGGCAGCCCCCAAGATCGCACACCTTCAATGAATTGATGTGTTGGCAAAAGGCTGACACCTTGGTCTCGCACCCCCAGCAGCCCGATCAAAGACAGAATACCTCCAGCCAAAGCCAGACATCCAAGACACAAAGACGCCAAAAAGAACGGCCCAGGGTCGCCCCGCATAGGCATGTTGGAATACATGCCTTGACTGTCTCTCAACAGCAGATAGCCGCCACATGCGAGGAAGAGAAACAGCAATCCTGCCGCAAATGTTTTGCGCGCCGATCCATCAATGGGGGGTGTCATGTCTGGCTCCTAGGGTATACCTTGAAATATGCTGGCGGACCCCACAAGAAGGCCCGCCCGTCGTTAGCTTCAGTCGCGTTTGAGTTCCGGTGCAACGAGTCCAGCGTTTTCCAGCAGCGGATAAACAAGCTCTTGCTGCATGGCGAGTTCAGCAGCGGCATCAGTCGCGCCAAGCGGACGCAACACCATGCCGCTTTTCTTTGCTGCCGCAACGAAACCTTCGCTATTGACTGCGGCCAGAAGTCCTGATTCCAACTTTGCGCGAATATCAGTAGGGATACCGACCGGCGCAACCATCATAACAAAGTCATTCACAACCACATCGTAACCTTGTTCTTTGAACGTCGGCACATCAGGCAACTGCGGGTGACGCGTCTCAGAAGCGACGCCAAGCACATTGATCGTGCCAGCGAGCGCATGTTCAAGGATCGGTGGAATCGGCAGCGTTGCGGTTTGCACTTCGCCGGTTAACAACGCGGTCACTGTTGGCGCATGACCCGGATAAGGCAAGCGCATCATATCAGTGCCCAGCGCCTGCGGGATCACTTCAGCAAAGACGAAAGAGTTACCACCCTGTGGGTCATTGCCATTCATCAGCCCCATCGGGTCCTCTTTCATCGCCGCGACATAGGCTTCAAGCGTGTCGATGCCAGTATCGGCTGAAATTTGAAGAGCGCCCGGTTCGTCACTGACATAGGCCAGCGGATCAAGCCCATCGAGCTGTGGCGCACTGGTATTCATGTAAGATTGCGACACCGCATGCAGCCCCATCACGCCTATGGTGTAACCATCGGGGTCTGCTTTGGCGATGTGACGTATACCCGTAGAGCCGCCAGCGCCGGTGACATTGTCTACGACGACAGCTGTGTCCATGATGGTTGATAGTTCGTGCCCAATCAGACGACCTACAAGATCATGGCCACCGCCTGCTGGCCAAACCACAGTGATGTGAATAGGCTTACTGGGGTAGGCATCATCAGCGAATGCAGCCTGAAACGGCAGCGCGGCAAATGTGGCCAAGCAAAGGGCGGAGGTAAAGAGGTTACGTTTTTTCATGACTTCCCTGTTCGTTTTGAAGTTGAGCGTTGGTAGATAGACACAGGCTATCCGCGCACAGCCCACCGAACGCGGGCCGCGAATTTCTTTTCAAGATATCAGCCTTGAAGGCAGTGCATTTCACTACGGAGTTCTTTGCCCTTTTCGGGTCTTTGCTCCCTTATTCATTTAGAAAAGCTGACTAAAACTTGTTTGTATAGAAATAAAATATTCAACTGAATAATTTATTTCTATCGCATCCGATTGCACCCTAAGTATGCCTATTTTTCAGGCAACCTCTGCTAATTTGAAGTCCGAATGCTTACAGATCGATTTCGACATTTCCCTCTGGTACAGAGCAACAAATGAAGACTTCTCCCTCTTCAGGCGAATCGATCAAGTCTTCCGTATACGTAACATTTCCAGACACCTTGCGGCAGACGCATGAACCACATATTCCAGATCTGCATTCAAAATTAGGAGCAAGCCCTTGAGCTTCCGCAAGCTCTAAAAGGTTTTCACTCGAACCATCCCAAGCCACCTCAATACCAGATTTCACGAAGCGAACGATAGGTCCCTGCCCTGCACTTCCAGCTTCAGAAGCAGGCAACTGGGACGCACTAGGGACAGTGACTTTTTTTGTAGCAGCCACATGAGAGGCCCCAAAAACTTCCTGCTTTATCTCACTATCAGGCACCCCAAGGTCACACAAAACCTCACGCATCGCGGTCATGAAACCACTGGGGCCGCAAAGATAGACATGGTAGGCATCAAGCGGCAGCAAATTACGCAAGCTGTCTCGCCCTAAGAGACCAATTTCTTGACAACGGCCAGAAGACAGGTCGCCATCATCCCCTTCTGCAAAGACGGTATAACTGTGAATATGCGCCGCTCCCGCGATGACCTCAGCAAGCTCCTCGGCGAAACCGTGCTGCGTCGCATCCATGCAAGCATGTACAAAATACACCGGTCGATCAGGCTGGCGTGCCAACACAGAAAGCATCGCGAGCGCCGGTGTTATCCCGATCCCGCCAGTGAGCAAAAGCACCGGACGCGCATCGTCCGCCAACACAAATCCGCCACGCGGCTTTTCCGCCGCCAGACGCGTACCGACCTGCGCCCGTTCATGCAAAAAGCGTGATCCGCCTTTACCGCCAGCCTCTAACTTAACGCTGATACGATAACCGCTGTGATCCGCCGGATCAGAGGAAATCGTATAGGTTGCGATTTTGCGCTCTGGTAAATTCAGCCGCAAGGGCAAGTGTTGCCCAGCCATAAATGGCTGAAATACGCCCCCCACGACCTTTAAGCGCAACGAAATCACATCTCGGCTTTCCTGAACACGGTCCGCGACTTCCAGCATCATAGGAGCGTCAACCATTTGACCCACCTTGCGGCACACCAAGTACCGTCATTTCGTCACGCAAAAACTGCGCAATTGCAGCATTTTGATCAATCAAAGAAAACCGCGCACCATCGCCATAGTCTGTCAAATTAATCATTTCAGTTGTGATCACCGCCAAACGGCTGTCAGGATGATCCGCGTGGTATTTCAACACTTTGCGGGCCACATGCTTACACGGCTCCAACCGCCATGCTTCCCAAGGTGAATGCCATTCCCCTGGCGCTGGCCGAGTAAAGGGATAAAGGATCGCGCGCCCGTATTCCCCATCGCGCTTTCGTTGGTGCGGATCATCGGGCACGCCTGCTGCCCCATTAGATCTATCATGCCTAGACCACAGGTTACGCGGCCCAGACGGCGTCACAGAACGCAACTGAAACCACCGCACAAGTCCGGCATCCAGCCATTGATCCACCAAATTTTTTGGCTCGTAAGGATCAAGAACCACACGCCCAGCAGTCACATCTTCGCGAATACCAGACACCTCTAATTCAGCATCATCGCCCATTTTGAACAGCATATGAGAATAATCGAGCGTCAAATTAAATGGAACGCCTTGCTTGTCCGACGCTTCAGCCACTGTCAAAATGCGGCGCGGATCTTCGCTCCACATATTCACATGCAACTCAAAGCAGGGCTCTATCCCAAGCTCCTGCCCCAATTCCCACGCATCAAGCCAAGCGCGAATGACCTCATCATCTGTGACCCAACGCTTTTCGCTGTGCCAGTTATAGACCATCATATTGTGGAACTTCGCCCCGACCCTTACCGCGCGCTCCATATTGGCGCGCAAAGCAGGAAGATACTGCTCTCCCAGCTCATAAACACCGCTCGCCGTATGCACTGGCAAAGCGTTTGCAGCTTTTAAGTCAAGAAAAGCATCAACCTCATGCTCAAGAGGCAAGCGATCAAAAAAGTCGAACACACCTGCTTGTGCAACCATTTGAAACTGGTCTGAAAGCGATGGTTCAGTGAATGCAACAGGTCGCTCGGGCGTAGAGGCTTGCGCCCCACGGCCGTTACAACCAATCAAGATTGGCGTCATGCGTTTACTTTCTGAATAGGATGCCCGCGAGGGCAGTGTTGCCAAAGGTGTTACGACGCATCAGTCATGATAGATGAAAGACGTATCTGGCTCTGAGGCCGCATCAACCGTCCTCTCGCGTTCAAGCAACGCGTTGATACGCTTGCGATAAACCATCGGCCCGCGATCCACGGCGATCCGAATTGGGCGGCGTTTAAGGGGGGCTTGCTCTTCGGCGTGAACCGCCTCAAGGATTTCCTTGTCTTCACCAAATGCAATCCGGAACATCGCATCGATTTTCTCGGAAGCCTCTTCGGTGTCCACTGCGGTATTTCGCAAATGCATCCAGCGGTCGATTGTGTAGTTTTCTGTCACCGGCGTCATGAAGTGCAGCGCAAAAATACGGTTTCCGGAATCTCGATCATCTTCTTTAATTTTATCTGCAACATCAGCCGAACCGAAATCAATCACAGCGATGGATGGGACATAAAGATGGTAGTAGTGCCAGCGATCCACATTGCCCGTAAAACCGCCAAACGCCTTAAAGAAGCCGATCGGCTCAGCATCGCGTATCCAGCGCCACGCTGTGATCGTCTTGCCCTCTGTCGAAACATGAACCGGCACGTTTTCCGATGCAGAATTGCCAAGTGTCGTAGGATGGACAAAACTCACATGCGCCGGATCCACGAGATTTTCAGCCACATTCAGATAATTGGATTCAAGATGTAGAGCATCACCGTGATGTGCATGCCAATTCGGATCGGAAAACTGCGGCAAATCGAAAATATCGTCAGTGTTCGCACTATGCGCATCCCCCATCCATATCCAAACGATACCGTGACGCTCCTCGGTAGGGTAAGCCTCGACATATGCAGATGGCGGGATCTTATCCTGACCCGGCACCCGCGTGCATTTCCCGTCAGAGCCAAAAGTCAGCCCATGATACCCACACTGCACAGCGTCCCCGATGCGCTTTCCCTTAGAGAGCGGCAACAGGCGGTGCGGACAGCGGTCCTCAAGAGCCGCAACAGTGCCATCTCCACGGCGGTACAGCAAAACCGGATCCCCAAGGATCACAAAGCGACGCAACTCATCATCAATTTCCGATGACCATGCCGCGACGTACCATGCATTTCTGACCAAAGTTGTCATATTCATTCCCTCACTGTTAGCCTGTGCGTTGAGGGGAATTAGTACGTACTAAAAGTAAATAGGGATAGAAAAATCATCACAAATCGAAAATAATTGAAGTAATTTATCAAAAATGGGCGATAAAGATTAATATTTAATCAAAAATGAATAAACACCATTCGATAATTAATTTCAGTACGAAGTTACTGAGAGTCGGGACAATCCGACAGAACTTTGCGCAAGAGCTCAACAAACAAGCTGCGCTCAATAGGTGTGAGCGGCGCAAGAAGGTCTTCTTTGGCCTTCAGGCTGATCGGAATATGGACCTGCGCACAGTCGCGCCCAGCAGGCGTCAATTCAATAACTGACGCGCGCTGATCGTCTGCGCTCTTTGTTTTTTTGATCAACCCGTCTTTTTCAAGCTTTCGCACCACAACTGTCGTGGTCGACGGATCCATAGAGGTCAGACGCCCAAGTCGGCTTTGAGACACGGCACCTTCCTTAAGCAAAGTCACCAATGCCACAAACTGAGTGACTGAAAGGTTCGGCATCACGACGGCCTGCGTGAACATTTGCGCGACGCGCTGATGCACTCTACGAACGAGTTGCGCCGGATGTTCACGCGGATCGTAACTGTCGATAGTCTCTTGAGAGACAGATTCATTGTCCATGAGGGGCCCATTGCAATCAGAACTGTATGAACCAAATCCTATCGCCTTCCGCAACGAAACGCCAGCCAGCGAGATGGCCACGCGACTTGAAAAACGTTCCCACCATGCGCCGCCTGATTGGCGTGTTTGATAGTCATCTGAGCAGTATTGTGGCATATGACGCGTCAGCAAAAGAAACGTCGCCAGCAAACGCTGAAATCGAATTGCCCAAATTGAATCACCGCCACAACCGCTTTAGAAAATACGATTAATACAGTACGCAAAAGTGATGAGAATACCGAGATAAAGCGGCTATTTGGCCTCGTCAGGTTGATGGGCGCGCCGTAGATCAGCGATGGTATCGATGTCCAAAAGCGCATGTGCTGGCAATGGCAAAACTTGATTATCGGACAACGCTTTGATTACACGCCCCGCCCCCTGATCGCCAGACAGCGCCAGAAGTTCGGCGACGTAAGCCGCGGGAAATACCGCAGGCGGTAGAGTTTGGTCGCCACAGCTACTGGCAGCGGGTGACGCCTGCGCCATTTCAAACAAGGCCGCAATATGCGGCACAGGCACAAAGGGCATATCCGCAAGCATGACCAGCACCTGAGTAGCCCCCAGTGATTTCGCCATATGCAGCCCAGCGCGCAGGCTGTCACTGTGCTGCGCATTTTGGGGCACCTGCACCGCTTTAATCCCAGCCGCTTGGGCGATTTTAGCCACTTGATCGCTTTGCACGCAGGCAAAGCTGGCCTCCAAGCCAAGCGTATTCAAGGTTTCAAACGCATAGGAACACAGCGGACGCCCCTTCAAGAGCGCCAGCAATTTATCATCCGCCCCAAAGCGGCGCGAGTGGCCCGCAGCTAGGACAAGCCCGACCCGCATCACAGCTGCCTTTGCGAATTTTCAAACGACAGGACTTCGGCCAAAACTGACACCGCCAAAGTACGCGGGTCGCGCGTGGAGCGGATCAAACCAATTGGCCCTTTGAGACGCGCAAGATCGGCCTCATCAACGCCTTTAGCACGCAATGCTTCAATCCGTGCAGTCGCAGTACGAAAACTGCCTTGTGCCCCGATGTAAAACGCTTGAGAATTGAGAACACTCAAAAGAATATCCGCTTCCCAATCGTGACTATGAAAGAACAGGGTCACAGCCGTGTGGGCATCAATCGCAATCTCATCGGGAATGGCCGCTTGGGTGATGTGGAGTGTGCTTAAATTCGGAATAGCACGCCGCGCCGCCGCCAGTGTACCGGTATCCGGTGACAAAAGAACCGTGTCATACCCCGCAGACACCGCCATCGCGGCAAAGGCAGACGCCTCAGCCCCTGCTCCCAGCACCACAAAACGCACGTCAGGAATAATATGCAGCTGTGTGGTTTGCTCTTGGGTGTTTTGGTCGCGGGCACTTTGGCCATCAACGCTTTGACCATCAAGACTGTGTGGTGTGACAGAAACCCCACCCTGATCCATATCGACTGTCAGCGTCACGGCACGCTGTTCAGTTATAGTGTCGGACACGGGCTGTAACTGGCCAATGTCAGCAATCGGAACAAGGAAAATATCCAATGATCCACCACAAGGCAGTTGGATATCCATAAAGGGTGATCCTTGCCCATAGCGCAATTTGCGTGGGATGCTATCTTTGAGCACATGCGCTGCGTGTCGCACCACATCCCCATCGATGCAGCCTGACGACAGCCCACCAAAACAAGTGCCATCTTGCATCACAAACATGCTGGCACCGATAGGGCGAAACGATGGTCCCGCGATGCCCCCGATCATCGCCAAAACACATGGCATATCATCACTCTGCGCGCGGCCTTGCGCGTGAGCGATGGCATGAGAGATTGGAAAATCAAAGGCGCGAATTGTTATCATGCAAACGGTTTAACGCACTTGTGCTGGGAGGCAAGAGGTGCCGCGCATTTTTCTGAACAGTCGAAAAACATGCTCCCCCACCGCCATTTATCCAAACAACTGGGGGGGAGACACACTTATCCTGGATTATGATACCTCAAGTGCCGCAAGAATCGCAGCCGTGATTTCATCTGTGGTGCTTTGACCCTGTTTCGTGCCAACACCCTGTAAGGTGGCGGCCTCAACTGCGGCAAGCACGGCTGATGCTGCATCTTTTTCACCCAAGTGATCCAGCATCATTGCGCCAGACCAGATGGCGGCAATCGGGTTGGCTATGTTTTTGCCCGCAATATCAGGTGCAGACCCGTGAACAGGTTCAAACATCGATGGCACGGCAGGATCAGGGCAGATATTTGCAGAAGCCGCAAAGCCCAAGCCCCCCTGAATAGCAGCGCCTAAATCGGTCAAAATATCACCAAACAGATTGGACGCCACGATGACATCCAAAGTTTCCGGCGCCATCACCATCTTGGCGCACATCGCGTCGATATGCATATGGCTGACGGTCACATCAGGATACTCTTGCGCAACCTCGCGTGTCACTTCATCCCAAAACACCATAGAGTATTTTTGCGCATTTGATTTCGTCACAGACGTCAAATGCTTGCGACGTGCGCGGGCTTGCTCGAACCCAAAGCGGATAATGCGCTCAACACCTTTACGCGTGAAAACAGACACTTCGGTGGCGACTTCATTGTCTTGACCTTGATGCACACGCCCACCAGCGCCAGAATATTCGCCTTCGGTATTTTCGCGGATGCACAGAATATCAAAGGCGTCACATTTCAGCGGTCCTTCGACCCCCGGCAACAAACGATGCGGGCGGATGTTGGCATATTGCGTGAATGCTTTGCGGATCGGCAATAAAAGCCCGTGCAAGGACACCGAGTCTGGCACCGTATCTGGCCAGCCGACGGCGCCCAAATAGATCGCGTCGAATTTAGACAGAGTTGCGATACCATCTTCGGGCATCATCACACCGTGTTTTATATAATATTCGCAAGACCACGGAAAGACATCGCTTTTCAACTCAAAGCCAAAACGTTGCGCAGCAGCCGTCAGCACCTCCATTGTGGCATCGGTCACGTCCAAACCAATTCCATCACCGGGGATCAGCGCAAGTTTATAAGTTGTCATGTTCAGTGGCTCCAAATCTTAGGTTTGACTCACGCCCATCCAAGAGGTGAGCAATAAATCTCGCTGCTGTTTTGCTGCCATGCGCCTGTTTTGCAATCCCTGAAAATGCTATTTTGTAAATGTCATCTGAATTTTAAGTGTCCTGACGGCGGCAAAAACACACGAGCGCATGGCGACTATAGCAACGTAATACCCGTTCAAATACGCGACAGATTCCACTCAAAACGCCTACCAAAAAGGCCAATACTCAACTCTAGGATGCGACGCTACAGCTAACAAGAATCTATCAAATTTTTACAATTGCGGCGCTGACGACGTGAACCGACTGTAAAAGGATCAATTTTAGAGATGCGCCTGATAAAAAATTGAGCAAATTCAGAATGTGCGTATTTTTTAATCGACAGCATAGATCCTCACTTGTCGACCCCACCCTTCAGAAGCTGTTTCTATATGCAATCTCACCTAGAGATTTATCCAAGACGAACGTGCCCCCCTCTTGGGCCAAAAACCTATATCCTTGATGATTTATTGCTAATTACCTTAAACAGGTGCCAGATGACTCAGTGCCATCCTTGCCTTTGCAGACCCAAGCCATTTGTTCAAAAATCAGCGTCGCATCGTAAATAAATCAGGCATTTTACCCCATGTAGCTGAGAGTAATTTGCTCGAGAAATCATAGTTTACGCTATGGCACTCAACCTCATACTGAACCGTTTCAAAGTTTATCTCTTGACTCAAAACGCTGACGCAAACATGTTTCTATACAAACATAAATTACACCCAAAAATGGTGTGTCAAAAATTCGCACGTTGCCGCAATAACGAACACGGTTGACCCGTGGCAACAGACTTCAACAGGAGAGAACAATGAATAAAATTCTAACCGTCTTGGCAACAACGACTTCAATGCTATTACCGCTTGCTGCCACAGCACAGGACCATGATTTTCGGGTCGGCCTTATCACGCCCCCTGTCCACGTCTGGAACCAAGAAGCGCGCGCCATGGGGGAAACCCTGAACGAAACTTCCGATGGTCGTTTTTCTGTCACGACGTTCCCATCTGGCCAGCTTGGTAGCGAAAGCACAATGTTGCAGCAGCTCCAAACAGGCGCATTGGACATGGCTTGGCTCACATCTGCAGGCCTAACTTTACGCGTACCAGACATGAGTGCCCTTCACGCGCCGTTCCTTGTTGATAACATCGCAGATGCGGCCAAAGTTTTGCGCTCTGATGAGGCTATCGAAATTCTTGACGCTTTGCCTGCCGCAACAGGCACCGTTGGTTTGTGCTACGCTATGACAGGCATGCGCCAGTTGATGACGAAAGATGCCATTGAATCCGCCGAAGATCTTGACGGCATGCGTTTCCGCATCACGCCGGCACCAGCTATTCAGACGTTCTTTGAAATGTTTGGCGCAGCCCCAGCCCCCATGCCGTTGACACAAGTTTACGATGCATTGGCAAACGGTCAGATTGATGCGATCGACATGGATTACGAGTCAATCATCAACTTTGGCTACCACGACCACGCGTCAAACTTGATGGAAACCAACCACCACTTGTTCCCAATGGTTGCTTTGATTTCTGGTCGTGTTTGGGCACAATTGTCCCCAGAAGATCAAACGATTGTACGCGCGGCGGCTCAACAGCACTGTGACGCCACGATCGATCGTTTTGTCGAAGAAGAAGCTGGCAAACTTGAGAAACTCAAAGGCATCGAAGGCCTGACAGTGACCGAAGATGTCAGCTCTGAATTTTTTGGTGACATCGTTGAGCGTTGGGATGCTGACTGGAGCAAAGAAACACCTTACGTTGAAAAATTGCGCACACTCGTCGCAACGTACTAACCCCAAAAAGGCCGGCGACAGCACCCCCGTGTCGCCGGTTTTCACTTATCCAGATTGGAAGATACGATGATCCCACGTGCCCTGAGCCGACTATCATCAGGCTTTAGCGCCATCGAACGCTTTTTGCTGAAATTTTTGATAGGTGCGCTGGCCGTTTTTATTTTGACAAATGTGCTGTTGCGAATGTTTGGCATCACCTTAGCATGGGCCGACGAATTGGCCATTTACACCATGGTTCTGTCAGGGTTTGTAGGTGCCTCTTTGATGTTACGCGCACGGATTGATCCGGCTGTATTACTGCTGCACACCTTTGTGCCGCACAAAGTTACAGTGCTCTTGCGGGCGACTGTATCGCTTATATCAGCCGCGTTTGGGATCCTTCTTCTCTATCTCTGCGTGCGATGGTTTAACCCTGTCGTATTGATGCAAAACGGGTTTGATACGCGCGCGTTTGAGGCCCAGACGTTTAATTTCATCTACACAGACATGACACCTGTGATGGCGATTCCGACCTATTTCCTTTATTTTATCGTCCCGTTTTTCGCACTCGGGATTACGATACACGCGACAACAAATCTGCTGGAAGACTTAGGCTTTTTGACACGCCCTAATGATCCCGCGGGCCTTAAAATGGATAACATCTAATGACCGTACTTATATTTTTCCTTCTGTTGGTCGTAGGCGTTCCAATCGGCATTATCCTATGTTCTGCCGCCTATGTTTTCATTCTAAGTTCTGGCAACACAGTGTTGCTGGACAGCTTTGGCCTGCAAATGTTCAGCTCTTTGAACAACTTCGGCCTTTTGGCAATCCCATTGTTCATCTTGATCGGTGAATTGATGAATGGCGCGGGCATCACGCAGCGCTTGATCCGCCTTGCGGCTGTCTTCGTTGGCTCCCTGAAAGGGGGGCTGGCCTATATCAACCTGATTGCGAATATGATGGTGGCATCAATTTTGGGGTCCGCCACAGCGCAGATTGCGATGATGACGCAAGTTATGGTGCCTGAGATGGAAAAAGAAGGCTACGAGCGCGACTTTTCCACGGCCGTGACGGCCTTTGGTGGTCTTCTTGGCCCGATCATTCCGCCCTCAATCGTCTTTGTTGTCTATGCTGTTTTGGCGCAGCTTGCCGTGCGTGACATGCTGCTGGCAGGCATCCTGCCCGGCATCATGCTTACGGGCTTGTTCATCGCGACAATCGCGGTGCTTGGCTACTGGCGCAACTATCCACGCGGCAAAAGCCTCAGCTGGCCTGACCGTTTTAAAGCGCTCTACCAAGCGCTGCCAATGTTGCTCATTCCCGCTGTGATTATCGGCACCATCCTTGGTGGATACGGCTCCCCAACCGAAGCCGCGGCACTTGGTGCGCTCTGTGCAGCTTTGCTCGGTATATTCTTTACCAAAACATTGAAGGTTTCAGACTTAGGCCCCATCCTGTTGCGCACAGGGATCAATTCCTCTTTGGTGCTGTTTCTTGTTGCCTCGGCGGGTGTATTTTCTTGGGTGTTGGTGTTCGGCCAAGTACCGCAAACTGTTGCCGCATGGATTGAAACGGTCGCAACGACGCCGGTCATGTTCATGCTGCTTGTGATGGTGATCTTGTTGATGCTTGGCACGATTATTGACGGCATCCCTGCTCTCATCATGGTCGTACCGATCTTGCTGCCCATTGCGACAGGAACCTACGGCATTGACCCTATTCACTTTGGGATTGTGGTGTCGATCAATCTTATCCTTGGATTATTATCACCGCCTGTCGGCATCGGATTGTACATCGCAGCGAATGTCGCGAAAATCAGCCCTATAGCTGTGTTCCGCACATCACTGCCGTTCTTTGTCGTCACGTTCTTTGCACTGATTATTCTCGCACTCGTCCCACAAATCAGCCTAGCGTTCCTGTAACCGACAGCAAAAGCGATCTAACAAATCTGACGAAGAAGCCTTAGCAGCGTTTGGCGTTGCTGAGGCTTTAATGGTTTTAGGGTCTCTTTCGAGATCTCAGTCGCGGCCCCCATCACCTCAAGCAAGGTCGACAAACCTGTTTCGGTCAGTTCAAGCAAGATCATTCTCTTGTCAGTTGCACTTGGATTTTTTTGCACAAACCCGCGCTTAAACAATCTTTGCACCACACCATTTATGGTCGACTGATCCATCGCCGCCTGACGCCCAAGTTCGTTTTGAGACAGCCGCCCAGCTTCACGCAACCGCATGAGTACGGCAAACTGTTGAGTCGTCAGCCCATTTTGCATGTGCTCTGTAAAAATACTGATGTGACGCTGATGCGCCCGCCTCAATAAAAACCCAATTTGTTTTTCGAGTTCGTATTCTTCAATCAAAGTTTCGTCGGTGTCTTGTGATTTCAGCGTGTCAGTCATCATACCAGCCCAAATAAATTTCGCCGCCAACGGCATCGGGGCGGCGAACATAACTATTGCATGGATGAAAAGGCTTCGCCAGTCAGAGTTGGCACGGCTACTCGCTTGGCCAAGCATCCAAATCAGATGCGTATCGTTTACGCAAATACTGCGCCATCTCATCCATTTGAGCCGTACTCAGATCGTCCGAAAAGCTCGGCATATCACGCAGGCCAAGATTGCTTGGTGCGTGTAACCCTTGAGATATAATGGTTTTCACGGCTTGACTTGATGGTGCGCGGATCGCCATCGATTTCCCCAATGGCACTTGAGCGGCGGTAAACATGCCAGCCACAGCGGGTTCATGACAGGATGCACATGAGGTTTCAAAAATACGGTGCGATTGCGTGTTCAACATAGCAGGCCCGAGATCAGCAATGGTCGCAGATGTGGCAACAAGCGCAGACTCAGGCGTTTCAGGCAAAAGGCTCGCCAAATACTGGCTCATAGCTTGAATATCGCTCTCGGAGAGCTCTTGAAGATTAGAAACCACTTCAGCCATTGGACCAGCTGCGGCAGCAATTTCATCTGAGTGACCTGTTTGCAGATACGTACTCAAGCTGGCCTCGGTCCAGCCTCTCGTGGCCGCATCGGGCCCAGCCAAAGGCGGCGCATACCAACCGTTGACCATGGCCCCCGTATACCGCGCCTCGCCAGTTTTCTCCGCCCCCAAGGCATTGCGCGGGGTGTGGCAAGCACTGCAATGGCCAATGGTTTCCACCAGATACCGGCCACGATTCCACGCGTCGGTTTGATTGGCCAGCGGTTCAAGCGGTGCAGACACATTTTGGAACATCCAATTCCATGCAATATTTGTCGGGCGCAAGTTCGCTGGGAATGTCATCTGCGCTTGCTCAGCCGGCTGTTTTACGGCTTGGCTTGATTGGATATAGGCATAAACCGCGAACATATCATCATCAGACATGCCCGCAAAAGACGTGTACGGGAATGCAGGGTACAGGTTTGATCCATCACGACTGATGCCTGTGCGCATGGCGCGATTGAAAGCGTCATAAGACCAGCTGCCCAAACCTGTTTCAGGATCTGAAGATATATTGGACGAATAAATCGTGCCAAATGGGGTCTCAAAGGGCTTTCCCCCAGCGCCTGGAACTCCACCGGGCGCAGTATGACAATCAATACAATTGCCAGCTGCGAAAACCTGCCGTCCCTGTTCCAAAAGCTCAGCAGAAAAACTATTCATAGGCGGAGGGCTGGTGGGCGCAATCGGGCGATAGAGCGGCATCGCAACAGCCCCAACCGCTAACGCGCCCCCAACAGCCAAAGCCGCAGTTGTCATACGTTTTCGCAGCCCAAATTTGGGCTTTGCAGGCGCGTCGCCTTGGACAAAATACCCAGCGTCCCGCAATTCAGACCGCATACGTTCAGGCGTAAAGGGCACTTCGCGCAGCCGTACCCCTGTGGCATCAAAAATAGCACTCGCAATCGCAGACGCCGACGGAACGGCGGCACTTTCCCCCACCCCAAGCGGCGGTTCATCTGGCCGCTCGATCAACATTGTTTCAATGGCTGGTGCTTGCGGAAAAGTCATAATGGGGTAATCCCCCCAGCTTTTTTGCGTCGGTTCAATCGAGTCAAAGCTAACTTGTTCGCCAAGCACGCGCCCTGCCGTTTGATGTACATTGCCGTGAATTTGCTGACGCACCCCATCGGGATTAATGACCAAACCTTGGTCCTGCCCAACGAATACGCGGGTCAACGTAACCTCCCCCGTTTCGGTGTCTATAGCGACATCACAGACCCAAGCCGCAGAGGCCGCCGCCACACCAGGGAAATTCCCATGCACATAGGTCGCATGCGAAAATCCGCGCCCGTAAGCCATGCGCCCTTCGCGGCGCAAACGCGGGCCTGTGCGGCGCTCCCAGCCAGCAGCCTCAGCCGTGCGTTGGATTAAGTCCGCCGCCCGCGTGTCTTCGATATGCGCGAGGCGAAACTCCACGGGGTCAGCCTCGGCCTCAGAGGCGAGTTCGTCGATAAAGCATTCATGGGCAAAGGTATTCGGCAAAGCAGACACGCCGCGAAACCATGAGGCCCGCACAACGGGCGCCAAATCATGCACGGTAATGCGTTTGTGAGGAATGACATAGGGCGGCACAACGGTTCTATCGCCCATTTCCACAGGTTGCGGATGGTTGCCCATCACTCCGGTGAGCAAAAGCGCCAAATTCGGCCCGCGATTAGACGGATACCATGTATCAAGGCGGTAAGCGTGAAAACGGCCATCCTTTAAACCGCCCTCAACATCCATAATCTGCGCAGCCCCTTTGGGTTCCCACAGGTTTTCTTGCGCGCGTGTCAATTGCACCCGCACAGGCTGCCCAACAGCGCGCGACATGATCAGCGCATCGCCCGCCACATCATCGGCGCAGTTACGCCCGTAACACCCAGCGGCCTGATACCGTCTGACGTCGATCTTTTCGGGATCCAAGCCAACAAGTTGGGCAAGATCCGCACGCAACATATGCGGGTTTTGGCTGCCACACCAAATGACGGGCGCGCCATCGGCCCAATCGGCAACCGCACAAGACGGACCGATAGAGCCGTGCAATTGGTAGGGCCAAACATAGCTGCGTTTGAGATGCTTATCGGAACTGTGCAAAGCGCTATCAATGTCGCCCGCAATGTCCAACACACGTTCTGTGCTGGGCTGTTCACGGATAGTATTGGCCAAATCACCCATATTTGGCAACTCTGGCGGCATACGCCAATGCACGGGCAACATTTCGGCCAAAGCGCGTGCAATATCGGGTTGCGTTGCGACAACGCCCAGCAGATCGCCTTGGCGAACGACCGCAACGAACCCGTCGCGGCCAGCAATCGCAGCTTCGTCATAGCCAATCAAACTTGTGCCAACAAACGGCCCACTATCGCGTCCAGAATACGGCGGACGGATGACATGGGCGTGCAACATGCCATCGATTTTGACATCGTGAATATAGTTGAAATCACCATTCACTTTGGCAAGTAAATCTCGGCGACCCGTTTTATGCCCGACAACTTTGTACTCAGACGGGTCTTTGAGCTTGGCAGTCTCATCTATCAGCAACTCAGTATCAGTCGCCGCGATCAATGTGCCGACAGCCACCTTGCGCTCAGCGGCACAGGCATGACCTTGATCAAATACAATGTCTGCTGCGGCGACATTCAACTGCAAAGCTGCGCGGCGCGTCAATTCATGACGCAAAGTTGCAGCCGCACGGCGCAGTGGAATTGCTGTCACCTGAATGGTTTCAGAGGCAATCGTCGGCCCCTGATCTGGCGTGGCGGCGGTATTTCCAAGCACCATCGCCACATCTGTCAGCGCAAAGTCCAACTCTTCGGCAACGATTTGTGCCAGAGCCACCTCAATGCCTTGGCCCAAATCCACATGGCCGCAAAAGCCCGTGACTTTACCTGTACCGTCGATGGACACATGCACTTGGCCAAGTGTGTCACAAATATTGAGCTGGGGCAGATTGGTCATGGTTTGGCTTTCATTTTCTCAGCGGCCAGCATCACAGAGGCGATAATTTCAGTATGCGCCCCGCAGCGGCAAAAGTTATGGCGCAGGGCTTGACGAACTTCGACTTCGGTGGGGGATGGATTTTGATCTAAAAAGGCAATCGACGTCATGATCATGCCATTGGCACAGTAACCACATTGCGCCCCTTGCATCTCAATAAAGGCTTCTTGCACGGGGTGAAGTTGGCCTGTTTTAGCGTCGCGCAACCCTTCGAGTGTGGTGATTTCATGCCACCCAGCTTTGCGCGAACGCAACACGCAAGACCGCGCCGGTGCGCCATCAATTAACACGGTACAAGCGCCGCATTGCGCCATGCCGCAACCGTATTTCGCGCCTGTGAGGTCCATTTCTTCACGCAGACAATCCAAAAGTGTTCTGTCTGGATCGCCCGCAACGGCCCTGCTGTGTCCATTGATGTTTAAATGCAATTTTTCATCAGGCATAGGGGCGCATCCAATACAAAGTCGTTAGCTTACAAACAATATAACGACCATAAGAGACGGGGGAAGTCATAAATTTTATGAAACATTAATTTTCAAGAGTGTCTCGTGGAAACGGCCAAAATTGTGATGGACTTTACGTAAAGTGATCGAAATTTTTGCACAGGAAACAAGGAAACTGTGCTTGCCCCCAACAGTGAATAACCGTGCTAAAGCCAAAGGGCCAAGATCGCATATCCGCTCAAGGCCCGATAGAGCATCAGCACTTTTTACCAGTTTTATAGGCTGTCGAGCCAGTTCAAGATATCATCACTATCGGTGACATCCGCGTATTTTTGATCCATGTCATAGAGGTTCGCATCATGGGGCGCTTTTGCGCGGTCAGCGCAGCAATCATGAGGTACCAAAACGTTATAGCCCGACTGCACCGCATCAACCACAGTTCCACGCACACAACCAGATGTGGTCGCCCCCGTGACAACAACGGTATCCACGCCCGCTCCTGTTAAAAGTGCATTCAGCGTTGAGCCAAAGAACGACGACGCCCCTTTTTTGACCACGATCGCATCCTCGGGCTGGATGCCTGTTGCCACATCGATTTCAACCAAACGCGTACCTTCAACAAGTGCGCGCATTCCTGTGGCTTTTTTCAGCCAAGGCAGTATGTCAAGTTCGCCAGGATGATAGGAAATCGTCGTAAAAATAACAGGATAGCCTTTGGCACGGGCCGCGTCACAAATGCGCTTCGTCTTTTCCAACTGCGCGGCAGCATCTGAGGCTGTTGGGTATTGAAGATCCGTAAACCCATATGAGAAATCAACCACAACAATCCCCGGACGCGTGCCACGCGGCACAGATGCGCCGAAACCTGCGGCCTTGTAAGTATTTGACTGAGACATGGTTTGTCCTTTGTGCTGATGGGATGTGTTACGGCTTCAAAACTATTTTAATGAATTTGGCAGGCGACCATATCAGGGGAAAGATGGCCGCCCTAGAAAGAACCTAAAGAAAAGCCCTTAGGTGCGTTCCATCTGAATGTCTTTGACCACGATATCACCATCGATCACGATGGGCTCATCATCAAGGAACAAAGAACAATTGCGCATTGGAATATCGAGGTGACAGGCCGTGTCATTTGGTCCACCCAATTCGTTATTTGGCCCAGTCGAGAACATCACGTTGCCGTAGTAGCTGCGCGGTTCCATACCCATGCCACCGGGGAATGCGCCCGGCATCATGTTGTGCCATTTTGCGTTGGGGTTCATGCCCCAGCCAACATGGCTCATGCCCAAACCGCGTGGATCGTTAAAGGCATCCATGTAGGATTTCACCAGCTCGGTATCGAGCCCACCAGACATGTCGGTGATAAAGCCTTTTTTGATCGTATAGGTGATCGGATCACGTACATAGGTGTTCTGCGGCAACAGAACGTCACCCGCCGCCACAACGATCGTGCCATCAACACCATCATCATCGCCACCTGTGAACACAAAACCAGACGGCCAGTGATCCCAGCGACCAGCCTCATCCGTACAAGCGTATTCTGTGACGGCTGGATAGGTGTTCAATTTATACGTCACATCGGTGCCATAAGGCGACGTGATGCGCATGACTTTGGCTTTAGACAGCATTTCGCCTGCAATCGTGACCTTTTCTTTGATCTCTTGCGTGGGCAACATACGGGCCAAAAGCTCTGGCGGCTCAACTGCGGTCAAGATGCGAGTGCCCGCGGCCTGAATTGCGAATTGCTCAGGTGAGAACAGCAAAAAGATACAATCGATCAGCATCTCACAGTTTTTCAACGCTTCAACCGCGTCAGGCATTGCCGCCAGACCGGTTTGACCCACAGCCCATTCGCCGGTGATCGCAGGCGCTGGCAGGCGCATGTGGTACATATTCGCGCCAAGCACACGGCCCGCCGCCATAAAGGCGTCAGCGTAATCCAAACGCTCGTTGCCTTGGGTCAAAACGATCAGGCGTTCATCTTTACGCACGCCTGACATCTTAAGTTGATGTAGACAGATTTCAGTAAAACTTGCGTGGTCCATTATCTATTTTCCCTGTTGCTTAGGCTTTAAAATCTAAAGTTGCGGCCAAGAATCCTTCGAGATCATCCCAAGGGATCATATGCCCTGCACCCTCAACTGTGCGCACCTCAAGCGATGGCAAAAGCTCTTTGAGTTCGGCTTCATCTTCGGCCTGAATCACAGGCGCGCCGCCCGCAATGACCAACCGTGTTGGGATCGTCAATTTCGGCACATCGACATGGATGTCATCGGTGTGGAAGCCGTCATAGGCCGTGCGGATCGCGCCCCAATGACAGGTGTGCAACCATTCGGCACGCAGCGCGATTTGCTCGTCCGTCCACGTTGGGCAATAGGCCCGCATGTCTTCAGCGGAACAGCCTTTAACGGCCATGTGAATGGAGTCGCCATACCACGCCCACTGCGGTGGGTACGCACGACGATTTGGACCAGAAACAGGCGGATCAAGCAGGATCGCGCCTTTGAAAGCATCAGGTTTGGTCGCAGCCGCACGAATAGCAGTCCGCGCGCCCATAGAGTGACCCATTACAATTGGCTGGCCCATGATTTCAGCCAAGGCCAAAGCATCAGCCGCCATCGCATCTAGCGTGTAATCCAGATCACCAGTTTCACTCAAACCACGACCACGAACATCCAAAACATGGACATCGAAAGAAGCGGCAAGACGTTCTGCAACAAAACCCCATGTGATCGCAGGTGATGTAATTCCAGGGATCAAAAGCAGCTTTGGTCCTTGCCCTTCATAATGGATCAGGTGGTGACGAATGCCATTGGCGTGAACGTTATATCCGTATCCCATCATAGTCTCCTTAGTACGCGCCGGACAGCAAAGTGCCGCCACCGGGAACGCGTGTATCAAGATCAAGTTCTTTGAGCATCTGCCATGTCGTGGCGATTGCTGCGGTGACGACAGGCTTACCAGTGATTGCCTCGGCCATAGACACTGCAGCCAACGATGGCATTTGCACACAGGCGGACAACACAATCGCGTCGACGTCATCTGCTTTCAACCGCTTCGCGATCTCAGGCAAATTCATTGGATCATGTGCTGCGACGGCCAAATTGTCTTGGATTTCAAGCGCGATATAATCGACGACTTCGATGCCTTCGTCGCGAATGTATTCCACAACCATTTCAGTCAATGGCTTCATGTAAGGCGCAATCAAAGCAACCTTTTTGGCACCAAGCGCGCGGATACCATCAACCAATGCACCAGCAGAGGTGACAACAGGAGCAGCGCCACCGTTGTCAGCAGCAACACCAGCAAGACGTTCGCCAGAAACGCGGTGATAGCCTTTGCCCATGGACATAATCGCCACGAGGCAGGCGTAGCCCATTACGTCAACCTTGGCATCAGAAAGTTCAAGCGCACAGCGATCGCTATCCCCATCCATCTTTGCCAATTCCTCTTTGGTCACATGCTTCATCCGCATCCGTGCGGAATGAAACGTGAAACGCTCAGGGGCGATGGCTTCACGCGCTTTGAGCAGCGCGGGGATTTCTGTTTCCATGGTGACGTTAGAACTTGGCACGATTTGCCCGATACGAAAACTCTTCATGATTCTCATCCTTGCTGGCTTGGGTTGACCTGAGGATTAATTACAACTTGGTATAATTACAAGTCTGAATAATTATTCCAGCGACAGATGCACAGAAATTAAGCAACAGTCGAAATGCGTGATTACGGCAGTGGCGCCTTAAGACCCGCTGACAAGAACGCAGTCAGATGATCCAACATTGCCACCTGCCCTACATCGCCGATTTGGCCATCAGTCAAGTCATTGAGCCGTCCAAGATCATTGAGCATGAACATGTAGGTGCCAACGAGAAAGGCCATGCGCACGGAAATCACGTCTTTGGGAATATCAGGCAATACGTCACACAATGCATCAATGTACCGCTTGACAGACGCGTCATAGACTTCGCTGCGCAGGTGCAAGGCATGTTCATCCAGCTCAGAATGCAGGCGCGCCTGCAATCGCACAAATGCTGCGCCATTGGGACCAGAATACTTCATATCCCATTGAGGCTTAAGGTAACTTCGTATGATACCCTCAACATTCAAATGTGATTTTTGAGCCAAAAGTTTATCTAAAGAAACGTGACGAGCAGCAGAAATCACCAAGCCGCGACGACGCACAACCTCGTCAAACAGATCTTGCTTTGACCCAAAGTAATACCGCACAAGCGCTTGATTAACCCCCGCGCCCGTCGCGATATCGCGCACTTTGGCGCCATTAAAGCCAGCTTGTGAAAAGATAAGCTCCGCTTGATCTAGGATCACATCTCGCAGCTCAACGCCCTCTTTGGGGCGTCCCGGCTTGCGTCGCGTTGTCTCTTGTATGCTATCCGCCACGTCACTGCCCAATTACAAATATTTCATCCATTTTGACAGTCGGCCCTCTGAAACTCAAGCCTCTATATTATACAAAATATTAATTAATGGCGTTATTCCGTCGAGAAATCATGCCTATCAACAATGCAGCCTTTCGATATCCACATTCATCTCTACTGCAGGCCATAGCCTATTTTTTAAGCATTTTTCTCTTTCAAATGACTGTTTGAAACATAGGCTTTTGACTTTTGGTCAGTCTTGGATAATTGTTGGCATACAAACAAATTGATTCTGACATACAGGACACCACATGACACAGATCGACCAAGTAGATATCGCACTGATCGGCGCGGGGCTCGGTGGCGCAGCCGCTGCGGCTTTGCTTTTGGACGCTGGATTTTCCGTTCACACGTTTGAACAGGCACCAGAATTCACGCGCCTTGGCGCAGGGATTCATATCGGCCCAAACGTAATGAAGATTTTCCGCCAAATCGGACTGGAAAAACGGCTGGAAACCATTGGGTCCCACCCCGATCACTGGTTCTCACGCGATGGGAACACAGGCGAGTACTTGTCGAAAATCCCATTGGGTGACTACGCGAAAAAAGAATACGGTGCGTCTTACATCACAATTCACCGCGGCGATCTGCATGCCGAGCAAATCGACGCCCTGCCCCAAGACAAAGTACATTTCAATCATCGCCTTACCGATATTGTCGAACGTGATTCCGATGTATTGTTGACCTTTGCTAATGGCAAAAAAGTTGCAGCAAAATTGGTGATCGGCGCAGATGGCATCAATTCAATGCTGCGTGAAAAACTGCTTGGTGTTGAAAAACCCCGTTACAGCGGCTGGGTCGGCCACAGAGCGCTTGTCAATATGGACAAACTGCGTGCCTCTGGTCTTGAGTTTGAGCCCTGCGTCAAATGGTGGTGGGAAAAATCCCGTCACATCATGGCATATGCGACTAAAAACGATCAATCCGAATACTACTATGTCACTGGCTTGCCACAGGACACTTGGGATCATGAAACGAGCTTTATCGACAGCTCTCGCGAAGAAATGGAAGCTGCCTTCGGTGGTTCACACCCAATGGTTCAGGCCCTGATCGACGCCACAGAAACCGTCACCAAATGGCCATTTTGGAACCGTGACCCATTGAACTTATGGAGCCAAGGACGCTTGGTATTACTGGGTGACGCCTGTCACCCAATGCGCCCACACATGGCTCAAGGGGCATGTATGGCAATCGAAGACGCGGCTGTGCTAACCCGTGCCTTGTCTCAAAGTGGTCTCGACAATTACACCTCTGCCTTTACATCTTATGAAAACACCCGCCGCGAACGCGCGACTAAGGTGCAGACAATTTCCAACGCCAACACATGGCTGAAAGAACCTGAAGATCCCGCATGGCTTTACGCCTACGATCCGATGACAGCGGATTTAAACTAAAATTAAAAGCGGCCCCTGAAACGGGGCCGTTTTTTTAATCAGCGTCGTGAAACTGATTCAGATTGAATACACTTTAGCCCATCATCCAGTCCTGAAAAATCATCTTATGAGTTAGGGGGTAGATAGGAACCCACCGATAGCAAAAGCGTGGAGCCCTTCTTTGTTGGGCCCCTGTCATAACAAGCTCGCTCAATCGGTTGGCGTCGGAAAAAGCGTATAAGTAGGCCCCGACCACTGAGCCTACCACTTTGAAGATGATCTGCCCCTGCAGTTAGATAAGCGCGCGAGCAACAACGCCTATCAAACCGTAACAGGTCTATGCAGCATTATCTGTACCCAACTAAATTCAAACGTGAAATGGCCCGCCAGATGAGCTCAGGAAAGCTCAGCATTGGTGACGTAGAAAAAGGCTGTCGGGTATCAAATAGGTCGGCCTATAAGTGGAGGCAAGTTTTCGGGGGGGGGGGCGCGGCCAAAGAAAAACGCCTAAAAAAAACAGCCACCACAAAAGGTATTCACTGAGATCATGGTCGACGACGAGAAGCCCAAAGTTGCGACACCCTTTGAAAAAATCACCTTGAAGCGTTGCGAGATAGTGTAGATATGTAGGGACTCTCGGGACACTTCCTGTAAATTACCCAATTTTGGGTGGAGGAAGTTTTTATGACGAACGAAGAACGTGACATTCAACGCAAGCTGAGGCCTCGCCATCCCCCCGAACTTCTTATGGACCTGTCGCGCTTTAGTGCCGCCCCAAGTGCTCGTTTAAGCCACCTTGCGTTCGAAAGCGACAGGGCTTTTCCAGCCCAATGCTGAGTGGCGACGGCGTGGATTTACGAGGCCGTTGATGTATTCGAAGATCGCCACCTCAGCCTTGCGTCGTGTCTCCCAAGGATGCCGCCAGATCAGCTCAGCCTTGATCACTGCCTAGCAGGGTATTGCGCAGCAATGTCCCGAGAAGGGGTTTTGAAGAACGTCTCAACAGCCGCGTTATCGTAGCAATTGCCCTTGCCAGACATTGATACCTTAAACCCGTGCTGGCGCAGGATGCATCGATAATCATGAGAACAGTATTGCGACCCGCGATCCGTGTGGTGGATGCAGCCTCTGGGCGGTGTTCTGAACGCAATGGCCATTTACAACGCACGGATCGCCAAGTCCCGTTTCATCAGATTGCTGACCGCCCAGCCAATGACACGGCGTGAATGCAGGTCCAGAAGCGAGACCTTGTCCGCCATTGGTCCGAGGACAATGGTCGAGCGCAAGATAAAGCCAACCCTCCTGGGTCCAAACATAGCTGATGTCACCAGCCTGTTATCTGTCAGGGTATTGCGCAGCAATGTCCCGAGAAGACATTTCTGGTTCGGCGCGTTGGCGGTGAAGTCACGATCCAGCAGGTTTGGCGCAATGTTGAACTTGTGATTACTGTCGGTCGTGGCCTTATGTTTGCGGGTTCGCACACCGGATATGCCATTCTGGCCCAGTGACGAGGGTTCCGCAAATGATCTGGGGGATCATTTGCCCGAGGGACACGGCCAACACGACGATGACCCACATTCAAACCAATCTCCTTCAACTCTACGGTCATACGGGGGCGGCCACTCTCGGGACATTGCTACGCAATACCCTGACGTGCAGTGCATAGCTGCCCAAGCTCAGGCGCGATTGTTCTTTAATGTGTGCCAACGTCACCATGTCAGACCGCTGTCTGCGGCTGGCAGGTCGGTTGCGATGCGCCCGCAAACCGCGCGGACTAACAGCCATAGCCCGACACATCAGTTCAATGGAAAATGCAGATCGGTGTTCTTCCCCTCTCATCGAAACTACGTTTCAATTGCCGGGCAGTGGATAAACTTAAACCTCACGGCTTTTGGCTCGCAAAGATCCCTCTCGGGACATTGCTACGCAATGCCCTGCCGGTCGACGCACCGTGACTTTTTTAGAATTTCCCT
This sequence comes from Pacificibacter marinus, assembly GCF_018860665.1. Classification (GTDB taxonomy): domain Bacteria; phylum Pseudomonadota; class Alphaproteobacteria; order Rhodobacterales; family Rhodobacteraceae; genus Celeribacter; species Celeribacter marinus_A. Next base: position 148,386 of record NZ_JAHKPK010000040.1, read on the forward strand.
CTTTCACCGGGCAAGCCGTCCCCCGGACGGTTTGCATATCCGGATCAAGTCCTTGTGAATGCGGTTCTCACGTCGAAGCCGGTCATTCTCTTGGGCGAGGCTTAAATCCTCTTTTGACACGACATCCGTGTCTCGATGCGCCGTAATCCATTTGTTCAATGTCGACATGCCGACGCCCACCTTCTCGGGACATTGCTGCGCAATACCCTGCCAGGCAATGGATCATCAGCCACCTGCTTACGCGTCAGCCCACTGGTCAGCGCGATCCGCACTGCATCTTGGCGGAATTCGTCTGTCCGTTTCAGTCCCACTCTCGGGATCATGCTGCGCATAACCCTGCCGTGCCGTGCATAGTCCGTCTCTTTTGTTACAGTAAATGCTATCAAAGGAGCGGCATCAAACCGTGACAGGTCCATCCCGCCATCTATAAAAGCTGGATCTCCCAATCCCAAAATACTGGCATGCTTTGAGTACATTGACGATCTTCTCAGCATGCTGGAGCACTCTCAGCTTGCGTTGAATGTCACGTTCTTCGTTCGTCATAAAAACTTCCTCCACCCAAAATTGGGTAATTTACAGGAAGTGTCCCGAGAGTCCGTACATATCTACAGGAAAGGCGCAGGCACATGGGGGCGCTCTAAAATCATGGGCAACTGGAAACGCGGCACCGGTATTCTCAACAACGAGCTCTATATCGGCAATTTGGTTTGGGATCGCCAACACTTCATCAAAGACCCAGAACAGCAAAAACGCCAAGCTCGCCTGAACCCG
>NZ_JAHKPK010000028.1:0-161992 GCF_018860665.1 Pacificibacter marinus
GTTTCCTTTTGTCATCACAGTCATCTGGGCGCTTTGCTCCCTTATTGTCATTTCTGCTGAGTACTATGTGGGTTCAAAGAAACTATGCTTGGCAGCATTTATTGCGTATCCAATTTGGTTGGCGATAGCGATTGCTACGGAAGTTACCTAGAGACACTTTGGGCTCAAAGTTGCCATTTTCTGCGCTGTGCGTCAACGGCAGCTCTGGGCCGTTCGCGACACATTATAGATACCAATTTAGCCTCGAACTAATCCCTATTCGTATGCCCCCACCACATCACTTTACCGATGATGGAAAGCGTTTTGGGGTTGGCGAATTCGGGTGTGTAGTCGGGGTTGTCGGAGAGCAGCAGGATTTGGTCTTCGCTTGGGCGTTCGATCCGTTTGACGCGGGCGTGGCCGTCATCCAGCACGGCGTAGATCGCGCTGCGGCCTTTTTTGGAGCTGCTGGTTCGCACCGGCACGACTGTTTTCGATCTGTCGACGAGCACCATGTCACCCGCCCAAATCGTTGGCTCCATGCTGTCACCTGAGACCCGCGCCAAGACGGCGCTTGCGGGGGCTGTGCCGATGCGGCGCAGCCAGTCGCGACGGAACGATAGGTAATCCACGACAGGCTCTGCACCATTCGCGGCCCCTGCCCCAGCGGCAAGGCTCGCCTCGTGTAGTGGAATGTTTGCGAATTCTTCAGGGTCAGCGGCGGGCGGTTGAGAGACATCACCCGTTTCACGTGGCGGTCCAAAGTAAAATTCTAAATCCAATACGCCTGCAAGCTTCATCAATGCAGGCAAATTGTACCTTTTTTCACCCTGCCTAGGCATTCGCAAGTTCTTAATCAAAGACGGATGTCCCACCGCAAGCTTTGAAGCTGCGGCATCAGAAAGTCCCTTGACTGCAAGAGCTTTATCAATGGTTTCTAGAATCGGGTCCATTACTTCAATTAGCCTGTATTGGCTAATTCGACAATAGCTAGCCTGTACAGGCTTGACTGCATAAGCTAGTACAGGCTAACTTAAGTCATGGATCAGAAAACAACACTCATAACCCTCGCCGAAACACTGGCTGTCCACCAAAGTGTGACCCACTTCGCAGTTTCGATGCGCGCCCTCGGTAAGGGCGATTTTTTCAAAAAATTAATGGATGGCGGCGATTGCAGGACGGCAACTGCCGCCAAGGTGCTGGCATTTTTTCACACCAACTGGCCCGCCGATCTCGAATGGCCCGCTGACATCCCCCGCCCCAAAACATCCAAAGAAGAGGCTGCGTGATGTATTTTGCACGGTCCTCACTCCCCAAAACCAACCTCCGCTCAACTTGGAATAGGCTCAAAGCGCTCAATGCCCGCATTGAAAACAGCTTTGTCGGCGACCTACTCGGCTGCCTGTGCCTGTTTGGACTTATGGGTGCCGCAACGTGGCTTTTCCCCCTGATTAACGAGGTGTTTAAATGACCCTTCAAAACAGCAAATTTTCACATCGCTACACGGTGAAACAAATTCTCGGTGGCTATGTTGTCGTTGATCCCGACGGTGGCCATGCCAGCCGGTTGATCCGGTTTCGCGCCGAGGCAGATCAATTGCGCAACAAGCTGCAACGTGAGGACGACAAAGTCGCCAAACGCGGCCCGCGTCCCTGCATGTCATGCTCTGAGGTTTTTGAATCGGAAGGCATCCACAACCGCCTTTGCCCGAACTGTCGCGGCCAACGTGACTATCTGGGCGATTTCGCAACCCCACATGCAACCCGCAGCGCACGGAGGGTCTGACCATGAGCAAAGCAACCCTAATGCAGATGGACCGCGTTGTGATCAGTGACGTCAAAACCGACAACCGCTTGCGCCCTATTGTTGAGGCTGGCGTGGACAGCCTGATCGCATCGATCAATGAGACGGGTGTGATGAAAGACGCCATTCATGTGCGCAAAAAGCACGATGGCACATTGCATTTGATTGCTGGCTGCCACCGGATAGAAGCTGCAAAACGTCTGGGCTGGGATGACATAGAAGCCAAAGTCTGGACCAATGTGACGGACGACTGGGCGCTGTTGATGGAGATCGACGACAACCTTGCGGGCGCTGAAATGAATGCGCTGGACACGGCGGTGTTTTTGGCGACCCGCAAGGCAGTCTATGAACGGTTACATCCTGAGACGAAAGCGGATGCTTTCAAGGGCAACCAACACACCGGAAAACTGGCGGCGGACATCATGTCCTTCGCCACATCGACAGCAGAAAAATTCAATCTCACAGAACGCCATATCCGCCGCGTGATCGCAGCTGGATCGATACTTACCTCTGATGACATCACCCAACTGCGCGCTGCACCCAAGCAAGTGACGCTCAAAGACCTGACCGAGATTTCCAAGATCGGCGAGACTACAGAGCGCAGCGATGTTGTCACACGGTTGGCTGCTGGCACCGCCAAATCCGCCACGGATGCGCGCAAACAGATCAACGCCAAGCCCGGCGATGCGCTGATCAGCGATGCGGACAAAAAACTGCGCGCCTTGCAAGACGCCTTTGCCCGCGCGCCGATGGCTGCCCGCCGCGCCTTTGTGGCGGATAACGCCGAAGTGCTGCGCGATCTGCTGGACGCGCTTGGTGATGAAGCCGCACCCGCCGCAGAAATCGTACCATTTATGAGAGCGGGGACATCCGCATGAGCCGCGTTGAGCCATCCAAAATTTGGTGGTCTGCAGACGAGTTGGCAGCCTCCAAACTGCCGACCTTGCCCGGCACGCGCCAAGGCATCAATTTGCTGGCCGCCGCTTGGCGGGAACAGCCGGGTTGCGCGCAACGCAAAGCAGGACGCGGTGGCGGTTGGCAATATCACTGGTCGGTGCTGCCACTTGAGGCCCGCAAGGCGCTTTTGGCGCGCACAGAGACCGCACCAGATGCCAAACCAGAGCGCGGTGCCGCATGGGCTGCCTTTGACGGCTTGCCCCAAAAAACCAAAGACGAGGCCAAGCGTCGGTTGCAGATCATTCAGCAGGTCGAAGAATTGGTATCCATCGGCACCACGCAGGTCGCCGCCGTTGATGCGATAGCTGCGCAGACGGCTAAGGCCTCGCCGCGCTCGATCTACAATTGGTTCAAAATGATTGAAGGTGTCGCAGATGAAGACCGCTTAGCCTATCTGGCACCGCGTCATCGGTTGGTTGCGCGCAAGGCAACATCAAGCACAGAAACCCGTCCTTTCATGGAGTTTTTAACCAGTCTTTATCTGCGCTTAGAGGCACCAACATTTAAAGATTGCTACCGTGATGCTGTGCGTGTGGCCAAATCCAAAGGCTGGACCACGGTCCATGAACGCACAGCGATCCGCCGGATTGAAAAAGACGTGCCTCGCGTCACTACCGTCTTTGCACGCGAAGGCCTGACAGGGCTGATGCGTTGCTTTCCCGCGCAAATTCGGGACCGTAGCAGCATGCACGCGCTGGAAGCGGTCAACGCCGATTGTCACAAGATCGACGTCTTTGTGGAATGGCCGGACGGGACGATAAATCGCCCGCAAATCATTGCCTTTCAAGACCTCTATTCAAACAAAATGCTGTCTTGGCGCGTCGATCACGATCCCAACAAAGTCATGGTCATGGCCGCCTTTGGTGAGCTGATAGAAAACTGGGGCATTCCACGCCGCTGCCTGTTTGATAACGGGCGTGAATTTGCCAACAAATGGATGACAGGCGGCGCGAAACACCGCTTTCGCGGCAAAATTCGCGAAGACGACCCGCTTGGTGTTTTGCCTCTGCTTGGCATTGATGTCACTTTCGCGACGCCCGCCCACGGCCAAGCCAAACCAATTGAGCGTGGGTTTCGCGACTTTGCCAGCTCTATCGCAAAAGACGTGCGGTTTGCAGGGGCATATGTTGGCAACAAACCAACAGCCAAGCCAGAAAACTATGGGGATCGCGCCATTCCGGCTGAGACATTCTTGCAGGTTTTGGCTGAACGGGTTGAAGAACATAATGCCCGCGAAGGGCGCTTGTCGGCCACAGCTTTGGGACGGTCCTTTGATGACACGTTTGCCGAGAGCTATGCCCGCGCCCCCATTCAAAAGGCAACCGAAGAGCAGCGCCGCCTTTGGCTGATGTACCAGCACAACGGCAAGCTCAACAAAGCCAATGGCGAGCTGAAATTCCAAGGCAACCACTATCACAGCGATTGGATGTCAGAGCACCCCAGTCGTCAGATCGTTGCACGCTTTGATGCAGATGATCTGCACAGTGGCGTCTACATTTACAGCCCTGAAGGCGAATATCTTGGCTTTGCTGAATGCCGCCAAAAGGTTGGTTTCTTTGATCTTTCAGGTGCGCGCAAAACAGCGAAACGCAACTCACGCATCAAGAAAGCTGAGAAAGCACTGATCAAGGCACATGCCCCTATTTCAACGGACGACATGGGCGATGCACTGGATCAAGCCGCCCCAGCGCCGATGAAAACTGTCAGCGCCAAAGTGGTCAGCCCCATGTTTGGTAAACAGCCCGCCAAACTACAGCGCCCGCCCCGCAAGATTGATGTGACGAAAAACCCAGAGGTCGAGGCGGCTCGCGAGGCCATGATTTTAAACATGCCCGCGCGCACTGCCGCAAAAGATGCCCCAATCGGCTCAACACCCGGTGATCGCTTTCGTCGCGCGCAAGAGATTTTGGAACGCTCCGAGGCAGGCAAGCCCATCGGCGAGGAGGAGGCGAAATGGCTCAACGGATACAGGCAAAGCTCAGAATACAAAGGCCAGTTGCTGATGTTCAAAACACATGGAGCCAGCGGCATCAGGTAGCCGCACTGAGATAACGATTTGAGACCACAAGGAACATAACATGACACATGCATTGACCACCGGAAACAGCATCAAGCCCCTGCGCAATGTCGCGGCTTTGACCCTGCTGGCCACAGAGTTGATTGACCGCACCTTTGGTTTGCCCGGCTTGGGTGTGTTTCACGGGCCATCAGGCTTGGGCAAGAGTTTTGCCAGCGCCTCTGTCTGCGCCAGCTTGGATGCCATCCACATCTCAGTTGAATCCGACTGGACCGCCAGCATGCTGTATTTTGCAATCTTGGCCGAGCTGGGCGTGCGCGCCAAAGGTACCGTCGCCGAGAAATCCTATCAGTGTAAACAGGAGCTGATGCGCGCCAACCGCCTGCTGATCTTGGATGAGGCCGATTACCTGATCAAAAAACGCGCCTCGCCAATGATTGAACGGGTGCGCGACATCCATGACAAGGCGGGCATTCCGATCATCTTGGTCGGCATGGAAGAGCTGCCGCAAAAACTGCGCCAATGGGAACAGGTCGACAACCGCATTTATCGCTGGGTCGGCGCTGAGCGCGCTGACATGCAAGACGCCCAGATGCTGGCCGATCACTATGCCCCCAGCGTCGAGATCAGCGCAGATTTGCTCGATCATATTCGCACCCGCAATGACGGTGTCGTGCGCAAAATGGCGATGGATTTCGCCTATGTCGCACAGCAAAGCCAGCTGATGAGCCTTGCCACCATGTCACTCGATCAATGGGGCGGCGCGCCGTTTTTACGCAATGAAGCACCACGGTCTCGGAGGGTCGCATAACCATGTCACAGCCAAATTTCACACCCAAAGACGACATCGAAAAATTGATGTGGGATTACATTGTCTCAAAGACGTCCGTGACACACGCAGACATCAAAGGCGCGGTCGATGTGACGGATTACAGGCGCACGAACTTTGTCGCGAAACTCAAACGCCTCAAGGTTCTGCACAAATGCGGCAAGCAGGGCATTCATGATCTTTTCACAGTGCATGACACTGAGGCCCTGCGCAGAAATGACACCGAAAAGCGCCAATCCCCACAGGGCGGTATGTGGGCCAGCATGCGTGTCCTTAGAGATTTCACCCCCATTGAGGTTCACCGAGCCATCCTGCAGCGCCATCCAGACATCACAGAGAAGGTCGTGACACTTTACTGCCAGAAACTGTTGAAAGCAGAATACTTGCGTGTGGTTCAAACAGCCAAAATCGGCGTGAGACCTGCGCGCTACAAGCTGATCAATGACACTGGTCCACTGCCGCCTCAGGTGAAGCACAAACAAGTCATCATTGACGGCAACAACGGCACGGTTGCGCATGTCGACGGGGCGCAACTATGAGCACGCGCTTTAGAAAATCCGAAGACGCATGGTGCGGTGAGCTGCCAGATTGGATGGCGGCCTTGGTGGCGGCCTGTGATGCCACGTCTCAAAACAAGGTCGCCAAGCAAATGGGGTACAGCAGCGCTGTGATCAGCCTTGTGTTGAACAACACCTACACCGGCGACATGGACAAGATTGAAAAGAACGTGCGTGATTTTTTCATGTCCGGTGTGAACTGCCCTGCCCTTGGCAAGATCACGGCAGACCAATGCCTTGCATGGCGCAACGCAGGCAAAGAACCCAACCCATCATCGCCGCATAAATCACGCATGTTTCGCGCCTGTCGCATATGTCCGCGCAGTCAAAAACACGGGCCAGAAGGTGTCAGCAAATGAGCCTGCACAGCCCAAACCGATTTACCGAAGACGAAATGCTGGACCTCGCAGCGAAAGCCGTCGGCAAGATCGACTCGCGCGGTCGCCGTGGATCCGAGCAGCTCACCTATGACGAAATCGAAGCCATGGCGCTGACACTTGTGTGCCTTGGCATGACCCCCATTCCCTATGCCGGAGAGACAAAATGACACCGAACCCAATCGACCATCAAAGCGTTTCAGACGGCATCACTGTCGTAAATGGTCAAGATTATATGGCCGATGCAAAGGGCAAGCTGGTCCCTGTTGCGCTGATCAAACCTGAGACCAAACTAGAAGATCAAACCGTGCGCAAGATCATCGACTTCGCCAGTGCCTTGAGTGGTCAGGTGGCGCGGTTCAAAGGCCACACATTCGAAGACCTTTCAACTCTCGAAGGCCTCTTGGCAGAAAAGTATGGCCGCACAAAAGGTGGCTCCAAAGGCAACAAAACCTTCATGTCCCATGACGGCTTGTTCAAGGTGCAAATCCAAGTCGCCGATCACATCGACTTCGGCCCGCAATTGCAGATTGCAAAAGAGCTGGTCGATGAATGCCTTAATGAATGGTCCGCTGACAGCCGTCCAGAAATCCAAGCGCTGGTGACGCGGGCCTTCAACACCGACAAAGCGGGGCAGATCAACCGCTCTGAGGTGTTCATGCTCTTGCGTTTGGACATCACCGATGCGCGTTGGGAACAGGCCATGCAAGCTATTCGTGATGCGATGCGGGTGGTTGGCTCGACCACTTATGTGCGCTGCTATGAGCGTGACGCATTCGACGGGCCATGGCGCGCCATCACTATTGATCTGGCGAAAGCGTAATCCAATGGCGGACTGCAAACTCAAGCACTCCATGGCTATTACGATCCACGACCCTTGGGGTGAAGGTGGCGGTATTTTTGCAGATCAGGTCCACGAAGCAGGCCGACGCTCCCATTCGTCACTTTTGGGAGCTGATGGAAAGCCGCTCCCATATGCAAACCGACCTATTGGCTTTGATCTGAGACCTAAAGCCGTGAAGGAAACCAATAATGGCAAACCGTAAACTCCAGCAAACCATCCATGTCGGCTGCCGAGAACTTGGCATCGACAGCGACACGCGCCGTGATCTGCAACTTGTGGCAACCGGCAAGGCATCGATGTCTGACATGACAGACGCGGATCTGCAAAAGGTCGTGGATGCCCTCAAAGAGCGCGGGTTTAAAACGGGGTTTAAAGGCAGCAAAAAAGGCAAATTTAAACCCGCCCCGCGCGCTGATTTGCGCCTGGTCCATGTGCTGTGGAAATTACTCGGCGACGCGGGCGTGTTGGACCGCCCTGATCGCGGCGGTTTGAATGCCTTTGTGCGCGCTCAATTTGGCGACAAATGGCAATCCGTGCCCATCGATATCGATGCGCTCACTGATGCAAGCCAGATCAATGCCGTGATCCGCGCGCTCAAATCCATGTGCAAGCGCCATGGGGTGCAAACGCAATGAGCCAAATGCCTATCATCAAAACACCTGTGCAGATTGCGCCTTTTGTTGAGGTGTTGGGCGTGGACGGGACCGTTGACTTTTTGCTGGCCTTTGGTGGTGCTGAATTGGCGTTCTCCAAATCCCCAAGAGAAACGTCTAAGCTCTCGCAACATGTTGGCCACGACAAAGCGAAACAGCTTGGCGTGGCAGCAGCGCGCTTGCCAACCCGCATTCCGTTGCAAAAGCGTTGGATTGCACAAGTGCTTGACGCGCAGGGCTTGTCTCGTGCAGATATTGCTCGCAGAATGCGTGTGCAGGACAAAACAGTGCGGCGGTATCTCAAAGGTGAATACGCGCCGACATCTGAAGAGCGCCAAAGACCGTTCGATGATCGTCAGCCACGATTGATCTAACTCAATTGTAACATGCCACCCAATACCCCGCCCCCCTTGGCGGGATTTTTTATGCGCTGTTCACGTTCATTTTAGCCTCAAACATGGGGCAGCGCCCCACATCATTTGGGGCTATCCATGAACATTCAAAACCACCTACTGACCAATGCGGCGTTCTTGCCAGCATATTTCACCGGCGGGGAAATCACCCCTGAGATTGTGATCTTGCACGACACCGCTGGACGTTTAGACAAAGGCAACTCCGCCACCTATCTCGCCTCTGAGAATGTCGCACGCGCCAGCGTGCATTTCGTGATCGAGGTTGACGGCACCATCACGCAAAGCGTGGCTACAAATCGCAAAGCCAACCATGCTGGAAAGTCCAGCTTTCAAGGGCGCGAGTGGTGCAACGGCTTTTCCATTGGCATTGAGTTGGTCAATCCGGGGCGCATGACCAAGGCTGGCAAATACGGCGTCACTTGGTTTGGCAAGAAATTCGACTTTAGCCTGTTCAATCTGGTGGAAATGACCACAGACGCGCATGGCGATGGCGTTTGGATGCCATATGCCCAAGCGCAAATGGACGCGCTGATCTCACTGTTAGAAGTGCTATTTCGCGACATCAAAACCCTCAAAGACATCACCACACATTGGTATGTCAGCCCCGGTCGCAAAATCGACACCAATCCGCTGTTTCCGCTTGAAGATGTGCGCGCGCGCATCCTTGGCCCGATTGATCCGGCAGACACAGTTGCCGATGAGGCCTCACAGCCAAACACCAATGACATGGTCGAAATCGATACACGTGGCGGTGCGCTCAACATGCGCCGCTGGCCTTCTTTTGAGAACAACATTTTGACCGCCATTCCTGACGGCACCGTGGTGCCTGTCTTGCGCACAGGCGCATTCGCAGGCCGCGATTGGCACTGCGTTTTCTATGACGGCACCGAGGGCTGGATTGTCGCCAGCTACGCCGCCCCCACCATCATCTCAACTCATTAGAAAGGTTCACCATGAACGCTCTACTCGACCAAGTCTTCGCACAGTTTCTGCCCCTCATTTTGCAGGGCATTTCCGCTTTACTTGGAGTGCTTTTGATCCAAGGTGCGGGCATCGCCAAAGCGCGCTGGGGCATTGAGATCGAAGCCACGCATCGCGACGCGCTGCATTCTGCTTTGATGTCAGGCATTCGCGCTGCCCTTGAACGGGGCGATGATCGAACCGCAGCCATCACATCCGCCATTCACCACGCAACCCAAAGTGTGCCGGACGCGATTTCAGCGCTCAATCCATCAACGGGGGTTCTGCAATCTATTGCCGAGGCCAAGCTGCGCGAGGTGGCGGCGCAAGCCACATCACTGGCTGGTGAGACATTCACGTCCTCGCGCACCCAAGGTTAAACGCCGCCTAAACACAGACAGCGAGGCTCACATTCATGGGCATCGCTTCACTACAAAATCCATAGAAAGACGTACGCATGACATTGGTCGACCTCATATCCCAAGCGAATTCCATTTTTGGGTTTGCCGTCCTTTTGGTGACCACCGCCGCAGGTTTGGTGATTTGGATACGCAAAAGCATGAAGGCCGTGGCAACCGAAGTCAGCAAAGCGGTTTTGGCCAGCATGGCCGCCATGGATGTTCGCATCGATGTGGTTGAGGCCGCCAGTACAGATCAAACCAAGAAACTCGAAACGGTTGAGCGCGCGGTGGCCAATCTCGGTGCTCGCATGCAGACCGCAGAAACCACCATCAGCGCCCTGCCAACCAGCAAAGACATCCATCAATTGGCTTTGGCCATGACGCGGATCGAGGGCGACATCGGCAAACTCGACGAGCGTTTAAAGCCCATCGGTGCCATCGCCACACGCCTGCAAGAATTTCAACTGGAAAACGGAGCGCAAAAATGACCACCAGCATGGCACAATTGATGCGCGAACAAGCGCGCTTGATCATTCTAAAGGCTCTGCTCAGCCAAAACGATGAACGTCTCAACAGTGATCTCATGGTCCATGAACTGGCACGTTTTGGCATCAGCAAAGACCGCGCTTGGGTCCATGGCGAGCTGGATTATCTCGAAGACATGGGGGCAATCGTTGTCAAAAGCATTGGCTCGGTCAAAGTGGCAGAACTGGCCCAAACAGGTCATCGCCATTTGACGCGCCAGATCACCATTGAAGGCGTTCAGCGCCCCACACGGCCCGGTGCCTGATATGGCCAAAGCAAGCAAACCCAAAGGCTCCAAAGGTCGCGGTCGTCTGTCGTTGATCGATCAAATGCCAGATGAGTGCGATCCCATCATCACATGGGCCGCATCTGAGTTGTCGGATCGCGAAAAGACCCAAACCGACATCTACGCTGAATTTGTTCAGCGCTGCGAAGAGTTGATGGCCGCGCATCGCGGCGAGCTGGAGTTTGATATTCCCAGCTTTTCCTCATTCAATCGCTATTCCATGCGCCAAGCCAAAATGACCCGCCGTATGGATGAAACCCGCCAGATTGTGTCGGCCCTGTCAGATGGTTTTGATGCCAAAGACAGTGATGACCTGACGATCATGGCTGCCGAGACGCTAAAGTCTCTGATCTTCCACATGCTCGCCGATACAGATGCCGACGACGCAGACGCCAAAGATGTGATGCATATGGCATCTGCCTTTCGTCAGTCCGTGCAAGCACAATCCATGTCCACAGCGCGCCGCCAGCAGGTCGAGGAATTTGAAGCCAAAGCGGGCAAGGCTGTTGAAGCCGTCGCAAAAGCGCGCGGCCTGACAAAGGAAACCAGCGACGCGATCCTAGAAGAATTCTTGGGCGTCAAACTATGAGCGCCGCCATCCATAAGCTTGGAGACGCGTGATGCCTGACGGTACTGTCATGACCCAAGCCGAATGGGAGGCCATGCGTCTTGAGGCGATGGACGCCATTCCAGATGTCATTGCCCAAGTCGGTCAAACCAAAGCCTTGCTGCCCTATCAGCAAGGCGTCGTTGGCTTGCTCAACTCAGTTGGCACGCAAGTGCTATTTGTTGAAAAGTCACGCCGTATTGGTCTCACGTGGGGTCTTGCGGCCTATGCCGTCCACCGCGCCGGTCGCCAAAAAGGCGCAGGCGGCATGGATGTGATGTACATCTCCTACAGCAAAGAGATGACGCGTGAGTTTGTCGATGCCTGCGCCATGTGGGCGCGCGCCTTCTCATCTGCGGCGATGGCTGAAGAAGAATGCCTGTTTGAAGAAGGCGACCATGAGGGCGACAAAGCCATTCAAGCCTTCCGCATTCGCTTTGCCTCCGGTTTTGAAATCATGGCGCTCAGCTCTGCCCCGCGCGGCTTGCGCGGTAAGCAAGGCGTCGTGATCATCGACGAGGCCGCGTTCGTGGACAATCTCGACACGCTCATCGAGGCGGCCATGGCCTTCTTGATGTGGGGCGGTCAGGTTGTTGTCTGTTCCACCCATTTTGGTGTCGACAACACCTTTAACACCAACATCCAAGACATATTGGCCGAGCGAAAGCCCGGTCACCATGTGCGCATCGATCTGGATCAAGCCATCACCGATGGGCTCTATGAGCGCATCTGCCTGATCAAAGGCCTTGAGTGGTCGGTTGAGGCCGAAGCCTCTTGGCGACAAGACATCATCAATTTCTATGGCGACAGTGCCGATCAAGAGCTGTTTTGTGTGCCCAGCCTGTCCACCGGATCGTGGCTGGCCGCACCACTGATCGAAGCGCGGATGACGATTGATAAGCCTGTCATCACGCTCGACTTGCCCAAAGACTATCTGCAGCGCTCAAAGCTGGACCAAAACATCTTGATGGCTCCGTTTTATGAGCAGATCGAAGAAGAGCTGGGCAAGCTCGACATGGACCTGCGCTATGCACTTGGGTTTGACTTTGCCCGCGTCGCCGATCTGTCCGTGCTGCCTGTCTTGGCTATTGAGCCGAACATGAACCGCTCCGAGATGCTGTGTTTGGAAATGCGCGGCGTGCCCGGCGACGAGCAGAAAAAGGCCGTTGGCATGGTCATGGAACACCTGCGGACCCGTTTGGTCGGTGCTGCCTTTGATGCCACCGGCATGGGCTGGACCGTGGCCGAAGACATGGGCCGCAAGTTTGGCCTGCGCGAGACCGAAGACGGTTCAGGTTTGGTTTGGGCGATCAAGTTCACAGAGGACTGGTACCGGATCAATATGCCGCCGCTGAAATCCGCTTTCGAGGACGGATCGCTGCAATTGATCAAAAGCGATGACCACACGTCTGACCTGCGCGTGGTCAAACTGCTGCGTGGCATTCCGCGCGTTCCCACTGTGCGCGAAGGCGAGACTGGCAAAAAGCGCCATGGTGACTTCGCCATCGGGCTTGCCTTGGCGCATTTTGCCACGCGGATGCGCTGGTCTGAATACGGATATCGCCCTGTGCCGCACAGAACCGCGCCGCACCAATCCAACAATCACTCCACCAACCACTCCGATGGTCGCTTGAACATGCGCCCGAACCACGATGACGACCGCCGACAGCGTGGCCAATTCGACGGCCCGCTTGGGGCGCGCATTCGGGGCGGAATTTGATGATTAATGGCCATTTAACACCGAACAGGATGCGAACATGAAACGACCACAACTCCTAGATCGCTTTGGTCGCCCTATTCAGCGCAATGTGCTGACCAAAGAGGTCTCAGCCGCAACCATCGGCGGGGTGCGCAGTCCTGTGTCGGGCTATCCCGCCGATGGGTTGGACCCCGTGCGGCTGGCCAGTATTTTGCGCGCCGCCGATCAAGGTGATCCCGTGCAGTTCTTGGAGCTGGCTGAGATCATCGAGGAGCGCGACATGCATTATCTTGGCGTCATCGGCACCCGCAAACGCTCTGTCAGCCAAATCCCGATCACCGTCAAAGCGGCCTCAGATAAGCCTGAGGACGTCAAAAAAGCGGAAATGGTGCAAGAATGGCTGGAACGCGGGGAATTGATCGAAGAGCTGTTCGATATTCTGGACGCTGTCGGCAAGGGATACAGCTTCACAGAAATCTTGTGGGACAGCTCGATGGGGCAATGGCGGCCTGACAAATTGGAATACCGCGACCCGCGCTGGTTCCGGTTCAACCGTCATGATTTCAAAACACCGATGCAATTGGATGATTATGGCCAAGAAAAGCCCCTTGATGCGTTCAAGTTCATCTTTGCACAGGTGAAAGCCAAATCCGGCCTGCCCATTCGCTCTGGTTTGGCCCGCGCCGCAACATGGGGCTACTTGTTCAAGAAATACACCGAACGTGATTGGGCGATCTTTACGCAGACCTATGGCCAGCCTTTGCGGGTTGGCAAATGGGGTGAAGGCGCATCTGAAGCGGACAAGAACACCCTGTTTGATGCTGTTGCAAATATTGCAGGCGATTGCGCCGCCATCATTCCTGACAGCATGACCATCGATTTTGTCGAAGCTAAAAGCGCCAATGCGTCGAGTGATCTCTATCTCAACCGCGTTGAGCATCTTGATCAGCAAATCTCGAAAGCTGTGCTTGGCCAGACCGGCACGACCGATGCCGTTGTCGGCGGGCTTGGGTCCGGCAAAGAACATCGTCAGGTGCAAGAAGACATCGAGCGCGCCGATGCGGGCACTTTGGCGGCCATTCTCAACCGCGATTTGATCCGCCCGTGGATGGATTTGGAATTTGGCCCACAAGAGGCCTACCCAACGCTGGTGATTGCACGCCCTGAGCAAGAAGATCTCAAAACTGAATCCGAAATCGTCGGCAATCTGTTCAAGATCGGCCTGCCTTTGAAAACAGAACAGCTCTATGCCAAGTTCGGATATGAAAAACCCAAAGCCACAGACGAGATCTTGGGGCAAATCTCCCCAAATGGCGATGCACCTGCAAATGCGGGCGATGGTGGCAAACAGACTTCAAAAATTAAACGGTTTTTAGAACCCATTAAATACCCTAAGCCCGAACAGGGTACACAGACCGCCCAACAGGCTTTGCAGGCCTCACAGGGCGATTTTTCTGCAGTGGACGATTTAGGCGTTCTCGCTGATCAATTGCAAAACACAGCGCGGCCTCAAATCACGGCCATGATGGGTCAGATTGAAGCGATGATGGTCGAGGCAAATTCGCTCGAAGAGTTCCGCGCCATGATGCTGGCTGGATTTGGCGAGATCGACACCAGCGGGTTTGAGGCGATGATGGCGCAAGCGCTGACCTCAAGCTTTGCCGGGGGCCATTTGGCCGTTGAAGAGGAAAGCCGCGATGCCTGACACCCTCGCCAATGTGTTTCGCCAGCCGTTCTCGGCGCAGTTGACGGCGTTTCGTCTGCGCTTGTTGCAGCTCGTGCCAACGTTTGCTTGGGATGACCTTATAGCGGCACAGCATGATCGCGCATTTATGGTGGCTGGCGCAACGAAAGCCGATCTTTTGGCTGATTTGGCCGCTGCCGTCGAAAAGGCCATCGCCGAGGGCACCACGTTCGAGACCTTCAAGCAAGATTTCCGCAACACAGTGCAGCGCCATGGTTGGCATGGCTGGACCGGCGAAGGCACCAAGCGCGGCGAAGAATGGCGCATGCGGGTGATCTACGACACCAATCTGCAGACCACTTATATGGCCGGTCGCCACGCGCAGCTCATTACGGGCAATTATCCGTTCTGGGTCTATCGTCACGGCGGTTCCTATGATCCACGCCCGCAGCACTTGGCTTGGGATGGTTTGATCCTGCCGTCCGATCATCCGTTTTGGCGCTCGCATTTCCCGCCAAATGATTGGGGCTGTTCGTGTCGCGTCTTTGGCGCGCGCTCTGAGGCCGGTGCGCGTCGCGTTGGCGGTAAGCCCGAAGTCCAGCTTGGCACAAACTGGGCCGCGCCCCTCCCCAAGACCGGCGCTCCAGCAGGCGTTGGCAAGGGTTGGGACTATGCCCCCGGTGCAAGTGTTTCGGATTTGATCAACGCGCTGTCGGGTAAAGTTGGCAACTGGCCGCCTGAGTTGGCCGAGGCGTTTTTGAAGTCCTTGCCTGAGGATCAACGCGCAGCGCTTGTAAATGCGGCCAAGGGCAAGGGAGTCGATTGATGCGCGTTGAGATCACCGAAGACACCATCACAACAGGGCTGGCCCGCGTTGCCGCCGCTTTGGGCGACATGTCTGAGCCGATGGACGAAATTGGGCAGTTGATGGTCGCCTCGACGCAGGATCGAATTGAGGCAGGCGTTGATGTTGACGACAAACCCTTTGCCGCGCGTTCTGCCACCACGATTGCACGCTACGGCAAGCTTGGCCTGAAATACGGCGCGCCGCTCAATCAATCGCGCCGCATGCGCAAAGGCATCGCGCATAATTCGGGACCGGACTGGATGGAAGTCGGATCAAACGCCATCCAAGCCGCCGTTATGCAGTTCGGGGCCGCCAAAGGCTCGCTCGGCAGCGGCGCACCATGGGGCAACATCCCCGCCCGCGCGTTCCTGGGCGTGTCGGATGAAGACCGCACAAAGATACATGAGACGATTGAAGAGTGGTTGGCAAAAATAATTGTTCGATGATGCGCTGAAATGGTACGCTAAAGGAGGCTTTATGCCTAAATCAATTATAGCTTGCATACCACAATCCTTACATGTGTTATTCAGAAATTGGTAAATGGGTTGAAAACATGAATGTATATCAAGAATGGGGATTTAAGCAAAACCCTTTTGAGACCTTAGCGCTTCCGGCCAACAAAACTGGTGTCCGCCTCTTAGTTGGTCGTGAAAAGGAATTAAAGAAGCTTTCTCAAAGACTGGATAGCTCTACCAAAATTGCCACCGTTGAAGGTCTGAATGGAGTTGGTAAGACAAGCTTAGTTAATGTCCTATTATATAAGCGTTTTTCTGAAACGGCGAACACTAACATTGGACCACTTTATATTCCATGCGACACCCAATTTCAAATAACTGGAGCAACTGACCCTGAAGATTTCAAACAAAAGGTTCTACTTGCAGTCGCCCAATCTCTTTTGAATTGCCATGGATCGCTTAGGGCAGCTCCAGGGATGACCAAACCCATGGAACAGACTGCGTTGAAACGCTTCTTAAACAGCCCACAAATATCCCAGATTTCAGCTGGAATCGCGGCACTATCTGCTGGGTTTGGACAAGAAACGAATACTGGCTTTGGATATGAGCATAGTGGGTTTGAAAAAACTGTTCGTAGTTGGTTATTAGAACTTTTCCCAACCTCAACATCGGGTGGTGTAGTTTGCACCTTAGACAATTTGGAGTTACTTCAAACCTCAGATCATGCTCGAAAAGTTGTAGAAGAACTTCGTGATACCGTATTTGCCATCCAAGGAATACGATGGGTGCTATGTGGTTCATTAGGTATCGTGCATGGTATTCTAGGCTCACCACGACTGGAAGGACGCTTACACAAGCCTATTTCAGTTGAAGATCTCAGTGACGATTTTGCTGCAGAGATATACCAAAATAGAGTCAAAAACTTTCGAACCCGTTTGACAGCAAAGTTGCCGTTGACCCAATCAAATTTCATAGAATTATTCGATATCATGAGAGGAAATATTCGTAGCGTCTTAAATGAGGCCGACGAGTTTTGTATTTGGTTTGCCGATAACAGCGAAGACATCGAAGATTTCAAAGATGAAACACACTTTGAACAGTGGTTGGAAGAAGAACTAACAAATACATATACTGCCGTACAAACGGAAATACGACCTAGAGCTATGGAAGTTTTCGAAACAGCCTGTCAATTCGAAGTATTTTCTCCAAGCGATTGTATGAGTTTTGGCTTTGAGACCCCTAGCGCGATGAGACCGCATATCAAATCATTGGAAGCGACGGGATTGCTACGCTCAGCAATCGATGACACCGACAAACGGCGCAAGACAATTCAAGTTACATCCAAAGGATGGAAAATAAGAGCATACCTAGACTTTTTTGATCCAATCGACGAATTTTAGCGCCTGATGTAGTTTCAAAATCAACGTTTGCGATAAAATAAATTACCATTTGTTGCCTTTAGAGCTTGAACACCAAGCGAGTATTTTTATCAAAGATGCAGCTTATTCACATATGGGCTAACCAACCGCCCAAAATACGCCACCCTAACATCGTGATCTAACCCAATACCCCGCCCCCCTTGGCGGGATTTTTTATGGGTTTTTATCGGGCAATTTAAGCCCATCATGAACACACCAAATCACATAACCGCCCTTATGGCAGCCCAGACCATCGCGCCTGCACAGGCTGGCGCTGCGCCTGAGTGGATCCATCTTTTGCCCGGTGGCGAACAGGTTGAAACCGGCGACAAGCGCGGGCCGTATCACATCACTGATGCGCAGGCGATTATCGACGCCTCATTCGCCAATGACAGCCGTCTCGCCGTTGACGAAAACCATGCCATCGACTTAGCAGCGCCCCAAGGTGGGGCCTCACCTGCGCGTGGCTGGATCACCGAGATGCAAGCGCGCGACGATGGCATTTGGGGCAAAGTTGAATGGACCGACGCAGGCCGCGAGCTTGTTGCCACCCATGCCTATCGCGGCATCTCCCCTGTCATCACCCACACAAAGACAAAGGCCGTGCTCAGCATTTTGCGCGCCAGTCTGGTCAATCAGCCAAACCTTAAAGGTCTGGCCTCTCTCAACTCACAGCAACAGGAAACAGACATGAATTTCATGCAACAGATGGCCCAGAAACTTGGCCTCGGTGCGGATGCGTCCGAGGGCGATATTTTCGCCGCAGCTGACGGTCTCAAATCGGATGACACCAGCACCGCCCTGCAATCGCAGATGTCCGAGATTGGCACAGCCCTTGGTGTGGATGGCGGCGACAGCACGGCCATCTTGGCTGCAGCCAAAGCAGTGAAATCCACAGGCTCAGCCGAACTCGTGGCGCTGCAGGCGACCATCACAGAACTCGGCAAAACGGTCACCGCACTGCAAAGCTCGAACACCACCGACAAAGCCACCGCCTTTGTTGATGAGGCCATCAAAGCCAAGCGCGTGGGCGTAAAGCCGCAACGCGATGTGTTCATCGCCATGCATGCCGAGAACCCCGAACGCACAGAGGCCTTGATCAACGCCCTGCCCGCCCTTGATCCATCTGGCATGTCTGATTTGCCACCCGCTGCAGAGAAAGACGGCAAAATCGCTCTCAACGCGCAACAACGCGACGTCGCTGACGTGCTTGGCCTGTCGCATGAAGACTTCGCCAAATCACTGGCGTCCGACCCTAATCAGGAGGCCTTATAATGACTGCTTTGATCGCAGGCCGTAACACTCCGGCCAAAGCTGGTGATGTGCAAGTGGGGCTGGTTGCCGCCGCTGTAAATATCTTCGCGGGGGCCATGCTCGTGCGCAATGCCTCTGGCCACATCCTGCCCGCTGTCACCGGCGCAAACCTGATCGGCGTGGGCCGCGCCGAGGTTGCCGTGGACAATTCGGATGGGGCTGCAGGCGACGCGACCGCCACCTTCACAAAAGGCCGGTTCCGCTACGCCAATTCCGCAGGTGCTGACGAGATCACCATCGCCGACATCGGCCAGCCCTGTTTTGCCGTCGATGATCAGACCGTCGCCAAGACCGATGACACCGGCGCGCGCTCAGCCGCTGGCATTGTTGAAGACGTCGACGACTTAGGCGTTTGGGTTGAATTCAACGAAGCCCTGACACGCGCTGCGCTTTAACTAAGGATTTCAGATATGCTTATCACAACAACCTCATTGGCCGCTTTGCGCACCGGGTTTTCTCTCAAATTCAACGCTGCTTTTGGCGAGGTCACATCCCTGCGCGACCGTGTGGCCGAGACCATTCCCTCCACCGATGGCGAGAACCTTTATGGCTGGCTCGGCGAATTGCCCGGCATGCGCGAATGGCTTGGGGCGCGCGTCATTCATGGTCTCAAAGACCACGACTACCGCATCGTCAACAAAGACTTTGAGCTGACAATCTCCATCCCGCGCAATCATATCCTTGACGACAAACTGGGCACCTACGGCACGCGCTTTGCTGCCATGGGCCGCGCCACAGGGCGTCACCCGGAACAACTGGTTTGGGAAACGCTGCTCGCAGGATTTACATCGCCTTGTTATGACGGCCAGCCCTTCTTTGACACCGACCATCCGGTGATCGATGAAGACGGTGAGATCATCACCGTTGCCAATACCGATGGTGGCTCCGGCGCGCCGTGGTTCTTGATGTGTACCAACGAGGTGATCAAACCGATCATCTTCCAAGAGCGCCAAAAAGCTCAGTTCGTCTCACTTGATAAGCCGACCGACGAAAACGTCTTCATGAACAAAACCTACATCTACGGCTCAGAGTCGCGCTGTGGTGCGGGCTATGGGTTCTGGCAACAGGCTTGGGGGTCAAAGCAAGCGTTTAACGCCGCCAATTACGAGACTGCTCGGACAGCCTTGCAGTCGATGAAAGCAGACTACGGCCGCCCATTGGGCATGTCGCCAAACTTGTTGGTCGTTGGACCAAGCAACGAGTCTGCCGCACTCAAGCTGATCAATTCCGAATTGGGTACCGGTGGCGAGACCAACCAATGGAAAGGCACAGCCGAAGTGCTGGTCGTGCCTTGGCTCGCATAACCAAGATTACGTGCCACATCACGTGATTGAGCGGTCCGGCAGCACATCGCCGACGACAGCAAGACCGGACCGCTTTGTTCAATTGATCCCACAGGAGACCCCCATGACAGATCGCAAGACACTCGAAACCCACGCCACCGAGCTGGGCATTAAATTCACCGACGGCTGGAAGGATGAGACGATTGAGAACCGCATTGCCGCTCAAGAGAAGGCCAACGCAGAGGCTAACGAAAATGCCGCGACGGGCGATGTGATCGGCTCAACTGATGTGACCAGCTCTACTGGTGTGACCAGCTCAGCCGACAGTAGCGCAACAGGCCAATCTAGCGAAGACCAGGAACACTCCAAATCAGGCGGCTATGTCGATGTCACCGGCCCCGCCAAAGGCCGCTGGCGCATTGGCAAGCACTTCACTCGGCAAACCCAACGGATTGCATTGGCGGACCTCAAGAACGGTCAGTTGGATGCGCTCGAAGCTGATCCAGAACTCGCTGTCACTGTCGTGCCAACAGCGTAATTCGCCCTCGTTTAACACCCCCTAAAACAGGTTTCCCCCCGTGTCTTATACCGACCTAGATCAGCTCACAGACCGCTTTGGCAGCCAAATGCTTGTCAATCTGACGGATCGCAGTGATCCACGCGGCCACGCGGTGGACACCGATATCGTGGATCGCGCCCTTGCTGACACGCAGGCCGTGATCGACGGGCATCTCGTGGGCAAATACGCTTTGCCGATCACAGATGTGCCGCCCTTGATTGCCGAATTGGCCGCGACCATCGCGATCTACAAACTGCACATCTACACCCCTGATGAGAAAATCGGTGACGATTACAAACAGGCTTTGCGCTCTTTGGAAAGCATCGCCAAAGGCACGATCAAACTGTCGATTGAAGGCGCGCCCGCCGCAGCCGGTCAAAGCTCTGGAGCACGTCTGACAGACCGCAAACGCCCCATGACCGCCGCAAACATGACGGGCTTTATCTGATGGGCATCGTGATTGCAGACGTGATTGCGCGGCTCGAAGATCAGGTCGCAGACCTACGCAGCGTTGAAGGCGTGGCCGATTTCACAACCTTGCTGAAGCAAAACGCCCTGCCCCAACAAACGCCTGCGGCCCATGTGGTGCCCACCGGCATTCGCGGCGGCAAGCCTGAGACAGCGACAGGCGTTTTTACCCAACCCACATCTGAGGCCGTCGCCGTCATTTTGACTGTGCGCTCCAACGACCAAGCGGGCGAACGCGCTCTTGAGGCCGTTGATGCGCTCATCGAGAGCACCATTGCCGCCATCGCAGGGTGGTGCCCCGATGACGAGCTGGGCCTGTTCCAACTTGAACGCGGCCACGTCCTGTCAATGTCGGCTGGCACGCTGATCTACCAGATCGATTTCTCCATCGCAGACCAACTGAGGATCACATCATGACCCAAACATCCAAGGCCAAGGCATCAAAGGCCAAAACCACGCCGCAACCGCTTCCGCAAACAGGTGGCAGTTTCACACTGGAAAAAGGGGCGCTGACACCAACCGCAAGCGTGAAATCCGCGCCGCAACCTGCCTCAAAACCAGATGCAACATCGCCCGTAAAGGACGCCTAGATGACCAAATATTACCGCAAGAAAATCGTCCTGTTCAAACTGGAAGACACCTATGGCGTTGATCCGACACCAACAGGTGCTGCCAATGCCATCCTCACCACAGAATTCAAATGGATGCCGATGGAAGGCAATGATGTGAGCCGCGACCTTGAGCAGCCCCACATGGGCGCACAGGGCACGATCCCGACCGAGCTGCACGCCAAAATCACCTTTAATGTCGAGTTGTCACCATCAGGTGTGGCAGGCACCGCCCCAGCTTGGGGGCCTCTGTTGCGCGCCTGCGGCGTGGCAGAAACCATCGTTGTGGATACTTCCGTCACCTATAATCCCGTCAGTGATGGCCATGAAAGCTCCACGCTGTATTTTGGCTTGGATGGCACCAAATACGTCAGCCACGGTGCGCGTGGTACCTGCACTTTGGATTTCACCGCTCAGGGCATTCCTTACCTGCGCTTTGAGTTCACCGGGCTGTTTTCTGTGCCTGTTGAGCTGGCGATGGATGCGCCTGTTTTGACCGCGTTCAAAAAGCCGCAGGTCGTCAGCGACACCAACACCACATTTGACCTTGATGGCACCGCGTTGATCTTGCGCAAACTGGCCCTCAACCTTGGCAACTCGGTCGAGACCAGCTTTTTGGTCGGCGAAGAAATGGTCGACATCACCGGAAAAGAAGACGCGGTCGAGTTCACGGTCAAAGCCGTGCCGCTGACCTCATTCAATCCCTACGCCGCTGCCCTGTCGGATGATGATCTGCCGCTCAGCTTGGTACATGGCAAAACCGCCGGACGGATCGCCACACTGGCCCTGCCAAAGATCGAAATCCAGCGCCCGCAAAGTTTGGAAGACGTGAGTGGCAAGGTCGAATGGCCGCTGCGCGCGCAGGCCTTGCCGACTACTGGCAATGATCAGTGGACGCTTACGCTGACTTAATCCGCCACCACTTTCCAAAAGAATAACGCTCTAAACACGACAGGATAAATCCATGTTTAAGATCACAAAATCCCACGCCTTCACCCACACCGTGAACGTTCAAACACCCATTGATGGCGATCAGCATCGCGAGGACAGCTTTCAGGCGCGGTTCAAAATGCTGCCCAGCGATGCGCTCGACGCCTTTGATATGAGCACAGATCAGGGCACCAAAGACTTTTTGCGCGCCGCAGTTCTGAGCACAGAGGATGTGATGGGCGAAGACGACAAGCCCGTGGCCCATTCCTCAGAGCTTCTGGAGCAATTGATCGCCGCCTACAACGTCCGCATCGCCATGGTGAACACCTATTTCAAGGCCGTCACCAAAGCCCGTTTGGGAAACTAAAATGGGTTGGGCGGGCTTGGGCCACAGGCACGCTCGACCATGACACCCCGAACACCGAGCTGGCAGATGACGCCGAACTTTGGGGCATTGAGCCGGCTGCCCTGCCCCAAAGCACTGATGAAGATCACGCCGTTTGGCAAGAAAACTTGAATGCCGTGCAGGCGTTCCTGCGGGTCAGAACCCAGTGGACTGTGGTCGGTGTTGGCATGGCGGGGATGGTCACGGTGGGCCTGAACTACGCAGGCGTCAAAATCGGACTGGACTGCGCAGGCATAGAGATCACGCCAGAGCTTTGGGACGATCTTTTAGTGATTGAAACAGGCGCGATTGAAGCGCTGAACGAGAGTTTAAAATGACGTTTAACATTGCCATTCTCATGCAGGCTGAAGGCAGCGATGCGCGCGCTGAGATTACAGCTGTGGGCAATGAAGCCAAGAAAACCACTGGCGCTGTCAAAGGCATGGGCAATGCCTCAAAGACCACCTCAACCCAAACCAAAGGTCTAGGAACAAGCGCGGATCAAGCCGAGGCGCGCATCAAAGGTCTGACGGCCGCCGAGCGTCAAAGTGCAGCGGCAGCGACGGCCTTGGGCAACGCCAACCGCGTGGCGGCAGGTCAAACCGCCAACCTTGTGGCCCAAGGCAATGACGTCATGGTCATGATGATGGCAGGTCAAAACCCACTGCAATTGGCGATGCAACAAGGTACGCAAATCTCGCAAGTCATCGGACCGATGGGGGCTGCAGGCGCGTTCAAATCCTTGGGCAGCGCTGTCTTGGGCATGCTCAACCCGATCAGCTTGGTCACAATCGGCAGCATCGCGGCTGGCGCTGCCATGGTCAATTGGCTGCGCGACTCCGGGCCAGATGCGGTGACGCTGGACGATGCCTTGAGCGATATGGGCGACAGCGTTGAGCGCTATATTGCCCTGCTGGAAAAAGCCCAATCGCCTCTCGCTGATCTGCGCGCGGAATATGGCGACATGGCCGAAGAGGCACGGCAAAACCTTGTGGAACTGGCAGAGATTGAGCGCCGTCAAATTCAGCGCAATGCCGCACAGGTGGCCTCATCGATCACCGGCGGGCATGGCACATATACCCAAGGCCATCAACAGGTCAAAATCGCCGATCAATTCGATCTCAGCCTTGATGGCACAGGGCGCGAATTGGGCCGCGCATTGGTCGGCCCCGTCATTCAAGCCTACGCAGACTTGGATGACGCGGCCCAAAGATCAATCTCTGAGCAGATCACAGCTTTTGAGCAGCTTCTCACCGTGTTCAGGCGCGCGGCGGATGGCGTGGGCGGGATCACAGCCTCCGAAGATGCAACCTTAAAAACGCTCATGGAGCAGCTTGCAAATCTACGCCGCGTTCAAGCCCAAGACCCCGGCGCCGATAAGATCAAAGCGGGCTACGAGCAATATTATCAAAGCCGCATTGCCTCTGAAGAACACCTCGCCTCATTGCGTACCGCAGAGGTGCAAGAGCAAGCCAGCATTTACGGCCTCTATGCGCGAACGCGGGTTGAAAGCGATGGCGCTGCCAGCTCGGCGCAGGCTCAAATCAACACCCTGCGCGATCAGGCATCCTTGCAAAACATCATCGCCCAGTTTGGCGCAGACAGCCATGAGGCGACGGTTCTGCGCACCATGCAAGAGCGCTTGGCCTATGCAGCAACGGTCAACACGCGAGACGTCAGTCAAAGCGTAAAAGACGAACTTATGGCGTCTTGGGATGCCGCCAATGGTCTGTCTGGCGTCAACACATCGGCGCAACTTGAACTGGCCGCGAACCAAGCCAGCCGCATCGCCAATGAACTGGCCCGTGCTGTCGACAATGCAATTTCACTGGCCAACCAAGGCGTCGGTGCTGCCGACCGCGCACGGATCAATTACGAATTTCGCGAAGATCCGATGGGCAAAGCAGCTGCCTTGGCGCGTGCTGAATTTGACGCCCGCACTGAGCTGCCAGATGGGGCCGACAGCACGCTTGTAAATACCGTCGAACGCGAACGCCGCGAATTTGTCTCCGCGCGCGTTGAGGCCGCTGGTTACACAGAACAATTGCGCCAATGGCAAAAGGCTCAAAATGAAGCAGCGCGTTCCGGCTCAGGTGCGGCCAAGGCCACAGATCAACAGCGCAAAGCCGTCACCGATCTGATCACAGGCCTGCAAGATGAAATCGCCATTCTGCAAGTCACCGATCCTGTGCAAAAAGAACTGCTGCGCAACCGCGAGGCCATGATTGGTGCGACGGATGCCGAGCGCCAAACCATTGGCGATCTTATCGCACAGCGCAACCAAGAGACAACAACCCTAGAGACCCAAAAAGAAGTTTGGGGCGAGCTGCGCGGCACCGCTTACAGTTTCTTTGAAGACCTGCGCTCAAGCGGTGGCGATCTGGAACAGGTCTTTGCCAATCTCGCAGACCGCATCGCCGACATGGTGTTTCAAGCGGCACTTTTGGGCGAAGGGCCTCTGGCGGGTATTATTGGCGGCGGCACTGGCGGTGGTTTGCTCGATACGGTCTTGGGCGCTGTTTTTCCCAGCCTTGCATCGTCAACCACGGCTGCCATTCCAGCAAAAGCAGAGGGCGGGATGATCCACGGCGCGGGCGGCCCCAAGGATGATAAAATCCTCATGTGGGGCTCAAACGGCGAGTTCATGATGAACGCCAAAGCCACAGCCAAGCACCGCCACCTTTTGGAAGCGCTCAATTCTGGCGGCAGCTTACCGGGCTTTGCCAATGGCGGCGCAATCGGCGGCGGCAGTGCATCATCTATGGCCCCTCAAATCAACATCTTGCCGATGAACAACAGCTCAGTACCGCTCAATATGGAAGTCCAAGAAGACACCGGCCCGCGTGGTCAAAAGCAACAAAAGCTGGTCATTTCCGACACCGTCGCGACGGGCCTATCTGGTGGTGCGGCCAAGAGACAAATGTCGGCTCAATATGGGTTACGTCAACGGGGGACTGGACGCGGATGATCCTTTCTTGGCCAGACACTCTCCCCAAACCTGAGCGCAACACATGGCAGCTATCGCCTCAGGATGCGCGCCACAAGCGCCAGCCCGACCAAGGCCCTGTGAGCTATCGCCGCAAGTTCTCCTCTGTGGCGAAAATCGTCAGCTTGTCTGTCGATTTAGATCGCAATCAAAAGGCGATTTTCGACAATTTCTACCACGACGACTGCGCCGAGGGCACGCGCTTGTTTTGGATGCCAGACCCAACAACAGACGGCTGGCCGTTGCTTACCTCTGACGGTCGCCCGCTTTTGACCAGTGACGGTGCCCCACTGCTCATGTCGGCCAAGTGGCTGTGCTCCTTTGGCGATCAAGTGCCGGTTGAGACGATCTCCGGTCAGGTCAAGTTTCGCAAAAATTTCAACGTGCAGGTGATGCCATGAGACGCCTATCGCTAAACGCGCGCGCCGCCCAAGATGCGTTGGCTTCAGCTGAGATCGAAGTGATCTTGTTCGAGATCAACCACCCCAGTTTGGACGCGCCTATTCGGCTGTCCACAGACAATACAGAGCGCCTATCAACCGAGCCTTTGATTTACGGCACGCGGTCCACTTGGCGCGGCGCTGACCCTGCCACCGAACCCTTCATGTGGGTGGTCGCCTCGGCCATTTTACCATCCGACAGCCAAGATGACGCGGGCGAAGCGCAGATCGTTTTGGATGTGCTCGACGCCGAATATGCCGAGCTGTTGTTGAGTTTCACCGATCTGGCCACCTTCCACATGGCCTCCGTGATGGCGTTATCCCCAAACGTGGTTGAGCTGGAAGAATTGGACCTGAGCCTCACCGTTGCCGAGATCGCAGACACAGAAATCAGTCTGACCTTGTCGCGCCAAGACATCGAACTTGAATTTTACCCAGCGGGCCGCATGACCCGCACAAAGTTTCCGGGGCTACACTTATGAGCTGGTCAAACAAATACATCGGCATTCCACAAGCAGACTTGGGCCGCACCCGCGAGGGCGTGGATTGTTGGGGGCTTTTGGATGTGGTGTTTCGCGAAGAGCTGCACATCTCCCTGCCCGACTATCTGGACTATGGATCGCCTGATGAATTGGAAGAGATTTCCACTTTGATCGATGGCGCGAAACACTCGCCGCTTTGGGTGCCTGTGTCCGGACCCGCTATGGCCTTTGACATCGCGCTGTTCAGACGTGGCAAGTTTTCCTCTCATGTCGGCATCGTCGTGCGCCATGGCTTGATGGTGCATGTCGTGGGCACAGATCAAAGCAAGCTTGAGCGTTATGACCAAGGGCGTTGGCAACACCGCTTTGAGGGCCATTGGCGACATCGTTTAATGGCCGATAAATACCCTGTTCAACGCCCTGTTCAAATCATCACTGAGGCCGCAAAATGACCCAAAATGCTGGACATATTCCTGTCGTTGCCGCGCCGCATTGGAACTGGGACGCCGAGCGCATTCGCTTGCAAGCGCCGCATGGGTTTACGGTTGATCAGATCGTGCGACTGGCGTTGGCGGGCATAACAGAAGACGAGCTGATGCAGGTCCGCGTGGCATTGTTCACGCCCCTTGGCATCGACTTTATGCCACATGACCTATGGCAGCGCGTGCGCCCCAATGCGGGTGTGCAAGTGGTGATCCGCATCGTGCCCGCCAAAGACGCGCTGCGCTCAGTTCTATCAATAGTAGTGGCTGTTGGGGCGGCGGCTTTGGGCGGTCTATGGGGCGCAGGTCTGGGGTCTTTGCTTGGCACATCCACCGCCGTGGGCACCGCGCTTGTGACCGTCGGCGTCACCTTATTGGGCAACCTGTTGATCAACGCGCTGATCCCGCCAACCCAAGAGGACGAGGTCAAA
Source organism: Pacificibacter marinus (assembly GCF_018860665.1). Classification (GTDB taxonomy): domain Bacteria; phylum Pseudomonadota; class Alphaproteobacteria; order Rhodobacterales; family Rhodobacteraceae; genus Celeribacter; species Celeribacter marinus_A. Next base: position 27,680 of record NZ_JAHKPK010000028.1, read on the forward strand.
AACACCTATTCGATCTCAGGTCTCAAGAACCGTGCGGTGCCCAATGGCGCGGTGCCGGTTGTGCTTGGCAAAATGCGCGTGGCCCCGCCTTTCGCAGCCCTACCCTACACGGAAATCGTCGGCGATGATCAATACATTCGCACGCTGTTTGTGATCGGCCAAGGCGAAGTCTCCGTCGACGACATGCGCATCGGCGAGACCAGCCTGTCCGAATTTGACGAGGTGGAAATCGAAGTCCGCAGCGGCATCGATGGCGATCTGCCGGTCAGCCTATATCCAAGCCAAGTGGTTGAGGAACAGATCGGCGTTGAGCTGACGCGCCCCTTGCCGCGCGATGATCTGGGCGACGTGATCGACGGCGAGGATGCCATTGAAACGCCTATCGTGCGCACCACGGGCGCGGATGCCTCTGGGGCATCGGTCATTTTTGCATGGCCGTCAGGATTGGTGAAGTTCAACGACGACGGGGATAAGCGCAGTCACAGTGTCAATCTGCGCATCGAGCAGCGCTTGGTTGAGGCCAGTGAATGGCAGCTTGTGACAGAACTCAACGTTACGGCCAAGAAGGCCGAGAGCTTTTACCGTCAACATACATGGCAGTTCCCAAGCCGTGCGCGCTGGCAAGTGCGTTGCACCATGCTCACAGACGAAAGCACCAGCTCGAAAGAAACGCAGCGCACCAATTGGGCCGCGCTTCAAACCCTGCGCCCCGAATATCCGCTGAACTATCCGCGCCCCTTGGCGCTGGTCGCCCTGCGCATCAAAGCCACGCACCAACTGTCTGGCGCGCTGGACACGTTCAACTGCCTTGTCAGCCGCATTTGCCCAGATTGGGACGCCGCCTCTGCCACATGGATCACCCGCGCCACAGAAAACCCCGCAAGTCTGTATCGTCATATTTTGCAAGACACGGCCCTGCCCACACCGCGCACAGACGCCCAGCTTGATCTGGCGCTGTTGCAAGACTGGCATGAGTTCTGTGATTTGAACGGTCTGACATTTAACAAAGCCCTGTCTGAGACCAGCACAACCCTGCGCGATGTTATGGCAGAGATCACAGCAGCTGGACGCGCCACACCGCGCCATGACGGGCTGACTTACGGCGTGGTGATTGATCGGCCTGTGCCCGCTGATGAGGCCTTGATCGTGGACGAAATCTCCCCCCGCAATGCTTGGAGCTTCAAAACCACGCGGTCTTATTTCGAGCCACCGCATGCCTCTGTCGTGACCTTCTTGGATGCCGACAATGACTATAAAGAGACCCAACGCCAAATCCGCTGGCCCGACTATGAGGGCGACATTGAAATCACCGAAGAGCTGCCCATGTCCGGCAAGGTCTACGCCTCTGAAGTGTGGCGTGAGGGCCGTCGTCGCCAGTTGGAAGCCAGCTATCGCCCCGACACGTTTGAGGTCACGCAAGACGGGCGCATTCGAACTGCGACGCGCGGTGATGATGTGATGGTCAGCCACTATTCGATCTCGCGCGATCAACAGCCTGCGCGGGTCAAACGTGTGTTTGGCGCATTGATTGAGCTGGATGATCTTGTGGAGATGATTGAATCTGAGACCTATGCGATCCGGTTTCGCTGGTTCGAGACCGCAGACGATGTGATCGGGCAGTCTATTGTCAGGATGGTGCAGACCGTGCCGGGCGAGAGCCGCGTTTTGACCCTTGTGGGCATGGGGCCTGTGCCCTCGCCTGACAGCCTTGTGCAGTTCGGCACATCAGACGCCACCGCGTTTCACCAGATCGTGCGCACGGTTGAGGGCACGGTGGATGATTGCTCGATCTTCAAGATGGTCTCCGCCGCCCCTGAGATCGACATCGAGCTAGCCGCAACTGAGATCCCCGCATGGTCCAGCCGTGTGGGTGCCGAGATTGACGCCAATCTGTTGCAGCCCTCTGCGCCGCGTTTTACATCGATCACGTCCGGGATTTCTGGCACGGATACAGCGGATTTGATCACCTATTTGATCGCGCCTGGTTCTGGTGCCATCTCGACGACATCCTTTGAGATCGACCACAGGCTGGCAGGCGAGACCGTTTGGATCACGACCACAATCTCAGCGGCCAATGGCGGCGGGACGATTGAGGGTTATGCCACTGGTGACGCGGTGGAATTGCAGGCGCGCGGCGTTAGTTTAACGGGCATTGAAGGGCCATTTACTGGCATCGTTTCCTTGGTTGTTGGCGCGGATGACGCCGACATTCCAGCCGCATTGGATGACGACAGCATCACAGTCACCACGCTTTTGGGCGGGGCACTTGTCCAGATCGCGACCGGCGATGATGCGGCCACGACAGCCTTGCAACTCTACCGCTCGACATCTGCCACGCTGGACCGCGAGACCGATGCCGTTGGCCAGCCAATACAGGTTGAACCGCAATCGAGTTACTCCACAGCGCTTGGCGATACCACCCGCGAAAACCTTGTCTCAGGCGGTGCGATGACCGATGCCGCCGCGTGGGATTTGGATGCGGGCTGGGCCATTGCGGGCGGTGTGGCCAGCCATACGGCTGGCACGGCAGACGCGATTGCGCAAAGCTTTGCGGCCACCGCTGGCAAGTATTATCGCCTTGGATTTACGGTCGCAGACACCACCGCAGGCAGTCTAACGCCGCGCCTCACGGGCGGGTCGATCCGCGCGGGCACAGCCATCACAGCGGGAGGCACTTACAGCGACCGCATTCAGGCTGTCACTGACAACGACACGCTGGAATTCCTTGCCGACGCTGGCTTTGACGGCGCGCTCGATGAGGTCACCGCCTACTTGGAAACCTCTGGCTGTCTCGATCAAGGCACGCATTACATCTGGATCGAGCCGCAAAACGCGGACGGTCTCAACGGGGCCGTATCAGGCCCTTTTGAAATCAATATCATTTAGGAGAGCATGACATGGCAAATGGTGTCGATACGAACAACCTTCCAACGATCCCGATCTCAACAAGCATTGTTGTCAACGGGCCAGATGGTACGGGACAGCAGGCGACAATAGACTTTGCAGCGCAGCTTGCAGGGTCTGGTGCGGTTGCTGATAGATTAACGAGTATCGCGGGTGATTTGACGGAAAAAGAAGGCCGCATCACGGCTATCGAAGCTTCGCAAACCTCAAACGGCATTGTCGCCACGAGCTGGACGGATGGCCTTGAAGACATCACGCCCACAATGCTCAACCAAGGCGCGGAGATCATCGGCACCGACAATGGAACGCACTTAGACCCAAATACAGCAAAGGTTGTATCAAGCACGGGTCGGTATTTAGCATACGGCCTCAATGCAGGTGAATGGACCCGCATTGGTGATAGTATTCTAAATAGTTTAGAGGACATGCAAGACGTCGTCATTGACAACTTAACAAATCATCAAATTATAGGTGAAACTGCGCCTCAAGTCGGTAACGAAAACGGTTATGATCAGGTGTTCATTCCTGCATCGGCAACAAGTGACGGTGAGAGAAAACTTACAGAAATTACAGGGACATACTCAAGTGTCGGAACGGTTTACGTGTTCCGAGCACAAATTGACCTAGCGACAGGTGCTTTCAACCTTATAGAAACCATCGGCACTTACACATCAAAGATCGCAACTGCGCACACAACTTATGCTTCTGAAATAAGTGGTGAAGACATTGTTTTACTTGATGGCGAAGTCCTTGGCTTTGGGTTCAACCGTATCAGACGGACATCTGGCGTGCCGGGAGGGAAGTGGCTTCAAACTGGAGACAATCAGCCAGAAACACTGCCCAGCTCTGGTGTTGGCACGTTGGTCACTGGAGACAGGCTTGAGCTGGGGTACAGCCTAACGCGGATTGGTGTGACAGATAAACGCTTATCGGCGATAGAGGCGTCCGTGTCTGATCTTGAGGCGGGCTCCCAAACTGTCACAGTTGCGAACAGCAAAGTCATTGCAATCGGCGTCGACAGTATTCAGGCGGGCCATGATTGCTTGAAGTCAAAATCAATACCGTCTCGCCTGTCAAATTTGCTTGATTGGCAGGTGGCCAATGTATCTAAGCCGGGGCGAGATGTTCTTGGAACATACGAAGACATCATGGATGGCAGCACGACGCCGACCTTCTCAGATGTAAATCTGGAAGAGATGAACGTGACGCACATGATAGCTCTTTCGGGTGCGAATGATGGAATTTTTGCAGCAGAGGCGCTTTGGTATTTGCAAGAAAACTGGCGGCGCTTGGGGCTGGCTCTCCAAGCCGCTGGGATTTTGCCGATTTTTGGGGCTCAAGTTTCTCGCAATCGTACCTATATGTCCGCGATCTATGGCGCAGCCCAAAGCCTCGGAGTTCCGTTTATTGATACCGGACGAGTGCGTGGGCAAATGGGCGGATGGCCTTCGTGGCAAAACAGATCAGGGCACCTCAATCCACGATCAAACTGGTCTTACGTCATGCCGATGCTTGATTATATTAGAGATGAGCTTGGCGCACCTTTGCAATCGGTGAAGATGTTCCGCCCACACCCTCTTGCGTCGGGAACTTTGGACGACAGGTTATATGACAGCCCAGAGCAGCGGTCAGAGCATTGGCGCGAGATCACCGTCGCGCACCAACATGTTGCGGAGACCGTGAAGCAATATCTGGACGATACGTCAAATGCTGGCTTCACCACTGCTGGAATTGTGACTGAGGCGGACGAGTACGCAATCGCCCGTGCAGGCGGATCTCTCGACTTTGAGGACTATGTGCTGATCGAAGCCACGCTGCCGGTGCGCTGTGCTCATACGCTCGCAATGACGCTGAATGTACCGTCAGGGGCTACTGTCTACGCTCGTGACTGGGATTACGATGACGGTCTGATGGAGAAGACCTTGGACGCAAACTACTTATCCCATTTAGGGAGGGCGCAAGGCGCATGGGTCGAGATTGCTGCAGAGGACGGGGATGAGTTTGTCTTTGCCGAACCAAAAGGATGGCTACTTGATCGCAAGGTTCAGGTGGTTATTGCTCTGTCTGGTCCCTTTTCTATGACGCCGCCATCTTTCCGCGTCGTGGGTGACATAATTACGTCCGATAAAGAGCTGCGCACGGCGTTACCCGTCGTCCGTAGTGATGTCCAGCTCGTTGCAACGCCAGCATTTGACGCATCACTTACGGACTGGATGACAAGCGGATCACCTGTCGCGGACGCTCCCGCTGATGTGGCGTTCTTGCCGCTGAACCCCAATACTCTATCCCGTATGACGCATGTGGCGGTCATAACTGACACAGACACCGTGTCTCAGACTGTCACCATTGCGGCAAGTGAGGTGGATCGCGTGGTGGAGCTTGAGGTTTGGTCTCGGTACAATCCGCCATTGTTTCTCGATAATACTGCGCATGGCCTAGCCGCAGATCAGTACACAGATCTGACCACCAGCACCTTCCCCAATGACGCCTCAATCACCGACGATAGCCTAGACTGGATCTGGGTTAATATTGAGGTGGCCGATGGATCCAACATACCTGCCACAGGCGGCGTCATTTACAAGCGCATGGCCACGACCGTCTGGACGCCTCATGCAGTTAAAATACACATCCCAGCGGGGGAGGTTGGGACATTCACATTTGCCCTGAGTTCGGATGGGGACGATCTAGAGGTGGCGAAGGTATCAGCGAGGGTCATGCAGTGAGTGCGCCGTGACACCAATATTTGCAGCGACGGACGGCGGGCTGGCCGTCAATCAAACACCGCCACCTCGCCGTTAAATAGACGTTTACAACCGTTTAAATCCAGACCAACAAGAGCGGCCTTAAACGGTCGCTCTTTTCACACCCATCACCGCGACAACCATAAAACGTGTTTGCTGCAACTATTGGTGTCATTCACTGCAAGAATCCGTGTCGCGCTACATTCACCCAATTCACAGCGGCAACTCAAAAACACGTTTGCTGCAACTTTGCGTGTCATTCACTGCAAAAATGTCTGTCGCGCTACATTTACTGCAATAATCTCCTATCGAACCACAAATAAGAAACTGAAATAAAACAAAATTAAAATTAATGTAATAAACATTCACATACCCCCTTGCAAAATGATCACTCAAACCCAATCTTGGTAATGTGAAAGGAATTTACATACTTTCAAACACACAAACATAACCAGGAAAGACACCCAATGACACATGCCGCTGATTTTGAAACTGTCCCTGCCCGCCCTCTCGGTTGGTTTGCACGCGCAGAAAACTGGCTCGACGACAAAGGCAAAGGCGCCTGGATCGCAGCCATGGTGCTCGGCTTTATTTTCTTGTGGCCGCTTGGCCTCGCCCTTCTTTTTTATATGATCTGGAGCAAACGTATGTTTAACAAATCCTGTTGTGGCACAGGCAGCCATCGCCGTGCCCGCCACGCCGCTTTTAAATCTTCTGGCAACTCAGCGTTTGACGCCTACAAAGCCGAAACGCTGCGCCGTTTGGAAGACGAGCAAGGCAGCTTTGAAGCCTTTCTTGAACGCCTGCGCGCCGCAAAAGACAAATCCGAATTTGACCAGTTCATGAATGATCAAAGCAAAAAAGCAAGCGAGCTGACTGAAACCGACAAAAGCGCCACCCGAGACGCATAAGTCATAAGCTCAGCGGCAATCGGTACGGGTGTGCCACCCTCTCCCACGGCACACCCGATATCGCCCTACCCGCATTGCTTTTCAGAAAACCGATTTAGTGACACACTCCCATGACCCTTATTTTGCACGAGGCAGAAACGATGTACCACGACGACACCGCCCTTTGGGGCCTTCCCGACCCCCACAGTCAGAGCGGTTTTTATGAAAACCTGCCGACAAAGCGCTTGATTGCCTTTGTGATAGACCTTGTGGTGGTTGTGGTTTTGGCCGCGTTGATCGTGCCATTGACGGCCTTTACGGGGATCTTTTTCTTTCCGTTTTTGGTGGCGGTGGTCAGCTTTGCCTATCGCGTCGTAACCCTGGCCCGTGCCTCTGCCACCGTCGGGATGCGGATGATGGGGATCGAATTTCGCACAGCAAAGGGCGAACGTTTTGATCTTGGCATGGCCGTTTTACATACCGGCCTTTTCACGGTTTGGTCCTCAATGGGACTGCCGCAAGTGGTTTCAGTGGTTTTGATGTTAACCACGGCCCGCAAACAAGGTCTGTCGGATGTGATCTTAGGCACGGCCGCGATCAACCGGCCGTCACAGTTTTAACCAAACCGAAACCTGTCGAATGTTAACCAAAGGGCGCAATTATGCGCCCTTTTGCGCAGTTTGCATTGCATTTGAACTCTTGCGCTCTTGCGGGGGCACAGGGGTTTGCTACAATAAACCCATCCCAAAAGAACGGTCCGTTTCCCAGTTATGCGTCATTCGCTTCCACATGCTCCGCAGTTTTACGTGACCACGCCGCAGGCTTGCCCCTATCTTGATGGTCAGATGGAACGCAAACTGTTCACGGCCTTGCAGGGTGAAGGCTCTGTTCAACTCAATGACAGCCTGTCCAAACAAGGGTTCCGTCGTTCGCAAAATGTACTCTACCGACCCACCTGTGTGGACTGCAATGCCTGCATGTCTGCGCGTATTCGCGTCAAGGATTTCGTACCAACCAAAAGTCAAAAGCGCGCTGCCAAGAAAAATGCCTATCTTAAACGCACAGCCACGTCCCCTTGGGCAACTGAGGCGCAATACGAAATGTTCCGCGAATATTTGGAGGCCCGTCACGCCGATGGCGGCATGGCCGATATGGACGTATTCGAATTCGCTGCAATGATCGAAGAAACACCGATCCGCACACGCTTGATCGAATATTATTCCCCAGAAACAGACACAAACACCCGCACTTTGGCGGCAACTTGTTTGACCGATTTGTTGGATGACGGCCTATCCATGGTCTATTCGTTTTACAAACCGGAATTGACCAAAGACAGCCTTGGCACTTTCGTCATTTTGGACCATATCGAGATCGCCCGCGATGCTGGCCTGCCTTACGTTTATCTGGGGTATTGGGTACCGGGGTCGAAAAAGATGGGCTATAAAGCGCGCTTTTCAGCGCTTGAAGTCTATCGAGATGGCGCTTGGATCAATGTTGATGATCCCGACACTTTTGAAGCCCCGGCAGCAGATGAGGACACCCAACCCATCGCAGAACAGGTCGCCAACATCAGCTTACCTAACCGCGAAACTGATGAATTGGATATGCCATCAACGATCACTGAGCTGTAAAAACCCCTTTGATCGTCAATGATATGCAGCCCGTTTGGGTCGGTTGAAAATCGCCTGACCAACATTCCCCCCGATCAATAAGCCCAGCTGTTGCGCAAGCCCAACGGCCATTGGCACCACATCGGCACGCAATAACAACATGCCCATGAGCATTGCGTCTTCTGCGTCGCCCTCTGCCGCCAAACGCACAAATTGCGCAAAACTCGCCTCATCTGCGCCAATACAGTTACAGGCCCCGCCATGTGTCATTAAAGGGCGCCGCGCATTGCGTGTTACGAAGCCCATAAGAGTGTCGAAAGCCGACCGCGCGGTATCAGCACGTTCAATATCCGTCAGCGCGGCATAGTTTTCCCATAGGTCTTTTTCCCCCGCAGTCCCAAAGGTTCTGAGCGCGGTGATCAAGAACAAGGTCTGCGCATCCACCGCCTCCACACGAGAGACAGGGGCAGCGCCAGCAAGACGCGGGTCGAATTGGGTCACGGGCGACTCCTTGAGTTAATACTTTACTATTTAAGTAAGATTGCAGAGTGCACACCAAAAATCAATACCTGATTATTTTAGTCACATATAAGGCCGCACCCCATAAAAAAGGCCCCGCAAGTTGCGAGGCCTTTCTCAATACATCTGTTTAAACTTTACCGCGCCAAAAGGTTCGGAATGATCGTGACCACATCAGGGAACAACCACAAAGCGGCAAGCCCGGCGACTTGGATCAAAACGAACGGAATGATCCCGCGATAGATATGCCCTGTGGTGACAGAGGGCGGCGCCACACCGCGCAGGTAGAACAGCGCAAAGCCAAAGGGCGGCGTCAAGAACGAGGTCTGCAAGTTTACAGCGATCATGATTGTCACCCATTTCGGGTCCATCGTACCGCCGTAGATGACGGGTCCGACGATGGGCACAACGATGTAGATGATTTCAAGGAAATCGAGAACGAACCCCAGAACAAACAACACAGCCATGACCAGCAAGAAGACAGTGAATTCATTGTCAAAACTGCGCAGGAATTGCTGAATGTAATGCTCGCCTCCAAAGGAAATCACCACAAGGTTCAACAGTTGCGACCCGATCAAAATGGTGAACACCATCGAGGTCACCTTGGCCGTTTCGCGCACCACGACTTTCAGCGTGCCGTCCCCAAGCAAAACATAGCAAGAGTACAAGATGCCAAAGAAAGCAAAGTAGTAACAGCCAAGCGCCACGAGATAAGCGACCCAGTCCTCAAACGGCACATCATCCCGCGTGATCCGCAGATCAAAGTTTGCGCCAACCAAGATCATCACAACCACAGCGAAGGCTCCGCCGATGATAATCTTAGACACTTGTTGCTGATCGCGCAGCTTGCGGTAGGCGGCCAGCAATAGCGCGCCCCCTGCCCCAAGACCTGCAGCCGGTGTCGGATTGGTCACCCCACCCAAGATCGAACCAAGCACGGCCACGATCAAAATCAGCGGTGGGAAAACAACGCGGAACAATTCATTGCGCGCCAAGTTGATCACAGCCGTTTTCATACCAAACGCGATCAACGCGAAGGGAATAAGATAGATCATAAACGCCGTGCCTGGTGAGGTCAGAGGGCTGACAAACAACATGTCCAGCGCCAAGACCGCAACCACGCCAACAGCGCCGATAACCAAAGGACGTGCGTCAGATGACAGGGACACGCCACGGCCAAAGCCCAAAGCGATGGATAACATCACCATCACAACCAAGATGCCTTTGCCGATCAATGGCGCATCAGCAACGGCCTGTGCGGTCAAATCGAGCATTTCAGCATCTGTACGGCGCACGCTTTCTTGCGAGTTGCCGCTGTTGTTGATCGCCAGTTGCTCTGCAACCGCCACGTCCCAAGCCTCTTGACCATGCAAAGTGATCATCGCCGCTTGGCAAGTCTCGTTGACATTTGTGCGCAGGCTGGCACGGTCGCCTGTATCTGTGAACTGGTTCACTTGGATGGCTTGCGATCCTGCAAGACCAAACTGACCGGACATGATCGCCATACCGATGACAAACACAGGCATAGCAACAAACCACAAAATACCTTCGCGGCGTGTGATTGGCTCAGATGAGGCTGATTCAAAGTGAACGGGTGGCGCTTTGGACGGGTTAAAAAGCGCGTAGCCAAAGGCGTAAAGCGCATAGAAGCCTGCCAGCATAACACCCGGCAAAATCGCCGCTTGGAACAATGTCCCAACAGAAACAACCGCAGGTTTGCCCAAATACGTCAAAGCGTCGGTACAGCCAAAGGACTGCGCACGCGCCTCTTGCGCGGCAGAATACAAATCGCCCGCAAGCGTGCCGAGCAATACGATTACGATGGAGGGCGGAATGATCTGCCCCAAAGTGCCTGACGCTGCAATCACACCGGTTGCCAATTCAGGCGAATAATTGTGTTTTAACATCGTCGGCAAAGACAATAGACCCATGGTCACAACCGTCGCGCCCACGATACCGGTAGAGGCCGCCAAGAATGCGCCCACGATCACAACGGACACAGCCAAACCACCAGGCAGCGGGCCAAAAACACGCGCCATTGTGGTCAGCAGATCGTTGGCAATCTTGGAACGTTCCAAAACGATACCCATCATCACGAACATCAAAACAGCCAAAAGCGTCTCGATAGATGCCCCCGCAAACACGCGTTCGTTCATTCGATTGACGATAAACGACAGATTGCGATCCATCGCCCGTTCCCAACCGCCTTCAAACAAGGGCTGCGCGTAGGTGGGCAGATCAGGATACCTGAAATGCGATATGTTGACGGGGTTTATACCCGATGCGGTCAAATCTTTATAGGCCTGCGACCCCGTGTCGATCGCCTCGTGGACCAAAATACCGGCGCTGTCGAGCGCAGCGATAATACCAAAGGACAAAAGCCCTGCGCCGCCGATGGCAAAGGCCACCGGAAAGCCTGTTAAAATCCCAGCAAACAGACTGAGGAAAACGATAATGAGGCCAATTTCTACGCCATCAAGTCCGAAAATCATGAGCCGAGCCCCTTAGTGCAAAGGTTGATATATGTGGAGTAGGTCATGATCAATGCGTCCCCTCAAAGGCTTCTTCGCCTGCACCAAGCGTATCTTTGTCCAAGTATTTCCCAGCGCTTTCTTCGCCCTCTACGAACTCAAGGAACGAGCGATAGAAAAAGGCTATTGCTTGAATAAATATCAGAACAAGGAAGGATAAGATCAGGATTTTAAACATGAAATACGCATTGAACCCATCGCCGGTAAAGGACACGGTTTCCACATTCCATTTCACAATCCGCGCTTTGCGCAGCATCAGTTCCAACTTGTCTGAGGCCGAGACCTTTGGCGTGATCAAGTGACGCCACAAGAAATACCATGCGTACATCCATGTCAGCACCGCAACAGGGATCATGAACATCAGCGACCCGAACATATCGATCGCGCGTTTCACACGGTGAGATACGCCCGCATAAATCAAATCCACGCGCACATGGCTGCCCTGCACGAAAGCGTAGGACACACAGAGCGCCACAACGATGGCGTTCTCGAATTTGATGCTTTCAGACCACCATGTCACTGATTGGGTAAAGCCTGTCCCGAAGGGCGCTACCGAAATTTCACCGATACGGAAAATCGATTGCAAGAACACGATCATAATCTGTTGCAGCACCATCAGAAGACCCGCCCAAGCAGCAAGTCGCCCGACGCCGTTGGTAAAGCCTTCGAACAGGCGCACCACGCCCCACAAAAAATCGCGTTTGAAAAATCCGATGATTGTGACGATGAGGAACAGATCAAAAAATACGAAAAACAGTTCGGTGGAACCGCCGTAATAGACAAAGCGCAAAAGGCTTTCTTTGTTCGACCAATCCAGCCAAAGGCTTGGATGCGAGATCGCATAGGCCATGTGCCAAAAGCCCATGCCAATACTGCTGATCAACCACCAAATCCCGCCAATGACAGCCCCTAGGGCCGATGTTGCGGCGTCTTCTTGCATGTTTGGATGTCTCCTGAATCCCCAGACCTTTTTGGCATCACGCGCAGAACAAGCGCAGTGCAAAAAAGGTCATCCCAGTAAAAAAAGCCAGCCACAAGGGCCAGTCAAAAGGAATGCGCGCAAAATAGCGCACATTCCAATCATATCAAGCTGTTATTTAGCTTACTTAAGGTTAGACAAAACGCGGTCACGTTGCGCTGTGTACACACCGTCAGACCGGCCAGCCCAACCAGATGTTGCCGCCATAGCAGCTTCGGCAGAATTACGGATATCCGCAAACATTGTGTCGTCCATATAACCGTCAAGCACCTCTTTAGAGCCTGCACCGTAAGCATCCCAAACATCATCAGAGAAAGACATGATTTGGGTGCCGCCAGAGATCAAACGCTCAAGCGCTGGTCCGTTATTCGCCATAAACAAAGAGTAGTTGTGCTGATGCGCATCACCAGACGCCACCTCGATCGCTTTTTGCTGCGCTGGCGTCAGCTCGTTGAAAAGCTCCAAGTTGGTAGCAACAGACAAAGCTGCACCTGGCTCGTGGAAGCCCGCTGGGTAGTAGAAGTCACAGACTTCTTGCAGGCCGAGTTTTTCATCAGACCAAGGACCGATCCACTCAGTGCCGTCAAGCGCGCCAGTGGACAATGCTTGGTAGATTTCGCCACCCGCCATGGTCACAACAGATGCACCGAGTTTCGCCAAAGCTTCGCCGCCAAGACCCGGCATACGGAATTTCAGACCCTGAAAATCAGCCGCTGATTTCATTTCTTTGCGGAACCAACCGCCACCTTGACCACCAGTTTGACCGGCGATGAAAGATTTCAGGCCAAAAATTTCGCCAAGTTCGTGGTGCATTTGCATGCCGCCCATACCGTAGTACCACACCATCATTTCAGGCGCAGTCATGCCGAAAGGAACGGTTGTGAAATACGCCCAAGCAGGGTGCTGACCTGTAAAGTAGTAATCAGCGCCGTGATACATATCGGCTTGGCCGGATGTCACAGCGTCAAATACTTCAAGACCGCCAACAAGTTCGCCTGCGGCTTTTGGCTCGATGGTCAACTGGCCATCTGTCATCTCTGTGACGGATGATGCAAAACGCTCAACAGAATCCCAAACACCAGCAAGGCCACGAGGCCAAGTTGTGACCATCGTCAAAGTACGTTTACCTTGAGCGTAAGCAGGTGCTGCCAATGTGGCTGCTGCGGCTGCGGATGCACCACCAAGTGCGGATGTTTTCAAAAAAGAACGACGATCCATAGAATAGTTTCCTCCCGTTAAATCTATGACAAGTTCATAGCCTTGTTTACGGCGCTACAATTGCAAACACGGCGCCCATTGACGCCGATATTTGAAACCGACCTCACGCAATAAAAGGCCAAACTCACAAAAACGATACCTTTCCTTACCAAATGGATAAATACCCAAGTCTACGTAGACCTGCTGGTTTTGGCGACTTTTTCGGACAAATCGCATATATTTTGTGTCATAGACAAACGTCGTCTTCGCATGCATTGACGGCAAAGCGCTTGCGCCTATCCTGCGATTCGACCAGATAAGGCCCCACTGATGTTAAAAAGACTGACGTCCCTGTTACCTTTGAGCTATGCGCAAAAGCTGTTTTTGCTGGCCACGATACCGCTTTTGCTCGCGGTCGGGGCCATTTCTGTACTGGTCGCACATCAAGCGCGTGAAATGGCCGAGCGCGAAATATCAGAGTTAGAAAATCAACTGGTTTCGGCAAAACAAGAAGAATTGCAAAACTATCTGCAACTGGCGCGCGCCTCGATTACCGCCGAATACAACCCAGCTGGTCCCAATGACGCAGAGGCCAAACTGAAGGTGACGCAGATCCTGTCAGCGATGACCTTTGGGCGCGAGGGATATTTCTTTGTCTTTGAGTATGATGGCACTAATCTTGTTGCCCCTCGGCGAACGGACCTGATCACACGCAACTGGGCGGGGCTGACCGACAGCCAAGGCACACCAATCGTCGATGAACTGATCAATTTGGCGCGCAATGGCGGCGGCCATCATTCCTATATGTTCACCAAGCCCTCGACGGGCGAAGAGGCGCAAATGATGGCTTATGTGATCGGCTTGCAAGATTGGCAGTGGGCGATTGGCACGGGGGTTTTTGTCGATGACGTGCTTGATTCTGTGGCGGCTGCGCGGGCCGAAGTTGAACAGCGCGTGCAAAAGACGTTCTTATATATCGGCGCCATTGCTTTGACGGCCGTTTTGTTGGTGTTTTTATCGGGTATTTTCATCACCGTGCGCGAACGCAGATTGGCTGATGCCAAGCTCAAAGAGCTGACTCAGCGTATTTTTGACACGCAAGAAGAAGAGCGCATTCGCGTGGCACGCGAGCTGCATGACGGGATTTCGCAGATTTTGATCGGGGCGCGATTTGCTATGGATTTGGCTTGGCGCAGGCTGCAAAAAGGCGATACGCGCGCCAAAGAAAGTTTGGAAAAAAGCGTCAATATGCTGGGCGGCGCTATTTCTGAGGTGCGTCGCATCTCGCGCGATTTACGCCCTGGGGTGCTGGACGATCTGGGGCTTGGCTCGGCGCTCAAATCCGTTGCCGAAGAATTCGAGAGCCGCACAGGAATCGCGACCTCATTGGAAACCGTGGTGTTTCGCAATCGTCTGGATGAAGAGGCCAAAACTGCTCTCTTTCGCATCGCCCAAGAAGCTCTTACCAATATCGAACGTCATTCAGGAGCGACCGAAGTGCATATCAGTGTGCGCGGACACAGGACGGGAGCGACGATGATTGTGCGCGACAACGGAAGCGGGATTGACATTGGAAATGGCAAAAAGGGCCTTGGTATCGGATTGCGCAATATGCAAGAACGCATGGAACATCTGGACGGCACTTTGACCATCACCCAACTGTCCCCCGGAACATTGATTGACGCCACCGTGCCACTCAAGCATATCTTACCCCCTGCAAAACCAGTGAAACACAGTCCAAAAGCCAGCTAAAAGGGGACTAAAATGACAAGTAGCACCCCCACCCGCGTGTTGATCGTAGACGATCATCCTATGGTGGCCGAAGGCATCTGCGCCTTGCTGGAAACCTTTGATGATATTGAGGTTGTTGGCACTTTGACCAATGGGGTCGAGGCTGTGGAACGCGCCCAAAGTCTGTCGCCGGATGTGATTTTACTTGACCTCAACATGCCGAAAATGGGCGGGCTAACGGCGACAGAAATTTTGCTGGAACAACGCCCCGACACGCGCATTTTGATTCTCACGATGCATGACAGCCCTGAATATATCTCGGCAGCTCTCAATCATGGGGCTGTTGGCTATGTGCTTAAAGACGTGCCGACAGAAGATTTAAAAGACGCGATTGACGCGGTGATGGCAGGCAAAACCTATCTGTGCAGCGGCGCGCGGCGGGCGATTGATCCCAAAATCCAAGACGGGCGCGAACCGCTGACAGAGCGCGAACAAACCGTGCTACTGGAACTGGCACAAGGCAAGTCCAACAAAGACGTGGCCTGCGCGTTGGATATTTCGGTCAGAACGGTTGAAACCCATCGCAAGAATATCAAACGCAAACTTGGCATTTCATCGACCGCAGGCCTCACGCGCTACGCGATGGAGCATGGTGTGCTGCAAGGTTCTGGACGCTTCTGACGCGGTTTTCACAACGCCGTTATAATTTCGCACAAAGCCCTCATTAAATTCGAACACAAAATCATTTGGATGATCCTGTGTGCTGTGACAAACACAACCTCACAAAAATATCTAAAGCACATACATAATTGCACACATGCCTAGCCTTGGTTTCTAGGCATGGGGTGCCTTACGGAGATTAAAAATGAACACGATATCAAAATCACCCATCTGGATTTGGGCTGTTACAATTCTCACAGCCCTAATGTTTTTAGGTGCAGGCTTGGCCAAATTGGCGGGCGTCGAAATGGTACACCTGTCCTTTAAGACCATGGGTCTACCCGCCATCACCGGCTACATCGTGGGGGCATTGGAAATTGCAGGAGCGATCGGAATTTTCGTGAAACCTGTACGCTTTCTGGCCGCACTTGGCTTGTTGGCCACATCTGTAGGGGCTTTCGCTTACCACGTTGCCTATACACCTATAGCGGAAGGCGTCCCTGCCCTCGTCTTGATTGTCTTCACAGTGATCTTGGTGCGTTTTTTCCGCACAGCAAAATAATCACCCCACTGCGCCGATACCGCAGCGCCCATAAATGAACGCCGTCACCTCGAAAGAGGGGCGGCTTTTTCATGCCTGCACAAGTTACTCGATAAAAAGGGTGCAGCCAAAGCCGCACCCTGATCATGCTAAAAAGGTCTTTGGTCTTAAACGATCGTTGCTTTTAACCGATTGTGGCACCATCTGTGCGCCAGAAGGCCACAACAGATGAGCGTGGCTTATCGCCCTCGCCCATGTCAGGCCAAGTGCCACCCGGATGCTGCACGCCAACAAAGCCGGTCTTTTTGTCAGCTGACCAGCAAAGCCCCGTGACTTCTGCACCATAAGGCACCGTCATAAAGCGTGCGATGTCGCCGGTTTCAGGATCGCCAACCAACATCTGATTGTTGCCCATGCCTTCAAATTCGCCTTCGTTGCTGTAATCGCCGTCTGTTTGGATCCACAGCATCCCATCAGACGAAAACACCATACCATCTGGCGAGTTGAACATATTGCCAGAGGTGACGTTCTCAGACCCAGCGTAGACGTTATCGTAAACGTCAGGATTGCCCGCCATCACATAAAGGTCCCATGTGAACGTGTCTGAGGCGTGGTTTTCATCGCTTGGCGTCCAGCGCACGATTTGACCGTAGTTGTTGGTGTCGCGTGGGTTGGCTGCGTTGGCAGACATATCGTCGCCACCTGCGTTTGGCTTTGCGCCGCGATCTTTGTTGTTGGTCAAAGCGCAATAGGCTTCAACTTTCAACGGGTTGACGGCAACCCATTCAGGGCGATCCATAGTGGTCGCCTGAGCAGCAGAAGCAGCCATACGGGTGAAACACAAGATTTCATCCGCTGACATGCCTGTGGCTTCAGGTGTCAAAGCCACCCATTCGCCGGTTTGGTCATCGTTAAAGCGGGCCGCAAACAGCATACCATCGTCCAAGATACCCTCTGGTGAGGTACCCTCGATCCATGTGTTTGTGGACACATATTTGTATAGGAATTCGCCGCGCTCATCGTCGCCCATATAGACAACCACACGACCGTCGGATGCGTGAACCATTGCAGCATTCTCATGCTTGAAACGGCCCAAAGCGGTGCGTTTGACCGGCATGGATGTTGGGTCGGCTGGATTGATTTCGGTGACAAACCCGTGGCGGTTTGGCTCATTGGGCTCCTGTGTCAGATCGAAACGTGGATCGAATGTCTCATAGGCATAACGACCTTTGCCACCGAGACCGTAACGCGATTCCCCCATGGTCGTGGCGTGTTCGCCAGTCGCGCCAAAGTACCCGTTAAAGTTTTCTTCGCAGGTCAAATAGGTGTTCCAAAGCGTTTTGCCGGATCCACAGTTGTTCATGGTGCCTTTGACTGTCATGCCCTCAGGATCAGCATTGGTTTTCACCAAGTCAGATCCCGCCAACGGACCCGCGAGTTTCATTTCTGTCTCATGGGTGATGCGGCGGTTATATTTGGAATCAAGAACAACTTCGAAACCATTGCCAGTGTCAGCCACTTCCATGACGGTCACGCCTTGGAGGTTTTTCAACAGCGTCACTTCCTCGGCGTTGCGCGGCGTGCCTTCTGATTCAGCTGGCAAATTGATTTTCGGGTTCACGTATTCAGAATTCACAGTGATCAGCGTTGCGCCATCCACCTCGTAAAGTTCCATACCGTCTGTGTTTTCGCCGAACACTTTATCGGACATTTCAACAGAAACGCCCGTTTGAGCGGAATATGCCCCTTTGGCCTCGGACCACAAGGCATCCCCCCATCGCACAAGAACCTTTGTCTCATACCCGCTCGGAACATGCACCAAGTCGTCAGTTGCGATGTCGATCGGTTTGAAGGCGAATTTCGCGTGGTTATGCGCCGATGCGGAGGTCGTGCTTGAGAAAAGCCCAGAGCCGAAAACAGCTGCGCCGGAACCGAACGCCAAAGCGCCGCCCAAGAAACCGCGGCGCGACACGGCGCGCGCGACGACGGCGTCAAATCCATTGTTGTCAGCACGAGGATCGCGCAACTCGTCAAATTCATCCCAAGACAGGTCGGTGATATCGGTCTTTTTCATGGCTTATTCTCTTTTGCTATCCAAGACAGGTCTGCGCACCCGCGCAAACATCACGGTTCACTTGCCTGTCCTGCGTGACGCGCCTGTGACGTCCGTGAAACAGACGTATGAAATACCCAGACGAAGGGGATGAGCGCGAAAATCCGCCCAAGTGACCGCAGATTCACTGCGGCGTACCAAACACTCATTGACCTTTCCGCGCTTAAAATTGCGAAAAAACCTAAAAGCCACCCATTTGCGCAATATTGTTTCAAAAATTAACCCCAAAATACACCTTTTCTGCGCATTTCGCGGTTGACGCCTTAGAAAAGGCCTCCTAATGTCTGCTAAAGTGAATTTGGAGTGAGCAAGATGAATAATCTTCTTCTAGTCGTCGTGGGAAGTATGCGCATGGGCCGGTAACGGTTGACCATAATGGTTCCCATGCGCCCCCGAATTTCGGGGGTTTTTTTATGGGATGCCATTGGGGTTTATCTGGGTTTATTCTGGGCGCTTGATGCCTTAGACCCGCTTTCAACCCATGCATATAAGGGCGCGATCCCTGCCCCACAGACCAGACACTTCATTGACGACGACAAACACTAAGAATGACGCAAGCAACGTTAAGACGCGGAATACGGAGAATACGATGACACGGCAAATGACCGGAGCGGAAATGGTAGTTCAAGCCCTGAGAGATCAGGGTGTGGACACAATCTTTGGCTACCCCGGGGGCGCTGTGCTTCCGGTTTACGATGCTATTTTTCAGCAAAACGACATCAAACACGTGCTTGTACGCCACGAACAAGCGGCGATTCATGCCGCCGAAGGCTATGCTCGCTCCA
Organism: Pacificibacter marinus; assembly: GCF_018860665.1. GTDB lineage: Bacteria > Pseudomonadota > Alphaproteobacteria > Rhodobacterales > Rhodobacteraceae > Celeribacter > Celeribacter marinus_A. Next base: position 46,881 of record NZ_JAHKPK010000028.1, read on the forward strand.
CTGGTAAAGTTGGCGTTGCGCTGGTGACATCTGGTCCCGGTGCGACAAATGCTGTGACCGGTTTGACGGATGCTTTGCTCGACTCTATTCCTTTGGTGGTGTTCTCAGGTCAGGTGCCTACTTTTATGATCGGCACCGACGGTTTCCAAGAGGCCGACACCGTGGGCATCACGCGTCCTTGCACCAAACACAACTGGTTGGTGAAAGACACGGACGCCTTGGCCGACACCATTCACCAAGCGTTTCATGTGGCCACGTCCGGCCGCCCTGGTCCGGTTTTGATCGACCTGCCAAAAGACGTGCAATTCGCGGATGGCGCTTACGTCAGCCCCACCAAAGCCCGCGTCAGCCATTACCAGCCTAAGAAAAAGGCCCCCATCGAAGATATCAATGATCTGGTTGCGATGATCGAAAAAGCCGAGCGCCCTGTATTTTATACCGGTGGCGGCGTTATCAACTCTGGCCCCGCGGCCTCGCAATTGCTGCGCGAACTGGTTGACGCGACGGGCTTTCCGATCACATCCACCTTGATGGGACTTGGCTGCTATCCTGCCTCTGGCAAGCATTGGCTGGGTATGCTGGGCATGCACGGATTGTATGAAGCCAACATGGCGATGCACGACTGCGATCTGATGATCAACATCGGCGCGCGCTTTGATGACCGCATCACCGGTCGTCTAGATGCCTTTTCGCCGAATTCGAAAAAGATCCATGTTGATATCGATCCTTCGTCTTTGAACAAGGTGATCCAAGTTGATCTGCCAATCGTTGGCGACGTGGCCCATGTTTTGGAAGACGTGCTTAAAGTGTGGAAATCACGCGGACGCAAAACGCAAAACATCGGCAAATGGACCAAACAGATTAATGAGTGGCGCGAAGTGCGTTGCCTGTCTTACACGCAAACCGGTTCCATCATTAAGCCGCAATATGCGTTGCAACGTCTTGAAGAGCTGACCAAAGGCATGGATCGCTACATCACCACAGAAGTGGGCCAACACCAAATGTGGGCGGCGCAGTATTTGAACTTTGAAGACCCCAATCGCTGGATGACATCCGGTGGTTTGGGCACGATGGGCTATGGCTTCCCTGCCTCCATCGGCGTTCAAATGGCGCATCCTGACAGCCTTGTGATCAACGTCGCCGGCGAAGCGTCATGGTTGATGAACATGCAAGAAATGGGCACGGCGATGCAATACAATCTGCCCGTGAAACAGTTCATCATGAACAATGAACGTCTGGGCATGGTGCGCCAATGGCAAGAGCTGCTGCACGGCGAGCGTTATTCCAACTCTTGGTCTGAAAGCCTGCCTGATTTCGTAAAATTGGCCGAAGCTTTTGGCGCGAAAGGTATTCAAGTGTCTGACGTTAAAGATTTGGACGACGCGTTGATGGAAATGATCAAATATGATGGTCCGGTGATTATGGATTGTTTGGTCGAGAAACATGAAAACTGTTTCCCGATGATCCCATCAGGCAAGCCTCACAATGAAATGCTGCTCGGCGATGCATCCACTGCGGATGCGATCAAATCCGACGGCGCGGTTTTGGTTTGATGATGGCCCAGCTTCGCATCACTTTGGCAGCGGCCCTCGCGACACTCGCCCTAACAGGCTGCATGTCATCTGGGGAAGCCGTCGAAGTGACGCGTGGCGGATTTACATTTCAGGTCACGCATGACGGCACAACAGCCGTTGCCCGCAATTACCACACTGGACGGCTCAACTTTGCAGTGCTCGAAGAGAGCGCGCGCGCGGCAATAGAATCCGCGTCTGGCTGCGCCGTCCGCACCCTCACCAAACGCGGTGAGATCAACACATTTGACGCCACACTGAATTGTGCTGGGTAAGGGAGACGCAACATGTCTGCACTTCATATCAAAAAAGGCTCTACAAGCCATTCCGCCTATGACCTACGTGATCCCAACGGCGAGATCATCGAGAAACACACTCTGGCCGTTTTGGTCGAAAACGAACCGGGTGTTTTAGCGCGTGTGATCGGTCTGTTTTCGGGCCGTGGATACAATATCGAAAGCCTTACTGTGGCCGAAGTGGACCAAGCGGGTCATCGGTCGCGCATCACCATCGTCACCACAGGCACGCCCAACGTGATCGTGCAAATCAAAGCACAGCTGGGCCGCATCGTGCCCGTGCATGACGTGCATGATTTGACCGTCGAAGGCGCATCTGTCGAGCGTGAACTGGCTTTGTTCAAAGTTAGCGGCACTGGCGACAAGCGGATCGAAGCGCTGCGCTTGGCGGAGATTTTCCGTGCCAATGTGGTCGATAGCACTTTGTCGAGCTTTGTGTTTGAAATGACGGGCACCTCTGAGAAAATCGATGCTTTCGCTGATTTGATGCGACCTTTGGGCTTGATCGAGATCGCGCGCACGGGTGTCGCAGCCCTCGGGCGCGGCAGCAACGCATAAAGTCACGCCCCCTCTAAAGGCATAGAAGCAGACAAAAAGGGCGCACATCGCACAGGTGTTGCGCCCTTTGTCCGATCTTCAAGCGTAAACTTTAAGTATCAGCTTGCGTAAAATACCCCTGTATGACGGGCTTCATATCCATGATGGATTTATAGCCAATTTGACGTCGCGCTGCGATCATCGCAGCACGTGTTGGCTTGAGCCGTTCCATCAAAATGAGATCTGAAATCCGCCCAAGGTGTCCAAATCGCAATGTATTCATACATTCGCCAGCATATATGTCCGCATTGCCCATATAGCTGTATTCCATGAAGGCGAATTGCCGAAGCCCCGTACCTTGCGTCCTGAGTGCAAAAGAAACACCCGTAGGATGTTGATACATTTCGCCGATGCGACGGCGGTCTTTGAGACGCACTGAAAGACCTATAGCATGCGCAATCTTACGCGGCATGATCGATATCATACCTACTTTGCCATCGGGTCGCACCACGCTTAAGCCCATATTGACGGACAGATAGTCTTTCTTGAGAAAAGAACGCCAATACAGCAAGCACGGTCCAAGGGGCATCCGCGCGAAATCTATATCAGGCGCAGCCATGACACGATCCATGTCATCTCGACCACTTCGATCAAGCATCAACGGAGCATAGCCCTGTCCTGCCTTGTTGGATTGTGTCTCCAAAGGTTCAAGCAATATGCGCGCATCAACACCAAAATATCGACAAATTTGGTCCAAAACATCGGGACGCGGGAAGGCTTCCCCCGACAAATACCTATTGAATTGGGTGCGATTTATCCCGAGATCGCGACACAGCTCTGCGATGGACAAAGCGCTGGCGCTTAAGGTGCGCAGATTGGCACCAAAGATCGCGCGTAACTGCACTCGATCGGCGCGCTGCGTTAGATTGCCATCTGTCTTATCAGGCAAAACTTGCCCCCCACTGCTCAAACACTTACCAAACCGTAAAGCTGATGCAGGTCAGAGTCTTTTTAATAAAAGCGCTTATCCCTACAAGTTCACCTTACGGCAACCCAAGTGAAAATCAAGAATGACGTTTACAGGAGACAAAAATTGACGCTAATCAGCGTCAAGTGTCGTGGCGGCAAGACACATATTTAGGGATTTAGCATAGATGTGGCGCGTGCAAAAATTGGCAGACTAATTGGTGGCCGATTTAGAGTAACGTATTGGAACAAAATTTATGTACGGATTAATACTGTGGTACGATTCTGATAAGAAAAATGCCATAGTCTGGTGCGACGACAGCGACAAACTGGGATATGCGTCTTCGGCAGACATAAATCTAAATGATTCAGAAACGCTTGAAGTTGGTGATTTGGTCACCTTTAGCCTGGTGACATTCGGCGAATTTCGCGGGTGTACAAATCTTCGACTTGTCGAGGCCCAAAACGCACCTGAGATTTCTAGATCTTTGTTGCAGGCCAGCGCATCACCGCGAATACAGGCTATCACAGCCTAGCCAGCGTTTTTTTACATAAAATCAAAAAAGCGGGGGACCTTTCGGCCCCCCTGAGGTTCGCTGATCAGGCTCATCATTGATTACTGCCCACTAGTGTTTTTGCCTGTGGCCTGATCAACGCCGGGAGCGAACGCATCCGCTCCGGAAACTGGGGTCATGTGACCCTTTAACGAGGGCGGTCCTTTAAAAAGACTGCACCCCCATCCTTGCTGCGCCCCGATTAAGGGGCACCGCAAATTTCAAATCAGTGCAGCACGCGCCCTGCGCTGCTGTTCACAGAAAAAACCGCCGTACAGCCATCAATGCCATCTGACTGAAAGTCTTGGACGGAATAGGTCACTGACAGCGCAGGGATGCCCATGATCGACACAGTGTGACTGCCCGCAAAAGCATCCGCCAATGTCGCCTCGACACCAGCGGCAAAATTTGCCTCGATGGTGTTGCCACGCATTTGCACATGATCTGCAACACAATGCTGTCCAGCGATATCAAAAACCAATTCCATCATCATATTCCTTAGCTACAGCCCGAAGTGCCGCCGCACGTATTACATTTCATACAGGTTCCGTTGCGCACGAGCGTGTAGTTGCCACATTCGCCACATGGATCGCCTTCATAGCCCTGCATTTTCGCTTTGGAGCGCAGATCAAGCGATGTCGCGCTGCTGGCCACTGTGCCAGACGACACTGCTGTGGTGCTTGCCGGCGACATTGCCGTTTCCGGCACCAATGTGTTCAATGCCACTTGCGGATCGATAGAGCCATCAAACGCCGCGGCCCCTACCCCGCCTTGCAGCACGACCAATTCTTGTGGCATCCGCTTGCGCAAGTAACCCGTTGAGGAAATCTGCTTGAGCACCTCAATCGATTTGGCAGAAGCGTTTTCAGACGGAGAGCGTACATTGGACACGCCTTCTTCTTCGCCACGGCCCAGATCGTCGAAAGCATGACCTTCGGGTTTCACATGGGCCAAATCGGTGCGGTCCAAGTAGGACACAGCCAATTCACGGAAGATGTAATCCAAAATCGATGTCGCATTTTTGATGCTGTCGTTGCCCTGCACCATGCCAGCGGGTTCGAATTTGGTAAAAGTAAAGGCATCAACGAACTCTTCGAGCGGCACGCCATATTGCAGGCCAACAGAGACCGCGATAGCGAAGTTGTTCATCATCGCACGGAATCCAGCGCCCTCTTTGTGCATATCGATAAAGATTTCGCCCAAGTTGCCGTCTTGGTATTCACCGGTGCGCAGGTACACTTTATGCCCGCCAACGATAGATTTCTGTGTGTAGCCTTTGCGGCGCGATGGCAGTTTTTCACGGCCACGAGCAACCTCTTTGATGATCACTTTTTCGATGATCTTTTCGGCCAGCACCTGCGCTTTTTCTTGAGTTGATCCTGAGGCCAGAATTTCTTCGGCTTCCTCGTCGTCTTCGATCAAAGCGGCGGCCAATGGTTGCGACAGCTTTGATCCGTCACGGTAAAGCGCATTGGCTTTGATGCCCAAAGACCATGACAACTCATATGCGGCCAGACAATCTTCGATCGTGCCGTCATTGGCCATGTTGATGGTTTTGGAAATTGCGCCAGAGATAAAGGACTGCGCTGCCGCCATCATTGTGATGTGGCTTTCAACAGACAGATAACGCTGACCTTTTTTTCCGCAGGCATTGGCACAATCAAAGATGCTGTAATGTTCTTTTTTCAGATGTGGCGCGCCCTCTAGGGTCATCGTCCCACAGACATGGTCATTGGCCGCCTCAATCTCAGCCTTGCTGAAACCGAGCGAGCGCAGCAAATCAAATGATGGATCATTAAGTTTTTCTGCGGGGATGCCCAGCGTGCCCGTGCAGAAATCTTCACCCAAAGTCCATTGGTTGAACACAAAACGAATATCAAAAGCGGACGGCAATGCAGCTTCGATCTTTTTGATCTGCTCTTTGCCAAACCCGTGACCAATCAATGACGTGTGATTGATGCCCGGCGCATTGCCGATAGACCCATGCCCCACAGCATAGGATACGATTTCTTCGATTTGACTGGAGGCATAGCCCTGTTTGGCCAGCGCGGCAGGCACAGACCGGTTGATGATTTTAAAGTAGCCACCCCCAGCAAGCTTTTTGAATTTCACCAAGGCGAAATCTGGCTCGATGCCTGTGGTGTCACAGTCCATCACCAAGCCGATGGTGCCTGTTGGGGCAATCACTGACACCTGCGCATTGCGGAAGCCGTGTTTCTCACCCAACTCCAGCGCCTCGTCCCAAGCTGTTTTGGACAGTTCAATCAAAGACGCATCAGGGCAATTGGCGTGATCCAGAGGCACAGGTTTGATATCCAACCCCTCATAGCCAGTGGATTTGCCGTAAGCCGCCGTACGGTGATTGCGAATGACCCGCAGCATGTGCGCGCGGTTTTTCTCGAATTTGGAAAAGGCACCCAGTTCGCCCGCAATCTCAGCAGAGGTCGCATAGGACACACCCGTCATGATCGCGGTCAAAGCGCCCGTCAGCGCACGGCCCTCATCGGAATCGTAACCATGGCCCATGTTCATCAACAACCCGCCGATATTGGCATAGCCAAGACCCAAGGTGCGGAAATCATAGGACCGCTGCGCGATCTCTTTGGACGGGAACTGCGCCATCATCACCGAAATCTCAAGCGTCAGCGTCCAAAGGCGTGTGGCATGCATGTAGCTTTCGGCGTCGAACCCATCGCTTTTCAAGAACGTCAGCAAATTCATCGAGGCCAAGTTACAGGCCGTGTCATCCAAGAACATGTACTCAGAACAGGGGTTTGATCCACGGATCGCGCCGTCTTCTGGGCAGGTATGCCATGCGTTGACTGTATCGTGGAACTGGATGCCAGGATCGGCACAGGCCCAAGCGGCGTGGCCGACGTCTTGCCATAAATCACGGGCGCGCACGGTTTTGGCGACCGAGCCATCAGTACGGCGGATCAATTCCCAATCCGCGTCATCTTTCACCGCTTTCAAGAAGGCGTCCGTGACCCGCACAGAGTTGTTCGAATTTTGACCCGATACAGAGGCGTAGGCTTCGGAATCCCAATCAGTATCATATGTTGGGAATTCGATTTTGGCGTAGCCCTGCTTGGCGTAATCCAAAACGCGTTTGACATAAGTCTCTGGGATACAAACTTTTTTCGCTTCTTTGATCGCTGCTTTCAGTGCCGGGTTTTTCGCTGGGGTAAAGGCATCTTCTTCGGCGCCATCCCATGTGCCAATCGCGTCGAAAATCTCGTTCAACTGGCGCTCATGCATTTTTGAGCCAGCGACGATTGAGGCCACTTTTTGCTCTTCGATGACTTTCCAGTTGATGAACTCTTCCACATCAGGGTGATCCATATCACAGATCACCATCTTGGCCGCACGGCGCGTTGTGCCGCCTGATTTGATCGCACCAGCCGCACGGTCACCGATTTTCAGGAACCCCATAAGGCCAGAGGATTTGCCACCGCCTGAGAGCGCCTCGTCAGAGCCGCGCAGGGACGAAAAGTTGGTGCCTGTGCCAGAACCGTATTTAAACAAGCGCGCTTCACGCACCCAAAGATCCATGATGCCGCCATCACCAACCAAATCGTCGGATACCGATTGGATGAAACAGGCGTGTGGTTGTGGGTGCTCATAGGCTGACGTGGACCGCGTCAAAACGCCAGTCTCATGGTCCACATAATGGTGACCTTGGCCCGGTCCATCAATGCCATAAGCCCAATGCAGACCCGTGTTAAACCACTGCGGTGAATTCGGCGCAGCCATTTGGCCCGCCAACATGAAACGCATTTCGTCAAAGTAAGCGCGTGCGTCATCTTCAGAGGTGAAATAGCCACCCTTCCAGCCCCAATACGTCCAAGCACCCGCCAAACGGTCGAACACCTGCTTGGCAGAGGTCTCCCCTCCAAAGCGCTCAGCTTCGGGCAATTTCGCGAGAGCCGCTTCATCAGGCGCGGATTTCCACAAGAACGACGGAACGCCCTTTTCTTTGATCCGCTTCAACGCGGTGGGCACACCCGCTTTGCGAAAGTATTTTTGCGCAATCACATCTGAGGCCACTTGGCTCCAATTGGCGGGGATTTCACATTCATCAAGTTTGAACACAACAGTGCCATCTGGATTTCGGATTTCCGAAGACGTCTTTTGAAACGCCATATCGGCATATGCATCTGACCCAGACTTAGTGAATTTGCGTTCGATCTTCATGGATAACTGCCCCGTATTCAACTTACTGTTTTACGCGTCACCAGAGCCTTGTGACGCTGGTGCGGCGGGCCTTTTGACCCTGAATTTCATACCTTTGAGCTGAATGAAGCAGCTCGCCTTGCCATCAATCGCGATCACTCAGGTCAAAAGCGTCAGGGAAACATCGCAAAAATCGGCAAACCGATTCCACGCTGGACCTGTGAGAATTACAAATCCAGTCAAAGGCCAAGCCCTTGGGTAGTATGTGCGAGTGTCGTCCAACAGGTCTAAATCTTTGACAGTCTCTAATTCCGGTAACGCCATATCGTGTTTGGCACCGCCTAGAGTTATTGTTTCAAAGATACATTTGATCGTCTCTTTTTGATCTGATCGTCTCTTGTTGATCGCCTCTTGTCCCTGACCGCCATTGAGCCACTAAATATAGTATCTCGCCAACCGACCAGCACAATGTGCAGCGTTATACCCCGTTCGGTCAACGCCAAAATTAGCACTTAGGCAACCTCTTTCTTATTGACGGATTTCACCCACAGGGCACATCGATTCGCATCCGTCAGCGTTAATACAAATCTCTTTTATTTCTAGGGCTTTGCCGACACAGTTTAACCAATTGGCTGAAAGCTTGTGGATAAGTACATGGGATAAAAAAGGATGATTGGGGTCAAAACAACCCTATGCTGCACAATCAATAAGCACACAACATATAGTAGCCATATATGGTGAGGTCGCCGTTGTAAGGCTCTGAATTTCTTAAAATTAAGGGAAAACTACACATTCTCCATCAAAAATTAGACCTATTCTTAAGATTTTCAAAACCAGACAAGCACAACCTTAAATTGCGTTCATTTTGACGAATCAAAGAATTGAAATGTAACGATTCTGCTAAGGCCAAAAAGGTGCGAACGCAGGCAATGACCACAGCATCTAGTGGGAACCGATGCCCGAAACGCAAAAAGCGCCTTGAGCCTCTAGAGGTCCAATGCGCTTTGCATATCGTATATTTAGTAAATGGTCGGGACGGCAAGATTCGAACTTGCGGCCTACGGTACCCAAAACCGTCGCGCTACCAGGCTGCGCTACGCCCCGACTGAGGGTTCTATAAGGGCAGTGATTGGGGATGAAAACCCCTATTTTGCATCACAGGGCAAAGAAGTGTAAAAATCGTAAGCCGGATGCAAAAGCACGTCGCCAATTGCGATGCTTTTGGCCTTAGAAACACCGGCATTTATCTCCAAAACAGAAAAAACAGCCTCTCCACCAAAAATTGCAGTTTCGTCATGAGGAATGGCATTTTCATGGATCGAGACGATGGTGCCGCTCTGATCTGTGAAAATCATATCGAGGGGAATCAATGTGTTCTTCATCCAAAAGTTTACAGGCCGCGGTTTGGGATAGACGAATAACATCCCTGCATCCTCATCCATCGCCTCAACAAACATCAATCCACGGGCGCGTTCTGCTGCATCATCGGCCACATCAACGGAAAAGGTATGAGACCCGCTTTGAGTTTCGATGACAACATGGTCCGCATCGCATGACAGAGCCTCGGCCCGCCCCGTGCTGGCTGCGAACACCGCCAAAGCCGCAGCAAGGCACAGGCTGGCTTTCTGTGGCTTGGATGCAGACCGTTGCGTCACAGGCAGGCGATAAAACCACTCACGCACAGACAGAACCGAGCACGCAGAAAAAAGGGCCACACATTGTGCAGCCCTAAAAGATTTAAAAGAATTACTCTGCATTCGCGTGTAGCTCCAAAGCGACGTCTTCGGCATACCCTGCCCCAGAATCATCACGCGCCGCCACATCCCAGGCGATCACCTGTGCTGCCATGCGACCTCTGCGCCCATCGATGACACGCAGTGCTACGGCTTCACCTGGCATAAGATCGGCCAGTCCAGAACGACGTAAAACTTCGACGTGAACAAAAATATCATCAGATTTGCCAAAGACATTGGCGAATCCGAATCCCTTACCCTTATCGAACCACTTGACCCGTGCCGGTTCAAGCGGCGTGTCCAGATCCGCGCCTTCCAGATGTTCAAGGTCTTCCAGTGACGGTCCAACGGATGCCAAAGGTGGCTCGATCGATAGAACTTCTATGGCTTGAATGCCCCGATCTGTTTCTTGCACGGTCAGCCGAATATTGGCAGCATCGGCAACAGTGCTTTGACCAAAGACCCTTAGGACATTGGCATGTAGCAAAATATCAGGGCCGCCGTCATCTGCGACGACAAAACCAAATCCTCTTGCAGGGTCGAACCATTTTACCTGTCCGGCCACCATTTTTTCTAAATTATTGTCGCTCATATTTCCCATCTCTTTTGAAGGCGCAACATGCGCTTTCAAATATTTTGGGGCACTTGCCCCTCATCCCGAGGATAAGGTGCGACAAACTGCACGCAGGATCAAGGTGCGAAGGACCTGTCTTTTAGTTGTTATGGTAACATTACTTACCCAAACGACAAATTTACCCTACGTAAGCCTAAGGGTTAAGCAATGAAACGGACCACGAATCAGCCTCAGTCGCCCGAGTCCAACGGAATCGGTCATGAAGCCGAAAGTCCCCAGCCGCCCAAAATTCGATTTCGGTTGGCACGATACGATAGCCGCCCCAGAACGGCGGGCGCTTGGGGTTTGGTCCATGCTTCAGGCCTTGTTTGGCAACAGCTTCCATGAGTGAAGCCTTGGACGCCAAAGGGCGCGACTGCGCAGAGGCCCAAGCGCCAATGCGACTGCCAAGCGCACGCGATTTGTAGTAAAGATCAGAAGCCTCGTCACTTTCGCGCATAATTTTACCGCGCACCCGAATTTGGCGCTGCAAAGTTTTCCAATGCATTACAAAAGCGGCTTTGCCTGCGGTTTCTATCTCACCGGCTTTGACGCTTTCATAATTTGTGAAAAACACGAAAGCATCATCTTCGATCGCTTTGAGCAGCACCATACGCGCATTGGGCATACCCTCCGTGTCCACTGTCGACAAAGCGATGGCATTGGGATCATTCACTTCAGTTGCGGTGGCCTCAGCGAGCCAAGTACGCGCGATCTCGAACGGATTATCGCCTTTGAAAATACCACTGCGTTTGACGTCCATGGGCTGATCTCCTTTGCATGATACCAGTGGAATATCCTGTCGCCCGCGCCACAACAAGGGGACGGATCAAACGCTGGGGACTTGGCCGCATATCACGGGGCATTTCACCACATATATAGTGCACGACACATATGTATGTCAGCCGTATGTCAAAACCACAGGCTTGATAGCGCGGGCCAAACCGCATAAAGCCTATACCAAACGCAGCACAAACGCAGCACAAACGCAGCATATAGGTGGGAGAACCGACCATGACAAAACTTATGGACGGAAAACGCGGTCTGATCATGGGCCTTGCCAACGACAAATCAATCGCTTGGGGCATCGCCAAGGCACTGGCCGAGCATGGCGCAGAGCTTTGCTTTTCATACCAAGGCGAACAACTGAAAAAACGCGTTGATCCTTTGGCGGAAAAACTCGGCTCTGACTTTGTCGTGCCTTGCGATGTGTCTGACGGCGCCTCAATCGATGCGCTTTTTGCACAGATCAAGGAAAAATGGGGTAAGATCGATTTCATCGTGCATGCCATCGGCTTTTCCGACAAAGGCGAATTGCGTGGGCGTTACGTTGACACTACCCGCGACAATTTTAACCTGACGATGGATATTTCGGTCTATTCCTTCACCGCCGTGGCACAGCGCGCCGCGACACTGATGACCGATGGCGGTTCTATGCTGACCATGACCTATTATGGCGCGGAACGTGTGATGCCGCATTACAATGTTATGGGCGTGGCCAAAGCCGCGTTGGAAGCCTCAGTGCGCTATTTGGCCGAAGATTTGGGCAAAGACGGCATTCGCGTCAATTCCATCTCTGCGGGACCAATCAAGACACTCGCCGCCTCTGGCATTGGCGATTTCCGCTACATTATGAAATGGAACGAATACAATTCGCCATTGCGCCGCAATGTGACCATTGACGATGTCGGTGGCTCAGCTTTGTACCTCTTGTCTGATCTGGGCGCGGGCGTCACAGGCGAGACGCATCACGTTGATGCGGGCTACCACGTTGTCGGCATGAAAGCCGTTGACGCACCTGACATCACCAAGGGCTAGACCGTGACACTGGCGGCGCTTGTCGCATTTTACTTTATACATCTGGCCGCGGCGATTTCGCCGGGGCCGGCTGTTTTATTGGCGGCGCGCACAGCCCTGCGCGACGGCATGCTTAAGGGCGCATATCTTGCCATCGGCATCGGGCTTGGCGCGTGCTTTTGGGCCCTTGCAGCCCTTTTCGGACTGGCCATTTTGTTCCAAGTCGCGCCGGTTCTTTTGACCGTGCTCAAAATTTGCGGCGGTCTGTATCTTGGATATTTGGCCTATAAAATATGGAAACATGCGCCAGAGCCGATGACAACAGAAATGCCGGAAGGTTATGAGGGCTTATCGGGGCTTGCTTTGATCTGGCTTGGCATCACCACGCAATTGGCCAATCCGAAACCGGCTTTGTTCTTTGGAACGATTTTTTTGACGCTCGTTCCTGCGCATCCCCCGCTTTGGGTCTATCCCGCCGTTCTTTCTATAATATTTATTAACGATTGCGGTTGGAATATCATCGTGTCGCGTCTCTTTTCGCTTGAGCGCACACGCCGCACCTATCTAACTCTAAAAACAACCATCGATCGCGTTTTTGGCGGCCTATTGGCGGCCCTCAGCGCCAAACTCGTTCTCAGCTAAGGACCACGACATGACAGACCGTTTGCCACACGAAAAAGGGTTTCACATCAGCTGGGATCAAATTCACCGCGATAGTCGCGCTTTGGCATGGCGTCTGGATGGTAAAGGTCCCGACGCGGGCGCATGGCGTGCAGTCGTCGCGATCACCCGTGGCGGCATGGCCCCTGCGATGATCATCGCGCGCGAATTGGACATTCGCACTGTGGATACGATTTCGGTCAAGTCCTATGATCACCAAAACCAAGGCGCGGCCGAAGTGCTCAAAGCGCCGGACAGTGAGATGATGGGCGACGGCACTGGTATTCTGGTCATTGATGATCTTGTGGACAGCGGCAAAACGCTTGAGCTGGTGCGCGAATTATATCCGCAGGCGCATTTCGCGACCGTTTACGCCAAACCGCAAGGCCGGCCACAGGTTGACACCTTTATCACCGAAGTCTCGCAAGACACATGGATCTTTTTCCCATGGGATATGGCGCTGCAATATGTGCAACCCTATCGAGGCAAAGACTGATTTAGGTCCAAAGCCACACAGTTAAAGCGCCCATCAGGGGCGTTTTACCCCCGCGCAGTCAGCAACGCCACGAATGGTTGATCCACTCAAACCTCGTTAGGCCAGATTTAAATCCGCGCAGCCGCCGAGAGCAGCCTTTTTGGCTTGTTGTATTGCGGATCGTGCGGCTTCTGCGCTCGACAGTGGGTCAAAGGCGCTGGCGACATGTTCGACCGCCGTACAAGCCGCGCGCATAAGAAACGCACTTTGCCTTGGCATAATTTCATATGACCCATCGCGGACCTCATCTAAGAGGGCCTCCATCAAGGTGATATTTTGCGCTTTTGCATAGGCCAAAGCGCATTCTAGTTTCTCGATCAACTGGTTTATCAGCATGTTGAACCTCACGAACTCGATAAAGTATTGTTATGATTGGTCGCGGCCTCAAAATACGCGGCGACGACTGATCAACTATCCCCCAAACAGGCCATCGAAAAGTTAACGTTGTGCGACATGGAGCACTTCAAAGCGCTCAAACCACAAACACGATAAAAATTGCGCCGCACTCCGCTGCAATTGCAAGCAAATGAGGCGCGAAAGGAATTGCTCATCATGCGGCAATTCGCACAATCTTGGGGTGATTGAAAACCCGTTTCAGGAAGGTTAGCTGTAAGTCACCGCCGTCGTAAAATCACTATGATCCGCCACAAAAGGACATCGCCATGTCATCGTCGACCCCTCTGCCGCTCTCAACCGCAATGCAAAACACGATGGCGCCGCCCATCATGGAAGCATCGACTTGGCTTGAAGGGGTTTCATTTTCCGCTGACAAGCCTTTGATCAACCTTTCACAAGCCGCCCCGACACAGGCCCCGCCCCTTGCGCTGCGTCGTGAAATGGCGCGCATTGCTGTGGAGGACGACAGCGCACATCATTATGGTGACGTTTTGGGCCTGCCAGCATTGCGTGGCGAGATTGCCAATCAGTGGAGCAGCAAATACCACGGCCAAATCAAAGCCGAAGACGTGGCGATCACCTCAGGCTGCAACCAAGCGTTCACGGCCGTGATGTCGACGCTCTGCGCGGCGGGCGACGAGATCATTTTGCCCACACCTTGGTATTTCAATCACAAAATGTGGGCCGATATGAATGGCGTGTCTGTGGCCCCCTTGATGACAGGGCCAGATCTGTTACCCGATTTGGAATCGGCGGCGAAGCTGATCACCCCGCGCACCCGCGCCATCGTTTTGGTTAGCCCCAACAACCCCGGCGGTGTTGAATATCCAGCCGAACTGGTCACACAATTTTATGCGCTCGCCAAAGCGCGCCGGATCGCTTTGGTGATTGATGAAACCTATCGCGATTTTGACGCGCGCGACGGAGTGCCGCATTATCTGTTCCAGCAACCTGATTGGCGCGAAACTGTTGTGCAGCTTTATTCTTTTTCCAAGGTCTACCGGATGATGGGCCACCGCGTGGGGGCAATCGTCGCGAGCCCCGCACGTCTGGCACAGGTTGAAAAATACCTAGACACCGTCACCATCTGCCCCAATCAATTGGCACAAAAAACAGCACTTTGGGCGATGCAAAACCTATCGGATTGGGTGGCGGCAGAACGTGTTGAAATATTGACAAGACGCGCAGCCATCGAGGACGGTTTCAAAGCGCTGTCAGACAAAGGCTGGCATTTGCGGGGCTGTGGTGCTTATTTTGCTTATGTCGAACACCCGTTTGATATGCCCTCATCACAGCTTGCCCCATGGTTGGTCAAAAACGCGGCACTCTTGGTCTTGCCCGGTACGATGTTTATGCCAAAGGGGCATAGCGGTGGTGAAAAACACCTGCGTATTGCCTTTGCCAATGCCGATCTCGCACAAATCTCGCAGCTTTTTGATCGTCTGGCACAGATTGAGCCCTAATCTGGCCCGATCTGCCTTGCGAGCCGCCGCCGAACCCCCTAGACAATTCGCAGTTTGATGGGAGACAGATCGATATGGCGCGCAAAAACGGTTCCGGCAAAAAAATGGTTGTCTGGGGTATCCTCGGTCTTTTGATCGTGGGCCTTGGCGGGTTTGGCACGGCCAACTTTGGCGGCTCGATCAGCAATGTCGGCTCTGTCGGTGATCGCGATATCGACGTAAACACCTATGCCAATGCTTTGACGAACGAGATCAGCCGTTTTGAGCAGCAAATCGGCCAGCAGATGTCGATTGAGCAGGCCGAACAAATCGGTATCCCTGCCCGCGTGTTGAACCAATTGTTCAACCAAGCGGCACTTGACGGCGAAACAGCACGCCTTGGCCTGTCTGTTGGCGACGCAGCTGTGCGCAGCCAGCTTTTGTCTATCCCAGCATTTCAAGGCTTGGACGGCACATTTGACGCCGACACATACAGAGCCTCGTTAAACCGCATCGGTGAAAATCCATCGTCTTTTGAAGAGGGCTTGCGCGAAGATTTATCACGCGCTTTGTTGCAAGGGGCTTTGACGACAGGCGTGACGATGCCTGACATTTACGGTGATGTCGTTGTGGAATGGATCGGCGAACGCCGCACGATTTCAGTCGCGACCATGGGCGATGACGCTCTGTCCACAGGCGTCCCTGTGCCAACAGAGGCGGATATCAAGGCACAATATGACGCCAATCCAGACGCCTATACCGCGCCCGAAACGCGCAATGTCACCTATGTTTGGCTCACACCCGCCATGATCAGTGACGAGGTTGATCTGGATGAGGCCAGCCTACGCCAGATTTACGACGATAACATCGCGCAATTTGTGCAAGCAGAACGCCGCTTGGTCGAGCGTCTGGTCTTTGGCACAGTCGAGGACGCCGCAGCAGCCTCTGCGCGGCTAAAAGCGGGCGAGACCACATATGATGACGAAATCACAGCCCGTGGTTTGGATATCGTTGATGCAGACATGGGTGACGTCGCTCTAAGCGACCTTGGCCCCGCCGGCGACGCTGTTTTCGCGCTTGAGGTCTCCGGTGTCTCGGATGTGATCAATACCGACCTCGGCCCTGCAATTTTCCGTGTGAACGGCATCTTGGAGGCTTCTGAAATTTCCTTTGACGAGGCCCGCGCGGATTTGTCGGTCGAAATGGCCGCAGACGCAGCCCGCCGCGATATTTCCGACATGATCGAAGATCTTGATGATCTTTTGGCCTCAGGTGCGACCTTAGAAGAAGTGGCCGCTGAAACCCGTATGGAGCAAGGCCAACTGGGCTGGACAGCCACATCAGAAGACGGAATCGCGTCCTATTCTGCTTTTGTCGCAGCAGTGCGCGCCGCCGAAGTGGGCGATTTCCCTGAAATCATTGAGCTGTCCGATGGCGGTATCTTTGCCATGCGCCTTGATTCTGTAACCCCTGCTACGCTGAGCCCTCTTGAAGATGTGCGTGACCAAGTCGTCGCCGATTGGGAAGTGGCCGAAACAGCCCGTCAAATGCTCGTGCGGGCGCAAGATCTGGAAAGCCAAGTCGCCTCAGGCACACCGCTTGCGGATCTTGGCCTGCCCGTTGAAACTTTCGAGACCATCACACGCCAAGACTTCATCTCGACGATGCCAGAAGGCTTTATCGACGTTGTGTTTGAACCAGGTTTGGCAACCGGAGCCACAACACTGATCGAAGGCGACGGACGGGTTATCATCGCCCTGATTGATGCCGTATTGCCGCCAGAAGATACAGCAGACAACACAGCCATCGCCGACAGTTACATCGCCTCTGCCGCGCAAGGTGCTGCCCAAGACGTAATCGCAGCCTTTTCAAGCGCGCTGCGCACCCGCGAAGGCATTTCGATCAACCAAACTGCGGTTGACGCGATTCACGTTCAACTGCCGTAAGACACGAAAACCAAAGTAAAAGGTCATTTCAAATGGCAAAAATCATCCCTGCGTTTGACGCCTTTGATGCCGCTTATTCGGCGGGTGAAAACCAAGTGGTCTATGCCAAAGTGGCCGCTGATTTGGACACGCCTGTTTCGATTATGCTTAAACTCGCTGGCGCGCGGTCGGATAGTTTTATCCTTGAATCCGTCACTGGCGGCGAAGTGCGCGGGCGTCATTCCATCATCGGGATGAAACCTGATCTGGTGTGGAAATGTGATGGCACGACAGCACATATCAACCGTGATGCGCGCTTTGATTCCACCGCCTTTACGCCTGAGACTACCGATCCTCTGACCTCATTGCGGGCCTTGATTGCCGAAAGCAAAATTGATTTGCCTGCTGAACTGCCCTCGCCCTCTGCGGGCCTGTTTGGCTATCTTGGCTACGACATGATCCGTCATGTCGAACACCTGCCCAATGTGAACCCTGATCCTATCGGCACCCCTGACGCGCTGATGATGCGCCCCACTGTTGTGGCTGTGCTTGACGGCGTCAAAGGCGAAGTCACAGTTGTATCCCCTGCTTGGGTCAAATCCGGCCAGTCGTCCCGTGCCGCTTACGCCCAAGCGGCAGAGCGTGTCATGGATGCGCTGCGCGATTTGGAACGCGCACCAGAAGGCACATCCCACGATTTGGGCGAAAGTTATGAGGCCCCCGAGGCCGTGTCGAATTTCACCCGTGAGGGCTATAAACAAGCCGTCGATAAGGCGAAAGACTACATCAAAGCGGGCGATATTTTTCAAGTTGTCCCTTCGCAGCGCTGGACCCAAGACTTCCCGCTGCCGCCTTTCGCGCTTTACCGCTCATTGCGTCGCACCAATCCGTCGCCCTATATGTTCTTTTTCAACTTTGGCGGTTTCCAAATCATCGGCGCATCGCCTGAGATCTTGGTACAAGTCAAAGACGGCACCGTCACCATTCGCCCCATCGCGGGCACCCGCAAACGCGGTGCCACCCCTGCGGAAGATACCGCGCTTGAGCTGGATCTTTTGGCGGATAAAAAGGAACTGGCAGAACATTTGATGTTGCTGGATCTGGGACGCAATGACACGGGCAAGGTCTCAAAAATCGGTACAGTTCACCCCACCGAAGAATTCACAATCGAGCGCTATAGCCATGTGATGCACATCGTGTCCAACGTTGTGGGTGAGCTGTCCGACGACCAAGATGCCCTGTCCGCTTTGCTGGCGGGCTTGCCTGCGGGCACTGTGTCTGGTGCCCCCAAGGTGCGCGCGATGGAAATCATCGACGAACTTGAGCCAGAGAAACGTGGTATCTATGGCGGTGGTGTTGGATATTTCTCATCAGGCGGCGATATGGACATCTGTATCGCGCTGCGCACGGGTGTGCTGAAAGACAAAAAGCTGTATATCCAAGCGGGCGGTGGCGTTGTTTATGACAGTGACCCTCAGCTAGAGTTTGAGGAAACCGTTAACAAATCCAACGCTTTGCGCATGGCGGCACGGGACGCAGGCATGTTCACCAAGGCGGGGAATGCCTAAACTCAGGACAGGTGCCCCCGCAGCTAAAGTGGCAATTCGGTGGTTGATTTAATTTGTTCCATCGAAAGAAGTGCTGTGACGTTGTAGATGTTCACCTCTTTGATCAGCGCTTGATAAAACGCGTCATAGGCCTTTGCGTTTGAAACACGCACCTTGAGAATATAATCAATCTCGCCCGCCAAACGGTGCGCTTCCAACACTTCAGGACGGCGTTTGAGCACTTGCAGGAATTTTTCCTGCCAATCCGCTTCATGAGCGTTGGTTTTTACCAAAACAAAGAAACAAGCCTCAAGCCCAAGCGCATCGGGATCAAGTATCACAGTTTGCTGACCTATCACGCCGTTTTCACGCATTTTCCGGATGCGATTCCACACTGGCGTCTTGGAAGACCCCACTTTTCGAGCAATTTCGTCCAAAGATTGACTTGCATCGACCTGCAACTCGCCCAAAATTTTCCGATCCATTGCATCCAATTGGACTGCCATTTCGGTTTTCTCCTTATTTGTGGAACCAGCACCCTGTGCAGCCCGCGGAATGGAACAAACATCCTTATTCCCCAGACCCTATAGTAGTTTCATAGGACAATGTTCTAAATAAGAAGAGAAATTACACAAGTCTGGATCGCACATGGCACGCCCTTTTACGCCCAAGATTGTCACCGCAAACGCCCTGCTTGAAGGCGATGTTATCTATTTGTCAGCCTCTGACACATGGGTGCGCGCTTTGAGCGATGCTGCACTCTTTGACACGCAAGAGGTCGCAGAAGAGCGCCTCGCCTTTGCTGCCAAAGACGGTATGGTCGTTGGCGCCTATCTTGTTGATGCGGTGGCGGGCGAAAACGGTCCAGAACCAACCCATTTCCGTGAAGATTTCCGTCGCACCGGACCTTCCAACCACAATCACGGCAAACAGGCGGAGCTTTAAGATGTACTCTTACAACGATTTTGACGAAGCCTTTGTGCGCGAGCGCGTTGCACAGTTTTCCGGCCAGGTGGCGCGCCGCATTGATGGCTCTTTGACCGAAGAAGAATTCCGCCCTTTGCGGTTGATGAACGGCTTGTACCTGCAATTGCACGCCTACATGCTGCGCGTGGCGATCCCTTATGGCACGTTGAATCCTGATCAAATGGACCAGCTTGCGATGATCGCTGAAAAATTCGACAAGGGCTATGGGCACTTCACCACGCGTCAGAACATTCAGTACAACTGGCCAAAACTGCCAGATGTGCCTGCTATTCTTGAAGCATTGGCCGATGTTGAAATGCACGCCATTCAGACATCAGGCAACACCATTCGCAACGTGACAGCCGATCATTTCGCGGGGGCCGCAGCTGATGAAGCCTTTGATCCGCGCCCTGTGGCCGAGCTTATTCGCCAATGGTCTACAGATCATCCAGAATTCCAGTTCTTGCCGCGCAAATTCAAGGTTGCCGTAACAGGCGCATCACATGACCGCGCGGTTGTACGCGCCCATGACATTGGTATCGTTTTGAAAGAACAGAACGGTGTTAAAGGGGCTGAAGTCATCGTGGGTGGCGGTTTGGGCCGCACGCCGATGGTTGGCAAAACCTTATCCGACTTTGTGCCTTTCAACGATCTTCTGCCCTATATCGAGGCAACGGTTTCCGTGTGGAACCTGTTGGGCCGTCGTGACAACAAATACAAAGCGCGTATTAAGATCACGGTTCACGAGCACGGCTTGGACGATATCCGTGCCCGCGTTGAAGAGCGTTTTGCGCAGATCAAGCCGACATTCGGCGGCATCGATATGGAAATGCTTGCACAAATCGAACAATTCTTTGTCGCGCCTGTTTTCGTTGACAAGCCTGTGGATGCCTACACCCGCGCCTATGAAAACGATCCTGTGTTCCGTGCTTGGGCGGACACCAACTTGGCCGCGCATAAGAACGATAATTATGCAATTGTAACAGTGCCTTTGAAGAAACCAGGCACGACGCCGGGCGATGCTTCGGCAGATCAGATGCGGTCTTTGGCGCAGCTGGCACGCGACTATGCACATGACGAATTGCGCATCTCTCACGAGCAAAATGTGATCTTGCCACATGTGCACAAATCGAACCTTCCTGCGCTACACGCGATTTTGAAAGCCAATGATCTGGCGACAGCCAATGCCGGTTTGATCTCAGATATCATCGCCTGCCCCGGCATGGATTACTGCGCGCTGGCAACGGCCCGCTCCATTCCCGTTGCACAAGGTATCGCCACGCGGTTTGACGAGTTGAAACTTGAGCAAGACATCGGCGAGCTGAAAATCAAAATCTCAGGCTGCATCAACGCCTGTGGCCACCACCATGTCGGTCACATCGGCATTTTGGGCTTGGACCGTGCTGGCGTTGAAAACTACCAGATCACCCTTGGCGGTGATGGTACCGAAACCACGGTGATTGGCGATCGCACGGGGCCAGGTTTCGCCTATGACGAGATAATTCCCGCAATCGAGCGCTTGGTTTACGCCTATTTGGACCTGCGCGTCGATGCCGATGAAACCTTTTTGGCAACCTACCGTCGCTTGGGCATGACACCATTCAAAGAGGCACTTTATCCCGCCAAAGAGGGCAAAGCAGATGCCGCATGAGGCCACGCGCCTAAGGGAAGAATTCGGCACTGTGGATGAACGTGTGGCGCGCTTGAATGCGCGCTACAAAAACCATTCAGCAACATCCGTGTTGGAATTGGCTTTGCGCGATGCCGAGCTGGGCCGGATTGCTTTGGTGTCATCCTTTGGGGCGGAATCTGTCGTGCTTTTGCATATGATTTCGGTGATCAAACCCACCACGCCTATTGTGTTCATCGACACGCAGATGTTGTTTCAAGAGACGATTGATTATCAACTCGAGCTGATCGAAAAACTCGATTTGCGCGATGTGCGACGCATTCAACCAACCCCTGCGACTGTGGCCAAGATTGACCCTGATGGGACCCTCAATCAACGCGACACGGACGCCTGCTGTAGCTTGCGTAAAACCGTGCCCTTGCAAGAAGCGATGGACGGTTATGACGCGTGGATCACAGGGCGCAAACGGTTTCAAGCGGGCACGCGTGCCGCACTGGATTTTTTCGAGAACGAGCTTGATACACGTATTAAAATCAATCCTTTGGCCCATTGGGCACCTGAGGATGTCAAAGACTATATGATCAACAACCGCCTGCCCCGTCACCCGCTTGTGGCCAAAGGTTACCCATCGATTGGATGTGCGCCTTGCACATCACCGGTGAAAGACGGCGAAGATCCCCGTGCGGGGCGGTGGCGCGGTCAGGAAAAAATTGAATGTGGCATTCACTTCGTGGATGGCAAAATGGTGCGCGGCCCGCTGCCCGTAACGGACAGCACGGTAGGCACCGAAAAAGGAGACGCAGCATGAGCGTGATTGTACAAGACAGCGGCTTTGTGGCTGAAGATTTCACTGGTGAGTGGCTGGATTTGCCCTCTGACACCGATCCGTCAACCTTGGCGCAGTTTTCTGGTGCGACAGCCATTCGCGTTGATTTTCCTGCCTTTTCTGATGGGCGCGGCTTCACTTTGGCCAAATTGTTGCGCCTTGCTGGCTTTACGGGGCGCTTGCGTGCCAATGGCCATGTGATTGCGGATCAATACGCCATGGCGCGTCGGTCCGGGTTTGACGAGGTGTCCATATCCGATGATTTGGCAGCACGCCAACCTGTGGATCAATGGTTGGCCCGTGCTGATTGGCAGGCGCATGATTATCAAGCCCGCGTGCGCGCCGCAGCCAAGTCAGGTTAACGAGACGGTCAAAGCAGTGGCGACGTGACGCCTTTTCTCTGACCTAAATCAAAGTTATATGGGGAAAACCCATTATAGAGGGCCCGATACCCACGGGCATTGAGTGATCAAATGACAGACCAAACAGCTGTAACAGAAAAACCCAAAGCGGTTCCAACCTTGCCAAACGCGGCGAAAGTGACCGCTGTGACCCATTGGACGGACCGTTTGTTTTCGTTCAAAGTCGAGCGCCCGCAAACTTTGCGGTTCCGGTCTGGTGAATTCGTGATGATTGGCCTGATGGGCGACCCTGACCCGAACACAGGCAAGCAAAAACCGCTTTTGCGTGCTTATTCCATTGCCTCCCCGTCTTGGGACGAAGAGCTTGAGTTCTATTCAATCAAGGTGCCCGATGGCCCGCTGACCTCGCGTTTGCAGCATATCAAAGTGGGCGATGAGATCATTTTGCGTCCAAAACCTGTTGGTACGCTGGTGACCGATGCGATCTTGCCAGGCAAACGCTTGTGGATGTTTGCCACAGGTACGGGTGTCGCGCCATTTGCGTCTTTGATGCGCGAACCCGAAGTGTATGAGAAATACGAAGAAGTCATTTTGATGCACACCTGTCGCGAAGTTGGTGAGCTGGAATATGGGCGCAAGCTGGTCGAGCACATCAAATCTGATGAAATTCTGTCAGAAATCGAAGCTGGCAAGCTGCGCTATTACCCGACCACCACCCGCGAAGAGTTTCATCACATGGGCCGCGTCACCGATAATCTGACTTCGGGCAAAGTGTTCGAAGACTTGGGTGTGGCACCGCTGAACCCAGAAACAGATCGCGGCATGGTCTGTGGTAACTTGGCGTTCAACAAAGACATCATGGCGATTTTGGATGGTTTTGGTCTGCGCGAAGGGGCCAATTCTGAGCCGAAAGAATATGTGGTCGAAAAGGCCTTTGTCGACTAAAGGGGCCGACCCTCTTCCCCTCGATCAACCCCCTGCCCTAACCGGTGGGGGTTTTTCGTTGTGGCGATGCGCAGACTTGTGGTTGACCCGATATAATCTTGCGCCATAAAAAAAGCCGCGCAGGCTGAGACCGCGCGGCTTAAAGAGTGTCTATAGAAAAGGCTAAAGGCCAAGAAGCGTACGCGCTTTTTCCAACACAGCGTTCAACAAGACAGGATTGTTTTGCGCTTGCTCAAGAGCAGTGGTTACTGTTGCTTTTGCTTCGTCACCGATTGGTGCCAAGGCGATGTAACCTTTGGCTGTTTCAAGATCAAAGCCTTCAACTTGCAAGGCGTCACTTGCAGCTGTCGCGTCAAACTCGGTCACAGCCTCAGCAGCTTCTGTTGCTTCCGTGGCCATTTCAGTTGTCGCATCAGCAGCCTCTGTCGCGGCTTCCGTTGAATCGGTTGCCATGTCTGTCGCACTGTCAACAACGTCTGTCGCCACATCTGCTGCGTCAGTGGCCATGTCTGTCGCACCATCAACAACGTCAGTCGCAGCCTCTGTTGCCGCATCAGCAGCGTCGCTTGCCATGTCTGCCGCATCGGAGGCCATGTCTGTCGCGCCTTCAACAACGCCAGTCGCAGCATCTGTTGCCGCGTCAGCAGCGTCGCTTGCCATTTCAGTGGCTGCATCCGTCGCGTCAGTGGCCATATCTGTCGCGCCTTCAACAACGCCAGTCGCAGCATCTGTTGCCGCGTCAGCAGCTTCGCTTGCCATCGCAGCAGCGTCTGCCGCAGCATCAGCGGCATCTTCTACAGCACCTTCAACGGCGTCTTTTGCAGCATCGATCATTGAGCCTGCAGAGTCAGCTACAGCATCGGCAGCCGATTCAGTTGTTTCCGTTACAGATTCGACAACAGCAGATGTTGCCTCAGCCGCCTTTTCTTCTTCTTTACAAGCAGCCAAGCTGAACGCGAGGCCAGTTGCTACAGCAGCAGTAACAAAACGATTGGTCATTTTTTAGTCCTTACCAAAACAGGTTAATTCTTTCATACCAAGCTCATATGACATGCTGTATCTGCAAAGAAAAGGGTGTCAAAAGACACAAAAGTCCCCATAAAGAGAAACAAGCGCATCATTGCCTAAATTGAGGTTGTAAGCGCCGCTCAAAAGACTTACTTTTCGCATGGATAACATCAACAGCTTATAGGAGCTTATCATAGCCCGCAGACCTCACAATGCCCCGCCCCAACGCGATACCGGACCTCGGACGAACGAAGCCATTCGTTGCCCAGAGGTTCGCCTGATCGGTGCAGAGGGTGAAAATGTCGGAGTCGTCACGCCTGCGCGTGCGATGGATCTCGCAGCCCAAGCAGGGCTCGACCTCGTGGAAATTTCTCCGAACGCGGCGCCGCCCGTGTGTAAGATCATGGATTTTGGCAAGTTCAAATACGAACAGCAAAAACGTGAATCTGAAGCACGCAAAAACCAAAAGATCATCGAAATCAAGGAAGTCAAATTCCGCCCTGGTACAGATGTGCATGACTACCAAGTCAAAATGCGCAATGTTTTGAAATTCTTGGGCACTGGCGACAAAGTTAAAGTCACTTTGCGTTTTCGGGGTCGTGAAATGGCGCACCAAGATTTGGGACGCCAACTTTTGGAACGCGTCGCTGCTGACGTGAAAGAAATTGGTCGCGTTGAAAGCATGCCAAAAATGGAAGGCCGTCAGATGATTATGATGGTCGGTCCGCTGCCAAAATAACGCAGCACAAGACATACAAAAACGGTCGCACGCCTGAAGCAATCGGGCGGCACCATCAGACGCCCTCTTCATGAGGACCAAGTCTGACAGGGTTACCCTCGAAGCGTCAGGCTTCGAGGGTATTATTTTGACTCAAGCCTGATGAAAGCCCCCTAAAGCCTCCAATTTCCCTAAAAAAAAGGCGTCGCAGGTGAAAACGCACACCCTGCGACGCCGAGGTCATTGCCAGCCCACGCACAACAGGCGGACAACGTTGCAAATGCGCATTGCATTCACAGGAGGGAAGCAAAGCATCATCTGATGAAGGGTCATCGTCGTTGCTTTGCGCTCATAAGATTGAATACGATGCCACGTCAGCAACAGCTTTGATCTGCATCAAGTTGTGTTTGAAAAACCGCGTGGCCCCAATGGCTAACGCCGAGGTTACAGATGCAAACTGCCTTTAAAGCCAAAGCCTTAGCTCAAATTGAGGCTCTCAAGATTATCGCCGTTTTTGATAAGATCTGCCCAAATTTGAGCAGGTTCCCAAATGTCGGGCGCTTCTGCTGCAAACTCACGTAATTTCTTTTGCACCACCAAAGGACGCATGACATCCGCAGTCAACATCGGCCCCCCTTGCCAACGCGGAAACCCTTTTGCCAACAGCATAACGGCATCAATATCACCGGGCCGTGCGACGACGCCCTCTTGCAACAGACGCGCGCCGGCATTGGCCTGCGCCAAAATAATGCGATCGCATATTTGAGCTTCACTCAAGGTCACACGACCGATCCCCGCCCCCTCACGCAGCACATCAATAATGGCCAGCGCCGCGTGATCGTCTGTGCGTTGCGGGGTTTGGTCGGTTAAAACATAATCGTAAAACCCGCCATCCCCACCGCGCCCTGTTCGACCAGCCTCTCTAAGCACACTGGCAGCCACACCGGTAAAATATTCCAAACCGAGCGCATCCATATTGGCGCAAGGCCCCGTTGGCATCCCGAAATGTTCCATCGCTTGATCGATACGCGACGGCGCAACGCCCATCAGCAATAGTACATCCACGGCATCCCAAGCGGCCTTTTCCAGCGTATTGGCGATCAAACCGTCATGTGCGGACAGACAAACAGGCACCTTGCCCATTTTGCGTACAACCGCGTGTGCCGTGGCCAAAGCAACCTCAGAAAGCGCTTCAGTACGCACCACCTCGACCACGCGGATCGCTTGGGCAGGGGCAAAGAAATGCAACCCCAGAAACCGCTCAGGATGAGACAGATCTTGCGCCATTCGGGCAAACCCACGATCGCTTATGGTCGCCAAAACGGCGTCTTGTGAAATAAATTCTTCGATCCGCGACAATATTTGCGCGCGCCGCTCAACCGTGCCAGAGGTGGCCTCAATCACAAAATCGCAATTCGACAGGCTTTGCAGCTCAGACGCCCCTGAAAATTGCCCCAGTATCTTATCGCGGATTTCTGGCGTGATATGCCCCTGTTGCGCTGCTTGCTCATATGAGCGGGTGATTTTACGTTGAGCCAAAGCCACCTGATTGGCGTCTGAGCCAAACACCACAACCTCAAACCCATGATCAAGGGCTGCCATTGCAATGGCCAGCGCCATATTGGACACCCCCGCGATGCCTATGGTGGACGCGGCACGGGATTTGCTAAGGTTCAGGCCTGCGGGACGTGCTGCGCGACGCTCGGCCAAATAGGCATGACGCATCGCACGCACCTGCTTTGACCCCAAAGCATCCAAACGTGCAGCATTTTCACGAAACACGCCAGCCTCAAAGGGCAGCAAAAGAGCCGCCTCAACACAGTCAACAATGAACCCAAAGGCTTTGATATGTGACTGGCCCGCACGCGCGCGGTGCTTGGTAACGGCATCCATATAGGCCGCCCCATCAGACAGTCCCGTCATGACATCACAGGTGCGGCGCACCACAAGACCATCATTGATCAGGCTTTGGCAAAACGCATTCACCCCACGCATGTCGCGCATATCGACCACGTCATCGCAAATACCAAGTAACTGCGCATGTTGCCCCGCCACGGATTTTCCAGACAGCATCATTTCAAGAGCCGCAGCAGCACCAATCAAACGCGGCAAGCGTTGGGTCACGCCGCCCCCCGGCACCATGCCAAAGGTGATTTCAGGGGCGCCAAGTCGCGCTTTTGGGCCACATACACGGTAATGCGCGGCCAATGCCAAAGCCAGCCCTCCCTCGAACACCGACCCACGTAAGGCCGCAACAACGGGTTTGTGACTGTTTTCGATGGTGCGGCACAGATCATCAAGTGATGGCGTGGCCTCCAATGATCCAGCCTCAAGGTCGGCCAATTCTGCGGCCCCCAATCCTGTTGAAAACCCTGCTCCCTGCCCGTGCAGACAAATGACTTTAACGTTTGGATCATCTTGCGCGATCTGCAAGCTGCTCAACAAAGACCGCCGCACATCAAGTGTCAGCGCGTTCACAGGTGGATTGCAAAGTACGATATAGGCAACGCCGCCATCGTGGCGCGTATCAACTAAGGGGGGCTGTACCTGCTCTGCGGCAGACTTGGCATCGGATGTGGTCATATCCTCTCCGCGGGTCCGTTTTTTACATCTTTGCGGAGAGTGACATCAAAAAGCAAGACCCCTTTGACTTCGGTTAAAAGTCGAACGGCTCTGTGCCAAATTTACCATTTGGATCAATCGCTTGTGCCATCATTAGAGCCTATTGGATACACGGCGTCTGCGCCATTTTGCTCCAATGCACGCTCCAGATCGACAAGATCTTGCGGCAAGGGCAAGCCCATAGCGCGCAATTCAGACAGTTTTTCGCGCAAACTCTCTTGTAAGATATGTCGATCTGCAGGACGCGCTGCAATTTCATCAAGGATCATATAAGCTTGGATTTTAAGCGCTTCGAATGCCATGTCGGCCTCCCTTTTATATTATAAATATGCGGTCGTCTAAACTGGGATATTGTCCCAAAAATCGTCTCCGGCGTCGTCATCATCTTGAGCTTGCGCTTGCGTGATCTCGTCAGGCTTGGGCTCGATCTGCTCGTGCAATTTGGATTTTAACTGCGTGGCAATGACATCATCGACCACAAATTCATCGACGATTTGATCAATCTTGGTATCGGTTTTAGTGTACATAGGATCCTCCTGATGTGTGCAGGTTAAAGCGAAGGGTTCATGCGGCTTCATGTTGGCGTTTTAGGTGCTGCCCTAATGCGCATAAGACAGAACATCTTGGCGCGTCTCGTCCGTATCATCGCCATAAGGGATGCAATCGGACGCTCAGCTCAGCTGGCCCTTCCACTTGCCCTGACAACGAAACACAGCGTCTCGACGGCGTGGACGCATGTTGTCGTCATCCATCATAAACGGCCCCCTTCGTCAAAAGCATCGCGCAAACTGACGTGGACTGCCTTGATGCAGGTCAATCAATCGAGGGTAAATCGCCCATGGCGGGAAAATCAGACAGATCGCCAATATCGCCAAGCGGCGGCAGATCGCCCCCCATGTTGCCAAGCGATGGAAAATCATCAGGCATATTTTCTGTGGCGGAAAAATCGCCCATACTCGGTATGTCAGCCCCAAGATCATCGGGCATGCCATCCGCCGCGAGTGCAGGGAAATCTGTGCCCCCCATGCCAGCCACTCCAATGTCACTCAAGCCATCACGCGCGCCATGATCGCCATCCAGACTGGCTGGCCCATCCATATCCACACGAATGGCGCGGTGACCGTTCATTTGTCCCAACCGACCAAATGAAACGCGCCGCCCGTCGGCCACCAGCTCGACACGCATTAACGCCTCATGCGGAATTGGGATGGTCATGCCAACGCCCAAGCTTGCCGCATCCGACAAAGGCAATGAAATGCGGTGCAACACGGTATCAAGATTGGCTTCTGTTTTCATCACCGAGGTTTTGAAATCTCTTTGCCAATCCGATTGTGTCCCAGGTTCCGGTTTTGGTTTGGGGCGATACGCAGGATAAATGAACATGATTTCGCCGCTGCGTAGCCCCAGCCCCATATCAACGGAAATACGAAACATGCGGTAACGAATATCATCAAAGGCAATGGGAATGGACCGCGTTTCAGACAATTGCGCGGCAGTACGATAGCCGTCAATTTGCGGTGGGTCGGCAGCCTCTTGTACGATATGTTCGAAATGCGCGAGCATTTGATCAATAAGATCAAAACACATCACGGAATCTGTTGAAGTGGGTTTGCGGTCTTCAGGCGCGTGTTTTTGCACGTTGCCTGTGGTCATCTGTTCCACAACAGAGGTCGTGACAGCGAGGCTAAACACAGCCAAACCGTAAGCGTTCTCAGGCCCTTCCAATAGAGCCAATAGTGAATTGTCTGGAATTTGGTCCGGCAAACGGCTTGTCGATGTCAGTTCTTCGACCACATCAGTCACCTGCATCACCATGCCCGTGCTGTCCTCAGCCGCTTTGGCAACAGCCAAGCGCAGGGCTTTTGCAGCAGACATAGATGTGACTTCAGGCGGAGGACGCCCGACGCCCGCCTTACGGCGCATTGCGGAAATGAGGTCATCGTCAGACATTGCGCTGCATCTTTAGGGTATTTAAGTGGTCTTGGCTCAATTTAAGATCCCCAAATGGGTTTCTTTAACTTTTGACCAGACGAGATAAACAAATCATTGATTGCAGAGCATTATATTCACTTCTCGTCATTTTTCACTTGAAACGACACCAACTTTGCCCAAGGTCAACGCCCTTTGTGATGCACCCGTGGCACATCAATGCGAAAGGCCGCCCCGCCTTGCCCCGGCAAATAAGAAATACTGCCGCCCAAGTTGACCACGATTTCGCGACAAATCGCCAGTCCCAAGCCCGCGCCGCCTGCTTTGGCCTGATCCGTCAACCTGGAAAATTTCTCAAAAATCATGTTTTGCTTGTGTTTGGGAATGCCAGAACCGTTATCTATAAAATCGATTTGAATATGATCATTCGCCAAACGTTGCGCCGAGATACGCAAAACGGGCACATCGGCGTCACAGTATTTGCGGGCATTGGCGATGAGATTGATAAAGACCTGCGCCAGACGATCAGTATCTGTTTCAATCGCAATATGTTCGCTTATGGCATTGCGTTCGATCCCCAAATCCTGCCCCTCAAGCCCCTGCGCCGTGGTGTCCAAAGCGCGTTCGATCACATCATGCAAATTGGTGCGCGACCAGTTGAGCGAAACCTGACCATTTTCCAAAACAGACAGGTCCAACAGGTCATCCAACAACCGCGTCAGCCGTCGCGCCTCATCGTGGATGATGCCTGAAAACCGCGTCAGACTTGCAGGGTCCATTGGCTCACTAGACTGCCCGCCATCGCGCAGGATTTCCGAAAAGGCGCGAATAGAGGTCATCGGCGTGCGCAACTCATGGGAAATTTGGCTTAAGAATGCGTCTTTTTGAATCGATAACTCAGTAAGTTTTTCATTGGCTTCACGCAATTTACGCGCCGTGCGCGCCAGTTCTTCGGATTGCAGTTCAAGCTGGCTGGAATGTTCCAACATCTGCGCCGTTTCATCCGCAACGGCCATCAAATCTTCAACGGACACAACAATGCCGCCCGCGATTTGCCCCAACATTGCATGGGCTGTGGCCGCCCCGACCGACCCCGCAAGCTCGCGTTCCAAACGTTCCAAAAACTGCGGCGTGGCGTCGGGCAAATAGCCTTGTTTTCCTTGTGCTTCTGCCTCGACATGAAACAAGGTCTGCGCCTCAGACGCGCCGATAATGCGCTGCGCCATCACCAATAAATCTTCGGCCTCAGCTGTGCCTTGTGCCCAGCTGCGCGTGGAGCCCGTGTGCTCGAACACATTGACGAATTGCGCCCCTTGCAAACGTTCAACAGGCCGCGGAAATGACACAAGTGAGCCTAATAGAAATGCGCCAGTGTTCAAGGCCAAGGACCAGACAACGGCGTGAACAACGGGATCAACGCCCATCACGCCAAACAAGGCCTGCGGGCGCAATAGACTTACCCCCCAAGGCCCATTGGCCAAAAGATCTGCGCTATACCCTGCGGCCTCGCCGAATGACGGCAAAAACATCGTATAGGCCCAAACAGCAAAGCCAACCAAAAGCCCTGCGATAGCGCCTGTGCGCGTGGCACCGCGCCAGAAAATCCCCCCAAGCATGGCTGGCAACACCTGCGCGATCCCCGTGAACGAAATCATTCCAATCGCGGCCAAGGCTTCGGACCCGCCTGAGAGGCGAAAATAGAAGTACCCAAGCGCCAAAACGCCTGCGATGGACAGACGCCGTGACAGCAACACGACAGACCGCACATCGCCCGATACGGTGGCACCGTCTTTGCGAAACGATAGCCAAATGGGCATTACGATGTGGTTTGACACCATAGTCGACAGCGCAATTGCAGCGACGATAACCATGGATGTGGCTGATGAAAACCCACCCAAAAAGCTAATTGTTGCAAGACCTTGCTGGTCATACTTCAACGGCAAAGTCAGAACGAACATATCAGGGTTGGATGTCGCAGGCAGCACGTCCAGCCCCACCACTGCGATGGGGATTACAAACAAAGACATGCCAAAAAGATACAGCGGAAAGGCCCAGCCTGCCGTGAACAAATGCCGCTCTTCGGCGTTCTCAACCACCAAGACTTGGAACATGCGTGGCAAGGTCAAAAACGCGGCACCAGATAGGATCGTCAACGTGATAAACCGAGTACCATCGATGTCGACTTTAGACACAGACGAGGCATCAATCCGCGCCAACATATCACCCACCCCGTCGCCAATGCCCCAGACAACGAAAATGCCAACCCCGACAAGACCCAAAAACTTGACCACAGCTTCCAGCGCGATGGCAGTCACAACGCCGTGGTGGCGCTCGTTGGCATCCAGATTCCGTGTCCCAAATAATATGGTGAACAAGACCAGACCTGCGGCCACCCATAAGGCTGTGTGGTTCAGATCTGGCTCCACTAGCCCCCCCGGATTGGCCACACCAAACACAGCAAAAGATAAGGCAACGGATTGAAGTTGCAGCGCAATATAGGGCGTCGTTCCGACCACAGCCAGAACGGTCACCAATACCCCCAAAGTGGTTGATTTGCCGTAACGCGATGAGATCAAATCCGCCACCGAGGTGATCCGCTGTGTGCGCCCGATGCGCACAAGTTTGCGCAGAATCCACCACCAGCCGATCATCACCATGGTCGGCCCCATGTAAATGGTCGCGAACTCAATACCCGAGCGCGCCGCATAGCCAACAGCGCCGTAAAACGTCCAAGCAGTGCAGTAAATCGACAAAGACAGCGTATAGATGACAGGGGAGCGCAACCATCCAAGCTGCCCCCGCTCGGCGCGTTTTTCTGCCCAAAACGCGACAGCAAATAAAAACAACGCGTAGCTCAGGCAAGCCAAGACAAGAAGGTTAAACGATAACATCTAAGACGACCCGTCGCCAAAAGGGCTTTTGCCTGCAGGCTCAGTGGGATTTTCCTGCGCCGTGTCACTGTCATGTGCGTCATCACGCATCAAAGCCCGTGCAATCAATCCAGCAACCGCAATGGCCCCAATCCAAACGGTGAAAATATGCACATAACCACGCACGCCGCCGCCAACAGGCTCGTCGCTGCCAGCACCGCCCCAAAGCAATGGTACTAAATACAGTAAAAACAAAAAGATCGGTAAAAGTCTTTGCGCATCAATCAAACGTCGCCTGCGATAAGACGCGCGCGCCAAATACAGCGGAGAACGCCGCGGCTCACTCATCGCTTGGCGCATCCGCAACTGTTGGAGTCGTCTGCTGCTCGGACACCAAAGCATTCACGGCGTCCAGCATATCAGAGTTGGAAAACGGCTTTGTCATAAAGGCCGATACACCTGCCGCTTGCGCCATATCGCGGTCTTTTTTCTGCCCCCGTGCTGTGAGCATCAAAATGGGCAAATTTGCATGATCGGCATCACAGCGCAGCTCGCGCAAAATATCAAAACCTGATTTTCCGGGCAACATCACATCTAAGATGACGATGTCAGGGCGCTTTTTGCCCACCGCCGCCACAGCCGTCGCCCCATCAGAGTGCGTTTCCACAATCCAACCGTCGCGCGACAAGATAAATCTTATCGCCTCAATAATGTTTGGTTCATCTTCGATCAGCAAGACGCGTTTGCTCATCTGACTTCCCCTCTCCTATACGATTGAAAGATTAGAAATCTTTTCAAATCGCCTGTCCCCACGCTAAAACCTGAGCGCTTGAACCCTTTCCTCTCCCAAAGATCGGGTCACAATACTGTGTATTTCATCCTGCTTAGGGCGCTTGTTGCATCATGTCAAAGCCTGTTGCACTTAGACTATCCCCCTTCAACCGGTTTATGACGGGGAATGCTCCATCGCCAAAAGTGACGGCTCACGGCGCGCAGGACAGCCCGCACGCGCACAAACGCGGCAATTCGTGCCGACCTCAACGACATCGCCTGACACTTGCGCTGCCGTCAGGCTTTGTCCGTTTGGCAAAGCTGCCGTAGCGGCGTCCATAGGAACAAAAAGCATCGTGGCCTCAACCACTTCAGGCGCATCAAACCCAGCTTGAGAAACAGGCTGGCAAACCGCATAGGCTAAAAATTGACGCGGAGGTTGGCCCATTTGTTCGATCACTCGCCGCACTGGCGCTAAGGGGCGCAACAATGCTTGGTACAAGGGCCAAAGCGGACAAGCCGCGCCAAACCGAGGCGGCGCGAAGCCGTCCAGAGGTTTGCGAAAGGTTAAGGTTCCAGAGCCATCACAGGTCACCAGCCCCAGATCGGCACGGCCCTCACAAGGGGGGAGTGTCGCAAGCCGGCGCATGGCTGCGGCCAAATCAGCGCCTGTCCGCTGTGCCAAGGCCGCCGGATCAGGACCGCTGGCGGTCAAGACCTCTTCGACTGTCTCAATCGGCATCATGGCAGCATCGGCACGGGCACGTGTCAACCAACGTGCGGCCATAGATCGGGCCGCAGGCGAGGTCAAAAGGTCACTTTGTGATGCGACTGCAAAGGCTTCTTCAAGGTTTGTATCGACCGCGCCATGATCATCTGTTTCCACATCGAGATCAGGCAAAGCATAGGCTGTACTGGCCAACCAACGTTCGACTTCATCCAGTGGCGCGTTTGGTGCCTCGTCCACTTTTCCGACGGTGTCCAAATAGCGCACCAAAGCTTGCGACCCCATAGCCAATCGCTGACTGTCTTCATACATATTGCGGTGGAACCGCACCTGCCATTCGGGGTCGATATCGCCGCCATTGTTCAAAATCCCAGCCGTGGACCGGATCGCTGTCACGGTTGAAATCACCTCGTGCAAAGCGTCAGACAAGAACGGATCATGCGCCAAACGGTCACTAAGCGCCTCGACGCGGCGCTCCAACGTGGTGATCTGTTCGCGTTGTTGCACCACCAGCCCAGCCCAACCGGAAAACCGCCCTGCGAATTCTTCGATACGGTCTGTTTCAATCGGGTATTGCACCGCACCGCTTTCTGCCACGGCATTTTTCAACCCATCGATCAAAGGAGCCTGCGCGCCTTCGGTCAGGGCCGACACTTCGACTTTGAGTTCACGCGCCAAATCAACAAGCAGTTTGCCACCGATTCTGCGTCGATTGTGTTCGATAAGGTTAAGATAGGCAGGTGAAATGCCAACAGTGCGCGCCAAATCAGCTTGTTTCAGGCCCTCCAACGACCTGCGTTCACGAATGCGTGTTCCTGTTAGCGCTGAGCGTGGCATAGTATTCCCGTGTTCTTTCAATGGCTTTCTGCGAGCGCAAAGCGGCTATGCTGCAATCGCGCGAAAATCATTTTACAGTTTAATCATGTATCCTGTGTATTTGTTAACAAAAAAACCTTTTAAACAAAAGCACTTGTTGAGTCATTTTCACTTCACCCGCAATACTTGGATATCCTGTTAACAGCTCAATCGTTAAGGGCGAGGCAGGAAACGCAACATCGGCGCGAGGAGGCGCAGGTCTTGCGGACTGAAACCCTAAGGGAGGATTTCCATGTCCAATTCACTTCTAACGCGGCGCGGTTTGCTGAAGACAAGTGCCGTCGCCGGCGCAGGTCTAGCCCTGCCCACGATTTTCACATCTGGCGCGCGAGCGTTTACCAATGATCCAACAGGCGGCACGGTCACGCTTGGCTTTAACGTGCCACAGTCTGGCGCCTACGCAGATGAGGGCGCAGACGAATTGCGCGCCTATGAGCTTGCGGTAGAGCACCTCAACGGTGGCGGCGACGGCGGTATGCTCAATACCTTCAGCTCAAAAGCGCTGGAAGGGAACGGCATTCTTGGCAAAAAAGTCGAATACGTCACAGGCGACACGCAAACGAAATCTGACGCGGCGCGTGCCTCTGCCAAATCCATGATCGAAAAAGACGGCGCAGTGATGATCACTGGCGGCTCGTCTTCTGGTGTGGCGATTGCTGTTCAAGGGCTGTGCCAAGAAGCTGGCGTGATCTTTATGGCGGGTCTCACCCACTCGAACGACACAACAGGCAAAGATAAAAAGGCAAATGGCTTCCGCCACTTCTTTAACGCTTACATGTCTGCGGCCGCATTGGCCCCTGTGCTTGAAAAGCTATACGGTAAAGATCGCACAGCCTACCACCTGACGGCAGATTATTCATGGGGCTGGACCCAAGAAGAATCCATCGCAGCTGCGACTGAGGCTATGGGCTGGAAAACAGCCGAGAAAGTGCGCACGCCACTTGGTGCTGGCGACTTCTCATCCTATATCGCGCCTGTGTTGAACTCTGGCGCGGATGTTTTGGTCTTGAACCACTACGGCGGAGACATGGTCAACTCACTTACAAACGCGGTACAATTTGGTCTGCGCGACAAGCAAGTGAACGGCAAAAACTTTGAAATCGTTGTGCCGCTCTACTCTCGTCTGATGGCGCGCGGTGCAGGCAAAAACGTGGCAGGCATCCATGGATCCACGAACTGGCATTGGTCTTTGCAAGATGACGCTTCCAAAGCTTTCGTGAAATCCTTTGGCACGAAATACGGTTTCCCACCCTCTCAGGCGGCCCATACCGTTTACTGTCAGACATTGCTTTACGCAGATGCTGTGGCACGTGGCGGATCGTTCAATCCATGTTCCGTTGCAGAAGCGCTCGAAGGCTTCGAATTCGACGGTTTGGGCAATGGACCAACACTTTACCGTGCAGACGATCACCAGTGCTTTAAAGACGTTCTGGTTGTGCGCGGTAAGGAAAATCCAACATCCGAGTTCGATCTTTTGGAAGTTGTTGAAGTCACTCCTGCGGCGCAAGTGACTTATGATGCAGATCACCCGATGTTTGCTGGGGGCGCTTTGGGCGCATGTAACCCAGGCGCATAAGGGGTTTTGGGTTATACCAAGCTTCGGCTGGACGCGCGCCCTGCGCGCCCAGCCAACATAATAAAAAACGATGAACTGACAGCAACTCAATCAAAATCTGGGCCTTTTCACACGCACTGCACGGGGCATGCCTCCGCGCGGATGTGACAGAATTTTGCCAGAAGAAATGAACAGGTGGGGACGATGGACGCCATCCTACTGCAGATCCTAAACGGGCTTGATAAAGGCTCGGCCTATGCGCTGATTGCGCTTGGGCTTACACTTATTTTTGGCACGCTTGGCGTGGTCAACTTTGCGCATGGCGCGATCTTTATGATCGGCGCTTTTTGTGCGGTGACACTGTCACGTCTTTTGTCGCTCTCGTTTGAAACGGTTGATCCGACAAAGACCGACTTTCTTGGCAACCCTGCCACCATCAAAACTCCCTATGTCGAGGCGTGGTTTGGGCCTGAGTTTGGCAGCGCGATGATCGACTGGGCAGTGCCGCTTGCGATCATTTTTTCAATTCCGGTTATGATTGCCGTTGGGTTCATCATGGAGCGCGGGCTGATCAAGCATTTCTACAAACGCCCCCATGCCGATCAGATCCTTGTGACCTTTGGGTTGGCCATCGTTTTACAAGAGGTGATCAAATACTTCTACGGCGCGAACCCAATTTCGACCCCTGCCCCTGAGGTCTTCAAGGGCTCATTCGATTTCGGCGTGATGTTTGGATTTGATCCCAACGCCATCATCTATCCCTACTGGCGCATGGTTTATTTCTTGTTTGCTGCGGTTGTGATCGGGGCTGTGTTTTCATTCCTGCGCTTCACCACCTTCGGGATGGTTGTGCGTGCAGGTATGGCAGACCGCGAAACCGTTGGTTTGCTTGGCATCGATATCGACCGTCGGTTTACCATCATGTTCGGCTTGGCGGCGGCTGTCGCGGGCATGGCGGGCGTTATGTACGCGCCTATTTTGTCGCCAAACTATCACATGGGCATGGACTTTTTGGTGCTGTCCTTTGTGGTTGTGGTTGTCGGCGGCATGGGGTCATTGCCCGGCGCTGTCGCGGCAGGGTTCTTGCTTGGCATCCTTGAGAGTTTTGCCTCCATGAACGAAGTGAAATCCATCTTACCCGGCATCGACCAAATCGTGATCTACGTCGTCGCCATCATCATTCTATTGACCCGCCCCCGCGGTTTGATGGGCAAACGCGGCGTGATGGAGGAGTAAACCATGCTTGGATTAAACAAAACTGACTCAAAGTTCTTGCTGATTGTCATCTTGCTGACTTTGTTTACCCCCTTCTTGATGCAACCATTTGCGGCAGATTCTGGCCTTGACCAATTCAACGGCGGCTACCCTGACTTGATGCAAAAAGTTGCGATCTTTGGCATCTTTGCCGTTGGATTCAACATCCTGTTTGGCCTCACAGGCTATCTATCTTTCGGTCACGCGGCCTTTTTGGGCATGGGATCTTACGCGGCTGTGTGGATGTTCAAACTGCTGACCATGAATGTGATCCCTGCCATTTTGTTGTCGATGATCGTCTCTGGTCTGTTGGCTGTGATCATCGGCTACATTTCCTTGCGCCGCTCCGGTATTTACTTTTCGATCCTGACGCTGGCCTTCGCGCAAATGTGCTACAAAATGGCCTATTCCGTGCTGACGCCCATCACCAATGGCGAAACAGGTTTGCAACTGTCTTTAAGTGATCCGCGTATCTTGGATGGGGCAACCGAAAGCACATCGCTGCCTGTGACCAATATCTTTGGCTTGGCGATGAACAGCTCTTATAAGCTTGAGGCCCTGAACCGTGTGTTCACCTTTAACGTCGGCTTTTACTTTTGTGCGATCATAGCGAGCATCGCGTTCTACATCGCCATTCGCCTGTTCCGTTCGCCGTTCGGGATGATGCTGCGGGCTGTGAAATCCAACCAACAGCGGATGAATTACATGGGTCTGAACACCAAGCCCTACACTTTGGCGGCCTTCGTGATTTCTGGCATGTATGCTGGCCTTGCTGGCGGTTTGCTGGCGGCGATGGACCCTTTGGCGGGCGCTGACCGTATGCTTTGGACGGCCTCTGGCGAGGTTGTCATCATGACGATCCTTGGTGGTGCGGGCACCTTGATGGGCCCTGTTTTGGGCGCAGGTGTGATCAAATACCTCGAAAACATCTTTTCCAAAATCAACGAAAGCGTTCTGCATTCTTGGTTCCATTGGTTGCCAGATGGTCTGGAAGAAGTCGTGGTTTGGGTCTTTGCCCGCTTCACAGGCGAAGGCTGGCACCTCACTTTGGGCCTGACGTTCATGTTGGTTGTGACCTTCTTGCCGGGTGGTTTGGTCGAGGGCATCAAGCGCCTGAAAAAACTAACCAAACGCGGGCAAAAACCAAAAGACAAATTGGACGCCCCCGACCCCGAGCACACCCCACCACCGTCCAAGCACGTCGTTTAAAGAGGTATCAGATATGGGAATTCTTGAAGTCAAAGGCGTTGGAAAACGGTTCGGTGGTTTGCAAGCCTTGGGAGATGTCAATCTTTCAGTGCAAGTGAACACAGTCCACGCCATCATCGGTCCAAACGGGGCTGGCAAATCGACTTTGCTCAACTGTTTGGTCGGCAAACTCATCCCTGATACAGGGTCTGTCACATTTGATGGCAAATCCGTTCTGGGACGAAAGCCGCATGAAATCAACCAGATGGGCATCAGCCGCGTCTTTCAAACCCCCGAGATCTTTGGCGATCTCACGGTGATGGAAAATGTGTTGATCCCCTGCTTTGCCAAACGCGATGGCGCTTTTCGTATGCACGCTTATGAGAGCATCGAACAAGAACCAGATATCGTGAACAAGGCCGAACAGATGCTGATCGATGTCAATATGATCGAAAAGCGTCACATGACAGGCTCGTCCCTGTCGCGCGGCGACAAACGTCGCCTTGAGATGGCCATGTGTCTGGCGCAAGACCCGCGTCTTTTGTTGCTCGATGAACCAACAGCGGGCATGGCGCGGGCTGATACAAACAACACCATCGATCTGCTCAAACAGATCAAAGAAGAACGCGATATCACCATGGCGATCATCGAACACGATATGCATGTGGTGTTTTCTCTTGCTGATCGCATCACGGTTCTGGCCCAAGGCACCCCTCTGGTCGAGGACACGCCGGACAACATCAAAGGCCACCCAAAGGTTAAAGAAGCCTATTTGGGCGAAACGCAGGAAGTTTAGGAGCGCATCATGGCTGAAAAACAATTTAACACCGCCACAAATATCGCCGCCAATCATGCCGAATCTGCCCCTGCGTATTTTTCGGTCTGGGACCTGCACGCTTACTACGGCGAAAGCTACATCGTGCAAGGCATCTCGTTCAACGTTCACGAGGGCGAAATCCTTGCCCTTTTGGGCCGCAATGGGGCTGGCAAAACCTCGACTTTGCGTGCTCTTGCCCGTCTTGATGATCCGATGGTGACCCATGGCGAAATCTGGCTCGATCATCAACATCTGCACACGATGAAAGCGCATGAGGCCGCCATTGCAGGCCTTGGTCTTGTCCCCGAAGATCGGCGCATCATTCCGGGGCTCACTGTGGAAGAAAACCTGCAATTGGCCCAAATTGTCGAACCGATTGGTTGGTCTCTTGAACGCATTTACGAGTTGTTCCCACGCCTGCGCGAACGGCGCAAACAAGAGGGCGTGACCCTGTCTGGCGGCGAACAACAGATGCTGTCCATCGCCCGTGCCTTGGCACGCGATATCAAGGTGCTTTTGCTGGATGAACCTTACGAAGGTCTTGCCCCTGTAATCGTCGATGAAATCGAAAAAACGCTTCGGATTATTAAAGCACAGGGGATCACCACAATTTTGGTCGAACAAAATGCGGTGCGCGCCTTGAACCTTGCGGATCGTGCGGTCATTCTTGACACAGGGACCGTTGTTTTTGACGGTTCAGCCAAAGAGGTGCTCGAAAACGAGGCCCTGCGCGCTGAATACCTTGCGATTTAAGTGACGCCCTGCCCACCACATTTTGGTCGGCAGGGCAATCCGCACTGCCACCGTGCGCACCAACGATGTTCTGGGGAGGACGATCATGACGACGAAGACTTATTCACCTGATGCCGCATTTACGGCGTCTGCTCATGTTGATCGCGCGGGCTATGAGGCGATGTATGCGGCCTCTGTGGCGGATCCTGAGGCGTTTTGGGGGGAGCAGGGCAAAATCCTGGATTGGATCGAGCCCTACACGACCGTCAAACAGACCGATTTCAACTTCGGCCAAGTCGATATCAAATGGTATGCCGACGGTGTTTTGAACGTCTCGGCCAATTGTATCGACCGCCATTTGCCCACCCGCGCGCTGCAAACCGCGATCATTTTTGAACCCGATGATCCCGATGCCGAGGCGCAGCACATCACCTACAAAGAGCTGTCGGATAAGGTCAATCGCTTTGCCAATGTGCTCTTGTCCCAAGGCGTGATGCGCGGAGATCGCGTGGTGATTTACCTGCCGATGATCCCAGAGGCCGCTTACGCCATGCTGGCTTGCGCGCGCATCGGCGCGATCCATTCTATTGTTTTCGCTGGTTTTTCCCCTGATGCTTTGGCCAATCGCATCAATGATTCCGGCGCAAAACTTGTGATCACAGCCGACACAGCCCCGCGCGGCGGGCGCAAAACAGCGCTTAAATCCAACGCCGATGCGGCGCTGCTGCATTGCTCTGACAAGGTGCGCTGCTTGGTGGTCAAACACACCGGCGATCAGACCACTTGGATCGATGGCCGCGATGTGGACGTCAAATACCTGATGCAGCACGCTTCGCCTGAGTGCCCGCCCCGTCCGATGAATGCCGAAGACCCGCTGTTCGTGCTCTACACATCCGGCTCGACCGGCAAACCCAAAGGCGTGGTGCACACGTCCGGCGGCTATCTGGCCTATGCGGCGATGACCCATAAATATGTGTTCGATTACCACGATGGCGATGTGTTTTGGTGCACCGCAGATGTGGGCTGGGTCACGGGCCACAGCTATATCGTCTACGGCCCGCTGGCCAATGGCGCCACAACCGTGATGTTCGAAGGCGTGCCGACATACCCCGATGCGGGGCGGTTCTGGGCCGTATGTGAAAAACACAAAGTGAACCAATTCTACACCGCGCCGACAGCCCTGCGCGCGCTGATGGGACAAGGCAATTCCTTCGTCGAAAAATACGATCTGTCTGATATCAAAGTGCTGGGCACCGTGGGCGAGCCGATCAATCCAGAAGCGTGGAATTGGTACAATGACGTCGTCGGCAAAGGCCGCGCGCCGATCGTTGACACATGGTGGCAAACGGAAACCGGCGGGCATCTTTTGGCGCCTCTGCCCGGAGCGATTGCCACCAAACCCGGATCGGCCACCCTGCCGTTCTTTGGCGTGCAACCGGTGATTTTGGATGCCACAACAGGCGAGGAAATCACCACGGTTGAGGCAGAAGGGGTGCTCTGTCTCAAGGACTCATGGCCCGGTCAAATGCGCACCGTTTGGGGCGACCACGAGCGCTTTCAAGAGACCTATTTCCAACAGTACAAAGGCTATTATTTCTCAGGCGATGGCTGTCGCAGAGATGCCGATGGATACTACTGGATCACGGGGCGCGTTGACGATGTGATCAACGTCTCAGGCCACCGCATGGGCACCGCCGAAGTGGAAAGCGCGCTGGTGGCCCACGCCGCCGTCGCCGAAGCCGCAGTTGTCGGATTCCCCCATGAAATCAAAGGCCAAGGCATCTACGCCTATGTCACTTTGATGAACGACCAAACCCCATCCGAGGCCTTGAAAAAAGAGCTAGAAACATGGGTCCGCACAGAAATCGGCCCCATCGCCAAACCGGACTTCATCCAATGGGCACCGGGCCTGCCCAAAACCAGATCCGGCAAAATCATGCGCCGAATCCTGCGCAAAATCGCTGAAAACGACACCAGCACAATGGGCGACATCTCAACCCTCGCCGAACCCGCCGTCGTCGAGGATCTTATCAACGGGTCGATTCATAACGCCTAAAACAGCCCGTCTTGACACGATGAAAGGCCGCGCACTCAAAATTATGAGCGTGCGGTCTTTTTCATAAGGTAACGGACGGTACTAAGACCAATGATCTGCATATTTGCGCAACCAAAAGGTTTTATTAACCCAAAATTTGTCTCTTTAAGCGCAATCTGGCGCCATGGAAACGCAGATCATCACCGACCCTAAGCACTGGGAAGGACTCGCAAATTTGGCGCAAGCCCCTTTCCAGCAACGCTGGCTTTACGGTGATGCGGTTCAACGCATCGGGCGCGATGTGTTGCGCTTGGCCGTCATGCATCAAGGTGAACCTGTTGCCATCGCCCAAATCATGCAACGCAAAATAATGGGGTTTGAGGTCTCTTTGACCAGCCGCGGACCTGTATTCTTGCAAAGCGGTCACTCGAATGACGTGCTGCGCGCTTTGCGATCAACGTTAAAAACCGCCTCGCTCAAATTGATGTCTCCAGACACCCGCTTACGACGCTTTTCACTCTCTTCCAAGCCACAGATTTGCGAATTGGACTTAAGTCTTGACCTGCATGACCTGCGTGCAGCCCAGCACCCCAAATGGCGCAATGCTTTGAAAAAGGCCGAAGCCTCACGATTGAAGGTTGCCCAGATCACAGCGACGCCAGTTGCGCTCGCGCCACTGCTACAAGCCGAAAAAGACCGGCAATCCCATGGCCGGTATCGTGGACTACCGCCAGAATTCACACTGGCCATTCAAGATGTTGCGCCCAAATCCTTACTGCTTTTTAACGCAAGTGACGCGCAAATGCTGTTCATCCGGCATGGTAATACCGCCAGCTATCACATGGGGCACAATGGACCTGAAGGGCGACAAGTCAATGCCCATAACTTGATCCTTTGGAATGCGATCAAACGTTTGCAAAAGCTTGGCGTGACGCGCCTAGATCTAGGCACCATAGATCCCAAACGCGCTCATAACCTTGCACGGTTCAAACAACGATGCGGCGCCCAGACGCGTCAACTTAGCCCCGCTCAATTGCTCTAGGCCAAAACGCAAAAGGCCCCAAGCAGTGCTTGAGGCCCCTCGACAATTGCACGTACCGCGTGCTTACTTCATCATCATCATGTCGGTGATGTCAGATGTGTAAGCGCCGGTTGGCTCCATAGTGATCACAGGATCAGACCCGCCAGACAGCAAAGACGCGACAGTACGATCATAGTCAGCCATTTCAAGCGCACCTGTAGAGCCCTCGATCAACTTGGCCACTTCACCCATCATACGGATTTGGTGTGCCTCAGATTGTGCGCCTGTCTCATCGTACTCAAGTACGATCTCTGCGGCCTCTTCTGGGTTCCCAGAAGCCCAAGCCCAACCCGCCATGGAGGCTTTGACAAAACGTGCCATTTTGTCTTTGAACGCCTCATCTGTCAGGCTCTCCTCCAAAACGTAAAGACCGTCTTCTAGCGTCGCAACGCCTTGATCTTCATACTTAAACGTAATCAAGTCGTCGGCTGAAATACCCGCATCCAGAACCTGCCCGTATTCGTTATAGGTCATAGTGGAAATACAGGCCGCTTGCTTTTGCAACAATGGATCAACGTTGAAGCCCTGCTTGAGAACGGTCACGCCGCCCTCAGACCCATCGGTGGCAAGACCCAATTTGCCCATCCAGCTCAGGAACGGATATTCATTGCCATAGAACCAAACGCCGAGCGTTTTGTCAGCAAAGTCTTCCG
Organism: Pacificibacter marinus; assembly: GCF_018860665.1. Taxonomy (GTDB): domain Bacteria; phylum Pseudomonadota; class Alphaproteobacteria; order Rhodobacterales; family Rhodobacteraceae; genus Celeribacter; species Celeribacter marinus_A. The sequence continues at coordinate 91,191 of NZ_JAHKPK010000028.1, forward strand.
GCCCTTCAATACCGCTTTCTTTAAGGCAGGTCAGCATCATACCAGAGGATTTGAAAGGCTGCGCAATGTTCACCACAGGCGCGCCATTTTCACGCGCGGCCAAGGCAGATGGCATCCAGTCAACCATCACATCAGCGCCGCCGCCAAGCAGCACTTGCACAGGTGCCACATCAGGGCCGCCAGGCTTGATCGTGACGTTCAAATCTTCGGCTTCATACAGACCTTTTTCCAGCGCCACATAATAGCCCGCGAACTGCGCTTGGGTGACCCATTTCAATTGCAGCGTCACATCGTCAGCGGCAAACGCACCTGTTGTCATTGCAGCCAGCGCTGTCGCGCTCAAAAGTAGATTCTTCATAATACAACCTCCAAGTTGTTGAACTGCCGAGGTTTTCCCCGTGCAATTTGTCAGCGGTTACCCGCGTTGTGAGGGATGCCAAAAGGTCACCCTCTTTTCAATTAAAGCCACGACCCCATAAAGCGCCGTACCCGTCAAAGCCGATATGGTGATTTCAGCCCAAACCATGTCCGTTGCCAAGCGCCCCATCTCAGTTGTGATGCGAAACCCCATTCCACGGATCGGAGAGCCAAAATATTCAGCAACAATCGCCCCAATCAACGCCAATGTGACGGCAATTTTCAAACCGTTGAACACAAAAGGCAGTGCCGCTGGCAGGCGCAATTTCAAAAGCGTTGCGACATGCCCCGCCGCATAGGTGCGCATCAAATCTCGCTGCATCGTATCGGTATCGGCAAGACCGCCAAGCGTGTTCACCAACATCGGAAAGAACACCATAATCGCCACAACAGCAGCCTTGGAATGCCAATCAAAGCCAAACCACATGACCATGATGGGCGCCAAACCAACGATAGGCAGCGCGGCAAAGAAATTGGCCACGGGCAACAAACCACGCTTGAGAAAGGCAAATCGATCGATCACCAAGGCCACCGCAATACCCGCGAAACTGCCCATCCAAAGCCCGTTCAAAGCACCTTTGACAACCGTTTGCACCCAGTCGCCCCAAAGGATCGGCAAAGATCCGAAAATAGCAGCCCCAATTGCAGAAGGCGGCGGCAACAGTGCTGGTGATATGCCAAAGACCATCACCGCGACTTCCCACAAAAGCAAAACCAAAAGGCCGAATCCTACAGGGTATGCGATACGTTCAAACTTCGTGTCGACACGGGTCATACTGGCTGCCCTCCCATGGCGCGGCGCAGGATTTTTTCAATCGCTCCCACGGTGAAAATCAAGATTGCGGCCAATATAGCGGCGGCAAACAATGCGGCCCACATGATCATAGGCTCACCAAATTGCGACCCAATCAACATGCGTGCCCCAAGGCCAGAAATCGCACTTGTGGACAACTCGCCCACCACAGCCCCGACAAAAGCGGCGGCTATGCTAACTTTCAACGAGGCAAAAAAGTAGGGCATAGACGCAGGAACCCGCAGTTTCCAAAACACCGCGGATCGTTTTGCCCCGTAGGTGCGCAGCAAATCCAACTGCATGTGATCGGGACTTGTCAGCCCTTTGATCATACTGACCATCACGGGGAAAAAGCTTAAATAGGCCGCAATGATCGCCTTGGGGACAAGCAGCGACCCTGCCCCAATAGCATTGCTCAACACGACGATGATCGGCGCCAAAGCCACAATCGGAATGGTCTGCGAAATGATCGCCCAAGGCATCAGGCTGAGGCGCCCAACACGGCTGAGCACGATCAAGGCCGCCATGGCGATGCCGACCACGACGCCTAAGGCAAAGCCCCAAAGCGTTGTTTTTAAAGTGATTGACCCTTGATAGATCATCGACCGTTTTGAGGTGATTTTCTTTTCAACAGTGGTGTCCCAAAGCTCTGCGGCCACTTGATGCGGCACAGGCAACAGAGGCCGATCTTGCTGCATGGTGTCCTTGACCACTTCGGAAAAGCTCGGCTCTGTGCCCGCACGCGCGGCCTGATCATAAGTCCATGTGGAATTCATCTTGATCGCCGCCGCGTACCAAACCACCACCAATACGGCAACGACAGTCAGCACAGGCAAAACCGAATACGTAAAAGTTGAAGGCTTGCCCGGAATCATTCGTCATGCCCCGCGCGCAAACCATCACGCACACGATGGGCAATTTGGATAAACTCTGCGCTGTCACGAATGTTCAAAGGTCGATCTTTGGGCAAAGGACTGTCGATGATATCCGTAATGCGTCCAGGGCGCGGCGACATGACTACGATTTTGGTGCTCAGGTAAACGGCTTCGGGAATGGAATGCGTCACAAAGGCGATGGTCTTTTCCGTGCGCGCCCAGAGCTTTAAAACCTGTTCATTCAGATGATCGCGCACGATCTCATCCAGCGCCCCGAAGGGCTCATCCATCAACAAGATATCCGCATCGAAAGCCAGCGCCCGCGCGATCGATGCGCGCTGCTGCATACCGCCGGACAATTGCCAAGGGTATTTTTTCTCAAAGCCAGCGAGGTCCACAAGCTCTAGCACTTTTCGAACACGCTCAGCCTGTTCAGCTTTAGAAAACCCCATAATTTCGAGCGGAAGTTTCACATTTCCACCAATTGTGCGCCAAGGGTACAATCCCGCGGCCTGAAACACATAGCCATAAGAGCGCGCTTTTCGCGCGTCTTCTGGCGACAATCCATTCACTTTCAAATCACCGCCAGTGGGCGTTTCCAACCCTGCGATACAGCGCAAAAGTGTGGTTTTTCCACAGCCAGACGGACCAATAAAGGACACGAAATCCCCTTTGTTGATCTCAAGGTTCACATCCTTGAGCGCATGGATCGGGCCATCGTTGGTTTGAAAGGTAAGGTCCACACCGGACACATCAATCACTGGCGAAGTCATAACTGGTCTTTCTGGCCTGGCTTTGTGCTAGGTCCATTATTTGTCCCTGTCGCGATGGGGGCCGTTATTCTGGCCCCCGCCGATCTTATACCCCCGTCACCGGAATACCTGTGCGCTCCACTGGGCGCGGGGCTGTGAGGTCTTTCCATTTCGACAAAGCGGTGTTCACGGTGGCATTGGCGTCGCGCGCAACGAATTCGCCGTGCCCCTCGACGGCTTTCAATTCACCATTGTCAACGGCAACATAGCCACGGGTCAAAACATAGCGCGGCAGGCCTGTGACCTCGATGCCCTCAAACACATTGTAGTCAATGGCAGAGGCCTGCGCATCGGCAGTAATCGTTTTGCTGATCTTCGGATCCCAAACGATCAAATCCGCATCAGCCCCAACAAGAACCGCGCCCTTTTTAGGATAACAGTTGAGGATTTTCGCGATATTCGTCGAGGTCACCGCCACAAATTCGTTCATAGTAATGCGTCCAGTATTGACGCCCTTGGTCCACAAGACCGGCAAGCGATCCTCCAGCCCGCCAGTGCCATTGGGGATTTTCGAAAAATCGCCGATACCATTGCGTTTTTGCTCTGTCGTGAAGGCGCAGTGATCTGTCGCCACGCAAGACAATGTGCCTGACGCCAGACCAGCCCAAAGGCTGTCTTGGTGCTGCTTGTTGCGAAACGGTGGTGACATAACGCGACGGGCGGCGTGGTCCCAGTCCTCGTGGAAGTATTCAGACTCGTCCAAGACAAGATGCTGCACCAAAGGTTCGCCCCAGACCCGTTTGCCCTGCATTTTGGCACGGCGAATGGCTTCGTGAGATTCTTCGCAAGAGGTGTGAACCACATACAAAGGCGCCCCCGCCATATCAGCGATCATAATCGCGCGGTTTGTCGCTTCGCCCTCAACCTGTGGCGGGCGCGAATAGGCGTGGCCTTCGGGACCTGTATTGCCTTGCTCTAACAATTGCGCGGTCAACTCGGCAATCACATCGCCGTTTTCCGCATGTACAAGCGGCGTCGCCCCAAGTTCGGCACAGCGTTTGAACGAGCTGTAAAGTTCATCATCATTCACCATCAACGCGCCTTTATAGGCAAGGAAGTGTTTGAACGTGTTAATGCCCTTTTCTTCGGTGATGATTTTCATGTCCTCAAACACTTGCTCACCCCACCAAGTGATCGCCATGTGGAAGGAATAATCACAAGACGCCTGAGCGGATTTATTGTCCCAGACCTTCAAAGCGTCGAGCAGGCTTTCTCCTGGTGCAGGCAGGCAAAAATCGACCACCATCGTGGTACCACCCGCAAGGGCCGCGCGTGTACCAGAGGCGAAATCATCTGCCGAATGCGTGCCCATAAACGGCATTTCAAGATGCGTGTGCGGATCGATCCCGCCGGGCATGATGTAACAGCCTGTGGCGTCAATCACCTCATCGCCCGAAAGATCTGGCCCGATCTCGATGATCTTGCCTCCGTCGATTTTCACATCAGCTTCATAGGTCAGATCGGCGGTAACGATGGTGCCGTTTTTGATCACTTTGGTCATACTTAAGTCTCCCGTTTTGAAATGCGGCGCGTCGTGATATGCGCGCCTGCTTTTTCGATATTCAATGCCTATTCGACGACTTGAGCCGTGGCCAAAACCGCATGCAGCAGTACATCAGCCCCAGCGGCGGCCCATTCAGGACTGATCTCTTCGGCCTCGTTATGGCTTAGTCCATCCACACAAGGACACATAATCATCGATGTCGGGTATAAGTCATTGATCCAACAAGCATCATGCCCCGCGCCAGAGACGATGTCCATGTGGCTATAACCAAGTGTTTCGGCCGCGTTGCGCACGGCTGTCACACAAGCCTCGTCAAAGGCAGGCGGGTTGAATTGGCCGACAATTTCGGTTTCAAGCGTCACGCCAATCTCGTCGCAAAGCTTCGGCGCGCGGTCATAGAATTCTTCCAGCATCGCATCGATCACGTCTTGCAAATGCGAGCGGAAATCGATGGTAAATACGACTTTACCGGGGATGATGTTACGCGAATTCGGGTAAACATCCACATGGCCAATGGCGCCAACTGCATTGGGCTGGTGTTTCATCGCGATCTCGTGGACCAGCTCGGTGATCCGCGCCAAGCCGCGCCCTGCGTTTTTGCGCATCGGCATGGGCGTTGACCCCGTGTGACTTTCTTTGCCTGTCACCGTACATTCGATCCAGCGCAGCCCCTGCCCGTGGGTGACCACGCCAATGTCTTTCTTTTCGGCTTCCAAAATAGGGCCTTGTTCGATGTGCAGCTCAAACATGGCGTGCATTTTTCGCGCCCCCACCTGTTCGGAGCCAACCCAGCCGATGCGTTTCAATTCATCGCCAAAACTCTTGCCCTCAGCATCAACACGATCGTAGGCCCAATCTTGCGTGTGCTTGCCCGCAAACACGCCAGAGGCCAGCATCGCAGGGGCAAAGCGTGTGCCTTCTTCGTTGGTCCAGTTGGCAATCACGATGGGATGTTTGGTTTTCAGGCCAAGATCATTCATCGTGCGCACGGCCTCAAGCGCGCCAAGCACACCAAGAACCCCGTCGTATTTGCCCCCCGTGGGCTGCGTATCAAGATGCGACCCCATGTAAACAGGCAAGGCATCGGGATCAGTGCCAGCGCGTGTTGCGAACATATTGCCCATCGTATCGACGCCCATGGTCATGCCCGCGGCCTCGCACCATGATTGGAACAAAGCGCGCCCTGCGGCGTCTTCATCGGTCAATGTCTGACGGTTGTTGCCGCCTGCAATGCCGGGGCCGACTTTGGCCATATCCATCAAAGAGTCCCAAAGACGCGCCCCGTCGATCCGCATGTTGCTTTTGTCTACTGAGCTGTTCATCTTTTTTCTCCAATTTCTGGTCTTGAAACGCGCAAATTCACTGCGGCGTTTTTGTTCTCGACAGTTCTGTCGATCATTCTACTTCAATGTGACACAATCAATGGAGGACATCATGTTCAAAGGTCTCACAACATCCATCGCAATCATCACGGGTCTCATGGTCGGCGCACCTGCGCTTTTGATCATGATGTTTGAGTGACCCCGAGCGGGATCACTCAAGGATTTTAGTCTAGCGTTTTGAGCACATCGGCAATGGTCCCGATCAATGTGTCGATGTGTTCTTTTTCAATGATCAAAGGCGGTGACAGGGCGATGATATCACCCGTAGTGCGTACGAGAACGCCTTTATCATAGCATTTCAAAAACGCATTGAACGCCCGCTTGGTGGGTTCGCCTGCGATGGGGGCAAGCTCAATCGCACCGATCAGCCCCATGCCGCGAATATCGATCACATGCGGCAGGCCTTTCAAGCTGTGCAAAGCATCTTGCCAATAGCCCTCAAGCCCTGCGGCACGGGCAAACAGGTCTTCTTCGGCATAGGTTTCCAGTGTCGCAAGACCTGCGGCGGCGGCCATCGGATTGCCCGAATATGTATAGCCGTGGAACAATTCGATCATATGTTCAGGGCCTTGCATAAAGGCGTCATGAATGTCGCCCGTGGCCAAGACCGCCCCCATTGGAATCACACCATTGGTCAGCCCTTTGGCTGTGGTGATCATATCCGGCATAACCCCGTAATGTTCAGCGGCAAAGCTTGATCCAAGACGTCCGAAACCCGTGATAACCTCATCAAAAATAAGTAAAATACCATGTTTCGTACAAATTTCGCGCAGGCGTTGCAAATAGCCTTTGGGCGGCAATAGAACACCCGTCGACCCCGCCATCGGTTCGACAATCACAGCGGCAATTGTTTCGGCCCCATGCAGCGTCACGATGCGTTCCAGCTCGTCTGCCAAATGCGCGCCATGTTCCGGCTGACCTTTGGTAAAGGCGTTCTGATCCGGCAAATGGGTGTGCGGCAGGTGGTCGACGCCAGCCAAAAGCGTGCCAAACATCTTGCGATTGGTCACGATACCGCCGACAGAAATCCCGCCGAAGTTCACCCCGTGATAGCCACGTTCGCGGCCAATCAAACGGGTGCGTTCGCCCTGCCCTTTTGCACGATGATAGGCCAAGGCAAGCTTCAAAGCTGTTTCAACAGATTCAGAGCCAGAGTTGGTGAAAAACGCATGTTCAAACGGCGCAGGCGCCATATCGACCAATTTGCTTGCCAGTTCAAACGCTTTCGGATGACCCATCTGAAATGCGGGCGCGTAATCCAATTCGGAGACCTGTTTTTGCACCGCTTCGACAATTTTCGGACGATTGTGCCCCGCGTTGCAACACCACAACCCTGCAGTGCCATCCAAAACCTGACGTCCGTCATCTGTCGTATAATGCATACGATCTGCGGACACGAACATTCTGGGCTGTTTTTTAAACTGCCTGTTCGACGTGAACGGCATCCAGAAAGCCGACAAATCATTTGGGCGTGTGTAGCCGTCCATAGCCATAGTGTACCTCGTTGTCATTCAATAGAAGCGCGCGCCTGCCTTGCATGGCAATAGCCGTTTTGCACCTGCGATCGCCAGCACGCCTCACTTTGACCAAATGGTCAAGACCACGTTAACAGCGCGCCAACACGGGTCAAGGACAGTCACCCGCCTAAAAACCACGCTGCCAGAAAATTTTCCATTTTTCAGGTAAAATCACCTTGGGAATGGCGTTTTTTTCAGCAACGCTGTAGCCTTTATAAACGGCGAGACGCGTAAAAAGGAATCGGCACCCTATGCCAAGCAAGATACCGCGAACGAGAATCCAAAAAAAGAACCACGAAACTATACTCGAAGCCGCCTTGGATGTGTTTTCACGACATGGTTTTCGCGGCGCGACACTGGATCAAATCGCCCTTGAATCAGGCCTATCTAAGCCAAACCTACTGTATTATTTCCCTTCAAAAGTCTCGATACATCGCGCCTTGCTTGAGCGACTTATGACCAATTGGCTCGACCCTTTGTACAAACTCGATGCCAATGGCGATCCGGTGGAAGAAATCCTTGCCTATGTTTTACGCAAACTCGATATGGCCCGCGAATATCCGCGCGAAAGCCGTTTGTTTGCCAATGAAATCGTCCAAGGCGCCCCCAATATTGCTGATCAAATTGAAGGCGAATTGAAAGCCCTCGTGGATGATAAAGCACAGGTCATCAAGGGCTGGTCACAAGCGGGACGTATCGCAAATGTTGACCCGTATCATCTGATCTTTTCAATTTGGGCCACCACGCAGCACTATGCCGATTTCGATGCGCAGGTCCGCAAAATCATCGAAACTGATGGCTCATCTCATTTTGACGATGCAGGGGTCTTTTTGAACCGAATGTTCCGTCAAATGCTCGCACCCGACGCCTAGATCTTACCAAAGATTAACCATCCGTTTAAAAACCTGTGGATGTTAACCCTTTGGCAAGTTTAACCCTTTATACATTTGTAGGTGGGGGCTCCAAAGGTAAGGAGTTCAGCATGTCCGATATACTTGGCGTGTCAGCCTTCGGTGGCGGCGGGGTTTCACTTAGGTCTCCTCCTCAAAATCTAGGGCAAACAGTGCCGAAAGTCGCCGCGATTGCGGATGACATTTCGGCCACATTTAACAAAGGGCGCAATCTCCCTGGCCAGAATGGCGACAGCTTCGAGACAACTCAATCGGCCCGTGAAGATGCAGGTGCCTATGCGCCTTCTGATCCGCGTGATGCGCTCGCTCCAAAACAGCCTTTGGATGTCGATACATTGACAGGCCCGACGCCGGCTTTCCAAGCCAGTTTACTTGAGGTCGAAAGCGATCTGCGCAATGTCATTGCGCGTGTCGAAGCCAAACGTGCCCAAATATCTGACGCCGCAGCAATTGCACCGGCCCCTCTGATGGACACGACCAATGGCGTTTCTGAATCACAAGGCAGCATTCGGATTTCGTCAACGGCCCGACGTGATTTGCGCGATGAGGTGCCAATGACAGATGCCTCGGCGACAACAGATCTTGTGCCCAAAGCCCCGCAAGTCGATGTTCAAACTGAGGTTTTGGATCGCGAAGCGGCCTATTCTGGGCGCGCGGCAACACCACAGACACCCTATAGCAAATCAAGCACTATGGATTTGTCTTAAACTGGGCCGGTTTCCCATTTGGGACATTCAATGGGATTTCTGTGCATTTCAAATGCAAAAACAAGGCTAGAACGGCCTGCATAGATCAACAAAATCATTTTACGACAGTAACTTAAATGCAAAACCCCCGCACTCGAAAGTACGGGGGATCATTATGAACCGCATCAGAATTGGTGCGGCGATCACACCTGTGCTATAGGTATTACTCAGCTGCGACGAACGACGGGTTGTTAGGATGTTTGGTCCAATCGCTGGACTCTGACGACACGGTTTGGCCTGTGCGCGCGTCCAGATCACCGGGTTCCAGCGTTTTCATGGTGATGCAGCCTTCAATCGGGCAGACATTCACGCATAAATTACAGGCAACACATTCGTCATCCATCACTTCGAACACACGATCAGCCGTCATTGAAATCGCTTGGTGCGATGTGTCTTCACAAGCCGCATAACACCGACCACATGAGATACATTCATCTTGATCAATCACAGCTTTGGTCACGTGATTGAGGTTCAAATACTGCCAATCCGTCACATTCGGCACCGCTTTTCCAGAGAGTTCCGCGACTGATGTCATGCCCTTGCTGTCCAAATATTCAGACAAGCCAGAGATCATTTCCTCAACAACTTTAAACCCATAGGTCATCACAGCCGTACAAACCTGAACATTGCCCGCACCAAGCGCCAAAAACTCGGCCGCGTCACGCCAAGTGGTCACGCCACCAATACCAGAGATCGGCAAATCACGGGTTTCAGGATTGCGCGCGATTTCCGCAACCATATTCATCGCAATCGGTTTCACAGCAGGACCGCAATAGCCGCCATGGGTGCCTTTGCCGTCGATCATCGGCTCAGGGCTAAAGCTATCAAGGTTCACGCCGACAATTGAATTGATCGTATTGATCAAAGACACAGCGTCCGCGCCACCGCGTTTGGCCGCTTCGGCTGGCAGTAAAATATTGCTGATGTTCGGCGTCAGCTTGACGATAATCGGCAGGCCTGTGGCCTCTTTACACCAACGCGTCACCATCTCGATATATTCGGGCACTTGTCCCACAGCCGACCCCATGCCGCGTTCTGCCATACCGTGCGGACAGCCGAAATTCAGCTCAAAGCCGTCACAACCGGTCTCTGCAATGCGCGGCAGGATGTCTTTCCAGCTTTTCTCGTCGCACGGCACCATAACAGAGGCAACCAAGGCGCGATCGGGGTAATCTTTTTTCACGCGGGTCATTTCCGCAAGGTTCACCTCTAGCGGGCGATCCGTGATCAACTCGATGTTGTTCAGGCCCAAAAGGCGGCGATCCGCACCAAAAATCGCGCCGTACCGCGGCCCGTTGACGTTGACCACGGGCGGGCCTTCTTCGCCGAGTGTTTTCCAAACAACACCGCCCCAGCCAGCCTCGAAGGCGCGGCGCACGTTATATTCTTTATCCGTGGGCGGCGCGGAGGCCAACCAAAATGGATTGGGGGACTTAATGCCGCAAAATTCGCTTGTTAGATCTGCCATGATTTAGCCCTCGCCCATCAAAACTGCATGAATATCCATCGCCGCATCGCGCCCTTCGGCGACGGCAGTCACTGTCAAATCGTCACCACCAGAGGCGCAATCGCCACCAGCCCAGACATTTTCTACCGTGGTTTTGCCAAAGACATCGACAGCGATTTTGCCACCTTCAATCGTCAGCCCCTCAGGCGCACCAAGCAGGGTTTGCCCAATGGCCACAAGCACTTGATCGGCTGCGACATGAATCATTTCACCTGTGCCTTTAAGCGATCCATCCACCTCTGCCGTGTATTCGAACACAACCTCAGAACACGTCCCCTCGCCCAAAACAGCAGAAGGCTGCGCATTATACAAGATCGTGACGCCTTTAGAGGTCGCCAAATCTTGCTCAAATACAGACGCTCCCATGCGGTCTTTGCCGCGTCGGTAGGCCATCGTCACGTTTTGCGCGCCCAATAGTTTGGCTTGCACAGCGGCATCAACGGCGGTCATGCCGCCACCAATCACCACAACATTACGTCCGATTGGCAATGTCGACAGATCATCGCATTGGCGCAGTTTCGCGATAAAATCGACCGCGTCATCTACGCCATCAAGGTCGACACCCTCAGCACGCAGACTGTTCACACCGCCAAGGCCAATGGATAAAAACACGGCATCAAAGTCGGCTTTCAACCCGTCCAGCGTGATCTCTTGTCCAAGCTTTTGACCCGATTGCACCTGAATGCCCCCAATGGACAACAGCCAATCGACTTCCTTTTGAGCGAAATCTTCAGTGGATTTATAACTCGCAATGCCAAATTCATTCAGGCCGCCAAGCTTTTCGCGGGCATCAAACAAGGTCACTTCATGGCCCAGCATCGCCAAACGATGTGCCGCAGATAACCCCGCAGGCCCAGCACCGACAACTGCAACCGTTTTACCAGTCGCCTCACCACGCGTATAAGGATGTGCAGATTCCGTCATCAGAGTGTCAGTGGCGTAGCGCTGCAAACGGCCAATTTCGACAGGCTTGCCTTCGGCAATTTCGCGCACGCACACTTCTTCGCACAAGGTTTCAGTGGGGCAAACCCGTGCGCACATACCGCCCAAGATGTTCTGATCGAAAATCGTTTTGGCCGCCGCTTTCGGCGTGCCGGTGACGATTTGGCGAATGAACATGGGGATATCAATAGAGGTCGGGCAAGCCGTCATACAGGGCGCGTCATAACAAAAATAACATCTGTCGGCGGCGACTTGTGCCTCGTGATCGGCCAAGGGTTCGTGAAGGTCAGTGAAATTTTCGACTAAGGCATCCGGTTCCAGCCTGCCTGCCACAATACCACTGTGTCGTTCCCTACTTTGCATCTTTGGCTCCATCGCTATATGACTATGCGATCCAAGGTGCCATATCCGCTTTTTTTATCAAGTGGTAAATTTTAGAACTCCCCGATGATGGCCGTCGACATTGATCATAAATACACAAAAATAGCGATATTAATTAAATATAAATACTAAAATTGACTTTATTGCGCCATATACCTTTGCTTTTATTGGGTTTTCAGCCAAGACGCCGTACCGTATAAGCAAACAAAGAAAATATTTTCGCTTGCCTTTTTTATAGGCATAAGCGGCAGAAACTGGGTTGGACCAATGACAAAGACAAACGATTCCGATGTAAAGTTCATTCAAGCACTGGCAGAATTGCTCACAGCGAATGATCTCACAGAACTTGAAGTGATGCGCGAATATGGCGACAGCGACAGTTTGAATGTCCGCGTAAGCCGCCAGCTTCCAGTGCAGCAAGTTGTCCAATCTGTCGCCGCAGCCCCTGCTCCGATCGCAGCTGCCGCACCTGCTGCTGCCGCTGCCGCAACGGCAGCACCTGCCGCGGCAGCGGACCCATCTAACGATCCAAATGCCGTGCCCTCCCCAATGGTTGGCACCGCTTACCTGTCAGCCGAGCCGGGTTCTGCAACTTTCGTCAAAATCGGCGATCAGGTCACTGAGGGTCAAACCTTGATGATCATCGAAGCTATGAAAACCATGAACCATATCCCTGCGCCAAAATCTGGCACAGTGAAACGTGTGCTTGTGGATGACGGAACGCCAGTTGAATTTGGTGCTCCTTTGATGATCATCGAATAGGTGGGCGCCCACATGTTCGATAAAATCCTCATTGCCAACCGTGGCGAAATCGCGCTTCGCGTGATCCGTGCTTGTCGTGAAATGGGAATCAAATCCGTTGCCGTTCATTCGACAGCTGACGCTGATGCCATGCATGTGCGCATGGCTGACGAAGCTGTGTGCATTGGCCCCAATTCATCCACGGACTCATACCTGAGCTTCCCTGCCATCATCGCGGCCTGCGAAATCACAGGCGCGCAAGCGATCCACCCTGGCTACGGTTTTCTGTCTGAAAACGCGGCCTTTGTGCAAATCGTCGAAGACCACGGCTTGACCTTTATTGGCCCCTCTGCGGAACACATCCGCCAGATGGGCGACAAGATCACTGCCAAAGAAACCGCGCAGGTCTTGGGCATTCCCATTGTGCCGGGCTCTGACGGCGGGGTGCCTGATGTGGCGGCGGCGAAAAAAGCAGCCGCAGAGATGGGTTACCCTGTCATCATCAAAGCCACAGCTGGCGGCGGTGGTCGCGGCATGAAAGTGGCCTTGAACGAGGACGAGCTGGAAACATCTTTCCGCACAGCCCGTTCAGAATCCAAAGCCGCTTTTGGTAATGACGAAGTTTACATGGAGAAATATCTCCAAAAGCCACGTCACATCGAGGTGCAAGTCTTTGGTGATGGCCAAGGTGGTGGCGTCCACTTGGGCGAACGCGATTGTTCCTTGCAACGTCGTCACCAAAAGGTCTTTGAAGAGGCCCCCGGCCCTAGCATTACCCCAGAAGAACGCGCTCACATCGGCGGCATCTGTGCCAATGCGATTGCCAAAATGGGTTACAAAGGCGCTGGCACTGTCGAGTTTTTGTATGAGGACGGCGAGTTCTTCTTTATCGAGATGAACACACGTTTGCAGGTGGAACACCCTGTAACCGAAGCCATCTTTGGCCAAGACCTTGTGCGCGAACAGATTCTCGTGGCCTCTGGTGAAAAACTGTCTTTCACCCAAGACGATTTGGTGCTCAATGGCCATGCCATCGAAGTGCGAATCAACGCGGAAAAACTGCCGAACTTCTCGCCTTGCCCAGGTAAGATCACACAGTACCATGCCCCAGGTGGGCTTGGCGTGCGTATGGACAGCGCATTGTATGACGGCTATTCGATCCCGCCCTATTACGACAGCTTGATCGGTAAACTCATCGTGCATGGACGCAATCGCCCCGAAGCACTGGCCCGCCTGCATCGCGCTTTAGGCGAGTTGATCGTTGATGGTGTCGACACAACAGTCCCACTGTTTGACATGCTACTGCAAGAAGAAGACATTCAGACTGGCAATTACAACATCCATTGGCTGGAAAAATGGCTCGATAAAAACCTAAGCTAAGGGTTTGATCCGACAGTGATAAGGTCGCCTTCGGGCGGCCTTTTCTTTTGCAATTCCTCTTCCCGTAATTCAACATAGATACCAAATGGACCACGTAACCCTGACACCGCAAATGATGCTGAACGCCTATACCAATGGCGTGTTTCCGATGTCTGACAGTCGTGATGACCCTGATCTGTATTGGGTTGATCCGACAGATCGCGGCATCTTTCCACTAGACGGGTTTCACATTTCAAAATCCTTGGCGAAAACCATTCGGCTTGAGCGCTTCTCGATCCGTTTCAACACCGATTTTGATGCCATTGTTGAAGGCTGCGCAGATCGCCCTGAGACATGGATCAACGACACTATTTTTGATCTGTACAGACAATTGCACGCCATGAAGTTTTGCCACTCTCTGGAAGTGTATGAAGAGGATGCGCTTGTGGGGGGCGTTTATGGCCTGACCATTGGCACGGCCTTCTTTGGCGAAAGCATGTTCTCACGCCGCACGGACGCGTCGAAAGTGGCACTGGCCTATATGGTCGCCCGATTGCGTGCCACAGGGTTCACACTGTTCGACACACAATTCATCACACCGCATTTGGCATCACTCGGGGCAATTGAAATACCGCGTGCAAAGTATCATGGATTGTTAGGTCAGGCGCTTGAGCATCGCGCAGATATCGAAGCCTTACCTGCCCCGCTCACGCCTCAGGACGTGCTGCAGGTCAGTGGCCAAATATCGTAACGCGCGTGATCCATCGCGTTCAATGCAGGGCTAGACGACACCATCCAGCCAGAAAAGACTGGTTCATCAACACCTTGCGCATGGACCATCAAATAGGCATAGGCGTCCCCTGACGGGTTATCCTCTGGGTAACGACAGTCCGCAAGATAAATTGAAATACGACCAAAGACAGCAGGCTGCCCGACCGCAATGGTCAGGTCTTGGACCTCACCTGTCAGCTTATCAAGGGCACGCAGGTTCACACCTGTGCCCGCGGTCACTTTCACCTGCGTTTCGGTGGTGATGTCTCGCAGCTCTTGTTGAAAACCAGACCCAGGGAACGATTGCAGGTCTTCCAACGATAAACCATCACCACCAAAGCCAATGCCGCTGTCATCCAAAGGCTGTACTAAAATTTGATCAACACCAGTTTGAAAGTCGTCGCCAAGACCATTGTCTTGCGCCCAGATCGGAGCGCCCAGCGACACCGCCAAAACCAAAGAGGTTAAGCCCGCGCGCATCATTCGCTACCGCCGCTGGCGGTGACAAATTTCAACAACAGATTGATCAAACTGACCGAGCCTTGAGTGTCAGCGATCACTTGACCATCTTCAAAATTAAAAGCTGATCCGCCGGGCACGAGCTCGATAAAATTGCCACCAAGCAATCCTTCAGAGGCGATCATCGCCGCAGTGTCATCGGGAAGAATAAGATCACCATCCAAAGACAAAGCAGCTTCAGCGCGAAAATTATCATAGTTCAAAGTCAGATCAGAGATTGATCCCACTTTGACACCGGCCAGCCGCACATCTGTTCCCACGGATACGCCCTCTGCAGAGCGAAAAGACGCTGTCAGCGTGTAGCGGTCATCTGCGCCAGTGGAAAATCCGGTGACTTGGCCTGCATAGACAAGAACCCCAAGCGCAAGCGCAAGAACCCCAGCCCCGACGGCAATCTCTGTCGTGTTTTCAGACATTTATTCTGGCTGCCATGCCTCATAATCGCGGCGATCCGCAGGACGCGCGCGACGAATGGATCCAGCAGGCGCATAGGCCGCAGCTGTCCCAGTCTGGTTTTCAAGATGGGGTTTTTCCCAGGTTTTATGCACAAGCGGCGTTGTGCCGGGGGCTTCATCAAAAGTTTGATGCAGCCAACCGTGCCAATCAGGGCTGATACGAGAAGCTTCAACTTCACCATTAAAGATCACCCAGCGTTTGCTGTCATCTTTATTGCGGTAATAGATATTGCCCTGCACATCGTCACCAACTTTGATGCCGTTGCGCCATGTGAAGAGTTGCGTGCCGAGCGTCTGATCTTTCCACCAGACGAGCCCGCGGAGAACTGAGTTCACGATGCCCATGGGTAAGCCTTTCGAATTGCGTTGTTCATTCTATGAACCATTGTTGCGACAAGGTCCAGAGGATTGGAGCGTTTGCACGGCTGAGAAGCGAAATCACGCATAGCCTTTTGGTCCATCATGCCGGTGCTGAAAAAAGAGGCCCCAGCACATCTGTACTGGAGCCTTTGTCTTCGACATCACGCCGCCAGCCAGACTTAGCCTGCGCTAGCTTCTTTAACGTCTTCTTTTGAATAGATCATCAAAGGCTGTGCTTCGGTGTTTACCGCTTCCTCGTTCACCACAACTTCGCTGACATTGTCCATTCCAGGCAAATCAAACATCGTGTCGAGCAAGATGTCTTCCAAGATCGACCGCAGACCACGTGCACCTGTTTTGCGTTCAATCGCACGCTTGGCAATCGCGGACAGCGAATCTTCTGTGAAGGTCAGCTTGGTTTTCTCAAGCTCGAACAAGCGCTGATACTGTTTGACCAAAGCATTTTTAGGCTGCGTCAAAATAGTGATCAAAGCGGATTCATCTAGATCTTCCAGCGTTGCAAGAACCGGCAAACGACCCACGAATTCTGGGATCAAACCAAATTTCAGCAAATCTTCGGGCTCAAGCTCACTTAGCAATTCACCTGCGCCGAGGTTTTCAGATTCTTTCACATCAGCACCAAAGCCAATGGATGTGCCCTTGCCGCGCTGCGCGATGATGCGATCGAGCCCTGCAAAGGCGCCGCCACAGATGAACAAAATGTTGGTCGTGTCCACTTGCAAAAATTCTTGCTGTGGATGCTTGCGGCCACCCTGAGGCGGAACAGAGGCAACAGTGCCTTCCATGATTTTCAACAAAGCTTGCTGAACGCCCTCGCCCGACACATCGCGCGTGATTGACGGGTTATCCGATTTACGGGTAATTTTGTCGACTTCATCAATGTAAACGATACCGCGCTGCGCGCGCTCAACATTATACTCAGAGGCTTGAAGCAGTTTGAGGATGATGTTTTCAACGTCTTCACCGACATAGCCCGCTTCTGTCAGAGTTGTCGCATCAGCCATCGTGAAAGGCACATCAAGAATACGCGCAAGGGTTTGAGCAAGCAGTGTTTTACCACAGCCAGTTGGCCCCATCAGCAAGATGTTGGACTTGGACAATTCGATATCGCCCGCACCACTGCTGGCGTGATTAAGACGTTTGTAGTGGTTGTGGACCGCAACAGACAGCACGCGCTTGGCAGTCGTCTGACCGATCACATAATCATCTAGGAACCCAGAAATTTCTTTGGGGGACGGCACACCTTCGGAAGCTTTCAAACCGGATGATTTGGTTTCTTCACGAATGATATCCATACACAGTTCAACGCATTCATCACAGATGAACACGGTCGGTCCCGCGATGAGCTTGCGCACTTCATGTTGGCTTTTGCCACAAAAAGAACAATAGAGCGTATTTTTGCTGTCACCACTGGACGAGTTCGACATTACAATCCCCTAAGGCTGATCGCCTTTTAATTCCGTAAAATTGGCCCAAACAAAGGCCAATCAGTTTGCCCGTTACATGAAAGTGTAAGGCAGCGTATTTGTGGGCACAATGCCAAAATCCTGCCCAAGCGTTACACTTGGGCAGAACGACAAAGTGCTAGACTTTCTCAGCGAGCGGTTCGCGTGTTTCGACGATATCATCGATCAAACCGAAGTCTTTGGCATCTTGGGGCGACATAAAGTTATCGCGTTCAAGCGCATCCACAACAGATTTCATTTTTTGACCGGTGTGCTTGACGTAGATTTCGTTCAAACGATCTTTGAGTTTTTGAGTTTCTTGCGCATGGATCATGATATCCGTGGCTTGACCTTGGTAACCACCAGAAGGCTGGTGCACCATAACGCGTGAATTTGGCAACGAGAAGCGCATACCTTTTTCGCCAGCCGTCAACAGCAAAGACCCCATGGACGCCGCTTGGCCCATAACCAAAGTCGACACTTTGGGGCGGATGTACTGCATGGTGTCATAGATCGACAGGCCAGAGGTCACGACACCGCCAGGGCTGTTGATATACATAGAAATTTCTTTGGACGGGTTTTCCGCCTCAAGGAACAACAGCTGAGCACAGATCAGTGATGACATACCGTCATGCACGGGACCGTTTAGAAAAATGATGCGCTCTTTGAGCAGGCGCGAGAAAATGTCGTAGGCACGTTCACCACGGCTGGTCTGTTCGACCACCATCGGAACGAGCGTATTCATGTATGTATCAATTGGGTCTCTCATCGGTCCCTGCCTCTTATCTGTCTTTTTTGATGGTTAGCGCGGAAGTGTTACTCGAATCTTATTAAGACCATCGAGAAGCTGCAAGTGCGCCTGAAGTCTTGTATCTGTGCCATGATCTTTCGTTTTTCAAGTCAGTGCAAACCGATAACGAAGCTTTTGGATCAAAATGATATTATACCTTTAAATACAAAAAGTTACGAACAAGGTCCACCACCCTATCTTGCGACACATCCAAGGCCAGAGCGGTAATGACGCAAGGCCTGTTGCCGCATTGCATCAAATTTCAACAAAATTTAATTAAAATGCCGACTCGCCCCCTTCAGCTCTGGAAACAGCCACTCAAATGACACTTGAGCGATCGAAATCCGGCGTTCGATTATGATTCCGGTGGTGGCGTGTAATCCTCAGGGTTGAAGCTGATGAAAAACTGATACAGCAAATAGACACCAGCGCCCAAGAAGATCGCGCCAAACATGTTGTTGCCATAGGCCAATTCTACCCCTGCCCAGACAAGGCAGACCAAGCAGGCCAGAGCCCTGCGCCACAAAGGGCGAAAAAACGGCGTCTTCACGTTCCAGATTTGCTTTTTCATAACATCACTTCACCCCAATATAGGCAAAGACACAAGGTGATTGTCCCAAGCCAAACCAGATGTCTTGTTCAGCACGCGACTGTCCGCCTCAATCGATAGCAACGCCCCCTGCCCGTCAGAGGCCAAATATCCGTCACCTTTCGCGGCCAGCCCGCTGACATCTGCACGCGACACAGAGGACATAAATTGACCATCCGTTGCAAACCTATGAATGCGCCCACCTCTCGATGAGGTAATCGCCAACTCTGTCCCCGCACCATTGAACGCGATGGAACTGGCGTAGGCTTTCATCGACAGTTGATCAGCCAAAGGCGCCTCGAACAAGACCGGATCAGCGCCCCGTTTATGCAGTCCGAGCAACGGCACGATGTCAAAGGGATCGCCCTGCCATTGCATCGCAAACCCGACTTGATCATCGGCCACCGAAAGATGGCGGATCGAAGCGTGATGCAGATCCTCAGCCAAGATATGCTGTTCTTGCAGCGAAAACTCTGGCGTCAAATAGGCCAAGGACGGCTGCATCGTCTCAAGGTTTAATTTATCGCGCCCCTCGCCATGATCTGGATGGGTCAAAATGCCACCATTTGCGACCACCAGAGTCCCGTCGGACAATGCGCGAATGTCATGCGGGCCGATGCCGTGGCTGTCAACTTCGCCGATCCGCACATAACCTTTGCTGCGCTGCCAAAGCCCCAAACAGCCTTTCGATTCAGCATAGTTGTTTTCTGTGGTGACCAAGATATCGCCGCCCTGAACGAATACCCCGTGCCCCATGAAATGCCGCCCGGAGGGCGCTTGCAATTTATGCGTGACCTGACCATTGGCACAGTCGATCACGAGCGCGTAGGTGCCAGGTCTGCGGGCAAACCCCACGGCCTCGGGTCGCGTTGGATGAGCTGCGGCGGCATGTCCGCGCGCAGGAAGCCCCACACGGAACACAATTTGCGCCTCGGCGCTCAGGCCATATAGCGCGAAATCTCCGTTTTGATCACGCGCAGCCCCTAAATACGCAGGGTTTCCAGCATCCGCCCAAGTCAACCGAGGCGTCAGACTGGCGGCTGCCATCCCAAGTAAAAATCCACGGCGAGAGGTCATATCAATCTCCGTCTGAGGCGTTGAACCCTGCGGAAATGCCCAAAGGTGCGCCGATATCATTGGCGATAGACTCTGTTGCCGCCTCGATGCGCTGCGCGATGATTTCGATCTTGAGGCGCCCCATGGGATCATCCACCGAAGCGAATGTCGGATCGTCCAAATCCTGCAATTTGGCCAAGACCTCGTCCAAAATTTCAAGGGTATGTGTCGGGACCTCTGGCGCCATAGCGACGACGAATTCACGCGCGGCTTGCACGGATAACATCACGTTGCGCGCGGAGCGTCCTGACCGATAGGCCTCTGCACGTTTGGGGCGCGGTTTTTCGAAACTGCCAAGGGGGCGACCGATACGTTGCTCTGCGGAATTTTCCAATCCCGTCAGCAGCATGGTGTAAAGCGCCTGCGCCGCTTCCGTCTCGGATAAATAGCGTTGATTGTCCACCGCACCTGCAGTGGTTAAGGTTGCGGCGAACCCGTCTTCGCGGGTCCATTCTCCAGCGATATGATCTGCGGTTTGTGCCAAGTCGTGGGTGATGGCTTGTACCAATTCACAAGAATAGCTGCCTTGATCATATGCATTAAATGAATCATCGAAGAGCATGTATTCTAAGGCAAAAAGACCACGCGCAGCGATTGACACATGGGCAAATTCATCTGCGTTTGACACAGCTGCATCTTGATCCGCGATCAGAGCAGAGAGCGTTTTGGGGATCATGCCTTTTTTGTCAGGCCAAAACGCGATTGTCAGCCCTCGTGCATCGGCTTCGACAGGTCCGATGTTCAGGTGTTGCAACCCCATCCAAGCATCGAACCCCGCGTTATAGGCCGGCACAAGTGCGCCTGCTGTACAATCGGATTTCGCAGAATCCTCAAGAGCATTTATGTGCGTCGAAAAGTTCAAAACCGCAGGAACGGCATGCTGCGTCACAACGCGCACCACAGCGTCCGCTTGCGGGCCAGCATATGCGCCACTGCCTGCAAATAAGACAACCGATGCTGCAAGCGATTTGAGCGTTATTCGAACAAAAGATGTCATCATCATAGGCTTTCTAAAAAGCGGATCAGCGCCGCGCGGTCTTCACTTGGCATGTCCACAACGGTATCGCGAGCGCTTTCAGCCTCGCCACCATGCCACAGCACAGCTTCTAACAATGAACGCGCGCGCCCGTCATGTAAAAATTGCGTGTGCCCAGACACCTGTT
This sequence comes from Pacificibacter marinus, assembly GCF_018860665.1. Classification (GTDB taxonomy): domain Bacteria; phylum Pseudomonadota; class Alphaproteobacteria; order Rhodobacterales; family Rhodobacteraceae; genus Celeribacter; species Celeribacter marinus_A. The sequence continues at coordinate 112,307 of NZ_JAHKPK010000028.1, forward strand.
CAGTCAAACCAATGCCCCAAAGCGGTGGCGTGCGCCATTCTGACCCCGTTGCGCGCAGCTCTGGTCGGCCATCCGCCAAGCCCTCGCCCATGTCGTGCAAAAGAAAATCGGAATAGGGCCAAATCAGCTGAAAACTTTGCGCTTTGCTGCTGTCGTCCTCTAGGCGATGGGTCACATATTTCGGTGTATGGCACGACGCACAACCGATATTATAGAACACCTCTTTGCCCTGCAAAACCTGCGGATCATTCACATCGCGGCGCGCTGGCACGGCCAAGTTGCGCGAATAAAAGGAAACCAGATCAAGACCTTCAGCGTCGATTTCATCTCCGCGTTCATCATTATCACCATGCACGGCCGCCAGACATTCGGTTTGCGCTTGCGTACAATCGCCAAAAGGACGCGGCGCGAGTGGCGATGAAATACCGATATCGCCAGCAAAAGCGTCAGCCGATTGTTCCTTGACCGTACCGTGGCCCGATTTCCAACCAAAACGGCCCAAGATAGGCGTGTTAAATTCGCTAGACCAGACAACTTGTGCGCGCCCTGAAATACCGTCGCCATCAGCGTCATCAGCATCTTCATGTGCTAAAATATCGGCCGCAGGAATGGCTTCCACCAGCCCCAGTCCGATCATGGGCGGCGCAACGCGGGGTGAGATTTGAACATCAGCAGCAAAATCACCATAACCAGCGTTGGTCATACGATAGCTTGGCACCCGCAGGCTTGCTGTTTCACCATCTGACAGCGCGATAGGTTGCTCAACATAGCTGACCTCCATTTGCGCCTCAGCGGCGTGGCCTTGGATCGCTAAATCTTGCAACTGGCCCCCATAGGTGGGCTCTGGCGCGGTGCGCGGCGTGGCGGCATCGCCATCAAGAGCCGCCAGATAAGTCTCGATCTCAGTCAAAGGCACATCATCTGGCTTTGGCACAGAGAGGCGCAAGAACATCGACACGCGGCTGTCGTCTGCGCCCTCAGGCGTGTGCCCGCGCCCGTCTTTCAAATGGCAGCGCTGACAGGAACGCGCATTGTACACCGGCCCCAATCCGTCAGAGGCCAAAGTGGAGGATGGTGACGACACCCAAAGCTTTTTGAACAGCCCATTGCCCAGCTTAAAGTCCAATTCATGTTCAAAACTCAAGGACTCTGAGGACTGCGAAAAGGCATCATGATCGGTGCGTGCGCGGGTCGTTGCCTTGCCTGCGGAATTTTCCTCAAACTTTTCTGCTTTGGAAAAATCCGATGTCGGCGCGGTGGCGGATTTAATACGCTGCGCTTCAGATTCGGTGCGCGGCACGACAGATAAATACGGCTCGCCGACCTTCGGCACCTCAGAACTGGCCCCGCTCGCAAATGGCATGGCGCAGCCAAGCGAAATTGCGAGTACTGAAACAGTAGAGCTGGGGACGAAGAATGAACTGCTACGTGCCATTATCGCTATCCTTGCAAATATTTACGTGAACGATCACGCATACACCCATAAAAGTGTTGTGCATAGGCGAAGACCCCCGCCTATGCCGTTTTTGTCAGCCGCGTTTATTCGAAAACCGCATCAGGATCGTCAAGGCTGTCAGAGCCTTCGATCCCCACACCGTCCACGTCAAGAACCGCAACCGCGCGTTCGATTGAGCGTGTTTGAGCGACAAGCGCATCAACAGCTGACAAGATCAATTCTTCACCCGCAGCATTGCCGCGCTCAAGCATTTGATCGTATGAAAAACCAGCTTCAGCCGCCGATTTGATCTGACCAAGTTCGGACATTGTTGCATCAATCGCAGAGGTCAATTCTGCTGCTACGGCAGGGTCAGTTGCGGCCAACAAATCTTGCAAACTTTCGCCGCTGACTGTGTTGCCAGATCCAGACACATATTCACCAACAAAGACGTTGCGGATGCCAAGGCCATCGTAGAAATGCGAATTATGTGTGTTGTCTGAGAAACAATCATGCTCTTCTTCTGGGTCGTTCAACATCACGCCCAATTTCATGCGCTCGCCCGCTTGCTCGCCGTAGGACAATGATCCCATTCCGGTCAGGATCGCTGTGATACCCGCTTTAGGATCAGCAGTCACAGCTGCACGTGCTTCGCCCTCTGCGCCCCATTGCGCCGCCATGTATTCAAGATCGGACACAAGCAAATCAGCGGCAGCCGACAAATACGCGCCGCGACGATCACAATTGCCATTGGTGCAGTCATCGCCAGTTGCGTAATCTGTAAACGGACGATTGCCCGCACCGTGGTTTGTGCCGTTCAGGTCTTGGCCCCAAAGCAAAAACTCAATCGCGTGATAGCCAGACGCCACGTTGGATTCGACTTCATCCGCTTCGTGCAGTGTTTCGCCAATCAACTCAGGCGTAATATCAGTCGCATCGATATCAACACCAGACAGTGTGAACATTGGGTTTGCAATCACGTTGAGTGCTGCAAATTCGTTTTCATCTGTCGCGCCGCCGTAAGCTGCATCAACGTAATCGATCAAGCCCTCGTCCAAAGGCCAAGCGTTCACTTTGCCTTCCCAATCATCCACAATCGGATTGCCGAACCGGAAGACTTCGGTTTGTTGATAGGGCACGCGGGCTTCGATCCAAGCAGCTTTTGCAGCGGCCAGAGTAACGTCGGACGGATCAGAAATCAGCGTATCGATGGCAGCGCGTAAAGCTTGGGCTGAGGTCAGGCTGTCACTGTAAGAGGCTTCGGCGATATTGGCGTAGGTGGTCAAAACCTCTGCTGGGCCAGCAAGGGCGGGAGCGACAGGCAAAGCTGCCACGGCGAAAGCGGTCATCATGCGTTTCATGTTTGGTCCTCGGTCTCGGCGTTAGATTTTGGCGCGCGAGTTTTGAAGGTTTACAGCCCATAGGCTTTCAAACATTCACCACCAGCATCGCCACTATATGCGTGATGCTGTATCTGACTTTTTCCATAAGGCATGTCAATCCTGATTTTTTATATCAGGTATATAGACGCCCGGTCCCAAGCATAAAAGTTAAAACAATAGTCTTTAAAATAAGCATATTATCAAGAATTTGAATGACACCTGACATTCAGGACATCATACAGCGCGTCTAAATGCGCGTCGCAAAAATGACCGTATACCTGATTTAGATGGCTCCAACAGACAGCCCAAAACAAATGCAACCGGATTAATTTCTACCATGATGACACCTTCAAAAAGAGTATTCTCAATCGAATACAGGTGCCCTTTTAGAAATTGACTTTAAACCTCGCGTGACAGCGTTATGGCGTTTTTTTAACAATAAACTAAGACTATTCGCACTCACACTGCATGATCAGCCTAATGCCGCACGCCGCGACATCCGCCGCGTGATCCGCATCCGGCGCACAAAGGCGATAATGAACAGCAGCGTCAAGATTAACACAATCGTCGGCGCGGGCGAGCTGTCCAGATAAAAACTGGCATAGGTGCCAGCGAACATCGCAAAGGTGCAAGCGGCCATAGACACGAACATCATTGGCGCGAAACTGCGGGCGACCAAAAAGGCAATCGCCCCCGGCGTGACCAGCAAGGCCACCGCCAAAATCAGCCCAACGGCGCTGAGCGTGGCGACGATGGTCAACGATAAAGCCGCCAACAGGCCGTAGTGCAAAAAATTGGTGTTCAGCCCCGAGGCCTGCGCTTGCGCCGGATCAAAAGCGTGCAACAACAGATCGCGCCATTTCAGCCCCAAAAGCAGGGTCACAAAAACGCCGATGATCCCCGCCGTCCACAGGTCTTGTGACCCCACGCCCAGCATATTGCCAAACAACACGTGATCCAGATGCTCGTTGGTGGTGATCGCGGTGTACATAATGATGCCAAGCCCGAACATGCCTGAAAACACGACCCCCATCACGGTGTCTTTTTTCACGCGGCTATGATCAGAGAGATACCCCGTGGCAACAGCGCAGGCCATGCCCGCGACAAAAGCCCCGACAATCAGCGGCAATCCCAATATCCACGCCAAAACGATCCCCGGCAGGGTCGCGTGACTGACGGCATCCCCCATCAAGGCCCAGCCTTTGAGCACAAGAAAACACGACAACAAAGCTGTCGGCGGAGCGATCAAAATAATGATCCAAAAGGCGTTTTGCATGAAGGCGAATTGAAACGGTTGTAACAGGATGTCGATCATTTCACATCCCCCTTCATCACTGCCGATTTAGACGCGATAGCCTCGCGTGCGATGCGTTTGCTGGCCAATATGCCATGCTTGGGCGCGAAGACAAAAGCGATCAAAAACACTGCTGTTTGCAACACGACGATGATCCCGCCCGTGGCACCGTCCAAAAAATAACTCATATAAGCCCCGATAAAACAGGTCGCGGCCCCAATGAACACCGACAACGCAATCAAGCGCGGAAACCGGTCGCACAGCAAATAAGCCGTGGCCCCTGGTGTGACCACCAAGGCGATCACCAAAAACGCGCCCACGGTCATCATCGCGGCCACAATTGCTGCCGATAGCAACATGAAAAACACAACCTTCAACAGCTCAGGCTTTAACCCGATGGACCGCGCATGGGTTTCGTCGAAAAATGTCACCATCAGGTCTTTCCACTTGGCCAAAAGCACCACCAAACAAACCACGCCGATGATCGCCAATTGCAGCGTGTCCTCAGGCGTGATGGCCAAAATATTGCCCATAATGATAGTCTGAATGCTCACCGACATGGGCGACATCGACACCATAAACAGGCCAAGCCCAAAGAAAGAGGTGAAAATAATCCCGATGATCACATCAATTTTCAAACCGGAACGTTCAGACAAAAACAACATCGCGGCGGCGGCCAATCCCCCCGCCACAAAAGCACCCAAAGCAAAGGGCAAGCCAAGCATATAAGCGCCGGCCACGCCAGGAACAACAGAGTGACTGAGCGCATCACCGATCAAAGACCAACCTTTAAGCATCAGATATGACGACAAAAAAGCGCAAACGCCCCCTACAAGGGCAGAAACCCACATCGCGTTGAACATGTAACTATAGCTGAAAGGTTCCAACAATAGGTCAATCATAGCGCGTCTTCTTTGGCTGCGTCTGATTTATCGCCATACATCACGAATGGCCGCTCGTCGTCGGTGATGATACGCACCTCGCGGGTGTCGTCATCGTCATGCAGTTCTGTTCCCCCCAAGGTAAAGTGCCGCAAAACACCGCCAAAAGCGCGCTCAAGATTGTCATGGGTAAAGACCTCTTCGGTGGTGCCGTAAGCCAGCACAGTGCCTTTAACCAAAACAGTGCGATCACAAAACTCAGGGACGGACCCAAGATTATGCGTCGAGACCAACATCACCCGCCCCTCGTCGCGCAATTCGCGCAAGAGCGTAATGATTTGCTCTTCGGTTTTCACATCGACGCCCGTAAAAGGCTCGTCCAGCAAAATCACCTGACCGTCTTGGGCCAAAGCGCGGGCCAAGAACACCCGCTTGCGTTGTCCGCCTGACAGTTCGCCAATCTGGCGTTTGCGAAAGTCGAGCATATTCACACGGCGCAACGCCTCATCGACGGCGGCATGATCGGCTTTGCGCGCATGGCGCAAGAACCCCATGTGGCCATAGCGGCCCATCATCACCACATCCTCGACAAGCACAGGAAAAGCCCAATCGACCTCTTCGGCTTGCGGCACATAGGCCACAAGGTTTTCGCGCAAAGCGTCTTTCACCGTTTTGCCGAGCAACCGAATTTCACCATTTGCAGCAGGAACGAACCCCATGATCGCCTTGAACAAGGTCGATTTCCCCGCGCCGTTCACGCCAACAAGTGCCGTAATCGTCCCGCGCGGGATTTCGAAACTTGCATCATGCAGCGCCATATGGCCGTTACGATACGTAACCGTCACATCGCGCGCCATAATACCGCCGCTTGTAGACGAGTTCAGGAGAGACTGGGGCTGTGTCACGGGGGGCGTCCTTTTGAAAATATCTGTTTTTTTATCAGGCTTTAAATTCAGTGCGTTTTATTGGCTTTGCTCTGTCAGACCATTCACCACAGTTTGCGCGGTAACACGTAGCAGATCAAGATAGGTCGGCACCGGTCCATCTGCGGCACTTAAGCTGTCAACGTAAAGCTCACCACCGTAACGCGCACCGGTTTCGCGGGCGACTTGTTTGGCGGGCGACGTGTTGACCGTGCTTTCACAAAACACCACGGGAATATCATTGTCACGCACACCATCAATCACGCTGCGCACCTGTTGCGGTGTGCCTGTTTGGTCTGCATTCATTGGCCAAAGGTAGAGTTCTTTCAAGCCAAAATCACGCGCCAAATAACTGAACGCGCCTTCGCAGGTGACAAGCCAACGTTTGTCGTCTGGCAGTGTCTCGAGCAGGGCTTTGAGCGGTGCAATCGTGGCACGAATTTCATCTTTGTACTCAGCAGCATTGTTCAAATAGGTCAATACATTGTCTGGATCATTTAATGACAAAGCTGCAGCGATATTGTCAACATAGATCAACGCATTGTCCAATCCCATCCATGCATGAGGATTGGCTTTGCCTTCGTAAGCGCCCGCGGCGATTGAGATGGGTTCGATCCCGTCGGTCAATGTGGCTGATGGAATATCGCCAAGGTTGCTCAAAAACTGTTCGAACCATAGCTCCAAGTTCATACCGTTCCACAAGATCAGATCGGCATCTGAGGCCCGTACGATATCGCGGGGCGTGGGTTGATAGCCGTGGATTTCCGCCCCCGGCTTGGTGATCGACACAATATCTGCCGCATCCCCCGCCACGTTTTGTGCCATCTCGGCCAATACCGTAAATGTGGTCACGACTTTCAGGCGTTCTTGAGCAGCAGCGCCATGCGACGTTAGCGCGAAACCTGCACTTAGCGCGATTGCGGATGTCAGAGTTCGGAAAACAGATGGGGTGTTCATGATGGCTCCTACAGATGAAATTCCACATCTGTAAAAGCCAGGCACTGAAACTTGTCAAGTAGTTGCGAACGATTCGCAACTAAAGGCCTAATATTCGCAACTGGCGGCGAAAATTGACCTCTCCAAGAGCCAATTCCCCCGTTTCAAGTCAACGAAATCGCCAACTTGCGAATCATTCGCAAAGCGCGGCATCTCTAAAAACAGACACGCCACGCCCCGCTTTGATGTAAATTAGCTGTCTTGCTGAGACGGGTTTTGCGCATCGTCAGTACCGCGTGACAGCTCTGCAATCGCCAAATCAGCCATCTGCATGATCGCCTCACGCGAGTTTGCTACAGCGATGAAACGTGCGTTGTGGCAAAACTTAGCGCCTTTGACACCGCAAACCTCTTCCAGTTTCGCATCTGTCAGACCCGCCCAAGCGGCAGGCAGATCGGCGCGTTGCTCGAAGGTTTCATTGGACAGCTTGATCCCACCCAACATCCAGTCTTCGCCACGAGGATTGACCACAAACATGATGTGATCCGCTTCGGCCTTATCCAAAGCAGACCGGTAAGGCATGCCCATAGGCAGCTCAAGAATGGGGGATGTTCCAGCCTTTTCAATCGCGGCCACAACAATGCTTTGCGCGCGCGCTTTGGCGGCCAGATTGCGGATTTGCGCCTCAACAAAGCTGCGCGCAATCGGCAAGGCCATCATGAACGCGTCATCATCTGCGGTGGGCGACGTGTCATCGAACACAGGTTTTAAGCTGCCCAAAAGCGATGGTAAGGTCATGATCGACAAAGGCCCCGCCACGGACGGCTCCATCGCGCCATTGTCCAGCAGATCGATGGGTAAGACGAACTTGGTGTCAAACTTGGCGTGGATCGCCTCAACGTCACCTTCAGGCACGCCCAGCGCGGCTAAATAATCGCGGCCATACTGCGCCCAGATCAATCCGAAAGAGCTATAGGGCTGTTCATCATCGCGCAGCGGACCGGGGCGCTGGTGATGGTCAAAGATTTGCGCCGCCACATCATAGGCACCGCCCACGTCATAGATGATCTTATCCGCACCCGGCGTGATCCATTGACGATCGCGGGTGCGCAAAAGCTTTGCTTCTGGAAACAGCCGCGTCAACACAACAGAGGACAAAAGCTCATCCGCATGAAAGCCGCCGGAATGGGTGACAAGGTGCGTGATGGTCGTGGGGGTCATGGTCATATGGGGGCTCCTCAAGAGGCGTCAAATCAGGATCGCGCCGAAACAGACGCCTTTGACTTGCCCTACCCGATGGCTTTGCAAATGAAAACAGCAAGATCACGACTAGAACAGTGTTTTGCCCAGCGCGCGGCAGATCACGTGACGCAAGAGACATCCCTGCCCTTGACGCAAATCTAAACCTCAGATATTTCACCAATCGGCCGCCGACGCCTGCCACCCGCTGACATATCGTCTTGGTGAAGTTCTGGCGTTGACAAACGATGTGATCCTCTCCGCATATCGCGCGGATGGTAACGCGGGTGCCCGTCCTGAAATTGCGCGATCTTTGCACGAGGGCCACTTGGCTATGTCTCAGACCTCTAACGCGTATCTAACCGCTCCTATAGGCGTAACTTACGCGAAAACCGCAGTTCCTATTATCTTTATCATGTCGATGAACGGGCTTTTGTCTGTCATGGACGCGATGTTCCTTAGTCATTACGTCGGGCCAAACGCGCTGGCTGCTGTCACATTGATGTTTCCTATCTTTATGCTGATCGTTGCCTGTTCGACTTTGGTATCCAGTGGCATGTCCAGCCTTATGGCGCGCCATATTGGCGGCAATGAGATGGTTAAGGCCCGTGCCGTCTTTACAGGCGCGCATGGCTTGGCGCTTTTGACCAGTGCCTGCCTTATCGTGCTATTCGTTCTGGTTGGCGCGCCCCTGTCGCGTTTGGCCTCTGGCGGCAATGAAACGCTTGCGCGCATGGGCCTTACTTATATCGGCATCACAGTCTTTCTTTCTCCCCTATTGTTTGTCCTCTCCGTACAGTCTGACACGCTACGCAATGAGGGGCGTGTGGGTTTTATGGCTGCTATGAGCCTGCTTGTGTCTTTGGCCAATATTGCTTTCAACTATGTCTTGATCGCTGTGCTGAACATGGGGGTCGCTGGCTCGGCTTATGGTACAGCCTTGGCGCAAGCTCTAGCCTTAGGGATCATCATCCTATTCCGTTTGCGCGGCACAACGGATTTGCGGCTTAATGCGTTACTGCAACACCGCCTGACCTCTGCTTGGTCTGACATTTTAGCCTTGGGCGCACCTCAAAGCCTTGGCTTTATCGGCTTTGCATTGGGCTCTGCCTCGATTATGGCCGCCCTGCAATGGGTCGACGCCCCGCAATATGAAAGCACTGTCTCGGCTTACGGTATTATCACCCGTGTGATGACCTTTGCCTATCTGATCATGCTGGGCCTGTCTTTGGCGATGCAGACGATCACGGGCAACAACTATGGCGCGCGTCTATGGCAGCGGACGAACGCCAGTCTGATGTTTGCTATGGTGGTGGCTTTCCTGTTTTGTGCCACGCTACAGGTCGTCTTGCATGCCTACGCGGTGCAAATCGGCCAAGCCTTTGTGTCTGATCCGGCGGTTGTGGCCGAAGTTGCGCGTCTTTTGCCGGTGATGACCAGTGCCTTTGTGCTCTCAGGGCCATTGATGATGATTTCAGCCCATTTCCAAGCCATAGGCGATGCAAAACGGGCCGCGCTGCTGAGCCTGTCCAAACCCTATCTCTTTGCCATCCCTTTAACGTTTATCCTGTCTGCGGGCTTGGGCGAAATTGGCATCTGGATCGCAAGCCCCGTGACCGAAGTCTTGGTGCTTGTCCTCACCCTATCCGTCTTGGCCAGCACAGCACGGCGCAACGGCCAGCGCTGGGGCTTGTTTTACACTGTATCGGAGGATCTCAAATGACCACGACTTTACCAACACTGACTGAGGCCAAAACCCAAGCCAAACAATTGCGAAATGATTTGGCCGATCAGGGCCGCACGATCAGCCATGCAAGCGCGCTTGAGCAGATCGCGCATACATACGGTTATCGTGATTGGAACAGCCTTTTTGCCGCCATTTCAAACCGTCCACCACAGGGGTGGGCCATTGGCGAACGCGTCTCTGGCCAGTATCTTTCGCAGCCCTTTACGGCAACGATCATCGCAGTTGAAATGACCCGCCCTGGTTGGTTTCGCTTGTCCTTAGACTTGGATCACCCCGTGGATGTCGTCACCTTTGACAGTTTTTCAAACCTGCGCAAACGTGTGCGCGGCACTGTCGGCCCTTTGGGCATTTCGCTTGAGAAAACATCAACCGGCACGCCGCATTTGCAAATTGATCTTTAAAACGCACTTGGGGGCATTGAGCACAGTCTGATGTTCTATGCCCCCAACATGAGACCCTAAGCCCCCTAACGCTCAGAGGCCCTCACCCAAAGATAGGCCCCCGAGGCCAATTCCATATCCCCATGCGTTACAGGCGCATTTGAATAGTTGAAATACAGCGTTTGGTCCTTGGTGCTGCGCTTGCGCAAGCCATCTGGCAAATTTTCGGTGGTCATACCCGCTGTGGCGCAAAGCGTCGCAAAAATACGCAAATATGCGTCCTGATCCAACCAAGCGGCCAAATACGACACATGCCCCTCTTGGCACATGATGTTCAGACCATCATTGGTGGTCTCGACCACATGGCCCGCCTCGATGTCTTCATACCAGCGGATAACATGCCCGCCATTGCGCAAGGCCAAACGCACATTCGGGCGCAAAGACGCCACCCGTACTGTTTTGGCACCACCAACATCAGGGCCAAGGCTTGGCGGGATCTGCATGTCAGGCGTCTTCAAACCAGAGCGCGGCCCGACTACGATTTGCCCATCAAAGCGCTCAATTGCGCCGCGCAAAGCATCATTCCACGCCATTAGCCCCGGAATGACAACCAATTTGCGTGCGCCAAAATCGGTGGTATTGGCGGGCAGAATATCGACGTTCAAACCAAGCTTGCGCAATGCGCGGTATTGTTCGAACACCAGACGGAAGTAATCAAACCCCTGCCCTTGTGGCTGGATTTCCCACGCCCATTGGCTTTCGTAATCAAACACGATTGCCACATCTGCATCCACATGCTCGATCTCGCCCAAGATCTGCAATTCGTCATAAACCGCGCGGGCTTCAATCTGGCCTTGCGCGTTGACACTGTCAGGGCGCAACAGACCTGCGTGCAATTGTTCTTGCGCAAACGGCGCTTGGCGCCAGCGAAAATAGCTGACCACTTCGGCCCCATGCGCGATGGCTTCCATCGACCACAGCTTGACCATACCGTCTTGCGGAATGGGATTATACGGCGCCCAGTTCACAGGGCCCGGTTGCTGTTCCATGATCCACCATCGCCCTTTGCCAACAGCGCGGTACAGATCGTGGTGAAACCCTTGAAAATCAGGATCACCATGGTTGGCATATTGCGCTTTCCACGCGTCATCTTCCTCTTGCAAGACATGTTCCAAAAACCCCATAGGGTAGCTGTCCCAACTGGCAATTTCCAAATCATCGCCCACATCAAAGTGGTCAAAATCCAACACGCGCCCCATGTAATTGTGAATGAGCGGCGCGTCGGTATGTGGACGCATCGCTGCCACCTGCGCGCGGTTGAAGGCGACGACCTGATCTGAGGTAAAGCGCCGAAAATCCAACCAATGCGACGGGTTGGCTTCGGTCACTGTCAGGTTCGGCAAATCAACGGCATCAAAACTGTCGTATTCCATCGACCAAAAGATATTGCCCCACGCCTTATTCAAAGCCTGCGGCGATTGGTATTTTTGCGCCAACCAGTCGCAAAACCCGTCCCGTGCATGTGATGAGAACGACACGGTGGTCTCATGACACCCATATTCATTATCGATCTGCCATGCAGTCACATAGGGATTACGCCCGTAACGCTCAGCCATGGCTTTTGCCATACGTGCAGCCTCGGTGCGATAGCCCAGATGCGAGAAACAATAATGACGCCGCGAGCCGAATTTGCGCGGCTGGCCTTGCGCGTCCACCGCCAACATGTCGGGGTATTTGTCCAAGACCCAACGCGGCGGCGTGGCACTCGGTGTGCCCATCACAACCTCAAGCCCAGCCGCGCCCAAGGTCTCGACCGCTTGATCCAGCCAATCCCATGTGAAAACACCCTCGGACTGTTCCAAGCGCGACCAAGCGAATTCGCCAATACGCACCCATTTCAAGCCTGTTTCCATCATCCGTTCAGCGTCACGTGCCCAAACGTCTTGCGGCCAATGTTCTGGGTAATAGCACACCCCAAGTTCTGGCTTCATCTGCTATCCTAACGTCATTTCACTTCTAAATTAGCCAATACAAAACTCTGATTTTGTTCGAAAATCATTCCAAAACCGCATCATAAGCCCGCACCATATCAGCCGCCTTTTGCGCCACATCAGCCGCCGTATCGCCAACACGGTACAAGGCTGATCCGATGCCAAAACCCGTGGCCCCTGCCTGAACCCAAGCGCCAAAGTTTTCGGCCTTGGCACCGCCAACAGCGAAGCAATCAACATCTTTTGGCAACACAGCCCGCATCGCCCGCAACCCCACGGGGCCGACAAGCTCGCCGGGGAAGAACTTCAAGGCATCCGCGCCCGCGTCAAGGGCAGCAAAGCATTCACTGGGCGTCATCACCCCCGGAAAGCTCAACATGCCTGCGGCCTTAGTGGCTTTGATCACCTCAGGATTACAATTGGGCGACACAATCATTTGCGCGCCGATATCAGCCAGCCGCATCACGTCTTCGGCGGTCAATACCGTGCCTGCGCCAAATGTCCCTTGGCCTTGAAACTCCGTCACCAAAACCTCAATGCTGGTGAAAGGATCAGGCGAATTGAGCGGCACTTCGATCTTGTCGATTCCCTGCGCGATCAGCGCCTTCGCAATGGCATGCACCTCGGACGGCTGAACGCCGCGTAGAATTGCAATGATATTTCTGCTCATTTGAACACACTTTCATAGACAGTCTTCAATCCGGAAAGGGTCATCATATCGACCTTTTCCACGTTTACAGTCGCACCGAGCTTTGAGAGCGCAGCACCATACAGCCGCGCCAATTCACCCGCACCGATGATGACAATGTCTTTGCCCTGCCAAAGAGCCTTGGTCGCTCCAAGTTCCGTGCCAATCACCATGCCAGACAGGCGCGCTTTGCCGCTGTCATCCCCGCGCAGCAGTTGCGCGGCGCGCAATCCGAACAGCCCCGTCAGCAAAGCCTCTGGCGCTTGCGCACTCTCGGCAATGGCTTGCAAAAAACAAGCCTCATCCCACAGGCCCATACTGTGACGCAAGATCGATTTTTCTGCTAAGAGATCAAATAACTCTCCAGTCAGAACCGTTTGAAAAGACGTTATTTTACCTGCATCCACTGCCACCCATTTGCTATGGGTTCCCGGCAGACACAGCACACCTGAATACCTTGAATTTTGCGCCAGATAGCCTGCGATTTGCGTTTCTTCGCCGCGCATCACATCAGCGGGTTCAAGCTGTTGCAGCCCCGCAATCACCCGCACATCAATGCGCGGATCATGGGTTTGCACTGTCACCACCTGTGACGCAGGGCGCACAGGCACCGTTTCATAGGGGGCCTCGATCCAGCCTTGGCGCGACCCGACCATACCACAAGCGATCACAGGCATTGGCGCATCGCCAAGCCATGGTTCGATATGCGCCATCAGCACCGGCTCATATTGATCTTTCGTCAGCCCCAACATGCCTTGATCACTGGTGATATAATCTAACACCGCGCCGCTTGCACCCATGGCCCAAATGCGCAGGTTGCTAGAGCCCCAATCCACCGCGACCCAAGTGACCGCGATCATCCTGTCACCACCACGCCGCCATCGATGACCATGACCTGTCCAGTCATCATCTTGCTGGCGCTTGAGGCCAAAAACAACGTCCCGCCGACCATGTCTTCGGGGGCCAAATGCGTCTTAAGACATTGACGCGCCAAATGGTCTTGCAACCCTTCAGGGCTGGCCCATTGGTCCAACTGTTTTTGCGTCAGCACCCAACCGGGGGCAATGGCATTGACACGAATGTTCTGTGGGCCAAGTTCACGCGCCAAGGCCCGCGTCAGGCCTGTGATGCCTGCATTGGCCGTCACATAAGCCGCATAGCAATCGTTGCCCATCATGTAACTTATAGATGAATAATTGATGATCGCCCCCCCGCCATTTTGAGCCATGAAAGGCGCCACAAATTGCGCGGTGAAAAAATAGGGCCGCAGGTTGACCGCATGGTTGAAATCCCATTGATCAGGCGTCAGATCCTTGATTTCATGACGCACATCATTGCCTGCGTTGTTGACCAAAACATCGATATCGCCATGACGCTTTTGCGCGGCTGTCATGCTGGATTTAATCGCGTCTACATCACTCAAATCACAGGCGAAAAAACTGGGCGCGACGCCGTGCTTTTCTTTCATTTTCGCGACAAAATCGCTTGCATCTGAACGCTGTACAAAGCTCACCTTTGCCCCTTGCGCCAAGAAACCTTCGGTCAAGGCAGCACCTATGCCTGAGCCACCACCGGTGATGAACACATGTTTGTCTTTTAGGTCATGAAACTGGCAATTCATGGTGGTATCCCTTTGATTGTAAATGACGGCTGCGAAACATCGCGCGCGCATCTTGTGTGTGTTAGATCTCAAGTCCAAGCGATTTCAAACGCTGGCATTACGATTGCCGCAAGCCCTTGATCACCCATGTCTGATTTGGAAAGCTCCACGGCAAATTAAGGCCGTGATGCATCAAATATTGTCCGCTCAATGTCACGTCGTGCAGCTTCAAAACCGCTGGCCCGCGCGACAAGTGGCTCTGCTCATCGCGGTTTTCTAACGTGATATGATAGAGCGCATCCGCATCCAGCCCCGTCAAACGTAATGGCCGTGGCAAGATTTGCTTTGAGCTGTCAATTTTATTGGCAAAGACGACGAATGTTTGTGCATCTTGCGCCAAATGCATCTCGGCCAAGATTGACGGATCAAGACGATCTAGGCGCAAAATATCGGCCTGCATCAGCCAAGCACGTTCGGCTTTCCACCAAACGGTGATTTCGGTCAGTGTTTTCGCTTCCTCATCCGTCAACTCACGCGGGTCCATTTCAAACCCCATGTGGCGCTGTGCTGCAATCCAGCCGCGAAACGCCATGCTGTGCACCCGCCCCGAGGTATGACAATGTCGTGGGCCAACATGGCTGCCGGTCACACTGGCGGGCAAAAACATCGATGCGCCATGTTGAATGCGCGCCCGTTCCAGCGCATCATTGCTGTCAGAAAGCCAAACCCTTTGAGTGCGCTGCAAAATGCCAAAGTCAATCCGACCACCGCCAGAGGCGCAGCTTTCAATTTCCACATGCGGAAACTCTGCACGCAACTGATCAAGCAACTGATACGTCCCACGCGTTTGCGCGGCATCGGGTTGCGGTAGAACGCGGTTGTGATCCCATTTGATGTAATCCACATCATATGCGCGCAAGATCGCAGCGATACGGTCAAACAAAAAGCCACGCACCTCAGGCAGCGCCATGTTGAGCACCATCTGATTGCGTCCCAAAATTTGATCCCGATCGCCCAATGCCCACTCAGGATGCGCGTCATATACTGTGGATACAGGGTTGATCATTTCGGGCTCGAACCAAATACCAAAGCTCATCCCTTGGGCATGGATGTGATCAATCAAAGGCGTCAAACCATCGGGGTATTTGCGCGCATCAACTGTCCATTCGGACAGGGCGCGGGTGTCGTCATCACGTGTGCCAAACCAACCATCGTCCAGAACAAACCGCTCAGCGCCCAAAGCGGCCGCACGGGTGGCGATCTCTTGCAACTCGGGCAGGTTGTGGTCGAAATAGACGGCTTCCCAACAATTGTAATGCACAGGACGCGGACGATCTGGATCGGGGAATGTGACAATATGCTTGCGGGCGTGGCGTTGAAACGCCACTGCGCATCCATTGATGCCCTTCTCGGAATAGGTCAGGTAAAGCGGCGCTGTCTGAAAGGATGTATCGGCCGTTTTTTCGATGCCTGTCGCGGCACCGAACTGCACTTGACGGCGCCCGTCTGGCAGTTCTTCTGCGATCATACGATGCCCGCCGGACCAACCATAATGAAACGCATGCGCGCCACCGCGTGCATATGTGCCCTCCAGTTCAGGCACCACAAGCGCGGGGAAATGCTCATGTCCTGTGCGCCCCGTCGGGTTTTCGCGCAGACGAATGCCCGCAGTCCACGATGTTTTGACCTCTTGAAACTCACCGCACCAACGGCCTGCATAGTCAATCATATGGGTGGCGGCTTGCGAGGCTGGCATCACAGGGGCGGCCAGCCAGTGCAAGCGCACGGGTGTTTGTGCGGTCAAAGAGGCCTGCGCCACGATTATATTGGTGTCACAGCAAGCCTCGAATGTCGCAGTATATGTTAGGCCATGGGTTTCATCCGTATAGGACAAGCGCAGGGCTGCGCCGTCTTGATCCTCACAGGCATAGCGAAACTTGGGATGGATCTGCGCGCCAGTGGCGTCAAACACCACAAGCCCCACCTGCCCCGGAAAACTTTGCGAGGCCTCAGGACAGATCGACAGTTCGGGATGGTCATCCAACATGCCAGCGGCCACATCCAGCGCACTTGCTTGCGCGAGCATATTCAAATCCGTGTCCGCCGCCAGCGCAGGCCCCCAATAGACGACCTGCGCCAATCTGGCGTCACGTGCGGCCAAAACGAGCGTCTGTTCAGCGGTATCAATGCGCCAGGTTTGAGTCATTTGACGGCTCCGAGTGTGAGGCCTGAAATAAAGTGGCGCTGCATCAAGAAAAACAAAGCCACGGGGGGCACGGCGGCCAGCAAGGACGCGGCCGAAACCAAGTGCCACTGCGATACAAACTGTCCGTTGAGTGCCCGCACGCCCGCGGTGATCGGCTTTGACGCCTCGCCTTGGGTCAGTACAGTGGCCCAGAAAAAGTCGTTCCACACGAATGTGAACACCAAGACGCTCAGGGCTGCCACAGCGGGGCGCACCAGCGGCAAAACGATATGCCAGAATATTTTGAACTCGCCGATACCTTCGATCCGCGCGCTTTCAATCAAATCAAACGGCAAGGCCTTGATGAAATTGCGCATGAACAGCGTGCAAAACCCCGTTTGAAACGCCGCATGAAACAACACCAAGCCCGTGACCGTATCGTAAAGACCTGCGCTAACAGACAGATTGCGCACCGGCACCATCAAGATTTGAAACGGCACAAAATTGCCTGCCACAAAGATGAAAAACAACGTCAACGAGCCGCGAAAGCGGTAGATCGACAGCGCATAGCCCGCAAGACAGGCCAAACTTACCGAGATCATGACCGTTGGCACAGTGATCTTGATCGAATTCCAGAAATACATCAAAGCTTGCGAGCGCTGGAACACTGCCGCGTAGTTTTCCAACATTTGGAACTGGCTTGGCCATCCAAAAACATTGCCTGAATTGATATCAGATACGGGGCGGATCGAGGTCATAAAGACAGCGATCAATGGCAAAAGCCAGACGAACAACACCAACGGCACCATGATTTTATACAGGCGTTGACGGGCGATGGATTTGCTTTCAATGGGGGCTGGAAACATGATGTTACCTCTTTTCGTCTTGGTACATCACCCACAGGAAGTAGCTGATAAATATAAGCATAATAAAGAACAAGATCACCGCGATGGCAGAGCCATAGCCCATACGGAAACCGTATTCCGACAGCGCTTGTTCAAACATGAAATAGGACAGCACATTGGATGTGCCGTAAGGGCCGCCTTGGGTCATGATCGCGATCATATCGAATGAGCGCAACGCGCCGATCACGGTCACCACGATGGCCAGAAACGTCGCAGGCCAAAGCTGCGGCAAGATCACATGGCGCAGCATCCGAAAGCCACGCGCCCCATCAAGACGTCCCGCTTCGATCTGATCCGACGACACATTGTTGAGACCAGTGAGGTATAAAATCATGCAATAAGCAATCTGCGGCCAAAGCCCTGCGAAAATAATACCGTAGGTGACAAAGCGTTCATCCCCAAGGATCGAGGGCGCAGAGGCACCGAAGAATTCCCACACTTTGCCGACGATGCCAAAGCTGGGGTTGTAAAACCATGTAAAAATCAAACCAACAACCACTTGCGAGAACACAAACGGAAAGAAGAACATCGATTTGTAAAACCGCATACCCGCGATATTTTGATTGAGAAACAATGCCACCATAAGTCCCGCTGGCACCGCCAAAAGGTACAGTACCAACCATATGATGTTGTTTTTCAAAGAGGTGTAGAAACGGTCATCGTCAAACAGCTCGACATAATTGGCCATGCCCACCCATTCTTTTTCACCAAGCCCGTCCCAAGCGTAGAAGGAAAACCACATCGATTGGAATATTGGCGCGATTACATAAATGGCAAAGAATAAGATGGCAGGCGCCAAAAAGACCCAAGGCGCAACACGTTGACGGTTGGCGCGCAGCCAGCTGCGGTTCGGCAAAGCGGTATCGGGCATGGGACATTCCTTTTGGGCAAGCACATGTAAAGCGGGTGTGGTTTGGGACCGCGTCGAACAACGCAGAACACGCCGACCGCCACGCAAAAGCGGCGATCGGCGCAGGAGGATTACTTGTAAACGCGCTCTTGGATTTTATCCAAACGGTTCAAGATCGCATCCAGGCGCTCAGGCTTCAGCATGAACTCTTGGAACCCTTCCATGCCACCTTTCGCCATTTCAGCTGGCGCATCGCGGTCATAGAATT
The DNA here is from genome assembly GCF_018860665.1 of Pacificibacter marinus. Classification (GTDB taxonomy): domain Bacteria; phylum Pseudomonadota; class Alphaproteobacteria; order Rhodobacterales; family Rhodobacteraceae; genus Celeribacter; species Celeribacter marinus_A. The sequence goes on from NZ_JAHKPK010000028.1 coordinate 131,011, forward strand.
GTGCAAGACCAGAGGCTGTGGACACTGTTTCAAAGCCTTGAACGATGAATTTGTCATCCAAGTTGATTTCGGCTTTGGAGTTTGGCGGCAATTGACCGATCTCTTTGTTCCACGCACCTTGAATGTCAGGCTGCGCGATAAAGGCAAGGAACTTGCGCGCATCTTCTTTGTTCTTTGCACCCGATGGGATGAACAAAGCGTCTGCAGGTGCTTCTTCTGCGCGTGGCAGGCCGGGTGTGATTTCTGGAAACTGGAAGAAACCGATTTGATCGTCCGTCAGCCCCGCATCTTTCATCGCAGCCACAGCAAAGTTGCCCATCACATACATGCCCGCTTCGCCCTGTGCGAAGGGCGCAAGCGCGTCCTGCCAAGACATGGTCGCGTGATTGTCGACAAAGCTACAGCGCTCAAGCATCGTGTTCCAATTGGCGAATGTCGCGCGAATGCGGTCATCTGTATATGCAATCTCGCCAGCGGTCAGCGCGTTGTGTACCTCATAGCCGTTTGTGCGCAGGTTCAAGTAATCGAACACGCCTGCAGCGGTCCAAAGGTATTTGGTGCCGATGGTAAAAGGAGTCACGCCAGCCGCTTTGAGCGTGTCACAAGCGCCAAGCATTTCGTCCCATGTGGCGGGTTTTTCGATACCGTTGTCAGCAAAGATATCAGCGCGGAAATACACCCCCCATTGGTAGTATGAATAAGGCACACCCCACTGCTTGCCGTCGCGGCTCATCGTTGGCTTGATCGCCTCAAAGCTTGTGGACAGGTTCGGGTCAGAGGCCCACAGATCAGAAATGTCTTCGAACAGGCCCGCATCTACGAAAGGCGCCATACGGTTGCCCGGGTACCAAGCTGTGATGTCAGGCGCATCTGCGGACAAAAAGTTGCGGATCGCTGTTTTATGCGCTTCGCGGTCATTGATGTTCGCCGTCACATTCACATCTGGATTTGCCGCTTCAAAGGCTGCAACGGCTGCTTCAAAAGCCGCCTTTGGTGCGGGGCCCGGATCGTCAAAGTTGATCACAAGATCCCCTGCGCCCGCCGCACCAGCCATCAATGCGCTCGCGCACAGGCCTGTCATAGTCGTTTTAAATGTCATCATGCTTTCCTCCCTGAAAACCATATATCAGTCAAACAAATAGGTTTCATTATTTGAAACTTTGTTTTAAGTATTGATATCTAGACATGGTTGCGGTAATGAGTCAATCGTAAATTAGGAAGACAGCATGACCGCAGAGGCAGACATCAAAGACGGAACCGTTGGCAAAGCGCTGGCCCTGCTCGACATTGTTGAGAGCTTCCAAGCGCCTGTCAGATTCAATGATATCTTGAAGCAAAGCCCCTTCCCCAAACCCTCAACCTATCGTTTATTACAAACACTGGTGAGCCAAGAGATGCTCAGCCATAACGAGGACAGCGGCCATTACACCATCGGCTCGCGCCTGATCCGCTTGGCGCATTCCGCTTGGAAAAATGCATCCCTCGCCCCCATAGCTGCGCCTTTTTTGGATGCTCTATCCAATGCCACAGGCGAGACGATTCACTTGGCCAAACTGGACAACGCGCAGACGCTGTACTTGGACAAACGCAATGCGCGCAAACCCATTGAGATGTTTTCAAACGCGGGCAAAATCGGCCCTGCCTATTGCACCGGCGTAGGCAAAGCCATGCTGGCGCATCTGAATGCGGCCGCACGCGACAGACATGTCGCCCAACAAAGTTTTTATAGCTACACGCCGAACACCTTCACCAATGCGGCCGATTTCAACATCGAGCTTGACGCGATCAAGCACCGCGGCGTGTCCTTTGACGTTGAGGAACACGAACCGAGCATTATTTGTATCGCCGTGCCTGTTTTGGGCCCCCAAGGCGAACTTTACGGCGCGATTTCGATCACCAGCTCGACCGAGCGCGCCTCATTGCAAGACCTAGAACGTTACAAAACCGATTTACAAAATACGGCACAACAGATCGGCGCAAGTGCGGCCGCGTGGATGCTGCCAAAGCTGGGAGGCTAAGATGTCAGGGGTTAAACTTGAAAAAGCGATCAAACGCTATGGGGCGATGCAAGTCATTCATGGGGTGGATCTTGAGATCGAGCCAGGCGAATTCTGCGTCTTCGTTGGCCCCTCGGGTTGTGGCAAATCCACCTTGCTGCGGATGATCGCAGGGCTAGAGGAAACCAATGGCGGTAATGTGATCATCGGCGGGCGCAACGTCACCCATGTGGATGCTGCCGATCGCGGGATTGCCATGGTGTTTCAAACCTATGCGCTCTACCCCCATATGACCGTGCGCGAAAACATGGGCTTTGGCCTCAGGATGAATGGCATCGACAAAGCGACAATCAAATCCAAAGTTGATGGTGTCGCGGACATTCTTAAACTTGAAGATTACATGGACCGCAAACCCGCGGCCTTGTCAGGCGGGCAACGTCAACGTGTCGCCATTGGCCGCGCTTTGGTGCGCGATCCTGATGTGTTCTTGTTTGATGAGCCGCTGTCTAACCTAGATGCCGAGTTGCGGGTGGATATGCGGGTCGAAATCGCGCGCTTGCACCAAGAAATCGGCGCGACGATGATCTACGTCACCCATGACCAAGTGGAAGCCATGACATTGGCTGATAAAATCGTCGTCCTGCGCGCGGGCCACGTCGAACAGGTCGGCTCGCCTATGGAGCTCTACACCAACCCCAGCAATAAATTCGTCGCGGGCTTTATCGGCTCTCCGTCGATGAATTTCGTCAAAGGTGTGATCAAAGACGGGCAGATCACCGCAGATGCCCTGCCCGGTCTCAGCTTTGCCGCCCCTAGATCTGCCGTCACGCTTGATGAGATCACCATTGGCTTGCGCCCTGAAAATCTAACACTGGACCGCAATGGCACAGGCCTGCGCGTTGAAGTCGTCGAAATGCTCGGCGGCATCACCTATGTGCATGCTTTCACCGCAGGCGGCGAACGGCTTGTTTTTGAAGAACGCTCTCTTGATTTGCCAAAATTCGGCGATCAAATCGGTGTAATACTGTCCGAGGCCGATCTCTACTATTTCGATGCGCAAACAGAACATCGCATCAGATCTTAGGCCGTAGCAGCAAGGCGGTGCCGCCCCTATCAGGCACCGCATTTTTCTCTGAGAAAACTCGAATTGCGCCGTCAACGTGCTTTGTACGGGTGTGAAAATTTCCCAGTGCATCCCGTTTTCTGAAAGCTTGTGCGACAAGTGACAGGCGGCTCTCAGTTCGAAACGCTCTTTTCAAGGCAAAGCCCCTCAAACGACCTCTTTGGCGACGAATGGATGCCAATGAGCGGTCTGCTTCAATTGTCTTTTCGAAGGAGACATAGCAAACCCGCCATATGAAGTTGACTCTTTTAATAGGAATTTGGATTATAGGGAAAGCCAGCTCTCAACAAAGCCCGCGATTCTGAAAATATTCAAGATCACTCCTGACAATGGTCAGGCATAAGGGCGCGCCATGGCTAAATCTCATTTACCCCGTTTATATATTTCAAGCGCCGCGCCGCATGTGTTGGCGCCGCACGCCCAGCATTTTGCAGTCAACACGCCATGCAGAGGTTGAGATGACATATCCATTACACTGTGCTTGTCGTCTGGTATTGCCGCAATATGCAACCTACAAAGAAAAAATACGCAGTCGATTAGAAAGCTTTCGGGCCAAAGTCGAAACGCGGAACGAAACAGAGTTTCGCTTGTCTTGGGCGTTCGGCTGGCTGTCTATTTCGGAACGCAATGATCATATTATGATTGAGGGTGGAGCCGCTGATGCAACGGGTTTGGCCCGCATCAAGGATCTGCTCGCCACGGCCTTTAAGCTTTATGCTAAGATTGATGCCCCACAGATTGTTTGGACTGGCGATCATGCGCATGATCCTGAGCTCGCCCCCTTTCGATTGATGGTCGTTGAAAAGGTCACCGATTTGAACGCACGCATAAAACGTGTGCGATTGCATGGCTCAGACCTGAGCAGGTTCGAAGAATTCGGGAATATGCATGTGCGACTGTTACTGCCTTGCCTTGCCGTGCCGAACCCTGTCTGGCCCGTGGCAGGCCCTGACGGATTGACGAAATGGCCGGATCCAGACCGAAAGCCCATATCGCGGGTCTATACAATCCGTGCCATTGATACTGTTGCCTCTTGGGTTGACATCGATGTGGTCACGCATGGGACCACTGGTGCGGGATCAGCTTGGGCTTTGTCCGCGAAACCTGGCGATCAGGTTGGAATGTTTGGCCCACTTGGGCGGCCAATAAATCGCAATGCTCAACATTATATTATCGGAGCAGATGAAACGGGCCTGCCCGCGCTTGCCAGACTATTGGAAATACTGCCCGAGACAGCAACCGGACTGGCATGTATAGAGGTCGCCACACAAGCTGATGTTCAGGCGATAGAAAATCGCACGAAAATCGATGTGGAATGGTTGTTTCGCCGCGACGCGCCTGCAGGCACCAGCTTGGCCTTATCAGACCGCTTAATCGCCGAGACATGGCGTAATGATCTGGATTGCTTTGGCTGGTTTGCCGCCGAAGATGCCGCAGCCCGCCGTTTGCGGACGCATTGGCGTCAGGATCTGGGCCTCAGCCGGGACCAGACACTTGCCGCTGCCTATTGGCGGCGCGGAACAACAGGCCTAATGGCAGGATAAAACGGATTGGGGTCCACCGCTCTCATGCCAGAACAAGATTGCAAACCGCAACGGATATCAGCACGGGCGCGGTTAGGATCATAATAGAACTCCCCATCGACTGAACTCCAAGGGACGCGCCTGTCGCCAACGACTGTGCAATCGTCCCCGTGCTAGCAGAACAGGGTCATCGCAAGCTTATCATCGGATAAAGAGCGCGATGGCTTTATCGACACAAAAGAGCATTTAATTCAGAGATCACTTGAGGCAAGTCTAAGGTTTCTTGAGGTTCGCCCAAAACCTCGCTTATGGCCGCGCGGGTCATGCCCCCAATAATGCCATCAATTGGCCCGGGGTTCGCCCCCGCGAGCGTCAGTAACCGTTGCACCGTAATGCCAGGTGTTCCCTCAGGAAGTGCAGCAAGTCCGCAAGGCTCTGCGGCTGCAATTTCTATGTCCTTACCTTGGGGTTGCACAGCCTCATTCTCGGCGGCCTCATTCGCAGCGGCCTCCTGTTCAATGGCTTCGGGTTTATCTTCCACACTTGAGGCCAAAAGCGGCTGCGTCAACGCATGGGTTTGCCCTTCCGTGTTTACGGCCCGTTCAGAGAGCGAGAGTTTTTGTTCAACGGCTTCTGTCGACAAATTTGGATCGCGCAAACAGGATGCGAGTAGGTCAGCTATGTTGGCGGTGCCTTCATTTGGAGTGCCTGCAACATCACGATGGCAGACTTCATCCACACATGTGATGGCGATAGACCAATCTGGCGCTGATTTCGATTCAGCCAATACGGCCTCATCGTTGGCAAAAATTTGGTAGAAATACCCGAAGATAAATCCTTCTTGCCAAAGGCCCGGAAAATTTGGGGACGGGACATCAACATGCCGTGTTTCAACCGATGTGGCACCAGGGAAAGCCCTATCCATCGCAGGCCCCACGCATGTTTCTGCCATCACGGGCTGGATTTGTAACAATAGGGCGCACAAAATGGATGGTGCTATCTGTTTCACTGCGCGCTCCGGATCAACGGCCCAAATGCACGGAATGCCAATGCAGCAAGGACGACAGCATTCGTATTTGTGGTTACAGATCCATTGGTCGATCCATCCGCTTCATAAAGACCTTCCGGCCAGCCACGATCGGGATCACCCAGTGGCGCAAGGGTCGTCACCAATTCTTTCGCATATTCCGTTCCAAACAACGCATACCATGCAAAAGCAGTCTTGGTTGTCACTGTGCGTTTGCTATCCAGTCGATCACCTTGGAAGGTCATAACAGCCCAAGGCGCCCCCCCGCCCCAGACCGAGGAATAGACAAAATATGGTGCTTCATCGAGATGGGATTCACTGACTGCTGTCAAAATTCCAGTCTCAGTGTAGCGCGCTTCCTGTGCCTTATAGATCGCAGTCGCAAAACGATGCGACCGTGCATCAAAGCCAAATTCCAAGCCGTCGAACACATAGGGTTCGCTCACAACAAAAGCAGGTGTGACGTTGCGATGAAGTCGATCATCTACGGGGATCGGCTGCCCCGAGACGTCTTTGATCATGAGATGTTCTTCCGCATCATAAGCGCGATACATATCAAAGCCAAAAAGCATCATCGCCTTGGCCGCATATTGCCCGTAGCCCACGCGACCCTCTTGATCTCGACGCAACGTGTCGTCTGACAAATTCCCACCAATCAGCTGGCCGTCTTCAACCATCTGAGACAGATCCCAATGATCTAAGAGCGCGTTCACCTGTGGAGCGAGTTCAGGATAATGCTGCGTGATCTGAGCTAAAGTTCCGACCAATCGCGCGATATCCAAAGCAGACCAGCCCAGCCCGCGTTCCACAGGTTTATTGGCGTAATTGACCAGTTCCGCCGTTTGCACATTGTAAGCTTTATTGGGCAAAATATCGTCAAACAGCCGCATTTTGGTCAGCGTATCCAAAGCCAGAGAGAGGCGCGACTTTGCCTCTTGCTCATCTATAAGCCCCAACAGGTTCGCTGAAATGACGGCCACAAAATACGACCCTGTTTCCCACATCGTGGTGGAAGGGTATTTATCGGCTGAGTTCACAAGCCCCGTTTCAGGATGCGTGTTGTTTTCAAAATAACGCCAAGCAATCTGGGCGTAAGCGAGGTCAGCCTGTGACGTTTCCCCCACAATCGCGAGTGACAAGGGCGTGATGTCATCAAAGGCTGCCATAGGGGAGGCATCTGTTGATTCTACGGCAGGATCTAAGTCGGGCTTCAATTTCATGGCCTGTGTGTCAGTGTTTTTCTCAATTATATTTTCCAATCCTATGACCATGACTAGACCAACGGCTAGGGCCCCCAGAAAGATGATGTGGCTTCTTGCCTTTATTAAGTTTTCACGAAAACTCATTTTGATTGCCCTTCTTCTTTTTCAGCAGGCTGCCACATGGCCGCCGCGATGATTCCTGCCATAGCAATGCAATTGTTCAGCCCCCAAAGGGTATTGGCCAAAACCCCGCTCGCCGAATGCGAGGTGCCCCCCAAAACCAAAGCCCCTATCGCCCAAAGAACACCTAAGATCGTAAGGACGACAACCGCGATTTGAGGACGTACAAGAGCTAAAAATGTGCCCGCTTGACGCGCCTTGGGTGTGACCTTGAACGAAATCTTTTCGCCCCTCGCGATGGTCCAGATGGCTCTCAGCCCTAAAGGAAAGAACGACAGATAACTGGCCTTAGCTGGATAACCATCGACACCCCACGTTCCCACCATGATCGCAAGTTCAAGCGTGACCAGAAATGGAATGAGATGCAAAAAGAAATCTGTCGAATACGCCGACACCGGGGAAAGCCCCGTCAAAAGATACAGGACAGGCGCGAAAAGGAAGATAACGTTCCAAAGCGGCGCAAGGTAGGAATAAAATGTCGTCGCATACATCAAACGCTGAGGCAAACTTAGCCCCTTGCGAAACAAGGGATTGTCATTGACCAAGATATCAAGGCTGCCGCCTGCATATTTAAATCGCTGAACCGTCCAAGTCACGAGGTCCTGAGGCGACAACATTTTGCTTTCCACAATCGGGTGCATTTTGGACTTCCAGCCGCGTTCATGATCGGAATGCAATACGATAGATGTGTAAATATCTTCTGAAACATGAAATTTATAAGGGGTCAGAACCTCAGTCGCAGCCGCCTCAGTTTTAATCGCTTGCATCAACTCAGGCGCAACTTCGCGTTCTTTGCTGGATACAGTGATGGTCTCCTCGACTGCCCAAGTGCGTTCTTCGACTTTTTGACCAAAGCTGCGCAGCGCCGCCTCCATCACGGCCTCACGGCGGTGGATCGACCCCGCGCCACAGCAAAACGATGCATTCACCCAATTTCGGCGACGTTGAATTATGTCGTAAAACATCTTTGGGTCATTCACGAACGGATCATCCCCAACAGTCACAGGTCCGATAACTTTCTCAACCACACGCCCGAATGCGCCCCCACGAGCCCCAAATTTTTGCGTCAACTTTTCTGGTAAGCGTTCGCCTTCAGGCAGGTCATAGAACCATTGCGGCGTTTGAACCCATGCCATTTTAGGATCACGAAAATAGCCCAGCGTGTGTTCCAAAAGCGTCGGAAAGGGTCGTGTGTCAGCGTCGCAAATCACAAGAAAATCACCATGGGTTTCGTCCATTGCGTTGCGTAAATTTCCTGCCTTGAACCCTTCGTTTGTCGTACGTGAAATGTAATTTGCGCCCTCTTCTTCGGTCACGCGCCGCATGTCGGGGCGGCGCCCATCATCGAGAATATGTATGCGCACATCGATTGGATGAGGATAGGTCATCCGTTTCGCGTCTTGAATACCAAGGCGCACCAACTCGGGGTCTTCATCATAGGTGGCAAACATCACATCGACCGCAATCGGACGGTCACTTTCGGGATGGTTCTGCGTGACATCCCCCAAAACCTCAGGCGGTGTTTCGATTTTGATCGGTTCGTCTTTCCACAGATTAAAGACGAATAACAACATTCCAAAATAGGCGCAGGTTTCAGCCAATACCAAAGGTACGGCAAACCACATGGCGTCAGGGTTTAACGATCCTGTCCAGCGCCACCAGATGTACCAGCCGCCTACGACCAAGGCCACAGTTGCTAAGAACTGCCAAAGACTTTCACGCCCCGCCGAATAGGGCAAAGGCGGTGGCGGTACGCGGTCTTCGAATTTAAGGAAATAGTCGTCCGTCATCATGCGCCCGCCCCTTTTGATTTACGCGCTTCCCATGGCGTCGGTCCAAGACCAATGGTCCAGGCAAGTAGCCCGATCTTTGAAATCCCCAAGCTTACGAAAAACGACATCGGCAGCGCCACAGCGAACCGCAACAAAACCAATGCTGCAGGCGACAACATGTCAGCTGTGCCTGATTTGAACAGCGCAATATCGAACAGATCAATAACCGCCGGATGAACAAGGTAAATACCGAATGAATATTTGGCATATTTAGACCACAGCGGTGACCAGTCCCGATATTGCCCGCCCAGAAAAATCAGGAAAATACAGATAGGCATGAGAAAGTGGCCATAAAAATCCCAACCACTGCGCACGCCCCATGCGCCGTTTTGTACGGCATAAGCAAAGAACGGGATCGTCGCCACATAAGCAAGGGCCGCAAAGTAAAACCCACCACGGCGCAGCAAGCGTGATTCACCCCGTGGAATGCCGTCATTCCAAAGCCCATAAAGTGCGAACGCCGCCAAGCCATAGCCGACATAGCCTAAAATTTTGATCGCACGAATTATGTAGTCACGCACTTCGGCCTCAAGCCCGAGCCCCCAGATAAACCCTTGGGTGTTGTTCATGATGCCCAGCGTCACGAATAAGGTCAGCCCAAGTATTGGGTAACGGGTCGCGCCTCGCATGAACGGGTAGAACAAAAAGAGCGCAAAGAGTGTTGGCAGGAAGTGCATGTGGTACTGAACTTTGCCAAGAAGAAAGTAACCAAACCAATTTTTGATGTCGGAAATCTGATCCCACATATAGGGCGCATAGTTAAAAGCATCGGCTTTGAGCAGTCTAAAAAATGCGTAGAAAACCACCCAAAATGTAAACGGGACCAGCAACCGCTTGGCCTGCATGCCGATGGCGCTGGAATAGCTCGGCATTTTCTTATCGACCCGCATCGCCATTAGGAACAGCGAGAACAAAAAGAACATTTCAGAGCCCGAAAATTCACCAAGCGAACGTAACACAACGGGAATCAAACGCTCTGATGCCTCCACTTTGGCGAAAGGTTGGCCTGCAAAATCTGTTGAAGAGTGGATCAAAACCACGCCCATTGCGGCAAACACGCGGTTTGCATCAAACCAAACCAGTCTCGGCTTGCCTGCTGCGCTCATGCTCAATTCCCCCCCGGAATTGGACAGGAACTGGCCAAAACTTTACGTGGTGTCGGCGGCGCAAGGTTATGTTTTTCAGGCTGACACTCGGTTGCTGCTGTCTCTCCTGTTGTCGGCACGGCGCGGCAATACAAGAATTCTTCCAACGGGATAACCGGATCGAGTTGGGTTGGGTTCTCGCAAGCACAGCACGGCACGACTTCTTCCATCAAGCGCGGATGACACTTATTGTCACGCAAGCCTGTTCCAGCATAGGCCGTGTCCCAGAATTGCGCAGATGTGTTGATTTGCTGCAAGATTGGCCCTTGTACCTTATAAAGCAAAGCCGCGAGGATGATGCCATTGTTGTTGGCCGTTTGCAGTGGGATATAGCCGTTGCCATTCTCATACAGCCCTTCGTAAAACCCCGCTTCAGGATCATAAAGATCAGCGACACTTTCAAACAAAAGATCGGTATAATCCGTATCCCAAAGCGCCCATAGACCCACCGCGGCCTTGGCAGCAATCGCTGCGCGGTCAGGTTGATATTCCCCTGTCGGGTCTAATGTGTTCCACGCATAGCCATCCGCGAAAATCGAGTCATATACAAAGTAGGGTTTTCCGTTGACCTGATGTTCAGACCGCGCTGTGATGATACCCGTTTGTTCGTAACGACGTTGTTGAACCAGATAAATGCGGTTCGCAAACTCAGCTCGCCAGCCATGGCTAGCGGTCAGTCCGTCATAGGACTTGTCAGAGGGCAAATCCCAACCCATTTCCAGTCCGTCAAGGATATACCCTTCGGTTAAAACATAGTTTTGGTTTTTGAAAACACGTGGATCACGACCGTCATAGGGCACTTTCACATCGTAAATCGTGGTATAGGCAAGCGGCTCAGGTGACATGGCTTTATCAACATCGAAACCCCAAAGAGCAAAGCCTTTGGCGGCGTATTCTTCATAGCCCAACCGGCCTTCTTGCACGTATTGCGCAGACCCATCTCCTCGCTTGAAGGCGCCAAACATGCTGCCATCTTCGTTGACCAAATTGCAAAAATTCCAACGCATTGGAACGTTATCTACACTGTTTGCAAGATAAGGATTGCGCTCTTTGAGAATGCGAAGCCAAACCAACAACCGCCCGATATCCAACGCGGACATACCGACCTCGCCAGCTTCATTCGCGTAGTTAACTTTTGCCCCGGTTTCAGTGTTATACACTTTGTTGGGGGCTTCCTTATTGTATAAATCAAGGTTGCGCAGCGTGTTTAATAGCTTCGTGGCGCGCGTGTCGAATTCGCGCTTATCAATGATACAAAGCTCGCGTGCTGCGACCAGCGCACTGATATAAGAAGCCGTGTCCCACATCGTTGTTGACGGATAAGAGCCAACAGCATTCACAAGCCCCGTTTCTGACTGAAACCGTTTTTCGAAATAAGACCATGCAATTTTTGCCATCTTAAATTCACGGTCTGTCAAAAGGCCTGACCGCCCAAAATGCGGTCGGGAGATATCCCCTTCTTCATGCGCGCACTGACCAGCGTTCATCCCATCGAAATCAAGAATGAGGGGTGTTTCTGAACGGATCGTGACACTGTTGTACTCAGTCCCGTTGATGGACACGTTGTCAATTGTCATGGATCGCGGTTGAACAGCCGTTTCAGACTGAGCCCCCGATGAGGTTGGAAATGCTAATACAACGGCGGCACATGCGCCGGCCCAGGCCGTCTTCAAAAAGGATTCACTTTTCATTCGCATGCTCCGTTCTGGATGAAAATTTATTTTCGGGTACGTTCAACCCGATTTTTAATTTCGCGCCTGAAACTTCAAACTCAGACGCCTACGATTTTGCACAGGACCATATTCGACCCCGTCAGCACATTCTAAAATCAGCCCTAGTCCCCGACCACTTTCGGCCATGACATCCACATCAGACAACGCGCGCGCTTGCTTGCGAATATCAAATGCCGCGGTCCCATCAGGGTCAAAAACATCAACGATTAACAGCTCCCCGTCGAAATCCAACATCAGGTCGATTGGCGCATCTTTTTGCTCAGTTTTTGCGTGCAGCACCAAGTTCGCCAAGGCTTCGCTCATACAGATGTCAAATCGCATGAGCACTTCATCAGCCACTTTGTCTTGCAAATGACTTTTCAACGCCAAAACCATCGGATCGACCGCTTCGAGTTGGTTCTGCATATGAAAAGTCAATGCGCTCACAGACTTTCACTCATGGCCTGCACCGCAGCATCAACATCTGAGTAACTTTTAAACACTCGATCCATCCGACAAATTTTAAACATTTGGGTGACATCGTTGTTCAATCCGCAGACCACCAAATCTCCTCTATGGCCAATCCGTTTGAGCACACCTGTCAATGCACCCAATCCTGATGAATCCAGAAAAGAAACCTCCTTAAAATCGATCACAAGTTGCGACGCTCCGCCTTCAATCAACGCAATGACCTCTTCCTTAAAGGCCTTTGAATTAATGGCTGTTAGGCGTTCCACACCTGGGCGCACAACAACAATATGCGGGGGATACTTTGACGTATGTATCATGAATTTATCCTTTTTAGGGCGACCACAGTTAAGTCATCTTCCAATGCGCGGCCACCGCGCCACTCTGTCAAATCTTGAACAATTATGTCTGGCAATGCATCGGTATCGCTTTGGTGATTTTGCTCGATGACGGAACATAACATGCCGCGTCCAAACGGCACGCCATGTTCGTTTTCAGCTTCGCCAGCGGCATCTGAACATAAAACCAGCAAGCCCCCTTCTTCGAAGGCAAAGACATCGTTCTCATACGAAAAGTGAGAAAACATTCCCACGGGAAATCCGCCTTCCCCCACTAAGGTCGCTTGCCCCGTCGCATCAACATAGGTGGGCGACGGATATCCCGCCTGACAAAAATCCATATGGCCTGTGTCCGTGTCGATGATCGCACAAAACATCGTGAAATAGTCGTCATTGTCAGCGGCGCTAAACCGTTGATTGAGATTGGACACCAAACCAGCAGGGTCGGGTTTCCCGTCTTTACCGCATGCAGCATTACAAAAGAATTCAGGTGTTATCAGATGCCCGATGGCAACCGATAAAAGCGAGGCGTGAATGCCGTGACCAGACACGTCCACGGCATAAAGGCCCAGCTTATTTTGTGGCAAAGCAAAGCACCCGAACATATCGCCGGACACCATCGCAGAGGGCACGAAAGCCGAGGAAACATGAATGCCGCCAATGTCGCGGTGAATGGCAGGCAAAAGCTGCCTTTGCGCATCAGCAGCCGCTTTCAGGTCTTCTTGGATACGGCTGTTGATTTCTTTCAAGATGCGGTGCTGATTTTGCTGCTCTCTCGCATGATGCACAAGACGAGAGGCAACATGGATACGCGCTTTCAAGCGTGAGGGGTCATTATCTTTCGTCAGGAAATCATCGACACCCGTATCCAATGCTTCGGCACTGGTTTCGCTTTGCCCACTGCCTGTCAGCATAATGATGTGAACATAATGGTCCAAATTCAAACCACGCACTGCATGGGTCAGCTCCAAACCATTCATCTTTGGCATATCAAAATCGGTGATTAAAATTTGAGCGCCAGAGGTTTGCACCAATTTCAAGGCCTCAATCCCATCCTCTGCAACGAGAGCAGTATGGCCTAAATGCGCAATCATCCGAGCCAGATAGGTGCGCTGAACCAAGTTATCCTCGGCGACGATAATGTCTAAGGGCATTTCCATATCACTCAAGCCTCCATTCTAGCAGGCCAACAGTTCAAATCAAAAGCAAACAAAAAATTCAGGTCACTTGCTTTTCCAAACCCGAACCAGTCGATGTTAAATATCACATCGCGTACCACGTTGCTTCATTGCTATCATCCTTAACCGAAAAGGACACACAAACAACTTAAAGATGCACCCCTAATTGATCTTATCGCGCTAAAAAATGTCAAAATACGCACGACATCACGGCAAAATAATGCAACTTTTCTTAGGATAAGCGCGCAGGTCCACGCGTCACAGGAAAACATAAATAGAATATTTTATTTTTGCCTCTGCACAGAATTTCGGCGGTCTTTCTTAAATATTCACAATTTTATCCTTGCCTTACTGGGCCAGCTAGGACTGACTAAGGCAAAGGACACAGGCAAACCACGTAAAGTACATACGAATGTGCATTTGCTGAAATGTCTTAACAGACGTGATGAAAGGACGGATCCATGAAAGGCACGATCTTTGTTGAATTGATCAAAATGGCAGAAAATGCCTTTGGCGAAGACACTGTAGATGAGGTGTTAGACAAGGCCGATCTTGAAAATGATGGGGCGTTTACCACAGTGGGAAATTATCCCTGTTCGGAATTGGTCAAAATCGTTGTCGCCTTTAGCGAACATTCAGGAATTGACGCCGAGACACTGCAAAAGATGTTCGGACATTGGATGTTGACTCATTTCGTTGAACATTATCCGCAGTTTTTTGCAGACAAAAAAGACGCATTTTCATTGCTGGATTCCATCGAAAGTGAAATCCATGTCGAAGTTCGAAAGCTCTACCCCGAGGCAGAGCTGCCCACCTTTACGACAGAGCGTACAACCCCGAACCAAATGATGATGGTCTATGACTCTCCACGTCCTCTAGGGGCTTTTTGCCACGGAATGATTGAAGCAGCACTCGCACATTTTGACGAAAAGGGCGGCATCACAAGCCAAGTCAATCTTGCCAAACCAACAGTCACAAATTTTGAGATTACTCTGCAATCATAAGGTATTATCTGAAATGAGCTCTTCCGACGATACCCGCGTTTCACGCAGCAGATATAACCGTGAATGCGCGGCGCGCGCCGAAGCTGAAAAACTGCTGGAACGCAAGAGCCGTGAACTGTTCGAGGCAAACACGGCCCTAAATGCACATTCACAGCAATTGACCGAAGCCGTCGCAACACGGACAGCAGAGCTTGTTCAAGCATTGGAACGCGCTGAGGCCGCATCAGTTGCGCGCAGCAGATTCATCGCCACTATGAGCCATGAAATACGGACACCTTTGGGCGGGCTTTTGGGGATGATTGATCTGCTGGAAATGGATGAGGTAGACGCTGAAAAACTAGAGCTATTGAACTACGCCAAAGCTGCTGGCACCGGATTGAGCCGGATCGTCAATGATGTGCTCGACTTTTCAAAGATGGAAGCAGGCGTCTTTGTTTTCGAGGAAGAGAACGTTGATATTCGCGCCTTGGCGAAAAGCATATCAATGCTGTACACGTCACATGGCAAAGGCACAGCCCGCACCATCACGCTTCAAATCGACGACAGTGTTCCGCAGCTATTCTTGAGCGATGCGACACGCATTCGGCAAGTCATATCTAATTTAATAAGCAACGCACTTCGGTATTCAACTGACGGACCAATCATCGTGCGCGCGACAGCCACGCCACATGCTCAAGGCGCCCTGCTGCGTTGTGAAGTCGAAGATTTTGGCGTCGGTATACCGCCTGAAAAATTCAACGATCTCTTCAAAGACTTTTCTCAGGTCGCCAATCCATTAACCGTCGCGGCACAGGGCACAGGATTGGGCCTCGCGATTTGCAAACGTATCATGGACGGGCTGGGCGGTCGCGTCGGCGTTGAGAGCAAACAAGGGGCTGGATCAACGTTTTGGATAGAGCTGGCCGTCACTGTCGTCAGCGCCTCACCGTCCCGTCCCAGTCAGGATTCGGATGCACAGTCGGCAACGCCGCCCCCTTCCATCACTGGCAAACACGTCCTGATTGCCGAAGACAATATCATCAACCAAAAAATGCTTCTCGCTTACGCACAACGCATGGATGTGTCCGCTGATATGGCCGAGAATGGCCGGATCGCCGTCGAGAAATTCGCGCCAGGAAAATACGATCTTATCTTAATGGATATTGCCATGCCGGAGATGGATGGGATCGAAGCCACACGTCAAATTTTTGCCAAATGGCCGAAAGACTCTGTGCCTCCAATCCTTGCGTTAACAGCCCATGTTGCAGATGCGATCGAGGCCGAGGCAAAAGAAGTCGGCATCACGCGTATCTTGTCTAAGCCTATTCCTTATGACGAATTGAAATCCGCTTTAGAAGCCACCCTCGGCCTCACGTCCAACACTGCATCCGCGCAAGAGACGCCCTCGCCTGAGGATCAAACCGCCTCTGTCGAAGATCAGCTGCTGGCGATGATGGACACAAGTGTCGGCGAAAACCTGTTAAGCATCTTCTCCGCTGACGGGCTCATCGATCTAGCGGACAAATTTGTGACAGATTGCAACCAAAGGCTGGACCTCTTAATCGCCGCAGCAGAATCCGGCGATATAGATGCCGCCTCAAAACAAGGGCATTCAGTCAAAGGCGCATGCCTTGCGATGGGATTCGAAAGCATGGCCGAACTCGCAAAACGTATTGAGCACCACTCATCAGAGACGTCAAAGGCGACGATACTCGAAATTGCGCAAGAGCTCTCAGACGAAATTGGTCAACTCAACGCGATACTAAAGTCATGATATAGAACTAAAATTTGAACTTATAAGTAACAGATAAATTGCCACCCAGAATGCCTGGCCCCGGCGCGTCGCCCCGATTCCATGCCCATCTGTTGTTGCTATAATTGCTATATGACACCGACCAATCATCAGCGATTTTGTAGCTGGCGGTGTAACTAAAGTCTGGCTGATACGAAGTTTGCACACCCGGCGCGTATAGATAGGCCGTCCCACCGATACGAAGCCGATCATTCACGGCATAGCCACAGGAAAAGTTTAGACTTTCATTCGCAGGATTGGGAAATCCTATGCTGGCGGTGCAAGGCAGTTTTTTATCAAATGGCAGTTCGATCACCGGAAGTTTGTAACTTGCGCGCAAGTTCCCATCTTTCAATCCATCGAAAAAATTGCCATTGGGCCCGTTAAACTGAGCCGAATAATTACTGTATCCTACATTGATTTTATCGCTGACCTGATAATTAAAAGCATAGGTGAAATCTGGATCAGATGTGGCCTTGTCGCTTGAATTCGCATAGCCGACCAAGGCAAAGCGAAAGGACAATCTAGGCGTCAATTTGGTACTACATCCCAAGCTTGCACGCGGTTTTGCAAACTGCAAAGTTCCCGCCCCAGACGCATCTTGCAGGCTTGTGGTCCCCGTTATCGCACAGGCCAAATCAAGCCGTTCCCAAAAGGTTTGTTGAGCCGTCTCTTGAACCGGCTCGACTGGCGATTGAGAATCTGTACTAGCGCCAGTCTGCGGTCGCACCACCGCCTCGCGTTGAGCTGCGGGTCTAAGTGGCGAGGGCAATACAATAAGCTCTACTGACTGATGACAGTCATCAGGAACAAAGGCCGCAAGATCGGGACAGGACGCATTTAACGCATCCAAAGACTCTGGAGCAGGCTCATCTACCTCGACCAAATCCTCAAGATTTTGAGCCTCTGCAATTTCCTCAACACTAGAGACATCACCAGCCTCCTGCGTTACCAGCGCATCAACGGCGGTTTCTGGCGTCAAAGTGACAGGTCCAACATCCGCTTGCCCCTGCTCACTCGTCTCATCTGATACGAGGCTATCAAGCTGTGTGGCCCCATGAGACCCAGTCTCGGCTAGCATCCATCGCGCGATAAATTGCGCCACGTCTTGCGCATTGGTAGGATCCGGCGGAGCGGGCCTTTTCTCGCCCGTTGCATAGATAGTCAATTCGGCCCCATCTGCGCCCAAAATCAGACATGACAGACCTTCGGTGCATGTGACATCAAACAGATTGCGACGTCGCCCAGCGTTGCTCATCACATGAGCTGCCCCATCTGGGTAGATCACATAAATCCAGTCGCCCAAAATTCCACGTTGATACCGCGTTGGGTGCAATGGACTTGGAACATCGACAATAATCTCTTCAGCACCTTCGACCAAAGGGATAGCGGTGTTGCCAAAAGGCTGTGGTATTCTCAAAGCGAGATCAGCCGTTTGCGACTGAGCCCCAAAGGTTACGAAAAGACTTGCCGTCGTGATCTTAAGCAAAAACTGCAATTTTGAGGGGAAACACCCCCTCCAGAAAGGACGTGTTGTATCTGATCTAATTTTCAACACTGAATTGTCCGTCGTCAGGATTTTGGAACAAAAGACCGCTTAAACATATAAAAAGTTTGGCGCACTTGGCTGGTTTCATTATGCGAGGCGCAGTCCGCGATGCAAGCCTCACGTTTCACGCGCCGAAAGCTCACCACCCTTGTCACAGGGGTGCCCCTCCCAATAACTCATCCGTTGGGCAATAACTGAAACGATGAAAAATTCAAAGTCACGCGATTTAAGAAAGCGCAGCCTGCTGCCGATAGGTTCGTGGAGACACACCATAATGCTCTGAAAACTTGCGGCTGAAATACTGGCTCGTCCCGAAACCCGTCTCGAAACCGATATCAGTGATCGGTTTTGATTTCATTTCTTTGAGCTGTTTTGCAGCACTTTCAAGACGCAGTTCATTTAGGTATTCGATCGGAGATTTATTCGTGACCTCTTTGAAGAGCGCGCTAAATTGTGACCTCGACATCGCACATTGTTTAGCCATGTCTTCGAGACGCCAATCATGAGACAGATGCTGCTTTAACCCTTTGGCAAAGACATCAATGGTCATGTGTTTTTCGTCCAGCTTCAAGTCAGAATCTGATTGGAAATCAAGAACCTCTGACAGTCCTTTAAAAACGAGATTGACATATACAGCCATCGCGGATGCGTTTTTTTCAATCTCACCCTTGGTCAAGAGATCATAAATCTGCTCCATGGCAAAAATCATCTCGGGCGTGCCAAGCCGAACCGGCGAATGATTGTGCAAAATCTGCTGCGCCAAGGTTTGTTTTTCGGTGTCAGATGCCAAAATCCAATCAGGCCAAACCCACGTGCTGTTCGGCCTACGCACCCCAACATCGAGTATTATAAAAACCGTCCGACTTGCAGAAACGTATGGACCACCAAGCGAATGTTCCTGCCAAGGGCTTGTCAGCGCCAGCCTTCCCCTTGTCAGTGTCTCTGACTTGCCTCCTGTTTCGAACCCAACAGCACCGTTTAGCGCCATTGTGATTTCGATACCTTCATTGAAATGGGACTTAACAAACCAATCTTGATCGCGGTCGCAATCCCAATATCCAATCGCGCAAACCCCATCTAAAAGATTGTTTTCTATCTGTTTTCCGGGGTACTGCCCGCGCGCCCACGCGCCACCACGAAGATCGCCATTCTCAATAGCACTTCTATAATCTTCGCATGCATCGGCAGTGTGCTCGCTCCCATCGGCCTGAAAAATGGCCGGGCTTTGATCTTCCATGACGCCCTCCTCTTCCCAGAGAAAACTTACACTATCATCCAAAATTTAATCCGACAAGACAGCGGAACCGATTTTAAGCATCTTGATTCGTGCAAGTTGATTCTTGTTAAGATTTGGGAGGATCTTATGAAGAATGGGAGTTTTTCTCTTTTTAGGCTGATGACGACTGTACGTTATCAAAAGATGGGTGCCACAAATGGCTGAAGCGCCCCTTCTTATTTTGCGTAATATCGTCAAGCACTTTGGGCCCAATAAAGCCCTTGATGGTATCAACTTTCATCTAAACGCCGGTGAGGTTCTTGCGTTATGCGGTGAAAACGGCGCGGGCAAATCCACGCTCGTCAAAACAATGTCGGGCGCCCATGCGCCGGACAGCGGCGAAATCATTCTGAACGGTGTGACCTACCCTGCCCTGACGCCAAGACTTGCGCTCGAATATGGCATTTCAACGATCTATCAAGAAAACATCTTATTCCAACATCTAAAGGTGTATGAAAACCTGTTTGTCGGGCGTGAATTGCGCACGAAACAAGGGCTGGTCGATCGTCCGCTCATGAAAGAGCGCGCCCGTGAAATCATGAGAATGCTAGGCGCGGACGTGCCTATTGATGCAATCGTCAGCGAGCTTGGCGGCGCGCAACAAAAGATTGTCGAAACTGCACGCGCTGTGAATTCGGACGCCAAAATCCTAATTATGGATGAGCCCTCTGCGAGCTTTGGCAAACACGAGGTAGAGCTTTTGTTCAAAGTCGTGGAACGCCTAAGGGATCGCGGCGTTGGCATCATCTTTATTTCCCATCATTTGGAAGAAGTCCGCCGCATTGCAAACCGCGTTGTGGTCTTGCGCGACGGGAAAACGATTTCCGATAAACCTATTGCAGAGGTTCAAGAGCAAGCACTGATCAAAGATATGATCGGCCGCACCGTCGAAGAGGTGTGCCACCACATCTGCAGTGCCACAGACGAAATCGCTCTCGAGGTTGATAATGTCGTCGCCCCCGGCGTCAACAACGTCAGTTTGACACTGCGGCGCGGAGAAATTCTGGGCCTTGCCGGGCTTGTTGGCGCGGGGCGAACCGAACTGCTCGGTGCGATTTTCGGTCGCAAACCGATCGAAAGCGGAACGCTGCGCGTGCAAGGTTCAAAACAGCGGTTCAAAAGCCCCAAAGACGCAATTGATGCCGGTATTTGCCTGATCACCGAAGACCGCAAAATCGACGGGCTGTTCCTAAATCAATCCTGTCTTGCCAACATTCATATTCCTTATGAAACCAAACGTCGGGGAAAACTGGTCAACTGGCCCAATGCCCGCGACATGGCCAATGATATGGTGGCAAAGCTGCGGATCAAAGTCGGCTCCGTCGAACAATCTGTCAAGAATTTGTCGGGCGGCAACCAGCAGAAAATCATTCTGGCGAAATGGATGGCAACACAGCCCCAGATCTACCTGTTTGATGAACCGACCCGCGGCATCGACATCGGAGCAAAACAGGAAGTCTACCGAGAAATCCAAACCCTGATCGAAGCAGGCTGCGCTGTTCTCATAGCATCCTCTGAATTGTCCGAAGTCGTCGGCCTATGTGATCGCGTCGCCGTTATGAAAAACGGGCAGATCACGACCGAGCTGGCTGGCGCGGATATCACCGAACATAACATCATTTCAGCCGCACTCTAGGAGGCCAAACATTGCCTAGTCGAAGCATCCCCCCCGCCAATACCACCGCGCAACCCTCGCAATCTGTTCTACGCCATTTCGCGACCAAGTTCATCGCAAACCGCAGCGGACCGCTGTTGATTGCCTTGATCGTCTATATCGTTGTTATCGCACTCATCGAGCCAAGGTTCTTATCGCTCTACAACATTCGAAACGTGATGTTGCAGGTCTCGGTCGCGGGCATCGTGACCATCGGTATGACGTTGATGATCATATCGGGACAGATAGATCTATCCGTCGGTTTTCTCGTGTCTTTGGCCGCTTGTGTCATGGCGACATTGTTAAATCTCGATATGCCAGTTGTTGTAGTCGTTCTCACGGGACTGGGGCTGTGTGTTTCGCTTCAGGCGTTATCAGGCTTCGTGATCTCGCGGCTCAAGCTTGAATCTTTCATTGTGACACTCGGTTTGATGGCCATCTATCGCGGCATTGCGTTGTTGATGACGAATGGCGCTGAAATCCCGCTGGACCGCAAATTCCAAGCCCTTGGGCGTGGCCGTTGGCTGGAAATTCCAATTCCCGTTTTCATCTTTCTTGGCGTTTGCGCGATAGCGTGGTTCATCCTGCGTCACACTGTCTTTGGCCGTCAACTCTATGCTGTCGGCGAAAATAACGAAGCGGCGCATCTTGCTGGTGTGAACGTGCTAAAATTCAAAATTCAGGTCTACGCCCTGCACGGATTGCTTGTTGGCCTTGCCGCGATGATCTTGATGTCACGGATCGGCGTTGGCAGCCCTAATATGGCCGCAGGATTAGAACTGGAAACCATCGCAGCGGCAGTTGTCGGCGGGGCCGCATTAGCCGGCGGACGTGGAACAGTCTTTGGCAGTTTTCTCGGCGTCCTGTTCCTCGGCATCATTTCAAATTCCATGAACATCATCGGGGTCTCGACATTCTGGCAATACATCATGCTGGGCGTCGTCGTCATCGGCGCCGTGATCGCCGGCAGCCGGACCAAAGATAAATCTTAATACGACCAACCAACGAGGAGGAACTAACATGACTATCAAAACAAAAACCAAGGCGCTGAAAATGAGCGCGGCCGCACTGGGCCTTTTGACCGCGATGTCGGGGAGCGCCGTTATGGCAGAGGACATCGGTTTTGTGCTTGCGGGGCCTGATATCTACTACCGCACCGAAGCGGATATGTTCACCAAGCTCGCAAAAGCGGCAGGTCACAGCGTCACAGTCGCCAACTCGGAATACAGCCCCTCAAAAGAACTGGCGAACGTCGAAGACTTTATCGCGCGCGGCGTAGATGTCATCGTCTTGCTTTCAGGAAACGCTGAAAGTGGCACGCAGGCGGCTGAACGCGCAACCGACGCAGGCATCCCGATTTTCTTTGTCGCAGCACTTCCTTCACCGGCGGGCTATGACATTCCGACCGGTATGGTCAGCGGCGATTGGATCGGCATGGGGCACACCATCGGTACGGCCATCGGCACAGCGCACCCCGGTGAAAACGTCGCTTTGATCGAAGGCGTCTACGGCCAAGGTATCGCTGAAATGATCCGCCAAGGGTTCGAAGCCGGTATCGCGGACGCAGGCGGCGGCAACGAGATTGTTCTTGAAAGTTCCGGCGGCTGGAGCCGGAATGGCGGCCTCGAAGTGACCCAAGATTATCTCGCCTCGGACAAAGACTTCAGCGTGATTTATGCGATGAACGAAGAAATGATGGCGGGCACAATTCAAGCCCTCGACGAAGCGGGGCGCACGGGCGAAATTTCTTTGTATTCCAGCAACGGTAAAGAAATCGGTTGGGAGTGGATGAAAGAAGGCACCATGTTGGGGACCGTCGCAAACACCCCCACGCTCGAAGCTGACTTGGTCTATCAAATGGTCGAGCGTTACCTCGCAGGCGAAGACTTCCCACGTCATGTTTACAACGTCCAGCCCATGCTGACCGCCGAAAACATCGACACAGCAGTTCCATGGGAAATCGACGCCTACATGGCCAAGCGCGATGCAGGTGTGCTTGACAACGATCTGATGTCTCAAACCGAAATCACCTCAATGGTGACGTGGTCATCAAACAACTGATCCCCCCGCACTGATGCCAATGTAACCCATCATCTGTTTCACAGACATTTTGAAAGGATTGAAAAATGAACCCTGTGCCACAATTGATGGTCCTCCATGGCCTTGGGGCGACAACTGACCAATTCAGTGGCATGTTCGATGCGCATTTTCAAAATTCGCCGATCGCAATGAACATGCCAGGTCACGGTGAACGCCCCCGCGAAAACGGGCGGGCAAGTTTTGACCGGTTTGCCGCCCTGGCTCTCGACACTCTCGACCAACTTAAGGTCGAGAGTGTCACACTCGCTGGTATTTCCATGGGGGCTGGCATCGCAATCAAAATGGCGCTTCAGCGACCAGATCTTGTGAATGGCTTGATCCTGCTGCGGCCAGCATGGATGGACGAACCGAACCCCAAAAACTTGAAAATCATTCACGATATTGGCGTCTGGCTATCGCAAGGAACCAAATTGGACGCAATTGATCGTCTGAACAAGGATCGGTTCTACCATGATCTGACGCTCACGAACCCTGCGGCCGCCAAGTCTATTTTGGGCGCGATCACCCGCTCCAACTCTCGCAAAAACGCCCCAGTTCTCACCCAAATGGTCGAAGACACCCCCCTTGCGTCTCTCGCAGACCTCGCAGCGATTGGCGCAAAAACACTGGTTGTCGCGACCCCAGACGACCCTTTGCACCCACGCGAGATCGCACAGGCATGGGCGGACCAAATCCCCTCAGCCACCCTATGCGAGTTGCCTTCAAAATATGTCGCACCAGCGGCATTTCAATCGGGTTTGAACGCAGCCCTCGACACATTTTTACGCCCTTAAGGCACATAAGTTTCGGAGTAAGACATGATTACCAAACGGATATCAGCAGACGAAATTCGCGCGAACCTGCGCCGCAAAGTTGATGCGAATGAACCGATCATGATTGCAAGCGCGGGCAGCGGGCTTGTCGCCAAGATTTTGGAAAAACAAGGGATAGACTGCATCAACACCTTCTCAGGCGCGCGGTTGCGCGCCAATGGTATGGGGACAATGTCGATGATGTGGCCCATTTTGGATTCCAATAAGCAAACGCTGGATTACACCCGTGAAGACATCATGCCAGCCCTCTCAGGCAAGTCTTTTGTCTGCGCCTGCCTGAACGCAAACGATCCGTTGAAAGATATGCGAATGGTTCTAGAGGACTGCATGCGCATGGGTGTCAACGCCGTTTCCAATATCGGCCCCTCTATCAGCTACGTCGATAAGGACAGCGAGATTTTCCAAGTGTTGACCAGCGCGGGTATCACCCTGCAAAACGAAATTGATATGCTCGTTCTGGCGCGCGAAATGGGCATGGTCACTGTTGGGCTGGCCTTCACCAAAGAGGACAGCATCGCTTTGGCTGAGCAGGCCAAGCCGGATATTTTTTGCTATCACGCGGGTACGACCAAAGGCGGCCTAACGGGGTATGACAACGGTTCGACCATCGAACAAACCGCAGCCGAAAGCGAAGACGTTTACCAAGCCATTCGCAAGGTCTCGCCAGACAGTTTGCTCGTGGGGCATGGCGCGGCGATGGAAACTCCTGAAGACGCGCAATACATGCTTGAGCACACCAGCGGTCACGGGTTTTGGACAGGGTCATCCACCGAGCGCCTGCCGATCGAGCGCGCTGTAACCGCAGCGGCCGCCGAGTTCCGGTCCCTTGGTTTTGCGAAAGGTGGCAAATAATGACCAAAACGATTGCCATCCTCGCCACGTTAGATACGAAATCAGACGAATGTGCTTTTCTCGCGCAAGAAATCACCCGCCTTGGCGCAGCGCCCCTTTTGGTCGACATAGGTGTCGTGGGAGATTCCGATCTTACGGCAGATATTTCCGCCAGTGAAATTGCTAAGCTTGGGGGCAGATCGCTTGCCGATCTACGCACCAACCCCAGCCGCGAAACCGCTTCCAAGGTGATGGTCGATGGCGCCACACGCAAAATTCTCAGCCTCCTCACATCAGGCCAAATTCACGGCATCGTCGGGCTTGGCGGCACGCAAGGCACCAACAATTGCACCCAAGTGATGCAAGCCCTGCCCTACGGGTTTCCAAAAGTCATGCTATCGACAATGGCGTCAGGCGACACCTCTGGCTATGTCGGCATTAAGGACATCACGATGATGTTTTCCGTGGCCGATATTCTGGGCCTCAACCCTTTGTTTCGCACAATTGTGTCGAACGCTGCAGGGGCTGTTGTGGGCATGGCCAATGCCTATCAACCGATCGCATTCGATCCTGACAAACCTGTCGTGGGCATCACAAACCTTGGCGTTTTGACCCAAGGCACGATGCACGCCATGGAAAAATTTGCAGAGCACGGCTTTGAAACCATTGTATTTCATGCGGTTGGCTCAGGCGGGCGTGCGATGGAGCAGCTCATGCGCGAAGGGCTTATCCACGCGGTATTCGACTATGCCTTGGGCGACATTATCGATGGCATTGGCGGCGGCATTCGTGCGGCAGATGACACCCGCTTGACCGTGGCCGCAGCACTTGGGTTGCCACAGGTCGTCGTACCTGGCGGCACAGACCATCTTGGCATCTTGCTCGAGACTGCAAACACTGTGCCAGATGCCTATGCAGATCGCGCCTATACCTATCACAACCCTGTCATTTTGGTCCCGCGCACAAGTGTCGGTGAAATGAACACGCTGGCCTCCATTGTGGCCCAACGCACAAATGCGGCGACAGGTCCGACGCATATCCTCGTGCCAAATCGTGGCTTATCGAGCTATTCAATCGCAGGCGGCCCACTTGAAGATGCCGCAGCAGATGCGGCTTTGGCGCAGGGCCTTGCGGCGCAATGCACCAATCCAGTCACCATTGTCGATGCCAGCGCCGAAGATGCGGCGTTCATCGATCTCGCGGTTGCGACCCTTGTCGACCTCATGACACAAAAACGCGGAGAATAACGTGAAAACACTTTGGAAAGACGCCGATGCCGCGGCATGCACCACGGATCTCGAACTGCGCGCCTATACTTCGAAATTGATCGGGGTTGAGCCAAAGATGGTGTTGCACGGCGGGGGCAATACCTCGGTAAAGTCAACGCATACCGATCAATTTGGAGACGTTCACGACATCATCTGGGTTAAAGCGAGCGGTTTTGATCTGGCGAAAATGGGCACAGAAGGGTTCACCGCCTTAGAGATGAAGCCATTGTTAAAATTGGCAAGTCTGGACAACCTTAGTGACCCTGACATGGTGAACGAATGTCTGCGTGCGCGACTTGACGCATCCGCCGCAGCCGCCTCGATTGAGGCGATTGTGCATGCGCTCGTCCCGTTCAAATATGTCGATCATTCCCATGCTGACGCTATTTTGACGATTTCAAACAGTCCAAATGGTGCGCAAAAATTCCATGACATCTATGGTGCCCGCGTTTTGGTGTTGCCTTATGTGAAGCCCGGATTTGACCTCGCAAAGCAATTCAAGGCCGCATTGGAGGCGTATGATTTCGGGACTTATGAAGCGATTATCCTCGAAAATCACGGCATTTTCACCTATGATGAAGATGCGAAACAGGCTTATGAGCGCATGGTTCGCATTGTGGATGAAGCCGAACACTGGTTGATCAATACCAACGGCGACCTTGCGCTGTCCACTGCGCCGAAACAAGACGCAGGACTGGTTGCAAAAATCCGCAAAGAGGCCTCAGGCTTGGCGGGCAAAGCGGTCATTTCGCGTCCTTCCGCAGCAATCCCGCCTGAGCTATCCCAAGAGATCGGCCAACTGCTGCGCAACGGCACCTTGACCCCTGAACATGTGATCCACAACAAGCCTTTCCCCGCGATGATCGACGCGGGTGGTCTGGGGCTTGATGCCTTTGCAAAGGAATATCACGCCTATTTCAAACGTGCCGATGATGACACATTGACGATGCTGCCAACGCATCCTCATTGGGCCATTTTCGCCGATGGCAATGCACGCAGTTTCGGCGTGAACCTCAAACGCGCCTCCGTGTCCGCAGATGTCGGGGCCACGACCCTACGCGCAATGCTTCACGCGCAAAAACTTGGCGGATGGCAGGGATTAAGTGAACAGGACCTGCGCGATCTCGAATATTGGGAACTGGAGCAAGCCAAGCTGCGACGCCAGAAACCTGACGCACGTCTCGCCGGAAAAGTATCTGTTGTGTCGGGGGCCGCATCTGGTATCGGGGCCGCCTCTGCTGCCGCATTGGCCGAGGCTGGCGCTGTGGTCATAGGTCTTGATCTTGATCCGAAGGTTGGCGAAAAAATGAACCGCTTAGGGTTTGAAGGCAAAATACTTGATCTCACCGATGAAGCGGCCGTCGCTGACGCCCTTGAAAACATCGTTCTTGAATATGGCGGTATCGACCACCTAGTGCTGAACGCAGGTGTTTTCAAAAGCGGTCAACGGATCGAAGAGCTGGATGATGCAACCTGGGATCAAAGCCTTGCGATCAATCTCAGCGCCCACCGCAAAACCCTAAAACAGGCGGTTCCATACCTGCGACATGGGGTTGATCCCTCTGTGGTCTTTATGGCCTCGCGCAATGTGACCGCCCCCGGTCCCGGCGCTGCAGCTTATTCCGTTGCGAAAGCGGGCTTGACGCAGTTGATGCGCGTGGCGGCATTGGAATTGGCTCCCGAAGGTATTCGCGTCAACGCCCTGCATCCAGACGCAGTTTTCGACACTGGCATCTGGACACAAGACGCTCTTGAACGCTCAGCCAGACGATATGGCATGTCCGTGGAAGACTACAAAACGCGCAATCTATTGGGATGTGAAGTCGGCTCAACAGATGTGGCCAATGCGGTCGTCACACTCTGCGATACTGTGTTACGTGCGACAACCGGCGCGCAAATCCCTGTGGATGGGGGGAATGATCGTGTCATTTAACTAGAACAGCCGACAGAGTATTCCCCCACAAGAAATGGGGGAATACCCCAAGGCTGATGATCGCCCATTATGCCCGTAACCGCCTGAGGCAAATGTGACTGTGAACATATAATAGAAACGAGACTGCAATCGTGTTGACCTATTGCCGATTACATTATTAATCACCGTATTTACCACCGTTTCGGTCTTGGCCGTATTTCCTCAAAACGCGATCAACAGGGCTTAACTTGGTCGCGTTGGGGAACTGATAAACAGTTCTGATCAAGACAACACGCCCCTCACAGCAAAGTCCCAGCGATGCTCATCCACATGAACCTCTTGAAAAGGAGTCTTGACGCGCGTCTATTATATCTATAATTCATGATATATGGATAAGAATAATGCCCTCGACGCGTTCAACGCCCTCAGCCAAGCCACTCGACTTGATGTCTTTCGTCTTCTCATCAAAGCTGGTGAAGTTGGCATGACGGCTGGGGAGATTGGCGAGACCTTGGACGTGCGACAGAATACGATGTCGACCAACCTTTCAATTCTGGCGCGTTCAGGTTTGATCCGAAGTGAGCGCGAAGGACGCAGTATTCGTTACTTTTCGGATATGGAAGGCGTGCGGGGCCTGTTGGCTTTTCTGATCGAAGACTGCTGTGGCGGTCATCCGGAGCTGTGCCAGCCGATCATCAACGAAGTCGCCTGCACCTGTTAGGAAACAATCATGGCCAAGGAAAGATACAATATTTTAGTCCGTTGCACTGGAAACTTTGCGCATTCAACCATCGCAGATGCCACAATACATTCTTGGCGCGTTAATCAGATGGCCCCGAATTCCCCTTCGACGATACTGGCACGTCTGCCGCAAAGACCGGAGACGTCCCTCTTTCTACAGAAAGCATGACATGACTGAGACATCACTTCCCGCTGCGGCTGGGCTTGGACCTTTTGAACGCTGGCTTTCCGTCTGGGTGGCGCTGGCGATTGGCGCGGGGCTGTTGCTCGGCAATCTGTTTCCTGACGCATTTTCCGCGCTCGCCTCTTTGGAAATCGCGTCAGTCAACTTACCCGTGGCGGTGCTAATTTGGGCCATGGTCTATCCCATGATGGTGGGTGTTGACTTTGGCGCGCTGCGTCAGGTGGGCGATAAGCCCAAAGGTTTGGTCGTCACGCTTGTGGTCAACTGGTTGATCAAGCCATTCACGATGGCGGCGCTCGGCGTGGTGTTTTTCAACTACGTCTTCGCAGGCCTAATCCCACCGGACGACGCGCAAGCCTATCTTGCGGGCGTGATCCTGCTTGGGGCTGCACCCTGTACTGCAATGGTCTTTGTCTGGTCAAATCTGACACGTGGTGACGCCACATACACCTTGGTTCAGGTCAGTGTGAACGATGTTGTCATGGTTTTTGCTTTTGCGCCGATCGTGGCCTTCCTGCTGGGGACAACCAATATCGTCGTGCCTTGGGACACCTTGATGTTATCAGTTGGCTTATATGTTATATTGCCATTGTTGGTCGGATATCTGACGCGACAGCGCTTGGTTGCCAAAGGGGGGGAAGCGGCTATCGTCGCCTTCAAGTCTCGCGTTCAGCCGTTCTCGATCATCGGCTTGCTGGTCACTGTTGTGCTGCTCTTCGCGTTTCAAGGAGAGGTTATCCTTGAACGTCCGCTGGTGATCGCCATGATTGCTGTACCTTTGTTGCTCCAATCCTACGGCATCTTCTTTTTGGCTTACGGGGCCGCGCGGGCTTGGGGCATTCCGTTTAACGTCGCTGCCCCCTGTGCCCTCATCGGCACCTCCAACTTTTTCGAACTGGCCGTAGCAGTTGCGATCAGCCTGTTCGGTCTGGGGTCTGGCGCGGCACTGGCAACGGTCGTCGGTGTGCTGGTGGAAGTGCCGGTCATGCTATCACTCGTCGCATTCGCAAACAGGACACAACACTGGTTTCCCTCTGAGAGAGGTTCAGCATAACAGTTACCCGCCTTGAACGCGGGCTGCCCCCGTGCGCAGTTTTTGGAAACACGGCCAATCCACCACCGCTCAGCAAGTTGCGAATAACATGATTTCGGGCTGGACGTCTTCGACCAAGCAGACGGCCCCCTGCATCTGGGACACCAAGTCGAAGCGGCAATATTCCAGCACTTCGACGGGGTCTACAATTCGCGTCTGCGGCACTCGTCGTGAGGTGGCGCCCCCCCCCTTGGGCTTCGACCGAAAGGGGGGCCTAAATGGGCTGAGTAGACAAGCGCGATTTGGTCGCGCTTGTTGTTTTCACCTCACCGTGCCAGCCAGCCGCCGTCTACGTTCAGCACGGCGCCGGTGACGTATTTGGCGGCATTTGATGCGAGATAGGCCGCTGTGCCGCCGATGTCTTCGGCATCTCCCCAACGCCCTGCGGGGATACGCGCCAAGATGGCATCATTGCGCAGGGGATCGGCGCGCAAGGCTTCGGTGTTATTGGTGGCGATATAGCCCGGCGCGATGGCGTTGACGGTGATGCCATGGGGCGCCCATTCATTGGCGAGGATTTTGGTGATCCCCGCGACAGCATGTTTGGACGCAGTGTAGGCCGGCACGCGAATGCCGCCTTGGAACGACAGCAAAGACGCGATATTCACGATCGATCCTGTGTCGCCTTGCGCGATCAATTCCTTGCCAAAGGCCTGACAGGTAAAGAACAATGCCTTTTGGTTGACGTCCATCACCGCGTCCCAGTCTTCCTCGGAATAGTCGACTGAATCGTCGCGACGGATGATGCCTGCATTGTTGACGAGGATCGAAATCCCCTGCCCTGTGAACACGTTCTTGGCGGCCATCGGATCGGCAAAATCGAGAGACAGGTTTGCGCCTGTCCCTCCGTTTGCCTCAATCATCGCCAGGGTGTCATCGCAGGCGCGCCGCCCCGCGCAGATCACATGCGCGCCTTGGCCCGCAAGCGCCACAGCGATGGCTTGACCGATGCCAGTATTGGCACCGGTGACCAAAGCTTTACGCCCTGAGAGAGAAAATAGATCAGACATATGACCCCCTTAGCGCATATCAGCAGGTTGCACGAAATCCATATCGGTATAG
>NZ_JAHKPK010000028.1:162319-206873 GCF_018860665.1 Pacificibacter marinus
AGCTTTCCATCACCAGCGGGTGAATGAACATCATGATGGTGCGTTTGTTCGACGTTGCCGCCTCGCCCATTTCGACCTTTTTCGCCTCTTCAACGGTGACAAGACGCGACGTGTAAGTCTGATGCGCGGGGCAAGAGGTGATGTAGAACCGCCCCTGCCCTGAAAACGTCACAGGCCCCGTGCCCATGCCCAAATACAAAACATCGCCTTTGTTCATCGCATATGTTTCGCCGTTCGCCTCCACCGTGCCAGCCTCGCCGATATTGACGATGCCCATTTCGCGGCGCTCTAAAAAGGTCGCTGTGCGGGTCTCATCAACCTTATCCAACGTCAAAGACCCGCCGTTTGGCACAGCGCCGCCAACCGTAAAGCGGTCGTAATGGGTGTAAACCAAACGAATTTCGCCATCGGCAAACATCCCTTCGGCCAAAAAATTATCGCGCAAGGCTTGCGTGTCCATGCCTTTGGCGTGATCGGGATGAATGGCGTGGCGGGTTTCGACGTTAAGGGTCATTTTAAGTTCCTCTTTAAACATGAGCAGCCGTTGAGCGGCTTACCGTTGGAATGTGGATATGCGTGAAAGGGCGGGCACAGGCGGGAAAAGGCCCGCTTGGATCGAATGATAGATGTCTGGCTTGCCAAGGAACTGACGCGACACAGGGCGGCCATCATCCCCCAACTCAGGGAACCAACCGCCCCGTTCATAATCAATCAGATAACGGTCGGCAAACGCCCAAAGCGCGCGGTAATGCGTTTCATTTTCCGCATTCGGAGCGTATTTTTGCAGCGCTGCAAGCGCGCCGATGGCTTCTGTCACAGGCCACCAATATCTGTCGGCCACAGAAACCTTACCGTCTTTGAGTGTGTAAACAAGACCGCCATCTGGGCGGATCGCATCGCTCAGCGCTTGATGGATCACACGGCTGGCCTTTGCGGGGATGCTACCGTCTGCGCGCCCCGTCAAATCCCAATATTGCAACAACAACCGGCCAAGTTCGACACTATGCCCCGGAGTGGTCCCCGCAGGGCGGAACATTGGATTGCCAGCGTAAGTGGTGTCCACCTGCCAGTCTTGAGTGAAATGTTCTGGCAAGCGCCATCCGTGCGCCGGAGCAAGCTCATCAAAGAAGAACCCCAAAATCCGTCCTGCGCGATCCAAATAGGCGGTCTCGCCTGTGGCTTCAAACGCCGCAAGATGCGCCTCGACGTTGTGCATATTGGCGTTCAGGCCCCGATAGGTGGAAAACGGCGTCCAATCCGCGCGAAATTCATCGGCGAAACGACCATGGGCTTCTTCCCAAAACTTGCTTTGCAAGACATCAGTCACATCGGCAAGCAACCGATCAGCATCACTATGCCCCGCGTCTTTTGCTGTCGAGGCGGCCAGCAATACAAACCCGTGGCCATAGGCCAGTTTCGTGTCATCGGCCACTGTACCGTCATGGTTTACGGCAGCGAAATACCCGCCGTTTTTGGTGTCTCGATGGGTGTTCCATAAAAAGGCCATCCCTGCATCAATCACATCATCGCAATCCGCATAGCCAAACTGTTTGGCCAGCGCAAAAGAATGCACCATCCGCGTTGTCGTGTGCAGCTCTTGCGGTCCGCCAAGCAAGGGGGCCCCTGCAAGATCCGGCACATCAAATCCACCATCACCGCGCAGCATGGGGCGGAAAAAATCGAGTTGGCGCTGCACATCATCGCGCAGGAACTCTTGATGAATTGGGTCGTTTATCCACTGGCCGCTGAACGCATGGTTCCCGATGGCCTGTTGTGTTTGTGTTGTCTTGGTCATTGTTTGGTCACACCTGTTGATTGATCTTGCTGCCCGAGCGAGACGTAGCAAGCAAACCAGCATACCCCAATAGGCGATAGCCCCAAAAGTTGTGGCACCGCGACTTTGGGCGTCAAAAGAGAGAGATTTGCAGCGGGTATATGAACCCGAGACTGACGTGCGCCGTTCAGATCGTAAATTTCGCCCCCATCGGGACAGATCGCACGATGGCTGTCATCCCACTTTGCGACACGATGCGGCAAAGAACAGCTCCGCGCAGAGGCGAAACCACCTTCGATAAAGCGCAGATCAACCGCGCTGCGTATACGGTGCAGTCGAACATGCCCCGCAGCAGTGAACCGCAACCAACTATCGATCACCACATCATCAAAGGGGCGCCACCGCACCCGCAGACCATTGGCATCAACTCGAAGCGTTTGGCTGTTCTGGCGTATTTTCCAAGGCCGCCCAGCAACATCAACCGCCATGGACCCATCCAGTGCTGCCGTGTCAAACTGCGCATCACGGGCCTCGACACAAGGGGGGGCCGCTGTGGAATAGCTGAATTTCGAATACTTCTCGGCCCCGTGACGGAACATCGGCGCATCCTGTCCCCCCGACAGAACAGTCACCTCATCACCGCAATTGCGCAGGACGAATCGCGGGCCTTTCTGGACCTGCGGCGCGTCAAACTTGGGCAAGGGCAGTTCTTTGGCCAACCAAAAGGGATGATCCTCAGGCATAGCCAAAACCAAAAACGCCTTCATCGCCCAATAAGGTGATCCGGGTGAATTGTAGTCTTCGGCCATATGCGGGTTGGCATAGCCAAACCCCACCGACAAAACACCATCACGATCTGCAATCGGTCGATTGGCCCACCAACGCAAATTACGCAGCACGATTCCCTTAAGCACGCCCCAAGGCAGCACAGGGTCAGGATCAGCCAAGGCGTAAGCGCCAAAAAATGCTGTCATAGCAAAGCGGTAGGTCATGGAGCGACCAAAAGGCAAGCCACGCCCAGTATCATCAAACCACTGTGCAAATTGCGGGGCAAAGGCACGTGCGCGGGCCAAGTGATCGCCTTTATCTGTAGAGGGCGCAAATTTATGCAACAATAATCCATACACATGAAAGGCAAAGCCGACGTAGTGATCCACACGGTTGCCATCCCCGTCCCGATACCAACCCTCACCAAGGTACATTTGGTTCAATGCCGCGCGATTATCGTCGCCACTGTCAACAGCAGGCCCATCGCCAGTTGCACGCAAGCCCGCATCAATCAGCAGACGAAAAAACAGCCAATTGTTGGGAGAAAACTGTCGTTTGGTTGCGCCCATGAGATAAGCGCGCACACGGATTTTGGCCTCAGGAGTGAGTGGATCCCACAGATCGGCCTTCGCAGCAAACAGCGCAAAACCGACAGCGGCCAATTCAACAAGACGTTGATCAACCTCGCCCAGATCGCCCCAATATTCGGGGTGGTCAGGATTGGTGCCGTTGTCCAAACCTGTCCTATAGGGCTGCCAATCTGTCGTGGTGTCACCACCAGCACTGGCGGCGGCTATTGCCCAAAGGGGGCGCGCGAACCCTTCCAGTTCGGCCGCGCCATGATCGAAAATAGCACCTGTAGGCGACAATTGCACACGGGCACACCCCGTTGAGCGATAGGCATCCAAAGGCGCCAACAGTCGCTCCATCACCGCTATCAGATCAGCGCGCGCATTAAGCGGCTGGCCATGCAGCGGGTTGAACCGCAGATAGGGTGCAAGTGCAGGATCTGACGTCATTTCAGCCTTACAATCCAAAGAGCCGCGGGATGGCAAGGCTGATCGCTGGCACAAATGTAATCAGCAACAGGCCGGCCGTTTGCAAAGCAAAGATTGGCAAAAGCGGCCCTATGACTTTGGCGATGGGTTCACCGCTGATCGAACACGACACAAACAACACCGTGCCAACAGGCGGGGTTACAAGGCCAAGCGCAAGGTTGTAAATCAGGATCACACCGAAATGCACAGGATCGACGCCTAGTGCGGTGACAATCGGGTAAAAGATTGGTGTGAAAATCAACATCGCAGGTGACATATCCATGAACACGCCGACGATTAGCAAGATGACGTTGATCATCAACAAAATCACGATCTTGTTGTCACTGACAGAGGTCATCAAAACACGGACGGTTTCGGGAATGGACGCATAGGTCATTGACCAGCTCATCATGGTTGACGCCGCAATGAGGAACAAAATAGAGCCCGTCACCACCGATGTATCACGCAAGATTTCGAGCAGACCGCGTGGGGTCAACCCTTTATAAATCAACGCCAAAAGCAGACTGTAGACCACAGCGATGCCCGACCCTTCGATGGCGGTAAATGCGCCACCAAGAATACCGGCAATCACGATCACAACAAGCAGCAGGCTCGGCGCTGCGCGCAAGAACAATCCAAAGGCTTCTGACCGCGTAGGGCGCGTGCTTTCAGCCTCGTAGCCATTCTTTTTGGCGTACCAATAGGCAACAAGCATCACGGACAGGCCCATAATCAAGCCGGGCAAATACCCTGCCATGAACAGCGCAATAATCGACGCACTGCCGCCTGTGATGAGAGAGTAAACGATCAACGCACCGGATGGCGGGATCAACATACCTGATGGCGCAGACGCGGCATTCACAGCCGTGGTCATCGCCATGTTATAGCCCTTTTCGCGGGCAACGGGGTTGATGATGCCTCCAATCGCTGTGGCCGATGCGATGCCAGACCCTGACAACGTACCAAACAACATATTGGCCAAGACATTGGTTTGCCACAGGCTGCCTGGAATGCGGCCACCAATCAGCATCGCAAAGTCAATCAACCGCCGCGCAAGGCCAGTTGCGTTCATAATATTACCCGCAAGAATGAAAAACGGCAGTGCTAGAAAGCCGAAGCTGTCCAACCCGTTGAACATTGTCTCCCCCACGGTGGGCATCATGATCTCTAAATCGATTTGCAGACCAAGGGTCAAAACCCCCGCAAAGGCCAAACCAATGGCAATAGGGCTACCAATGACAAGAAACACCGCAAATGTTGTGAACAGCACAATCGTGGACGTCAATTCCAGAGCATTGCGGACGTTGCCCGCCATCCAATCGGATTGCCACAGGGTCACAACACCTGCGCCGAGCAAGAACACGATGCCGCTGGCCACCAAAAGGTTAAAGATTGTCGCGCCAGTACGGGGTGTTGGGGCTTGCGGGTCTACAGGCAGCAGATCCATCAATCGCAGAATCCGTATAATTTCAGCGCAGATGATCATGATGCCGCAGAGTATCAAAACCGATTGCAACCAGCCCATCGGGATTTGGGTCATCGGGGTACGCATACGGCTATTGGCCATAAAGCTGATCGCCCCGCCCCACACCAGAATGGCACCAAATATCAAAGACAGCTCAGCGTTGATAAGTTTCAAAACACGCTGGGGGCGCGGTGGCAGAATATCAACCAGCAAAGGCAGGCTCATATGCCGCGCGTTCAAAAAACAATATCCCGCCGCGATCATGCCGAGCCAAATCAGGGAAAATCGTAGGAATTCTTCTGAATAAACGCTTGGGGTGGACAGGATGTAGCGCGACACCACTTGCCACGTTATGGCGACGACCATCAGTGCCAACAGTATGGCGAGAAACAAGCCGATCGTACGCTCTATGAGCCGACCCCATTTGATAACGGTTGGCGTGCGTAAAGCCGCCGATGCTGTAAATGTCTCGTCCGCCATGTCGGCCCCTCCCAAGGAAACAACCCCGCCAACAGTTCATTGGCGGGGTAAGGTGTTTAGAAGTCGCGGTTTTCGATGGCAAAGATCGCTTCGATCAAACCACGTTTTGCGTCATCTGCACGGGCATCTTCATACATCGGATGAACCGCTGCAATAAAGGGTGCCGTGTCGACCTCGATCACTTGAACGCCCATTTCATCAACGGCTTTTTGCAGGTCTGCAGCTTCGCTAGCGTCTGAGAATTCAATTGATTTCAAGCTGATGGCTTCGAATTCTTCGCGCACGATTTCAAGATCGGCAGGATCAACACTGTCGTTAAAACGCTTGGAAGTAACCACAAAGTCAGTCAGGCGTGTCTGGTTTGTCAAAAGCGCGTATTTCGCAACTTCGCCAAATTGCGCCACGTAAAGACCGGCAAGACCGCCCTCAGCCCCATCAACGATTCCCTGCTGGAGACCTGCGTAGAGTTCACCAAACGGCAAAGGCGTAGGAACAGCGCCGAACAAAGACAGCATTTCCATGTAGGTTGGGCTGGCGATAGCGCGCAGTTTCATGCCTTGGATGTCTTCAAAGCTTTCAACCGGCGTTGTGGTGTAAATTGAGCGGAACCCAGAAGAAATAAAACCAAGCGGCACAACATTGTGCTCCGCTGTCGCGTCAAACAATGCGCTTTGCACTTCTGGTGCTGTCATCACTTGTGCGTATTCTTCAGATGAACGGAAAACATACGGCAAATTCATAACGCCAACCGCAGGGGCAACATTTTCAAGCGTACCTGAGTTCACGAGGCCCGCATCGATAACGCCGCGCTGGACTTGCTGGAAATACTGCGCTTGCTCGCCCAGCACACCATCGTTGAACATGCGGAAATCCACACGGCCTTCGGTACGCTCTGAAACGGCAGCGGCAAATTCTGCCAACAACTGACCTGCGGTGCTAACCTCGGAAACGTTCGTTGCCAGTCGGTAGGTCTCAGCCATCGCACTGGACGACATCAGCGACACAGCAACGGCGCTGACCGTTAATAAACGTGAAAAAGTATTCATGATATTTCCTCCAAAAACGGCGCCACTCACGAAACTTTCCAAGTCCCCGGCGGCAACCTCCCATGTCCTCTGATCAAAATCGCAAAACTCTCCAAGCCCTTGCGCCCTATCAGTGCAAACCTACCTAAACGCCGTTAAAGCATTCGTCAAGAAACTTTCGTACTTGACGAAACATTCGACCTGCGAATATTCTGAGCAAGGAGGAAAACACATGACAGCCACGCAAAAGACATCCTACTTTTCAGATAACGCCGAAGGGCGACCGGACGGGAAACCAGAATATCACGCCGCCCTTTCGCGCTGCGTTCAACGTTTGCGCGACGTCTTGCCTGTGGCAGGTCTGCGCAATCCCAAAATCGGACGCAACGACAACAGCTGGGCGTGGTGTGACGGGCCAGACTGGGTCATGGGGTTTCTCTCAGGGGAATTATGGCTCGCCTATCAACTGACAGGTGACACAACGTTTTCCGCCGCCGCACAGGCACGACGTGGCGGGTTTCGTCAAATGCTTGATGATCGCAAAGCCCGCGATCATGATCTAGGGTTCGTGTTTTCCCTATCTTCCGTGGCGGAATGGCAATTGACTGGCAACGAAACGGCGCGCGCCATGGGCATCGAAGCCGCCCGCGCTCTTGTTGCCCGTTTCCACGATGACGGCCAATATATTCAAGCATGGAATCCCGTCGGTCCACACGATCGTGAGCAAGCGAAATTCGCCAACGGCCGTATGATTGCCGATACAATTCAAAACCTTGCGCTGCTGCATTGGGCGCACCGCGAAACAGGTGTAACTGATTTCCGTGAGGTTGCAGACCTGCACGAGGCAACCTCCTTGCGCCATCTTGTCCGCGATGACGACACGACATTTCACACCTTTATCTTTGACCCCGCCACAGGGGAACCCTTGCGCGGGGAAACCCACCAAGGCTACGCAGATGCGTCTTGTTGGGCCCGCGGGCAAGCGTGGCTCATTCACGGTTTTGCCAATAATTACCGTGTGACAGGCAACCCTACATCACTCGATGCGGCAATCAGGCTTGCAACCAAATTCGAAGATCTTCTGGGCGATAGCGCCGTCCCCGTTTGGGACTTTGCCCTGCCTGCAGACGGATCACACCCTGTAGACAGTTCGGCTGCGGCAGTCACAGCGGCGGGCGTGCTTATGCTTGCGCAACTTTTACCA
Source organism: Pacificibacter marinus (assembly GCF_018860665.1). Lineage (GTDB taxonomy): Bacteria > Pseudomonadota > Alphaproteobacteria > Rhodobacterales > Rhodobacteraceae > Celeribacter > Celeribacter marinus_A. The sequence goes on from NZ_JAHKPK010000028.1 coordinate 170,073, forward strand.
GCCCAAGACGCTGCGCGATGGACGGCATTCGGGTATCGCTTGCTGGATGGGTTGCTCGAAACTTGCGACATCACAGCCGTTGCAGATGCGCAGGGTTTTCTCGCGCATGGCGCAGGGCATGTGCCCGCTGGTCGCGAAGACGCAATGCTTCCCTATGGAGATTACTACTTCATGGAAGCGCTCATGCGGGCACAAGGTCACACAGCATTCTTTTGGTAACATGCCGACGAAAGTTTCGTTTGCATCCCAATGTGCGCACCTGATACCAAAACAGGACTTGCTCAACAGCTGCGCACAAGGAACTTTATCGCCGTGAATACGCCCCGCAAATCTGGTCCCACCCTGAAAGACATCGCACAGGCTGCAGGCGTCTCGGTTGCTGCGGTATCAAAGGTTCTGAACAACCGCGAAGGTGTGGGCGAAACGACGCGGATGCACATCCTGAAAACGATCGACGATCTTGGGTATAATGGCCGTGCGGGACGCGAAACAAGCGTCGGCACGGCGACCCTGCTAACCCTTGAAAAATACGTCGAAAACGATGCCTTTTATGGTGAAATTCTGGAAGCCATCACATCGACCAGCGGGTCCGCAGGCATCGAAATCGGTCTCGAGGTTCATCGCAGTACAGATGACATTGCACAGGCCATTCGAACTGGACATGTTAACGGCCCTCTTTTGCTCTTGGGGATAGATCATCCAGACAACGTTGATGCCGTCATCGCGCGCGCCCTGCCCGCCGTGATCGTCAACGGCATGGACCGCACCATGCGCCTGACCAGCGTTTCACCAGATTATCACTTCGGCGCTTGGGTCGCGACACGACATCTTTTAACACTTGGGCATCGGCACATCCTGCACGTCACCCACCCCTATCGTGAAACAATTCGGCGCAGAATTGACGGGTTTCGCAATGCCCTTGAAGAAGTCGGCATCCACTTTGACCCCCAGCAGCACATTATTGATCTTGGGTCACCAGAGCATATTTCTTTAGCTGCGCGTGACATTGTGCTTGAGAGATTAAAGCAAGGTGATTTGCCGACCGCGTTGTTCTGCATGAATGACATGGTTGCTTTGGGGGCCATGCAAGCCGTTCAAAGTATGGGCCTATCTGTTCCCGATGACATTTCAATCATCGGTTTTGATGGTCTGCCACTTGGTCGCTATGCAACGCCCGCACTCACCTCAGTACAGACCAATCGCGCCTCACTGGGAAGTATAGGCGTAGCACTTTTAGTGGAGCGCATGACGCAGACATCTGCCGCAGTGCAACGCGTTACAACAGGCGGCGACCTGCTTATCCGCCGCTCAACGGCGACCCGTCGCGAAGAATAACCGCCTGAATCGGACATTCTGACACTGCAAATAGGTGCCACCCAACAAGCGATGCAGGCCATTATCGACCTCTTTCCACATTACGGACAGGCCCACAGGTGACATTACGCCGCTCATAGCCGCACTCGCTGCTACCATAGCCGCGGCGGGTTCGGTCTTGCCCCGTTTGAGTTCCGGTCTTTTTTCGACGCTGAAAAAATGGGGTCGACAGCACCAGCATAACGAGTTGACGTCAGGCCCCACGAGGAAGTCGAAAAGGAGAATGCATGCCTTGGCAAATAAGTCCGGCTGATGCGCAAGGAGAGGGAGCGATATTCCAATATATCAACGGGTTCTACAATCCATGACGGTGGCATTCGTCGTTAGATCACAAAAGCCCCTTGGCCGTTGAACGAAGGGCTGCGTTATGGATGAATATCCAACTTTGCGACGCTACAGCCCCACGTCAAACGAATCATGACTGTCAGTTTCGGATGTCTCGCGTCGGGCAATCCAGCCACATCCGCGTTACCTACAAAAACGCCCCACACCTGTAAGAAGCGCGGAGCGTTGTTCTTCGTTTTTCTAGAACCAATGTTAGCCCTAAGTTTTTTCCAACTCATGAGAGGCACGGATTTTCGACATGATGTAATCGCCTGCTGACACAGAATCGTATTTTGCAGGCACATCGTCGGACACACAGCTTGGCAAAGCTGATACGTTTGTATCACCTGCAGGCCCCGTAAAGGCGACCATCGACAGACGCCGCGTAGACCCCGTCAAGTCCCGCCGAGGGTTGGACACGCGGTGCAAGGTGGAGCGCCAGCGATCGTTCGTCCAACGCGACAACAGATCGCCAACATTGATGACAAAAGTATCTGGAATGACCTTGGCCTCATGCCATTCGCCATCAAGCCCCATGACCTCAAGCCCGCCAGGCGCCGCATCTTGGCGCAAAATGGTGATCGCACCATAGTCATGGTGTTCGCCATAGCGCAGCTGACCGGGCAGCGGATCAACGTCTTGGTCAGGATAATTCACAAACCGCAAGGTCAATGATGGATCGGCATACATCGGCGCAAAGTAATCTTCAGGCAAATCAAGCGCCAAAGCCGACATCCGCATCAAAGCGTCGTTCAACTTCAGAATGGCCGTTGTGTACTCTGTCACCAGCCCCGCGAATTCCTTGGGCGTGTCGGGGTAATAATTGGCCTTATGCCCCTCTTCGCCCTCATGATGTGGCGCGCCAAACACCAATGCCTCACACAAATCTGGCGGCGTTTCCCCTTTCAGGGTTTTGGCAACGCTTTCCATTCCCATCGGTAAATAGCCACGGCTTTTGGCGGCCTCAGGCGGGGAATAGGCCATTTTCGCATCGAACGGCGTTTCGAAAAACGCGGTTGCAGCCGCGTAAAGCCCACCTGTTAGATCCTCTGGCACGCCATGCCCCTTAATGACAGCAAAGCCGACGCTTTCAAAAGCCTCTGCAAAGGCGCGCGCAACCTTTGCTTTGCCTTCGGGCGTCCCTTCAAGAAAAGGCGCTATATCGACGATAGGAAGTGTGAACTCGGCCATATCGGTCTCCATTCTAAAGAAAAATTGTCTAGGTGTCGTAACCCTTATGAGCGTTAGCCAATGGTGAGCACGCCCAATTGGTCGTAAACGCTCATGCCGTCCCACATGGATGTGCATTCCACGATAAGGTCGTTTTCGATGCGCAGAATATCCATACCCGCCATAGTGATACGCTTATTGGTTGCGGCAACATCGCCATAAGGTCCGAAGTGATAACCAGACGTTTGCCAATGCAACACCACTTTGTCATCTTCTGCGATCAGCGCCAGAATTTCGGTTTTAACATCATTGAACGCGCCCCAATAACGGGCCACATCGTCGTGAATCGCATCGATCGCACTGCTGTCAAAATCGGTGATCTCAACCTTGGCCTCAGGGCTCCAGTAACGATCGATAGAGGTCTTATCGCCTTTTTCCCAAAGCTCAGTATGATAAGCGCGCACAAGGGCTTTGTTGCTGTCAGTTGTCATATTCGTCGTCCTTATTTTACGTCTTCTGCAACTGCCGCAGCAGCCGATTCCGCTTTGAGTTTCTGTGCTTTCATGAATTTACTGTCTTCGATCCGCGCGCGGCGGATCGTTGTCGGAATGGGCTTTGCCATGATGCGTTTCCATTCCTGCATATAATGACGAATAGGCGCTTCTGACGCGAGATCCCCTGTGGCCAAACCATACTCATCGACCACATCGCCTGCATCATCGCCGCGACTGACATCAACCCATTCTTCTTCGATGGTTTGCAGGCCTTCTTGCACCCGCTCGAACATTTCGAAATCGTCGGGAATACCGAAAGACATGAAATCTTCATCCACACGCATACGCATCAGATTCACTTCCTCAGGCGTATCATCCGCCATCACGAGATAGTAATTCATCAAGGTTTCACCGGCAGAAATCGGTTCAGGCACAACGATCTGGTTGCCCACAAAAATCAAGTTCGGGAAGATGTTTAAATTGACCATATTACCGGTCATCAGATCCCATGTTTCACGCGGAATATCCCCGCCACGCTCTTTCAAAGAGGCCTCAAGATCCTCGCGCGTTGGCAGTGGTCGCATGGTGGACCATGGACCATCAGGAATGCCGGGGCGCTGATCAACAACACAATGCCCGTGACCAAGAGTATAGCCCACCATCGGCGACACGGCTGGATTGCGCGACAAGATCGTATCGGTTTCGGCCTCTTTACCCAGCAGGTTATAGGACCGGTGCGCGAACGTGGCATGAATACCGTCGGCTGCATTGTCCCAAGCCATTTTCCAGTTGGCTTTATAGCTCTGTTTGATTGGTGCTTTAAGCACACGGATGCTGCCACTTGGGTGGCGGTCGATATGTTCATCCAGCCATAGTTTTGCTGGCCCAAGCCATTCATCAAGCGGCATAGGTTCGGCCGCCAAGGTGCCAAAGACAAACCCGCGATGCGAGACAACTTTGATCTGCCCTAAATCAAAAGGCCGCTCATATAGTTTGCTGTAACTATCCGCCACAGGCAGGCTTTGCAGATGGCCATCAAGGTCGAATGCCCAGCCATGATAGGGACAGGTAAAGCGCTTGGCGCAGCCTTCTTCTTCGCCCACCAATGTGGTGCCACGGTGACTGCAACGATTCAGCAAGCCACGGATTTCGCCTTTGCGCGTGCGGACCAAAATGATCTGGCGCTTGCCCAATCGTTTGCGCACGAAATCACCCGGCTCGGGCACTTCGGATTCATGGCCGATAAAGCACCACGTCGCGCCAAAAATACGATCCATTTCGATGTTGAACAGATCGGGATCTGTGTATACGCGGCGATGCACCACATCTTTACGGATAAGGTGCTCGACCTCGTCAGTTAAATCAGGGCCACGTGCGACCACTGCGTCAGGGCGCAAGCTGTCGGAAATATCGCGTTCAAGATTGGTTTCAGGGTCATTTTTATTCATATTCTCACCCATAGTGTGTCTCCCGTTTCTCAGTCATCAAAGGATCCAGCCCAGATGGGGCATTCCTGCGGAAATGGCGGGGCAAAGCATGATTTTGCGCACAATCTGCCACCCATCATCAGTACGGCGCAGACGGTGAATTTGCCGTCCTGCCAAAACAGTCACTTTGCCGGTACGTTCGTGCGTGATGCTGATCGCGCTGGTGGCGATCACATCTGTATCGCTGTCAGGCAAGGGCCATGCCTCGACCCCGCCAACCATGCGCACGATTTGAGCATAGGGCACCAGCGCCCAAGCCGATGTGTCATGCATCCGCCACACCCGCTCGCGCAGACGGCGATGGTCATCCATGATAAGACCTTGATCACGGGCAGGATGGTGGCCTTGGTGCAACGGCACCCAAAACGCCGCATCCTCGGCCCATAGATCATACCAAGTATCAAATTGGCGGCGATCCAGCAGGCGCGCCTCGCCAATCAAAGTCGCCGTGACCTCAGCCGCCAATGCGCCATCAAACACGACAGGCGCCGTGTCAAGAAAAGCCACATCCGCGACAAGACTCTCGTAAAGGGCAAGCGTCTTGGAAAGGCCGAAAGGTTGGTCAGTCATTATATCACCTGTTCAGGAGCAAAGTGGGAAAGAACGCGCCGTTCAAGCATTGCGACCAGCGCGTAACCTGCAACGGAAACGAGTGTAAGAATGGTCACGCAGCTCCACAACATATTGTAATTGCTTGTCGAATTGGTCAGGGCCATAAGATTGCCAATGCCCGTTCCTGTGGCGAGCCATTCCGCAACAGTCGCCGCCAAAACCGCCATAGGCACAGCCATGCGTGCGGCCGCGAACAAAGACGGCAACATCGCAGGCACCCGCGCCAAAAACAGCTGCGTCAAAGGTGGCGCACGGAAACTGTCAAAGTAGTCAATCACCTGGCCAGGTGTCTGACGCAACCCATGCAGACAGGACACAAGCGTGGGGAAAAAGATCATGATCGCCACGATCCCCAGCATCCCCAACTGCCCGCGCCCCAAAGCCAGCACCAACAATGGCGCAGTCGCCACAATCGGAATGGATCGCAAAGCAATCGCCACAGGGGACGCGATTTTCTCTACCGCCGGCAACATGCAGAAAATTGCGGCCAAAACGGCACCAAGGCCAAGACCTGCAAAATATCCCAAAACGGTGGTGCCCATCGTTTCACGCAAAGCTGCGAACAATTCGCTGCGATGTGCAGCAGCCTGTGAACCCGCGACCAGATAGGCCCAAACATCACCGGGCCGTTTGGCAAAAAAGCGCGATAGATCAAGACCATCCATGGAAATCTTCCACAACAGCAAGATTACAACGCAAGACAAGGTCGGCGCGGCGACAGCCATGAACAGTTTTTTCCACAGCACCTTTGGCGCTTTGGACGCGGGCGAGACCAAAAGCGATGGCGGCGCACCAATTGACAACAGCTGCCCCGCCCAACCGACCACAGCATATCCGATGATCGCCACCGCAGAGGCAATCGTGGCCAAAGCCCAAGTGCCATCCACATCAAGACTGCGCATGGCTTGGATGCTCAAAACACCAATACCGCGATCTGCACCGGTAAATTCACCGACAATTGCGCCCAAAAACGCCGCAGGTGCCGCAATTTTTAAACTGGCGATCAGATAGGGAAGACTGGCACGCGCGCGTACCACGGTCATCGCGGTCAGACGACCACGACCATAACTTGCAATCAAATCCAACCAACTCGGCGGCACCGCACGCAGCCCCACCACCAGTGGCACAAATGTGGTGTAATACACTGACAAAGCCGCCAATGTGATCTGAGGCCCCCATCCGGGGCCATAAATCACACGCAAAATCGGTCCTGTCGCAACAAGTGGCAAACAGAATACGACCAAAGCAATCGCTTGCGCCAAGCGTTCGATGGGGGGAAGGGTCACGACCAGAACGGCCAAAACAATCGCCGCAAGATTGCCAAGAATAAACCCGAGCAAGGCTTCGGATACAGTTGCGCTCAAAGCGCGACTATAGAGTGGCAGGTCTTCGATGATACGCATCACAATCGCCGTCGGCGGCGAAAGAATATAGAGTTGGCCAAAAGCAAAGCGCGCCAAGAGTTCCCAAGCGATCAACAGACCGGCAAATCCTGCATAGGTCCGCATTTGCTCGGTCAACAAAACCTGTTGCCGTATCATGCCCGCGCCTCCAGACGTGAGGCGTCATCTTCGGGTTCATCAATGATCCCCAACGCAGTATTGATCTGCGTCACAAGAGCAAGAAACTTTGGACTTGTCAGATGCGAGGCCCGTCGCGGGCGCTCTATATCAATCGCGATATCCGCACTCACACGTGCGGGCCGGTGGCTCATCACGATCACGCGGTCCGACAGTAAAACCGCCTCTGTCACGGAATGGGTCACAAGCAGAGTCGTCGTGCCCTGCCCTTCCCAAACGCGTGGTAATTCAAGATTCAATCGGCGACGGGTCATTTCATCAACAGCGCCAAAGGGTTCATCCAGCAACAAAAGGCGAGCATCCGTCGCCAAACAGCGCGCGATGGCACAGCGTTGACGCATCCCGCCCGACAATTCGGCGGGGCGTTTGTTTTCAAATCCGTCAAGCCCGACGAGCGATAAAAGATGCTGCACTTTTTCAGGGTCTTTGGGCAGCCCCGCCAAACGACGGGCCAGCGCGACGTTGGACGCCGCCGTGCGCCACGGCAACAATGACGGATCTTGAAACGCAACAGACAAACGCCCCTTGCGTGCAACAACATGCGGCTCTTCGCCACCGATACGGATGGCGCCAGATGTGGGGGTTTCCAACCCTGCAACCATCCGCAACAATGTTGATTTTCCACAGCCCGAAGGCCCGACAAGCGCAGTGGTCGTCCCCGGTTCAAGTGTAAGTTCTACGTCACTTACGGCCTGAACAGACGAGTCACCATATCCAAAGACTTTATTCACAGCCCATGCTTCAACTTTGGGCGGCCCTATCTCAGATACGGGCGTTTGATCAATGCGCTTGTCGGTCATCAGCTTACTCGTAGATTTCTTCGAGAATGGAACGATCCCAAAGATCGGCTGAGACCTCGCGCCCGAGCAGCCCCAAAGTGGCGATATTGTCGGCAACCGTTTCGTCGGTGAACCAACCGAAACCGAATTCTTCGGTCAACGGTGACACCATCAAATCGACCTGCTTTGCGGCCTGAACTTTTTGCGTTTCCAGATCGAGCCCCAGATCAGGGAATTTCGCCACGACAAGATCGGCTGCTTTATCTGTATCCGCAAAATAGGCATTCCAACCGGCGATCTCGCCCGCCATAAGCGCCACGATTTCTTCACGTTGATTTTCCAACGCATCTTCGGTGACAATGTATGTTTGGCTGTGCACCGCATAACCGTGATCCGCCAAAAGCATTGTAACATTGTCAACGCCAGCCATTGTCATCGCAATCGGCAAATCTGTCAGCCAGCACAGCAAGCAATCGACTTGTCCATTCACCAACGGCGCAGGGTCGTATTGCGTTGGCACGATCTCAATTTCATTAATATCGACATCGTTCAGCGCACATAGTGCCGCCAAAATTGGCGTGTTCGCAACAGCCATACCAATTTTCTTACCAACCAGATCAGCAGGCGAATTGACCGGGTTTCCAGGCAGGGACGCGATGGCGAAAGGATTTTTTTGCATGGCAACGGCAATGATTTTAAAGGTCGCGCCTTCTGCCACAGCAGCCGAAGCGTAATCTGCCGCAGTGATCCCTAACAAAGATGTACCCGCCATAACAGAAGGTTCGACCGGCGCATTCGGTCCGCCTGACAACAGGCTGACATCCAACCCTTTTTCCGCCCAAACGCCGTTTTCTTCTGCAAGATAAGAACCACCGAACTGAACAGACGGCAGCCATGACAATTGGAAATTAACGGCTGAGCTTGTTTGTGCCGATGCAAAACGCGCAGGCGCAACCAATGACGCGGCACCACCTGCCAAAAGGCCCAAGGTCGCACGGCGTGTAATAGGTGGGAATTTCATTTGAACTTTCCTTCCTGTTGGCCGGCGAGCAGTTCGGATCTGTCGTGCCGGCGAGTTTATGTCACAATCGATATCGACGGAGCGGCACAGTTGGCGTTTCAACCTCAGAACCTCTGCCCACCCACCGCCATCTTTGCGATCGGTGTAAAATTGATATGAGGCGAGAAAACAAAACGACAGCACCATTTTACGGACAGCGTGAACGCAAAAAGAGAGCACTGCACAATATTTAAACAACAGGGTCGCCGACGCACATTTACGCGACGCCCTCAGTCTGGCCGCACGGTTGCGCCCCATCGCCAATCAGGAAAAAAATCTTAAAGACGCGGCAAAACTTGCTAAATCGGTGAATTTTGTGCAAAAATTCGCAAAATCGCACATTAGTTAAGCGGTATATGAGGCAGTTCGATCCGTGGCGTTTCGGACATATGGTTCAATACATACTCAATATATGCCGTCTTCTATAGTAACCCCAATCACTATGCACAAAGGACGAGCAATTTAGCGTTGCTATTTATCTACCAGTAAACTTCTGCCAGACTACCGATAAATACATGTGCCCTAACGCCAGCAAAGGTTCCAATGCTTCATTCACGATTATTGCGATACCTCGACATGGTCGCGCGGACGGGCTCTATTCGGCGGGCAGCCGAGCGCCTCAACATTTCTGCATCCTCGATCAATCGGCAAATTCTTGCACTCGAAGAAGAAATGGGCACGCCGATTTTCGAACGGCTCCCCAAGACGCTACGACTGACAGCCGTAGGAGAGGTCTTGATCGAACATATTCGCGAAACGCTAAAAGAACACAGCAAAACACAGGACCATATTGAACGATTGCGCGGCAATCATGGTGGCGTCGCGCATGTTTTTGCCACAGAAGGGCTGGCAAATGGAGTTTTGTTGCCGATCTTAGCAGAGATACGAGACAATCACCCAAGCATATCAATCGACCTCACAATCGCGACAGCCGACGTTGTGTCGCAAAAGATGGTCTCAGGCGAAGCTGATATCGCCATCGCGCAATACCTTCCTGATCACCCGACGATCAATGTGACCGCACGTTTTACCAGCCCTGTAGGGGCGGTTTTTGCCAGTGACCACCCCATCGCACATCACGCATCAAAACGTCTGGCGGATTACCTAGATCACGGGATCGTTTTTCCCGATGCTTCGCAACGCCTCCATCGCCCGATTGCTGACCAGTTGGCGCGGGCGGGCCTTGACTTTAAGCCGCATCATTCTTCGAACTCTGTCAGCAATCTCATTGAAATGGCGCGCCATCACGGGGCGATCGCCATTCTTCCCCTTATAGATGTGATAGAAGACCTGCGGCGGCGCACATTGGTGTTCGCGCCTTTGTCGGCCATTATGCTTCATGCTGAAATAAGCCTCGCAAGGCATGAACGCGGAACCACCAATTCAGCCATTAACATTCTTGAAATAGAGATCCGCAACGCACTGCGTGATATTGAATCTCAAGGCAGCGACACAGGATCAAAGCGGAGTATTGGCCTTGACATCTAAACTAGATCTTAGGCACCTGCGTGTGCTGCAAGTCTTGCTTCATGAAAGCAATGTCTCACGCGCGGCTGTCAAACTGGGCCTAAGCCAGCCCGCCATCAGCGCAACGCTGCGCCAGTTGCGCGATACGTTCAACGACCCGTTGTTGGTGCGGTCAGGTGCCGCCATGGTCCGTACAGAGCGCGCGAATGATATATCGATGGCCGTCGACCGCATTCTAACCGATATCGATCTTTTGCTATCTCCCCCTGGTGAATTCGACCCTGCCACATCAGATCGCACAATTCGCATCGTCGCTTACTTCGGCCTTGGGTCTCTTTTAATTCCATCGTTGATTCAGGCCATAAACACGGCGTCCCCCAAATCACGCATCGAAATCATCCAGCCAGGCACGCCAGAGCAAATCAAACAGCAGCTTCATGACGGAGATATTGATCTGGTTATTTCAAGCCGTCAGGATCCTTACCCTAATCTACGGTTTGCCCCATTGGTCGAGTCAGACATTGCCTGCGTCGTTGCCAATTCTCATGAAAAGGCGGGGCAAAACCATCTGACATTGGATGAATATCTGACGCTTGACCACATTTCACCAAGTGCCGCGGCCGTCGTTGCGGGAACACCGATTGACGGGCAGCTGCTTCAACTTGGCAAATCTAGAAACGTGGTCGCAACCGTGCCCGAATTTGCCCTTGCCCGTCAGATTGTCCCACAATCCAATCTGGTTTTAACCACAGCTCGCCCCTTTGCCGAAGAAATGGCAGCAACGCTATCTGTCACTGTTTTAGAGGCCCCACCAGAGCTTGGTTTGATGAGTGCATGGTTATTCTGGCACGAAAAATCCCATCACTCTCCCTTTGGCCATTGGTTGCGCCAAACCGTGCGGCAAGTCGCGCACAAGACACTTCGCATGCCATCATAAGCTCAAGACCATACCCGCTATAACGTCGGCTGTCTTTCGCAATCTCAGGTGCGCGTGTTTACTGGAACCGAACCGCAACCGGAGATCACGCATGCATAAAGCGCTAACGCCAACAGACCTACCCGCCCCTTTCGCGCGATACTCTCACGGGATAGAAGTGACCAATCCCGCGCGCTGGGTCTGGTGTTCAGGCCAACTTGGCATGGATGCGACAGGGCATATCCCCGAAGATACAAAAGCGCAGGCCGCACTCTGTTTTGAAAACGCTGCAAAAATCCTAGCCGCAGCAGACATGTCACTCAACGACGTGGTGCGTGTGAACGCCTATGTCACAGATCGCGCCCATATGGCCCCCTACATGGAAGCCCGCGATGCATTCTTTACCGGACAACCACCAGCGTCCACATTGATGATCGTCGGTGGATTTACCCGCCCTGAATTCACAGTCGAAGTCGAAATCGTCGCAGCGCAACAGGTGCAAAAATGACAGCACGGCGCATTTGGTGGGAAGAATTTTCCACCCGAGATTTCGACACCATAGATCCAAAGAACACCATCGCGATGTTGCCCATTGCCGCAACGGAACAACACGGACCGCATTTGCCACTTTGCACCGATACAGCGCTGACCAAAGGCATGATCGATACGGTCGCAAAAGACCTGCCCGCCCATGTTGATCTACGCGTCCTTCCCATTCAAAGGGTTGGAAAATCTGACGAACATCTCTTTGCACGTGGCACGTTAAGTTTTGATGCAAAGGCCCTGATCGACACATGGACAGCGCTTGGCCACGCGGTTGCACGTACAGGTATTCGCAAGTTGATCATCATGAATTCACATGGCGGGAATGAAGACATCATGGGGATTATCGCGCGTGCCTTGCGTGTTCAACATGGTCTCCTTGTCGCCAAAACCAGTTGGTTACGCTTTGGGCATCCAGAAAATCTTTATGACAATCACGAACTTAAACACGGTATTCACGGTGGCGATATCGAGACATCTTTAATGCTGCACTTTCGCCCCGATCTGGTTGATATGAAACAAGCAGAAAACTTTGTGTCCCAAAATGCAAAAATCGCCCAATCGAACACCTATTTAAACGCCACAGGCCCCCATGGGTTTGGCTGGATCGCCTCAGATTTACATCCCTCGGGCGCCATCGGAAACGCTGCAGCTGCCAGTGCGGACAAAGGTGCCGCAAGTGCAAATTGGGCTGCCAAAGGGTTTACGGCACTTTTGCAAGATATGATCCAAACCGATCCTGATGACATCTTTTCACCGCAAGAGGCCTGCCTGTGACCCATTCCAATGACCTCATGACGTTCACCAATGCGCGTGTGCATGAAACACATCTTTCACAGCCTTTGGGTGTGGCGGATGATGGCGGGTTTCACCGCGTCAATGTCACCCTGCAGGGCAATAAAATCAGTGATGTAACAGCAGCAGACCACACCATTGAGGGCACAAAAACAGATCTGGCGGGGCGTATTCTCACCCCCAGCTTTGTCGATTGTCACACCCATTTGGACAAGGGTCACATTTGGTCCCGTCAACCAAACCCTGATGGTAGCTTCGGCGGAGCCCTATCGGCTGTTGCGCAAGACACTGCGGCAAACTGGTCCGCAGATGATCTGAAATTGCGCATGGATTTTGCCCTACGCTGTGCCTATGCGCATGGCACAAGCGCCCTGCGTACGCATATCGACTCGCAAGCCCCCCAAGCGGCAATCTCATGGCCCGTTTTTGAAGACTTGCGTGACACTTGGGCTGAGCGCATCACGTTACAAGCGGTCTGTTTGGTCGGGATCGAAGCAGTTCGTGACACAATGTTTTTCAACACGCTTGCCAAACGCGTTCAGGTCGCTGGCGGTGTGCTTGGCGCCGTCACCTATATGGTGCCAGATATCAAGGACTTGATTGATCAGGTGTTTGTGACAGCTAAAGACCTAGGACTTGATCTTGATTTTCATGCTGACGAAACAGGCGATCCCGATGCCGTGTCTTTGCATCTGATTGCACAGGCTGCCTTGCGCCACGAATTCTCGGGTCGTATCAACGTCGGCCATTGCTGCTCGCTCGCGCGCCAACCTGATGACACAGCTTTGGGCACTCTTGATCTTGTTGCAAAGGCAGGCCTATCGATCACGACCTTGCCGATGTGCAACCTTTACTTGCAAGACCGCCGCCATGACGGAACCACCCCGCGCTGGCGTGGCGTGACTTTGGTTCACGAGATGACATCACGCGGCATTAATGTTGCCATCGCCTCAGACAACACCCGCGATCCGTTTTACGCATACGGCGATCTCGACATGATGGAAGTGTACCGCATGGCAACGCGGATTTTACATCTGGACCATCCTGTCGGTCAGTGGCCAGCAACTATGACGACAGCCCCTGCCAATCTGATGGGAATTGCCCCTCCGACCATCGCAATAGGTGCCCCCGCAGATTTGATCCAATTTCGTGCGCGCAGTTGGACCGAACTTTTGTCGCGCCCGCAAAGCGACCGGATCGTCCTGCGCGGCGGCAAACAGATAGACACCACCCTTCCCGATTACAGCGACCTCGACGCACTCATGGAGTCCTCAAAATGAACATTGAATCCCTAAAGGCCGATCTCGCCGGACTAAACATCATCGACAGCCCAAATTTAGTACGTCTGAAAAGCCGCGATGCGTTCTATTTCTCTCCGATTTTGAAACCGGAACTGGACCATGTGATCGCCGACCTCGTCGTCATACCTGACACGGAAGAGGACATCCTGAAAACCATCCGCGCCTGTTTTGCTCATGATGTGCCCATCACCGTGCGCGGTGGTGGCACTGGTAATTATGGTCAAGCGATGCCCTTGTCTGGCGGCGTTGTTCTGGACCTGACCGCCTTAACAGAGATCCGCGAAATTGCGCCCGGCCGCGTTGTCGCCCAAGCTGGCGCCATTGTGTCCCAGATCGATAAAGCGACCCGCGCCCATTCCATGCAAGAATTGCGCATGCATCCCTCGACCGCGCATACAGCCACGATTGGCGGATTTGTGGCAGGCGGGTCCTCAGGTATCGGATCGATCCAATGGGGCGGTTTGCGCGATCCGGGCAATATCATCCGCCTGCGCATCATCACGATGGAAGCAGAGCCCCGCATCATCAATTTACACGGCGATGATTTGCAAAAAGTAGCCCATGCTTACGGGACCAATGGCATCATCACAGAAGTCGAGATGCCGCTGACCACCGCCTATGATTGGGTCGATATGATCGTGGAATTCGACGATTTTATTGAAGCAACAAAATACGCCAATGATTTGGGCAGCCAAGATGGAATTTTGACGAAACTGATTTCTGTCATCGCCGCACCTATCCCCTTTCAAACGTTCAAACGCCATCAAAAATTCATGACTGAGGGCAAACATGTCGTTCTGCTCATGGCGGCCCCACATGCGATGATGCCCCTTCTGGCCTTCACCGCGCATTATCCCGCACAGATCGCTTTTCGCAGTGACGAGGTTGAAGACCTTAAAGGCATACCAGCGGTCTTTGAGCTTAGCTGGAACCACACCACGTTGCGCGCGATGAAAGTCGCACCGGGCATGACCTATATCCAGTCGCTTTACCCCTACCCCAATCAAGTAGATCTGGTCGCCAAGACCTTTGAAATGTTTGGTGATGAAGTCCCTCACCATCTTGAATTCTTGCGTTTTGACGGCAATGTCACCTGCTTTGGCCTGTCTATGGTGCGCTATTCCACCGATGCGCGCCTGAATGAAATTATGCGCCAACATGATGAGGCGGGTGTGCCTGTGTTCAACCCGCACCGCTACACTTTGGAAGAAGGCGGGATGAAACAGACCGATGAATTGCAGCTCGCGTTCAAGAAAGAGACCGATCCAAAGGGGTTGTTGAACCCCGGAAAAATGGTCGCTTGGGATGATCCCGATTTCGATTACAGCGATGATAAAGTTTACCTCTATCCCGGCATCAAAAAAGCGACGAGCTGACCCATCGAGACCATTGATGCACGCATCATGTTTGAGCACTCAACATTCCCCCAGTTTGCGACGCAAACTTGACCAACAAGCAGGCATAAGATGAAAGTTACATTCCAAATCCAAGACGATAGCAAAACAGTGACGGCTCTCCCCGGTCAATCGGTGATGGAAGTCGCTTTGGCCAATAACATCAGCGGCATTGCCGCCGAATGTGGCGGCGGCGCAATTTGCGGCACATGCCATGTCAAAATTTGCGAAAAATGGCAGGACGCTGTCGGACCTGCTGAAGATTTTGAAGAAGACCTATTGGACTGTCTTCCCGATTTTAGCAGCGCCTCACGTCTCGCTTGTCAGGTTTTGCTCACGTTCGAATTGGATGGCCTTGAAGTGAACGTCCCACAGGCTGAGCAATAAATGACCTTACCCAAAAGGGTATAAATCCAGAAAATAGACCATTGCAGGAACGGGCGCGACCGCGATCGCCAAAGTCAGCGCCGTAGGTTTTGTGGCATAAAGCCCGCTGAAACCAGCAATCAAAGCCAGCCCCCCTCCGCCACCGATGATCGCATTTCCCGGAAGGTTCAAAAGCAGACCTAAGACAACGTACTTATATCGGATCACCGCCGTTGGAACCCACTTCGGCAGCCGCGCCTGCAAAAAATCCTGCCGTTCTTCTCCATTCAGTGGTGTAATTTCATCGATGAGAGCGCTCATGCCGGTCAAACGTAGTTCCGTTGCAATCTGCTTGAACACAGCGCAATCAACCCGACGCCCCACAAAATAGGCCAATGACAGACCGAATAACGTTCCGCTATAGACAAACGGTGCAAGCGCGCCGCCCTCGAGCATCATCAGGGAAATTCCGATTTCGGCCCCCGGCACAAAGGGAACGGCCATCAGTAAAACATAGACCAGCAAGAGAGCGCCGAGCACACCAATGCGCACTCCTGCGGCGTTTTCCAAGTCGTCGATTTTCGCCATCAGCCAACCAACAGCGAGATGGGTCAGCCAGATCAATAAGACAAAAATGGCGATCCGCAGGACTATTCGAAACGCTGGATGCCCATCGCGCCTCGTTTCGCGGTCAAGCTTGCCCAAGGGGCGCTCCTTTGCTGCGATCCGGCGTATGAGCTCTCAGCACGGCTGATACAGAGCATAACGACCTCGGAAAAATAGCGGGATGTTGTATTTGCATCTAAAAACTCCTGCCCATCAGATTGGACCTCAAATCGCATATGTGCCAGACATTTGTGCGCGACATCGCGTGAAGGTGAACTGCACTGAGGCTTTCACAAAGCTGCTTTTCAGTCCGTGCGATATCCAATTTACCCTGCGTGATGTTGACCTGTCGCTATGGTTCCCGATTGTGAAATCCGATCTGGATGGACATTTGGGGGTTAGGAAACGACCTTGAATTCCTCGGAATAGGTGAAACATCCCGTCTATGTACAAGCACGCGCAAATGGCACAACCTTGATGACAAGTTCGTCAACTCTCGCATCGGCGGTATCTTTGACACCCGTATTTATGCGAGACAGTCCAATACCTACACGGCTTTGCGCCTCAATGAAACGGATCATAACATGGCAAACCTCGAACACAGTTTTTTGACCGGCTTGGATACGGTGAACCTGTGCGTGGTTTTGATCGAAACCGTGGCGATGCAGCCCGCATCCATTTGGAAAAACGAAAATGTTTGATGCAAGAATTCAGCCGCTGCAAAAGCGCTTGCTTGATCGGCCAGCAACTTGGTTTGTCACGCGGGGCATAGGAGCAGATCAGATCACCATTGCCGGATTTGCCATCGGCCTTTTAGCTGTGCCGGCGATTGCCTTTGGCATCTATTGGGCGGGTTTGATTTTTCTTATCGTAAACCGTCTCGCGGATGGGCTTGACGGGGCAGTCGCGCGGATCTCTGGCCCAACAGATCGAGGCGCCTTCCTTGATATTGCATTGGACTTTGTATTTTACGCCGTGTTCCCGTTGGGGTTTGCCATTGCAACCCCTGCGAACGCTTTGCCTGCTGCCGTTTTGATTGCCGCCTTTGTTGGCACGGGATCGTCGTTTTTGGCATATGCTGCCATCGCGGCCAAGCGCGGTGACACAGCCGAGGCTTTCCCAACCAAAGGCATCTACTATCTTGGCGGCTTGACGGAAGGCTTCGAGACAATCGCTCTTTTTGTTCTGATGCTGCTTTGGCCTGCGCTGTTTCCTTTACTCGCCTATCTTTTTTCTGCGGCCTGTGTGCTCACCACCCTCTTGCGCTGGTCACATGGCTGGACCGCCTTCGCACCAATGGCCCTGAAGAAACAAAAGCCGCAGGATAGCAACGATACACGGCCACAGTCTCAATCAACTACAATACAGGACGTCTCATGAAACATTTTCTCATTGCCGCGCTCGCATTTTCGTTTGGCACACCTGCACAGGCCGATTGGCAGCAAACGCTTGATGAGGCGCGCGGCCAGACCGTGTATTGGAACGCTTGGGGGGGCGACGAGCGCACCAATGCGTTTATCGCTTGGGTGAGCGAACAGACAGAAGCGCAATATGGCGTGAAAGTCGAACAGGTGAAGCTGTCGAACACAGCCGAAGCCGTAACGCGCGTTATTTCTGAAAAGGCCGCGGGCCGCGATCAGGATGGCTCGATCGATATGATATGGATCAACGGGCCGAATTTTCTTGCGATGAAGGACCAAGGGTTGCTGCATGGCCCCTTCGTCGCAGACTTGCCAAATGCGCAGTATCTTGACCTAAGCCCGACGTCGGCAGCCTCAATCGATTTTACCGTGCCCGTTGAAGGTATGGAAAGCCCGTGGCGATTGGCCAAGTTCGTCTTTACCTATGACAGTGCCCGCGTTTCTGCCGTGCCGCGCACCATGGCTGATTTCGTCAGCTGGGCCGCAGATCACCCCGGCGGTTTCACTCATCCGGTCCCATCGAATTTTATGGGGGCAACTTTTCTGAAACAGGCGTTGATCGAACTGGCGCCCGATGCGTCGGTGTTACAAAACCCTGTCAGTAATGCCGCATACGGCGTGACGACAGCACCGCTTTGGGACTGGTATGATGCACTCCGCCCCAATATGTGGCGAGACGGCGAAACATTCCCTGAAAACGAGTCGATCCAGCAACAGATGTTAAACGACGGCGTGGTGGATATTTCTATGTCACTTGATCCCGCCTCAACCGCTGCGGCAATTGCCCAAGGACTTTTGCCAGAGACCGCCCGTGTTTTCGTGCCCGAAGATGGCAGCATCGGCAACATCAGCTTTGTCGCGATCCCCTACAACGCGGCGCATGCGGCAGGTGCCGAAGTCGTTGCAAACTTCCTCATCGCACCTGAGACCCAAGCGCATATGCAAAATATTGACGTATTGGGGTCGTTCTCTGTTCTGGACCCATCCAAACTGGATGCCCCTGCCCTAGCCACATTTGCGGCACTCCCAGCCTCCGATGCGCTTCCGACACTCGAAAGTTTGGGGCCTACACTTTTGGAACCTCATGCCAGTTGGATGACCCGACTGACAGAAGACTGGGCACGGCGCTATACGAAATGAACACTGACGGCCGTTATCTACGCTTAACCGTCCTGAGCATTGTCGGTTTTGGTCTCATGTTACCGATTTTTCTTGGGTTTTGGCAAACAGGACGCGCAGCCTTTGGCCTGTTTCCCGCTTTGGGGCGGGATACACTTTCGCTTGCGCCATGGCGCGAATTGGTAATGCTTCCGGGCTTTGGCACCAGCTTAAAACTAACGCTCGTGACAGGTGTTAGCGCCACTGTACTTTCGCTCTTGCTGGCCACAGGTTTTTGCGCGGCAGTTCATTCGCGGGTCACACCGGGGGCCGGAGCTCGCATGCTCACACCGTTTCTTGCCATTCCCCATGCTGCCCTAGCCGTTGGATTGGCCTTTGTTCTTGCCCCGTCTGGCTGGATCGCCAGAGGGCTTGCCCCCTTTGTCGGATGGGATCGTCCCCCTGATTTAGCGACAGTAAACGATACATGGGGTCTGGCCCTGATCGTTGGCTTGATGATCAAAGAAGTTCCATTTTTGCTTCTGGTGATCCTCTCGGCGCTGACCCAAATTCCTGTCGCCAAACATGTGTCGGCCGGACGCGCACTTGGCTATGGGCGCGGCGTTGTCTGGATTAAAATCATAATGCCGCAGGTTTGGCCAATGATACGGCTTCCCGTCTGGGTGGTTCTTGCCTATGCGCTCTCTGTCGTTGACGTTGCAATGATCTTAGGCCCGTCCAATCCGCCTACGCTGGCCGTCGCCATCACACGCTGGTTCAATGCCCCCGATCCGGGTCAGATTGTGCCAGCCTCGGCGGGCGCAATCTTGCAGGTCTTGATCATAGCCCTCGGCATAGCAGTGTTTATGTTGGGCGAACGCCTTATGCGCCGCATTGGGCGTTGGTGGTTGCGCCGCGGCGGACGTGGACTTTCGACGGAACCGGGTTTGCATTTGGCCAGCGTTATCACTGTGATTTTGATGGCAATCGGGATGTTGGCCATGCTTTCACTCCTGATTTGGTCTTTGGCATGGCGCTGGCCTTTTCCGCAATTTCTGCCGGAAAGTTGGTCCTTGCGATCATGGCTCAACAGCGCAAGCGGATGGCAACACGCCTTAAGCAATACAGTTTTCCTAGCAATAACGACAACGATGCTGTCGGTTGCGCTAGCGATTGCATGGCTCGAAGGTGAAGACCGCGCTCGACGGGGGCGTGCGGCATGGGCAGAAGCCTTGATCTATCTGCCACTTGTCATCCCACAGATCGGGTTTCTCTACGGACTTAACATCGCATTTTTGAAAATAGGCATATCGGGCGATATGACTGCCGTTATCTGGGCACAGGCGCTCTTTGTCTTTCCCTATGTGATGATTGCACTGTCAGATCCTTGGCGCGCCCTTAACCGCCGCACCTTGGACAGCGCAGCCGCCCTTGGTGCTGGTCCATTTAAACGGCTGGTGAAGATTAAATTACCCATATTGTTGCGTCCGATCCTCACCGCGACCGCCATAGGCGTTGCGGTTTCCGTAGCTCAATATTTGCCAACCCTCTTTATGGGCGCGGGCCGCATCGCAACGCTCACCACCGAAGCCGTCACCCTGTCGTCTGGCTCTGACCGGCGCGTCACTGGGGTCTATGCCGCATTACAAATAATGCTTCCATTTGTGGCCTATTTGGCCGCATTTCTGATACCCGCCTTCCGACACTGCAACCGCCGCGACCTGACCGGAGCCACACAAACATGAGTCTTGATCTAACCTCCCTTACGTTGCGAACCCCAAACGGGGAACTGCTCTTCGCGCCCCAAACGCTCAGCGTGCCGCTGGGCGATGTTGTGACTGTGATGGGCCCGTCTGGCGTCGGAAAATCGACGCTCTTAGATGCGATCGGCGGCCATCTGGCACATGGTTTCGGATGTTCAGGTTCGATTAAACTCAACGGGCGGGAAATAAGCACGTTACCGGCAGAAACCCGTCAGGTCGGCGTGATGTTTCAAGACGCTCACTTGTTTCCGCATCTCAGTGTCGGAGACAACCTCGCATTCGGATTACCTTCACATATCAAAGGGCGCGCAATGCGGCGCAGCACGGTCGAGGCAGCCTTAAAGCAAGCGGGCCTAGCCGGTCGTTACGATGACGATTCAGCGGCGCTATCCGGGGGGCAACGCGCGCGCGCAGCACTTATGCGCACCTTATTGGCCGAACCCGAAGCGGTTTTGCTCGATGAGCCATTTTCCAAACTTGATTCAAGCCTACGTGATGAAATACGGCATTTTACATTCTCGCACATTGCTGCACGCGGCATACCCGCGCTGATGGTCACACATGACGAAGCGGATGCTCATGTTACAGGAGGGCGTTGCCTTGCTTTAAAAAAGCCTGAGCGCGATTGATCCGGAACTGTTGGGGTCATCTGTATGGCACAAAGGGTTAACTCTCGGCGCATGGCCTTGTCGCCGTTTGGTTCCGGTCTCTTGCAAGCAATATTTGCTATGACGAAGAATTCGAATGGCAAAGGTAACGGCTATAACAATGCCATGGTTGAAACGCTCTTCAAAACCTAGTGATGCAGTGATCAAGGCTGATCTGATCTGGCGCAACCGAGGGGAAACACGTCACTTCAGGCGCCCAGTCGTTCCACTCAGCATAGGTGTCGACATGCCGACACCCCCGACCTTGGCGACTGGTCTCTACGCCGCAGTGCAGCTTCCCCGAAGTGGACATTGCTTGCCCGCCAGCCGAATGGCACGCCTGTGACGCGCGCTGTTTGGTCAGGTTTACAAATTCCGCTATCAAGACGGTGTGGGGATGGTGGATAATCGAGCACGTGGAGCGGCTCGAAAGTCAGTCACGTCCATACTGCGTTTGATTTTGGGGCCGTTCTCGCGGTGACACTTTTGCTGAGCCCAATTTTGACAAGGACTACAAGAACAACAACGCCACGCCCAATGCTGGCACGAGCGCCCAGATGAGAGCGTCGGCAATATCAAAGCCGTCATCATCGTCTTCTGTCTCAGGGTCATCGATAATGCCGTCGTCCGTATCCGTGTCGTCATTCGTGGGTTCGGCTTTGCTGTCAAAAGTCCAGCCGTGGTCGTTCGCAAGCGCCTCGCGCGCTTCCAGTGAGGCATCAGAATAGGTCAGCCCCGCCATACCCAAAGTGACGCCGTCTTGCAGACCCCCGCCGTCCAGCGCCTGCTGGTACCAACCGTTCAACGTGGCATCAAAGTTCTCGGTCGACAGGCCAGACCCGTCCAACATGTTGTCCATTTTGGTGACGTTCGAGATGTCCCAATCACCAAGGTCTTGGTCAAAACTGGAGGCCCCTTTGAACATGCCCTCCATGTCAGTGACGTTTGACGTGTCCCAGCCGCTGATGTCTTGGTTAAAGTCTTCAGCGTCGCGAAACATACGGCCCATGCGGGTGGCGTTGGAGGTATCCCAACCGCTGATGTCTTGATCAAAGCTTGAGGCTCCGTCGAACATAGCGGACAGGTAGGGCGCATTAGAGACATCCCACCCGCCAATGTCTTGGTTAAAGCTCTCTGCGCCGTAGAACACGCCTCTCATGATGGTGACGTTCGATGTGTTCCACCCGCCGATGTCTTGGTTAAAGCTCTCTGCGCCAGAGAACATTTGCTGCATATCGGTGACGTTGGATGTGTCCCAGCCGCCTAAATCTTGATTGAATCTCACTGCGCTACTGAACATGTACCCCATGTTGGTGACGTTAGTTGTATCCCATTCGCTGATGTCTTGGTCAAAGCGGCTTGCGCTTTCGAACATGTAACTCATATCGGTTACATTCGAGGTGTCCCAGTCACCGATGTCTTGGTCAAAGCTGTCGGTTTCAAAGAATAGGCCAGACATATCGGTCACGTTTGAGGTGTCCCATAGGATCACATCCTCAGTGATATTGTTGCTGTATTCAAACCAAAATGACAGATCTGTGCTTGGGGCCAACATGGGAACCTCTAACTCCAAAATTTAGTCTTTAAATATCTATAAACTTGGGCGCATATTGGGCGCTTAGTGAGCCACGTCAAGGCAGTGTCAAGGATGTGATTGGAAACAATGGGTTTCCCCCGAGCTTGCGAGCGGGGCTGTTGTTTCGGGCACACATGCGGCGCGGGTTTTGGGCGTAAAAATCTTTAAAACATGTAAGGTGGCGGGGGAGAAGCTTTAAGCTTTTGCAAGATCGCGCCGCAAAGTCTGTTAAGTTTTACAAAGACGGACGGGGCAACGCACGCTAGGGTAACGCAAAAAAATTAACACGGGATGCAAGAAAACGTGCCCCGGGCAACGGTCTTCTCAAACAGATGGCGCAGCAATGCGCTCTCACGGAAACGACCATGCCGGTTCTTGGAAAATGTCGAATGATTTGGCACCGGATCAGATAAATCTAGGCGGCAGAACCAATGATACGCGAGGTTCAAATGGACTTCTTCGCACAGCCGACGCTCTGAGCGGATGCCGCAGCAACAGCCCACCAAAAGCATCCGGATCAGTAGCTCAGGATCAATGGATGGACGGCCTGTGTGGCTATAAAAATCGGACAGATACTGGCGGATATCACTTAGATCAACGAACCGATCAATTGACCGCAAAAGGTGATTTTGCGGCACGTGATCTTCCAGCGAGAACTCGTAGAACAGTGCGCCCTACGCTTCCTGTTTTGGTCCCATCATCATTCAATCCCCCGCTGCCAGAGAGAAATTGAATCAGCCATGAGCCGTCAAATCAACAAGAGTTTTTCAACAGAACTCGCCCCTATTGTCTATTTCCTGCAATGCCGCGTAGGTCTATTTTAACTGATACGTTGTTTGGGCCCGGAACATCCGGGCCCAGATCTCACAAGCTTATTCTGAGATTGTCGCTTTCTCGAAGATTGCGAAACCGTCGGCGCTCCAACCGATGTCATTGACTTCATCTTGGCTGACGAACAGCCGGACGCGTGGAATGATTGGTAGAACGAAGCGGTCTTCGCGGAAGATGCGCGCAACTTCTTTGTAGGCTGCTTTGCGCTCTTCGAGAACGGGAGTTGATCCACCAGCTTTAACGGAAGCGGCGTAGGCTGGATTTTCATAACCAGTGATGTTGCCGTCTGGGCGGAATACAACTGTTGTTTCCAAAAGCGCCGATGGGTCTTTGCCTGCGCGACCAAATGCATGACTAGCAATCTCGTATGACCGCTCGTCAACATATGTTGAGCGATAGCCAACAGCATCGACGTTCTCGATGGAAAGATTGATACCGACTTTCGCCAGATCCGCCTGCAGGATTTCTGCGATGGTTGTGTATTCCGTGCGGATTTCCGTTGACGTCAGGATCTTGAGTTCAATCGGCAAGGTCTCGCCCGAAGCCTCCAACGCAGCCCGTGCTTTATCCAGATCGTATTCGCAGTTGTCGTATTCCGCAACGTAGGCGATCGAATTTGGGTTGTAGGGCAGACACCATGTCGTGCCCTCAGGCCCAAAGAACAACTGCGCAATACGTTCGCGATCGAGCGACAGATCAATAGCCTCGCGCACTAACGGATTCTGCAATGCAGGAACTTTGAGGTTAAGAGACAAATCATGCGCAACACCGGATGGCGCGCTACCTGTAGTGAAATTCTCATCGCGGCTAAAGGGCAGCACATCGATCCAGCCCAACTCGGTCACCAGATCCAATTCGCCACTCTTGAGCGCCAAAAGCTCAGCTTGTTGGTTGGGCGACGTAACGATTTCAACGGCATCTAGGCTTGGCGCACCATTCCAGTAAGCATCATTGCGATCAAGACGCGTGAGAGTGCCAGGTTCATGACTGGCAACCTTGAACGGGCCAGTGCCATTGGCGGTTTGGCTGAAATCTGATGCAGTATCTCCATCAACGATAAAGAACAGTTCAAACAAGTCGAACACACCAGGGAAAGGCTCTTCAAAAGTCATAACGACAGTATGATCATCCGGTGTTTCAAGGCTGATAACGCGCTCTGCAAAACCGCGGATAAGCGCACCATTGGCGGGGTCAAGAACATAATCCATGGATGCTTTAACATCTGCTGATGTGAAGGCCTTGCCTGAGTGGAATGTAACACCGTCGCGCAGCTTCATGGTCAATGTCAAACCATCGTCAGAAAACTCCCAGCTTTCTGCGAGACGTGGTTCAGGGGACATATTTGCATCATAGCGTGTCAGCGTATCATACAGATTGTTAACCATCGGCTCGGAAGCTGGAGCCAACACAAAAGGATTTAGATTTGGCAGCGTTGCCGTTTGTCCAAGGCGCAGCACGCCGTCCGCAGATGCGGTTCCAGCCGCTGCGAGAAAGGCAGCCGCGGCTATCGTTGATATTAGTTTTGATTTGATCCTCATAGTATTCTCCTCCAATGTTGCGTCTATGGTGACTTTGTTATTTTTGGTCGTGGTTTTTGGCCGCCCGTTGTTGCCAAGGTGGCAAGGCGGTCAAGGTCATCTCTGTAATGACAGGACACGCGATGCCCGCTGGAAGAAACATCCGTCAGTTCAGGCACTTGTGCGCTGCAACGTTCGTCTGCCAATGGACAGCGCTTGCGAAAGCTGCATCCTGACGGGATATTCGCAGGGTTTGGCGGAGCACCGGACACAACGAATTTCCCTTTTGTTCGGTCTTTTGGATGGTCCGCAGGGATCGATGCCAAAAGCGCGCGCGTGTAGGGGTGGCGCGGAAAGGCGAAAACCTCTTCGCAGGGGCCGATCTCGACCAACTTGCCAAGATACATGATGGCGATCCGATCCGAGACATGGCGCAAAACACCAAGGTCATGGGCGATAAAGATATACCCAGCGTCACTGGTGCTGCGCAGATCATCCAGCAGATTGACCACCTGCGCCTGCACGGACACGTCAAGCGCCGAAGTTGGCTCATCCAAAAGAACCACCTGAGGATCAAGTGCCAGTGCACGCGCAATTCCCACCCGTTGGCGTTGCCCCCCCGAAAGCTCGGACGGTCGACGGTTTAGGTAGTGATCTGCGAGCCCAACAGATTTGATCAACTCTGCGGTCTTTTCGGCAATGCGTTTGGGGGCCCACCCTGCGATTTGCATTGGTTCGGCGATAATCGCACCGATTGTCATGCGCCGATCCAGTGATGATGTCGGGTCCTGAAACACCATCTGAATGTCGCGTCTGGCATCACGTAACGCGCGGCCCTTAAGACCGGACAATTGGCGACCATCGACCTCAATCTTGCCAGTTGTCGGCGTCGAAAGTCCCATCGCAAGACGGGCGAGTGTCGATTTTCCGCAACCCGACTCTCCGGCCAAACCCAGCGTTTCGCCGCGCCGCAGTTCCAAATTGACCCCGTTAACAGCATGAACACTGCCAAACGACTTCGTAAGATCTTCGATCTTAAGGACGACATCGCCAACGGCTTTGCGGTCTTGTGTTAACGAAATGGCGTCGGATGTGTCCGCTCCAATCTTGAGTATCTCTTCATACCGATGACAAGCCACGGCGCGCGTATCGCTAAAGCGAGCCAGAGTCGGGCGATCTGTTTTGCAAATATCGATTGCGTGTTCACAGCGCGGATGGAATGGACATCCCGATACGGCATCAGCCGAAGACGGTGGCAAGCCCGGAATGGAGGCTAGTCGAGCCTTGTCTCGTGTCGATGAAGGGCGGCTTTCCAGCAACGCACGCGTGTAGGGGTGTGCAGGCGCATCAAATAGATCAGCAACCGGTGTTTCCTCGACGACCCGACCTGCATACATAACAATCACACGTTCGGACAATTCAGCCACCAGACCAAGATCGTGCGTGATGACCACCGATGCGACAGCATGGTTTTCCTGCAAATCGCGGATCACACCAACAATCTGTGCCTGCACCGTCACGTCCAACGCGGTCGTTGGCTCGTCGGCGATGATGATGCCCGGCTCACCCGCCAACGCCATTGCGATCACCGCGCGCTGTCGCATGCCACCCGAAAATTCATGCGGGAATTGCGTGACACGTAGCTCTGGGTTTGGCATTCCGGTTTCGCCAAGTAAACGCAAAGCAATTGCGTTGAGCGTGTCTTGGCGCACACTGGCATCGTGAACAGCAATCGTTTCCGAGACTTGTTCACCAATGCGCATTGTCGGATTGAGCGAGGTCATTGGATTTTGAAACACCATCGAAATCTCAGTGCCGCGCAATGTCGCAAGCCGTGTGTCTGTGGCGCCAACGAGGTCTTCACCGTTGAGTGTGATGGCATCTGCTTTGATAATTGCAGTCGGCGGCAACAGTCCCATCGCCGCGAGCATGGTGACAGATTTTCCAGAGCCCGACTCGCCCACAACGGCAACCGCTTCACCGGACTTGATCGACATGCTGACCCCGTCAACCACATGACGAAGACCGTCTTCGGTGCGAAAGGAAACGCTCAGATTTTCGACCGCAAGGATATCTGGAATAGGTTTCATCACTTGCCACCTCCTGTAACATGGTTTGGGTCAAGGCGGTCGCGCATGGCATCTGCGATCAAGTTGATGCCTACAACAACAAGCGTCAGCGCCAATCCTGGAAAAATGGCATAGGCAGGAACGATGTCGATAAAGCGCAACGAGTCGGCCAGCATTTGCCCCCAGCTGGGCGTGGGAGGTTGAACACCCAGTCCAAGGAACGAAAGACCTGCTTCGAGCAGGATAGCAATGCCGACCGACAGGCTGGCTTGCACCACAAGCGGACCCATGGCGTTCGGGAGAATGTGGCGCAGCATGATGCGGCCACTACTGGCCCCCATCGACGCGGCAGCTTCCACATATTCTTGACGTGCCTCAATCATTGCCAATGCGCGCGCTAGTCGAGCAAAAAGCGGCGACTGAGCGATGGCGATGGCGATGGCGACCTGAACGAAGCCAGGGCCAAGTATAGCGACAACAGCCGCGCCCAGAAGGATCGCAGGAAAGGCACTGATTGCATCTGACAGGCGCATCATCACGGCATCTGCCCAGCCGCCCAAATAGCCAGCCATGATCCCCATGAAGATGCCCAGAAACGCCCCCAGAACCACCGAAAGTGCGCCAGCGAACAACGATACCCGCGCGCCAAAAAGCGTTCTGGTATAGATGTCGCGCCCCAGAAGATCTGTGCCAAATGGATGCGCCCAAGACATGCCTGATAGTGTGGCACCCCGTATCTGTTCGTTCGGCCCGTAAGGCGTAAGCAAAGGCGCGAAAGCTGCAAAGAGAATAACAAACGTCAGCAGGATCAACCCGACACGACCGCCACGGTGGCGCCAAAGATAGGTCAGCATATCCATCAGACTTTCCCTCCAGCAGAGCTGCGTACGCGGGGGTCAAACAAGCCATAGGACAGGTCGATCAAAAGGTTGACCGCCATATAGATGACAACGAAATACATCAGTGTTCCTTGAACCAGCACGACGTCGCGGTTCTTGATTGCCTCGACAGTCAACCGCCCAAGTCCGGGCCAGTTGAACACTGCCTCGATCAGAACAGCACCACCTAGCATTTGACCAAAGCGAAGGCCCAACACCGTCAGTACAGGGATCGCAGCATTGCGCGCGATATGCCTCCGCATCAGCCAGTTTTTTCCCACACCTTTGGCGCGTGCCACGGTGACATAATCACGCGACAGTTCATCCAGAACGCTAGCGCGCACCAAACGGGCGATCATCGCAATTGAATCCAATGACAGGGCAACCGCAGGCATAATAAGATACTGCAAGGCGTTCAGCGGATCTTCGCTAAACAACTTGCGTCCGCCTGAAGGCAACCATCCGAGCCAAACCGCAAAAGTAATGATACCAAGGATGCCGAACCAGAAGTTCGGGATCGACAGAACAAACGAATTGGCCGCCGTAATGGCCCCGTCTACCCATGTGCCTTGACGTTGCGCGGCGACAATGCCGACCATAATGCCGAAAAAAGACGCTATCAGGATTGCGGCAAAAGCCAGTTCCAGCGTAGCGGGCAAACGGGTGGCAATGAGTTCCGAAACGGGGCGACCGATGATATAGGAAACGCCCAAATCCCCCTGAAGCGCCGCCAGTGCCCATTTGACATATTGAACGGGTAACGGCTGATCGAGACCAAGTTTACGGCGCAACGCGTCAACAACTTCGGGGGTTGGGTCGGGACCTGCAAGCACGGTCACCGCATCTCCCGGCACCAGATACATGATCAGAAAGACCAATATTGAAACCAAGACTAAAACGACCAAGGCCTGAATAACCCGTGTAGCGATATAGTTTAACATTTGGGTTCGCTCCGATCTGTCCAGACGAGGCGAAATCCAATGTGGTTGGTCGGTGTGACACCGTTCTGGGGATGGCGCGCGGCGGGACGGTAGCGCTGGCAATGGACAGGTGCACAAAGGTGCGATCCGCCCTTAATGACGCGCATATCCGCGCCATCACTTGTGCCGCAGCAACTGTCAGAGCGACGGTGGGATCCGGTATATTTGTCTGCGGTCCATTCCCAAACGTTGCCGATCATGTCGAATAGCCCTGCGGGATTAGGTGCATACTGCCCTGCGGCAGAAGTGCCCCATGGCGCAAGTCCCGCTTCGCGCGCAAAAGGAAATCCGCGCGCCCAAATGTTGGCGGCACGGCGCCCCTGAGGCAACAGCTCATCGCCCCATATAAAATTTTTCCCATCTTGGTCGAAACTGGCTGCGTATTCCCATTCTGCCTCGGTCGGGAGCCGCGCCCCCGCCCACTTGGCATAGGCCGCAGCATCTGTGTGCGTGACCTGCACCACAGGATGTGCGTTGTGGGCCATCGTCATCGCATTGCGCCCATCGGGCTTGCGCCAATTCGCGTTTGGGACAGCGGCCCAGCAGTCTGCGATTGACCTAAAATTATCCAGATCTTCGGCAGCGGAAAACACAATGGCGGACCCATTTTTCTCCGCGTCGGTGACGTAGCCGGTGTCCTCTATGAAGACCGTAAAATCGACGTTGGTCACCGGATGTGCAGCGATCCGGAACCCGTCGACGCTTCGCAGATGACGCGGTGCCTCTTCTGGATAATGCCGGTCCGAACCAGCCCAATAGGTGCCGCCTGACAGGTGGACCGCATCAGGTCTGGTGTTATTTACAGCCGCGACTACCAATTTGACACCCGCGGTTGAGACCGGTCCTCGGTATGATCCAGCACGTTCAACAACTGGTCCTTCATGCGTTCGCGTAAATCGCGATGCTCTGGCATGTGGTATAGGTTAACCAACTCGTCAGGGTCCGCATTTAGATCATAAAGCTCGCCGTCCATCACGCGGGCGGTGGCGGGTGGGCCATGCCAGATCACCAACTTCCACTGTTCGTAGCGCAGCATGGTCGTATGCACGGGGGGCGTCGCCTGATGTCCACTGTCGCGATATTCGCAAAGCGCCCAATCGCGCCAATCGGGCGCATCCGAAAACAGCCCCATAAGGGATGCTCCCTGCGCCGACGTTGTGCCTTTGGCCTTGCTGGCATCCAAATAGGTTGCTGTCAAATCGATCCACTGCACAATGTTATCAACATTCTCGCCTGCCGGTACTTGCCCCGGCCAGCGCAGGATCAATGGGACGCGCGTGCAGGCATCATACATCATTGGACCCTTGAGCATGATGTCATGATCGCCCAACATTTCACCGTGATCTGACGTAAAGACCACCAAAGTATTGTCTGCCTGTCCGCTAGCCTCTAAGGCGTCCAGAATGCGCCCGACCTCCCAATCCACCATGGCAATCATGGCGTAATAGGCGGCGCGGACCTCCTTAATTTCTTCGGTTGCATATTCTTGAAAACCTGGGGCATGACCGCCATAGGATTTGGCCGAGTATTGACCTTGAACTTCTGGCTTGGTCGCCAATTCGCCCTCGGCGCGTGCCGGCAACGGGATCGCATCGGCATCAATAAGCTTGCGGAATTCCTCAGGGGCACCGAACGGATGATGCGGATCAAAGAAATTGGCGATCAAAAAGAACGGCTGATCTTCCTCGCGGGCGTCATCCTCGACAAAGGCAATGGCGCGCTCGGCGACCCAATGGCTGAAATGCGCCTCGACGGGGACAACATTCATCGGGGTGGCCCCACGAGATTTATTGCCCGCTTCCGCATTGTCAGGATCACCTTCACTGGGAAACACGCTGGTATAAACATCTGGATGATTCTTCTTCAACCAACGCAGGTAAGCATTCTGCGGCGAGCGGTGGATCGGATCATGCGCCCATTCAAAAACACGAAACCCATCATCCAAACGCTTTTCGGTCTGCCATCCCTCGCACGCAGACAAGTGCTGTTTGCCAATCATTCCGCAATCATACCCAGCATCCGCTAGCACACGCGTGAACATTTTGCGGTGATCCGGTAACGCCACGCCATTGGCCCAAAGACCATGATTCCGAGCATACATGCCAGTGAACAATGAGGCACGCGACGGGCTACAGATCGTATTCTGGACATAGCAGTTCTTAAAAACCGCACCTTGTTCCGCAAGCCGGTCCAAGTTGGGAGTATGAGCGTGAAGATTGCCATAACAACCAAGCGTATCAAAGCGTTGCTGATCGGTGCACAGCATTAGGATGTTAGGTGCAGACGGTTTGATCATGTGAATTGTTCCCCCGGACCAGTCGATCTGGCCTGTTAGGACAACTTTACACATAACATATCAATGAAATCCAATAATAATTGCTGGCATTGCGATGCATTTTTGTAATACCAATTCTTGATGAACCTGACTCATCTCAAATTTTTCATCGCTGTTGCCGAACATGGTTCGACGACCAAAGCTGCCGAAGCCCTTCATATTACACAGCCTGCTGTGACACGTGGAATTCGGCAGCTTGAAGACGAGTTGAAAGTGGAATTATTCGAACGCTTGCCGCGTGCCATGCGCCTCACCCGTTTTGGCGAGGGCTACCTGCGTCACGCTCAGGCCGTCTTTGTACAACTCGAAAATGCACGCGATGAAATGCGCCATCTCGCGGACAACCCGGTTGAAGAAGTGGTCATCGGCGCAGGGCCAACATGGTTGATGGGCAACCTACCTGCGATCGTAGGCGAGCTGACACGCAACTACCCGAATGTTTCGGTTCGTGTCAGGGGTGGGTATGATCAGCAATTGCTTGCAATGCTAAATCGCGGTGAGGTTGCGTTCATCCTTACAGAAACATCTGATGTCAAACTGTCCGCCGAATTGGATCAGGAACCACTTATTCATTGTGACTATGTCGTGGCTTGCCGCCATGATCATCCGCTTGTTGCGCGCAAAAAAGTTCCCTTGAATGATCTTTTGCGTTTTCCTTGGGCGATGCCTGATCAAGCTGTTAACGCACTAGAGCGGCTGGAAGGTATCTACTTGGCCGAAAGCCTACGCGCCCCCTCGCCGCGTATTCGCTCTACATCGCTTAGCTTTATTCTTAAACTTCTTAGCACGTCAGATGCACTTGCCTTTGTAGTCCGGTCCTCGCTTGGTGAGATAGCCCCAGACCGTATAGCCACGGTCGATCTTGATCGCCCGATGCCTATTCGTCATGCGGGGATTGTGAAGCGCAAGGCGGCTTGGGAAAGTCCCGTGGTAACAGATCTCATCGAAATGCTACGCGCAGATTGCAAAAAGAACCCCGTGCAATAATGGGTTTGCCCGCAGACATACCGCTCCGCTAGGGTTTCCGAAATCAGGATGTTTCCAACATCTGTGCCATCAACATAAAGCGAACCACGCTGACACCCGAAATTGCAGCTTTTTGTGCCATCCGTACCGCATCACGCCGAAACTCGAGTGTGTATCTCGTTGCCATTCTTAATCTCCTTCATAGCAAACATTGCTCGAAAGAGACCGGAACTAAAACGGGGCTAGACCATGATCGACAGCTTCTTATCGATTCCTAAATTGGTCACCTTATTACTTGCCCGTTAACCCCCAGCCCGAACAGAAATGGCCTTGCGTGTTACCTATGGGGTAAAATCCATTGCGTACGATTTCACCGAGTTCGAAATTCTCGTCCGACAAATATGTCGTACCATGCCAATTTTCCTCAACGATGAACTTATAACAACCGGAATATGGTGCCGGGTTCAGCCGTTCCTGCTCGCCATCGTAGATTGAAATTAGTAGCGGCATGCCCTTGTATTCGTTCCGTACTTTGTCGCGGTAGGTGACGTTTTCTATCCTGGCCCCTCCTTGCTTGCAGGGCAAAGCAAATTGACTGACAACGTCTGTTTCTATGAGATCCGAAGACGGGCCGGTAGGGTCAAGCACGTCGAACACTGCAAAACCACCCTCGCACATCACCAACTTAGTACTGATGACCCCAAAACCTTTGTAAAATACCGAGTATTTTTCTCGGAACTCGTTTACGGGTATGTCCGATCCTTCTGCAAATACCTTGAAACGGCTGCCGTCCCATTTGGCCGTATAAGGGCCGCGGAAATTTGGTTCATATCCTTGGGGCAAACTGGCAGGATCGATCCCGCGTGATTTAAAATTAGCAGCTTCGTTCTGGGCAAACTCCCGCATTCGATGAGCGTCGCGGACCGCAACGCGATAGGGCTCTGGGTTGTCCTGAGGGATGAACCGCTGTGGGAGATTGCTCAGCTTTTCAAATTCCCGTTCCAGCACGTCTATCGCACGATCGGCATCGGGCCCAATCCAGTTGACCCCCGCAATTACAGTGACAGTCGATTGGGTTGTGGCCTTGAACTCATGGCCAGTGCTACGCCGGATACCTTCGGCTAGATGCTTATTCGCGGCAAGCAGCCCATAGATCTGCGGAGACTTGTCGTACTTCTTGTACCATTCATGCAGATCGAACTGGGTAACGTCGTGATTGACGATCTTTGCATCTACCAACGTCATCGGGTTGGCTAACCGTTCCTTCGCGTCCTGCTCAGATAGATATTCCGACATGTTTTCCGTGTACGAAAACACCCTATTCCAATCCGGCGAACCGGGCACATTGAAAGACCATGTGTTGCCATCGCCGACCGCGGGAATGCCGATATCACTGCGCAGATAGATGTCACGGTAGAAAAGCGGCGAAGACAGCCTGTAGACGATCTCCATATTGTAGAGGCGAGGTTTGAGCTGCCCCGCAACGGGCAATTGCGACAGCAGTTTTTTGCTGTACACGCCGGTATTGAACACTGGAACCGACACAAAGCTAAGGCCAGGGACAATTTCGTACTTAAAACGCGTAGAAATCACCGGCTCGCCCATCAGGATGCCAGTGCGCAGTTCTGTAGACCACGTGCTTACCAGTCGTACGTTATCATCCCCGCCGCTGTAGAAGGCCGTCTGCGCGCCATCTTCGTCGTGGCGCAGGATTTGCTGTGCCATCGCCATGTCACCATATGCCAGAAATAGAAGTGACAGGCAGCCAACAAGGTATTGAATCTTCCGCATCAGTCGGTCCCTATCCAATCATTAAAGTCCTGACGAGAGAGGTCAGTCGGCGTTGGCGTGCGGCCATTATCAACAACAGCAAGATCTTGCTGAAGGACCTGAAGCCGGACGCTTAATGTGGCACCATATCGCTGCGCCTCGTCTGCGCCGCCGATAAGACCCGCCACAGTTGCCGCAAGCCCCTCGACCCCTTCGGTGATACCCCTTTGAAAATCTTTGGCTAAGACGGCGAATGAGATCACGAATGGCAAGATAATGCCGGACATGAATAGCAAGACGACCTTATAGGGTTTGACCCGTTTCGTCGGGGTCAGTTGCCATAGCCCGTCCGGCGCGGCTGCCGCTGTTTTGGCGGCTTTTGCCTGCACTTGCGCATTGGATTTGGCGGCGCGCACAGCCGGTTGTTTTCGACGCGCCCGCGCAGCCTTGGGCGGCGTTGTCCTTTTCGGGGCGGGCGTGATCGTGGAGCGTGGCGCTGAGGGGAAATGCCCCTCCTCATATTGGAACAACAGCTCCGGCTTCTTCAAAATATCGCCGGGGTTCAGCAACAGAGCAAGAACCTTGCCTGATGTCGGCACGCTGATGGCACTACGTTTGCCGTTCGCATCCTCGAGGTAGACGATGCTGTCATCCGGTCCAATCCCGTCCCCAACGTCGACCAAATACCTTGTGACACGCATCGGATAGAGCTCCGCAACGGGTGGCGACCTGACCAATATCTTGTTATCTGGCGCGCGCGGGGCGTCTTCGGGCACCGTTTCCAAATAGTCGAACAGTCCCGTCTGTTCATGCAAAACATCCCCTTCATTCAACAGCTGTCTGAAAAACGTCCCAGTAGTCGGTGGCCCGATCCCCAGACGATTGCCGGACTTGTCTTGCAGGAGAACGACGGCAACACCGGGCCTGAGAACATCCTCAGGACCAATGAGAATTTCGAGAATCTGCATCGGATACAAGTCCGCATTGGCAGGTGAATTTATGAGAGTTCTATCCATTAAAATTCATAGACACTTAAGTCTCTCGCAATACTCTTTCAAAGAATTCACTTATCCTTTGAAATGCTGATGGCAAAAATACTGAGGCAAACGGTAGGGGAGCTCGACGTCGAAATCAAGACGCAGATGTTCCGACCTATGGATAATTAAGGACATGTTGATTAGTCGCGCATTTCCTAGGCGCCTAAAGTGGTCCTACATTTCTGGCCAGTTTTGCGGCTCAGCTAAGATGTAATCAGTTCAGTTTCATGCCGCCTTCTGGGATCGTTCTGTGCCAAAGATTGCGTTGTCTGGGGTTCGCTTGTCGAGAGCCGTGTGCGGTCGCTCAGAGTTGTAGAAGCTGATCCAGTCTTTAATCACCCGTTTGGCTTGGAAGCCATCCTGTAATTCGTGCAGGTAGACGGCCTCTTGCTTCAATGAACGCCACAGCCGTTCGATGAAGATGTTGTATCGCCCCCGCCCATCTATTACCGGCAGTGCATTGGCAAAGCCAATGTCACGAGAGGCATCGATATTTTGACATCCGCGTCAGCCAAAGTGGTGATCCAGGCTGAACCTGTGAACCGCGATCCTTGATCCGTATTCACAATCTTCGGCTTGCCCATTGCCTGGCAGGGTATGCGAAGCATGCACGAGAAGGGTATTTTGCGATGGCCTCGTTTAAGGCGTCAACACAGAAGCTGGCGTCCACTCGACCATTGTCCTCGGACCAATGGCGGACAAGGTCTCGTTGTTCGAGAGCCGCCATGCCAACACCTTGCGCGTGACCCAATCCATGATCGCGACCAGATACAAGAACCCACGGCGCACTGGAATGTAGGTGATGTCGCTGCACCCGCTGCCCAGCAGCACATGTTTACATGTGCGAGAGGGGAAGAACGGGTATTTGGTGAAGACCTGATCAATCTCATTCATAAGTTCCAGCGTCTCAGCATTCACACCAACCGGCGTATAATACAGCGACGACCGGCTGATCTTCAGCAACTTGCACTGTTTCGTCAAGCTCAGGTCTGTGCGGTCAGCGTTGATCAACGCCTTGCGTTCGGTCGGGCTCATCGCCTCTCGGGACATTGCTGCGCAATACCCTGCCGGTAATACTTCAGCCCTTGTGACAAAAAATCGTTTTCGACCGCCAGCTTTCCGATCTTGGCATGAAGCTCTCTGACCTCAGCCTCGTTATCTTCGGCCCGCCGAACTTTATCGGAAAATACACCGGCCAGCCCGTCGATCGCCTGTCGTTTCCACGTCGTCACCCGTGTTGCCGGTAATAGATGAACCTTGTGCTTGGCTACAATCACTTGCGCCGTCTTGTCTCCACGAAGCGCCTCAAGCGCCCCTTCATATAAAGCCGGATAATCCGTCAGCGCATCTCAGTTTTAAAACGCTTCAGGTTTGTTTGTTTTTTCAGTTTCTCGGTTTTTGAAGGTTTTTTTAGTTTTTGGGTTTCGTCTTAAAAAGAACAAATAATTTTTTTCGGTTTTTTACAAACAGGCAGATGAGAGATTTTTTGGTTTTTTAAGTTTTAGAGCAGACAGATAAAATCCGGATTTTTTCCAGCTTTTTAATATTTGATTTTTTATAGCTATTTTTATGCATCAACAGTGAAGCAAAATTTTTGATAAAGTTTTTCGACACGACAGTTATCCACAACATTCCGACATTCAGC
>NZ_JAHKPK010000034.1 GCF_018860665.1 Pacificibacter marinus
ATTTCGCGCAACAACCTCAGTGCGTCTTCATCAGAATAACGTTTGCGGGCCATGTCTCTAAACTCCTGTCGTCAACAAATAGTGGCACAGTTTTAGGGGGCTAAGACACCGCTCCAAGGGCTTCGAGGAACTTGGCGGTCATACGCCCAGAGGCACGGACCTTTAAGCCTTCGAGGTCCGCAAGGGAGTTCATGTCACCATTACAGAATACGACCTGTGGTGGGTAGGGCGCGATCGCCAGAACGTGACTGTTGAAGCGGTCCCGAAAAATGTCGCTAACCATTGGACGTGCAGCGTCGACCATCGCGCGGGCCTCGTCCGCCGAAAGTGCTGTCTAGCCCCCAATTTCAAGATTTTGCGTGACCCGTCACTCGCTGATTGGAGAAAGATTTGTGCGGGCTAGGATGTTGGTCGTGGAGGCCATTACAGCATGTTAGCATTCCTCTGACATGACCATGCTCTCGCGGAATTCGGAATACTGCGAAACGAATGACACTTTGCTGCCATGGCGCGGGGACGCGGCCCATTCATGCAGGCAGCTAAGTGGTTCATTGGTTTTGAACGAGGGACACGGGCGTTGAACGGTCAGGCATTTGCTTTATTCCATCTGCAAGAGGACAAAAGTGCAATGCCGATTAGCGTGGCCCCGCCCAATCCTGTGATGGTTTCGGGAATGTGAACCAATGTCTGCGTGTACATGATGACGGACAAGATCAGGATGGCATAGAATGCCCCGTGCTCCAGATAGCGATATTGCGACAGAGTGCCCCGTTCGACCAGCATGATGGTCATGGCGCGCACATACATCGCCCCGATTCCAAGCCCGATCGCGATGATGAATAGGTTCTGGCTCAACGCAAAAGCCCCGATAACACCATCAAACGAGAACGACGCATCAAGGACTTCGAGATAAAGGAAGGCACCAAGCCCCCCCTGCGCCGCTGTCTTCGTTGCTGCACTGGTGCGGTCCAGAACGGCGCCAAGGGTATCGACTATCAGATAGGTCAGCAACCCGTACAAGCCCGCGCGGATAAAGGTGTTGGATTCCTCTGTCGGCAGAAATGACGCGAACGCGATTAAGAGGATAAGAACCAAAGCAACCTCTATGCCCTTGATCGTCGCCGACGATGCCATTCGCACCTCGATCCAGTTGATCCAGTGGAGGTCCTTTTCCGGATCGCAGAAAAAGCCGAGTGCAACCATCATCAAGAATGTCCCGCCGAAGGCCGCGATCGACACATGGGCGTCCTGCATGATGCGGGCGTATTCTTCTGGCTGACTGGCGGCCAGTTTGACAGCCTCTAACGGCCCGACTTTTGCGGCGATTACAACGATCAACAGCGGAAACACGATCCGCATTCCAAAGACCGCGATCACAATCCCCCACGTCAGGAACCGTTTACGCCAGAGAGGTGTCATGGATTTCAGTTTGTTGGCATTTACAATGGCATTGTCAAAGGACAGCGAAATTTCTAGAACCGCGAGGATCGCGCAGATCAGGAAATAGCTAAGAACTGCTGAAAGCGTGCCCTCGGCCTGCCACCCCAAGAACGCCCCGATTGCAAGCCCCAAAGCGGTGATAACAAAGGGCCAGAACAGATAAGATAGAGTGGATCGTTGACTGCTGATGTTCATATTGATTGCTCAATCCTTTGCAAGGGTGACATCAAAATTGACGTGTAGGAACCGCTCTTGCACTTTGCCGGAAATGGCCATGCCATCGGGGAATTCGTCGGCGGCCTTTTCAACATACCGCATCACCAGATCGTTGCGCACGCCAAAGACGGTGTCTTGATCGAGGTATGGATCATCCTCCGGGAAGACCTCTGTCACAAGGGTGCGAAACCCTTCTGCTTTTACGATGTAATGCAGATGTGAGGGCCGCCAAGGGTGTCTGCCGCAAGCGTTCAGGATCGCTCCGACGGGGCCGTCGGAGGGGACGGTATATTCCGCCGGTTTCGCGGTGGTGAACGCATAGCGCCCATCCTCACCGACAGTCATCAACCCGTGGAACGAAAAGGTGTCCTGATCGTCGTCCTGACTTGCGTACAGCCCGTTGGGCGCGGTTTGCCAAATGTCAATTTCGGCGTTCGGGATCGGGTTGCCGTCCGTGTCGCGAATGACACCTTCGGCGAGCAAGATCGGGCCGCCGAAGTCGCGTTTCATATCGCCTCCTACTGCCAAAGGTGGGGCACCAGAGACGTGAAACGGCCCAAGCACTGACGATGATGTCGAGGCCGGATCAGAGTGCAGCATATCGACCAGCGAGGACAGGCCCAGCACATCAGACGCCAGAACGAACTCGTGGCGGTCCTCGGATTCGATGGCGGCGCAGCCTTCGAGAAACGCGATGCCTTGGCGCCATTCGTCATGTGTCAGGTTCTTTTCGCGGGCAAAGGCATGCATATGCTCGACCAGCCCTTCCAACAATTCGCGGGTGCGCGGTGCCATGTCGGCAGACATATAGCTTTTGAATACATCAGTGATGTTGTCTTTGGTGACGTTACGCATGGGGGTTTCCTTACTCGAGAGGGGCGGCGGAATTAGTCGTCATCGACCAGCGCCAATTTACGGGTTCTTCGGAACGAGGGCAGCAGCACTAAAGCAAGAGCGGTGGCCGCCAGAATGAGCAGACCTGCGCTGATTGGTTCGCGCAGGAACACGGTGGGATCG
This sequence comes from Pacificibacter marinus, assembly GCF_018860665.1. GTDB lineage: Bacteria > Pseudomonadota > Alphaproteobacteria > Rhodobacterales > Rhodobacteraceae > Celeribacter > Celeribacter marinus_A. Next base: position 2,674 of record NZ_JAHKPK010000034.1, read on the forward strand.
CCGCGTCCGATCAACAGGGCGCGTTGCATGTGGCCCTCCATCATCGGTCCAAGAATAAAGCCAAGGATCATCGGAGCTGCCTCACATTCCAGTTTGCGCAAGACGTATCCAAACATCCCGAAGCCAGCCATTGTCACAACCGCGATGGCGCTGTTGGAAATGCTATAAACACCGATACAGGCGAAGACGATCACGGTCGGAAACAGGTATTTGTATGGAATCGATACAAGTTTCACCCAAAGCCCGACAAGCGGTAGGTTCAACACCAGAAGCATCAGGTTGCCGACCCACATAGAAGCAATGACGCCCCAGAAAAGTTCAGGGTGTTGGGTTATGACGGCTGGGCCGGGTTCGATGCCTTGAATGACCAGCGCGCTGATCATCAGCGCCATCACCGGATTGGACGGGATGCCGAGTGTTAGCATCGGGATGAAAGATGTCTGCGCTCCGGCGTTGTTGGCCGCTTCGGGTGCAGCAACACCTTGAATAGCGCCTTTCCCGAATTTTTCCGGTGTCGGAGAAATTTTCTTTTCAAGCGCATAGGCCGAGAACGAGGCCAGCAACGCGCCGCCGCCTGGCAAAACACCCAGCAATGACCCCAAAAATGTGCCCCGAACCATGGGAGCAAAGATCGCTTTCAGATCGGCCCGGGTCGGCATCAGGCTTGTCACTTTGGAGACCTGCATTGCGCCGCCTGTTGGCCCTTCGAGATTACGGATGATTTCACCAAGTCCAAACAGGCCCATTGCAATGGCGGCCACATTCAAACCGTCAGCAAGTTCAGGTACACCGAAAGTGAAACGCTGAATTCCAGTCTGCCCGTCGGTCCCGATGATGCCCAACAATAACCCCAACACCATCATGCCAAGCGCCTTGATCAACGATCCGCTTGCCAGCACGACGGAGACGATTAACCCGCAAACCATAAGCGAGAAATATTCAGCCGGTCCGAACTGAAACGCCAGCTTAGCCAAAGGCGGGGCAAAGACGCCGATGATCACCGTCGCAACGCATCCTGCAAAGAAGGAGGCGATAGCGGCTGTGGCCAACGCTTTGCCCGCATTGCCTTGCTTAGCCATTTCGTGTCCATCAAGGGTGGTCACGATCGACGACGCTTCGCCCGGAAGGTTTATCAGGATTGCCGTAGTGGAGCCGCCATATTGCGCACCGTAAAAGATACCGGCGAGCATAATCATTGACGAAACCGGATCGAGCACAAATGTGAAGGGCAACAGAACCGCGATGGCCACGAGTGGCCCGAGCCCCGGAAGCACCCCGATCAACGTGCCAAGCAGTACACCGAAGAAAGAATAGACCAGATTTTGAAAGGTCAGGACGGTCGTAAAGCCCAGCCCTAGATTGTTTATAAGCTCCATTTCGCGGCTCCTTAAAAAGACCAGAGTGCGATGGGTAAACCGAGGCACAGGATGAACAGGAATGCGCTGAACGCAGCGAGGAAAAGTGCCGTGACGAACCGTGGCAATATTCCGAAATCAGGCTTTGCTAGACTGGCGATCAGAGTGGCCGCGAAAACTGCAGGCATAAGGCCGAACGTGCCTATTATCAGTGCGAACGTGATAACCCCTAGCGTGATAAACACAAAAGGCCGCCAAACAAATTGCGTGTAGTGTACGATTGGGCTGCGTAAACTGATGCCCGCCACACCTAATCCAATAATGGTCAGCAAGACGGAAAGAACGGTGGGAAAGAATCCCGGACCCGGACGCGCAGTCGAACCAAAGTCAAACTGCACTGACAACATTAAACTGAAAAGGCCGATGACCAGAAACATCAAGCCAGCGGCCACGTCCTTATCGTAGATGTGTTTCATCCGCGTCCCTCCCACAGGTAGCTATGAAGTCGGGAGCGCCTGACACGTTTCAGCAGGCACTCCCAAGTTTTACGATTAATTCCCGAGGATACCGGACCAATTGTCCAGTTCAGCGGCGATAACAGCGGCAAAATCGTCCGACGTGCCGACAAGCGGTTCCAGTCCGGCACTGGATAGTGCGTCTTGGAATTCCGGTGTCTGCGACTGACGCACGACTTCAGCTTGAAGCTGCGCAACGATCTCGGCTGGTGTACCAGTCGGGGCGATGATGCCAAACCATGAGTTAATCTCGAACCCTTCGACTCCGAGCTCTGCGATCGGCTGCAAGTCGGGTGCGCCAGGGTTTGTTGTCAGTCCGGTCACACCAAGTGCTGTGAGTTGGCCGTCATTGACGAATTGCATGCCTTGGCCTGCGGATACAAACACAGTCGAAACACGTCCTGCCACAACATCCAGAACGCCAAGGTTCAGGCTTTCGTATGGAATCGCGGTCATCTCAACGTCCGCCATGGTCTGGTACAGTTCCGCCGCCAAGTTGGCGATGCTGCCCGCGCCTGCGGTGGCGAATGTCAGTTCGCCCGGATTGCTGCGGGCGGCTTCAAGGAATTCGGTCTCCGTGGTGATGCCCGTCTCGTTGCTGACGTAGTGTACCATCGACGCGCCCGCGATCTGGACGACAGGCACGAAATCTTCTGCCACATCAAATTCAATGTCATAAAGATAGGGAACCGTGGTCAGGTTCGCCGGAACAAATCCGAGTGTGTAACCATCCGCATCCGCGTCGTGCAGTTGCCCAAGGCCGATGGCACCACCGGCACCCGCAGCGTTTTTGACGATCACCTGCTGGCCCCACTCTTCGCTCATACCGTCAGCGATAAGACGCGCCAGAATATCGACCAGACTGCCTGGCCCTGTCGGCGCGATGATTGTGATCGGCTTTTCCGGGTATGACTGTGCGGCCGCCATAAATGGCAGCGCGCCAAGTCCAACAGCCATTGCCGCCGTACAGATCAGTCTCCGGCTGATACCTTTAGTCTTCTCCATGGTCTCTCCTCCCCATGTTAAGTGAATTATTGTGTATTTAGTAGTACGTTAGTGCCTCGATTCCCTTACCGGCGGTAACACATTCGATTGTTTTTCCCGAAGCAAGATCGACACGTGTAAACAAGCCGCAATCATGATTGGATACCAGTGTGTCCTTTCCATCCGCCGTAAATGCAATGCCCTGTGGCCCTTTTGCGATCGGGATCAGGATATGATCGGCAATATTTTTCGCGTCGTGAATGTGCATGACACCAGAGGCATAATTTGTGCTGACCAGATACTTGCCGTCAGGTGAATAACGCAGGCGGATCAAACGACTGGTTTTCGGGTTGCTCATAACAGCTCCCTTCAGCGCAACCGATTCAATGATTTGATCCGTTGCCGTATCAATCACCAACAAATCTTGCTTTTTATTTTCTGCGGCTATGAGCTGGTCGCCCTTGGGGCTGATCGCAATTCCTTCTGTGCCCTTTGGCACTGAAATACGGGCCAGCACTTTGCGCTCTTTAATGCCAAACACGATGATGTCGCCCAACTTGCAAGAAACATAAATCTTGCGGCCATCTGGTGTGATCTCGATAAACGGAGGGCGGCCATTTTCTGCGCCAATTTCGTAGGTTTGAACCAGCTCCAGTGTTTCAGTATCGATGACACCCAGTTCTCCGGTTTCCTCAAAGATCACCCAAAGGTTGCCCTCTAGGTCAATGCGCATCGCATGCGGCCCTTTGAAAGGTCCGGTTGAAATTCGGTGAACAACCGTCTGGCTTTTCAGATCAAGCACCGAAATATGCGCGCCGGATTCAATGAACTTTCCCGCACCGAATTTACCAAATTCGGACGCATAGGCGCGTGTGTGATCCGGGGATACCGTGACTTCGTGGTGGTTCTTGGACGGGATGCACTTCAGTTCCTCCAAGCTGACCGGATCGAAGAAACGGATGGCATCACCCAATTTGTCGATGCCAATTAGGCCGTCAGTGCCGGTTGGATTATTTTGGGCCCATAGGCCATTTTCAGAACACATGATGTGACCTCCTCCCAGGTAACAATGTCTGTCTTGTTGCGTAATCTTGCCGAAACCTTAATGTTTAAACAAACATATAAATGGCATGATATATATCGAAAGGAGATATAGATGCGTTACTCTCTTGCCCAAATTCAGGCCATTGTAGAGGTTTCACGTTGCGGGTTTCATGTGTCCAAAGCTGCAGCACGGCTTCATTCGTCTCAGTCAGTCATCAGTAAACACCTGAAATCGTTCGAAGACAATTTCTCGGCGAAAGTATTTCGCAGAACCGGAAAACGTTTGGTTGGTCTGACACCTGAGGGTGAAAAGGTGCTGCAATTCGCAGAACGCATTATCCGCGATCATGACAGCATCGACAAAATCGGTCGTGAAATGAGCACGACCGAGCGCGAAAACCTGTCTCTGGTCACGACACCAACGCTGGCGCGTTATCTTTTAGCTGATACGGTCAAGAAGTTTATCCAATCACATTCGCAGGTCGAACTGAATATTTTGGTCGAGGAATCTGATAAAGCTGTCGACATCCTGAAGCAGGGGCGGTGCGATCTGGCCATCGTCCCGACGGGAAAAATTCCCATGTCCGAACTTGATGTCACTCCGCTAACAGAATGGTCACGGTCCTTGATCGGACTTCCGGACTGTCCATTGTTCGACGGCCGCAAACTGACGCTGGAAAACATTGCGTCAGAGCCTCTCATTGCGTTTCAGACGCCGATGATTTCTTTGCAGGATACGTTTGATCAAAAAGGTTTGGCGACCAATACGACTTTGACCACCAGCAATCCCGAGGTGATGAAAGCATATGCCGAATTGGGATTGGGTGTGGCGATTATCGCCACGCCGACGTTTCACCCTGTGCGCGACGCGCCTTTGGTGTTGCGGGACGTGTCCGACATCTTTCCACCTGTTCGCATCGCCGCGCTCAGGCTCAAGGACACCTACCGTATCGCGATGCAAACAAAGTTTGTTGAGTATTTAAAGGCAAGTTTTTAGAATCTGTTTGGCAAATATTCGTTTGAACGGCCGGTTTGGCGACATAAGCTGCAACGCGGCGACGTTTTTGCGGCAATCGGCAAGGAGTGCAGGGGTAGAAAAGGAGCAAAAACTCGAGATCCGCTTTGGTCCGCAGAGCTGCACTTTGACCAATACCATAACCTATATGAGCGGCAGGGGTATTTTCCAACGGAGCCATTTTACCATAGTCTTTTGCTTTCCAGACTTCGCAGGTGGCGAAGGGGCGGCTAGACTGCCTCGCAACCGGTTCGCCCGAAAGCCGCATTTATGGTATTTCTCGATTCGACCACTCGCATAATGCGATTTTTGACTTGGATTGATCGAAAGATAAAATGGACAAGCTCTCCGTCATGAATGCCTTTCGCCGCATTGTCGAGCGCGGAAGCTTCGCGCGGGCGGCGGAGGATCTCGGTGTTTCGCCCGCCCTTCTCAGCCGCGAGATCAAGCTTTTGGAGGAAAGCCTGAGCACGGTGTTACTTACCCGCACGACACGTTCGATGTCACTCACCGATGCCGGGCAGCTCTTCTACGACGAAGCATTGGGCATCCTCGATGCTGTGTCTCAAATCGAGGCGCGTATCCGTGACGGAGCCGGTGCGATACGAGGTCATCTCAAGGTGAATGCGTCCAGTTCCTTCGGACAGACCGTTATTGCTCCGATCCTGCCAAGGTTTTTCGACGCCTATCCCGACCTGCGCCTGACGCTGTCGATGGATGATCGGGTGATAGACATGGTGGAGGGCGGCTTCGATGTTTCTATCCGGATCAGTTCAGCCCTGTCTGACTCCGCACTCGTGGCGCGCAAGCTAGGGACGATGCGGCAACAGGTCTTTGCCGCACCGTCCTATCTGGATAGCGTCGGCGCCCCGGAAACGCCGCAAGACGTTGCCAATCACCGTATCATTGGTTTTTTGATTGCCGACCATCTCACCACTTGGGCTCTTCATGGTCCATCCGAAACAGTATCCGTGGACCTTGATCCTCCCGTCCGCGTTGGCAACAGTCTTGTCCTGCGCGATCTTCTGGTTGCCGGTCAGGGCATCGGTACCTTGCCGGATTTCGTTTCGAGGGATGCTGTCGCGCGCGGTGAGCTGGTCCGCGTGCTGCCCGATTGGGAGCTGCCCGCGCCGGAAATCTACGCCGTGACAGCCTCGCGACTTGGCATGGATGCGAAGGTCACGGCGTTTCTCGATCATCTGTGCGTGGCGCTGCGCCCCTGACATTCTTCAATCCACGTAAAGAGTGAAGTCAAAGCGGGCCGGTTTTTCTGAACCGTCCTATCCCCGATCTTCTCTGGTAATGAAATTCACATCCATGAGAGGTTCCCATGACCCGTATTCTTGTTCTTTACTATTCCAGCTATGGCCATGTCCGCGCGCTCGCGCAGGCCGAGGTTGAAGGTGCCCGCAGCGTACCCGGCACCCATGTCGATATGCGCCGCGTTCCAGAAACCGTTTCCCAGGAGATTCGGCATAAGGCCGGATTCGTCACGGATGACACAGCGATCGCCTCACCTGCGGACCTTGAAAACTATGACGCCATCATTTTCGGGACGCCGACACGCTTTGGCATGATGGCCGGACAGATGAAAACCTTTTTGGATCAGGCCGGCGGGCTTTGGGCGCGCAACGCGCTGGTTGGCAAGGTCGCTGCGGTCTTCGCTTCCACGGGCTCACAGCATGGCGGGCACGAGGCGACGCTGCTCTCGACCCAGATCCCGCTCCAGCATTTCGGAATGCTGATCGCGGGTATGCCCTACAGCTTCGCGGGCCAGACGACAGCCGACGGCATCATCGGCGGCGCCCCCTATGGCGCGGGCACAATCGCTGGAGCCGACGGTTCCCGTGAACCCAACGAGACAGACCTCGCCGGCGCGCGGTTCCAGGGTGCCCATGTCGCGCGAATTGCCGCGCGCCTTGCGGGAGCCGATCTGGGCGAGGAGGCTGCGTGATGGTTTCTCCCATCCCCGAACAACTTCCAGTTCTGCACTTGCTGTGCGGAAAGATTGCTTCTGGAAAATCGACTTTAGCGGCCAATCTTGCTCGCTCGCCTCAGACCGTCTTGATCACTGAGGATGACTGGCTGAATGTGCTCTTTGCCGACGAGCTGGTTTCAATGCCTGACTACGTCCGGTGCTCCTCGAAGTTGGGAGGGATCATGGCGCCCCATGTCGCTGCGTTGCTGAACGCAGGAGTCTCGGCCGTTCTCGATTTTCCAGCGAACACTGTCGAGCAGCGTGCTTGGAGCCGTGGCATCCTCGAGAAAACGACTGCCGCGCATCAGCTTCATTTTCTGGACGTGCCTGACGAGGCCTGCCTCGCTAGGCTACACGAACGCAATTGCCAAGGCGACCATCCGTTCGCGGTAACCGAGGCCCAGTTCCGCCAGTTTTCCAGTCACTTTCAAGCGCCCTTACTGGGGGAGGGCTTCAATGTCGTCAGGCATGAGGCATGCGGGTGACCAGACAATTCCAGCCGTTGCCAGGTCCGCGATTACCTGCCCCTTCTCAAGTCCCTCAAAAAACGAGACACGCCATGTCACGCACCACCGATATTCTGCTTACGGCGCTCGCTCCCGCGGTCTGGGGCAGCACCTATCTTGTCACCACCGAGGCGCTGCCGGCAGGCTATCCCGTGACCCTTGCCGCGCTTCGAGCCCTGCCAGCGGGGGTGTTGCTGCTTGCCCTGACACGTTGCCTGCCACCGCGGACGTGGCTTGGCCGTGTGTTTTTGCTAGGGAGCTTCAACTTCGCGCTGTTCTGGGTGCTGCTCTTCGTGGCGGCATACCGGCTTCCCGGCGGGGTCGCGGCAACACTGGGGGCATTGCAGGCGATGATTGTCATCGTCATGGCGCGCGGCTGGCTCGGCACACCGATCCAGACAGGAGCGATTGCTGCGGCTGCAGTGGGAGTCCTTGGCGTGGCACTTTTGTTGATCGGTCCCGAGGCTGCGCTCGATCCTATCGGTGTCGCTGCCGGTTTGGGCGGAGCCGCCTCTATGGCGGCGGGCACCGTGCTGAGCCGAAAGTGGCAACCACCGGTTTCGGCCCTGAGCTTCACCGCTTGGCAGCTAACCGCCGGAGGTCTCATCCTGTTGCCGTTCGCTTTGATCACTGAGCCCCCCTTGCCGCTGCTTTCAGCGACGAACATCGTTGGGCTGGTTTGGCTTGGCCTGATCGGAGCGGCGGCGACCTATGCGCTCTGGTTTCGGGGGGTTGCTCGAATCGAACCAGGAACCGTCTCATTGCTTGGCATGATGAGCCCAGTAACAGCGGCACTGCTTGGCTGGGTTATACTGGGGCAATCTCTCTCGCCCCTACAGTGCTTGGGGGCAATGGTCGTCCTTGCCTCTGTATGGGCTGGTCAGAGGGTCAACCAGACCAGTTCAATTGCCACGTACGACTAGCGGACATCGTCGCTCGCAAGAAATATCTGATCACACCGAAAGAAAGGACCGTTCTCATGCCTGCTCTTACCCCACACCCGAATTTCGCGCGTAATACGCGGTTCGCCGGATTACTTTACCTCGTGATCATTATCACGGGCTTGGGTGCCGAAATTGGTCTGCGCGCTCCGTTGATTGATCTCGGGAATGCTGACGCCACGGCCGCTGCTGTCCTCGCGGCACCGGGGCAATTCCGTCTTGCCATCGCTGCCGATATCGTGATGGCGCATCAGTGATGCAGGGTTGGCAGTACTGCTATACCTGATTTTCAGCCCAATGGCGCGGGGGCTGGCCCTATCGGCGATGGTCTTTCGGCTGATTCAGACTGTGGTGATTGTCGCCAGTCTCATGAGTCTGCTCACTGGGTGGTTGCTGTTAACACGGGCGGATGTTCTGGCCGATGCGCCCGCGCTCGCCTTGGTATTTTTCGATCTTCACGCCCACGGATACGATCTTGGCCTTGTGTTCTTCGGCATCAACAGCTTGATTATGGGATTGCTGGTCTGGCGGTCGGGCCTCTTTGCGAGGATGTTTGGCGCCGGACTTGCCATGGCCGGTCTGGTCTACCTGTGCGGTAGTGGCTTGCGCTTCTTCGCCCCCGAACTGGCTTCGGCATTCGCACCAGCCTACGCACTAACGATTTTGACCGAAACGGCATTTTGCCTGCGATTGCTTCTCCAGCGCAGCACTGATCATGAGGATTTTCGACTGCGTAAAAATGCCGTTTGATAGACAAACTGGAGAGGGTCCATGTCCCAAAGAAGATTTTCCGTCCGCGCCCTTGGCGAAATCGCCATCCGTTGTATCGATCTTGAAGCGATGGTCGAATTTTATCGCGATGTGGTCGGTCTGAAGTCAATGAACGATCCGAAGAATGGCGATTTCGTGTTCTTGCGGATCGCCGAGGGCTTTGCTGATCATACTCAGGTGCTTGCCCTGTTCCGGAATGATGTCGAAGGTGCAGGGAACACGAGGGCTGGTGACGAACCTCCGGCTACTGGCCCTGGCTCGTCGCTCCACCGTCGGGCTCTCAATTTTCTTTGGGGGGCATCGCATGGTGTTAGACGCCGAAGAGGGAATATCATGTTGAGAGGTTCTCTTGGATTGGCGGACGCGGGGGATCCACCAAGGATCCGGACGGCAACTCTGTTGAACTCGTCGCGGAACACTCGAAAACCAAAACCGAAAGGAGCACATGATGTCAAAATTTCTAACGATTGGATACGGTGAGCGTGAAGGATTCGAAAAGTACTGGTTTCTGCGTCTTGCTCTGCAGAACAGACGTGCGCGCCTTGATTTGGCCTGACGTCATGATATCGACCACCTTCATCTTCACTAAGTCGCAGCCGCGCAGCTTTCTGTCGATGGCCAGATCTCGATGGTTTTCGGCGAGCTCCAGCCGCACTCTGATCACTCAGACGGTTCGTTCGTCAGCGCGCAGCAAATGTCTGTTTTTGCCCTCGAATGGCAATGGTTAGGATGTTTCCTAAGTCTTGTTGACAGTTCCAGTCTGTGGCGTTACTTAGGTATATGTCTAAGTATGACCCCAAACTCGACCAGTGCTTTTCGGCTCTTGGTGATCCGACGCGGCGCTTGATCCTTCAACGTCTTGCAAGAGGCGAGGCAAGTGTCAGCGAATTGGCTGAGCCGCACGACATGGCGTTGCCGTCCTTCATGGAACATCTGAAAAAGCTGGAAGCGGCTGGCCTCGTTACATCCAAAAAGCAGGGGCGAACGCGAACCTGTGAACTGGCACCCGACGCTTTTGCTCCTGCCAAAGATTGGTTGAGCGAGCAAAGCGAGACTTGGGAAGGGCGACTGGACCGCTTTGATGACTATGTCAAAAACCTCATGCAGGAACGCCAAAAATGAAACTTGATCCGACAACCGATCTGACCTTTACCCGCAAGATCAACGCACCCAAAGATCTGCTTTGGGAGTGCTGGACAACGCCAAAGCACATCAAGAATTTCTTTGTGCCCAAGCCGCATAGCATCGACACTTGTGAAATCGACCTGCGCGTTGGCGGCAAGTTCAACACGACGATGAATGTCGAAGGCAATCTCATGGAAAATGAGGGTGTCATTCTGGAAGTCATTGAAGGCGAGCGCCTTGTTTTCACGGACACTTACAGCGAAGGCTGGAAGCCTGCCGCTGATCCGTTCATGACGGCGATTGTCGAATTCGTAGATGATGGGAAGGGTGGCACAATCTACACGGCGACCGCCCGTCACCGCTCGCCCGAAGCACGCCAGAGCCACGAAGACATGGGCTTCTATAATGGCTGGGGCACAGTCGCGACGCAGCTCGAAGAATACGCCCAGTCTCTCAAATGACTGACAGCGGACATCGCATCTAAAACAACTTTGGTCGCTAAACCGAGGTACGCTAACAGCAGCTCCGTATTCGGCTGCACGGAAAGGACGCTACAATGCCAAAGAAGATTTTCGTAAATCTGCCGGTAACCGATTTGCCAAAAGCGATGGCATTCTATCAAGCTATCGGGTTTGAGAATAATCCGCAATTTACCGATGATACAGCGGCTTGTATGGTTTGGAGCGAGGCAATCTTTGTAATGTTGCTGACCCATGACAAATGGCGCACGTTCACCAAGCGCCCAATACCGCCTGCAACTTCAAGCGAAGTGCTTTTAGCGATTTCTTTCGATGATATAGCTGCCGTTGATACAATACTGGACGCCGCAGCGGCATTTGACGGCGCACCAGATATCAACGCCAAACAGGATTACGGATGGATGTATAGCCGCAGCTTTGCCGATCCGGACGGGCATGTATGGGAATGCATGTGGATGGATATGGCTGCGGCCGGCGCATAGGAGGCAATATCATGACGACCGCCAAAAACACCGTTTGCATTTGGTATGACAAAGACGCCGAAGCCGCCGCAAGGTTTTACGCCACTGTTTTCCCAGACAGCGAAGTCATGGCGGTGAATTTCGCGCCTACCGACTATCCTTCGGGCAAGGCTGGTGACGTTTTGACCGTTCAGTTCACCGTCGCGGGAGTACCCTGTATCGGCCTGAACGGCGGGTCGGCATTTAAACAGGATGAGGCGTTTTCATTTCAGATAGCCACTGACGATCAGGCCGAAACTGACCGCTACTGGGATGCAATCGTCGACAACGACGGGCAAGCAAGTGCCTGCGGCTGGTGCAAGGACAAATGGGGTGTTTCCTGGCAAATTACGCCTCGTGTATTGATTGATGCTTTGGCCGCTTGCGGGGACCCGGCACGACGTGCGTTTGAGGTGATGATGCAGATGGGCAAGATTGACGTGGCAACAATTGAAGAAGCGTTGTGGAACCAGTAGCTCCAGCACGCGGATACAAGGGATTAATGAAATGCATTCGACTGGCGACAGAGCTTGCCAGTCGCGAGGAGTGTGAATGGGCTACAAACTGACAACGGGACAATGCCTTTGTGGCGCTGTGAAATTCCGCATATCAGGACAGTTCGAGAGCTTTTTCCTGTGCCACTGTTCCCGCTGCCGAAAGGACAGCGGCTCGGCCCATTCGGCAAACCTGTTTTCGTCCACTGCCAAAATCACATGGGTGTCAGGCGAGGCAAACATAAAGACGTTCCGTCTCCCCAGATCACGCCACATGAAGAGCTTTTGCGCCACCTGCGGGTCCGCACTGCCTATTTCCCAGCCGGATATTGGTTCGCTTGTGGTGCCCGCAGGGTCGCTTGACAGCCCAATCGACATTCGACCCAACGCGCATATCTGCTGGTCCAGTCGCGCGAACTGGGACGAAGCGCTGGCCTCCATCGAAAGGATCGACGGACTTCCCGGCTGAACGGTCCCGCTGATGATGCATCTTAGATAATAGTCAGACGATAGGGGCACGGCCATCGGCGTTGTCTGGCTCTGTTGTCATTCGAGGGACAGAGATGCTGCGTGATGCGCGAATGGCCGCAATGGCGGACCGCATTGTGGCAATTCAAAATGACGATCTGCGCTGAGTGTGTTCCCAGAACCGTTTTGCCGAACGGACCTGCCGCGCAATTCTACCAAACAGACGCCTTCTTTACCCAAATTGTTGGTATGCAAAGGGCGCGTCAGGTTTCAAGCTGCTTCGATCTGCGGCACCTGTACGTCGGCGTTCTTGAGTTGCTGTGCCATAATTTCCGTATAAGGCAAGGTCGGGTTTGCCTCGGCAAGCATACCGACCTTCATCCAGAATTCGGCCTGCGCATTGATTGAACGGCACATGACCGAACTGGCCTTGCGGAGTTCTTCATGCAGATCGTCCCCTATTTTTACGATGCCCATCGACCTGTCTCCTAATTTAAAATATACGCTTTATATATGATTCGTATACATGCGTAGTTAGCTGTCAGTCAATATAACCTTGATCGCCGCAGCGTAGGATATCTAGAGAGAATAAACGATGGTTAACTATATCGACGTGCCCGTCACATCAAAAGCGCAGAATGCCCGCAGAACCGAAAGCATCAAGCTCTATGGGCCAAACGCCTTTGAGGGTATGCGCCGCGCAGGCGCTTTGACCGCCCAATGCCTTGACGGTGTGTACGATCTTATTTGCGACGGCACTGCTTTGGCGCAGATCAATACCTTCGTCCTCGATTTCGCCGCCGCCCATAATGCAACGCCCGCAACGCTTGGGTACAACGGCTATCAATACGCCTGTTGCACATCGGTAAACCATATTGTCTGTCACGGTTTTCCGACCGAGAAAAAGCTGCGTAACGGCGATATTGTGAATGTCGACGTGACGCTGATCCTTGACGGATGGTATGGCGATTCAAGCCGCATGTATGTGGTGGGAAAACCGAAACGCGCGGCTGAACGCCTGATTCAGGTCGCTCATGAGGCGATGATGCAAGGCATCAGGACGGTGCGGCCAGGGGCGCGATTGGGTGATATCGGTCACGCCATCCAGAGCTACGCCCATTCTCAACGCTGTTCTGTGGTGCGCGAGTTTTGCGGGCACGGCATCGGTCAGGTTTTTCACGATTCCCCCGATGTGTTGAACTTTGGGAAAGCGGGCACCGGCCCTGAGCTGCGCGAGGGGATGATTTTCACGGTTGAGCCGATGGTTAATCTGGGGCGCGCGGACGTGAAAGTGCTGGCGGACGACTGGACCGCCGTGACGCGAGACAAGTCCCTTTCGGCGCAATTTGAGCATTCGATTGGTGTGACATCCGATGGTTTCGAGATTTTCACAGGCTCTCCCGCGGGCCTCCATGCACCCAAGGTTGAGGTTTTGACCGCTCCGTAGCGAGCTTTGCCACAAGGCAAACATGCGCCCATATTCACCCATCCACGTATGTCAATAAGGGCATTGCTTGACAAAATACACGAATCATAACTATTGAAGTTACATGAAACGTGATAGTCGCCTCTCCTCCGTCCTCCATGCGCTGCTCCATATGGCAGAACGTGATGGCCCCATGACATCTGACGCACTCGCAAAGTGCTTGACCACAAACCCTGTCGTTGTTCGGCGGACTATGGGGTTCCTGCGGGATGCGGGTATTGTCACCTCGGATCGGGGGCATGCGGGTGGCTGGCGCATCACGGCTGACCTGTCTGTGGTTACGCTTCGCCACCTGCATGATGCCTTGGGGGAACCCGCGTTATTCGCCGTTGGCAATCGCAATGAGGCCCCCGACTGTCTTGTCGAACAGGCTGTAAATGCGGCGCTTGACCAAAGTTTTGCCGAGGCTGAGGCCTTGCTGTTGGCGCGTTTTGGAGAAATCACCCTAGCCGACCTCGCGGCGGATTTTGCGGTGCGATACGCGGCACGGCTCAAACAGAAAGACTTATAAATGATCCATGATGTCATCGTCATCGGGGGAAGCTATGCTGGCATGGCAGCTTCCCTTCAGCTTCTGCGTGCCCGTCGCTCAGTGTTGGTCATTGACGCCGGACAACGGCGCAACCGCACCGCAAGTCATTCTCATGGGTTTCTGGGGCAGGACGGCGTAGACCCCGCCGTCATCGCCCGCGATGCCCGCAACCAGTTGGAGGCCTATCCGACCCTGACTTGGGTCGAAGGGGAAGCCGCCTCTGTCACTGGAAAACGTGATGCGTTTGTCGTGGAAACCGTGGGTGATCAGACCTACCACACTCGCCGTATCCTGTTTGCGACTGGCGTAACGGACCAGCTGCCCCAGATCGACGGGCTGGCGGAACGGTGGGGGCGGTCCGTCTTTCATTGCCCATATTGCCATGGCTACGAGCTTGATCAGGGCCGTATCGGCGTCATCGCGTCTGGTCCGATGTCAATGCATCAAGCCGAGCTGTTGACGGAATGGGGCGCAGTCACGTTCTTCATCAATAGTGTCCTTTCGCTGGACCCCGCCGCCCAGCAGGTTCTGGAGCAGAGGGGCGTTATGATCGAAAACACCGCCGTTCTCGCGCTTACGGGCGAGGCCGACGTGCAGCTGGCTGATGGCCGGACGCTGTCATTTGCGGGGCTCTTTGTTGCGCCGACGGTCACGCCCTCGACCACTTTGCCAACCAAACTGGGGTGCACCATTGTAGAGGGACCGATGGGTCAGATGATCGCTGTGGACGGGGCGAAAGAAACCACGGTGCGCGGCGTATACGCCTGCGGTGATGTCGCCCAAATGCCGCATTCAGTATCTCTTGCCGTTGGTGATGGCGCCATGGCTGGCCTGCAACTTCATCGCTCTCTGGTTTGGCCAGACATGCATGCGTAAAGGAGAGAGGCATGAGCAATCGCACATTCACGCGGGATGCCCCCGGATACGCGGCAAGGACTGCACGTCTTGTTCCCGGCCTGCAAGATATGTATCGTATGGCTGGGATTTTGCTGGCCGAACAAGTGCCTGCCTCTGGTCGCGTGATGGTCTTGGGTGCTGGTGGTGGCCTTGAGCTAAAAATCTTTATTGAGATGCAACCCGACTGGCATTTTGACGGCATCGACCCCTCAGCCGAGATGATCGATCAAGCCCACCGGACGTTGGGCGATCAGGCTGATCGTGTGTCATTCACCCAAGGCTATATCGATGATGCGCCGATGGGTCCCTTCGATGGCGCAACCTGCTTGCTGACGCTACACTTCCTGCCGCGCGAAGAGCGCCTGCACACGTTGCAAGAGATAGCGCGGCGCTTGCACCCAGGCGCACCGCTGATCGTGATGCATCATAGTATGCCGGAGGGCGCGGAACGAGACGTCTGGCTACGCAGGAACGCTGCATTGATGATGTCCCATGGAATACCTTCCGAACAAGCGCAAAAGAGCATCGAGACATTCAAAACGCGCCTGCCAATCCTGACGCCGCGAGAAGACATGGCCCTATTAGAAGAGGCTGGGCTCACAGATATTCAGCTGTTCTATGCCGCGTTCACATTTAAGGGGTGGGTCGGCTATCGGCATTCATCGGCATGAATGGTTTTATCCGCTGGGCTGACACAGGTAACCCGAAAAAGCATCACAGGGCATGATGACTAGCCCCTAGATTTGTAGACGCTTTGTTCGGTAACTTTGGAAGCAAGGAGACAGTGATGTCAGGGACTAGCATTACAGATGAGTTCAAACGTGGCGCGGTCGCACAGGTTGTGGATAGCGGAAACTCAGTTGCGGAAGTTTCGGAACGGTTAGAGATTAGTACCAAGTCACTTTACACGTGGCGCGCCCAGTTTTCGCAGCCATGCCAACAGATCAACGAGACTACAGAACAGGCCGCAGAGATCAGGCGGTTGAAGAAAGAATTGGCCTGCGTCTCTGAGGGCCGCGATATTCTAAACTGATAAAGGCCGCCGCGCACTGACCGGCAGGGCATTGCAAAGCAATGTCCCAAGAGGCGCAAGTTGCATGATTATTATTGTGATCTGAGCGAGATGTGTTGCCCGAACCGTATGGCTCGATTGGCCAAATGAGCCGCCATTCTAGCATTGGGCTGGAAAAGTCCCGACGCTTTCGAAAGGAAAGTGGCTTAAACGAGCACTTGGGGCGGCACAAAGCGTTGTAGATCTAATTTGTACAGGTATGTGCTTCAACACATGCCGACGCCCACGTTGGGCTCGCAGTTGAACTATTTGAAGTAAGCTTCGTTGGGGGACAATTTGAAGGGCGTCACAATAGTGACGCCCTTGGTTTTGGTTCCGACATTACAAGTCGATGCTGAGGCAATAAGTGATGCGGTTCCAACTTTTTATGCGCATTCGCACGACGCTATTCCTTGTTCTTAGAGGCACATGGATATCGGCGTAGATGATTTCTTAAACAGGTTCCCCGTAACCGCCACCGCCAGGAGATTTGAGAACAAACACATCGTCCACCTCCATTTGTGCAACGTCATTGCCTTTCAAATATTCGACAGTGCCGTCCGCGCGATTGATGGAGTTTTCTCCTGTAGAACCAGCCTGTCCTGCGGATGCGCCATGGGGGGCAGTTTCGCGATGAGATGATAGAACCGTTGCGGTCATAGGTTCTAAGAACCGCAATTTGCGAACGATCCCGTCACCACCTTTGTAAGCGCCTGCGCCGCCTGAACCGTGCCGGATTGAAAATTCGTCCACACGCAATGGGAACCGCGTTTCCAACACTTCGGGATCAGTCATGCGGGTGTTGGTCATGTGGCTGTGCACTGCGCTTGCACCATGAAATCCGTCGCCCGCACCTGTTCCGCCGCAGATGGTTTCATAATTTTGAAAAACATCATTGCCGTAAACAAAGTTGTTCATCGTGCCTTGGCTTCCGGCGATCACACCTAAGGCACCGTAAAGCGCGTCCGCGATGGCTTGACTGACCTCGGTGTTGCCCGAAATCACGGCTGCGGGGGCCTTGGGATTGATCATCGATCCTTCGGGAATGATCAGTTTGAGCGGCTTTAGGCAGCCTTCGTTCATCGGGATGTTCGATCCTACCAGTGTGCGGAATACGTAAAGTACGACCGCATGACAGATGGCTTTGGGAGCATTGTAGTTGAACGGATCTTGTGGGGAGGTGCCGGTGAAGTCCACAGTGGCTTCGCGGGCCGATTTGTTCACGGAAATAGCCACCTTGATCTGTGCGCCACTGTCGAGCGGATAGGTAAAGGTGCTGTCATGCAGGACATCCAGCACACGACGTACACTTTCTTCAGCGTTGTCCTGAACGTGGCCCATATAGGCGTGAATCACGTCGATGCCAAATTGACGCGTGATCTTGGTCAACTCTTGGACGCCTGTGGCGTTTGCTGCGATCTGTGCGGCAAGGTCTGCCATGTTTTGATCTACATTGCGGCATGGATATTTACCTGACGAAAGCAGATCGCGCGCGTTTTGATCTTGCAGGACACCTTGTTTGACCAGCAAAAAGTTGTCGATCAACACACCTTCTTCATCGATGTGACGGCTGTCGGGTGGGGCGGAACCAGGGGTTGTGCCGCCAATGTCGGCATGGTGCCCGCGGGATGCGACGGTGTAAATGATGTTGGTCCCATCGTTATCAAACACAGGTGTGATCACGGTGACATCTGGCAAATGCGTTCCGCCATTATAGGGGTTGTTCATCATGAACACATCACCTGGGCGGATTTGGCCGGCATTTTGGCGCAAGATCGACCGCACGCTGTCAGACATGGACCCAAGGTGCACGGGAACGTGGGGTGCGTTGGCCACCAAATCGCCCTGCGCATCGAAAATCGCACATGAGAAATCATAACGTTCTTTGATGTTCACTGAATAGGCCGTGTTGGCCAGTGTCGCGCCCATCTGTTCGGCGATGGACATATAAAGATTGTTAAAGACCTCTAGCATGACCGGATCGACCGAGGTGCCAATGGCTTCAGAGCGGACAAGTGGCACGACGCGTCGCAGGATCAAATTGCCACTTTGCGTGCATTCCGCTTGCCAGCCATGCTCCAAAATATTGGTGCCGGTCGGTTCGGTTAAGATCGCGGGACCATCAACGATTTCACCTGCAGCCAGTGTTGTCCGATCAACCAAAGGCACGTCGATCCATTGGCCTTGACTGTACATGCGGGCGACTTGGTCTGATCTGGACTGGTCTTGTGCATTGGGCAAGGTCACGTTTTCGCCTGTTGATCCAATGGCCTCGGCTGTGAGCAGATCAATGATTAGGCTCGCATAATCTGGTATGAAACCGAACCGCTGTTGGTGTGCCGCTTCAAAGGCTTTACGCATTTCGCTGACTGTGTCGAATGGAATTTCCAATGTTTGATGTGCGCCGTCGGTGCGGATATGAGCTGTTTGGACCACCTGCACGTTGGCCGCGTCGATGCCTTGCGCTGTAACCTCGCTGCGCGCCAAGCGGGACAACGCGTCCATTTCGCGCTGCGCGTCTGTGATCTTGTCTATCGAGGCTGCAAATTGATGTTCTTTAATCGCGCGCACATCGGCTAAGCCCATGCCGAAAGCAGACAGAACGCCGGCAAAAGGATGGATGAAAATGCTTTCCATGCCCAAGGCGTCTGCCACCAAACAGGCATGTTGTCCGCCCGCGCCACCAAAGCAGTTCATCGTGTATTTGGTCACATCATAGCCGCGCTGCACAGAGATTTTTTTGATCGCATTGGCCATATTTTCAACAGCGATGCGTAAGAAACCTTCGGCAATTTCTTCAACTGTTTTGCCGCTGTCGATCTCTTTCGCCAAGGCGTCAAACTTGCGGCGAACAACATCGACATCAAGTGGTTGGTCAGCATTCGGCCCGAACACTGGCGGAAACTGGCTAGGTTGAAGTTTGCCTAACAGGACGTTGCAATCGGTTACCGTTAAAGGCCCGCCGCGGCGATAAGCGGCAGGCCCAGGATTGGCGCCTGCGCTTTCTGGCCCTACTTGCATGCGCCCATCGGCATATGACAAGATGGACCCGCCACCTGCTGCGACAGTGTGAATGGACATCATTGGCGCGCGCATACGAACGCCGGCCACTTCGGTTTCAAAGGACCGTTCAAATTCGCCAGCGTAGTGGCATACATCTGTAGATGTGCCCCCCATATCGAAGCCAATCAACTTATCAAAGCCTTGATCGGCCGCGGTACGGACCATGCCGACCACGCCACCTGCTGGGCCGGAGAGGATTGCATCTTTACCTTGGAACAGGCGTGCGTCTGTTAAACCGCCGTTGGATTGCATGAACATCAGGCTGTCACAGCCACCAGAGGCAGAGTTCAATGCCGTGGCCACTTGATCGACGTAGCGGCGCAAAATAGGGGACAGATAGGCATCTACAACTGCAGTATCCCCACGGGACACAAGCTTGATCAAGGGGCTGGCCTCATGGCTAAGCGAGACTTGCGTAAAACCGATCTGGCGCGCCATTTTGCCCAACGTCTTTTCGTGGTCCGTAAAGCGGTAGCCATGCATCAATGCGATTGCCACTGACCGGTATCCTTGCTCGAAGGCACGGGATAATGCGTCGCGCGCTGCCTGCAAATTCAGCGGAGTAACGATTTCACCCTGCGCGCCCAAGCGTTCATCAACTTCAATCACATCTTCATACAGAAGCTCTGGCAACTTGATTTCCAAGTCAAACAAGTTTGGACGGTTCTGATAGCCAATCCGTAACAAGTCGCCAAAACCTTTCGTGATGAGCAAAAGGGTGCGTTCTCCTTTGCGCTCCAACAAAGCGTTGGTTGCCACTGTCGTTCCCATTTTTACGGCTGAAATCTGTCCTTGCGGAATTTCTTCAGTGCTGTCGAGGCCAAGAAGCGACTTGATGCCGTAGACGGCAGCGT
The DNA here is from genome assembly GCF_018860665.1 of Pacificibacter marinus. Classification (GTDB taxonomy): domain Bacteria; phylum Pseudomonadota; class Alphaproteobacteria; order Rhodobacterales; family Rhodobacteraceae; genus Celeribacter; species Celeribacter marinus_A. The sequence goes on from NZ_JAHKPK010000034.1 coordinate 22,732, forward strand.
CGGGATAAACTTCGGGGTTCTCTGACAAAAGTTTATGGGTTTTCAACGTACCGTTCGGCTGGCGCGCGACGATATCAGTGAAGGTCCCTCCACGGTCCACCCAGAACTGCCATTTTTTTGTGCATACGTTTTCCATGATCTACCCTCGAATCAAAATTCTGCCTCCTTGTTGATATAACGTTGATAATTTGTCAACGTTATACAAGGGAAGATTCCAGATACTCGGACAACGTTAACGCAACACAGGCGATGATATGAAACGAAGGTTGAATCGTTTTGGGATGTTTTGGGGACGGAATTCCAGTCATCGTGCTGATCACATCCATTATCATGCCGATGATCACCGCCGTGGGCATAGGCCCGCTTTGGTTCGGCATCTATTTGGTGATCATCGTCGAGATACGCCAGATCACACCGCCTGTGGGTTTCAACCTGTTCGGGTTTCGAGGTTTGACGGACATCGACATACTGCGCATTGCTAAGGCTGCTTTTCCGTTCTTTCTGTTGATTTCGTTAGACGCGGTACTGATTACGGTCTTCCCGTAGATTGTGACCATTTAGCCCAAGCTGATGCGCAACTAGAGCGACGTAGCGGCGCGGCTGGCTTGATCATATTGCCCAGATAGGGCACGTAAGCTGGCCGCCATCATACGCATTTCATCACCTGTCATATCGAGATGGGACAGCCCGTCTAAAAAGCAATGATCACGCACTTGGCGGTAAGCTTCGCATAGCGCTGTGCCAGCTTCGGAGGCGCTATAGAACACCTCTTTGCCACGCTTTTGTGACGACAGTAGCTCCATCTTCATGAGCTTGCGAAGCGCGTAATTGACGGTGTGCGTATCTTCGATGTTGAGTAGAAAGCAGATGTCAGTCAGGCGTTTGTCACGCCCGCGATGATTGATATTGTGCAACACAAGAATTTCCAACGGCGTCAGATCTGTGTTTCCTGCCGCAGACATGCAACGTGTCATCCAGCGCGAGAAGGCGTTATAGGCGATGATCATGCCGTATTCGACTTCGGATGCTTCCCAACCATCGCCTTCAGCCAGGTGACGCGATGAAACAATACGGCGTTTGGGATCTGTACTCTGGGTCATTTTATCATCCATTTGCAGGTGTTTTGATAAGATAGTGCAAGCGAGCACTCTTTAAAAGCACCTTAGTCAGTCGGGATTTGTTGCTAGGTATCGGTGTATGCGATTCTGCTCTGCACCGTTTTTTTCGAATGCACCCATATGGACCCGCAAAATCTCAATAAAGTCTTTGGCCATGCGCGACAAAGCTTGGTCTTCGGGCAAGGCCACGACGTAGTCGTAGCTGATGTTCGGTTCAAATCGTCGCGTTATCACGCCATTGAGGCGCCACGATGGGGCCGCGAATGGTTCAATCAACCCAATCGCTAAATTTTCAGCAATCATCGCATAGCCCGTGTGTGAGCTTTGGGTGCCAAAGTCAGACCGGAATTGAATGGCAGCCTTGTCCAGAACAGTTTTAGTGTCATCCCAGTTCACGTTGCCTTCTGGCAAAATACGCAACACGTTTTCATTCGTGAGATCCTGAGGTCCGATGACATCCTTTTGCGCCAAAGGGTGTGTCTCGTGCATTGCGCATATATGAGGAACCTTTGCCATCAAAAGCTGCTCTATTCCGGGAAGGTTTGGAAAGGCATGAGCGATTCCCAGGTCTGTTTGAAAGGTTTGCAAGCTCAATGCGATTTGTGAAAAAGAGGCAGTTTCTATTTCAATTGATGCTTTGCTGTGCGTTTTGTGGAACTCAGCGATAGCCTTGGGCAAAACACCCGTCGAAAGTGCGGGCGTTGCGCTGACTCTTAACGCGCCGCCGCCTTGTTCCCGAATCTGCTTGGCAGCATTTTCTAGACTGTCCACGCCAATGAAAAAACGCTCGACACCGCTGAAAAATTTCAGCGCCTCTGGGGTCGGGATAAGCCGTCCTTTGTTGCGGTCAAAGAGTTTGAAATCTAAGTGAATTTCAAGCTCACCGATCAAGCGGCTGACTGCTGGTTGCGTGATGCACATCAAGTTTGCAGCCTTGGCTGTGGTCCCTGTTTTCATGACGTTTCGAAAGGCTTCGAGCTGGCGATGTTTCATTTGAGGCTTCCATCTAGGTATAAGGTTTAGGCATTAGCCTATCAGCTTAAATGACTTGATGTAATTCTTGGGCTCTGTTTTTCTTTTGTTACATTGCTAGGGATTGAGACAGAATGAAAAAGCCAAAACTCCTTGTTGCGGGATATGGAAGCTGGGCAAAAGCCCATGCAAACCCAGCCGAAGCTATCGCCTTGGCCATGGGAGCGCGCCATTGGGAGACATGTGATGTTATAGGCATTGGCATCCCCGTGGACAGTACCGCGATTACAGGCGAGATTGATCGCCTGCTGGATTTACACGCCCCTGATGCTTGGATTGGTGTTGGTGTGTCTTCAGCTGCGATCATACAAGCTGAGATGGTCGGTGTGAATTGGCGCGATTTCGATGTGCCGGACGTGAATGGTCAGACCATCAAGGCGACCCCCATCGCCGCGCAAGGGCTTGCTGCATACAATGCAACGCTCCCAAATGCTGAGATTGTAGAGGCGATCAAACAAGCTGGCATACCTGCAGCGCTGTCTTTTTACGCGGGCACGCATTTATGCAATCAGATGCTGTATACATCCGCGCGGCTCATTGAGCAGCGGGGAGCGGCGACACTGAACGGTTTTATTCATGTGCCAAGCACACCTGAGAATGTTTTGGAATTCGCGAGCGCGGGATCCTCAAAATCATCAATGCCTCTCTCGTTGAGCAGTTCGGCGCTGGTTCAATGTATAGAGGTCACGGCTGGTTATATTGCGCGCCACCGTCAACGCAATTGCGCTTGAGAGGATTTTTTGATGACAACGTCTAGTGATCAGGCATCACCCATTCTATCGGTTCGCGATATGATCGTAGAATTCGGTGTTAGTGACGCCGCTGTGCGGGCAGTCGACAGTCTTTCGTTTGATTTACACGCAAATAAGACCTTGGCGATTGTAGGAGAGTCGGGATCTGGCAAATCCATTTCGTCATTGGCTTTGCTTGGGTTGCTCAAACATATTGGCGGTAAAATCACATCAGGCAGTATCGCGTTTCAAAGTTCACTCTTGGGGAAGACCATAGATTTGGTGCAAGCCCCTGAACCGGTGCTGCGCAAAATTCGTGGCAACGAAATTGCTATGATTTTTCAAGAACCGATGACCTCACTCAATCCGGTGTTCACCATTGGGTCGCAAATGGGCGAAACACTTGCGGTTCATCAAAACTTGAACAAGAAAGACACCCGCACAAAAGCACTCGAGTTTCTTGATCTCGTGCGCCTGCCTAATGCGAAACGCTTGTTGGACAACTTTCCGCATCAATTGTCTGGCGGAATGCGCCAACGTGTGATGATTGCGATGGCCTTGTGTTGCCAGCCCAAAATTCTAATCGCAGATGAGCCGACAACAGCGTTGGATGTGACTATTCAGGCTCAAATCTTGCATATTATCCGCGAATTGCAGGCCGAAATGGGCACATCCGTCATTTTTATTAGTCATGACATGGGCGTTGTTTCCGAAATGGCGGACGACGTGCTGGTTATGAAAGCCAGTAAATTCGTTGAAACAGGCACTGTGCGTGATGTTCTGGGCGCGCCGAAAGAGGCCTATACAAGGGCTTTGTTGGCTGCAGTGCCAAAAATCGGAAGCATGACGGGCACCAGCGCGCCACAACTGTTCGACATTCCCGGCGTGACAGGTGACGCGCAGGTGTCAGCCATTGCTCCTGTGGCGGCGCCTGAGAGTGTCCCAGTCCTCGAAGTCGAAGATCTGACCACGCGCTATGATATTCGCGGTGGATTTTTAAACAAAATCACTCACCGTGTGCATGCTGCCGAGAAAGTCTCGTTCAAAATCTACCCTGGCGAAACTTTGGCATTGGTGGGCGAGTCCGGTAGCGGTAAATCCACAGTCGGCAAGACCATTCAGCAGCTTGTCGAACCTGTTTCAGGTGCGATGCGCTATCATGGGCGTGATATTTTTTCACTGCCATCAGCCGAGCGCAAAGCCTTTCAAAAGCAAACCCAATATGTGTTTCAAGATCCATATGGATCAATGAATCCGCGCAAATCTGTTGGGGAAAGTCTTGTCGAGCCAGCATGGGTGCATGGTCTTGTCACAAACAAGGTACAAGCACGCGACATGGCGGCTGATCTGCTTGAGAAAGTCGATCTTCCTGCCGATTACGCAACTCGCTATCCGCATCAGTTCTCAGGTGGTCAACGTCAGCGTCTTTGTATTGCACGAGCCTTGGCGTGTGATCCCAGCTTAATCATCGCTGATGAGGCGGTGTCTGCACTGGACGTATCGGTTCAAGCGCAAGTGGTGAATCTGATGATGGAACTACAGGCGAAGCAGAATTTGTCTTATCTTTTCATCACCCATGACATGGCTGTTGTTGAACGTATCAGTCACCGTGTGGCCGTGATGTATCTCGGTCAGATCGTTGAAATCGGTAGTCGTCAGCAAATTTTTGAAAATCCACAACATCCTTACACGAAACGGCTTTTGGCGGCTGTTCCCGTGCTTGATCCAGGGCATCGCCCCACACGGGCACCGCTTGAGGGTGAAATTCCAAGTGCGCTGCGTGCCGTCGGGGATGAACCAGAACCGATCGTTTTGAAACAAATCAGCGAAGGCCATTTCGTCGGTCACGCGCAACAGTAGCCTCATAATATCGCGCGAAAGGGCACATTTCTCGCGTCAAATAATGAGCAAAATTGCTCAGACTCAACAGACTGGAGGACATTATGTCTTATAAATTAAATTCATTTTCTCGAGGGGCCGTGTGCGCCACTCTGCTTGCCTCGGCTTTGACCGTGTTGATGCCAGCCGTTTCCTTTGCGCAAACCACTTTGAATGTTGCTCAACGTCAAGATCCGCAAAACCTTGACCCGATTGATACATTCAGTCTGTCTTGGGGCTCCATCGCTAGTAATATTTTTGAGGGCCTAGTTTTCCGCGGCGAAGATTTGCAACTGCAACCTGGTCTGGCGACGTCTTGGGAATTTCTGGATAACGAAACTCGTATCCGGTTCAATCTGCGTAAAGGCGTGGCGTTTCATAACGGTGAGCCTTTCAATGCAGATGCGGTCAAATACACCTTTGATCGATTGCTCGGTGCAGAAGGCGAAAAGGGCCCGCAGCGCTCAAATTATACCTCAATCAAAGAGGTTGTCGTCGTTGACGCACATACCGTTGACTTCCTTATGGAGCGTCCCGATCCGGTGTTGATCACCAAGCTCGCTGGATATGGAGCGATGATCGTACCACCGAAATACATTGAAGAAGTGGGCGAAGAAGCTTTCGACTTGAAACCGGTTGGAACGGGTCCGTTTGAAGTGGCTGAATATACGCCGACAGTCGGAGCGAAACTCGCAAAATCCGACACCTATTGGAATGGTGAGGCCAAGGTTGATGCCGTAAACATCCGCTTCATCTCAGAAGACGCGACACGCATAGCAGAGCTGTTGTCTGGCGGAGTTGACATTGCATTGAACATCCCAAAGCCGTCGGTTGAAACAATCCGTGAAAATGAACGGGTTGATCTCGTGGCGGTGGATGGCCCCACAGTTGTCATCACCCGTTTCAATACCGAAACCGGTATTACACAAGATCCACGGGTGCGCCGCGCTATCGCGCTTGCGATTGACACAGACGCTATTATTGAATCGCTGCTGGGTGGTCTTGCCAGTCCGATTTCCAGCGCCCAAGGTGAAAAATCCTTTGGCAATGCGCCTGATTTAACTCCCTATGCCTATGACCCAGAGCAAGCCCGCGCTCTGCTAGCTGAAGCGGGCATAGCGCCCGGTACCGAGATCACACTTGATTTCCCAGGCAACTATGACACGTTCCGTGAAGTGTCTCAGGTATTGGCAGCCTATCTCGATATGGTGGGGTTGAAACTAAATGTTCGCCCGCATGAAAACAGCGTCTACTACAACGACATTCAACCCAACGGCAAAACCGGCGAGCTATATTATTTCGGTTGGGGTGGCTGGACTTTTGATTTCGATAATACAGCCTATCTGCTTTACCACACTGGCGAGCGCCAAAACGCATATATCTCGGATGAAAAACTTGACGCATTATTGGAATCCCAGCGCACAACATATGATACAGACGTACGTCGTAAAGCTTTGCAAGATGTGGCACGTTATTCCTATGAAAACACACTGGATTTGCCGCTTTATAATGAGGCAACCCTTTACGGTGTGAGCACACGGGTAGAGGGGTTTGTCCCCGCGCCGGATGATCGCGCCCGCTATATGAACGTCACTGTGAAGTAACTCATTTGTCGGCCTGAACTGGTTTGGTTTAGGCCGGCCCCATCTTGATCTCATAAAGGCGTAATCCATGCCCATATTTCGTTTTGTTTTTCAACGTTTGTTGCAAGCGATCCTTGTCACCGTCGCGGTCACGCTTTTTGTCTCCTTTGCAATTCGATTGACCGGCGACCCCGCAATTATGCTGGCAGGGGATTCAAGTGGTGTTACTGAGGACGATCTTGCGCGTATTCGCGAGGCGTTGGGGTTAAATCAGCCATTTTTGGTGCAATATTGGGATTTTATGAAGACTCTTGTGACGCTTGATTTTGGCGAATCCTTTTTCCGCGGATCTGTGCGTGACCTGATCGCGATTGCGCTTCCGTCAACATTGCTTTTGGCACTGGCGTCGATGGCTGTGTCTATTATGATTTCATTGCCTCTGGGCATCCATTCAGCCCTGCATAAAGGTGGAATTTCTGATCAGATCATTCGCGTGCTGTCTTTGGTAGGCTTGTCGTTTCCCAACTTTTGGTTGGGTATTATGCTGGTGTTACTCTTTTCAATCACCTTCCCAATTTTGCCTGCATCCGGTTTTGCGACAGGACAATCCCTCATTTTGCCGGCCACAACAATTGGTATCATCCTGACGGCGACCAATGTGCGTTTGGTGCGGACCCAGATGTTGGAAACGCTGTCTGCTCAATATGTAATGGTCGCGCGCGCAAAGGGGCTGAGCGAGGCCTCGGTGATTTATAAACATGCGCTGAGAAATGCTGCGATTTCGATCATCACCTTTCTGGGTTTACAGTTCGGTAACTTGATTGGTGGCCTCGTGATCATTGAACTGGTTTTCAACTGGCCCGGCATGGGGACGTTGTCTATCGAAGCTATTTCCCAGCGTGATTATCCATTGTTGCAAGCAACAGTCTCAATCCTCGCGATCATGATTGTCGCGGTAAACTTGGCAGTAGATCTGGTCTACGGCCTCATTGATCCTCGAATTCGGGTGGCCTAAATGTCAGATATAAAACCTAAAACCAGTTGGTTCCTCCGCTTTTTTATCAGCCGCTATGCGAGTTTTGAATTTATCGTTGGAACGTTTTTGACGGTCACCTTGGTGTTGCTCGTATTATTTGCGAGTATTCTGTTTCCCGACGGGGCCACAAAAGTAAACTTGGCGGCTCGATTGACAGAACCCTTTCAGTCCAGCGAGTTTTTCCTTGGAACCGATCCTTTGGGGCGTGATATTCTGGCGCGGATTGTACATGGCGGAAAGATTTCCTTGTTGGTCGGCCTTCTGTCTGCCTTGGGGGCGGTTGTTGTTGGCACTGTGGTTGGCCTTTACGCCGGGTATTATCGCGGTTGGCTTGATACTTTTGTCATGCGGTTTGCTGACATCCAGCTTGCTTTGCCATTTATTCTGTTGGCTATCACGATCATCGCCATCGTCGGGCCGGGCACGGATCGGATCATCATCTTGATGATTGTGTCTCAATGGGTTCAATACGCCCGACTGGTTCGAGGCGCGGTGCTGAGTTTGCGCGAACGAGAATTTGTACAAGCGGCCCGTAGTTACGGTTTGTCAAACACCAAGATCATCTTCAGTCACATTCTTCCTAACGCGATGGGGCCGCTGATTATTCTGCTCACCTTGAATGTCGCAAATAACATTCTTCTCGAAAGTTCGCTGACATTCTTGGGGCTTGGCGCTGATCCACAAACCCCAAGCTGGGGGGGGATGCTGTCGGAAGGGCGCAACTATGTCCAAACAGCATGGTGGGTGACCGTTTTCCCAGGCATAGCGATCATGTTGACAGTCTTAGGGCTGAACCTTCTGGGAGATTGGTTGCGCGATGAATTGGACCCATTAGGTCATACGCGATAGAAAGACGGCTGGTACCGCGCTGCATCAGTCTGACGTGACGCGCGGAGGCGGTCATCAACGTTAAGCCAATAAGGATGGCACCATCTATGGGATTGGGTGGTGCCAAATCTTTCATTCGCAGGCGAGCGCCATCAAAGGCTGAGCGTCAGTAAACACTTATGCTGACGAATTTTTAAAACATGCGGGATGCACCGTGTCGCATCCAATTGGTCAGCCTTATCCTAAAGTACGTTGTCGTCAGATGTATCGTTTCCATGCTGTCCCCAAGAACTGTGTCAAAACAAGTGGGAACGGGCCATCACGGGCGGATATAACGGTTACTGACATGAGGAGACACCTTACCGAGTTTCCCCATCGACAAGTACATTCACAATGCAGAAAAATGATTCGATCTTGCCTGTTTGCTTAAGGGGCGAAGCCCCAAGGCTAGTCTTGGAATATGTGGGGATGGGCATACCTATCTATATATTTGTAAATTCTGTATCGAAAATATCCTAAAAAATGCCGAAAGTTGCCATTTTTTACAATATAAATTTACAACTATGGACAAATATAAGAAATCAAGTTACCAATTATTTCAACGCCAGCAATGGAGTTTGGGAGGATCTGATGTGTTGAGCCACTTGACTGGGCCCTGTGCCCTTCTGGCTGGTCATCAACTGGACCCCTCGTAATAAGCAAGCAATGAAATGCTTTGAGTTAGGCTTTCTGAGAGAAAGCTTGATGTAGGACATTAGCGGCCGAGTAGGGGCCTACGTGAGGAAAAAATTATGAGCGATTACATTTTATCGAACGAAGTGCGTGAAAAACTGATGCGTGTTTCTACGGCTTCTGTTGCCACAGCGCTCTACAAGCGTGGGTTGCGCAATCAGTTTGTGCAGGGTGTGGTTCCGATTGGTTCTAAGCCTGTCACAATGGTTGGTCAGGCTTTCACATTGCGTTACATTCCAGCCCGTGAGGATCGCAATCCGATCACTGTATTTCGCGAGCGTGACCACAAGCAGCGCGTGGCCGTAGAGACCTGTCCTGAAGGGCATGTCTTGGTGATGGATGCGCGCAAAGACAGCCGTGCAGCCACTGCCGGTTCAATCCTTGTGACGCGGCTTGCCAAACGTGGCGTGGCGGGTGTTGTTTCTGATGGCGGTGTGCGGGATGCAGCTGGCATTGGCGCACTCGACATGCCCTCCTATTTCGCACGTCCATCTGCACCCACAAACCTGACGCTGCATGAGGCGATTGATATCAATGTGCCTATTTCTTGCGGTGATGCTGCGGTCTTTCCTGGTGATGTGATGTTGGGTGATGGCGATGGCGTTATGGTCATTCCTGCGCATCTCGCTGATGAAATCGCAGAGGAATGCACAGGAATGGAATCCTACGAGGATTTCGTTTTGGAACAAGTCAATGAGGGCGCTGGCATCATTGGATTGTACCCAGCCACGGACGAAGAAAATGTCGTGAAATACAACGCATGGCGCGAACAGAAGGGCCGATGATGATGAGCTATACTCCACATGGACACCACCTGATTGCAGGCGAAAAAATCGGGACTGAGACAAAGTTCTCTTCCGCGCCCGCAACAGGTCAAGCTTTTGAATTTTCTACAGGAACGCCAGAACTAGTCGCGCAGGCTTGTGTCGCAGCGCAAAAAGCTTTCGCAGGATTTTCCGCAACATCCCGCGAAGAGCGTGCTGTGCTTTTGGAAACAATTGCTGACGAGATCGACGCGCGCGGCGACGCAATCACAGAGGTAGGTAGTGCGGAAACAGGACTGCCTGAAGGACGTCTTGTCGGCGAACGTGGTCGCACAACGGGACAGTTGCGCTTGTTCGCAACGCATATCCGCAAGGGTGACTATCTTGACTGTCGTCACGACAAGGCCTTGCCTGATCGTCAGCCTCTTGCGCGGCCCGATTTGCGCATGATGCAGCGCCCTATTGGGCCTATAGCTGTGTTCGGCGCGTCAAACTTTCCTTTGGCTTTCTCGGTTGCAGGTGGTGATACGGCTGCGGCTTTGGCTGCCGGTTGCCCTGTTGTGGTTAAGGGCCACGGCGCCCACCCCGGTACCGGTGAGCTTGTCGCCGATGCCATCACAGCTGCGGTAAAAGCCTGCAATATGGATGCGGGTATTTTTAGCCTCGTTCAAGGTGGCACACGTGCGGTTGGCGAAGCGCTCGTTACGGACCCACGGATCAAAGCTGTTGGCTTTACGGGCAGTCTTGGGGGTGGTCGCGCGCTTTACAACCTTTGCGCCGCGCGCCCTGAGCCGATTCCGTTTTTCGGTGAGCTTGGCAGTGTGAACCCTATGTTTGTTTTGCCTGAAGCGACTTCTGCAAGAGGCGCTGACATCGGTACAGGTTGGGCGGGAAGCCTGACGATGGGTGTTGGTCAGTTCTGCACCAATCCTGGTATTGCGGTTGTGATAGACGGTCCTGAAGCCGATCGCTTTGTTGAGGCCGCAACGCAAGGTCTTGGTGCTGTTGCGGCGCAGCCTATGTTGACTGACGGCATGGCTGATGCTTACCGCGATGGCGCGCGCCGCGTGGGCGAAGGGGTAGGGGTCAAAGCTTTGTTGACCACCGCTTGCGAAGGTCGCGATGGGGCGCCTTACTTGTTTGAAGTTTCTGCCGCTGACTGGTTGGCAGATGAGGTTCTATCTGAAGAAGTCTTTGGCCCGCTTGGCCTTGTCGTCCGCGTAAAAGATGCGGCGCAGATGCAAGAGGTTGCTGAAAGTTTCAAAGGGCAGCTGACTGCAACCTTGCAAATGGACGATGGTGATACGGAGCTTGGTCGGACGCTCCTGCCTGTGCTTGAGCGCATGGCCGGACGAGTGTTGGTCAACGGCTTTGCGACAGGTGTTGAGGTCTGTGACGCGATGGTGCACGGCGGGCCTTATCCTGCCAGCACGAACTTTGGTGCGACCTCTGTCGGCACATTGTCGATCCGCCGTTTCTTGCGCCCTGTTTGCTATCAGAACCTACCTGAAGCGCTCCTCCCTAAGGATTTCTTGACTGCCTAACGGTTGCTTTGATCCTGCGCTTGGTCCGCTGTTGCGTTTTATCGTGACGGCGGGCTTTTTCTTTGAGGGGGCTCTATGGCGACAGCTGCGCTCTGTTCGAATGGAATCGCCTATGTTGATTGTGGGCTGAATTTTACTTATTTTTGCAAATATCGATATTTGGACTGTAATTTGGCAAGTAATTAACTTATTATTGTAAATAACATGACTAATTTACGCATAATTCGTAATAATGGGTAATTTTAGTTGTTGATTTGTAAGTGCAGTCTTGTAGAGTGAGTTAGGGTTCATGAGTGCCAAAATCTGCACAAATGGATGGGGGAGCTTCGGCTCGAAATGAGGGGGATTTATATGTGCGTACAAAGTGCGCATGTGTGATGCATCAAGAAAAATGCATATTTTGCGAGATGATTGTACGCTTTTGATCTCGATGTCATATGGCCTTAATGGTTTGGCTCATATGTCGTTCGAGGTGCCTTTAAGCGCTACTTTTGCTCAACGAAATACCCCTTGTCCTAAGTTGGTTTAAGATACGGCTTTGCTGGACAAGCATGGTCATGCGATCTGCCAGATGTTTCTGGATAGACGTTACGAAGTTCAAAAAGGAGGAATAATTTATGTTTTCTAAAGGCTTGAAGAAAAGCATCATTTTGGCGCTCGGCGCTTGTGTCGTGGGTACAGCCGTTGCTGCGGCTGATTTCCCGACACGCGACATCCGTCTTATCGTTCCGTGGCCTGCTGGCGGTGGTGCTGATGCCATCTCGCGTAAGATTAGTAATCTTGCTGAGCAAGATCTTCCAAAATCGATCTACGTAGAAAATATCGCTGGTGCGGTGACTGCAACGGGTCTGATCCAGATGACCAGCGCACGTCCAGACGGCCACACTGTTGGCGTTTTGACATATGATAGTGTTATCACCTTGCCACGCGGTCAAATGGTTCCTGGCTATGGGCTGGAAAACATGTCTTTGATCGCGCGCATCACCAGTGAAGCTGACGCGATCGTTGTGTCTAAGCACTCTGGCATCAACAGCTTTGAAGAATTGGTCGCAAAAGCCAAGGAAAACCCAGGTCAAGTCCGTGTCGGTGTGGCACCAAAAGGCTCTGGTCCGTACTTGTCTGCAATCCAGCTTGAAACCCTATTGGACGTTGATTTCAACGTGATCACTTACGCGGGATCTTCTAGCGCTGAAGCTGAAGCGCTTTTGTCTGGTGAGTTGGACGCAGCGATTTCAAGCCTTGGCGATTTCAGCGGGATCATTGAATCCGGTGATGCAAAAGGTGTGATCGAACTGACATCTGTGCAGAACTTGACATACACAGACGTGCCGACAATCAGCTCAAAAGGCTTTGATCTGCAAACAGGTAGCTTTATTGTTCTTGCTGCTCCGAAAAACACACCGGATGAAGCAATCGACGTGATCGAGACTGCATTCAAAACAGCTTATGACAGCGCAGAGTTCCAAGATTGGCTTGCACAAATCGGTGTGACACCTGATTGGCTCGGCTCTGACGAAGTCAACGGCTGGGTTGATGCGCTTCAGGATAAGACATTCTCTCTTATGGATGATCTGGACCTGTAATCAGATCCTCTACAAAACAAACATGTCTCCGGCGTATCGTCGGGGACATTGTCTTCTCAATGGGCTTGAATGGCCTAAAATTGTTAGGCTTTACAAAAAGCCTTCCCAAACGACCAGCGCACAGAAAATCAGATAAAGTCTTTTTATCTTTCACTTGCGTTAGTGACCCAGCCTCATATCGGGAGAAAACGATGTTCATAAACAGGCAAAACTCATTTCTTTACGTCATACTCGTCGTGTCTGTCGGATATCTTATTTCGGCGGTAAGCCTCGGCGCCCCTATCGTCGATAACGGTTTGACGCCGTCGTTCTTTCCTATCCTTGTTGGGGCTGCGGCGATCCTTTTCTCTACGATGCTCATCGTACAAAGCCTGCGGACTCCCGTAGAAAACACCAAGGCAGATGAGCCACGCACCTATACGCACCTGTTGGTTATCGCAGCCATCTTTGTCTACATCGTCGCATTTCGTCAGATAGGGTACTTCATTTCCTCAACACTGTTCGTCTTTGCGCTGATCTTGATTTTCTCTCGTGTTGAGAAGCTTTTGTTCAAAGCAGGGATTTCGGTGCTGGTTGTCGCGATCTGCTATGTCATGTTCCAGAAACTGTTCGGGGTCCGCCTCCCGACACTGTGGGGTTGAACCATGGATTTTATACTTCTCGTTTTTAACAGCTTTTCTTTGCTGATGGACCCGTTCAACCTGACTTATGTTGTTCTTGGGTTTTTGATCGGCACCATTTTTGCGGCCATTCCGGGGTTGACTGCGACCTTGGCCATGGCCTTGTTGTTGCCGTTGACTTACACCTTGAGCGTTGAAACCGCGCTTATGGCTTGTGCCAGTATCTATATGGCTGGCATGTGTGGTGGCAGTATTACGGCGACCACAATTAATATTCCGGGCGCGCCATCGTCAATGATGACCGCGTTGGATGGATACCCAATGCAGCAGCAAGGCAAAGGCGCCTTGGCGCTTGGGCACGCAGCTTTAGGGTCAATGTTCGGGGGTGCTGTCGGCGCTTTGCTTTTGATCGCGGTCGCCCCTTTCGTGGCCGAGCTATCGTTGCTTGTCAAAACCACCGGTAAGTTTTCCTTGCTCGCATTCGCGATCATCGTGGTGGTTATTGCGCAGCGTGGACGTATTCCACAAGCTGGATTGGCCGCCTGTATCGGTTTGATGTTGGCGACTGTCGGTTTGGATGCGATGGAGCCGATCACGCGCTTTACCTATGGCGATAGCAACCTGACGGCGGGAATTGCCCTGATGCCAGTGATTATCGGGACATTCGCCATCGCCGAAGTTTTGATGCAAGCCTACGAACCAACTGATGACGCGGCCACCAAAGCGGCTGCGAGCAAGGTTAAAATTCGTCGTCGCGACTTCATTCCTCCGTGGTCTGACATCCGCAAAATCGGCTTTATGTGCTATTTCAAATCCTGCCTGATCGGGTATTTCGTCGGAACACTGCCGGGGGCGGGTGGGTCTATGGGGTCATTCCTAGCCTATACTGAAACTGTTCGGACGTCTGACGAACCAGAGACTTTTGGTAAAGGTAACCCCAAAGGCATCGTCGCCTCGGAAAGCGCCAATAACGCGGTGTGTGGCGGAGCTATGGTTCCCATGCTGACCTTCGGTATTCCAGGGGATCCCATTACGGCGATTATGCTTGGGGTGCTGGTGATCAACGGCGTACAACCCGGTCCGCAACTTATGTCGGATCAAGCGGGTATGATCGCACCGATGTTGGCGGCTTTGCTGTTCAGTGCTGTGGTTCTTATTCCTTTGACACTGTACTTGATCGGGCCATATTTCATCAAGATCGTGTCCATCCGTAAGGATGTTCTCTATGCGGTGATTGCGCTTTTGGCGATTGTCGGCAGCTTCGTGGCGACTTACTCGACATTCCAGATGTTTATGGCTCTGGGCATGGGTATCCTTGCCTTCTACCTGCGACGCAATGGGTTCCCTGTGATCACCATGTTGCTTGGATATATTCTAGGCCCGAACCTTGAGGAATTCTTGCGTCGGTCTCTGTCTTTGTCGAATGGCGATCCAACCACCTTTGTGACAAATCTGGACAGCTTGTTCTTTGTCTTGCTGACGCTCGTCTTTGTCTACTTTCTTGTCATTAGAAAACCAGCGACAAAATCTCCGGCGGACCGCTCCGCGTCGTAGCCGTTATTGATAAGCCGGCCCTGTGATTGTATAAACAGGGCCGGTAAATTTGTTTCAAAGGAGATATTGGTGTCAGAGACGCAACGCCCCTCATTGGCTGATCAAGTTTACGACAAGTTGCTGGTGAACATTCTTGAAGAAGAATATCCCGTGCACAGTCGGCTTCCGGCTGAGGATGTCCTTGCGCAAGGGTTCGGTGTCTCTCGGCCCATTGTGCGCGCGGCCCTTTCGCGATTGCGCGATGATGGGATCGTTCAGTCCCGCCGTGGGTCTGGCAGTTATATTTTGCGTCGCCCAGATCGGCAATTGATTAGCTTTGTTCCTCTTGAATCAATTTCGGATGTGCAGCGGTGTTATGAATTTCGTATCGACGTAGAAGGCTCGGCCGCCGCATGGGCCGCAAAACGTAGAGACGATGAAGATCTTGCTGCGATGGAACATGCTTATACCGTTATGGAGCAAGCGTACCAAGAAAATGAACTCGCTGTAGATGCAGATCAGATGCTGCACCTCGCTGTGGCGCGGGCATCAAAGAACCCGTTCTTTTCTTCCGTACTTGAATCCTTGGGCCAACAGATCGCCTTTGGAGTCAAATTGTCTCGGTCTTTAACGCTTTTGGATACGCCCGCGCGTCAAGAACTCGTGTTGGCAGAACATCGAGCCGTGTTAGAGGCAATCCGGCTAAAACAGCCAGAGGTCGCGTCCGCGACCATGCGCTATCATATAACAGCAGCGAAAGACCGCATGTTCGTTGGTACACAGGACTGAACAGCACTGTGAGGTGCCGTTCAGGTTGACAGGTTTTCAAAGCCTGCAAAAAGACGATCAACCTGTCGCAAAGCCCCGCCTGACATCAGTTGTGACGGTTTTGGGAAAAATTTAAGTCGTGTTATGCTGCCCTCAGGCCCGTTGTTCCGCACTGCCAATTGGTCACGGCAAGTGTCTGGTCTCGGCTAACGATCGCAAACAGCGGGCAGCGGTATCTTCGGCGGCGCACCGGCCAGAGCAAATCAGATCATTGCGCCAAGTCTTTGCTATTAAAAGATCTGATCAGGCAATCCCAAGAAACAACAGTATCAAAATGAGTTGGTTGGGGCCGTTTTCGGCGATTTGGTCGACCAATCAAAAACTGTAACTCAATCGTGGTCAAGTGTGTGACATGTCGCGACCACAGTGTTGTTGGTTGAAAGTTATGACGAAGTAAATGGGGCGTATGTGCGCAGCATCTATGTGGTGGTTTCTTGCTTCGAACTGATCGCGATATTTGGGACCGTGGTACGCCTTAGGAGGCAGTTGAGGGCGCGCACAGGCCGCGAGTGCACAGTGGTGCGCGTCGTCATCAGAGATTTATCTATCTGTCATAGCTGTGTCACGCAGAGCGCTTATCCAAAATTCATTCGAATGATTGGTGCGGTATGAATAGAAATAAATGGTCCATTGTCTGCGACGGAATCGAAATGGCTATCTCGTCAGGGCAGTATCCACCTGGTGACAAATTGCCGACAGAGCCAGAGCTGGCTGCTCAGTTCGGCGTTGGCAGGCATTCGGTAAGGCGCGCCATCGCAGAGCTGGCGAAGGCCGGTAAAGTGAGCGTCGAACAGGGGCGTGGAACCTTTGTTGAAAGCGGCCCGTTGCTTGAATATGCCATCGGACAGCGCACCCGTTTGCGTAAAAACCTTTTGTCTCAAGGCATCGATATTCACGGCGAACTTTTGGACGCGCAAATCATCACAGCCAGCGCAGAGGTCGCGCGCGCATTGAATTTGGTTGAGGGCGCTCAAGTTCTTCAAAGTCAGCGGATCACCTTTGGTGATGGCGTGCCGCTGGCCTTTGGTCGCGCCTTTCATTGCCCCAACCGTTTTCCCGATTTCGTTGCACGACGCGATGTTCTGGGGTCGGCCACCGAGGCGTATAAAACATACGGAATTGACGATTATCTGCGCGCCCAGACAACCATGCACGCACGTCTGGCGCAGGCGCATGAGGCCAAGACACTTAAGTTGCACCCGCAGACAGCTGTGATGGTTGTGCGGGCCATAGATCAATTGCTGGACGGCACTCCGATCAGCTTCAGCGAAGTGATTTGGGCCGCCTCGCGGGTCAAATTCACGATGACAAACGAGGATTAGACCATGCCTAAACCTGCACAAGAATTTTCTCACGAAGACGCCTTGTCTATATTGGCACGTGCGGATGCAGCAGCGCTCAAGGCGCTTGGTGAAGATCTGGCAATTGGCTTTCCAGATGTCGAAGTGGTGCACAGCCGAACGGGGCTGGTGATGCTGCCGATGCGTGACACGGCCCAAGGCACAGCTTTTCACTTGGGCGAAGTGCTGGTGAGTGAAGCGCATATTCGTCACGGAACACATGAGGGCTACGGCCTACGCAAAGGGATTGATCTTGAGGCAAGCATGGCCATGGCGCTGGTCGATATTGCTTTGGCGAGCGGCACATATGTTGAGATGTGTCGCGACTTTTTACGCAAATCTGATGCGCAACACCGCGATGCAGACACCGAAACTCTGCGCCGTATTGAAGCCACCCGCGTAGATATGGAGACGTTTTGATGCTTACTGTACCCACAGCCAACGCGGCAGAAACCCGTGCCAATCAAACCTTTGACGCTTTACTTTGGGCGCTCAGTCGCCCCGGTATGCCGCGTGACATAGCGCCTGACGCCGAAGTTGCCATAATCGATGCACTGATCGACCGCGAATGCAAAGTCTATTGCGCCGACCCTGTGTTGATGCCGCATATTTTAAAAGCGGGGGCGCTCCTTTCTGATCCGACAACGGCGGATCACGCGTTTCTTGGCAAGCTCATAGATGTCAACGTCTTGGAATATCTTAGGGCTGGGACCGATCTTTACCCCGACGATGGCGCGACTGTTGTGGCCAATGCGCAGATCGGCGCGGGGCAGCTTTTGCGCATAAGCGGCCCGGGTATTGATGGGTCTCTTCAGATCAACATCGACGGATTACCCCAAGGATTCTGGACCAAACGCGCCGATTGCCTGCGCTACCCAATGGGGTTTGACATATTTTTGATCGACGGAGGCCGCGTCATCGGCCTGCCGCGCTCTACACAAATCGAGGTGCTCTGATGGCATATGTTGCGACCCGCGGTGGTGAACGCGCGATTGAACAAGCTGAACGATTATTTCGTGCCGAAATGGGCACAATCACGCCCGAAAGGATCAACGAGATCAAAGCTGCCATGCCCTATTTGGTGGACCGCGTGATGGGGGAAGCGTCCTTATATGACGAAGACATCGCGGCCTTGGCATTGGCGCAAACTGGCGGTGAATTGTATGAGGCGGTGCTGGTTTTGCGCGCGTGGCGCACAACGCAGCCGCGTTTAAGTGTGGCCGAACCCATTGATCAAGATGCGCTCTTCACCCACCGCCGCCTGTCTGCTGCGTTCAAAGACATTCCGGGGGGGCAGCTGTTGGGGCCGACCTTGGACTATTCGCACCGTTTGTTGGCCACGCAAGTTTTGACCGGCGAGGCGTTCGACCCCGTGCCTGTTGATCCTGCCGCCACTCCCGCGCCCGCACATCAGCCGTCTGTGAGTGCTTGGCAAGCCGCCAACGATTTGGTCGATTTACCCGATGATGACACCACACGGCCTGACGATATCCCTGACATTACCCGCGAGCCTTTGCTGTTCCCGTCCAAACGCGCGCATACATTGCAAAGCCTTGCGCGCGGGGAAACGGGGGGAGTTTTGGCCTTGGGGTATGCCGCGATGCGTGGGTACGGGCAGGCCCATCCAACCGTAAATGAGCTGCGCTTGGCCGAGGCAGAGATCGTTGTGACCCATCCCAAGGGCACTAAGTTTTCCGCAGGTCGCGTCAAAGTCTCTCAAGCCGAGGTGCTATCGAAAAAGGGAGAAAAGCTAGAGCTTGGATTTGCCGCCACTCTGGGCTGGAATGAGGTCAAAGTCATCGCCGCTGCCACTCTGGATTTGAACAGCGCAGGCGCGCCCAAAGGCGCTGCGACGGAAGAAGAGTTCTTTTTGTACCACACCGAAGGCGTCGAAAGCTCGGGCTTTTGCATCCATTTCAAACTGCCACATTACGTCACGTTTCAGTCGTCCTTGGACGCCATGCGCGATGCAAAAGCGCGCTCAGCGCAGCAAAAGGAAACAGCGCAATGAGCCTGAAAACCCTCACCCGCGATTGGGAACCGATGAGCTATGGTTTCTTGGATGCCTCCGCCAAACGCGAGCTGCGCCGCAAGATGCTCAAAGCTGTGGCAGTGCCCGGATGCCAGATGCCCTATGCCAGCCGCGAAGTGCCCATGGCGCGCGGTTGGGGCACGGGCGGTTTGCAAGTGTCCTTGACACTGATCAATCCGAAGACTTGCGTGAAAGTGATCGATCAAGGCGCTGACGACAGCGTCAATGCCGCGTCAATTCGGTCTTTTCTCGCAAAGGTTTCCGGTGCGCCGACAACGCTCGATACGCTGAAAGCAGACCTCATTCAGTCACGTCACCGCATTCCAGAAGAGGTGTTGCGCGAAGATCAGGTGCTCGTCCTGCAAGTGCCCAATCCTGAACCTTTGCGATCCGTTCAACCCAATATGTCCATCGCGCGCCAGATGCATGCAGATGCGGATTACGGGCGGATGTGGTTGCAACTTTACGAACAAATTGTGCGCTCGGGTCGGATCATGCAAGGGGCGTCTTACCCATCGATGGTCAATGGACGCCATGTGATGACGCCTTCGCCGATCCCGCGTTGGGATGTACCAAAATTGAATATGGCCAAGCATTTGACGATTCTTTCAGCCGGACGCGAGAAACGTATTTTCGCTGTGCCGCCCTTTACACGGGTCGAACCCTTGGTCTTTGATGATGTGCCCTACAAGGTCGAAGATCATGCCAATTTAACGTGTTACAGATCGGGCGTGCGGGGGCTCTTTATGAACGAAATTCCACAAGAGGATGGCAGTTCAACCCATGAGGTGTCCGACAGTGAGTATGGTGTGAAAGTCATTCGCCGTGCCGATGGCGATGACACCGTGCTGGGCAAAACATGGTATGAAAATGGAGAGATGTCGTCATGACCATCACTTTGGACGCACCGCGCATTGTCACAGCGCACCCCTTGATGACATTGAAAAATGTCTCGAAATCGTATGGTGATGTGCGCGCTGTGCGCGACGCCTCAGTCGAGGTGTTCCCTGGCGAAGTCATGGGCATCGTCGGCGAAAGTGGATCGGGCAAATCCACGTTGTTGCGGATGATGAACCTCGAAGACACGCCAGACACGGGCAGCTATACGCTCGACCTGCCCGATGTGCAGGGCAACCTGTTTGAACTGGATAGGTTTGCGCGCCGGATGCTTTGCGCCACGAAAATCGGTATTGTGTATCAAAATCCGCATCTGGGACTTTTGATGAACCATTCCAGCTCTGGTAATGTCGCCGAACGGCTTTTGGTGGCGGGCGAACGACGGTTTTCGGTGCTGCGTGACAAGGCCCAAATCGCCCTAGAAGCGTCAGAGTTTCCGTTGGAACGTTTGGACGCCCCGCCGATTGAATTGTCCGGCGGTATGCAGCAACGGGTGCAATTGGCCAAGGCCATCGCCTTGGAGCCTGCACTTTTGTTGTTGGATGAACCGACCACGGGTTTGGACGTCAGTGTGCAGGCTCTGGTGCTTGATACATTGAAGCGACTGCAACAAGACCGGCAGATCACCATGGTGATCGTGTCTCATGACTTGGGCGTGATCCGCACGATGGCGGACCGTGTCATTGTCATGCGCCGTGGTGAAATCGTCGAATCCGGCTTGGCCGATCAGATATTTCAAGACCCTCAACACCCCTATACACAACAATTGGTGCACGCAAAGTTATGACACTTGTATTGGATGTTCAAAGCCTGACCAAAGGCTTCACGATGCACCATTTGAACACGCAAATGGCGGCTTTTAACGATATTTCCTTTGGCCTGCACTCAGGTGAGTTTCTTTTGCTCAAAGGCACAAACGGCGCGGGTAAATCGACGTTGTTGCGCACGCTGTATCGCAGCTACTTGGCGCAAAGTGGGGCTGCGTTATTCCAGTCCTCGCATGGCGTGATCGATTTGATGCGTGCCGCAGATGTGGATATCACCCATTTGCGGCGTAGCGAAATCGGCTTTGTCACCCAGTTCCTTGTGGCCCGCCCGCGCGTTAGTGCGCAGGCCTTGGTGGCGGAACCTTTGCGCCAAGCCGGACATTCGGCTGATGCGGCACTGGATGAAGCGCGCCGTTGGCTCAGTGCTTTTGGCGTCAAAGAAGAGTTGTGGCGGGCCTACCCGACGACGTTTTCTGGTGGAGAACAGCAAAAAGTCAATCTTGCCCGTGCATTGATTTTACCGCAAAAACTATTGCTGCTGGACGAGCCAACGGCATCACTGGATGTCCAAGCCCGCACCGCTTTGGTGGCGCGGTTGGCCGAGTTGAAATCTCAAGGCACAGCTATGATTGGTGTCTTTCACCACCCTGATGACGTGTCGCATTTGATCGATCGCGTTATCGACCTCACCCCCAATACTTCCAACCCAGAGGACAGAGAAGATGTGGCTTACTAATGCAAAACTGGTGCTGCCTGACCGCGTTGTTGAAAAAGGTGCGATGAGACTTGAAAACGGCCGGATTGCCGCCATCGCAGAACAGCCTGTTGATGTTGGTCTTGATTGTGGTGGCGCGCTGATTTTCCCAGGCTTCATTGATATGCATGGCGATATGATTGAGATGGAGCTGGAGCCACGTGCGCTGGTCGATTTTCCGATGGAGGTGGCGCTGAGCCATTTGGACAATCGCTTGGCGGCCTCAGGGATCACCACTGCCTATGCGGCGGTCAGTTTTTCAAAAGGAGCGCGCAGCGGTGAGCAGCGTTCGTTTGAACATACAAGCCATACGATCCGCGCGCTCAATGCGTTGCGACAGCATTGCCAAATTGATCACCGCATTCACGCGCGGTTTGACATCACATTCGACAATGCTGTGGCTGTGCTCGAAGACCTCATTTGCGATAATTTGGTCGATCTTGTGTCGGTCATGGATCACACGCCAGGCCAGGGCCAGTACCGCGATATCGAACGCCATATCACTTTGGTGGCCGCGCGCGAGGGTATTTCGCTTATACAAGCGCGCCAAGATGTGGCGACGCGCATTGCCGAACGCAGCCGCCCTGAAAGTGCCATTTTGAACAATTTGCAGCAAGTGTCTGCTTTGTGCAAAGCACACGGGGTTGCTTTGGCCAGTCACGATGACGATACGCGCGACAAAGCGCAATTGATGGCTGATGTCGGCGCAGTTATTTCCGAGTTCCCCGTCACGTTTGAGGCAGCAAAAATCGCAGCCGAACGCGGAATGCTTTCAGCAATGGGCGCGCCAAATGCGATGCGCGGGCAAAGCTATTCCGGCAATCTGTCAGCGCGTGCGGCACATGCGCAAGGATTGTTGCATATTTTGGCGTCGGATTATCATCCGGGCGCGATGTTGCCCGCCGTGTTGGAACTGGCGAAATCAGATCCAAACGGTCTGGCAGGAGCGGCAGCCCTTGTGACGTCCAATCCAGCACGCGCGCTTGGATTGACAGATCGTGGACAACTGGCGGTTGGTTTGAAAGCGGACCTTGCCATCGTTGAGACACATGCACTCACACGGGTCATCGCGACGTTACGCGATGGAAAATTTGTCCACTCCATTGGTCAATTGCCGAACACATTGATCGCTCAGCCCGCCGTGGCCTAAGACCTAGGGGCAAGTCACCAAGGCGTTACAAAGCCTTGGGCAACTTGTCATGCAATTGTAGATTCAGGGTCATTTTCCTTGGGTATCACTCTCTTGAAACGTTCGAATGAATTTTTTTGGGAGTGCCGCACAATGAGTTCGATCCTGACCTTGAGCCAAGTCTCGCGCCAATTCGGTGACACCCATGCGGTGGATCGCGCGAACCTGTCGATTGAGCCGGGCCAGTTTGTGGGTGTCATTGGTCGCTCCGGTGCTGGCAAGTCCACAATGTTACGCTTGATCAATCGTCTTATCGATCCCACTTCGGGGTCGATTTCTTTTGGAGAGCTTGATGTCACATCGCTGAAAGGCAAGGCACTGCGTCAATGGCGACGCGATTGCGCGATGATCTTTCAACAGTTCAATCTGGTTGACCGTTTGGATGTACTGACCAATGTGTTGATCGGCCGTTTGGCAGAGCACGGGTTTTTATCATCGATGGCGATGCGTTTCTCTGATGAAGAGCGCGCTATGGCGATTCAGGCTTTGGATCGTCTGGATTTGGTGCCCCAAGCCTTGCAGCGCGCAGGCACGCTTTCAGGCGGGCAACAGCAACGTGTCGCGATTGCCAAAGCCTTGGTCCAAAAACCGAAAATCATGTTGGCGGATGAACCAATCGCCTCGCTTGATCCGGCCAATGCCTCATTGGTGATGGAAAGTTTGCGAAGGATAAACCGCGAGGATGGCATCACCGTTTTGGTCAATTTGCACACGCTCGATACGGCGCGCGCTTACTGCGACCGCATCATCGCGATGCGCCAAGGGCGCGTGTTTTTTGATGGGGTTGCTGCACAGCTTACTGATGGCGTTGTGCGCGACATCTATGGTCTTGAGGGCCTGAAAGACTTCAACGCCGACATCACGTCGACCACGATCCGAACACCCATGCCTGCTTAATTATTCAAACGCTCACAAGGGGATATCCACATGCGTTTTATTACAGCCACAGCACTCGCCGCTCTCATCGCAGTTCCAGCCTTGGCCGAAGGTTGGAAAGATGACTACCAAGTGATCAAATTCGGTATCTTGTCCGGTGAAAACGAAAAAGATCGCATCGCGCGCTACACGCCGTTTGAACAGTATCTTGAAAAAGAGCTTGGCGTTGAGGTCGAAATCTTTACGGCTGGCAACTATGATGGCGTGATCCAAGCCATGGCCGCCGACCAAATCGAATTTGCGTTCTTGGGGTCCTCCGCTTATGCGGCCGCCTACACAGCCACCAACGGCGGTGTGACGCCATTGGTTTCACGTCTGCAAAATGACGGATCTACTGGCTATTATTCTGTTATCGTCACACGGTGTGACAGTGGCCTGAATGATTTGGCCTCGCTTGAGGGCAAAGTTCTGGCCTTTGCTGATCCGGATTCCACATCTGGCTACGCTGTGCCATATTTCAACCTGTCCAAAGAAGTAGACCCGAAAACATACTTCTCAGCTATCCCATTTTCAGGATCACATGAGGCGGGCGTTCAAGCCGTTGTCAACGGAACCTTTGATGCGGCAGCCACGTACACAACCAATGAAATCAGCGGTGTCGTACAGAAGATGGTGACCAAGGGCATGATTAAAGACGGCGAGGCTTGCGAAATCTGGCGGTCTCCTGAAATCACATCGGGTCCATTGACGGCACGTTCCCATCTGCCAGAAGCTCTTATGGACGCGATGACCTCTGCAATGATGGAACTTCCTGAGAAAGATCCTGTGGCTTTCAAAGAAATGTCTGGTGGCGAAGATTCCACGCAGAAAGCATGGATCGAAGTTGATCAAGAGCGCTATCAGTGGATCGTTGAGATGCGCGAATGGATCAAAGAAGAGCGCCGCAAAGCCAACTGAGTTTGATCACATAAAAGGAGGGCCGCCGTGCCCTCCTTTTCGTTTTTTGAAGGCATCGCACTATGACCCTGACGGCCGAAATTCCTTCCCAAAGACCTGCGCCAATCGATAGGTTTCACACCTTTGAGCAAGACTTCGCTTCCAAACGTCAGCGCTCAAAGCGTGCTTGGATCATCGGCAGTGTCTTGTTTTTGGGGCTCTTTGCTTTGACAAGTTGGATGGGGGACTTTTTCAAATACACCCAAGTCAGTCTTCCAGATGGTTCACGCGAATGGCGGTGGATTATTCCGGCGGGTATTCCGCGCCTTGGGGAATATATTTCACTGACCATTCCGACCCTACGCTGGAACAGTTTGGGTAGCGATTTCGCTGAATGGTTTTGGCGTTGGCAAATTTGGGGGTGGTTGCTGCTTGAAACCTTATTGATCGCCTTTGTGGGCACGGTCTTGGGTGTCATCGGCGGCTTTGTTTTGTCTTTTCCGGCCGCTAGAAACTTGTCTCCAAACAAATGGGTGCTTTGGGCGGCGCGGCGTTATTTAGAGATTGCGCGCACCGTACCTGAACTTGTTTGGGCTTTGATTTTCGTCTTCTGTTTCTCGGTTGGCCCCTTGGCGGGCGTTCTGGCCATCGGACTTCATGCCACGGGTGCGCTGGGCAAGTTGTATTCCGAAGTGAATGAAAACATCGATATGCGTCCTCTTGAAGGTGTCAAAGCGTCAGGGGGAACATGGTTTGATCAAATTCGTTTTGGCGCGGTGCCACAGGTCTTGCCTAATATTGTCAGCTACACTTTGCTGCGGTTTGAAATCAACGTGCGCTCTAGTTCGATCATCGGTTACGTCGGCGCAGGGGGGCTGGGGCAAGAGTTCCGCACGGCGATGTCGTTTCAAGAATATGCAGATTTGTCCGCGCTTTTTGTCATCATTTTCGTCACCGTCGTCATCATCGATTACGGATCAGAAAAACTACGCCACCGCGTGATTGGAATGGAGGCACAGTCATGAGCCTGACCATCGACGACATCAACGCCGCCAAAGCCCGTGTTCCGCTAGCGTTTAAAGCGCCATTGCAGGTGCGATTGCGCCGCGCCGCACTTTGGGTCGGCTTTATTGGATTGTTTTGCTACTGCCTGTGGGCTTTTGATTTTAGCCCTGCTCGCATCTGGACGGGATTGGGCCGTTTGGGCACTGTCTTGGGCTTTATGTTCCCACCGCATATCTGGGACAATTGGTTCGAAGTATCGGAAATTTTAAAGGGTTTGGGCGAGACACTGTCTATTGCCTTCATGGGCACGCTTTTGGGTGCGATCATCGGTTATCCCTTGTCATTTTTGGGCGCAAAAAACATCAATCGTTTTACCTTTCTGCGCCAAACTGCACGGCGCGGCTTTGATGTTATCCGCGCGTTTGAAACTTTGATCCTTGCGTTGATTTTCATCCGCGCTTTTGGGCTTGGGCCATTGGCAGGTATTTTGGCAATAGCCGTCAGCGAGATCGGCACCTTCGCGAAAATGTTCTCGGAGGCCACTGAAAATACCTCTGACAAACCTGTGGAGGGCGTGAAGTCTTCGGGCGGGTCACGCCTGCAACAAATCCGTTTTGGCATCGCGCCGCAGGTCAACCCCGTCATCTTGTCGATCTTGTTGTACAACTTTGAATCCAACGTACGATCGGGCACGATTTTGGGCATCGTTGGGGCAGGCGGCATCGGGTTTATTTTGTCAGACCGCATCAGCGCTTATAGATGGGATGAAGCATGGTCGATCATCTTTTTGATTATCGCCATGGTCTATGTCATCGATTATCTGTCCGACTTGATCCGCCAGCGCATCATCGGCACGTGGGACGGTGCGAAATGACTGTTGATGAACGCATCAGCCGTGCGCATGAGGTTAAATTTTCTCAAACATCGGAGGGCCTAATATGAGCGGCGCTGGATCGAAACCAAAACTAAGCGAGGCCCCAACCATTCACCCCGAGGCCCAAGTGACTGACTGCGAGCTTGGCGCTTGGACTGAGGTGGGCAAAGGCACGGTGATGAAATCTTCGCAGATGGGCGATTATTCGTACATCACTCAAAACGGTCATGTGGTTTGGACCACCATCGGTAAGTTCTGTTCCATCGCAAATGCAGCACGGATCAATCCGGGCAATCATCCGACATGGCGCGCGATGCAGCACCATTCCGTTTACCGCGCCGAAGCTTACGATCTGGGCGAAGACGACCATGAGTTTTTCGAGTGGCGCAAAGATCACTGGGTCACCATCGGTCATGATGTTTGGATAGGTCACGGGGTGACTGTGACCGCAGGAGTGACCATCGGCAACGGCGCTGTCATTGGCGCAGGCGCCGTCGTGTCGCGTGATGTCGCCCCCTATACGATTGTTGGCGGCGTGCCCGCGCGCCTGATCAAGCGGCGGTTTTCTGAGGCGCAATCCGAGGCTCTACAAGAGATCGCTGTGTGGGATTGGCCCCGCGCAAAATACAAAACGGCTCTACCTGATATCCGCGCTTTAAATATAGATGCGTTCATTGAAAAATATCGTCCATAGCAGACCGCTTTGCCATGCGCCTATTTCGGCTTGCATGGCAAAGCGCATAATCCGCTAACAGACCAGCCCCAAATCTTTGAGATAAGCGAAGCCTTTGGGAATTTCGGCTTTATCGCGCAGCTCTAACACCAGATGCGGTGCGCTTTCACATGTCGATAGCGCACCAAAGACGGCGGGCCATTCAATTTCGCCATCCCCTGGCGCCCAGTGGCGATCTGCATATCCATCAAGGTCTTGCAAATGCATATGCTGCAACTGATGCCCTGCATCGCGCACAAAGTAATCAACGGGCGGCGCACCGGACATCTTGCGGGCCAAATGCGCGTGGCCTGTATCGATAGACAGCGCGATAGCATCGCTGCCAAAGCTGTCGACCATGGCGCGTCGCGTGGCAGGGTCAACGTCTTGGATGTTCTCGATCACCAAAGTGATGCCTTCGATTTCAGCTTGTTTTACAACGGGCCCAAGCACGTCATGGATACGACCCAGTTTGCTGGCGCAGTAGTCTTTTGCGCTGTGGAGGTTGTTTTGATACCAAAGCGTATAGGGCGAATGCAGCACCATTTGGCGCGCGCCAATGGCGGCCGCGGCCTCAAGTGCTTTCAAGAATCGCGCTGTGATCAGCGGGCGCAATTCGGCGTCTTTGTTGTCGATATCAAGTCCTTCAAAGGGCCCATGAATACCCACGCGACCATCGTGGCCTTGCAAAGCCAATTTCGCAGCCGTAATCAAATCTTGCCTGTCCTGTGTCAGCGCAGCATGACTCATAAAGTCTTGCAATTCGATGTCTCGAGCGGCATCAAAAAGCCAATCGCGATGTTCCAAAATCTCACTGTGGCGCAGACATGCGCCGATCTTAAGCGGGGGCAATGGAGTGTCTCCTTGGGTCGGGAATAAAGAAATAGGTGAACAGACCGGCCAACAGGCACAGGGTCATAGCGGCAAAGGAATACCAGCCGCCATAGACTTGCGTGATCCATGCAAAGACGAAGGGCGCAGAGGCGTTCACGCCCAATTGGACGAAAGAAATCCAACCCAGCCGTGCGCCGTAGCCTTTTGCGCCAAACAGCGCCAGCGGTAATGTGCCGCCTGCGATTGTTTTGATCCCGTCGCCCATGCCATAAAGTGCGGCTGCGATGATGACGCCGGGCAGGGTGAAACCTAAAATCAGCAACACAGCAAAGCCCGAAAACATCAAAGCGAGGCTTAAAAAATACGTGAACAGCGGATACATATTTCGGCTGACCAGCATCTCAAACCCACGGCCAACGGTTTTAAACGGGCCAATCACCGCCCCTGCCAAAGCGGCTATTCCTGCGCTGTGACCCAAATCTTGAACATTGACCACCCAAAGGCTCATTATTGCGCCCATGATGTAACCTGTAAAAACAAAAGACAGCACCATCCATAGCATGCCACGCATTCGCGCCTGTCCTGTCAATTCTGGCCAATCGTCATCGTTGCGACTTTGGGGCGCGTCATGATCTTTTTGCGGGCCGCGCAAGGCCCAAAAATGGATCGGGACGCAGACGACGCCCAAGGCCACGCCCATCACCACCCAAGTGCTCTGCCAGCCCAATCCGTTGTAGAGCGCCAAGGTTAGCGGCCAGAAAATAGTCGACGCCACACCGCCAAACAGCGTGATAATCGAGATTGATTTTTTCGCGGGTACTGGATTGTCCAGACGTGCCACGCTGGCAAAGGCTACGTTGTACAAAACGAACCTGCCCGCGCCCTCGACCAAGAGGATTGCCAAAAACAACCCAATGACACCTTCGACAAGAGATAGTGACGTCAATCCCACCGCGGCTACGATTGAACCGATAGTCATGACATAACGTCCGCCAAATCGATCTACTAACATCCCCGCAACAGGTGACGCCAAGCCGCCGAAAAATAAGCCTAGTGATAAAACGCCGAACACAGTCGAAAGCGTCAAAGACAAATCCTCCGCCATATGCGGCAATAGGACCGCATAGGCGTACATCAACGTCCCGTAGCCCATGATTTGGGTCACGCCCAATCCGATGGCTGGTATGTAAGGGCCTAGATGCTTTAGCATGCGGCAGGTTGCCCGCGATACGCGCAACGGCCTGCGACCCAGGTGCCCAAAATGGCTGGCGCTTGCCTGTCTGGCCAATCCACCAAGACCAAATCAGCCCGTTTACCGATCTCAATATCGCCTCTGTCCGTCAGGTTCATGGCGCGCGCCGGCCCGCTGGAGATAAGCGACCAAAGCGTGCTGCGATCAGCGCGGCGTTCCATATCAAGGCGGGCGACGGCAGCAAGCATTGCGGGATAGAAATAGTCCGAGGCCAAGACATCACAGAGCCCCGCTTCAACCATGTCGCCTGCGCCAAGCGATCCGATATGACTGCCTCCGCGTGCCGCGTTGGGCGAGCCGAAGACGATCAAATCGCCGTTGTCACGCGCCGCTTGCACGGCTTCCATAACCATCGGAAACTCTGCGACCTTCGCGCCTAAATCGCGAAAATAGCTGCGGGTCTCGCTGCGGGTGTCGTCGTGGCTGAGCATCGGCACGCCCGCGTTACGGCCAAGTTCAGCAATCTTGCGCACTGCGTTTTCCACATCGGGACGACGGTCCCAAACCTTGCTCAAAAGCGCGATATAGGCCTCGTCGCTCAGCCCCGCACGCCGCGCCTTAGAGGCCGTGCGTTTGATCATGCGCGCGTCGTCCAGTGCGGCGATTGAAAAATCGGGTGACAATTCAAAGGCCCGATCCTGAATGGCAACATCATAGGCGCGCATCGTCATCGAGGTGTGATCATTGAAAGCAATAGATGGCTTCAATGGCGATTGCAGCGCCCATTCGATGGTGTCCAGCGCTTCAAACGCGAAGGTTTCCCAGCGCAGTTGCACACGGTTTTCCACGGTCAAACGTGGCGCCAGATCAATCATTGCCTGCATCAATTCACGCCCGCGCTGCACGTCGCGCAATCCCGGTTCCCACCCCAAAGTGATAGCGTGAAAAGCCGTGGCGATCCCGTTGGAGGCCAATTGGCGATCTGTGTCCAATAAAGCCGTTTGCGTTGGGAAAAACACGTCAGGACGCGGCATCAATTGGCGCTCGAAAGCATCGCCATGCACATCGATAAGTGCAGGTGCAAGATATTGCCCTTTGGCGTCGATAATCTCGCCGACTTCAGCCCCGCCGATTTCGACAATCGTCCCGTCTGAAACAGTCACAGCGGTTTCAACGATACCGTCAGGCAAAAATACTTTTGCTCCCACAAACGTATAGGTCATTTCAGTGTCTCCAAGCTTAGATGTGGTGTCGTGGCGGCGGTCGGGAGGGTAATCATCGCTGCTCTCCTATAATTTTTTTGCGCGCCCAAGTGCTAAAGGCTTCGATCCCCAGCACCACAACTGCGATCATCACAATCACAGTCATCGCTGTTGGATAATCAAAAAGATCGAACCCGACCTTAAGCTCAATACCAATGCCGCCAGCGCCCACAAGCCCCAGCACTGTCGATGATCGCACCGCTTTTTCAAGCGCATAAAGTGCTGTGGATACAAATGCGGGCATGGATGCGGGCACGGTGGCGCAGGCTGCGATGTCAATGCGGGTCGCTCCCGTGGCCGTCAGCGCCTCGGACGGACCTTTGTCGATGGCTTCCATGTCGTCTGCGAAGAACCTGCCGCAAAAGCCGATGGTATCAATGGCGATGGCCAATGTGCCAGCAAACGGACCAAGCCCCACAGCGACGACAAACACCAAGGCCCAAGCTAAATCGGGCACCGATCGAATGAACCCTAATATGTTGCGTACACTGGTGTTGACCACTTGCCCTGCAATCAGACCGCGCGCGGCGAAGAGTGCGATGGGCACGGATAAAACGATGCCAATAATCGCGCCAGCAAAGGCGATTTGAAGCGTTTCAACCATTTTCCAAAACAGGCGCAATAGAACTTTGGGCTCTACATTGGGCGGAAAAGCCCGTGACACGAAGTCGGCAAAACGAGGCGGAGAGCTTAGGATCTTATCCACGGAAAATCCGGCGCCTTGAAAGGACCAGAGCATCACGATGATGACGGCAGCATAGATCAAAAAAGACAAGGCCGTGGGGCGCTCTAGCCTCTGCGGCAAAGATGTATCAGTCATAAAGCCCCCTCAGGTCTTTGACGCTCAACGATTGGGCTGTCGCATCCAGTCGCACTTTGCCACCAGCCAAGCCGAGCACGCGGTCGCCATAGCTCAAAGCGTGTTCCATATGGTGCGATGTGAAAATCACTGTTACGCCGTCTTCGCGCATCAAGCGAAAAAACAAATCCATCACCTCTTCGCCCGCAGACGGGTCAAGCGAGGCGCAGGGTTCATCCGCGATCAAAAGTTTTGGTTTCGCAACCAAGGCACGGGCGATGGCCACCCGTTGAGATTGTCCGCCGGACAACCGATCCGCGCGGCGATCTGCCAAATGTGCCAAACCCACCTTGTCCAATGCGGCAAGAGCGGCACGTCGCGCGGCAGCTGGCGCAAAGGATTGTGACCAATAGCGCGGCCCAGAATGCTGACCCAAAAAACCGTGCAGGACATTGGTTAAAACCGAGAGGCGCGGCACCAAATTGTGCTTTTGCGCCACCAATCCCGTTTGTGCCCGTAACCTGCGCATGTCGCGCGACGTGGCTTCGTTCACATGTTGTCCCAACACTTCAACCGTACCACCGCTCACTGGGATCAATCCCACAATGCACCGTAATAACGTTGATTTTCCGGTTCCATTGGCCCCCACAAGCGCCATGGATTCGCCCGTTGCCAAGCGAAAGCTGACGTCTTGAAAAATAGGTGTTGTGCCGAATGATTTCGTGAGGCCCTGAACGGTGACGTCATGGCCCAAAGGCACAGGTGAAGCCGGAGTGCGATGCACCCCGGCTGTGACCGAACGCCGTTTGGCGTCTGGCTGTAGTGTCATTGGATCACTCACCGATGAAGCTGTCGAATTGTGGGTATCCCGCGTTGGAATACATTGAGCGCACGTAATCATAGGCCGTGTCATCGATCGCCACCAAATCCATACCAGAGTATTTTTCATTCTCTTCATGGGCCACGATACCGGCGATAACCGCTTCTTTGTTTTCCAAGATAGCGCGTTTCACAGCTTCAGCTTTATCAGTCGGAACATGTGCGCCAACCATGATCATGTCGTTGGGCAAATCGCCTGAACGGGCAATCATTTTGAAGAACCCGTATGGCAGGTCTGTTTCTTTATTGCGCACTTGCAACCAGCTGCCCGCGTTGGTGCCGATGGCATCTACGTCGCCCGCTTTCAGGGCCTCATGTGCGATGTTGCGTTCTGTATGGATCTTGTCGATATCATTGACGGGGTCAACGCCGTGATCGGCCAACACTTGCATCGGGCACAACATGTTTGACGTGGAGCCGATGTCGCCAAAGGCCACTTTTTTGCCTTTTAGGTCAGCTGGTACATTGATGCCGCTGTCGGCGCGCACAACGATTGCACAGTGATAATCAGGGCGACCCAAACCGATCAATGGCGTCGCTTTCGTCAGCTTATTGATCACGACATATTCTGCAGGCCCCGTGACAACGAAATCAACGTTCTCTCCGCGTAGGGCTTCTGCCGCAGCGGTGCGTGATGGTACGGCATAAAATTCAAAACTATCGCCCGTTGCTGTTTCAAGGGCATCTTTGAATGGACCCCATTCGACAAGGAGACGCTCCATGCCTTCAACATCCGTGACAGCAAGTTTGAATGTATCTGCCGCAGCAGAGAATGTGGATACCGTTGCAAGGCCGAGACCGAGAAGGATTGATTTGATTTTCATGATACGCTCCAAATGAAATTCATGCGGATGAATTCCATTTGGACGCGAACATCGCGTGTCGAAGATGCGAAATATTTATGACAGGGGGAAAGCGTGTTGAATGATACCATTGGTCTGTGGGACGTGAACAGTCCATGTCGACCTACTCGCGGTCTGAACGCTTACCCAAGAATATATAATGCCATCAAGGCTGACCGCTGTCGTGTCCCGAACATCCGTTACGCGATTATAGATGTGAGCCAGTCATAGAAAAGGCTGATCTGGGGCTGTTTTTTGGGCTCTGATTGTGCGACAAAATAGAACCCGTTTTGAGTTTTAAGAGTTTGTTCAAAAGGCGCTGTCAGCAAGCCGCGCTTGATGTGACCCTTCGAAAACATCTTGTTCACAATGGCCACGCCACGCCCTGTCGCGATACTTTCCAAAGCCAACAATGACGAATCCACGGGCATCCAAGGGTGCGGGACGGCGCAGCTCAATCCTAGTTCTTGGAACATAAGCGGCCAGTCATTTTCCGAGCCAATGATCGGGACGATGTCGGCATCTTTCAGGCTCGTTGGATCGCGATAAAATAAAGCCGCATCGCTGGGATTGCACACAAGGGTCGCTTGCCCTTTGCCCAACGGCCGAATGTCTTGTTCGGGCCAGTCCCCTGCGCCATAGCGAATGTCGACGTCAATCGTCGCGTCGCTCATGCGATCAGACCAGACGATGGTTGACAAGACGATGTCGATTTCAGGATGCAAGGCGCGAAATTCGTGCAGACGCGGTGCCAAGACAAGCACGCCAAAAGAGATCGAGGCTCGCACGCGCAGGCTGGTTTTCGTCTTGGGTTTGAACAGGTCATCTGTGGCGGTTTTTAAATCATGAAATGAGGCGCGCACAGGCTGGGCATAGGCTTGACCGATGTCTGTCAGCTCAACGCCTTTGGGCAGCCGTTTGAACAGCTTCATTTCCAGAGTTTCTTCTAACAACTTGATCTGCTGGCTGACTGCCGCAGGTGTCAGCAAAAGCTCGTCGGCAGCCGCAGCAAAGGAACTGTGACGTGCTGCGGCCTCGAATGTTCGCAGCCAATTTACATGCGGCAGACGTCTCATGATCATACACCCCGTTTTTGTGATCTCACCAGTGCATGTATTTGTTTTGTTGATCAATCCTTGATGGTCAATTTTTTTTACCCCATTGGTGCAAATCCATTTGTTTGCAACTGGGGCCTTTGGCGCTGTTTATGAAAGTCCAAGAGCAGGTGGGCGATCATTATGGATTTTTCAAATTTCGACTTTGTGATTGTCGGTGCAGGCTCTGCGGGCTGCGTTCTGGCCAATCGGTTGACCGAATGCGGACGGTACAAAGTTCTCTTGCTCGAAGGGGGCGACAGCGACGCGCAGTTTTGGATAAAAGTGCCTCTTGGTTATGCGATTAACGTCACAAACCCCGCCTTGAACTGGGGCTATCACACCGCACCGGATGCGGGATTGAAAGGACGTTCGATTTCTTGGCCGCGCGGCAAAGTGATTGGCGGATCGGGGTCGATCAACGCAATGGCTTATGTGCGCGGGTTGGCGCATGACTATGATGATTGGGCCCAATCTGGCGCGCAAGGCTGGGATTGGGACAGCGTGAAAACCGTTTATGAGCGGATTGAAACCCATTCAGAACTTACCCCAACAGGGCGTCAGACACGCGGAGATGGTCCGGTTGTCGTGTCTGATTTGTCAGATCAAATGTCTGCGTTTTCCGATCATTTTTTAAAGGCAGCACAGGATGCAAATTATCCTGTCATTTCGGATATGAATGCGCCTGATGTGGATGGGATTGGCTATTACCGCAGCACTGTGCGAAATGGTCGTCGCTGGTCGTCTGCGGATGCTTTTTTGCGCCCAGCCGAACGCCGCGCGAACCTATGCGTCATCCGAAATGCTATGGTCGATCGTTTGATGAGTGAGAATGGTAAAATCACTGGCGTCGCATTCCATCGCGGCGCACAGCATCAACAGGCGAGGGCGCGCAAAGAAGTGATCGTTTGTGCGGGCGCAATCAATTCGCCAAAGCTGTTACAGCTTTCCGGCATTGGCCCAGCAGATTTGTTGCGTCGTCACGGCGTTGAGATCGTGCATGACGTGCCGCAGGTCGGGCGTGGTCTTCAAGATCATCTGGCGGTGTCCTATCAATTTCAAACGAATAGAGCGACCTTGAACAATACGCTGGGGCGGACCGTTGGAAAATTATATGCTGGCGCGAAATATGTGTTCACCCGTAAAGGGCCGCTGGCGGTTCCTGTCAACCAAGTCGGTGGTTTCGTGCGCTCTGATCCTGACCGTGAGGTGCCCGATATGCAGCTTTATTTCAACCCCGTTTCCTATGGTGAATCCGCCTCTGGCAAGACCGTTGTCGATCCGTCCGCGGGGTATCAGATTTCTGCGCAGCCTTGTCGACCCACAAGCCTTGGCTCGATTGAGATCGCATCCGCATCGCCCCAAGATGCGCCAATCATCAATCCGCAATCGCTAAGCACCGAAGATGATAAAGCGTCCGCCATTCGCGCGGGGCGAACCTTGCAGCGCTTTGCCAAAACGGCCAGCCTGCAAGCGGTGACGACAGCAGCCAAAGCGCCAGATTTGATGGTCTTAGATGATGCCGCATTGTTGGATGATTTCCAAGACCGCGCCAAAACGGTATATCACCCGACATGCACCTGTCGGATGGGGCGTGATCGTGGGGATTCGGTGCTTGACGCAAGGCTGCGCGTTCATGGCGTGGCGGGCTTGCGTGTCGTTGATGCCTCTGCATTCCCGAACATAACCTCAGGCAATACAAACGCGCCGACAATGATGTTGGCGATGCGTGCTGCAGACTTGATTTTGGAGGATTCTCTATGAAACTGGAGAAGCTAGAAACCTTTGTGGTTGGAAATCCACCCCCGCGTCACGGCGGGCGCTATTTTATTTTTGTGCGCCTTACGACGGCTTGTGGGATCACCGGCGTTGGCGAGATTTACAACGCCACATTCGGGCCTGATCTGTGCTGCGCTATGGCGCGCGACATGTTTGGCCGTCATTTCGATGGGGCCGATCCGCATCATATCGAGGTCCTGTTTCGCAAATCCTATGGCGCAGGTTTCACCCAGCGCCCCGATGTCAGCGTGATGGGCGTGTTCAGCGGACTAGAGATGGCCTGTTGGGACATCATCGGCAAGGCGGCTGACTTGCCAGCATATGAGCTTCTGGGCGGGCGTGTGCATGATCGTTTGCGCAGCTATTCCTATATCTATCCCCCCGCTGGTGATGTGTACCCTGATCCGAGCTTGCCCAATGCCTATAACGATTCATCCATCGCCGCCGAAGTGGCGCTTGGCATGGTTGAACAGGGGTTTACGGCCCTTAAATTTGATCCTGCTGGGCCGTTTTCCATCTATGACGGACATCAACCACGGCGAGAAGACATCACGCGCAGTGTGGCGTTTTGTCGGGATATCCGCGAAGCTGTTGGTGATCGTGCCGACCTGTTGTTTGGCACTCATGGTCAGTTCACGGTGTCGGGGGCGAAACGTATGGCACGTGCGCTTGAAGAGTTTGACCCGCTTTGGTTCGAAGAACCTCTACCGCCCGAAAATCCGGTGGATATGGCGCAGGTCGCAAGCTTTACCTCGATCCCTGTCGCCGCAGGCGAACGGTTGTGCACCAAGCACGAATTCGCACGCATGTTAGAAGCCAGTGCTGCGTCTATTTTGCAGATCAATCTGGGCCGCGTTGGCGGGCTGTTGGAAGCCAAGAAAATCGCATCGATGGCTGAAACGCGATCTGCGCAAATCGCACCTCACCTGTATTGTGGGCCGATTGTTGCGGCTGCCAATATTCAGATTGCGACCTGCAGTCCAAATTTTCTTGTCCTTGAAAGCATAGGGACATTTGATGGACCTTATATGAGTGCTGTTAAAGGCGAGATCACTTGGGAAAATGGTTATGTCATTCCCCCCACCAGCCCTGGCTTGGGGTTGGAATTGGATGATGAAGCCATCGCTAAAATGCCTTATGAAGGCACAGAATTGCATATTGAAATGGCAGAATTGCCAGTCACCCCATAGCTATCCATCTATAGCCAGTCTTGAGGAAACCACATCATGCTGACACTGAATAAATTCTACATCGATGGCGCTTGGGTTGATCCAGCGTCCGACGCCACAATGCCGATCATGAACCCTGCGACAGCCTCCCAAATCGGGACCGTGTCTATGGGCAATTCCGAAGATGTTGATCGCGCTGTTGCCGCAGCAAAGCGCGCTTTCGAGACATTTTCGATGACAACAAAAGCCGAACGCCTTGCTTTGCTTGAAAACCTGCGCGTTGCCACAATCGACCGTTTGGGCGATTTGGCCGCTGCGATGACATCCGAAATGGGGGCGCCCGCGACAATGTCGTTGGACGTGCAAGCGCAGTCTGGTTTGGGCCATCTCGATGATTTTATTGCAGCGCTCAAAAATTTGGACGACGAAGAAGTTCTGCCAAACGGTGACATCATCTCGCGCGAACCCATCGGTGTCTGCGGCTTGATCACGCCTTGGAACTGGCCGATCAATCAAATCGCGTTGAAAGTCGTGCCAGCTTTGGCGACAGGTGCCACCTGTGTTTTAAAGCCATCTGAGCACACGCCCATTTCCGCACAAATCTATGCAGAAATCGTCGAGGCCGCAGGCTATCCCGCGGGCGTATTCAACTTGGTGCAAGGTGATGGCATTTCCGTTGGTTCCGCCATGTCGCGCCACCCTGATATCGCCATGATGTCTTTCACGGGGTCTACCCGCGCAGGCACGGCTGTGTCCAAAGATGCGGCTGATGGTGTGAAACGCGTGACGCTGGAACTTGGCGGAAAATCCCCCAACCTTGTGTTCGCAGATGCCGATTTGAACAAGCGTGTCACCGAAAGCGTTCAGGGCTGCTTTTACAATACAGGTCAATCGTGCAACGCGCCAACGCGTCTGTTGGTCGAGCGCAGCTGTTACGACGAGGTTTTGGAAATCGCGAAAGCCGCAGGCGAGGCGCAAGCCGTTGGCGATCCTGCGCAACAAGGCGATCATATCGGGCCTGTCTTTGACAAAATCCAATACGATCGCGTGCAAGCGATGATCAAAATCGGCATCGACGAAGGCGCACGCGTTTTGGTTGGCGGTCTTGGCAAGCCTGAAGGTTTGGAAACGGGTTGGTATGTGAAGCCAACAATTTTTTGCGATGTAGACCACGACATGCGCATTTCACGCGAAGAAATCTTTGGCCCCGTTTTGGTCATCACGCCATTTGACAGTGAAGAAGACGCGATCAAAATGGCCAATGACACAGACTACGGTCTTGCCGCTTATATTCAATCGAGTGACGAGGCGCGGGTGTCGCGTGTTGTGCGTCGGTTGCGTGCGGGAACGATCCAGATCAACGGACGTGGCCCTGATTACGGATCACCATTTGGCGGTTACAAGCAGTCCGGCAATGGCCGTGAAGGTGGTGTGTTTGGATTGGAAGACTACCTGGAAATAAAGGTACGCCCTCCGTTCACGGCGTAAGCAGCCTAACCTTAAAACGAAAAACGGCGCAGAGGTTCTGCGCCGTTTTTTTATGCCATGTGACTCGCTATGAGTGCTGTTCAAGTTGACGGTATCAATCCGCCAAAATGGGCTTGCTCAAACCGGTTGGGATCACTTCATAGCCTTGCTCTTCGGGTTCATCGTCGGTCAATTCCAACGGGAACCCTGTTGCCGTGACGTCCAGACCTGTTGCGTCTTCAAGGCGGCGAATGATGTTGGGTGACAATTCACGTTCACCATATTTCGCGATGCCATCGTTGAAAATCTCGACCATTAAGGGGCTGATCTCAAGCGGTACATTCGCGTCTTCTGCCAGCTTTTGAAACAGGCCGATGTCTTTTTTCACAAGGTCCATAGTAAAGGAAATGTCGCGCGACCCGTTCAAAATCACTTGGCTTTCGGTTTCATGCACAAATGATGTGCCTGAGCTGATTTTCATTGCCTCATAGGTGGTGTTCATGTCTATGCCCACGGCTTTCATCGTGACCAAAGCTTCGCAACAGGTCAGCAAGTTTGCTGTCGCCAGATAGTTTGTCATAACCTTCAATGTTGAGGCAGACCCGATCTCGCCAGTGTGCAAAACGCGGCGGCCCAAGGTTGTCAGGATCGGCAACATACGTTCAAAGGTCGCACGATCGGCGCCTGCAAAGATCGAGATATTGCCAGTATCAGCGCGGTGACAGCCGCCAGAGACTGGGCATTCAATCGCTGTGCCGCCTTTTTCAGTCACAAGGGCCGCCAGTCGTTTGACTTCTGAGACCTCAGTCGTCGACATTTCCATCCAGATTTTTCCGGTCTCAACAAAGGGGATCATTTCTTCAACAACGGCGGCGCAAGCGGCAGGAGAGGGCAGACAGGTGATGACGGCGTCGCAGGCTTGCATCAACGCTGCTGGGCTGTCCGCAGCCTTCGCGCCTTTGGCGACAAAGCCAGCGACCAAGTCGGCGTTGAGGTCTAGAACCGTGAGGTCATGCCCGTTGCGCAACAAGCTCCCTGCCAGTTTTCCACCAACATTTCCAAGCCCAACAAAACCCATTTTCATCTGATAGTACCCCATTTTTGATCTATTTTATGTCAATGCTGGTTTGGTTCATTCGCAGGGCAATATGAAACAATGGATTTAAACCCTAAGGGGTTATTTTTCTTATGTCTGGTTAATGCTCAGATTTTAAAGGGGCCTGAATCGAAAACGCCACACATCGGTGAGGATGCATGGCGTTGTTTTTAAAGTTGTGGAGCTGTGCGATTATCTTAGTTGAACGTTTCAGGCATCAACATTTGCGGCAGCCAAAGCGCGATATTTGGGAAAATGATAATCAACAACAAAATCAACAGCATCGGCAGCAAGATGATGCAGACCTCTTTCATGACCTGAACGACATTCATGCCCCCAATCGAGGCCGATATCAGCAGACACAATCCGTAAGGTGGCGTCACCAAACCAAAAGCCAGCGATACGATACCGATGATTGCAAAAACAACCGGATGAATATCGGCGGCTGTCGCAACTGGTAAAAGAACTGTGCCAAGGATGATGATTGTCGGGATCGCGTCGATGAACAGACCAAAGAACAAGAACAGACCTGCAATTACAAGCGCAGTTCCGAAGGGCCCGAATTCAAGGCTGGTCATCGTGTCCACGACCAATTGCGGCACGTGGTAAAAGGCCAGTAACCAGCCAAACGCAGAGGCCGAGCCGATTGCAAAAAGTGAGATCGAAGCAAACCGCCCAGTGTCGTAAAAGATGTGGCCGAGGTCTTTGACCGTGATCGAACGATAGACAAACATTCCGAGAATAAGTGAATACCCCGCTGCAATGATCGCGCTTTCTGTTGGTGTTACGATACCGCCGACAATGCCGCCAATCACAAAGACTGGCGTGAGCATGGCAAGGAACGCGCCTCTAAACGCATTCCAGATTTCGGCAGGTGTCGGTTTGCCAATGATTGGATAGTTGTAGATTTTTGCATAGCAGTAAACCGTCGCCATCAATGCAAGGCCGATCATAATCCCAGGAACAGCCCCCGCAAGGAACAGCGCCCCCACAGAGGTTTGCATGACGCCGCCCCAAACGATCATCAGGATCGATGGAGGGATAATCACGCCCATGACTGAGGAACAGGCGGTGATCGCGATGGCGAAACGACGGTCGTAGCCCTCTTTGATCATCGCTGGGATCAAGATCTTGCCGCAACCTGCCGCATCAGCGGTGGACGAACCTGAAATACCTGCAAACAGCATGGACACGGCAACATTGACGTGACCCAAACCACCGGGCATCCAGCCAGTTAAGACGCGTGACAGCTCAATCAGTTTGTCCGTCACTTTGCCGGAATTCATTAGGTTCGCAGCCAGCAAGAAGAACGGCACAGCAAGCAAGATGAATGAATTATAGGATTGGAACATCCGGTCCAACACAATGAACGGGGTTAGGCGCAGTTCTAGCGCCACGATAGGCACCGTTGCAATCGCAAGTGCAAAAGCTACGGGAATGCGGAGCGCAACCAAGAAAATGAAGCCGCCCACTAGAATGGCACAGGCGAGGCCAGTTGTAATAATCATGCTGCGGTTACCGCCCTGTTTTTATAGATTTGAATGGCTTCAAAAAGCCGGTACCCTGCGAACAAAAACCAGACTGCGCCAGTGATCGGAAGCGAGATATAGGTGATCAACATATTGGCCCGCATCATCACGGAATTCTGGATGTAGCCGAATTTTGCATACTCAATGCCGTACCACGTGAAAACAAGTGCGAAGGCGAGGATCATAACCAAAACGAACCCGTTTTGCAGCAAGGTCAGCAAAGGGCTTTTGGCATCGGGGATGACGCGCACATCAAAATGTGATCCATCCCAAACCGCAATCATTGCACCAATCATAACTGTCCAAACAAAGATGAATGTGGCCAGTTCTTCTGTCCAGAGATACACGGGAATCACGCCTGTGTAACGCGCCAAAACCTGCATTCCGACCGGAATAGCGAGAAGGGCAATCAGCGTGCCCAATAATACTCTCAGCCCATTACAAAGCTGATCAAGCATCCGTCCAATCATTTTAATCCCCTAACCCTCAAAGACATGTCGGCGCCGTGAATGGGCGCCGACAATCATGCTGTGTAAAGTGTTCTTATTGAGCGCGGATTGCGTTCAAAAGTTCAGTCGCACCAAGTTCAGCTGCGTAAGCGTCTTGAACTGGGATAACCATCTCGAGCAATTTGTCACGGCCTTCGAATTCTTGAACCATAACCTGACCGGCATCGATCATTTCTTGCATTTTTTCACCGTCTTGACGGCTTTCCAACTCACGACCGAAGGCACCAGCTTCGGCGCCAGCTTTCAGAACCGCCGCTTGAAGGTCAGCATCAAGTTTAGAGAATGTGCTTTCAGACATCACCAAGGGGCGCACTGTGATCGCGTGACGTGTCAATGTGATGTTCGGCGCAACTTCGTAGAACTTGAGGTTCTGGATCGATGCCGCTTCGTTTTCAAAGCCACCGATCACGCCAGTCTGGATCGCGTTGTACACTTCGTTGTATGCGATCGCAGCAGGTGAAGCTTGGAGCGCAGCGAATGTTTTCGCTTGGATCGGCGCGCCCATAACGCGCATTTTGTGGCCCGTCAGCTCTTCGAGGTTGCCAATTGGTTTTGCAGACGCAAGATTGCGAACGCCGCCGCCTGCGTAACCGATGATGCGGATGTTTGCTTTTTCAAGAAGCTCTGCTTCGAGAGGCGCCATAACGCCGCTGGACAGGGCTGTGTTCCAGTGATCAAGGTCGCGGAACAAGAACGGCATATCCATCAACGGGATAGAGGGTGCGAATGTCGCCATGTTGGACGGTGCCATGACTGCGTAATCGATCGCAACACCTTGCTGCAAGAAGGTCACGAAATCGCTTTCGTCGCCAAGCTCGCCGTTCAGGCTGACGTCAAAGGACACATCGCCATCATAGTTCTCTGTGA
The DNA here is from genome assembly GCF_018860665.1 of Pacificibacter marinus. Classification (GTDB taxonomy): domain Bacteria; phylum Pseudomonadota; class Alphaproteobacteria; order Rhodobacterales; family Rhodobacteraceae; genus Celeribacter; species Celeribacter marinus_A. Next base: position 65,242 of record NZ_JAHKPK010000034.1, read on the forward strand.
CCAGACGTTCGAATTCGCGCAGTGTTTTTGTGTAGGCGTGTTCTTCGTCGAACAAGCTTGCGCCGCGCAATGCGGTTTCAGCGGAAACCGAGGTTGCCATCATAGCAGTCGCAGCAATAGCGCCAACGGCAAATGCCGCAGTTGATTTGAAATTAAACATGGTGTCCTCCCAGACTATAACAGACTGCCATCGATGATGCAGACTAGTATACTTGATTAGTATCCCATATTGGGCACACAAGTTTCGTTTTGTAAACAACTGTCATGTTTGCTTCGTTTCAATTTTCTGTAAATTTACGCAATGCATTGAAATATTGTTTAAATTTAAGAGTCTCAGCCCCTTGAGAACGGGGAGCATCTTATTCTTTCATAGCTGTGAATAGGGACTGCTCACTTAAAGCTGTCCTTGGTTTGAGGATATTTGATTCTTCAAATCCGAACATTGTTAGGTGTCAAACGCGAAGATCCAAACTGTCCATGATGTTTACTGTGACGCAGAGGATCGACAGATCCAGCTTTGGCAATCACTATGGTTGTTGCTTTGTAAAAGGAGGGGCAACTTAATTGGTCTTGCTCAGATCGAAATAGTGGAACCCTTCATGGAATGTCGTTCCATCAAAGGTTGTCACGCGGTTTCTGTTATTATTTGTATTGTAGGATGCGTGGACCCAGCCATATTCACCACTGTCAGGATCAAATTTTTCAAGAATGACTTCATCGAAATCTGTGTTGTCGATAATCCATTTGGCAAGCTGATCGTTGCGGATTCCGCCCATCATAATATCTGCGGCTTGGCCTAAAAGATGCTGCGAGTTCGCCAGCCCGCCGACCTCTGTATTCAGTTGAGGGCAACGGTATCCGCTGGTGACGAACAAGGGCAAATCAAAATGGACAATCGCCGGATTTAGCACATTGAGACAAAGCTGCCTCAAATTCTCGATCACATCGGCATCTTGGGGCATGTTGTGAATGCCCAGTTTTTCGGCTGTTTCGCTTTGACACAGGGTAAACAGGTCGAGGTGCTCTGACAGCATGGGGTTAAACTGGTTCGACTTATACATTTGGTTCAGGTGCTTTCGGTGATTGTCTCGACTGTTCACAGCTTTTGGTGTCGGGTCAACAAAATCCCTCATAAGGCGACACAGCGATCCAGCATCAATTTTATCCCCGAACTCAACCAATATCGCGGTATATTTGGCGAAGGCACAGATCACGACTTTTTACGGGTATAAAGCTGGTTAGGCACAAGATTGATATGCCGCCTCCCGGACTGAATGTTTCCTTAAGGGATAATGTCTATCGAGGTGATTCCTAAATCTCAAAGCACGATCGGCCTCGCGTGGTTGACCTTAGGGAAATATAAGAGTGTTTTGAGGGCAATTTTTTCGATGATTTCGATTTACAAATTTGGCATTAAAATCCAATTTTTATTTGATCTTATGAGATATGTCCCAAGTGTTAGGCGCTTTGAAATTGGCAAAAATGAAACGTTTCATATTGACATATTTTTGTGATCCTGCATGATCAAGTCCTGTTCATCGCGCTGCAGAGGAAGCAAGGCGATCAACGTAAATTAGGGAGGCTCTTATGAAGCTCATGAACTTCGCTGCCGCGGCAGTGACCGGTATTCTTTTGTCTACAACAGCCGTTATGGCCCAAGATAAGCCCGTCGTCGGACTTGTGATGAAATCACTGGCCAATGAATTCTTTCAAAACATGATGGTTGGCGCGGAAGAACACGTCAAAGCCCGTGGAGACTATGAATTGATCGCCGTTGGCATGCAAAACGAGACGGATTTTGAAGCACAGATCAACGCCGTTGATAACTTCATCACCCGTGGTGTTGATGCGATTGTCATCGCGCCAGCAGACAGTCGCGCCATGGTGCGCCCAGTCAAACGCGCCATCGCAGCAGGGATCAAAGTCGTGAACTTTGACGTGGCACTTGATGCTGACGCGAAAGCGCAACAAGGCCTAGAATTGGCCTTTGTTGGTCCAGATAATCGCGGCGGCGCAAAGATGGCTGGTGACGCATTGGCGCAAGCTTTGGGCGAGGGGGCCAAGGTTGTGATCATCGAAGGCAACCCCGGTGCGGATAACGCAACTGAGCGTCGCCTTGGATTTGAAGACACTGTTGCAGAATACAAACTTGATCTGCTCGACAGCCGCACAGCGCATTGGGAAACTGAGGAAGCCAATCAGGTGTTCTCAACCATGTTGACCGCGCACCCTGACATTCAGGGCGTTATGGCGGCAAATGATTCAATGGCTGTTGGCGTTGTCAAAGCTTTGGAATCTGCTGGGCGCACTGACATTCTTGTTGTTGGGTTTGACAATATTCCAGCGGTTGGACCGATGATCGCCGATGGCCGGATGTTGGCGACTGTGGATCAGTTCGGCACACGTATGGCGGCAGATTCAATTGATCTTGCGCTTGGTATCGTTGCGGGTGGACCTGATCTTGAAGGTTGGGTGAAAACCGAAATCCAGTTGGTTACTGCGAAGTAATTCTCCCCGCACTCGGCATTTCGGTGTCGAGTGCGCATCCGATATCCCCTGTTTGCTCCTAATATGGAACTCTATTCGATGGCACATGCGCTACATTCCCCACAAGACGCCGACTTGCTGTTAGATGTGAGCGGTTTGCGAAAGTCCTTTGGCGGGGTCCATGCGCTCAGTGGGGTAAGCTTTTCTTTGAAAGCGGGTGAGGTTCATGCACTTGTTGGCGAAAATGGTGCGGGAAAATCGACCTTGATCAAGGTTTTGACGGGCGTTCACAAATACGACGCGGGCGTCATCACATTGGCGGGGCAGCCTTTCGTGCCATCTGATCCGCAGTTTGCCAAAGCTGCAGGCATTCAGGTTGTGCATCAAGAATTCAATCTGCTGACAGATTTAAGCGTCGCTGAAAATATTTCGATCGAAGCCTTTCCGCGTGGACGCTTTGGTCTGCTGGACCGTGTTGAAATGAAACGCCGCGCCCGTCATGCGCTGGATGCCATTGGGTTGAGTGATGTTGATGTGGATATGCCCGTCAGCCGCTTGGGCATCGCGCACCGTCAACTGATTGAAATTGCACGCGCGCTTCAAACCGAAAGCCGTATTCTTATTTTAGACGAACCAACCGCGACGCTGACAGAGCGCGAAACATCGCGTCTGTTTGATATCGTCGCCGACATCAAAGCCAAGGGCGTGACGGTTGTGTTTGTGTCGCATCATCTCAACGAAGTCTTTGCGATTTGTGACCGCGTGACCGTTTTTCGCAACGGCGCGACGATTGCCACCGAGGAGATATCCGAGACATCGCCCGAAGGCGTCGTGCGTCATATGGTCGGGCGCACTTTACTAGAACAGGTCAAAGAACCGAACACAGGCATTGGCGATGATGTCGTTTTGGCCGTCGAAGATCTGCGCACTGTTGCCAACACCCATGCGGGCGGCATTTCGTTTGAATTGCGCCGTGGTGAAATTTTGGGAATTGCCGGTTTGGTTGGCGCAGGGCGCACCGAAGTGCTGCGCGCGATTTTTGGCGCTGATCCTATTCAATCGGGTCAAATTTATCGCGCAGGTAAACCCATTGCGATTTGTAATCCGGCTGATGCCATCGCCGCGGGGATTGGATTTGTAACCGAAGATCGCAAAGATGAAGGTTTGATTTTGGACATGCCGATTGCGACCAATACATCGCTTGTCAGCATTAAAGAGGTATCAAGTAAGGGGCTGATGAACCTGAGCAAAGAACGCGACATGGCCAAAGCTGGCGGCGCGCGGCTTAAATTGAAATGCGGCTCGGTCGCTGATCCCGCGTCAAGCCTGTCGGGAGGCAATCAGCAAAAGGTTGTGCTGGCCAAATGGCTGGCATCAAACCCAGAAATCCTGTTGCTGGACGAACCCACACGCGGTGTGGATGTTGGCGCTAAGGCTGAAATCTATGCCATTCTGAAAGACTTGGCAGCGCAAGGCATGTCTATGATCGTTGTGTCGTCAGAGTTGCCCGAACTGATCACGCTGACTGACAGGATGCTTGTGATGTCCGAACACAGCGTCCAAGGCAGCCTATTGCCAGAAAACTATCACCAAGAAGCCATTTTAAAACTGGCCTACGGTCAATCTGACACGCCGAAAGGACCTACCTCGTGAGTGCACATGAAACCCAGGATGTCTTGGCCAAGCCAAGTCCATTCTCTTTCAAATCAATCGTAAACAATGCAGGGATAGGCTTGGCACTGCTTGTGTTGATCTTGTTTTTCTCTGTGACGACGGAATTCTTTTTGTCGCCAAACAACATCACCAATATTCTGACGCAGATCACCATCAATTTAATATTGGCCGTGGGTATGACGTTTGTGATTTTGATCGGCGGTATTGATTTGTCGGTTGGATCGGTCATGGCCTTTGCTGCTGTGATAGCGGGTAAGGCGATCACGCTGTCAGGTCTTGGTACAGCGGAACTGATCTTGTTGGCGATTGCCGCAGGTCTGTTCGCTGGGTTGATTTGCGGTGTTTTGAACGGGGTGTTAAGCGCTTACTGGGCTTTGCCGTCCTTTATTATTACGCTCGGCATGCTCAATATTGCCCGTGGGGCCGCTTTGCAGGTCTCTGGAGCGCAGACGATTTATTCGTTTCCCTACGCGTTCGAAGAGTTCGGATCGATGTTGATTTTCGGCGTGCCGGTCGTGTTTTTGCTCGCCTTATTTCTGGTTCTCATCGCGTGGTTTGTGCTCAACCGCACAGTCTTTGGGCGCTTGATTTACGGCATTGGCAATAATGAGGAAGCGGTGCGTTTGGCGGGGCATCCAGTGTTTTGGTACAAAGTCGCGGCCTTCACGATTTGTGGGGCAACGGCTGGCATCGCAGCTATCGTTTATATGGCGCGGCTGAGCATCTCTAGCCCGATTGCTGGGATCGGTTTTGAATTGAATGCCATCGCCGCCGTCATCATCGGTGGGACCAGTCTCGCTGGCGGGCGCGGATCGGTGATCGGAACACTTTTGGGCGCGTTCATCATCGGGGTTTTGGCCAACGGACTTATCCTTATTGGCCTCAGTGATTTTATGCGCCAAATGATCACTGGTGTGGTGATTATCATTGCTGTCATTTTAGATCACTACCGCGCAAAGTTGTCGTCGCGATGAAAAGCGGACATCTTTTAAACCGACATTTGAGTGCTTTGGTGGCATCGCTTGGGCATATGGATGAAATCGTTGTCGCGGATGCGGGTTTACCTGTGCCCGATGGGGTGATGGTCATTGATTTGGCCGTCAGTCCAGGCATCCCAACAGTGATGGATGTTCTGGCGGCTTTGCGCACAGAGCTTGTGATTGAGGCGGCGGTCCATGCGAGTGAGGCATCAGCCTCGTTGCAGAAACAGTTGTGTGAATTCGCCATTGATTGGGGCGCGGAACACAGCAAGGACACCGTGATTACAGGCCTGCCTCACGTAGATTTCAAAACCCGCACGGGCCAGGCGAAAGCCATCATCAGAACAGGTGATTGTACCCCGTATAATAATTTGATCCTCGTCAGTGGAGTTCCGTTTTGAGCGCAGTAACAGTTGTCGGAAGTATCAATATTGACCTTACATCCTATTTAGAACGTTGGCCACAAGTGGGCGAAACCGTTGCCACGTTGCACACGCAAATCACTTTGGGCGGCAAGGGGGCCAATCAAGCCGTTGCGGCCTGTCGGATGGGCTCGCAGACGACAATTATCGGTGCGATTGGCGCTGACGCCTTTGGCGCCGATGCCGAGGCGCGACTAAAGTCTTACGGTGTCAATTCGGTTCTGTCGACGCAAACTGATCGCGCCACGGGTATGGCTTTTATCGATGTGGACTTGCATGGTGGTAATATCATTCGCCTGAGTGCTGGGGCAAATGCGTCGTTGTCTGTGGCGGCCATTGATGAGCATGCCGATGAAATCGCAAAGAGCAAAATCTTGCTGCTGCAAAACGAAATTCCGTTCGAGGCTTCGCGCCGTGCCGCCGAAATTGCCCGCGCAGCTGGGGCGATGGTTGTCATGGATCCTGCGCCCGCGCCGATTCCGTTTTGGACATCTGAGGCGCTGGAAGCCTTTGATGTTCTCACACCCAATGCTCATGAAGCCAAGCTGATCACGGGTTATGAGCCGCGCAATTTGAGTGAAGCTTTAGAGGCAGCACGCAAGCTTGAAGAATTCGGAGCACGTGGAGCCATTGTGACCATGGGTGAAATGGGTGTCGCATGGTTTATCAACGGGCAAAGCGGGCAGCAGGTCGCTCCAAAGGTTGACGCCATCGATACTGTCGCCGCAGGTGATTGTTTCAATGGCACTTTTGCGGCGGCGCTTGCAACGGGGCAATCGATTGAACGCGCGGTTGATATGGCTGTCCATGCCGCGGCTCTTGCGACGACACGCAAGGGGGCTGCCGATTCAATCCCAACCCTTGAGGAGTTGAAGTCCGCGATCTTTTCTTGATAAAATGCCTCAATGATCCGCAGATCGTCACACCTAGCAAGGGATTGCGGACAAACGCATGAGGCAACAAACATGAGCACGGTCAAAGATGTCGCGCAAAGAGCGGGCGTGTCTGTGGGCACAGTGTCTAAGGTACTGTCTCGCAATCCAACTGTGAAGCCTGCTTTGCGTGAACGTGTCATGCATGCCGTTGATGAATTGGGGTATAAACCCAACCTTGCTGCACGCGCACTTCGCACCAACAAAGTGAACGTGATCGGCTTGGTCGTGCCCGATATTTCCAATCCCTATTTCGCGCAATTGGTGAAATGTGTTGAAGCCGAAGCGTCTAAACAGGGGCATATGGTCATGATGGTGAACACCGATGATGACCCAGCGATTGAGATCACCCAGATCAATGCGTTACTCGCGCAATCCCCGCACGGTTTGATCGTTATCGGGTCCACGGAACGCGATATGGAACCTATCAAAACAGAGGTTCCAATCGTGTCTTTGGATCGGCGGTTTCTAAACTACAAACTCATTTCTGCAGATCATGTTGGGGGATCAGCGCAGGTCGCCGAACATCTGTTTCATTTGGGCCATCGACGTATTGCGTATATTTCTGGTCAACTGTCGACCGAGGTGGGCCGATTGCGCAAACAGGGATTTTGCGACAGGCTGACCGCATTGGCCGGCAGGACAGCGTCATTGGAGCTTACGTCAATTGAGGGCCAGTTTGACTATACCTCTGGTGATGAAATTGCCCGCAGGTTGTTATCGGTCGATGCCGATAAGCGTCCGACTGCCATCGCCACAGCCAGCGACCAACAAGCGATTGGTGTATTGCGTGCGGCGCGCGATTTGAACATCGACGTGCCGCAGCAACTTTCTATCGTTGGCTTTGATGACATCATCTTGGCAGAATTGGTTGTGCCGCGATTGACAAGCGTCTCACAAAACACCGTCGAAATGGCGCGTCTCGCGGTGCATTGTTTGCTCAGTGAAGCTGCTCTGTCGCCCCAAGACCATGTGATCGACACAGTTTTAAAAGAGCGCGGATCAACGGCTGCACCTTGTCAGGCGTGAGGGCGATCATGCGCCAACGGATAGAGCAGGCGTCGCAGATCGTCGCCACCATAGTCGAACGAGGATGATTGTGACCAAGATTTGGGCCATCGCAAAGACGATCATAGCTACAAGTAACCCAAGCCAATCAGCCAAGGCACCGCTGGCGATCACAGGCAGAGAAAATCCGAAATAGGCATAGACGAACAGTCCGGCTGTCGCGCGGGCTCGGTCTTGAGGGGCACGCGACGTGACTTCGGACAGGGCGGCGAGATAGCTAAACCCATAGCTTGCGGCGCTGGTGATGCAGGTGCCAATCAAAACCAAGCCGAGTATGTGCGACCAAACGCCAGCCAGCAGAACCAAAAACCCAAGCGGGATCAGGGCAAACCCCAACGCGAGCGACTGCGTGTTGTTCATGCGCCGCGCGACAGGTTGACACAAAAAACCGACAAAAATCGCTAAGAAGATCACCAAGCCCGTCCAGCCCCCAAGGTCGTTCGCTGCCAGCTCAAGCGGGACAACGGCGATTGTCATGCCGGTTGTGGACCATGCCAAAGCCATAGCGCAGCCAAAGATCCATGTGCCTTTGGGAAAGACCGGCAAACGCAAAACCGACACGGGTTTGGGGCGGTCCACTCGTGGCAGTGTAAAGGCAATGAGCGCTAAAAGCGGTGCTACGAGCAGCAAAACAATGTAGCTGACTGGCATCAGGCTTGGACCTTGTAAACCAAGGCTGATACCCGTGGCCAAAGCACCCCCGCCAAAGCCAAGCGATGTCGCGGATGTGACAATCAGTGCCGCATTGCGTGCGCGTGTTTCGCCCAAAATCTCTGTCATATAGGCCGTACCTGCGGTGGTGGCCAAGCCCGTTCCGATGCCAAGCAACAGGCGCGCAATCACAAGGCTGACCCAACTGGGGGCCTGCACCAACAGCATTGTCGCCCCTGCACCAAGCAGCAATGCCATTGCAATCGGTATCCGTCGCCCGATGCGATCGGACAGCCCGCCAAGTAGAAAAAGCGTTGGCATAAGGCCACCGACATAGGCTGCGAAAGCAATGGTCACGGCCGTCGCGCCCACATCACTGGTCGCCGCATAGGTTTCGTAAAGCGGTGCTTGCAGATTAACAGCAAAGGTCACCGTGAATAGTGCTGTGGCCAGTAGGAATGCGGGGATGCGTTTTGTCATTTGATCACCTTTGAAATTTACCTGCCCTCAATTGCCAAATGGACGAAACTATGGCAATTTTAAAATTGTAATAGATACAGTGATCCCATGCCCAAAGCCCGATATCTTCACCTTGCAGACACGCTCGCGCGCGCAATCCAAAAGGGTAAATTGACCCCGGGGACCAAACTGCCAACACATCGTGCTTTTGCTGAGCAATTCGGTATCGCACTTGCCACGGCAACCCGTGTGTACGGCGAATTGGAACGCAGAGGCTTGGTCGTGGGCGAAGCTGGACGGGGCACATTCGTACGTGATCTTGGCCTGCCGATAACGCTGGGAGCGCACCAAACTGCGAACGACGGACTTGTCGATCTTGTGTTCAATATGCCGGGGGATGCGGGGGACGCGGACATATTGCGGGCAGGGCTGCGCAAACTTGCAACCGCGGGTGACCTTGAGGCTATGCTGCGATATCAACCACATGGCGGGCGGCTACATGAACGCCGGATCATCGCCGAAAGCCTTGACGCCTCGCTTGGTTCTGTTGATCCAGAGTGTCTGTTGGTGACGTCAGGGGGGCAACATGGTTTGGCGATCACAGCGCTGGGCCTTTTGCGTGCCGGCGATTTCGTTGCTGTAGACCCGTTGACCTATCCTGGTTTTAAATCAGTTTGTGCCCTGCAAGGGTTAAACATCGTTCCTATTGAGGGGCGAGCAGGTGTCATGGATCCAGATGCTTTGGATAGGCACTGTCACACAAGGGATATCAAAGCGGTCTATTTGATGCCGACCGTCCATAGCCCTTTGGGCGCTGTGATGGATGAGGTAACGCGTCTGCGCCTGATCGATGTGGCGCGCAAGCATGACTTGCTGATCATTGAAGATGCCGCTTACGCTTTTCTAGAACCCAGCCCGCCTAAGACGTTTCTGTCGATGGTGCCAGAACGGACTGTGCATGTTGGGGGATTTTCCAAAAGCATCGCGACGGGATTGCGCTTGGGCTATGTGATTGCCCCTCAAACGCATATTGAACGGTTGGTCGAGGTGATCCGTGCCACTACATGGAACGCGCCCGCGTTGATTTCAGGCTTGGTCACGGGGTGGATCGAAGATGGGACTTTGGCCGCCTCGACGGAGACCCGACGGCGTGATGGCGCAACACGTCAACGGATTTGTCGGGCCACTATGGGCGATATTCCCATCCTATCGCACCACAATGCAGGTTTTGCGTGGCTGCCGCTTGATCCAGCCTTGCGGGCAGACCCTATAGTCAGTCAACTGAAAGAAAAGGGTATTTCAGTCTCGGGGGCGGCTTCATTCGCAACGACACTCGCAGTTCCGCAGGCGTTGCGATTGGCTTTTGGCGGTGTTCCAATAGAAGAACTTAGTGGTCTTCTAGGGACGGTTCGTGATGCTTTACACAAAGCACAGGCAGATTAAGACGGATCGGTTTTCGCTTGCCATGTTGTGGGGGCTAGGGGCCAGCGTATCATTTCACTTAGTATCATTTCACTTAATAGTATGCTTCATTGCTTGAACTTTACGAGGTTGTGATCGGTGACATCTGTGATGCGCATAAGCCTGTGGTGATGTTTCAACCGAAATTTTTGTTCATGTCCTTGCATGTCGGTGAACATTTTGAAACTCAGAATTAGAAACGACATTTTTTTGAATGCCACGCGTCTGGCGTAATGGAGACAGCATGAATTTTCTAGCAATCTCTGGCAGTGCACGCGCCGCCTCGACCAATACAGCCATGCTCAATGCAGTCTCAAACATTACCGCCGATGATCATATTGTGACGGTGTTCTCAAATATCGCAGACCTGCCGGTTTTCTCGCCTGATGCTGAGGGTGATGCCTTGCCTGCGCCGGTGGAGCAGCTTGCAAGACTTATACGGGAAAGTGACGGATTAATCGTCGCCAGCCCTGAATATGTGCGTGCTATTCCCGGAGGGCTAAAAAATGCGATCGATTGGCTCGTGTCTCGCGACGAGATCATCGCAAAGCCTATCGTGCTGATGCATGCCTCTCATCGCGGGGATGATATGCTTGCGCAGCTGAGGTTGGTTTTGGCAACGGTGAGTGATCGGTTTATGCCCGATCTGTTCTTGCGCTTCAGCCTTATGAACCTGCCGTCAGGCGATATCGAGGATACCTTGCAAAACCCGCCACATGCGCAGCAGATCAAAGATTTTCTCAAGGACTTTGAGGCGCGCTGCATGTCGGACTTGGCTTAGATTATGTCATCGTTATTTTTGAACGCGCCGATACAGATCAAGAGCATTCGCGCCAAAAATCAAGTCTCTGTCAGTCGCGTTTTGTATGAACGAGACAGCCATTTCGTGCCAATTTTCATAGCTGGCCATAAGGGTTAAAATGGGCCAATCGCTGCCCCAAACCAACCGTTGCGGGCCAAAATGTGCTAGCAAATGTGTAACATAGGGGACAATGTCGTCATTGGTCCAATCTGTGCCTGCCTCGTTCAACAGACCCGACAGTTTGCAATAAGCAGTGGTGTCTTGTGCGATGGCTTCCATGTCGTTGGCCCAAGAGTCAAAGCGTGCCTCTGCAATGTTGGGTTTGGCTCCATGATCAATCACAACACGCAATTTGGGGTGGCGAGACAGCAGCGCACGCAGATGTGGCAAATGCTGCGGCCGCACCAATGCGTCAAAGGTCAGGTCGCAATCAATTATGGCCTCAAACGCAGGTGTCAGTTCGGGGCGCAGCATCCACGTGTCATCGGCGATATCTTGGATCATTGGACGCAAGCCGACCAGTTTAGGGTGTTTGGCAAGACCTGAGATATCGGTTGCCGCGGATGGGGCGGCAAAATCTGTCCAGCCCACAACGCCCAAAACGAAAGGTGTGCTTTCGGCGATTTCAAGTAAGAATTCGGTCTCGGCGACAGTTGGGGCTGCTTGCACCAAGATCGTGCCATCGATGCCGCCCCGTGACAAATGCGGCGCTAAATCATCAGGCATAAAATCACGATAAAACTGGGTCAGTTCTGGTGTTAGCCAGCCGTAATCCCCACGCTCAGGTTGCCAAAAATGTTGATGGGCATCGATAATCATTGGTCGATCACGCCTTTCTTCACGATGATATTGCCGTAAAGGCGCGTCTCACCGGTTTGGATGATTGCAAAGGCCGTTTTTGCACGCTCGTAAAAGGCAAAGCGTTCCAATTTGCCCAAAGTCACAGGGTGATCTGCTGTCTCTAGCGTGATGGTTTGAAATTCTGCCACGATGGACGGGATCGCGTCGGGGTCGCCCACGACTTCCATCACCAAGGCTGGATCTGGCACATAACTGTCCAAAGGCATCACTGTCAGCACAGCCTTTAAGGCATCTGTCGCGGTCAAGCCATCAAGCCGGTGACAGCGCGCACCCAGTGCTGTCGCTGGAAAGTTGGCATCCACGATGGCCAACTCGTCCCCGTGCCCCATGGCGCGCAGGCTCCACAATATATCAGGCGACAAAATAGGCGGGATGTTACGAAGCATCGGGGCATTCCTCGGGGATTGGAGCGTCTTGGCGGATAAGACCTTGAGATTTAAGATCAGACCATAGCGCGGCAGGGATAGGCGTTTCAAAAATTTTGACGTTCTGGCGGACTTCGTCGGGGGTCGAGGCACCGGGGATTACCGATTTCACGGCGCTGTGACCCAGAGGAAACTGAAGTGCAGCCGCGATCAAGGGCGTGTTATGGGCGGCGCAAACCTCTTCAAGTTTGCGTACACGCGTCAGTATCTGTTCGGGCGCAGGGGCGTAATCATATCGCGCGCCTTCTATGGCGCCGGTGGCAAGAATACCGGAATTGTAAGGGCCGCCTAAGATAATGCCCACATCGCGCTTGAGGCAGAGCGGCAAGAAGGTATCCAATGGGTCTTGTTCAAGTAAGGTGTATCGGCCAGCCAGTAAAAAACCGTCAAAATCGGCCTCACTCAACAAGCGCTCGCAAATCTGCCATGTGTTCACGCCCGCGCCAATCGCGGTAATGCGTCCGGCGTCACGCAATTCGGTGAGAGCGCGGTAGCCGCCATGGGCAAACAACTCGCGCAGCTTGTCTTCGCTCCCCGCTTCTCCATGGGTGCCCGCATCGATATCGTGTAAAAGCAACATGTCGAATGTCTCCAACCCAAGGCGCTTGGTGCTGTCTTCGACACTGCGCATGATGCCGTCATAGGTATAATCGAACACGATACGTTTTTGCGGCACATCGACAAAGGCTTCGGGGGTGACATCCTCAAGCGCGCAGTCTTCCAGAATCCGCCCTGCTTTTGTCGATAATGTGAACGTGCCGCGGTCATGTCGCGCAAGGCCTTGTCCGACGCGCAATTCAGATCGACCCAAACCGTATTGCGGGGCCGTATCAAAATAGCGAATGCCCGCATCCCATGCCGCTTGTATCGTGGCCTGTGCATCGTCATCTTCAATTTTACGATACAGGTTACCTAGCGGAGCTGCGCCAAACCCCAACTGCGTCAAGTTTACAGGAAAACGCGTGCGTTGATTGAGTGCATTTTTTTGCTTTAGGTTCATAGGGTTTCATCTTTTCAGTTTGGGCGAAAGAATTCGGCGTGTTGTCGTTCGAGAGGCTCAATACGTGCGATCAATTGGCCAAGGTGGCGTGACATGGCCGCGCGCGCCGCATTTGGGTCACGGTCTTTGATTGTGGCCAGAATGGCGTGATGTTCGGCGACGGCTTCGGCGGGGCGACCTTGTTCTGGCAAGATTAGCATCCGTGCGCGGTGCAATTGCAAGGACATTTGCTCGGCGGTGGCTGCAATCTTTGGAAAGCCGCTGAACGCCAAGATCAACGCGTGAAATTCCAAGTCAGCTTCAAAGAACCCTTGGAAATCTGCGTCCTCAACCAATAGGCTTTGCAGTCTTAGGTTGCGCGATAAAATGGTCAGCTGTTCATCTGTGCGGTTCTGCGCGACTTCTGCGATAATGGCGACTTCGATGGCTTCACGCAGAAAACTTTCTTCGCGCAATTCAAACATAGAGAATTGCGAAACGCGGGTGGCAGACTGGGGGATGATATCAACAAGTCCCTCAGAGGCTAACCGATTCAGGGCTTCCGTCATCGGCGAACGTGACACACCCAATTGGTCGCATAGCGCGCCTTTGCGCAGCACTGTTCCCGGTTTGAACGCCATCGTCAGAATCTTGTCACGCAGCACTGTATAGACCCGCTGACCCAAAGAGCCATCCAGACTATTGATATCGAGCGTGATGCTGTGGTCGTCCATTATTGTCTCCTGCCACTGACATGTTAGTTGACAGGTGATTCAAGTCAAGCTAGAACTGCAGTGAGATACGCCAAGCCGATCAGCCCGAGGTACAATGTCAATGACCCAGCCATCCCGTATGTTAACTCTACACCCGCAAGATAACGTCGCGGTGGCGTTGGCTGATATTGCGGCGGGCGAGGTTGAGGCATCTACCGGCGTGACGGTGCAACAGTCTGTGAAGCAGGGGCATAAGATTGCTATTGCGCCGATCAGCGCTGGGCAAAACGTGTTGCGCTACGGGCAAACAATCGGTCAGGCCACGACGGACATTGCTGCAGGCGAACACGTGCATGTTCAAAACCTCGGCATGGGTGAACACACCAATGATTATGCTCACGCAAGTGAGGCTAAAGCTCTCGCGCCAATCGCAGATCAGCGGACCTTTAACGGCTATCACCGTACAGACGGAAGTGTCGGCACGCGCAATTACCTTGGTATTTTGACGTCAGTGAACTGTTCAGGTTCTGTCGCAAAATTCATCGCAGAGGCGGCGGAAAAGTCCGGCTTGCTTGATGATTTCCCGAACATCGACGGCATCGTACCGATCACCCACGGGACAGGCTGTGGCATGTCGGGCGAGAACGAGGGCTATGCCACTTTGTTCCGCACCTTGTCGGGCTATGCCCAGCATCCGAACTTTGGCGGCATCCTTTTGATCGGACTTGGATGCGAAGTGATGCAGGTTTCTGCGCTTGTTGGCGGACGTCCAATCCGTGCTGATGGCGCATTGCGTTACATGACGATCCAGCACGAGGGCGGCACGCGCAAAACAATCGAAAAAGGTTTGGCCGAGCTGCGCAGCCTTGCAGCCTTGGCCAATACGGCCACGCGCGAACCTGCTCCGGTTTCTCATTTGATGGTGGGGATGCAATGCGGTGGCTCCGATGGCTATTCGGGCATCACGGCTAACCCTGCGCTGGGCGTTGCGTCTGATTTGTTGGTGCGCCACGGTGGCACCACGATCTTGTCTGAAACCTCTGAGATTTATGGCGCTGAACATCTGTTGACCCGCCGCGCTGAAACGGTCGAGGTTGGTGAGAAACTTATCGAACGTGTGCGGTGGTGGGAAGATTACACCGCCCGCAATCACGGCGAGATGGACAACAATCCAAGCCCAGGGAATAAGCGCGGTGGCTTGACCACGATCTTGGAAAAATCCCTTGGTGCCGTTGCGAAAAGCGGCAGTGCGCCCCTGACGGATGTCTATCTCTTTGGTGAAAAAATTGATAAAAAGGGCTTTGTCTTTATGGACAGCCCGGGGTTCGACCCTTGTTCTGTGACAGGGCAAATTGCCTCTGGCGCGAACTTGATAGTATTTACGACAGGGCGTGGATCGGTGTCGGGTTATATGCCGACTCCTTGTATCAAGATCGCCACCAATTCTGAAATGTATGCGCGCTTGTCTGACGACATGGACATCAACTGCGGCGATATCGTCAGCGAAGGAGCGACCTTGAATGACAAAGGTCGCGATATTTTCGAGACGTTTATTCGCATCGCGTCGGGCGAGTTGACAAAAAGCGAAGAGCTCGGCTTTGGCGGAGTTGAGTTTGTGCCATGGCAAATTGGCGCGGTGATGTGATCATGGGGACTGATATGACGCTTTCGAACAAAACAATTCTAATTACAGCGGCTGGCCAAGGGATCGGCGCCGCGAGCGCGCGGGCCTGTGCCGCTGCTGGGGCGCGTGTTATTGCGACGGATATCAACGGTGATCTGCTGACAAATCTGTCAGGTGTTCATGGCATTGAAACCCGTGTCTTGGATGTAACGGATGTTGCCGCCATTGATGCGCTTGCCGCCGACCTGCCTGATTTGGATGGGTTGTTCAACTGTGCGGGCGTTGTGCATCATGGGTCTATTCTGGCGCTTGATGATGCGGCATGGGAGTTTTCAGTGAATCTGAACGTCACATCCATGGTGCGCATGTGTCGCGCCTTTGTGCCCGGCCTTTTACGTCGCGCCGATTCTGAGGGCACAGCGTCCATTTTGAACATGGCGTCTATGGCGTCGTCTGAAAAAGGCTTCAAAGACCGCACGGCTTACGGTGCAACCAAAGCCGCTGTCATCGGCTTGACCAAAGCGATTGCCGCCGATTTTGTAACCCAAAACCTGCGGTGTAACGCGCTTTGCCCCGGCACGGTTGATACGCCAGCCTTGCAAGGGCGTATTGCTGGTGCTCCCGATCCTGTTCAAGCGGAAAAAGACTTTATCGCGCGTCAACCTATGGGGCGTTTGGCCACTGTAGATGATCTAACGCCCACCGTCGTGCATCTGCTCTCCGATGGCAGCAGCTTTATGACGGGACAAACAGTGTTGGTCGACGGTGGCGTCACCATCTAGCAACGCGAATTAAGGTTGGGGGAGGCCGAGATCATGAGCTATTTAGTTGAGATGAAGGGGATCGAAAAACGCTTTCCGGGCGTTCATGCGCTCAAAGGTGTGCAATTCGATCTGAAACCCGGCGAAGTCCATGCCCTTATGGGGGAAAATGGCGCGGGTAAATCGACCCTGATGAAAATCATGTCTGGTATCTATGTGCCTGACGGCGGTGAAATGTTTGTCGACGGCAAACCTGTGACCCCCGACAGCCCACGTGCTGCGCAAGAACTTGGGATTGGCATCATTCACCAAGAGCTCAGCTTGATGAACGATTTGACTGCAGCCCAAAACGTATTGATCGGGCGCGAGCCGCGTCGTAGCTTTGGACGTTTGGATGAGCCGGCACTCAATGCCAAAACGGCAGAGATTTTCGCTTCGCTCAATTTGGCGATGGACCCACGTACCAAGGTTGGCACGCAAACCATTGCGCGCCAGCAGTTGATCGAAATCGCCAAGGCGCTGTCTTACAATCCGCGCGTTTTGATCATGGACGAACCAACAGCCGCGTTGAACGACACCGAAATTTCCGAACTGTTCAAGGTTATCGACAAGCTTAAAACTGATGGTGTTGGCATCGTTTATATCAGCCACCGTATGGACGAGATTAAACGCATCGCTGACCGTGTGACCATTCTGCGCGATGGGGCTTATATTGATACGGTTGAAGCGGCCGACACGCCGCTAAAGACGATCATCCAATTGATGGTCGGGCGCGAAGTCACACAAAGCGGTCCTGATATTCCTGATACATCACAAAATGCTGTCGCTTTGGAAGTTCGGAACTTGTCGCGTGGCAAAGAGGTGCGCGATGTCAGTTTTGATGTGCGCAAAGGCGAAATTTTGGGTTTTGCCGGCTTGATGGGGGCAGGGCGCACAGAGGTGGCACGGATCATCTTTGGCGCCGATCCGCGTGACGCAGGCGAAATTTTCGTTGCGGGCCAACCGGTTGATATTCGCACACCGCACGCCGCTGTTGAGGCAGGGATCGGATATCTGTCTGAGGATCGCAAGCACTTTGGTCTGGCCGTTGATATGACCGTGCGTGCGAATGTGGCGATGGCCAATTTGACGCAATTCACCAATCGCGCAGGCGTTTTGGATGAAGGCGCGATGAAAGACGTCGCCGTTGATTACATTGAAAAACTGGGCATTCGCACACCGTCTGACATGCAAGACGTGCGATTGCTTTCTGGCGGGAACCAGCAAAAAGTCGTGATAGCCAAATGGCTGTTGCGCGACTGTGATGTGTTGATCTTTGATGAACCAACACGCGGCATTGATATCGGCGCGAAATCAGAAATTTACGCTCTGCTTGAAGACCTCGCGGCACAGGGGCGTGCGATCATCGTGATCTCGTCTGAACTGCCTGAAGTCATGCGTCTCAGCCACCGTATCGCGGTGATGTGCGAAGGGCGGTTGACCGGTATTTTGCCCGGCGGTGAAAGCACCACACAAGAACAGATTATGGAATTGGCCACACAACGCGACCCTGCGTTGAGTGCAATGGAGGACCTCTCATGACCACGACAGCAGTTGATGCGCCCAAATCGACCCTTTCAAAGATCATTGCAGCAGGCACGCACCAGCGCGTTTTGGCCTTCGCCAGCTTGGTTGTGCTACTGATCGGTTTCTCAATCGCCTCTCCCAACTTTATGCAGACCTCTAATATGCTGGCCATCTTGCAGGCGACATCTGTGAATGGCGTTTTGGCGATTGCGGTCACTTTGGTGATTATCACTGGCGGCATCGATTTGTCTGTTGGGACAATGATGACATTCTGTGCCGTGATCACCGGCGTTGTTTTAACCTATGCTGGCTTGCCACTGCCCTTGGGCGTGCTTGCGGCTATTTTAACCGGCGCGATTTGTGGCGCATGCTCTGGCACTTTTGTGGCCAAAATGGCCATCCCGCCGTTCATCGCCACTCTTGGCATGATGCTGATCCTCAAAGGTCTCAGCCTTGTGATTTCTGGCACGCGTCCGATCTATTTCAATGACACACCTGGTTTTAGTGAAATATCTCGCGGCTCGCTGATTGGCGATATCATCCCAGTTTTGCCTATTCCCAACGGCGTGTTGATCCTGTTCATCGTCGCAGGCGTCACAGCCTATATTTTGAACCGCACTGTGCTTGGCCGCTACTGTTTCGCGCTTGGCTCTAATGAGGAATCTGTGCGCCTGTCTGGTGTGAACACGGATCGTTGGAAAATCGCGATCTATGCGCTTGCGGGTTCTATCGTCGGCATCGCTGGCTTGCTGATTGCGTCACGCTTGAACTCTGCGCAACCTGCGCTGGGGCTTGGGTATGAACTTGAAGCGATTGCAGCCGTTGTCATCGGCGGCACGTCGTTGTCCGGTGGGCGTGGCTCAATCCTTGGCTCGCTCATTGGTGCGTTGATTATGGCGGTGTTGACCAATGGTCTGCGCGTCTTGTCCGTGGCCCAAGAATGGCAAACCGTTGTCACAGGCGCGATCATCATTCTGGCTGTCTACGCCGATATGATGCGCCGCAAAAACGCCAAGTAAAGATATAAAATCTCGTCGTCCGGGAGGAGATCCGGGTGGCATCATCGACAACTTAGGAGGAACCATCATGTTGTCACGTCGTACCCTCGTCGCCGCACTGAGTGCGTCCATTGCAATCGCATCTGCGCCAGCCGCATTTGCACAAGATGAACTTTATATCCCGCTCGTTTCAAAAGGTTTCCAGCATCAATTCTGGCAAGCTGTGAAATCTGGTGCCGATCAAGCGGCTGAAGAATTTGGTGTGCGCATCACATTCGAAGGCCCAGACAATGAAACTATGGTTGATCGCCAGATCGACATGTTGGCTGCTGCTTTGGCAAACAACCCTGCTGCCATCGGTTTTGCAGCGCTCGACAGCCAAGCCGCTATTCCGCTTTTGCGCCAAGCGCATGAAGCTGGCATTCCTGTCATCGCGTTTGACAGCGGTGTAGACAGTGACATCCCTGCGTCCACTGCAACAACAGATAACGTTGCGGCGGCGGCTTTGGCTGCTGACAAAATGGCTGAATTCCTTGGCGGCACAGGCAAAGTTGCTGTTGTGGCGCATGACCAAACAAGCCGTACAGGTATTGACCGTCGTGATGGTTTCTTGAATCAAATCGAAGCGAACTACCCTAACATTGAAGTTGTCAGCGTTCAGTACGGCGCGGGCGATCAGTTGCAATCCACAGAAGTTGCTAAAGCGATCTTGATTGCGAACCCTGATCTTGCAGGCATGTTCGGGACCAACGAAGGCTCAGCGATTGGTATCGTGAACGCAGCCCGCGAAATGGGCACCGAAGGCGTGACCATCATCGGCTACGATTCTGGTAAAGCACAAACAGACGCGATCCGTGCAGGCCTGATGGCTGGTGCGATCACGCAGAACCCAGTTGGCATCGGCTATGAGACTGTCAAAGCGGCACTTGCAGCTTACAACGGTGAAACGCTTCCAGCGGTCATCGACACCGGTTTCTACTACTACGATCAATCCAACATCGATAACGCCGAAATTCAGGCTGTTCTCTACGATTGATTTTATCATCGCCGCAGTCCCTCAATTGTGGGGGCTGCGACACCCACTTTTATAGAAGTCTGAGGACCACATGAAATTATTGCGCTACGGCCCCAAGGGTCAAGAAAAACCCGGTTGCCTTGATGCAGATGGACGGGTCCGTGACTTGTCGGATCACGTTACAGATATTGCGGGCGCAGCCTTGCTGCCCGAAACTATTGCGCGCCTTAAAGCCCTAGATGTTAACAGCTTGCCAATTGTCGCGGGCACACCGCAAGACGATTTGCGCCTTGGATCATGTGTTGGTCAAACGGGCAAGTTCGTTTGTATTGGCTTGAATTACGCCGATCACGCCGCCGAAAGCGGATTAGAGGTTCCACCAGAACCCGTTATTTTTAATAAATGGACATCCGCTATCGTTGGGCCTGATGACGATGTGCTCATTCCGAAGGGATCGAAAAAGACCGATTGGGAAGTCGAGCTTGGTATCGTGATTGGCAAAGGCGGCAGCTATATTGATGAGGCCAATGCGCTGGACCACATCGCAGGATTCTGCGTGATCAATGATGTGTCCGAACGCGAATATCAAATTGAACGCGCGGGCACATGGGACAAAGGCAAAGGCTGTGACACCTTCGGTCCAACAGGTCCGTGGTTGGTGACACCTGACGAGGTTGGCGATTTTGATGCGCTGGGACTGTGGCTTGAGGTCGATGGTGTCCGTTACCAAAATGGTTCGACGTCTACGATGGTCTATAAAGTCCCGCACCTCATTGCCTATTGTTCGCAGTTCATGAGCTTGCAGCCTGGTGATATCATCTCCACTGGGACACCTCCTGGAGTTGGTATGGGATTGACGCCGCCAAAATATCTATCTGGTGGTGAAACGCTTCGCCTTGGTATTGATAAACTTGGCGTGCAAACGCAGCGTGTTAAGCACGCGTAAAAGATGTGACTGAATGAGTAGGGGGTGAGATGAGCGGCGAGAAACTGGTCGTCTCACCTGCTTATGAACTCACGCAGGTGTCACGGTGCGTCAACGTAGTGTCGTGGTGGATCTGACGGGTTATTCAGTTGATTGAGCAGAAATTCACCCATTGCTTTACCTGCTTTTTGAATGTCTTCAAAAACAAGATCAACGCCATCATCGATTTGATGAATGAGCTCTGAGTTGCGTTTGACCACGGCCTCAAAATCTCTTGATCGTGTCAACCCACATTTGCGAAAAGCACTGAGAGCTGCACAATAGGATGCCTCACCGACAAAGATAAAAGCGTCTGGACGGTCAGGTTTTTGAGCGATGTCCGTGGCCCAAGCGTTTATTTCATTCAAAGTGCTGTCTAAGGTCACTTTGTCGGCGAATACATATTCTAGCCCATGTTTATTCGCCGCGCGAATGAGGCCTGTCATAAGGTATTGGTGAAAGGTCAACCATTCTGGGGGCAATATCATGCCAACTTTTTTCGCCCCCTTTGCTGCAAGCCGCTCTACGGCGAGTTCTGCGAAGCGTTCGTTGTCAAAGTCGAAATAGGAATGTGGCGTGCCAAAATTTGTCCGCCCATGTGAAACAAATGGGAAACCTGTCTCCATAAGGTATCTCACGCGTTCGTCGGTCGGTGATGTACGTGTGATTATTATGCCGTCTGCCAAATGATTTTTGACGATATGCTCGACAGCAGAAACCCCTTCGCCCCCTGCGAAATGTGGGGTGATGACCAAGTGGTAGCCTGTGTTTTCCAAGGCCTGCATCAAACCGTAAATCAACGAGTTGCTAAAGCCGAAAAGTTCATCATGGCGATCCAACACCAGACTGATCACCTTGGTTTTACCCGTACGCAAACGCTGCGCTGCGCGATCGGGAACATAGCCCAATTCAATTGCAATCTTCTGCACGCGCTCCCGTGTTGCAAGTGCGATCTTAGGATCGTTTGCGAGTGCTTTTGACACCGTGGTTACTGCCAATCCGGCAGCATCAGCAACGGTTTTTAGCGTGAGTCGTCTTGATGTACTTTTTTGCGGCATACTTTAAATCGTCCATCCCCATTGCATATTATAGGTACGTTCAAAAAATATATCGATATACATTCAGTCACCCTCACTATTTTTAATGTAATCTTATATTTTAGCAAAAAATCTTACTTGACAGCGATGATGTTTACAACGTTATAAATACGACAAGGCCGAAGAATATCTTCGGATCTCAAGGGAGGAATGAGATATGGAAATTAATAAATTTTTAAAGACAACCGTGGCGGCAGCCGCTGTTTCAGCTTTTGCAGGCATGGCGTCCGCTGATGATGTAGAGGTTCTACATTGGTGGACTGCAGGCGGCGAAGCGGCCGCTTTGGGTGTGTTGAAAGATGATTTGGCCAGCCAAGGTGTCGGTTGGCAAGATATGCCAATCGCGGGCGGCGGTGGCAGTGATGCAATGACCGTATTGCGGGCACGCGTTGTGGCTGGCGATGCGCCAACTGCGGCTCAGATGCTCGGTTTCGACATCAAAGATTGGGCGGGTTCAACCGGCAATTTGGCGAACTTGAATTCTGTTGCCGAAGCTGAAGGTTGGGACGCTGTTGTACCTGCTGCCTTGCAAGATTTTTCAAAGCACGATGGCAACTGGATCGCAGCGCCTGTGAACGTGCATTCAACCAATTGGGTTTGGGTGAACAAAGCTGCGCTTGATGCCGCTGGCGGAAAAGCCCCGACAAGCTGGGAAGAGCTGATCACAGTTCTTGATGCGATGAAGGCTAATGGCATCACGCCTTTGGCGCATGGCGGCCAAGCATGGCAAGACGCAACAATTTTTGATGCAGTTGTCTTGGGTCTTGGTGCTGATTTCTATAAAGCGGCCTTCATCGACATGGACGAAGATGCGCTTGGTGGCGACATGATGGTCGAAGCGTTTAATCGCATGGCCGTTTTGCGCTCTTACGTGGATGACAACTTCTCTGGTCGTGACTGGAACCTCGCATCTGCGATGGTGATCGAAGGCACCGCTGGCATGCAAATGATGGGCGATTGGGCCAAAGGCGAATTCTTGAAGGCCGGTAAAACACCGGGTGAAGATTTCGTTTGTATCCGTTTCCCTGGAACACAAGGTTTGGTCACATTCAACTCAGACCAATTCGTGATGTTCGATCAAGGCGAAGCCTCTGACAGCCAAATGGCGATGGCTTCTGCGGTGATGAGCCCAGCGTTCCAATCTGCCTTCAACGTGGTCAAAGGCTCAGTTCCTGCGCGTACAGACGTTCCAAATGATGCGTTCGACGATTGCGGTAAAAAAGGCATGGCTGACTTTGCCGAAGCCAACGCTGGTGGTGGTCTTTATGGCTCCATGGCGCATGGTCACGCCAATCCTGCTGCTGTTAAAAACGCGATCTACGACGTTGTGACCGCGCATTTCAACGGTGAATACGACGCGACTGAAGCTGCGGAAGAAATGGTCAACGCTGTGCTTGACGCACAATAAGAACGGACGTTTCTAACCTTATGCCGCGCAGTTTCGATTGCGCGGCATATTTCAAAGCTGATGGGCCCCTCGAGACCCTGCAACCTTTCCTAACAATGATCAGAGACATCTCATGAAATTTCTCATCCAGCGCTGGATCCCTAGACTCGTGCTCGCGCCCAGCTTTTTGCTGGTAGTGTTGTTCGTTTACGGTTTCATCCTCTACACTGGCTATCTTTCGATGACCGATTCCAAGATGCTTCCGTCATATGGCTGGGTGGGTTTTGAAAATTATAGCAGGCTGTTTGGGCTTCGCCACTGGAATACGGCAGTCACCAACTTGGCCATTTTCGGCATTCTCTACATCGGGATTTCATCTGCGCTCGGGCTTTTCCTTGCGATCTTGTTAGACCAAAAAATTCGCGCAGAAGGGTTCATTCGCCCGATCTATCTCTACCCAATGGCTCTGTCGTTCATCGTCACCGGTACGGCGTGGAAATGGTTCTTGGACCCCGGTATTGGCATTGAAAACACCATGCATGCATGGGGCTGGGCCAGCTTTCATTTTGATTGGATCAAGAACCGCGACTATGCAATCTACACTGTTGTGATGGCCGCTGTTTGGCAGTCGTCTGGATTTGTTATGGCGATGTTCTTGGCTGGCCTGCGGGGTGTCGATAACGAAATCATCAAAGCCGCGCAGATTGATGGCGCGAGCGGTGTCACGATTTATCGCCGTATCATCATTCCCATGATGCGTCCTGTGTTTTTGTCCGCTTTCGTGGTGCTCGCGCATTTGGCGATTAAGGCCTACGATCTGGTGATTGCCCTTACAGGTGGCGGACCGGGGCGTGCGACAGAACTGCCCGCGACCTTTATGTATTCCTACACATTCACGCGCAATCAAATGGGCGTCGGTGCATCATCGGCGATCATTATGTTGATCATGATTTTCTCGATCATCGTGCCTTATGTCTACAGCGAACTGAAAAGCGGAGACCAGCAATGAGCCGTATTTCTCAAGATAACGCCGTCGCTGGATCGCGCTTGACGCGCGCTTTGATCTACACTGTTTTGATCTTTTTCGTGATCTACTATCTGTTGCCGCTCTACGTGATGGTCGCAAATTCGTTCAAGCCCCTTGATGAAATCCGCGGCGGCGATTTGATGGCCCTGCCGAATGTTTGGACGCTGGAGCCTTGGCGTGATGCATGGTCCAACGCGCAGATTGGTGTCGAGGCAACGGGTCTGAAACCCTACTTTATGAACTCTTTTATGATCGTTATTCCGGCTGTCACTTTGTCGACGATCGTGGGCGCGCTGAACGGGTATGTGCTCACGAAATGGCAGTTCAAAGGGCATGGCACTGTGTTTGCCATGCTTTTGCTGTCCTGTTTCATTCCGTTTCAAATCGTATTGATCCCTGCTGCAAAAGTCCTTGGGTTTTTGGGCATCTCGGGCACGATTCAAGGTCTGATCCTTATTCACTTCGTTTATGGAATTGGGTTCTCGACGCTGTTTTTCCGTAATTACTATGCAGCATTCCCAACCGAATTGATCCGTGCTGCTCAGATCGACGGCGCGTCGTTCATGCAGATATTCATGCGCATTTTGCTCCCGAGTTCTGGTCCAATTATCGTGGTCACAGTGATTTGGCAGTTCACCAATCAATGGAATGACTTTTTGTTTGGTGCGTCTTTCTCGGGGTTCGATTCAACGCCGATGACCGTGGCGCTCAACAATCTCGTGAATTCCTCGACTGGGGTGAAAGAGTACAACGTACATTTCGCTGGCGCGATCATGGCTGCGCTCCCCACTCTGTTTGTTTACATCGTTTCAGGACGATACTTCGTGCGTGGCTTGATGGCCGGCGCAGTCAAAGGATAAAGACATGGCATCTCTAACAATTGAGAATCTCAAAAAATCCTACGGGTCTGTCGAAGTCCTAAAGGGAATCGATATCGAAATCGAAGACGGTGGCTTTCTGGTGCTGGTTGGTCCATCGGGCTGTGGGAAATCCACGCTTTTGAACACCATTGCTGGCCTCGAAGAAATCACCTCTGGCGACATTAAAATCGGACCTGAATCTGTCGCGGGGCTTCACCCGTCGCAGCGTGACATCGCCATGGTGTTTCAATCCTACGCGCTCTACCCCAATATGACCGTGGCTCAAAATATCAGCTTTGGTATGGAAATCCGCAAGATTGACAAAGCCGTGCGTGAAGAGGCCATCAACAAGGTCGCCGACACATTGCAAATCCGCGAGCTTCTCCACCGTAAGCCCAGCCAATTGTCCGGTGGTCAAAGGCAACGTGTGGCAATGGGACGTGCTTTGGTGCGCGATCCGCAGGTGTTTTTGTTCGATGAACCGTTGTCGAACCTTGATGCGAAGTTGCGTGTTGATATGCGGACGGAAATCAAGCGTTTGCACAAGCGCATGGGCACAACAATCGTTTACGTCACCCATGATCAGATCGAAGCCTTGACGCTTGCGACTAAAATTGCCGTATTGAAAGATGGGTATCTACAGCAGTTCGGCACGCCAGACGATATTTACAACAATCCGACCAACATGTTTGTGGCAGAGTTCATGGGCTCACCATCCATGAACCTTTTGACGGCTCAGGTTGTAGACCAAGATGGGCTGAAAGTGCAGCTGTCAGATACAGAAAGCACGCCCATTTTGTTGCCTGTGGATGATACGCCGGCGATGCGGTCTTGTGTCGGCAAGCAAGTGATCTTTGGAATTCGCCCAGAGGCCTTGACGGACCCTGAAGGTGCTGATCGCACCGCTCAAAATGTTGTCGAGGCAGAATGCTTGATCGAAGTGGTCGAACCCGCGGGCTCTGACACCTTCGCGGTGACAAAATTGGGTGGCAAAGAGGTGATTGCACGACTGCGTGCAGACGCACAAGTTGTCCCAGAAACGTACACGACGCTGTCATTCAATATGGCAAAAGCTGTCTTTTTTGATCCTGATAGCCAGCTGCGGATTCGGTAGCCAATAAAATTTATACCCGCAGTGCAATCGAGGCTATGGCGCGCCACTTTCATTCGGTTTTTGGGCTGTCTGATGCCGGCTTTTGGATAAGAATCGTCAAGCGCATTGGACGCATATGGCCAGATAATGATCAAGCGCGGCATGGTCTGTAATTGTAACCGGGGTGCGGCTATCTTTGTTGCAGCAAAGGCTTCAAATAAAGGGCTGAAAGGTTCTGTTTCGATACTAAAACAATTCAACATCACTTGAGGGTGAAATCTTTGGCACGGTTTCTATGATGTGGGCGTCTTCAACTAATTTCTGACGCGCTCGGCCGCTTGCGGGGGTGAATTCGATACGTCTAGCTTGTGAGCCCCCCAAGCTTTGAGCGTCACAAGGAATGCCTTCACGCTCCAAGTAGCTAAGAACAAATTTGACGTTACGAGTTCCTGCATCAGTTAGGCCGCGGTACATTTCCGCGCCACCAAAGACTTTCGCTCGTAGACGTTTTCTTTGAGCCCCTGAACGCGTCAGAGTATTGATCAACAATTCCATTGCATTTGCGCCAAACGAACTGGCACCCTCTTCTGAGGTTTGAGGTCCATTGGGTAACAAAAAATGGTTCATCCCACCGACTTGTGCGACAGGGTCCCAAATGCAGGCCGCGATACAAGAACCAAGAATGGTGGAAATAGTCACGTTAGGCGAACTTTCGACTGCAAATTCTCCTTGGGAGATATATGTTGATTTTCCTTGTGATATTTTTTGTGAAGTATTTGTCATAGGGCGGCTGCCCGAACCGGGATTTCCGCTAAAGCAAGCATTTCATCACCAAAGTTGTCAATATCTACCCATTTTTCAATCCCCCCTAGTTGTCCTGCTACTTTCGGCATACCGAATACAACACAAGTCTCTTTCGATTGTCCTAACGTTTTTGCGCCATTCGCACGCAATTCGCTCATACCTTTTGCCCCGTCGCGCCCCATACCAGTTAATATCCCTGCAACAATTTGTGGTGCTGCGTGAACTGCGGATAGCATCATTGAGTCAACTGATGGTCGGTGGCCAGAAACTGTAGGCCCCTTAACTAAAGTAACGCGATAATCGTGATGTTTAGAAATATTCAAATGGAAATTACCGCCTGGTGCAATCATTACAGTCCCTGGTAAAAGTGACTGCCCGTCTTGCGCCAATGAAACTTTGGGAGCTACGATTTGATTTAGTCTCGCGGCAAAACTAGCAAGAAATGGCTCTGGCATATGTTGTGTCACGAGTGTAGGCGGGCAATTTGCAGGAAATCTAATTAGTACACGTTCCAATGCGTCAACTGCTCCCGTTGATCCACCCAGCAAACAAATTCTTTTAAAACTCCTTTTGGCACTTACTCTAGGAGTGAGCTGCCTCGATGGACGTAAACCAATTTTAGCCTGTGCTGCCATAACTATGGAGTCTGCTAGGTTTGAGAATGTATCGTTCTGCTGTCCGAGCCTAGGTTTTTCAACGCATTCAATTGCACCAAGGGAAAGCGCTTTTATCGCAATTGAACTGCCTTTTTTTGTTAACGTGCTGACCATCACCACAGGCATTGGCCTATGTCGCATCAGTCTTTCCAGAAACTCAAGCCCACTCATATTCGGCATTTCAACATCAAGTGAAATTACGTCCGGTTTATATGTGTTGACGGCATCTCGTGCTTCTCGCGCGGTGCCTGCTTCTGCGACAACTATAACCCTTGAATCTTTTTCAAGGATCGAGCGAATTAGACGCCGCATTGTGAGAGAGTCATCGACGATAAGTACACGATATTGTTTCACATGACATTCCTGTGCTACTGTCCTTGGTGATGTATGGAGGTGCGATGGGTAAGTTAGAAATCCTCCCAATCATCGCTGATCATGTTTCGTGTCGATTGGTCTGGTAGATTGGCCACGCGTTGAACGCTTTCCGTTGGAAGTGTCTTGTAGTCGATTATGTCAGGAGCTTTTGTTGAGAAATCTGCCTTAACGACACCGGGTGAGTTTTTGGTATCGATGGAAGTGATCGAAAACCGTGATGTTGTAACATTCAAGTTTTCCGCCTCTCTTGTGAGAGCATGGCTGGCTGCAGTGGTTTCCTCAAACATTGCCGCATTTTGTTGAGTGACTTGGTAATCCCCCCTAAAATTAGTGGTGTTCAAAAATAGAATTTTCTCGGCAAGATATCTGAGGAGATTTACGATGAAGAATGGACGATACAGCGACGCGCAGATCATGGCGGTGTTGAAGCAGGCGGAGGGCGGTGTTCCGGTTTCTGAGCTTTGCCGAGAGCATGGAATGAGCAGCGCAAGTTTTTATAAATGGCGG
>NZ_JAHKPK010000026.1 GCF_018860665.1 Pacificibacter marinus
ACACCACTAATTTTAGGGGGGGATTACCCCAGAACCGTCCGTCAGCTGTTCTGAAAACACGATGGATTCAACCGTACGCGCCCAGCCCCCAAAGGGCAGATAAGCACTTGGATCCAAGGTCCAATTGCTGGCAGCAGAGGATTGCGTGAACTCAAGAGACACAGGATTAAAACACGGTTCAGACACCGCATTGTAGCTGTTTCCAGCAAAGACGATATTACGCATTCGAGAATTGTCCAGCGTGGCAAATGTCGTATCCACTTTCTCTGCCCGATCAATACTGCCGTTCAGCGATTTGAACGTATTGCCCTGCACCGAAAGACCTTGAATGAAATGGCCGCTTCCATAAGGCTTTACGACGATCCAGCTGAACCAATCGGCACTGTCGTTAACGGTGAAAATATTGCCGGTGATGGTCAGTCCGCCAAAGGAATATTCGGACGCGAAATCTGGTTCGGCATCATGTTCATTGGTCATTTCAATAAACGAGTTATCGATATAATTGCCCGTGATGACGGATTTCACATTCGGGTAAGTGAACACAAGACCCGCCATACGTGGGCTGTCAGTGTCAGTGTCGCCTTGGAACCAATGATTGCCGGTAAACAAGTGACCATTCCCGAATACGATGCCCGTGTGGCCAAATCGTTGGAAACGGTTGTCGCGGACTTTGGCGTCATTTGCGTTCACGTTGAATGCGATGGACTGACGCGTTTCTGCACGGATTGATTGTTCGCTAGAGACAAAGAAACAGCGATCTATGATCAAATCCTGACAGCCAGAACCCGACGATGTGATACCGCGATTGAGTGGCGATTTGAAATGGCAGTCACGTATCTGAAAGACCGAGCCGGACAATCCAAGCAACACGCCAGATGCACGACCGTTGCACAAGAATTCAACATCATCGATGACAAGCTGCGACAGCTTAGAGAAACCGCTGAAATCGAAGATATATTTATAGCGTGTAAAGGTATAGGTTTGGTTGGCGCTGGCTCCATAAAGCGGTTGGCTTAGCTCCAGTGTCTGCGCCCCGACGTTCACCGACGTCACATAGACTTCACGCCCAACACCGTTGCCTGTGACATGACTGCCCGGTTGAATGTTGGCGATATTCGACACATTGCTCAGTTGGCGCTTGTTGGTAACGGAATAGGACGCGGAAGACGTCGAAACATCTAAATCCCAATCCGTTGAGTCCTGACAATTGAGTTGCCCGTTGCGGATCACGCGACGCACTTCAGACGTGGTTTTATTCTCCACCGCCGCCTGCATATCGATCGGACCGTAAAGTTCAATGCGGCGACCACACAGATCAAGGCTATCGTGATCGGAGAAATTCAAAAGCGCTTGAAACGCCTTTTTAAAGGCCAAGACCTCATCCTCGAAAGCATCGATATAGGAATTCAAATGAAATTCACGACGCAAGGCCAGCCGCACATTATCGGCCATGGTCATGGTGCCTTCGAAAATGGCCTCATGCACCAAAGTCACATTGCTGGTTAGCAGATATGTGCCTTGAGGAACAAGAATTTTACGCCCATTTGCCGCGGCATCAGCAGCCTCAAAGGCATCAGAACAATCCGTCGTGCCATCGCCAATCGCGCCGTAATCGCGCACATCAATAATTCCGATACTGTCCGCCAAAAAGTATGACAAAACATCTTCGATTCGAATGTCATCGATGCGAATGGACCCACCATTTGCTCCCGTTAGATCAATGCCGAAATGCCCGTAAACGGCGTCCAATCCCCAGGCCATATCAACGCCGCCGCGCGCCCCTGTGCCAACGATGGCCGAAACCTCAACAACTTCACCGTACGACGTCAAGGTCACCTCTGGGCCGATTGTGTTGAAAAACTCTGTCACGGCACCTGATAGGCAATTTTTGTAGGAAAATGTTCTGAAGGCGTTGCAAAGCAGCCGAAGATACGGCGCTTGGCTCGTGAATTTAGAACATTGTTCTGCATTTCGAAGAGCGCCGAGAGCCTCAAGGACTTTTTCAACACAATCGGCGAATTCTGTTGAAAAACTCTTCCTTGATCTGGTGCCCATTCACTGATTCAATTCCTTTATTGATTGGAGGATTTGGCGATGATGGGACCGAAGCAGGAAGCGCAGGCGGCACTGTTTTATGAGTTTTCTCTGGAAGAGCATGTCCCGCAAGATCATCTGCTGCGGTCGATTGATCGGTTCGTCGATCTGGATGACATTCGACAATACCTAGCTGAGTTTTACAGCCATACAGGTCGCCCGTCGATTGATCCGGAACTGCTGATCCGGATGCTGCTGGTTGGCTATTGCTTCGGTATCAGATCAGAGCGCCGGTTGTGCGAAGAGGTGCACCTGAACCTCGCGTATCGTTGGTTCTGCCGCCTCGATTTATCTGATCCGGTGCCAAATCATTCGACATTTTCCAAGAACCGCCATGGCCGTTTTCGTGAAAGCGCACTGCTGCGGCATCTGTTTGAAAAGACCGTTGCCCGGTGCATCGCAAATGGCTTGGTCAGCGGGCAGCGTCTTGCCGCAGATGCCAGCTTGATTGAGGGTGAGACCGAAAATAAATTGATCTGGGGGATCAATTTGCGGTCGAACGCGAACAAGCAGAACTCAACGCCAAAGGGCGATTGGGATCGCAGCGCCATTGATCCCGTTGATGCGCCCCGCGCTGTGAAAGAGTATTTGGACGTTCTGGACGATGCTGCTTTCGGTGCTGCATCTGAGGTTGAACCCAAGTTCACATCTCATTCTGATCCAGCAAGCCAGTGGACAGCGGCACGCAAAGGCCCTGCGTTTTTTAGCTATTCCACCAATTACCTAATCGACACAGACCACAGTGTCATCGTGGACGTTGAAGGCACGCGCTCGATCCGACAAGCTGAGGTCGGCTCGGTGCGCACCATGTTGAATCGGATCAAAAACCGACACGACATTAATCCAGAACGGCTGATCGCAGACACAGCTTACGGTTCTGGCCCAATGTTAGGATGGTTGGTGGATCGCAAGATCGCGCCGCACATCCCGGTGATAGACAAAGCAGGTCGGACAGACGGCACATGGTCCCGCACCGACTTCGAATGGGATCCCGAAAACAACCAATACATCTGCCCTGAAGGGGAACCGCTCAAACAGTTCCGCCGGAACTATTCCGACCCAAACCGTAAGCCCACGGGCAAAGGCGTTGCCAAGTATCAGGCTTTAAAACACAGCTGCCAAGCCTGCCCGTCAAAGATGAAGTGCTGTCCAAAAGCCGATGCACGCAAGATCACCCGTGAAGAACACGAAGATGCCCGTCAGGTCGCCCGCGACATTGCAAAAACAAAGCAATATGCGATCTCGATGCGGCTGCGAAAGAAGGTCGAAATGCTCTTCGCCCACCTCAAACGGATCTTAGGGCTGGGGCGGCTCCGATTAAGAGGCCCAAACGGTGCTAATGACGAATTTTTACTCGCTGCAACCGCCCAAAACCTCCGCAAATTAGCCAAGATCTTTCCTGCACCGCAGCAAACGCGAAAAGCCTGATCAGAAAGGCGCTTGCGCCGAATTTGGAAGTCCCATTTCTGCACTCGCAACCGTTAGTTTTTCAACAGAATCGGCCTGTTTCTGTCACACCAGACACGTGGCTAAGCGACGCATCACCGGCCCAACCCGCGATCCGTACAGTTGGCAAGTTGCCCGACACACATTTGACGCGCGCAGTGATCTGCAAATACATTCCGGGCTGCAAAGGCGTCTCGCCCATATAACGCAGTTTTGTCGTGGTGCTTTGTTTGACAATCTCAAGCGCGCCGCCAAAATCGGCATCAGCGGCCACAAAGGCAGCGTTGGCGGCCCCGTCATAGGTTGCCGAGCCCGGCGTTCCATCTTCGCTGGACCATACGCCCAAACCGTTCGCAAACGCTGGTGGCATAAGCACCAGCCCTTCAGTAATGGCCTTGTTCATCCGAACCCCTTTCACACATCTCTTAGGTCACATGCGCAACTGGTCCGGCAAAGCATTTGCCAGTCCAAGAAAATCACTCTCACTTTGAAAGTCATGGCAGCGCATGCCCAGACACCAACAGTCTTACCGCAGGGGAATAACGGGACGCTTAAGGAGGCGTGCGCTTAAGCCGCTGTGCACGCAACGCAGGTCTAACACCCGTAATCAAGTGAACGGGGTAAAGACAGGCTTGGCTCAAATATAAAAAATCTCCGGTGCGATGAGACAGTCCCATATGCGCCGGAGGCTCTTTTCAAATCGACAGTTCTTATGCGTGGATTAAACCAGTTCGCCACTCAGGCCTTGGTCTATCAATGCGATGCTCTCATCCACGCCATAAAGCGCCATGAACCCACCAAAACGCGGCCCTTGAGAGGCCCCCAAAAGCACCTCGTAGAGCGCCTTGAACCAGTCGCGCAGATTGTCAAAGCCGTGATTTTTACCAACAGCAAATACGATGGATTGCAAAAAGTCGCCATCAGTCATGTTGGCCTCAGGAAGCGCATCGTCATTTCCCATCATCGCGTTTTTCTTGACGATTTGCTCAAGCGCCGCTTCGGGCGATGCCAAGGCTGCTTTCAAATCTTCAAGAGCAGCACGTTCTTGATCAGATGGGGCGCGGAAGGTTTTTTCAGGCTTCACGAAATCGTTGTAATAGGCCACAGCATAGCCAACAGCCGCATCCAAACCGGGATGCGTTTCAGGCGACGCGTCAGGGGCGTAGCGCTGCATAAAGCCCCACATTTGATCTTTTTCTTCGGCATTGGCCACCGATGCCAAGTTGAGCAACATCGTAAACGGCACAACCATATCCGATGTTGGCACGTCCTTTCCGTGGATGTGGAACACAGGGTTTGCGGCTTGCTGATCTGGCGTCTGCGTTGGGTATGCGCGCAACTGTTGATGATATTCATCCATCGCACGCGGAATCACATCAAAGTGCATCCGTTTTGCGGTCTTTGGCTTTTGGAACATGAAATAAGACAGGGATTCGGTCGACGCATAGGTCAACCATTCATCAATCGTCAGGCCATTGCCTTTCGACTTGGAAATTTTCTCACCGTTGGCATCCAAGAACAACTCATAGCTAAAGTTCTCAGGCCGAGTGCCGCCCAAAATGTCACAGATGCGGCCATAGATTGGCGCGTTGGTCGAATGATCTTTGCCAAACATCTCGAAATCCACACCCAAAGCCGCCCAGCGCGCGCCAAAGTCAGGCTTCCACTGCAATTTTACATTGCCGCCAGTGACAGGCACGGTCCATTCCTTGCCGTCTTCGTCGTCAAACGTGATGGTGTAATCGTCTTTGTTGACGGATTTCATTGGCACATACAAAACGCGCCCCGTTTCAGGATGGATCGGCAAGAAAATCGAATAGCTCGCCGCACGCTCTTCGCGCAAAGACTTGAGCATGACTTTCATCACGTCATCATATTTGTCGACGGCCTTTTTCAAGATTTCATCAAATTGGCCTGACTTGTACTGCTCAGTCGCGGAATAGAATTCGTAATCAAACCCAAAGGTGTCCAAAAACCGGCGCAGCATGGCGTTGTTGTGATCGCCAAAGCTCGCATGCGTGCCAAATGGATCAGGCACGGCCGTCAGCGGCATTTGTTCCGCTTCTTTCAGCATCTCTTGGTTCGGCACATTCGACGGCACTTTGCGCATCCCGTCCATATCGTCCGAGAAACAAATCAAACGGGTCGGAACGTCCGAGATCACCTCAAAGGCGCGGCGGATCATCGTCGTGCGCAGCACTTCGCCAAAAGTACCAAGATGCGGCAGACCTGAGGGGCCATAGCCCGTCTCGAACAGCACATAGCCTTTTTTATCCTTGGATTGCTCATACCGTTTCAAAACCTTACGAGCCTCGTCAAAAGGCCAAGCTTTGGAAGTCATACCAGCGGTGCGCAGGTCAGTCATGAGAGCAATCCTTGAATCGATTTTAAAAGGGGCAATCAGAATATGCCCCGTGCAAGCCAGCTACCTATTGCGCAAGGCCCATGGGGTCAAGAAAATGCTCACACAAATGCGGCAGATCGCAGCAATTCTATGGGGCAATACTTGTTCTTGGGACCGCTTGAGCCTAAGTTCAATCCTATCACAAGCCAACCGGAGCACCGTGACCATGACTGACACCGCACATTCTCTATCCGCCCAAGATTGCCTTGTGGCCGTCATGATTGCCGTGTCGATGTCAGACGCCAATGTGCGCACCTCTGAACTTGTGGCTATTCAGACCTTCATCAATCATCTGCCTATTTTTGTCGATTTTGATCCCGACCGGATCAAAACGGTCTCTGCCATCGTGATCGAATTGTTTTCTGAAGAAGACGGGCTGGACGCACTCTTTGGTTTGATCCGCGACAACCTACCAGAGCGCCTGTTTGAAACGGCTTATGCCCTGGCCTGCGACGTGGCCGCCTCAGATGGCACCATTCGCGAATCCGAGCTGCGATTGCTAGAAGAGATCCGCTATGAGTTGAATTTAGACCGCTTGCATGCCGCCGCAATCGAGCGCGGCGCACGGGCGCATTACGTCACGCTCTAACCCCGCCCCCTCAGCTGCCGTACACGACAGCCCAGCGTCGGATCATCGCCTGCTGCAATCGCTTGGCACGGGTGTTGAACGTCTTAGCTCCGCGCGGCACCTCATTGCCCTGCGCTTTGGCCGCAGTACGGGCTGACAAATCCGCCGCGAAAACCGCAAAAGTCAGTCTTTGCCCATCTGGGGCCGTAACATAGCCCGCAAGCGTCGATACAAAATCCAATGTACCTGTTTTGGCATGAATATCGATATCGGGTGATTTGATCACGTTGTAATCGCCATCACGGGCCGCGATCGGTTTAAGCAAGGGCCCGATAAGGGGCTCGATCCCCTTTGCTGACAGCAAGCGCACCATGTCTGACGTCGTGACAATAGACGCCCCGCCCAAGCCTGAGTGATCGACAAAGTCCACGTGTCGTACGCCAAGACGATCTTTGGCCCAAAGCGACATCGCTTGGGCAGAACTGCGCAAATCCATCGGATCAAGCCCGCGTTTACGACTTGCAGCAAGCCCTATGACCTCTGCCGTAAGATTGGTCGAGTATTTCAACATATCGCGCACGATCTTGGTCAAATCGATGCTTTGCAATTGCGCCAAACGCATGACGTTTGCGGGCAAAACCTCTAGACGTTCTGGATTTGGCAAAGACACCCCCTGCCCGCCCGCGACAGCGGCAAAGACTTCTCCCGCATAAAGCGCGGGCAAACGCACTGGCAACCAACGCGCGCCGCCATTGCCCAGCGCAGATCGTGACACCGTCCAGTCATCCCGTCCGACACCCGCCGTATGATCAAACACCGGCAAACCTCGGTCTGCGATTTTCATCTGCGCGATACGCACCTTGGGCGCAAATCGTTTGGCCCGTGCATCCATCACCAAATCAAACGCATCGCCGCGCTTTTTCCACTCGAAATGCACACGGTTGTAATTAACGTTCAACCCCGTGATCGTCGGGTTATAGCCAGCGTATTCTGTTTGTTGATGATCGATATGCTCAATACGCGGCAAGGCAGCGCCAAACACGTAAAATTTGCCTGTGACACCTGTCACACCCATCCCAGCAAGCTGTCCCGCCAAATCGCCAAGGCGATCTGTGTCGAGTGTCGGATCACCGCTGCCCGCCAAAATCACATCACCTTGAATGACGCCATTTACAAGCGCGCCTGTGGCGAAGACATCCGTGGCAAAAGTGAAATCACCGCCCAGATTCTCTAACGCGTAAATGGCCGTGATCACCTTGGCCACCGATGCAGGCGGCAAGCGCAACACAGGTCCGTGCGCCTCTAATATCTCGCCCGCCTCATTCGCGACAGCGTAAGACACAGCGCCCGAAATTTTGGACGCTTTGATCAAAGCCTCGCCCGATGGCACCGACATTTTGTGCAAATCTTTAGGGCGTGGAATGGGATAGGGCGATGAGGTGACAACAGGCACGCCAGCGCTTTGAGCCATTGCCGCCCCCGCAGCACCGCCCAAGAGCAACCCAAGGGCTGCGCGGCGGCTAAAAGACTGAACAGATTTCTGGCGAGGATTGTGAGACATGTGCGGAGTTAACCTTGATCTCAAGGCCTCTGCAAGTCGCGGGCGTGGCAAAATTGTGTAATTCTTCGTGATCAACAGCAAGACCAGCAGCAAGATCGTCAACGCGCCTGTGAACGCCTCAGTCGCGCCTCCATGCGCCCGCGTTGCGGATTTCCGTTGATGACGCGTCATTCATCGGCACGTTCACGAAACACCACGCAGGCGTACCGATGCGCCCCAATAGATGCGAAGCACGCGCAGGCACACGCGCGCGCTCGAAAATGCTTGCTGCCACCGATGTGCGCGCCGCAATCCGTTGACCGGGCCGTGCGATCACACCGATGGGCGTGGTCGCCAAGATTCCTTGCCAGTTTTGCCAGTGATGAAACTGCTTTAGATTATCCGCCCCCATCAACCACACGAACGTCACGCCGGGATAAATCTGATGCAGCCTGTCCAACATCTCGGCCGTATAGGTCGTGCCCAAATGCCGTTCTATATCTGTGACCTCGACGCGTGGATGCAGCATCACCTGACGCGCATGCTCCATCCGCTTTTCAATCGGCGCAGGACCAACGGGTTTGAGTGGATTGGCAGGGCTGACCAGCCACCACACACGGTCCAACCCGAACCGTTTCAGCGCCGCCTTGGTGATATGCACATGACCTTCATGCGCAGGATCAAAAGATCCCCCGAGCAAACCGATCACCTGACCAGCACGAGCATATGGCAAAGCGTGACGCATGAGCGCAGGTTGTGGTGGGGAAATGCTTTTGTGTCAATTGTCTAAACACGCTTCGCGTGATGTGGGGTTGCCAATGCGAGGGCATTCTTCCGCAAAGGCCCCTATTGCTTAATCAACAACTCTGGTTCACGTTCTTTAACAAACGTATATATGGCCAGATTTGAATTATGACTGACAAAAGATACCAAGTATTTATTAGTTCCACCTACGAAGACCTCAAAGAAGAACGGCGGGCGGTCCAAGACACTTTGATCAGCATGGGAGATTTCCCTGTTCAAATGGAATCCTTTCCAGCTACCGACGAAGAGCAACTCGAATATATCAAACCGCTAATTGAGGCCTGTGACTATTACATTTTAATAATTGGCGGGCGGTATGGATCGCTCTTAGCAGACGGTAAAAGTTATACAGAAAAAGAGTTTTTACACGCCGCTGCAACAGGCGTGCCTGTTATTGTTCTTGTGCATTCAAATCCAGAAGAATTGCCGCGCAACAAAACTGAGGAAACCTCAGAAGGACACGAAAAGCTTAAGACATTTACAGCATTGGCATCGGACGGTCGCATTAGAAAAAGTTGGAACACGACAGACGGGTTAAAGCTATGTGTTCGAGAAGCTGTTGATCATGCAAAAAAGACCAAAAAACGCACAGGATGGGTAAAGGGCGACACGGTTGCCAGCACCGCAGCGCTTCAAGAACTTGAAGCGCTGCGTAAAAAGGTCAAAAAGCTTGAAACTCTCAATCACCCAATCTTATTGGAAATGGCACCACTCAAATTGCCAGAATTGAGTGATACGGTTGAAATTGAGCTTGAACATTCAAATATCTATTCGAGATTTAATTCAAGCGCGAAAATACGCGGTACATGGCATGAGACATTGATAGCTTTTCACATGGGAGCGATTGTCTCGCTCAACGCATTTGGCGGAGATACAAGCTTTCAAATCGAAAAAGAAAATACTCGTAGAAAAATGGGAGGCCTGCTCGCAAGAACCGTACTAAAAGGTGCGCGCCCAGCAAATTCTTATGACGTATCAGAAACGTCTTTTGCATTACTTGAAAGCTATTTCATTGAAGCATCACTGCTAAACGACGATGGTGTGAAACCATTTTCAGAGCTTGCTCGAAAGTTAGCTCGTCGTTTTACGATTGCAGGTACCCCCCTAAAAAGTTTCGAAGTTATTGAGGGAGAAATTTCTGAGTATAAAGCGCTTATGCCAGACGAAGAGATCCCCTTCTAGCATTCACTTCAATAGCGACACACCGCCCCTTCCCCTCTCCCTCCACACAGGGTAAACCGTCTTAAATCGTTATTCTCCAAAGGAGCGCGGCTCATGGCAGCTAATAAATTCGTTTACTTCATGGACGGCGTGTCCAAGACCTACCCTGGCGGGAAAAAGGTGTTTGAAAACATCCGCCTCAACTTCCTGCCCGGTGTGAAAATCGGTGTGGTTGGCGTCAACGGCACCGGTAAATCATCGCTCATGCGCATCATGGCGGGGCAGGACAAAGAGTATCAAGGCGAAGCATGGCTGGCCGAGGGCGCAACCGTAGGCTACTTGCCGCAAGAACCTGTGCTTGACGAAACACTCGATGTGCGCGGCAATGTGATGCTGGGCGTTGCGGCGAAAAAGGCCATTCTGGATCGCTACAACGAATTGGCGACGAACTATTCTGATGAGACCGCCGACGAGATGGCGCAGCTGCAAGACGAAATCGACGCGCAGAACCTGTGGGATTTGGACAGTCAGGTGGACGTGTCCTTGGAAGCGCTGCGCTGCCCGCCCGACACCTCCGGTGTTGCTGATCTGTCTGGTGGTGAAAAACGCCGCGTGGCTTTGTGTAAATTGCTGCTAGAAGCGCCTGACATGTTGCTGCTCGATGAGCCGACCAACCACTTGGACGCCGAAACAATCGCTTGGTTGCAACAGCATTTGATCGATTACAAAGGGACCATTCTGATCGTCACCCACGACCGTTACTTCCTTGACGACATCACGGGTTGGATCTTGGAACTCGACCGTGGCGCGGGCATTCCATACGAGGGCAATTACACCTCATGGCTTGAACAAAAATCCAAACGTTTGGAACAAGAAAACCGCGAAGATAAGTCCAAACAAAAGACCCTTGAGCGCGAACTTGAGTGGATGCGTCAATCCCCGAAAGCGCGTCAAGCCAAGCAAAAAGCGCGGATCAATTCCTACAACGAATTGGCTGGGCAATCTGAACGCGACAAAGTTGGCCGCGCGCAAATCGTCATTCCAAATGGCCCGCGCCTTGGCAACAAAGTGATCGAAGTCCAAGGTTTGAAAAAAGCCATGGGCGACAAGCTTTTGGTCGAAGACCTGTCCTTCTCGCTGCCCCCTGGCGGTATCGTTGGCGTGATCGGCCCGAACGGCGCGGGTAAAACCACTCTGTTCAAAATGCTCACCGGCCAAGTGCAGCCCGATGAGGGCACTGTCGAATATGGCGACACGGTCAAGCTGTCTTACGTGGATCAAAGCCGCGATGATTTGGATTCCAACGCCAATGTGTTTGAGGCCATTTCTGACGGCCAAGACATCATTATGCTGGGTGATGCGGAAGTGAACGGACGCGCCTATTGTTCGACCTTCAACTTCAAAGGCGGCGATCAGCAGAAAAAAGTCGGCATCTTGTCAGGCGGTGAACGCAACCGTGTGCACATGGCGCGATTGCTGCGCTCTGGCGGCAACGTGCTGCTACTCGATGAGCCGACCAATGACTTGGACGTCGAAACACTTCGTGCCTTGGAAGACGCGCTGACGGATTTTGCAGGCTGCGCCGTGGTCATCTCGCACGACCGCTTTTTCCTCGACCGTATCTGTACGCACATCCTAGCCTTTGAAGGCGATGCGCATGTGGAATGGTTCGAAGGCAACTTTGAAGACTACGAAGAAGACAAAAAACGCCGCCTCGGCCCAGATGCGCTAGAGCCAAAACGCCTGAAACATAAGAAGTTTGCGAGGTAACAAAACGCGAAAGCGTTTTGTTACGGGAGTGCGAGGCAGCTTGTTTTCAAAGAAAACACGCGTTCGCGCTCCTTTCGGCATCAAGCGCAAGGGTTGCGTCAAACGCAACTGAATGCTCTTATTTAGATGCCTAGCTTTTAAAAATAGCGCTTTAACAATTCGAATTGCATACTGGAGACGACATTGAACTTTGAACGAATTTCTCGAGAAAACGGCAAGTGGGACGCACTTTGGAAAGAATGGGACCTAGCTTGCTCCGAATACGACGAATCTATTTCTGAATATGCCACAAGCTCATTGAGTATTTTACACCCACTGGCAAACGATCCGCAGGTCGCAAGTGCTGGCGTATTTGGTTTGTTTCAAGACGATCAAATTCTTGCGACATGCCAACTTAATGTGTGTGGCCTCCCAGGATACACTGGGAAGGTAATTCGCCTTCGGCATTTGGTATTGGCACCCAAATTCGACTTCGATGAAAGCAGTACAATTGAAGATTATGTGCAAGTGCTCACTGAAGTATTCGCCGGTACGATTGCGCAAGCGAACAGCACTATGAAGGCGAAACACGCTAAATTGCACTTCCGCAGCCCCGCGGATAAACAGTTTTTTAGTGATATAGAGCTAAGTTTGAAAAAGAGTTCAGCGTTTAGCAGTGTAGCATTGAAAGGCTCATGGCTTTATGTAAGCTTATAGTTGACACATTTGACTTGTAGACCAACACTTGATAAACGCGCTTTATATTAATTCTGGAGTCTTCCATGACCAAGCAAGATGAAGTTAAATCCGCTATTGAAACAGCGGTTAGGTTCGCCATTAAAAATATGGGAGTTGATAAATTTAAAAAGACTTCCTTCTTTGGGTCGAATGATCCTGAGCGAACACAGCTTGATCAAGCAGCATAACAAAAAGGCCCAGCAGTTTGCTGGGCCTTTTTGTTACCGATAGACCCTCGCGTATCGCTCTCAAATATCAGCCGCGAACACCAATCCCAAAACAGCCTAGGCTGTGGATTTATTGGCCTCGCCTTTGATTTTAACAGCGTCTTCAACAGCTTCGGCTTTGACCTCTTCAGTCGCGGTTTCAACAGCCTCTTCGGCCACCTCTTCAACAGCCTCCTCAACCACAACTTCTGGCTCTGGCGCGGGCAAAGCCAGCGCTTCGTCAGGGAACTGGTCGGGCAGTGCAAAACTGACTTCATTGGTCACAGGGTTCACCGTCACGGCAGGCATTTCGGGCAGCGACGCGATGGCCTCATTCAACTCGCCCACAAGACGTTCAAAGCTTTGGCGCTGGGTTTCAATAACCGCTTCTGGTTTCTTACCGCGCCCGAATTTTAGAAATTTGAACATCTTTTTCCTCACAGATTGTCGTTGATAGATTCTCTTTGCATATGCAGCATTATGCAGAACCACCCGTTCACGCACGGTGAATTTCGCGTGAGATCACTCAGTTCTGGATGCGCAGCGGGAATTCGCCGCCTAGAGATAGGAAAAGGAGACATCATGCACATTATTTTAGCAACGGCACTGACGGCACTCATAGCCCTTATCGCGGGGGTCACCAGCATCGCCGCACAACTGGGCGCGCATCCATGGTGGGCGAACCAAGTCATTCTGGTCGGCGCCCCCATCGGGATCGTTTTGGGCTTGGTGCTTTGGGGGGCGCGCCTCAACCGCGTGTTGCGCCTGTGTCTTGGAGTGGTCGCATTGGCCGCGGCCTTTGGAGTGGCGAAATACGGCCAGATCGGTTTTGCCAATTCTTACGCAGAGGACCAATTAGCAGGCAAACTTTGGTACATGGGCTGGATCGCAACATCGGCAGCCGCCAGTCTTTTGCTGATGGCCGCTGCCCGATCAAAAGTTGCAACGTAATAGGGTGTCAGCCTTTGGACACCGCGATCAGATCACGAGTGCTGTGACCCAAAGGCCAATGCCAAAGGCCGTATGCGCCAACAAACCTAAGCAACGGTTTTTCCATGGTGTCGGCGTTTTGGACAAAGCCCAGCCCAGGCCAAGGCCGGGATGCAACAAAAACCATCCCGCGCCGATGGTCACAATGGCAAAGACCCACGCGGGGAAGAATGTCGGGGCGGCAAGCCAGCTTGGCCCTGCGATCATCACGAATATAACGCCGTAAACGAGGCCAACCACATAGTGAAACACCCAGCCGATGGAGGTTTCGCGCGGCACGGGCGCAGCATTTGAAATCGCGCTGTGAAACACGGTGCCGTTGCGCAGATGGGCAACCCATCGCCCGACATTGCCCCAATTCGGCAATGGCAACCCGAGCAACCGATTCAGAGCAAGCGCCCAAATATCCATCGCAATGGTGCCGCCAAGCCCCACCGCAAGCCCTGCAATCAATATCGCGCCCATTTTCCCTACCCTTCGAAACTCTATAAATAGTGGTTTATATTGCTGTTTTCACAAGATCATGCAAATGGCGCAAGATGCAATTTACGCAATCTTGCTCAAACGGGCTGTGCATTCGAAATGTCTTTCCTTACGCGCGGATATGTGATCTATAGGCGGTGCGACGTTATCTCTATCGACCCTTCTGTTTTCCCTTATCCGGCACTCAGTCTTCGATCAGACACCTGACACGCCGATCTGCCGCAATATCGTGGGCAGTGATTAAGGAGAAAATACAATGGCTAATGGCACAGTAAAATGGTTCAATTCCACTAAAGGT
The DNA here is from genome assembly GCF_018860665.1 of Pacificibacter marinus. Taxonomy (GTDB): domain Bacteria; phylum Pseudomonadota; class Alphaproteobacteria; order Rhodobacterales; family Rhodobacteraceae; genus Celeribacter; species Celeribacter marinus_A. Next base: position 14,482 of record NZ_JAHKPK010000026.1, read on the forward strand.
TTCGGCTTTATCGAGCCAGAAGGTGGCAACAAAGACGTGTTTGTTCACATCTCTGCTGTTGAACGTTCCGGCCTTACAGGTCTTCGCGACGGTGCGAAAGTTACTTTCGACATCGAAGCTGGCCGTGACGGTCGCGAATCTGCGATTAACTTGACTGTAGAATAAACTACACTCTCGTTTGAGATAACGCTCGGTGCTTTTGCATCGGGCGTTTTTTTATGCCTGATCACTCTAATGATATAAAAATGGCGCGAAGTTTCCCTCGCGCCTTTTGTATATGTCACTCGAAAAAAGTCTGCTGTGACGCAGTCACTTCTTTTTGACGAATTCCGTCAGAATCACGATACGCTGACTTTCCACGCGTCCCTCGATATGCCCTGCATTGTCTGCAACCAACGAAATGCCACGCACAGCCGTGCCGCGTTTGGCGGTAAATCCGCCGCCTTTGACGGGTAAATCCTTAATCAACACAACCGTGTCGCCCGCTGACAAAACAGCGCCATTGCTATCGCGATGGATCACATCAGGCCCGCCAGATTTGGCCCATTCCTCGACCTCTGGTTCAAGGTAGAGCATTTCCAGCGCATCTGCCGCCCAAGTTTCCTCAGCAAAGCGGGTCAGTAATCGGTAGGACAATACTTTTACAGCATCTGATTCAGACCACATCGATCCGGTCAAAGCGTTCCAATGTCCGTCCGGTACGGCCTCACCTTTCAAACCACCTGCACAGACGTCACATAAAGCGACCTCATCGTGACGTGGAGCCACGGGCACTTGGGTCAAAGTGCCTGTCGCACCACAAATTTCACATTCAGACATATTGCTCTCCTTGATTTGAGCGAACCCTAGGCCTGCGCTCGAATCAGAGCAAGCAACAAACCGCCATTTTTGGCGCTTAGCACTGGAAACTGGTTCGCAAACGGATCATATTAAAGAGGTGTCCCGCGCATCTAATTGGATCAAAACCTATGACCCTTCAGACCACACTGATCGCGGCAGCTTTATGCGCAACTGTGTCAACACCCGCTTACGCCTTCAATGCCCGCTTGGAAGGTGACGCAACAGAGGCCATGCGAGGTCGGCTGTCATCCGCATCGGCTATTTTAGAGGCTGAGCGTGACGGAACGACCGAGCCATCCGACATCATCGCCGCCGTTCAATCCGACTATCGCACCTTGCTCGGAACACTCTATCGGTCAGGGTATTATGCCCCTGTCATTCGTATTTCGGTCGATGGACGCGAAGGCAGTACATTGTCGCTGATCACTTTGCCAAACAGCGTGGAAGACATCGTCATATCCGTCAATACAGGCGATAAATTTACATTCAAAACAACAACCGTCGCCCCGCTCGCGCCGCAAACAGAGCTGCCCGCGGGATTTTCCACGGGGCAGACCGCAAAGTCTGGCGAAATCGGAGCAGCCAAAGACAGCGCAATTGACGCATGGCGTGCGGCATCATACCCAAAAGCAGCCCTGTCGTCACAATCCATTGTCGCGGATCACAATACCAAAACCCTCGACGTTGCCCTTGGCATCGCACCGGGCCCCAAAGCTGTCTTTGGGCAATTAAGCTTTTCTGGCACCAAACGCGTGTCGCAAGAGCGGCTGACGGAAATCACCGGCGAGATCGAAGGCAAAGCCTTCAACCCTGAAACGCTTGAAACCGCAGCGGCGCGTCTGCGTAAAACCGGCGCCTTTCGATCCGTTGCCATAAGTGAAGCGGAAACACTGAACCCCGATGGCAGCTTGGACGTCACCGCAACAGTCACCGACGCCGCCCCGCGCCGCGTCGGGTTTGGCGCAGAGATCAATTCCCTCGAAGGCGGCACATTGTCGGCTTACTTTATGCACAGAAACATTTCGGGCAATGCAGATCGCCTGAGGTTTGATGCCGAAGTTGCCGGGCTTGGGTCTGATACAGGCATCGATTACACTGTTTCGACGACCTACCGCAGACCCGCGACGACGCGTCCGGTCTTGGCGCTCGTCGCCGAAGCAGAACTGGCGCGCATAGATGAGTCAAACTATCTGTCCACCTCGGCCACGGTGTCGGTCAGCGCCGAAGTGACTTTGTCTGACACAACCTATTTCATCGGCGGCGTCGGATATCGTTACTCTGATGTCTCGGATGACCTTGGTGATCGCACATTTTCGCATTTCATCCTACCCATTGAAGGCGCGCGCGACTCGCGCAACAATGCGCTGAACCCAACGTCCGGCACATATTTTGCCGCCGAAATTATGCCATTCATCGGCTTTTCAGGCTCAGCAACCGGCGGGCGCCTGTTTGCGGATATGCGCGGATACAAAGGGTTCGGAGACGACGACAGATTTGTGCTCGCGGGCCGCTTCATGGTCGGCTCTATCATTGGCAGCGATGTCACGGAAACCCCGCCTGACTTGCTATTTTACTCAGGTGGTGGCGGCACTGTACGCGGACAGCCTTACCAATCTCTTGATGTTGATTTAGACGATGACACCTCGACAGGTGGAGCGAGCTTTATTGGCCTATCGACCGAATTACGTGCAGGGATCACCGACAATATATCCTTGGTTGGTTTCGCAGATGTCGGTGGTATTGGCGAGAATGCGACACCGGATGACGCAATGAACTGGCACGCAGGCGCAGGGCTTGGGCTGCGTTATGACACCGGATTTGGCCCTATCCGCCTCGACATTGCGGCCCCTATTTCGGGCACGACAGGTGATGGCGTGCAATTTTATGTTGGAATTGGACAAGCGTTTTGAACACTCGTTTTGCACTCATAGCCATCGCGTCCTTGCCTTTGATGACGGCGGCGCTGGCCCAAGATACATCTGACGATACATCACGAGACCGGTCGTTGATTGTCGGGTTTCTCGAAGACAATCTGTCAGGCGCTGGCCGTGACATTCGGATTGATGGTTTCAAAGGCTTTTTGTCTTCCACAGCCACGATGGGCAGCCTGACCATATCCGATAGCGACGGCGTTTGGTTCACGTTGAACGATGCGGTGTTGGACTGGAACCGGTCGGCCTTGTTGGCAGGTCGTCTGGAGATTGAACAGGTTTCAGCCGCCTCCATCGAAGTTTTCAGGCGCCCCATATCAGAAGAGTCATCCGCCGCCCCAGAGGCCAGCGTTTTTTCTTTGCCCGAATTGCCTGTCAGCATCGACATTGGTGAAATCACAGCCGAAAGTGTCAAGCTGGGGGCAGATATTTTAGGACTTGGCGAAGCTGTCGAGCTGTCAATTTTAGGCGCAGCCACGCTTAAAGATGGTGATGGGTCTGCTGAGCTGGAAATCAAAAAACTATCCGGCCCTGTTGGGGCCTTCACATTGGACGCAGCTTACAACAACGCAGACGCCTATTTTGATCTCGACCTGTCGCTGACCGAAGGGCCAAACGGAATTATCTCTACGCTGATCGGCTTGCCGGGCGCACCCGACCTATCGCTGGTCGCCAAAGGCGCGGGCCCGCTTGATACCTTTACCGCTGATATCGAATTGGCCACTTTGGGCCAGCCCCGACTGTCAGGTACAATCGGGTTGTCGACGGTGATTGAAGCCACTGTGACGGATCAAATAGGATCACAAAGCGTGACCACAGACAACATAGAGGCGATCCAACCCAAGGCCCGCGCCTTTTTTGCGGACATCCGCGGCGATGTCACCCCACTGTTCGATTCTGCTTATGCACCGTTTTTTGGGGCCTCTTCCGCATTATCAGCTAAAGGGACATCCTTTCCCGACGGGCGCTTGACGTTAGAAGCCTTCTCGCTTGCGACGGACACCCTATCTCTGGACGGTGCTGTGGCCATTGGCACAGATTCCCTGCCCACATCCTTTGACCTGTCAGGCGTGATTGCCAACACATCTGGGGCCCCCACCCTATTGCCTATTGCTGGTGACAAGCAGTATTTGCAGCGCGCTGAAATCTCGGCCCAATACGATGCATCAAGGGGCGACACATGGACCGCCACAGCGCATCTGCTTGACTACACCCAACAAGATGTCGCCATCGGTGATGTGTCTTTGGACGCATCCGGCACCATTTCGCGCAGACCAAATCCTCAAGGATCGACCCTGTTGCGGGCCTTCGATGCCAGCCTCGAAATCATCGCGGACGGTATCGACCTAGATGATGCCACCTTGATGTCAACCGTTGGGTCCAATCTGTCGGCACAAACAAAATTGTCATGGCGCGATGGGACACCATTGGTGCTTGAAGCCGTCTCCATCGACGCAGGCGATGCAACCATGACCGCAGACGGCACCATTTCCGGCTTAGACAGCGGTTTTACATTTACGGGAAACCTTGGCGTCGATGCAGCCCGCCTGTCACGATTTGCGGCCATCACTGGCCTGTCGTTACAAGGCAGCCTAAGCGGCGATGCCTCAGGGTCGTTCACTCCGCTTGGCGGCAGTTTTGATGCCGAAATCACAACTCAAGCCCAAAACGCACGCATCGGTATTCCCAAAGTCGATGCGCTTCTGACGGGACAAAGCCAAGTGAGTCTGCGTGCGCAACGCGATGAAACCGGCCTGACGCTTGAAGCATTCGATGTCAAAACATCAGCGGTAAGCGCACAAGGCTCTGGCGTCTTAACCAGCACGACAGCGGACTTGAACCTCACGGCACGATTGGATGATGTGGCCCGTCTCGACGCAGGTATCAGCGGACCTTTGACGGCTGTCGCAAGCGTGTCGAAGGCAACCGAAAATGGAGCGTGGCAAACCTCTGCGACGATGACAGGACCAGGCGGATCTACCGCGCGCCTCACTGGTGATATTGCCCAAAGCTTTGACACCGCTGCGCTGCAAGTGTCTGGAGCAGCCCCTCTTGGTCTTGCAAACAGTTTGACCACGGCCACGCTGCTGCAAGGCACCGCAGATTTTGATTTGCGCTTGAACGGACCGCTGGCGTTAGAATCCTTGGCAGGAACAATATCTGCGCGCACCGACACCCGCGCCGTTTTACCCGCTGCGGGGCTCGCTTTGACCTTCAACCAACTGCGTGCGACTTTGGCCAATGCAAATGCGGATATCACTGCGAATGCGCGCGCAGACACAGGTGGCAGTATTTCGGCCTCTGGGCGCGTAGGCTTAAGCTCTAATTTCGCGGCCGATATCAATGTAATTTTAAACAACCTTGTCGTAGCTGACCCTGATCTTTACACCACATCGGTGAGTGGCAACCTTGCACTGGTCGGGCCCGTGTTGAGCGGGCCAAAAATCAGCGGCACGTTAAATCTAGGGCGCACAGATGTGCGTGTTGCAACTGTTGCGGTGGGCGCAGGTGGCGATATCCCCGCGATAACGCATAAATCCGAACCTGCATCTGTACGCCAAACCCGCGCCCGCGCAGGGGTTTTGTCAGACGGGCAAGCATCTGCAAACAGTGGCAGCAGTGCTATCGCCCTTGATATCACCGTGAATGCGGCCAATCAGGTGTACATTCGCGGACGCGGCCTGGATGCGGAACTTGGGGGCAAACTGCGCCTGATTGGCACAACGGATAACATCATTCCTGTCGGACAATTTTCGTTGGTCAGAGGGCGTTTGAACTTGCTTGGGAAACGCATTGAGATGGAAGAGGGCCAACTGGCCTTACAGGGCGATTTTGACCCTAGTTTTTCTCTTGTCGCAGCCACAACGACCGATGATTTGACAATTACCATCACAACATCTGGTCAATTGAGTTCGCCAAAGATCGAATTGTCCTCTTCGCCAGAACTGCCTGAAGACGAAATCTTGGCGCAGCTTTTGTTTGGTCGTGCGATCTCTGAAATCTCTGCGTTTCAAGCCGCACAAATGGCCGCAGCCGTTGCGACCTTGACCGGTGGAGGCAATGGAATCGTCGGATCCATCCGAGACGAACTGGGCGTAGACGATCTGGATGTGACCACATCCGATGAGGGGGAAACTGCGCTGAAGGTTGGTAAATATTTGTCGGATGAAGTCTACACCGACGTGACCATCGACAGCTCAGGTCAATCCGTCATCAACCTCAATTTGGATGCCTCTGATACGGTGACATTCAAAGGGTCTGCTTCACCGGATGGGGCGACCAGCCTTGGGGTGTTTTTCGAAAAAGATTACTAAAGCGGGCCTTAAACATCGCTTTATGCTGGCTTTTTCGCATGTTTCTGCACAAAGCCAACAATGTCGCGCGCGGGGCGTGCCCCCGCCAATCGCGCAATTTCCTTGCCGCCTTGATACAAAATCAACGCAGGGATGCCGCGGATATTGTTCTTTTGCGATACGGCGGGAAAGTCTTGGGTGTTCACTTTGGCAAAGCGCGCACGCCCTTTCAAAGCAATCGCAGCCTTGGCAAAATCAGGTGCCATTTGGCGACAAGGGCCACACCACGGCGCCCAAAAATCAACAAGCAAAGGCATGTCATCCAACTTGGCTGCCTTGGCCAAAGATGTCGGGTTCAATTCGGCCACTTTGTCAGAAATCAAAGCCCCACCACAGGTGCCGCACTTGGGGCTTGAGGCCAGTTTTTCAGCGGGTACACGATTGGCCTGACCACATTTGAGACAGGCAAGTTTGACAGGATAAGTCATCGTGTGATCCCTCAATGAAGTCGCGATACAGATTATATATTTGTGCTTGGGGCCAAACAATCAAGGCCCCGATCCATGGATCAGGGCCTATGTGTTTTAGTCGAGCGCTTCAACATAGTTTTCAAGCGGCGGACATTGACAGATCAAATTGCGATCCCCATGCGCGTTGTCAACACGCCCAACAGGGGGCCAATATTTGTCAACGCGGAAAGATCCGGGGGGAAAGCAACCTTGTTCGCGACTGTAAGGCCGATCCCAATCTGCAACCAAATCATTGACCGTATGCGGCGCAAGTTTGAGCGGATTGTTGTCTTTCGGCAATGCGCCACTTTCGATCTGAGCGATCTCGGCACGGATCGACAACATTGCCTCGATAAAGCGATCCAACTCGGCCTTGGTTTCCGATTCAGTCGGCTCGATCATCAACGTGCCAGCAACAGGCCAAGACATTGTCGGAGCATGGAAACCACTGTCCATCAAACGCTTGGCTATGTCTTCCACAGTCACATGCACACTTTCATCAAAGGCACGCGGGTCGATAATACATTCATGCGCCACGCGCCCCTTCCTGCCACGGTACAGCACAGGAAAGGCGTCATCCAAACGGGCCGCGATGTAATTTGCATTCAAGATCGCAACCTTTGTGGCCTGCGTCAGACCCTGCCCGCCCATCAACATACAGTAAGCCCATGAAATCGGTAGGATCGACGCAGAGCCATAAGGGGCCGCAGACACAGGGCCTGTTTCGCCACCGGTTTCAGGATGCCCCGGCAAGAACCGCTCAAGGTGTTTTTTCACCCCGATCGGTCCCATGCCTGGACCACCACCGCCATGGGGAATACAAAAGGTTTTATGCAAGTTCAGATGGCTGACATCTGATCCAATCTCACCCGGTTTTGCCAAGCCAACCATGGCGTTCAAATTCGCACCATCTAGATAGACCTGCCCGCCAAATTCATGCGTGATGGCGCAGACCTCTTTGACGGTTTCTTCAAACACGCCATGGGTCGACGGATAGGTGATCATACAAGCAGACAAACGATCACCAGCCGCTTCGGCTTTGGCGCGGAAATCATCGATGTCAATATCGCCATTCTCGGCAGAATTCACCACGACAACCTTCATGCCACACATCTGCGCCGAAGCAGGATTGGTGCCATGCGCGGACATAGGGATCAAGCAGATGTCACGCGCGCCCTGTCCATTTGCACGATGATAGGCGGCAATGGCCAAAAGCCCCGCATATTCGCCCTGCGCACCAGAATTAGGTTGCATCGACATCGCGTCATAGCCGGTGATCTCGCATAGTTTCGCGGACAGATCATCGATCATTTCCTGATAGCCGATGGATTGATCCACAGGTGCAAAAGGATGGATCGTATTAAACTCAGGCCATGTCACGGGCATCATTTCAACCGCGGCGTTAAGCTTCATCGTACACGACCCAAGCGGAATCATTGTGCGGTCCAGCGCCAAATCGCGATCCGCCAAGCGACGCATATAGCGCATCATTTCGCCTTCGGCACGGTTCATGCCAAAGATTGGATGGGTCAGGTAGTCGGTGTCACGCACGAGCGCTTCATCAAAGCCCAAATCCGTCGGCGCGTTATCCGCCTTGGCCTCATGACCGAAAGCGCGCCAGACCTTTTCGATGATCTCAGCGTCCACCATTTCATCGACAGAAATACCAATGCGATGTTTACCGATGGCGCGCAGATTGATGCCTTCGGCCACAGCAGAGCGCAAAATCACACCCTGCATCGCGCCCACATCAACGGTGAAAGTGTCATAGAAATTCTCAGGCGCAATTTTAAAGCCAGAGGATTTCAGCCCCTCTGCCAAACGCACGGCGTTAAAGTGGATCTGCTCACCAATGGCCCGCAGTCCTTGGGGGCCGTGAAAGACAGCATAGAACGAGGCCATAACCGCAAGCAGCGCTTGCGCGGTACAGACATTCGAAGTGGCTTTTTCGCGGCGGATATGTTGCTCGCGGGTTTGCAAAGCCAAACGGTACGCCCGCCCGCCATTGGCATCAATCGACACGCCGACGATACGCCCCGGCATGGCGCGTTTCATCGCATCCTTGCACGACATAAACGCAGCATGAGGTCCGCCAAACCCGATGGGCACACCAAAACGCTGCGCAGAACCGACAGCGATATCAGCATCCATCGCACCGGGATCTTTGAGCATCGTCAATGCCATAAGATCCGTTGCCAAAATCGCCACAGCTTTTACTGCATGCAGCGCGGCAATATCGGTGCTGTAGTCGCGCAGATCGCCATTGGTGCCGGGGTATTGGAAGATCGCGCCGAAAACCTTGCTTGGATCGATGTCTTTTGGATCACCAACAATCACGTCGATGTCCAAAGGGGCAGCGCGGGTTTTCATCACTTCGATGTTTTGCGGGTGGCAGTTTTCATCGATGAAAAAGCCCTTGGCTTTGGATTTCGACACACGCTGCGCCATAGTCATCGCCTCGGCGCAGGCGGTGGCCTCGTCCAGCAATGACGCGTTCGCAACAGGCAAACCCGTCATATCCGACACCATGGTTTGAAAGTTCAACAGCGCTTCCAAACGCCCTTGCGCGATCTCGGGTTGGTAGGGCGTGTAGGCCGTGTACCATGCGGGGTTTTCCAAGATGTTGCGTTGAATCGCGGGCGGAGTCGCGGTGGCGTAATACCCCTGCCCGATCAAAGAGGTCATGATCTTGTTCTTGCCCGCAACCTTACGCATCGCGCCCAAAACTTCGTGTTCTGTCATCGGCCCCCAAGACAGCGGCTCAAGCTGGCGGATGCTCATCGGCACGGTTTGATCGATCAAACTATCCAAAGACGAGGCCCCAACCACATCCAACATTTCGCGCATTTCATCAGGCGAAGGGCCAATATGGCGGCGGTTGGCAAAGTCGTATGGATTATATGTAGTCGGTGTGTAGGCCACGAAAAGATCCTTTTGAACGATCAAAGAAAAGGCGCCACAGTTGATGGGCGCATGAGGGCCAAGGCAGCGCCAAGGCCCTTTTAAATTAGCCAACCAAGGCTTTGTATTCAGCTTCGTCCATGAAATCGTCGAGCACAGACAGATCATCGATTTTCATTTTGAAAAACCAAGCATCGCCAATGGCGTCCTCATTCACTTTGGACGGGTCATCGACCAAAGCCGTATTCACTTCCACGATTTCGCCATCAAGCGGTGCCAAAATGTCGGAGGCTGCTTTCACGCTTTCGATCACGCAGACCTCTTCGTCCTTGGTCACGGTGATGCCTTCATCCGGCAGCTCGATAAAAACAACATCGCCAAGCTGGGCGGCGGCGTGTTCGGTGATACCGACCACAACAAGATCGTCTTCGACGCGCAGCCATTCGTGTTCTTCGGTGAATTTCATAGATCTTATCCTTGGATATTTTAGCGTTTGTAAGTGGATGGACGAAACGGCATGGGCGCGACTGTTACAGGCAGGCGCTTGCCACGCAGCTCGGCGAAAATTTCAACGCCATCGGCGGCAAAGTCAATGGGCAGATAGCCCATGGCAATGGGCCCCGCGACTGAGGGACCAAAACCGCCCGAGGTGACCGCACCAATTTGATCGGTGCTCTCAGCGGTGGCAAACAATGGCGTGCCTTCGCGCATCGGCGCGCGGCCTTGCGGCAACAGGCCAACGCGCAGCTTGTCTGCCCCTTTTTCCAATTCAGCCAAAATACGTGCCGCACCGGGAAAACCGCCCTCACGTGCGCCGCCTTTGCGCCGGATGCCTTGGATCGCCCAAGCGATATTGCCCTCAACGGGCGATGTCGTCGCGTCGATGTCATGGCCATAGAGGCAGAGCCCAGCTTCCAACCGCAGGCTATCGCGCGCGCCAAGGCCGATCAATTCGACTTCGTCCATTGCGACCAATTGGGTGGCGACATTTTCAGCAATCTCAGCAGGAATCGAAATTTCAAACCCGTCTTCGCCTGTGTAACCAGAGCGCGAAATCCACCACTGGGCGCCATCCACACTTACACGGTGACTGTCCATAAACCGCATGGATGTGACATGCGGCACAATCCGTGCAAGGGCGGCTTCGGCTTTGGGGCCTTGCAGGGCAAGCAAGGCGCGATCGGTGATTTCCGTGACGGTGACATGATCGGGCAGATTGGCGCGCAAATGGGCAATGTCTTGGGCTTTACAGGCGGCATTGACGACCAAAAACAAATGATCGCCCGTGTTGGCAATCATCAGGTCATCCAAAATACCGCCATCATCATTGGTGAAAATACCATAGCGTTGACGATCTGCTTTGAGGCCGGCGACAGAAACAGGCACCAAGGTTTCAAGCGCCAGCATGACAGCCTCAAGACCCTGCGAGGATGTCAGCGCGACCTGTCCCATGTGCGACACATCAAACAATCCAGCAGAGCTGCGCGTATGAAGATGCTCTTTCATCACCCCAAGCGGATATTGAACAGGCATATCATAACCGGCAAACGGCACCATTTTGCCACCATTTGCGATGTGAAAATCATAGAGCGCAGTGCGTAAAAGATCCGTCATTTTGTCCTTTCCAAGCGCATCACACGCTGAATTTCAAAACCGGAACATGTACCGGCATCACGACAAAGCCATCCTTTGTCTGATGCCCCCTCTGTCCTTAGCGCCTGAGATCGTTATCCCTTCGGCGGGCGCATCCACGCCTCTCTCCAGAGTTTTATGATCTTCGAAGGTCCGTTTGCCTGAGAGTTTACCGGGGCGGTTGCTCCTTCGGCACAGGTACACATACGATGCGCCCCGTTCTCCCAACGAAGATGTTGCTTGATCATTAGGCCAGCTGATCGATTCCAGCAAGAGGGGCTGTGCGAAAAAGCAATCCACGCAGAAAGAAACCCGCCAAACGCATCAGCGTGGCGGGTTTTCAAACACTCAATGTGCTTTGTGATTACAGAGCAGGCGCTTTTTGCAACAACGGCATCACGTTGGACATATCGGGTCCGCGCTCCAAACCGGTGACTGCCTTGCGCAGCGGCATAAACAGGCCTTTGCCTTTGCGTCCCGTCGCCTCTTTCACGGCTGTGGTCCACTCTTTCCACGTCTCGTCAGTGTAGGGCAAAGCGGGCATCATAGCGAAGGCTTGGGCGACAAACTCTTTGTCTTCATCGGCCACCAGCGGCGTGGCACCATCGCGGAACAGATCCCACCAGCCCGCCATATCGGCCTTAACCGTGATGTTTTCGCGCACGACATTCCAAAACAACTCGGCCTTGTCAGCAGGCACGCCCAAGGCTGCGATATCATCTGCCACATCGGTAAAAGGACGCGCCAAGTTGACTTGTGCAGTCAGCGGGAACAGGTCTTGTTCGTCGAATTTCGTCGGCGCTGAGCCAAAGGTCGAAATATCAAAGCCCTCAATGAGGTCTTCCATTTTGGACCGCACCTCAACAGGTTGCGATGATCCAGTGCGCGCCATCAAAGACATCAGCGCCATTGGCTCGATCCCTTGTGCGCGCAGGTCGCGCAACGACAGCGTGCCCAAACGTTTCGACAGTGCTTCGCCTTGCGGGCCGGTCAACAAAGAATGGTGCGCAAAACTTGGCACAGTGCCGCCCAAGGCCTTGATGATTTGAATTTGAGTCGCGGTGTTTGTCACGTGATCAGACCCGCGCACAACATAAGTCACGCCGTAATCAATGTCGTCACACACGGACGCGGGCGTGTACAAAAACTGCCCGTCGGCTTTAACCAACACAGGATCAGACACAGAGCCACAATCGATAGAAATATCGCCCAAGATGCCGTCAGTCCATTCAACACGTTCAAGATCAAGCTTGAAACGCCAGTGACCATCGCCGCGCTCAGCGCGCAAGGCATCTTTTTCGGCGTCAGTCAGGTTCAGACCAGCGCGGTCGTAAACTGGCGGCTTGCCCATGTTCAGTTGTTTTTTGCGTTTGAGATCAAGCTCGACTGGTGTCTCGAAACACTCGTACAAGCGGCCAGCCGCTTTCAACTCTTCCATCGCCGCCGTGTAGCGATCTAGACGCTCGGATTGACGCTCTGTGCGATCCCATGTGAGGCCAAGCCATGTCAGGTCTTCTTTCAATGCGTCGATGTATTCTTGCTTTGAGCGCACAGGGTCAGTGTCGTCGATGCGCAAAATAAATTGCCCACCCGCTTTACGTGTGATCAGGTAATTGAAAAGCGCCGTGCGAAGGTTGCCGACGTGGATATAGCCTGTAGGGCTTGGTGCAAAACGTGTGACGGTCATGGTGATCTCCTGTTGTGCTTGCTCTTTCATATTGCGCGCAAAGAGTCCATATCTGTGCGCGAGCTTGCCTCAGATGTAAGCGCAACACCTGCCCTATCTGGAGCCCCCAATGTCCGATACACTTTTGAACGCCACTGCCCCTGATCTAGCGATGTTCGAACAAATCGCGCGCGCCACGATTTCTGAATTGCCGCCTGCATTCAAAGTTTTGGCAACCTCCGTTGGCGTCACAGTGATGGATTTCATCCCTGAGGATTTGATGGCTGAAATCGGTCTAGACGACCCCTTTGCGCTGACAGGGCTTTATACGGGCATCCCGATGACGGAAAAATCCACTATGGATCAAGCCACAGCACCGGACACCATTTGGCTGTTTCGCAGGCCCATTTTGGACGAATGGTGCCTGCGCGGCGATGTGACAATCCAACAAATGGTTGCCCATGTCACAGTGCATGAACTGGCGCATCACTTTGGCTGGTCAGATGAAGAGATCGCCAAAATCGACAAATGGTGGGACCACTAGATTTCAGGCGGCGGCGACAGATTTTTGCCCTGCCGCAATCGCCAAACCGTCAACCACGGCTGTGAAGGCTTCTGACTTGATCGACCGCGCGTCTGGTACCACCGCTTTGATGGCGTCCGGCACGATGGACATCAAGCTGGTGCCGCCGACATAGACAACTGCGCCGATGGCCTCAGGGGACACGCCCGCAAGCTTCAATGTCTCGGCTGCGGCCTCAGTCAATTCGGCCTTATAACGGCCCAAAGACGCGCTCATCCCTGCCTCATCCAACTGGGAACTCAGACCTTTCTCAACCAATCCAAGCTCAATCACGCCCTGCCCGCCGGTGTTAACTGCGATTTTTCCGGCCTCGACCGCAAAGGCGACGTCATGGCCCAGTTCGGCCTCGATCACCTCATAGAGACGCGCCAATTTATCGGGTTCAACCGCGTGACGTTGCAGGTCTTTGATCAAACGTTCGGTATCTTTGGTGTAAAGAAACGGGATTTTCTGCCAAGTCGCCAGATCATTAAACAGCGTGGCAGGCACAGGCAAAAGCCCGTCCGCCAAAGCGCGGCGCACCTTGGTGCCAGCCCCGAACAGCGGCATCACATAATCCAGCGACAAGGCGCGGTCCAAATGGGTGCCACCCAAACGCACACCATAGGACGCCAATATATCAGCCTTACCATCTGCTTTGCGAAACACGGTAAAGTCTGATGTCCCGCCACCGATATCCACGACCAAACCGATCTCGCCTGCGGCCAAATCTTGCGCGGCCAAAGCGGCGGCTTCGGGTTCGGGCAGAAAATCGATATGCTTGAAACCGGCCCGCTGGTAAGCCTCTGTTAAATCGATCAAAGCCTGCGCATTCGCCGTATCATTGCTAGAATGAAACCGCACAGGACGCCCCGAGACAACACCCGTCACAGGCTGGCGCACATGATCTTCTGTGCGCGTGCGCAGCTCGGTGAGAAATTGCGTGATCACATCCAAAAGGCTTTGCCGTTTGGGACCAATCAAGCGTTGTTCACGTAACAAAGGCGTGCCCAAAACCGATTTGAGCGCACGCATATAACGCCCCTCATCACCCGCGATCAACGCGCGGTTGGCAGCAGAGCCAAGACGCATATTGCCCCGTGCATCAAAAAATACAGCCGTGGGCAGAGTTTTCGCGCCCTCTTCAATGTCCACCAACCAAGGCTGACCATTCACGGCCAAACCCACAGCCGAGTTGGAGGTTCCGAAATCGATTCCGACAGTGAGTTCCATGGACGCGCGCTCTACCTAATACTGTAAAGAGCGTGGTGATACGGCATGAATTGGGCGTGTTCAAGGGTACAAATCGGCGCAAATCCACTTGGCTGCGCCGATGATCTTTTATCCAGTGATTTAGTCCTGATCCCGCCAGCGATTGGCAATCGGATACCGACGATCCAACCAAAACGCGCGCGGCGTCAGACGCGTACCGGGGGCAGATTGGAACCGTTTGTATTCAGAAATATAAACAAGATGTTCGACCCGCTTCACCACATCGCGGGCGTAGCCTTGTGCTTCGATCTCGGCAACGCTGAGTTCGTGATCCACCAAGCCCTCAAGAATCGCATCCAGCACGTCATAGGGCGGCAAGCTATCGTCATCGCGTTGATCTGGGCGCAGCTCGGCTGACGGCGGCTTGTCGATGATCGACACAGGGATCACTTCGCCCGCAGGACCATTCATCCAAGGCCGGTGATTGGCATTGCGCCAGCGGCATTGTTCGAACACGCGGGTTTTGTACAGGTCTTTGATCGGGTTATAACCTCCGTTCATGTCGCCATATATCGTACAATAGCCCACGGCAACTTCGGATTTATTGCCCGTGGTCAAAAGCATTTCGCCAAATTTATTGGACAAGGCCATCAACAATAGACCACGCAGGCGCGACTGCACGTTTTCTTCGGTGGTGTCGGCCTCGCGCCCTTCAAACAGCGGGGCAAGCGTGTCAGTTATCGCATCACGCCCCGCTTTGATCGGCACAAAATCATAGTGACAGCCCAGACGATTGGCGATGTCTTTGGCGTCATCCAGCGAGCCTTGCGATGTGTATTCAGACGGCAACATCACACAGCGCACGTTGTCGGCGCCCAGCGCATCGGCGGCAATCGTGGCGACAATCGCAGAATCGATCCCGCCGGACAGACCCAGAAGAACCTTTTTGAAACCGGTTTTCCCCATGTAATCGCGCAAGGATTCGACCATGGCGCGATAGTCTTGTTCCCATTCATCAGGATGTGTTGTGATCTCGCCTTGCTCGGCCACCCAAGCCCCGTCAGTCTGCACAAAATCTACATGGCGCAAGGCCTCGTCGAACACAGGCAGTTGATGCGCGATTTTGCCGTGACGGTTGAGCACAAAAGAGCCGCCATCAAACACTTGATCGTCCTGTCCACCGACCATGTTGAGATAAACCAGCGGCAGATCATTTTCGGTTACACGGGCCACCATATGGCCCAAACGACGGTCAAATTTATTGCGGTAGTAAGGCGACCCGTTGGGCACCAACAGGATTTCCGCGCCCGTTTCGGCCAAAGCCTCAGACACATCCCCATGCCACGCATCTTCGCAAATCGGTGTGCCGATGCGGATCGGACCAACACGGTACGGCCCATGCACATCGCCGCTTTCATACAGGCGCACTTCGTCAAACACGGTCTCATTGGGACGGTGATGTTTCAGAACGACAGTTTGCACCTTGCCCTCAGACAAAATCCAATAGCCGTTGTACAGCTTGTCGCCATAAGCATAAGGCCCGCCGATGCCCATCGCAGGCCCATCAGCGGTCAAAGGGGCCAATGCTTCAATCGCACGCATGGCGTGACTGGTGAAAGCGGGCTTCATCACCAAATCTTGAGTTTGGTAACCGGTGATAAACATTTCCGTAAAGGCGATCATGTCAGCGTTTGCTGATTTGGCCTGCGCGTAAGCCGCGCGCGCGGCGTCAGCGTTGGCGTCAATCGCACCAAGCGACGGGTTCAATTGTGCCAACGTCAGGCGGAATTTATCGGTCATTTCACAGGCCTCTTACACTTTGAGACAGGTTTAGCAGACTGAGCGGCAAGGGAAAGCCGATGACACCAAAAACATTTGCTCACAGCCGCCAGACTGCCTAGGTTAGCGGCAACACTTGGCCCGTCCTTGGGCCGTAATTTCGACAAAAGCGCCCGATTTGGACGCATCCGCCACAGACCGCAACGGGAAGACCAAAGTGACCAATATCAAACGCAGCCTTGCCATGCTCAGCCTCGCGACCGCTCTGGTCCTCCCCTCTGTCACCCTTGCACAAGACGGTAAAGTGCAAACACGTCAATATGACGAAGGCGGATTGTATGAAGGCACATTCCAAGACGGCCAACAACATGGCACCGGCACCTACCGTTTGCCCAACGGGTTCGAATACACAGGCGACTGGGTCATGGGCGAAATCAAAGGCCAAGGCGTGGCGCGATATCCTGACGGCGCGGTCTATGAGGGCGCCTTTGAAAAGGGCAAACAGCATGGGTTCGGCAAGATCACCTATGCAGATGGCGGCACCTTTGAGGGCGATTGGGAAAACGGCGTGATCACCGGATCTGGCGTGGCCCATTACGCCAGCGGCATCACCTATGAAGGCGGTTTCTTGAACAACAACCACCACGGCCAAGGCCGCATGGAAAGCCCCACCGGCTATGTCTATGAGGGCGCTTGGGTCAATGGCGTCAAAGAAGGTAAAGGTACGATCACTTACCCCGAGGGCGCTGTTTACGTCGGCAACCTGTCACTTGATGTGCGACATGGTTCGGGCGTTTTAACCCTGCCAGATGGCTTGACGCTGGATTGCCAATGGGTGGCAGGTCAATGCAACGGGATCGGCACCATCAGTCAGCCAAACGGCGATGTCTACACCGGCATGCTTGTGGATGGAAAACGCCAAGGCGAAGGGCAAGTCACCTATGCCAATGGTGATCTGTATGTCGGCGACTTTGACGACGACAAACGTCACGGCGCGGGCACATTTACCGGCACTGACGGCTATATTTACACTGGCGCATGGGTCCAAGGCCGCATTGAGGGCAAAGGCCAAGTCACTTACCCTGATGGCTCAGTCTATGTTGGCGATTTCTTAGACGATTTGGCGCATGGCATGGGCAAAATCACCTATCCCGGCGGCACGACATATGATGGCGCGTGGGAATATGGCGTGATTGAGGGCATGGGGCGCGCAGAATATGCCAACGGGTTGATCTATGAAGGTATGTTCCACAACGCGCAAAACCACGGCAAAGGTAAAATGACCTACACCGATGGGTTCATTTATGATGGCGATTGGAACAACGGCGAACGCTCAGGAAAAGGCATAGCAACCTACGCGGATGGCACGACCTATGACGGCGATTTTCTGGGCGGCAAACGCGAAGGCACCGGCACGCTAACTATGCCGACAGGCTACACTTACGTGGGCGAATGGAAAGATGGCGAAATCAACGGGCTCGGCACCGCCACATATGCCAATGGCGACGTTTACGTTGGTCTGTTTGCAGGCGGCAAACGCCAAGGCCGCGGCACGATCACCTATGCTTCGGGTGAAGTCGCTTCGGGCGAATGGGCAGACGGCGCGTTGATTACGACCAGTGAACCAGAGGCAACGACAGAAACACAAGAGCCCCCAGCAACAGAAGCGGCGGAAGTCCCTGCCAACGAATAACGGCGTGTTTTATCGTAATTTTGCCAAAACATCCGCTCTGAGAGACGGATAAGACCGGATCGTTTACACAAACGCCCCAGGCTCACCACGGCACTTCTGCGCCGCGCCAATCATAAAACTTGCCCGTATTTTCAGGAAATGCGTTTTCCAAAATGCGTAACATGTTTTGCGCGGCCTCATCTGGGGATACGGTCTTGTTTGTCCTTTGGTAATCTTCGGTAAACTTTGTCGCGACAGTTCCAGGGTGATAAGCAATCACACAAGACTGCTTGTGCGAGCGCGACAATTCTATCGCGGCAGTGTGAACCACTTGGTTGAGCGCGGCTTTTGCGGCACGGTAACTGTACCACCCACCCATTCTATTATCAGTGATAGAGCCCACACGCGCCGTCAGCACAGCCACCTTGCAAGGGCTATTTTTAGACAAAAGACGTGGCAATGCACGCAGGATCATCGCAGGGCCAATACAATTCACCATGAACTGGTCCGCCATAGCATCGGGAGCCAAAGCTTTGATCGTTTTCTCTGGTGGTCCCCCTGCCCCATCAAGCTGCCCCGTTGCAATCACAACCAAATCAAACACTTCGGTGATATCTGCGAAAGCCACGTCGATGCTATCAGGTTTGCGAAAATCCAAACCGTGGGTACTGCGCGACAGCCCGATGACGTCCCATCCAAAGCTGCGCAAATTTGCGTCAACTGCCGCGCCGATGCCGCCTGTGTGTCCAATGATCAATGCGCGCATGAATATCTCCCCTTTTACAGACTACGCTGAGGCATTGAAAAAAGTTCACTTTTGGGGGTTTTCTTTAGCCGCCCCGTGATTATAGTCGCCCGTATGACGAACCAGACACATATTTCAACCCAGTCCCTGCGTGACAGCGCAGCGCTTCGTCGTGACCTACTTCTTCTTAGCTGCTTCTGAGCGTGCCTTCGGCGCGACCGCTCAGAAGTGAACAGCGCGCCAAGTCGAACACCCCAAAAACAGTATAGCTAAGAACATCGAGAGACCTCACATGACATCTGTATCCGACAAGAACCAAGTATTGATTTTCGACACGACGCTGCGCGATGGCGAGCAATCCCCTGGCGCCACCATGAGCCACAACGAGAAGCTGGAAATTGCCAGCTTGCTGGATGAAATGGGCGTCGATATTATTGAAGCGGGTTTTCCGATTGCCTCTCAAGGCGACTTTGACGCGGTCTCCGAGATTGCTAAGAACTCTAAGAATTCCGTGATCTGTGGTTTGGCGCGCGCCAGCATTGGCGATATTGATCGCTGCATGGAAGCGGTGAAACATGCCGCACGCCCACGCATTCACACCTTTATTGGCACCTCGCCTTTGCACCGCGACATCACGGCGCTCAACATGGATGAGATGGCGGATAAGATCCACGACACTGTCACCCACGCGCGCAATCTGTGTGACAATGTGCAGTGGTCACCAATGGATGCGATCCGCACAGAACATGATTACCTGTGCCGTGTGGTCGAAATTGCTATCAAAGCAGGTGCCACAACGATCAACATCCCCGACACTGTTGGCTATACCATTCCGCGCGAAAGCTCTGACATCATCAAGATGCTGTTGGAACGGGTGCCTGGCGCTGACGACATCATTTTCGCCACGCATTGTCACAACGATCTGGGAATGGCGACAGCCAACTCTTTGGCCGCAGTTGAGGCTGGCGCACGCCAAATCGAATGTACCATCAACGGTTTGGGCGAACGCGCGGGCAACACAGCGCTGGAAGAGGTCGTGATGGCGCTGAAAGTGCGCCAAGACATCATGCCTTATGCGACCAAAATCGACACCACCAAGATCATGAACATCTCGCGCCGTGTGTCGCAAGTATCTGGTTTTGTGGTCCAGCCGAACAAAGCCATCGTTGGTAAAAACGCATTTGCGCATGAATCTGGCATCCACCAAGACGGTATGCTGAAGAACGCGGAAACCTTTGAAATCATGCGCCCTGCGGATGTGGGCCTGTCTGGCACGTCCCTGCCTTTGGGCAAACATTCGGGCCGCGCCGCGTTGCGGGCCAAACTCGAAGAACTGGGCTATGAGCTGGGCGACAATCAGTTGAAAGACGTGTTCGTGCGTTTCAAAGAACTGGCAGATCGCAAAAAAGAAGTGCTCGATGATGACGTCGTCGCTTTGATGCAAGACACTGGGTCCGAAGGCCAAAACGAGTTCATCAAGATCAAGAAACTGCGGGTGATCTGTGGCTCGGAAGCGCCGCAAACCGCTGACATCATTTTGGAAATCGACGGCGAGGAACAGCATTGCACAGCAGAAGGTGACGGTCCTGTGGATGCAACATTCAAAGCCATCAAAACGCTTTACCCGACCAAGGCGCGTTTGCAGATTTACCAAGTGAACGCTGTGACAGAAGGCACCGACGCGCAAGCGACTGTTTCTGTGCGCTTGGAAGAAGACGGGCGCATTGCCACGGGCCAGAGTTCGCACACTGATACGGTGTTTGCCTCAGCCAAGGCTTATGTCAACGCGGTCAATCGCTTGATCGTGCGCCGCACAAAATCTGCGCCGGGGGCTGACACCAAAGAAGTCAAATACACCGACGCGGGCTAATCTGACTATAATCGAACTGTGAAAGGGCGTGTCATCTGGCGCGCCCTTTTTTATTAAGCCACGCGCCCAGTGCATGGACGATATGCAATCGCATTTTTACCTTGCGTCACAGATGGATAGACCTTGAAACCGCACGCGCCATGCGCACATGCAAAGACAGATACACAAAAGGATTCCTGCTATGAAAAGCGCTGCACACACCACCTTTGGCGACCCCGTTGATGTCATGACATCTGCAGATATACCTTTGCCCGAACCCAAAGACGGCGAAGTGCGTATCCGCATGATCCTGTCGCCCATTCACAATCACGATCTGTGGACGGTGCGCGGCGAGTATGGCTACAAACCAACACTGCCAGCCGTCGGCGGGTCCGAGGCCGTCGGCACGGTTGAAGCCGTCGGCGCAGGCGTCGATGCAGCCATGATCGGCCAACGGGTCGCCGCAGCAGGTATTCATGGCACATGGGCCGAGTATTTCATCGCCCCCGCAGCAGGTGTCATCCCCCTGCCCGATACAATCTCAGACGAGGCCGCGGCGCAATTGATTGCGATGCCATTCTCGGCCATCTCACTGCTTGATTTCATCAACGTATCCGAAGGCGATTGGGTCGTTCAAACTGCAGCCAACGGCGCTGTGGGAAAAATATTTGCCGAACTTGCGCGTTCTAAAGGCATTCACACTGTCAACTTGGTGCGCCGCAAGGCGGCAGTGGCCGAATTGGAAGCCATGGGTCTTGAGAATGTGATTTCCACGGATCAAGACGGCTGGAAAGAGCAAGCGCAGGCTTTAATCGGTGAGGTTGGCGCAAAAGCGGCAGTCGACTCTGTCGGTGGCGCGATGGGCGAAGATCTGGTTGATTTGCTGGGCTGGCAAGGCGAATTGATCACCTTTGGCACCGCCTCTGGCGCGCCGTTGACGCTCAATTCCGGCGCTTTGATATTCAAACATATCACGGTGAAAGGGTTCTGGGGCTCTAAAGTATCTGAGATGATGGAGCCAGCTAAACGCGTGGGTTTGATCACGGAACTTGTAACGCTGGCGGCCACTGGCAAGTTGACACTGGACGCAGGCGGCGTCTTTGCCATTGACGAGATCACCCAAGCGGTGACGGCCGCGCAAACATCTGGACGCACAGGTAAAATCCTGATCCGCCCGTAACATACGCGACTATATAATGAGACGATGCAAGCATGGGTCATTTCTATGCTTGCATCCATAAGCTGCACATTTATCCGCGACAGCCGCGTCACAAAGGCGAGACTTTGCCTGAGGTGTGCATCCGCCCCTTTCCCAAGGACGCTCAGAGGCATATAAGGCCATTTACGGGGGATTCTCCCAATTTTGGGTTTGACGAGGATTGAGCTAACTATGGCGATACTTAAGGGACTTTTCTCTTCGGATATGGCAATTGACCTTGGGACAGCGAACACGCTTGTCTATGTCAAGGGCAAGGGCATTATCCTTAATGAGCCATCGGTTGTGGCCTACCACGTCAAAGACGGGCGCAAGCAGGTTTTGGCTGTCGGCGAAGACGCCAAACACATGCTGGGCAAAACCCCGGGATCGATTGAGGCCATTCGCCCCATGCGGGACGGTGTGATTGCAGATTTCGACACGGCTGAGGAAATGATCAAACATTTCATCCGCAAAGTGCACCGCCGGACTTTGTTCCCGAAACCAAAGATCATCGTCTGTGTGCCGCATGGCGCGACACCTGTTGAAAAACGGGCGATCCGCAACTCTGTTTTATCCGCAGGCGCAGGCCGCGCCGGTTTGATTGCAGAACCGATTGCAGCAGCCATCGGCGCGGGCATGCCGATCACGGACCCCACCGGCAACATGGTTGTCGACATCGGTGGCGGGACGACTGAGGTGGCTGTTTTATCCTTGGGCGACATCGTTTATGCGCGCTCTGTCCGTGTTGGTGGTGACCGCATGGATGACGCAATCATCGCGTATTTGCGCCGTCAACAGAACCTGCTGATCGGTGAGGGCACCGCCGAGCGCATCAAAACCACCATCGGTACAGCGCGTATGCCTGACGATGGACGGGGCGCTGCTATGACCATTCGCGGGCGTGACCTGTTGAACGGTGTGCCAAAAGAAATCGAAATCACCCAAGCTCAAGTGGCCGAAGCTCTATCTGAGCCTGTGCAGCAAATCGTCGAAGCGGTCATGGCCGCCCTAGAGACCACGCCACCCGATTTGGCGGCGGACATCGTGGACCGCGGCGTGATGCTGACCGGTGGGGGCGCGCTTTTGGGTGACCTTGATCTGGCCTTGCGCGAACAAACTGGCTTGGCGATTTCTGTCGCTGACGAGCCGCTCAACTGTGTGGCCTTGGGCACAGGCAAGGCTTTGGAGTATGAAAAACAGCTCCGTCATGTGATTGATTACGACAGCTGATCGCTGGCCACAGGGGGACAGTGCATGCGCCCCTTGCCCGCGATCCTTTAAAGGTTCGAAGTAAACGTGGCCAAAGACACGAACACAACTGACGACTATATTCGGCCTCTGCGCAGATTGCTGTCTGCGTTGTTTATTGTTTTGTTGTTTGGTATTTTCATTTTGTGGCGCATCGATAGCCCCCGCGTCGAACGCGTCCGCGCGCAGCTTGTGGACCGTGTTGTGCCCTCTTTTGAATGGGCTTTGGTGCCCGTGACCAAGACTGTCGATATGGTCGAAAACTTTCAAAGTTACCGACGTATTTATGAACAAAATCAGGAATTGCGGCGCGAGTTACGTCAAATGCAGGCGTGGAAAGAAGCGGCATTGCAGCTGGAACAAAAGAACGCCAAGCTGCTTGATCTGAACAACGTCCAACTTGATCCCAAATATACTTATGTCACCGGTGTGGTGATGGCCGACAGCGGATCACCGTTTCGTCAATCCGTGCTGTTAAATGTCGGATCGCGAGACGGGATTTTGGACGGTTGGGCGACGATGGACGGGATCGGCCTTGTGGGGCGCATTTCGGGCTTGGGCGAAAACACAGCACGGGTCGTGCTGCTCACCGACAGCAATTCGCGCTTGCCAGTGACCATTCAACCCTCTGGCCAGCGTGCGATTTTATCTGGCGACAATACCGCGCGCCCGCCACTTGAATTTATCGAAAGCCTCGAATTGGTTCGCCCCGGTGATCGGGTCGTATCCTCAGGCGATGGCGGGGTTTTCCCGTCAGGCTTGGTGATAGGCCAAGTCGCGCTTGGCGCGGATCGACGCTTGCGGGTTGTTTTGGCCGCCGATTATGAACGGCTCGACTATCTGCGCGTGCTGCGATCGCTTGAAGGCGAGCGCATCACCGACCCCGGATCATTGATTGTCCCCGAAGCGCCATTGTCAACCACAGCTGAACCTGCGGAGGCGTCCAATGGTTGAGCCTTGGGTGATCAGACAGTGGATGTATCGCGGCGGTTTCGTATTGATCTGCACGATTGCGCTGTTCTTTTGTATTCTACCGCTTGAGGTTGGCGCAGGGCGTTGGCCTGGCCCCGATTTAATGCTGGCTTTCGCTTTCGCTTGGGTGCTGCGCCGCCCTGCTTATGTGCCTATGGTCTTGGTGGGTCTCATTTTTTTAATAGGTGATTTTATATTCATGCGCCCGCCCGGTCTTTGGGCGGCGCTTTGCGTCATAGCGGTCGAATTTTTACGAGGTCGCGAAGGCATGTCACGCGATATGCCCTTTTTAATCGAATGGGCAACAGTCTCTGCGCTCTTGCTTGGACTTGCTGTTGTCTACCGCATCTGTTTAGGAATTTCCATCGTCGATCACACTTCGTTTGGCTTGGTGATCTTGCAGCAAATTTCGACCTTATTGGTTTATCCCATCGTCGTGCTGATCTCGACGTTTTTGATGGGCGTGACAAAAATCACCGCAGCAGAAGCCGAACAGATCGGATATGCACGATGAGACGATCCCCAGCAGATACAGCCGAGAGCGCCAGAAAAATATCGCGGCGCGCCCTGTTTTTGGGCGGCACACAGCTGGCCTTTATGGGGGTGCTTGGTCTGCGCATGAGATTCATGCAGGTGGACCAAGCTGAAGAGTTTCGCCTTTTGGCCGATGAAAACCGCCTCAAAGTGCGTCTTCTGCCCCCTGCCCGCGGGTTACTATATGATCGCAACGGCGTGATTTTAGCCGAAAATGAACAAACCTTTCGGATCGTCATTCGCAAAGAAGACGCGGCCGATCTTGATGTCGTTTTGGAAAAACTCGAAAAGCTGATTGGTTTGACGCCAGATGAGCAAGAACGCGTACGCAAGACAGTCAAAAGCCGTGACACTGGCCCCTCTGTGCCCGTGACCATCGCAGATCGATTGACATGGGAAGCCTTTTCCACGGTCGCAGCCAACGGGCCAGCTTTGCCCGGCGTATCCCCCGAAGTGGGTCTGACGCGGTTTTACCCGTTCCGCGATGATTTCGTACACACAGTCGGCTATGTCCGCCCTGTGACCCGCGACAAGTTGGATCAGATGGACGTCGTCGACCCGATTTACCGCATCCCCGATTTCCAAATCGGCCTCACGGGCGTCGAAACCAAATTGGAAGATCTGCTCAAAGGGCGCGCAGGCACCTTGCGGGTTGAACAAAATGTTCACGGGCGCACCATTCGCGAATTGGACCGTCAAGAAGGCGTAGCGGGCTCTAACATCCAATTGACCTTTGATCAAAAGGTTCAGAATTTCGTTCAAGCACGCCTAGATGGAGAAAGTGCCGCAGCCGTGATCATGGAAGTGCGCACGGGCGATGTGATTGCTGCGGGTTCCACCCCTGCCTTTGATCCCAACAAATTTGTGCGCGGGATTTCCGGCGCGGATTACAAAGCTTTGCTGGAAAATATTTACCGCCCCTTGCCGTCAAAATCTGTCCAAGGCGCCTACCCGCCTGGATCGACCTTTAAAATGGTCACGGCACTTGCAGCGCTTGAGGCTGGGGTTGTGACCCCAGACGAGACCGTGCGCTGTACGGGCCACGTCGAGGTTGGCGGACGTCGTTTTCACTGCTGGAAACGCGCTGGACACGGTAACGTCAATCTTATCGGCTCGTTACGTCATTCTTGTGATGTCTACTATTATGAACTGGCCCAGCGCGCTGGGATTGAAAAAATTGCTGACATGGGCCGCAGACTTGGACTTGGCGACGACTATGGTTTGCCGCTTCCGGGTATGTCCACGGGGCTGATGCCTGACAAACAATGGAAACGTGAAAAGCGCGGCGCGGATTGGGTGATCGGCGACAGTTTGAATGCCGCCATTGGCCAAGGCTTTGTGCTGACGACCCCGATGCAACTGGCCGTGATGACATCGCGACTGGCCACGGGGCGCGCGATTACGCCACGCCTTGTCAAAACGATCGACGGGATTGAACAACCGATCCAAGACGCGGGCCCATTGGATATCAACGAAAATATGCTGCGCGCTGTGCGCACAGGCATGTATGAGGTGTTGAACAGTTCACGTGGCACGGCTTACCGCTCGCGGATTGTGGAAGACGGCATGCACATGGCAGGCAAAACCGGCACAAGCCAAACCCGCAACGTGGTTGTGAACAACAATAACGTGCCATGGGAAGAACGCGATCATGCACTGTTTGTCTCCTTTGCGCCTTACGATGATCCCAAATACGCCGTCTCAGTCGTCGTCGAACACGGCGGAGGCGGGTCGACGGCGGCCGCTCCGATTGCGCGCGATTTGATGCTGTTTGCTTTACATGGTGCAGTGCCGCCTTTGGCCTCTTATCCACAATCTCAACGCGGGACGATCAAAAACCGTCTCGAGGCTTTGCCCCTGCGCCCTGATGATGGTGGCGCCAGCACAAGGAGCAACGCATGAGTTACCTCGAACAAAACCTCAAAACAGTGCCCACAGGCCTGTCCAAAATCCTTTACGTCAATTGGGCTTTGGTGATTTTGCTTACGGCGGTGGCCAGTGTCGGGTTCATCATGCTCTATTCCAATGCAGGCGGATCGTTTTCGCCATGGGCGGAACCGCAAATGAAGCGGTTTGGCGTGGGCCTGGCGCTTATGCTGATGATCGCAATGGTCCCAATCTGGTTTTGGCGCAATGTGGCTGGCATCGGCTATCTGCTGTCTTTGGTTTTACTGCTGGTCGTCGAATTTTTCGGCGATGTCGGCATGGGCGCGCAGCGTTGGATCGACCTTGGATTTATGCGACTGCAGCCGTCTGAATTGATGAAGGTCACCTTGGTGATGTTGCTGGCTGGCTATTACGACTGGCTGGACATCAAAAAAGTCTCGCGTCCGCTTTGGGTTGCGATCCCTGTAATTTTAATCTTGGTGCCCACGGCTTTGGTGCTCAAACAACCCGATCTTGGCACCTCGCTTTTGCTGGTGTTCGGTGGTGCGATCATCATGTTCGCAGCGGGGGTCAGTTGGTGGTATTTTGGAGCCATTGCGGCGATGGGAGCCGCCTTGGTGACATCTGTGTTTTCATCGCGTGGCACGCCTTGGCAATTGCTCAAAGACTATCAATACCGGCGTATCGATACGTTTTTGGATCCCTCATCTGACCCATTGGGCGCGGGGTATCACATCACCCAATCCAAAATTGCCCTCGGCTCGGGCGGCTGGACGGGGCGCGGATTCATGCAAGGCACGCAATCGCGGCTGAACTTTTTGCCCGAAAAACACACCGATTTCATCTTCACCACCTTGGCCGAAGAATTCGGCTTTTTGGGCGGATTTTCCTTGCTCATGCTCTATGCTGGCGTGATCGTGTTTTGTCTGATTTCTGCGATGAACAACAAAGACCGTTTTGGCGCTTTGGTGACCATCGGCATCGCCGCCACATTTTTCTTGTTCTTCGCAGTGAACATGTCGATGGTTATGGGCCTTGCCCCCGTTGTGGGCGTGCCCTTGCCGATGGTATCTTACGGCGGCTCTGCCATGCTGGTGTTGATGGCCGCCTTTGGCATCGTACAATCGGCCCATGTCCATCGCCCACGCAGTAAATCGTAACAAACACCGAGGCGTGACATGACCGTAAATATTCTTTTTTCAGCACAGGACGACCTGTGGGGTGCCTATAAAGACGAACTGCCCGCAGCGCTGTCGGCGCAAGGTGTCACTGCACAGATCAACCCTGACATGCCCGCAGCGCAAACCGATTACATCGTTTATGCCCCCAACCCTGCACTAACAAATTTTGCCCCCTTCACCCGTACAAAAGCGGTGCTCAGCCTTTGGGCCGGCGTCGAAACCATCGTCGGCAACGCCACTCTGACGCAACCTTTGTGCCGTATGGTGGACGAGGGATTAGAGCTTGGCATGACCGAATGGGTGGTGGGGCATGTGATGCGTCACCATCTGGGGATGGATCGTTACATTCACGGGCTGAAAGGCCTGTGGGATCAAACCACACCGCCGCTGGCGCGCGACAGGCGCGTCACTGTTTTGGGGCTGGGGATGCTCGGTGGTGCTGCGGCCACGGCTCTGGCCTCACTCGGTTTTAACGTCACAGGCTGGTCACGCAGCCCTAAAGACATCAAGGGTGTCACCTGTTTACATGGTGTTAATGGGTTGAAACACGCCCTTCAGAGTGCTGAGATCTGCGTGCTGTTGTTGCCCAATACAATTGAGACAGAAAACACGTTGAACGCTGAAACTTTGGCGCTGATGCCGCGCGGCGCTGTCATTCTGAACCCCGGGCGCGGGGTTTTAATTGATGATAGCGCCTTGCTTGCAAGCCTTGAAAGCGGCCAAATTGGCCACGCCACATTAGATGTGTTTCGCATCGAGCCCTTGCCTGAAACACATGTGTTTTGGCAGCACCCGAACATCACGGTGACTCCGCATATCGCGGCAGATACGCGACCCAAGTCAGCGTCTCAGGTGATTGCAGAGAATATCAAACGATCTGAAACGGGCCAGCCATTGTTGCATCTTGTGGATCGCACAGCGGGTTATTAACACGCGGGCAAACCATCTCGAAACTCGACATTAACGCAAGATAGGTGGCTTGTTTGGGTCCATTCCGGGCGCAGATGGCCCTGTCGATTGCGGCTCTGGCTGTGGCAGATCAAAGCGCAACCCATGGCGTGCAAGGGCCGCACAAAGTGGATCGCTGGGGGCAAAAAACGCAACATCCAAAGCGCCCGCCTCAATACCTGAAAACGTCAAAGCCTCGGCCACCAATTGCGCCAACGCGCCTTCTGAGCCGGGCATGTGATCTACATAGGCCAAAAGATGGGTTTTCGTGCCACCTTCATAAGTTACGCCCGCCAAATAAGCGACACGCGCCAAACCACCCGCAATCGCCAGTTTTGTATCAAGCGCTGTGACCAGAGTTTCAGGCAGACCATGCGGTGGGGTGATTTCTTCCGGTTTGGCTTCGGCCTCGCTCGGGGCGTGGGCCAGCGTGTTTTTAAGCCAATCCATCGCCTCAGGCGGCAAAAGCATCTCAGACGGAGCGACGGTCAAATTCAATCCAAGGCCGATACCCTGCCCCGCCAACATATCGGCCAAAACCCGTCCCGACAGTGCGGCATAGGGCGCTTCCCCTGCGAATTCTGCCAAGCGTTCCTCGCGGTCAAACACCAAAACATAGCTTTGGTCTTCGACGGGAAACACACGTGGCTCAATCGGGCCGTCGCCAATGGGTTCGGCATCCAACAACAAAAACAACTCGCAATCGGCCAGCCGTTCAAAGAACCGCAATCGCAACGTGTCGTCGTTTTGGGCAGCCTCCATCGCAGCGTGGGCCACATCGATAGGCGTGAGATCGGGCGTGGATTGGTCGGTCATACAGGCTCCTCTACCGACATGGATCTAGCCCATCACAACATAGGCCCAAACGGATCGGTTTGTTCGGTACAACCCGTATTGTTCTCAGGCCGAGGAGGCAAGCAAAACTGCATTCATGTCGGCCGCGCAGATTCTATTGCTTAGATCACACCAAAAGGCTCCGGACGATCTGCGCCCATTCACAACAGTCGCGTTTGCGATTATTTTGACAAATTGTATCCTTTACAGACACATTACCCTGTAATCACACTGTGATTCTTCGGAATTGTTTCCCGATCGGTGTCTAATTAACGCAAGTAGTGTCAAATTACCGCAAGTTTACCCGTTTTATGACAATGAATGTTGTTCTGATGTGGATTAACCGCCTTTTGCGCGACATAATATGAACAAATTGAGTGCGTAAGACTCTCTTTAAGAAAAGTCCGTTAAGGATAAAT
Source organism: Pacificibacter marinus (assembly GCF_018860665.1). Taxonomy (GTDB): domain Bacteria; phylum Pseudomonadota; class Alphaproteobacteria; order Rhodobacterales; family Rhodobacteraceae; genus Celeribacter; species Celeribacter marinus_A. The sequence goes on from NZ_JAHKPK010000026.1 coordinate 44,294, forward strand.
GAGCAAAGAAGTTTCGAGGCGTAACGATGCTCGAGTTTGACAATGTAAGTAAGTCCTTTTGGACAGGCACACAGCGAAAGGTGATCCTTGATCGGGCTTCCTTTCGGGTAGAGCTTGGCAATTCTCTTGGCATTTTGGCCCCCAATGGCACGGGCAAAACCACGATCATCAACATGATGAGCGGGTTGGAAAAACCTGACGAGGGCGATATTCGCCGCGGCTGTCGCATTTCCTTTCCTTTGGGGTTCATGGGCGGGCTAATCGGCAAACATACAGGGCGCGAAAACGTCCGTTTCATTGCACAACTCTATGATCTTGACCCCGATTACGTCGAAGCCTTTTGCAGATGGCTATGTGACATAAACGAATACTTCGATATGCCAGTGGGCACCTATTCCTCCGGTATGCGCTCGCGCCTGTCTTTCGCGCTGCTTTTGGCGCTCGATTTTGACATTTACCTGATCGACGAAGGCATGCCCTCGACCGCGGATGTCAATTTCAACCGCAAAGCTGGCGCAATCTTGCGCGAGAGGCTAGAGAAAGCCACAATCATTGTGGTGTCTCACCAAGCCTCCACTTTAGAAAAATTCTGTCGATCTGCTGCAGTCCTACGCAAAGGTAAACTGCATATGTTCGACACATTAGAAGAGGCAAAAGTGCTCTATGACTACGAAGCCTAAAGCCCAAAAGTTTCGCGTCCGCAGATCTCCGCGCGCAGTAAACATGTCTGAAGCAGCTGCACGCGTCAACGCGCCACAAGCTCCCGCAGCGGCACCAGCCAATGTATCGACGCAACAGCCAGCTGCGCAAGCGGCGCCCTCCTCCGCGTCTCGTGCACCTGTCGATGACTCGCGACTGTTTGATAACGGTGGCAATGACGACGGTTTTGGCAACGTCCCATTTCCGGGTGCTGCTGCCGCACAACCACGCCCTGCGGCCACACAGCGTCGCACATCCCGCGGTGCGATTTCGGACGCTTTGGCCTCTAACGCACAAGACCCTGCATCCTCCACCGTGGCCACTGGCGATGTCACACCTGCCGATGAAATATCCATCGATCAAGACATCGATACGATTAAACGCGAGGGCCTGACGGGGCGCCAATTGCGCATGGCGCGTCGCGTCGCGCAAAAGCATGGCCTCGCACCGACATCCGATTTCGATGCCGTGCGGTTGCTGCGCCAAAAAGGGATTGATCCCTTCCAACGCTCGGCCATGCTCGACATGGTCACCACCGAAGATGACGCTAATCTTCCCGCGACCACCGGCAACAAGCTGCCTAAAACCATCGAAACCGCCGCCATGCCCTCCGCTGACGTGATGGAACGATTGTCGCGCGAAAGCGAAATTTCACAAATTCAGCTCGACATTGCAAAACGACGTCGCCGTAAAACGATGCTGCTTGTCTCTCGCCTGGCTGTGTTTGTCGGCATTCCTACATTTTTGTCCGCAGTCTATTTCTACACGATCGCCACGCCGATGTACGCCACGAAATCAGCCTTTGTGATTCAACAAGCCGATTCTGCTTCGGCTGGCGCTGGCGGTCTTTTTTCAGGATCACCCTTAGGCGGGTCGCAAGATTCCATTGCCGTTCAGGATTACCTTGAAAGCCGTGACGCCATGCTGCGTCTTGATGCCGACGTTGGGTTTAAAAGTCATTTCGCCTCAGAAGCCATCGATTCCATTCAGCGCCTGCCCGAGAACCCGACCAATGAGAAAGCCTATAAGGTCTACTCAAAACGCGTCAGCATTGGCTACGATCCGACCGAAGGTTTGCTGAAAATGGAAGTGGTCGCAGCAGACCCGAACGTGTCGAAGCAGTTCAGTGACGCCTTGATCAAATACGCAGAGGAGCGGGTGGACAACCTCACCCAGCGCAAGCGCGAAGACCAAATGAAGGGGGCGCGCGAAAGCTTGGAAGACGCCGAACTCAAAATGGATGAAGCGCAAGAAAGCGTTGTGCTCTTGCAAGAACAACTGGGCATCATTTCACCAGAGGCCGAAACCGGCGCACTGATGGGGCAGATTTCGACGTTTGAAACCCAGCTACAACAAAAGCAATTGCAACTGCAGCAACTTTTGGACAATGAGCGCCCCAACCAAGCCCGTGTTGAAGGCGTCAGAGGCGATATTGGCCGTCTGGAAGGCACCGTGGCCAATCTGCGCGCCCAGATGACTGAGGCGACAGGGTCGTCAAGCTCTTTGGCCCGTATCTCGGCTGAGTTGCGCATGGCAGAAGTTGATCTTCAAACCCGCCAAATGATGGCACAACAAGCCATTCAATCGCTCGAGGTGGCCCGTATCGAAGCCAACAGACAAACACGTTACCTGTCGCTAAGCTCTAGCCCTGTGGCGCCAGATGAGCCCACCTATCCGCGCAAGTTTGAAAACACCATTCTGGCGTTCTTGCTGTTCTCAGGCATCTATCTGCTGGCCTCTCTCACAGCTGCGGTGCTGCGTGAACAGGTTTCGGCGTAAATCTAACACATCTTGAAAATAGACACATAAGGGCGCCCATCGTTGCGTCCTTATTTATGGGGTACTGTTTTGTATAAGATGTAGTTTTGTCGACGGATTTATATAAAGCCTCCATTAGGCATACACGATCTACACATTCCAACCTCCCCTCTTCCCTTTCCGAATTCGGAGCGTTTGGTTCGCCAAGGCCGCACAAAGCCGGTTCCATCACGACCTTTCAAAATTTTCTTATTCGAGTTTCCAAATTTATGCAAAAAGGGGTTGCACAGCCCGCAACGACAGACTAATCAACGCTCCAAGTTGGGGTGTAGCCAAGTGGTAAGGCAACGCTTTTTGGTAGCGTGTACCGTAGGTTCGAATCCTACCACCCCAGCCAATCTTTCTAATTGTGATGTTCGGTCAAAATTGGAACCTAACCGGTCCAACTTGAAACCTTGACCAGGCAAGACTGGAGTCTGGGGCCAGAAAAGCCATCCTTGATTGATTACATGGTTCCTGCCGCGCTGACGTGAAATTCTAATAATCTACACGCTCTGATCCCGAGCACCGCCCGCTCAGCGCAAATTGCGCAGGCTTACGACAATCACATACCTCAATCGCACTGAGCCCTTTAGGCAACCGATTGAGCCTGCGGAGGCGCTCTCACACCGCATGGATCGCTAAGTCTATCTTTGATGCGTCACTCACGGCCCAAACCGGACCTTGGTGCATTACGCAGCTAACGGCAGGTTCGAGCCCTGAGTAGACCGATGCTGCGGAGTGCAGGAATGTCCGATTTCGGAGAGCTGACAAGATTTCTCGGAAATTCCGGCCCTTAGGTGCCATTCGAAGCAGTGGTTCGCGCCGCGGCGCAGCTTTACCGAACAAGTCGTTCGTTCCACTCGCATCATTGCCGCGACCGATGTTTCTGCAATTGCCGCAATCGCCCAGCCTTCAGGCTTTTGAGCACTAGGATATGCTGCGTGCTAAGCATGGACGATACGCTTTCTAAACTATCCCCTCATTTCAGTTCTGGCGCGGTACGCATTTCTAATGCAACCTACATTTATATTTTATTACAGGGGGCGCTCATGCCTATTTACATAAGAGATTCTATTAGCTTGGGTCCTTTCAGGATTAACCTTTCCAAATCAGGTCTAGGTATTTCTGCAGGCGTTAAAGGATTTAGGGTCGGGACTGGACCACGAGGCCATTATATCCACGCGGGCAAAAATGGCGTTTATTACAGAAAAACGCTTGGCGGTATTGGCCGAAAATCGAGTGCTGGGTCCTCCCATGTGGAGGCTAATTATGCCTCAGAGGTTGCTAAGATCGCTCCTAGCGAAAAGCTACCGACCTACATGACTGAGGATGGCGTACTAATGCGGCGCATCGTTTCGGCCGAGGCTGACGTCCTTATTTCAGAGAGCCATTCAGAGGCCCTAAGAAGCCTGAATGAGGCGAGGGAACGCCCTTCGTATGCACTCATGTTTTGCATCGCTGCGGCGATCGGTCTTGCCTTTTCCTTCTCCACGCAAAACCCAGCTATCATCAGCCTTTTCGCCATCCTCTTTGTCGTGACCTACTTGATTGGAAACATGATGGATGTACCTAGGCGAAACGTTATTTTCGCCTATAGTCTCGAGCCTGAGGCGGAGGACCGGTACAAGGTGCTCGTCGACGCCATCGATCAGATCGCAAACGCTCGCAATGTCTGACGTCAGCACCCGTGGGACAGATTTGAGGATTTGAATAACGGAGGATTTCTGGTTCATCTTATCGATTAGGAGATCGAGATGACGAAGAAGCCCCAGACATCAAAAGACGCCGCCGACAAGGTGGTTAAGAACATCCGCCGCAAGACGCGGCAAACCTATTCAGCTGAAGAGAAAATCCGCATCGTCTTGGCGGGCCTGCGTGGCGAGGAAAGCATCTCGGTGCTATGCCGTCGCG
>NZ_JAHKPK010000018.1 GCF_018860665.1 Pacificibacter marinus
CTCATCGCCCGCTACGGCGACAGCGACGCCCTCCCGCTGCAGGAACCGGTTGCGCTGGCCATGCTCAACAAGGCGGTCGCGTTAGGTCAGACTGGCGATTCTGCTGCAGAGATCGAGGTCTACGACGCGCTCATCGCCCGCTACGGCGACAGCGACGCCCTCCCGCTGCAGAAACCGGTCGTGCGGGCGAAGGTCTCTCTAGCCAATCGCTTGATCGACACTGGCGTCGAGGGGGGGCGCACTGAAGCGCTCTTGAAAAGTGTGACGGAGAGCCACAAAGCCTTGGCTTACGGGAACTTGTTTTGGCTGTATGTTGCATCGAGAGAGCTTTCCAAGGCGAGAGAGACATTGCCCCATCTCAAAGACATGCCGACCGAGGGGCGTGCGTTGATGGATGCAGCGTTCGCCGTTCAGGCAGGAAATTTTGGAGACGCCACGGAGCATCTGAACAAGGCCTTGCAAGGAGGCTTGGTGCAAGAGGGCTGGAATTTCGCCGATGACTTGGAACGTTTGCTGCGTCTCTCCATCACGGCTGGACTTGGCGAGCGTTTGGTCGACTGGTTCGAAGAGACTCGTCTGGCTAATCGTTATGCCCCGATCCATGCCGCGCTGAAGGCTGCCGTTAATGGGGAGGCAACATTGCTCGACGTGAATCCGGAAACCCGTCACGCCGCAGGCCTCATCCTGCCACGCTTGCTCCCTGCTTCAAAGTCTCGGAAAGGCAAGTGACACCACTTTGACTTGGGCCACTTTTCTGTAGAATTTTTGGCTCACTTTGGTGGAGATATGGACGGGAATTTTGAACAGCTCGGGTAGGCAAAGCAAGCCGAACTGCGGGGGCGCTTCGGGCTGGGAGCGGCCATAGGCTGCGCCGGACTTGAATGACGGCTGCGGGCCGTTCGTGACGTGAGATGCGACGGCTCAACGCGGATAGCATGGGTGCGCCGTCTACCATTAGTGAAAAACAGTTTCGCATAACGCCACGGGTCCAGCAGGCTGCTGGTCGCAGGAAGATCAGGAAGGGCTTGGCCCGGACGGATCTGACGAGAAGGGGTCTTGGGGGTATCCCCTGAGCGAACGTCATGTTGTGGGGAGGGCTTGCCCGGACCGCAACATGGCTAGTGAGTAGCGTAGCGGCAATCATCACGGGTTTGTGATCCAAAACACAAAGAAAACTTCCGAAACCTGTGCCGGAATTTTCAGGGCTATCCTGCATTCTTGAGGAAAGCAGATAACCTGAGGTTCACTATGTCCGTGCATTCCAAATTTGACAATCCCCAACTTGTCACCATCCCCAAGCCGCCGATCGTCCTTCGATTTAACGGGCTGCATCCCGATAACCTTGGCCGCTTTGATATGCATGATCATCGAAAAGGCGGTGATCTCTCTCATGTTGATCTGGATGCGTCGGGGCTGAATGAGGTTCTTCATTGCGAGCCAAATTGGCAAGCGACGATCAAGGCAGAAGTTGCCGAAGCAAAGCGCAACAACTTTTGTGAACGCATGGAGGGTTTGCGCAAGAGGGGTCGTAAAGCTGAGCGTAAAGCTTTGATTGCTGATGGTGAAAGTGATCCTTGGCGGAGGTGTTCAGGCGACGGTCCTTTGCGCGAGGGGATTTTAACGGTCAACAAAGAGTGGTTCGGTGGGACAGGGCAAGCCGAATGGGATGCGGAGAAGGTCGCCGCGTTCAAGCAAACAGCAATGGATTTTCTGCTCGAACATTTACCCAATGGTCAGTTGCGTTATGCCTCTGCACATCATGACGATGAGGCATATCATATTCATTTCGTAGGTGCTGTTTGGGCAGAAAAGGTCACCGCAAATCGTGGACGGCAGTTGTTGTTGCAGGCCTCGATGAATCCGCTTTTGAAGAATTACGAACGCGCGCAGGATTTGGCTGGAGAAGCCTTTGCGCCTCTCGGCATTGCCCGCGGTGAACGGCGTGCTGAGGCACGGCGGGTTGCGAAAGAGGCTGGAGAAGACGTGCCGAAAAAGCGCCGCCATATCCCGCCTTCAGAGTGGCGGGCTAATCAGCAGGCTGCGGGTCATGAGAAATCTAACGAGATTATGGAGGCTGCACAGAGCAAAGCCAAAGAGATGGTCGAAGATGGGCGGACCGTCGGCAAGGCCGGGATCCGGAAATCGCGCAAACGCGCGGTCAAAGAGGCGCGTCAAAGAAAAGAGGCGGCGACGCGGGAGGTGGTGAAGGCAGAGCGCCGCCGTGAGGAAGAGGAACGTGCAGCGGATGCCGCGCGCAAAGAGAGGGCTGATGCCGAGGCTGCGCTCGTCACCATAGAAGAAAAGTCAGCAATGAGTGTTCAGGCAGCGGAAGAGGCAGAGAAAACACTTCAACAGGTGAAGACAGATACAGATGTTGAGGTTGGGAAATTGCAGGCGGCAAAGGCGGATTTGGAAGAGGCAAAGGCGGGGCAGGGTGATGCGCTGGAGGAGATCAAGGAGGTCTCCAATCACAAGGATCAAATTGCTGATGAGGTGACAGAGCAGAGCCAAGAGCTTGATCGGCTGAAGTCGTTGGCACAAAAGGAAAGTGAAGATTTGAGCCTGATTTCAAAACAGGTTCAGTCGCTTAAGGTGGCGCGGCAAGATGAGGACAAGGCGCTGAGTGAAGGCAAAAACAAGCGGGCAATCGTTGAGACTGAACTGGCTGATGTTGAATCAAAAATTGTGACCGCCAAGGCGGAGCTTTCACGGACAGAGGCCTTGGTTGACGCGCTTGTGGAGGGCATTGATATGCTTGGCTGCGCCGTATTGCGGTGGATATCAGCCTCAAAGCCAAGCGAAGAAAAGCTGACTTGGGGGCCAAATGCACCAAGGGCCAAGGAGGAACGCAAGCGGATTGCGACCCGCATGAAGCCTGTGATTGCGAAACTGGTCCCGATTGCGCAATCAATCAGCCGTGCAGTTGAAGGCGTTTTGACCAAGGAACGCGAAGATATTGCAGCGGATGCAGCCTACGTTCTTGATCTGAGCGAGAATTTGGAGGCGGATCAGCGGGCCGAGTTGACCCGCATCCTGAATGCCAATTCAGAAACCGATCCGACCTTTGAGGACCCAAGTTCCTGATCAAATCACGCGCGGTAAACGTTCAATCGCCGCTTGCAAGACAGCGGGTGGCGTGGATTTGCTATAGACGCGCTCATGTGTGTCTTTGCCTTCATGGCCGACAACATCTCGCAGCACCTTGTCGATCACCTCGGGCACATGTTCCAGTATGCTTTGAACGTAGTGGCGCAGGCTGTGAAAGGACAACCCCGCGCCCTCGACGCCAAAATCGTCGTCGATGATCTGACGCATACGGCGGCCCAGTTTGCGGCCATGCTTACCTGTTGCGGGCTCTCTCAAGTCGGGAAATAGGTCGATTTGACCTTTGGCGCGGGCCTTTGCAACAAAGTCCAGAAAACCCAACTCGATCAAACGACTGTGGATCGGCACGACACGCTTTGAGGAGATATTCATAATCCGCCGCAGCTCGGAATCTTCGATGTTAAAGCAAGGGATGCCATCGCGTTCGACAATGTCGGTCGGGGCCAGCCCTGCGATTTCTTCCCGGCGTGCGCCTGTGAAAGCGCCAATTAAAGGCGACCAATAGATGCCGTTGCGGAAGATTTCTGAACCGTGTTCGGTTTGATGATGTTCTGACTTCGAGCCAACCCAAACCGGCGTTTTGAACAGACGGCGCAGCTCTGCCTCAGAGAACGCTTGCTTTTTATCGCAGTCGCGCACCGTGTCTTTGCGACGCAGTTTGCTTGGCTTGAGGTTCGGATTGACGGAAATGCCCTCATCAGAGGCCCACTCAACAATCTGCCCCAGATGCTCAAGGTGACGATTGATCGTACCGACAGACAATCCGACCTTTTCCGGTGGCAGTTTCTCCGCGCGGGCCATGATCTCTTCACGGGTGGCATTGCGGTCAGCAGGGCTTTTGCCCCAGCTTTTTGGCAGCTTGTAAAGTGCAGCGCGGAACGCTGTTGCATCTGTCTGCCGGATCAAGCGCACATCGCTGATGCCCGTCAGCGTGGAGAAGAGGCCAACAAAGCTCTCATATTGGCGCAGGGTCTTTTCCTCGATGCCTTCGCTGCGCTTCATCTCGTTCATGCGGGACACAACGGCCATCATGTCGGGGTCGAGAGTGTCAGTGTCTACCTCGGGGGCAGGGGCAAGCTGCAGGGGAGCAGCAGGCGGCTCTGTCTCTGATGCGAGCAAGTGAGAGGCCTCGTCCCAAAGGTCATCTGCCGCCGTGTCGATATCTGCCAAGGCATCTTTGTGCCGGTTCCACGCTGCGGATTTCCCAGCGATCAGCAGGGATATCAGCTTCGCACGATCAAACGCCGAGAGCCGCGGGTGCCCCGTTAACGCCTTAAAATCGCGCTGAATGATGTTCTGGCGCGCTTCGCTTGACAGGTCATCGCGGATGATGTCCAGATTCAAAGATACCAATGGCTGATCAGACGTCGCGCCGTGCAGGCCGTCCGCATTCACCTGTGCCCAAGCGTCAGCTGTCGCTTGATCGTGGCGCAGATCATCGGCGGAATCACTGGAATCAAAACGGTGCAGCAGTTTCAGCTTCTCGATCTTTGCCCGCTCTTTGGTGATGACACTGGCAAGCCAGCGCCGCGCCATCTCAGGCGTGATCTGTTGGTGGGTGAGTTGTTCCATAACGATATCGCTTTCCGCACTGATCCTGCGGGACAATATATGTGCGCAGCGCAGGTCTGTCGTCCCCAGCGAGAGCTTGATATCGACGATTCCTGTGGAAAACCGGCGAAAACGACGCCGCCATTGATAGATATAGCCGCGTTTTGAGAGATGAGGTTGGTTGAACATTCGTGTCAGGTCCTGTTGGGACGGATACGAAGAGGTCATGTCTTGTGGGGGTAGGGTGATGTAACACCCTGATGCCACACCCGCGAAGCCACGCTGTGACTTCGCTAGGTATTTCAACAACTTAAGTTGTAAATGGCTCCGGCGGTAGGGATCGAACCTACGGCCAATTGATTAACAGTCAACTGCTCTACCGCTGAGCTACGCCGGAATATGTGGGGTGTATAGCTATGAGAAATGGAGGCTGCAAGAGGGATTTATGACAAAATCCTACTTTTTTTAAACTTTGTTCTCTGCCAGTGAAAAAACAGCTGATTCATGCAGGTTTGGCGTGGCTTCAATCTTTGATTGTTCTTTGAGATCAATAAGATGTGCCAGCGTATTGCGTGCTGCGGCTTTCAACGTAAAGGACTCAAGGTTTCCATAGACCGCTTTGGTTAAAGTTTTCAGGTCCATGGATTTATATTCGAGTGCTTGCAGGATTTGCTGCTCTCGTTTGGCGCGATGAACGAGCAAAGCGTTGATACGGGCATGTCCTGATTCAACAGGCGCGCCATGTCCTGCGAAGAGCGGCGTATCTGGACGCATCAGCAGTTTGTGGCAACTGTCGCGAAAGGCTGCGGCATCCCCATCGGGTGGGGAAATGAGAGAACTGGACCACCCCATAATCAGATCTCCACTGAACAGGCAGTTATTCCACGCAAAGCACAAATGATTGCCCATATGACCCGGAGTGTGCAGCGCAGTGATTGGACCCGCAGGAGTCTCTATCTGTTGACCATCTTTGAGCAATACGTCCGGTTCAAATGTCATATCCACTCCTTCACCGCCGCCCATTTGTGTGGTGGCGGCAAGCTGGGTCATCACTTCGGACCGCCCCGATCGGGCATCACCAAAAGCCAAGACCTTTGCGCCTGTCGCCTGTGCCAAATCTTGCGCGCCGCCACTGTGGTCTTTATGGGCATGGGTCACCAAGATATGAGAGATCACTGTGCCATGGGGCAGGGCGTTTAACATCGCCTGTTGGTGCTGAGAATCCTTTGGCCCCGGATCAATAAGCACGCGCGCCGCGCCAGTGCCCAAAATATAACTGTTGGTGCCCCAATAGGTCATCGGCGATGGATTGGGCGCGATCACCCGTATCAGGCCAGTCGTGAGCATACTCACTGTTTCGGGGCGTTCCATTTCGCGTTTCCTCTATGCAAGCATGATCTGCGCAGCTACCAATAGCTTATGTTATTCGCATGGTTAAAAAAATACATGCCACGTGGTCTTTATGGCCGTGCTGTGCTTATCTTGCTGGTGCCAATCATTGTTTTGCAGCTTGTGGTTTTGGTCGCCTTTTCGCAACGTTATTTTAGCGATGTCACCGATCAATTGATGCGCGGCGTACGTGCGGATGTTTCGTTCTATGTCGATGCGTTGCAAAATGTTCCCGGCCAAGAGCTGCCAGAAGTTATGCATGACTTGGATGAGCGTCTTGGATTTTTGACGCGTGCAATTGATGACGAGACATCCGTAGTTGATCAGCGGGCATGGTATGATTTTTCAGGTATTTTGATTTCCAGAATCCTGTATGAGCGTGTGCAAGGAATAGAAGGTGTAGATCTAAAGTCAAACACGCGTCGCGTTATCATTGGGGTGCGCCTCAACGATCAACACATTGAAATCCAAGTGCCACGTGAGCGGGCCTCTGCCAAAAATCCGCATCAATTGATACTTGTGACTCTTGTAACCAGTGTCATCATGGCGATTGTCGCTGCAACGTTTTTGCGCAATCAGTTGCGTCCTATCCGCAGGTTAGCGCGTGCGGCTGAGGCTTTCGGACGAGGACGCAATGAGCCCTATAAATTAGCAGGTGCATTAGAAGTGCGTGCGGCAGGTGCCGCCTTTGTCGATATGCGCGCAAGGATTGAACGACATATCGAGCAGCGTACCTTGATCCTGTCTGGCGTATCACATGATCTGCGCACGCCCCTGACCCGTATGCGGCTTAGCCTATCGCTTTTGGACACAGATCCCCATCAGGCAGAAGACATTGACGCGTTGCATGAGGATTTGTCCGAAATGGAGCGGCTTTTGGATGAATTCTTAGCCTTTACTCGTGCGGACGCTTTGGATGAGCCTCAAAAGGTCGATCCTGTGTCGATTTTGATGGGCGCTTTTGAGCGGTCCAAACGGGCGGGGGGCGCGATCACCTGTGATCCAAGTGAGCTTGGGAAATATGTGATTTCTGCGCGCCCTGATGCTTTGGCCCGCGCTTTGGATAACCTGATTTCAAATGCTTTGAGATACGGAACCTCTGCTCATGTGTCCTTGACCATTCATGAGCGATCTGTGGTGTTTTGTGTCGAAGACGATGGTCCGGGCATCGAAGAGGCGGATCGTGGAAAAGTCTTGCAACCTTTTGTGCGCTTGGACGCGGCACGCAATCAAAACCGTGGGTCTGGCGTTGGGCTTGGCTTGGCCATCGCAACAGATATAGCGCGCAAACATGGCGGTAGCCTGCGGCTTGGTCACAGTGCTGAACTTGGCGGCTTGAAAGCTGAAATTGTCATTGCACGCGCGTCGCAGTCTTGAGCCAATCCAGACTGACGTCGATCATATGCCTATCGATCAAAAAAGCGGCCGAGGTTGCCCCTAACAAATCTAAACCCGGAGCGCCTCACATTACATGACGTCGAAATATCACGTTTTATAATTGAACTGTCGAACTGATGTGACGGTCCTTACTGCAGGTCGGGATCAACGCATTCTGCAACATCCCAAACGGGCTTTTAAATCGAGAGGTTTGGGTCAGTCGTGATCAATTGTTCGCATAGATTCAGGTCTGTGTTTCCCATCACACCACAAAGATGTGGCGTAGATTTATCGCCGCCGACGTCTGCCTGTGCCGCGACCACCTTCGCCGCCGCCCGCATTGAACGATACCTCTGGTAAAGATACCAAAGCGCGCAGACCCGTAAATGGCGCAGTCGCATGAGGGATGGCATTGGCCTCGACAAAGTGTTCTTGGAACCGCGGCTCGATTGCGGTTTCGACTTTGGTGATTTGATGCACCAAGGCCTCGACTTCGCGCCGTGCGGCGACGTTCAACAGAGCGATTTGCGCGCCTGTGCCTGCGGCGTTGCCAGCAGAGACGACTTGATCAAGCGCACAATCGGGGATCATGCCCAACACCATCGCGTGCTTGGGGGAAATATGCGCCCCAAAAGCGCCGGCCAGCACAACACGATCAACTGTGTCCGTGCCAAATTCATCCATAAGCAGGCGCGCACCAGCGTAAAGCGCTGATTTTGCAAGTTGAATGGCGCGGATATCGCCTTGCGTGACCTCAATCACCGGCCCTCCATCGGCAGAGCCATCCATCAGCAAATAGGCGTGGGTGCGCCCTGTTGGACGACAGCGCTCAGTGCCGGTTTGCGCCGCAGACCCGATCAGACCACCCGCATCCACCAGCCCAGCCATGCGCATTTCTGCGACGGCCTCGATAATGCCCGACCCACAAATACCCGTGACACCTGTGGTGGCGGTTTGCACGGCGAATTCAGGATCAGTGGACCACAGATCACAGCCAATAACTTTGAAGCGCGGTTCTTTGGTGGTGGGATCAATCTCGACACGTTCAATCGCACCGGGTGCGGCCCGTTGACCGCTGGAAATTTGCGCGCCTTCAAAGGCGGGGCCTGTGGGCGATGAACAAGCCAAGACGCGGGTTTTATTGCCTAAAATGATCTCGGCATTGGTGCCGACATCGACGATCAATGTCATCGGATCAACGTTTTGTGGGGCCTCTGACAAGGCCACAGCGGCCGCATCAGCCCCGACATGCCCCGCGATCAGCGGCAAAATATAGATCTGTGATTGGGGGGCGAAATTCAGACCTATGTCACTGGCTGACAGATCCATAGCAGACGAGGTCGCCAGCGCAAAAGGCGCTTGGCCCAGTGGGATCGGATCAAGCCCCAAAAGCAGGTGATGCATCACAGGGTTCATCACAAATACGGTCTCGTAGATATCGGTGACGGCCAAGCCGGCTTCGGTGGTCAGGTCTTGCGCCAGCGTGTTCATCGCATCACGCACGGCAATGGTCATATCGGTAGACCCACCCTCGTTCATCATTGTATAAGACACGCGCGACATCAGGTCTTCGCCAAAGCGGATTTGCGGGTTCATCACACCGCCAGAGGCTTTCACTTCTCCGGTCACCAGATTGGTCAAATGCGCCGCAATCGTGGTGGACCCCAGATCAACCGCGAGGCCATAAAGATTGGGTTCTGCAAATTCAGGCCAAATGCCAACAACTTTCGCAGCCCCAGCGCGGGCAGTATGAACGGCCAAAGTGACGGCGTTTTTACCGTCGATCAGCGCTTTTTGCAAAGGGGCTAGCAGGGCAAAGGGCAGGGAGATTTCGTCCAGATCAAACTGGGTTTTCAAAGCCAATTCAGTGCGTTCCCAATCGCCCGAGGGATCATGCATATCGGCCTGTGCCACTTCGACATAGTAAAGCCGCGTCGCAGGGTCCATTTCGATATGACGCGTGGTGGCCGCTTTGCGCACCACTTGTTTGTGCACTTGGCTTTCAGGCGGCACATCCAAAACGACATCGCCAGTCACGCAGGCCTGACAGCCCAAACGACGACCCGTTTTGAGGCCTCGCACACGATCATAGCGTTCTTCGACGGCGTTGAATTCGGTCAGCGCATCTTCGCCTGCGGTGATACCATGTTTGGAGTGGTCACCAAACGAGGGCTGCACCTGACATTTCGAACAGACGCCACGTCCGCCACACACAGAATCCAAATCCACGCCAAGCTGACGCGCTGCCGCCAAGACGGATGTGCCACTTGGCACGCGGCCACGTTTTCCGGATGGGGTGAAAATCACCAACGGGTCTTGGGCAGGGCTTGTGTCTTGGGACGCGTCGCTCATTTGGGTCTCTTTTCGGAGGTTATTTAAAATCAGTCGGGTCGAGGTCGCGCCACTCGCCATTTTTCAGGCCCGCAATGGTCCAGGGGCCGATGGCAACACGGATCAGACGCAGGGTCGGAAAGCCAACATGGGCGGTCATGCGGCGCACTTGGCGGTTTTTGCCTTCTGAAATCGTCAATTCAAGCCAACTGTCTGGCACAGATTTTCGGTAGCGCACAGGCGGGGTGCGCTCCCATAGCATCTTTGGTTCCGCCACCCGCCGCGCTTTGGCGGGACGGGTCAAACCGTCTTTCAACTCAACTCCGCGGCGCAGATGATCGATGGCCTCATCCGAGATTTCGCCCTCGACTTGTGCCAAATAGGTTTTGGCCATTTTGTTTTTCGGGTTCGAAATTTTCGCCTGAAGCTGTCCGTCATCAGTGAGCAGCAAAAGCCCTTCAGAGTCGCGATCAAGCCGCCCTGCGGGATAAACCGCGGGCACTTTGACGAAATCAGATAGGGTGGCGCGCTTGGTGCCCTCGGTGCCTTTGTCGGTGAACTGCGAGAGCACATCGAAAGGTTTGTTCAGTGCGATCAAGCGCGCCATATCAATATCCTTTTAGGTCAATTAACGGCGACGTCGTCCGCCACCGCGACGTCCACCGCCAGAGCCGCCACCCGTTGCGGCGTCTTTGGCGGCATCAGCAAAGGACGCACCGGCTGCCACAGCATCCATGATGCGGCTAAAGCCGATCCATTGACTGCCATCAGGGTCGTGGTTCATCAACAAATTGGCCGCGCGGATGGCTTCCATTTCTTGCAAACGCACAGGGTTCATGATCGCAGATGTCATGCCTGCGCCGATGGCCATTGGCAAAAACGCTGCGTTGATACCGTGACGTTGTGGCAAGCCAAAGGACACATTGGACGCGCCACAAGTGGTGTTGACGCCTAATTCTTCGCGCAAGCGGCGTACCAAAGTGAAAACTTGCTGACCAGCCGTGCGCATCGCGCCGATGGGCATCACCAGTGGATCAACCACAATGTCATGGGCCGGAATGCCAAAGTCAGCGGCACGCTCGACAATCTTTTTGGCCACAGCAAAACGCACATCGGGGTCTTCGGAAATGCCAGTGTCGTCGTTTGAAATCGCCACAACTGGCACGTTGTATTTTTTCACCAAAGGCAAAACCAGCTCAAGGCGTTCTTCTTCACCGGTGACAGAGTTCAAAAGCGGACGGCCTTCTGAGGCCTCAAGCCCCGCTTCCAAAGCCGCCGGCACTGAGCTGTCGATGCACAAAGGCACATCCACAACCGCCTGAACCCGCGCAATCAATTCGCGCATCAAGGGCGGCTCAACAAAGTTGTTGTCCGCATAACGGGGATCTTCGGCCATTTTGTTGGAAAACACAGCGCCTGAGTTGATGTCCAAAATGTTCGCGCCACACAAAACCTGTTCCAGCGCGTCACGTTCCACAGTGGAAAAATCGCCAACCTCTAATTCAGCGGCCAGTTTTTTGCGCCCCGTTGGGTTGATACGTTCACCGATCACGCAAAACGGCTCGTCAAAGCCGATCACGACGGTTTTTGTTTTGCTCTCAATCACAGTGCGGGTCATGTGGGTCGTCCTTTTAGGGGGCTGCTGGCCTCAGGTCTGGGCCAAATCTATTTACAGGCGATTACGCAGTTGGCGCAACGCCGTCATTGTCTATGAGGGTTTTCAGCGCCTCTTTGTCAAAGATTGTATCAAGCTCGGCGGCTTTGGCATCCGCAGCGGCTTGCAGATCGCCCTCGACGGTTCCGCCAGATACATCTCGCCATTCGGCCATATATGCATCGCCATCCGTGGCACCGATACGCATGGCAACACGGTCTATGGCTTGTTCGAACCGTTCAGGCAAAACTGCGCGGGCGGCTTTGCGGCCACGGCCCACACGGACCTGTGCGGGGATGTCGCGCCAATAGATAATTGTAAGCTCAGACATAGGGGGCCTCAAACATAGGATTACGTTGGCGCCAAGGCTTAAAGAAAAGGGCGGGGTTGCGCCAGACCTGTGAAGGCTTGTCTGGCTGGAAAAATTCTCAAGAAGGTTATGAGTGAAAGCGGGGTCAATCAGAGCAGATCACGAAAAAGGTGAAGACTTGAACGGTTTACTAGGCTTGCAGCGCGCCCGATTTTGCGCGTAAGATCAAATCAACTCAGAATGGAGGGCGTGTGATATGACGCCCAAGCGTCCCAATGGTGCGGGCGTGTTCCCCAAAGCGGTCGAGCCTCTCGCACCTGCAATAGTCGACCCGGCGCAGCTCTATGCCGCGCTGGATCTTGGCACAAATTCGTGCCGCATGTTGATTGCCCAACCCAAAGGCAGTCAGTTTCATGTGGTGGACAGTTTTTCGAAATCTGTCCAGCTTGGCGCTGGATTGGAACAGACAGGGCGTTTGTCACGGTCTTCCATTTCACGCACCTTGCAAGCCTTGAAGGTCTGCAAGAAAAAGCTTGAAAAACATGACGTTAAGCGGATGCGCCTTGTGGCCACAGAAGCCTGCCGTCGTGCTCGAAATTCTCGCGACTTTTTGCGCGCTGTGCGCCGCGAAGTTGGGATAGATCTGGAAATTATCAAACCTGAAGAAGAAGCGCGCCTTGCGGTGATTTCATGCGCGCCTTTGGTGTCGACCAAGACGGATCAACTTTTGGTCGTGGATATTGGTGGCGGCTCGACCGAATTGGTTTGGATTGATCTCTCCTCTGTGCCGCGTATCGAGCGCCCGCGCGCGATCATGCGTTTACACCGTGGATTTCAGAATGCGGACAGCCCTTTCCCACACGCCAAGGTCGTCGATTGGATTTCTGTGCCATTGGGCGTGGCGACGCTGAAAGATCAGTTCCGTGATGTCGAAGACGATTCCGCGCGTTTCGCGTTGATGTCATGGCTGTTTGAGGAAAAACTGGCCAATTTTGCGCCCTATGCCAATGACGCCTGCCGCGAGGGATTTCAGATCATCGGGACTTCTGGGACGGTCACCACCGTTGCTGCCTCACATTTAGGCTTGCGGCGTTATGATCGCAATAAGGTCGATGGCCTGCGTATGACGTCAGAACAGATCGATCGCGTGATCCGTGATTATCTTGATCTTGGACCAGAAGGGCGCCGCCGTGACCCGCGTATTGGGCGAGATCGGCAAGAGTTGATCATGTCAGGCTCTGCTATCTTGCAGGCGCTGTTGCGGATTTGGCCGACAGATCGTTTGTCTGTCGCGGATCGTGGGCTGCGCGAAGGATTGCTTTATGCGCAAATGAGCATGGATGGCGTTTTGGAAGAAACAGTTCCATAGTCTGATTTTCTCTGAATGTATCACATAAAAAACGCCCCGTAAGTGGAGCGTTTTAAAGTAAAATATAGAAATAATCCTATGGAATGATGCGCGTGTATTTGGTGCCTTCCACTGTGGCACCTGCAATCAGTCCGGCTTGACCGAAGACCACAGCAATCACAGGAGACAGCGAGGTCGTTGTCTCTGCCGACAGGTTTTCACCACGATTGTTCAGCGCATATTCGATGTCTGCTCCCGCAGCCCAACCCGGTGATCCGCGGAAGGTTTGCAAGGCATCATTGGTCATGAAAAACAGCACATGCGCATATTGCTGAGCGCCGATTTGCAGGCCGATTGAGGCTTGTGTGGATGAATAATAATCAACTGTCACGTCATTGACGCGCAAAACACCGCGCCCGTAAGACCCACCAAGGCCAAAGCCCGCTTCAGTGACCAGCGGCATCACCAGCATGCCAACAGATTTATCACGCAAATCACTGGTATTGGGGTAGGTGCTGTAAAGATATTGCAAGGACGCATCTGCACGCGCGTCAATACGGGGCCCGCCATTCCCACTCAGCCCATTGTTACAAGCGGTTAGAAGGCTTGTTGCGCCTAAGCCGATCATAAATGTGCGGCGGTTGGCCTTTGATGGTGTTGATGTATCTGTCTGCGCCAATGGTTTGATCATGGAGCTGCCCTTTATAATTTTAATGTCTTGGAGACACCATATCCTCATGAATAAGGCTCTTTGGCCTCTTTGCTTGTAGATTACAGTGACTACACGTGCCTTGTCATCGCCCAATCGTCATTTGGGTGATATTCGGCAGATATTCCCCTGTTTTCAGAGCGGTTTGCCCTAAGATAAGAGTCTATTTCGCCAAAAGGCGCGCTACGTCAGGGGCAAAATAGGTCAAAATCCCATTACAGCCCGCACGTTTAAAGCACATCAGGCTTTCCAGCATGGTTTTTTCGC
The DNA here is from genome assembly GCF_018860665.1 of Pacificibacter marinus. Taxonomy (GTDB): domain Bacteria; phylum Pseudomonadota; class Alphaproteobacteria; order Rhodobacterales; family Rhodobacteraceae; genus Celeribacter; species Celeribacter marinus_A. The sequence continues at coordinate 14,042 of NZ_JAHKPK010000018.1, forward strand.
GATCAATCCAACCGTTTTGCGCGGCGGCAGCGATCATCGCGTATTCGCCTGACACTTGATAGGCGAAGGTTGGTACCCCGAAGCGATCCTTGACCGAACGGCAGATGTCTAGATAGGGCAACCCTGGTTTGACCATGACCATGTCAGCGCCTTCCATCAAATCGCGCTCGATCAAACGCAGGGCCTCATCTGAATTGGCAGGGTCCATTTGATAGGTCTTTTTGTCGCCTTTAAGCGCACCAGAGGCTCCAACAGCATCGCGAAACGGTCCGTAAAAGGCCGAGGCATATTTGGCCGAATAGGACATGATGGTCACATTGCTGTGACCTGCCACTTCTAACGCGCGGCGAATGGCGCCAATGCGTCCGTCCATCATATCAGACGGGCCGATGATATCTGCGCCAGCATCCGCCTGTGCCACGGCCATTTTCACCAAAGCTTCGACCGTCATGTCATTGACGATCTCGCCATCCACCACGTAACCATCGTGGCCGTTGATGTTGTAAGGATCAAGCGCCACATCTGTCATGATCGCCAGTTCTGGCACCGCCGCTTTGATTGCACGAATGGCGCGGTTCACCAAATTGTCAGGGGCCCAAGCGCCACTGCAATCTTCGGTCTTAAGATCTTGCTCTATATAGGGAAAAAGACAAATGGCCGGGATGCCCAAAGCGTAGGCCTCAGTCGCAGCCTTGACCAATAAATCCACTGATAGCCGATCAACACCCGGCATCGATACAATCGGTGTGCGTGCATTGTCACCCTCTTGTACGAAAACCGGCCAAATCAAATCATGCACTTCAAGGGCATTTTCACGCACCAAGCCACGCAAGGATTCCATTTTGCGGGTGCGGCGCAGACGTGTCAAAGGGTAGGGAGCAAGAGTGCGGGGCATAGGCTGTCCTTCGGCGCTGGTCACAGATATATCTAATTCCATGGGGTGACATGGATTTTACCTCTCATCAAGGGTAGGAATCGCCGCAACCGCAGCATAAAGTCGCCCAAGCTGCCATAAATACGCTTAACGATCAGAAAGAATTACCACTTTGAACCTCTATCAAACCATTTTTGAAGTGATCGATATGCGGTCCTTTTCGAACCTGTGGTACTGGATCGCTTTGGCGGTTCTATGGTCCACCGCCTCTCATTACGTGTTGGGAGTACCTTTCGACCTTGCGCAACGCGCTGCGAAAGACGGTGATGAGAAAATGCAGGACATAGAAGTTTTGGTGCGTATCAACGTGGGGCGCATTTTGAATATCGCCGAAGTCTCGGGTTTATTTATCGTCGGTTTTGCCACTGCATCTTTAACCATATTATTTGCCTTAGGGCTTTTCTACGACGTTGAGTTTGCACAGGCGATTTTTTTGATGGCCTTGCCCATGAGCCTCGTCGGACTGATGAGCATCAACACCGCTCGGAAAATCAGAGCTGAGCAGCCCATGGGTAAAGCGCTATTTTCAGTTCTGCGACGCCATAGGTTTTTTACACAACTGATTGGTATGGTTTCTATTTTCATCACGGCGATGTGGGGTATGTACCAAAATCTCGTGACAGGCCCTTTGGGCGGATAACACGCGGAAAGCACTCATGAGCAACAGCACCCATATTCAAGTTGGCGGCGCGCCTGAAGGTTTTGACGCCTATCTTCTGGCCCGTGAAGTTGCCAAATCTGATGGCCCGGTCATCCATATCGCGCGCGATGACAAACGTCTTGCGGCGATGCGCATGGCCTTGCGGTTTTTCGCACCTGATATGCCGGTTCTGGATTTTCCTGCTTGGGATTGCTTGCCATTTGATCGCATGTCTCCCAATTCTGACATCTCGGCGCATCGGATGGCAACCTTGGCCGCTCTTGCGCATGGTGCCGCCCCCAAACGATTTATATTGCTGACAACTTTGGCGGCCGCAACCCAGCGGGTACCGGCGCGCGCCACCTTGGCAGAAGCGGCGTTTACAGCGCGTGTTGGCGAACGGATCAACGAGGCCAATCTGCGGGCGTTTTTGGTGCGTATGGGCTTTACGCAAGCGCCGACGGTGGTGGAGCCAGGCGATTATGCAATCCGTGGCGGTATCATCGATGTGTTTGCGCCGGGGCAAGATTTGCCAGTCCGGCTCGATTTCTTTGGTGACGAACTTGACGGTTTACGCCGGTTTGATCCAAGCAATCAGCGCACAACGACAAGTCTGAAAGAAATCACCTTTACGCCTGTATCTGAAGTGATTTTGGATGAAGCCTCGATCACACGCTTTCGTCAGAATTACCGTATTGAATTTGGCGCCGCTGGATCGGATGATCCTGTGTATGAAGCGGTTTCTGCCGGCAAAAAACATGCAGGGCTAGAGCATTGGTTGCCATACTTTCACGCGCAGCTTGAGACCCTATTGGATTACGTGCCCAACGCGACAATTTCTCTTGATGATCAATCGACTGCCGCACGTCTTTCACGTTGGGAAGGCATTCAGGATCAGTATGAAAACCGTGCAGAAGCGCTGAAAGCCAAAGGCCGTATGGACAGTGTGTACAAACCCTGTCCGCCTGAACTTTTGTATCTCAATGATGCTGCTTGGGAGGCCGAGATACAAGGCCGCCGCGTGCTCTCTTTCCATGCATTGCCGCAACCAACCGGATTGGGAGTCATAGATGCTGGCGGCTTTATCGGGCGAAGTTTTTCGCCCGAAAGGCAGCTTGATAATGTGAACCTTTTCGATAGCTTAGCGCAGCATATTAATGTGAAACGCAAAGAGGGGCAGGTGATAATTGCGTCTTGGTCAGAGGGCGCGCGAGATCGCATCTCGACGCTTTTGCAGGATCAAGATCTCAACGGTGCCGTTGAAATTGGCGATTGGCGCGATGTGCCTGAGGGAGTCGGTGGTGTCTATTTGGCCATTTGGCCATTGGACGAAGGGTTCGAGGCCAAAGTCGACGCAGGGCGCATCACGGTTATTTCCGAGCAAGACGTGCTTGGTGATCGCCTTATCCGCCGTCCAAATCGTAAAAAGCGTGCTGAAAATTTTCTGACAGAGCATTCAAGCATGTCTGTTGGCGATTTGATCGTTCATGTTGAACATGGCGTTGGGATTTATAAAGGGCTTGAAGTTGTCTCGGCACTTGGGGCTGCGCATGAATGTTTGTTGCTAGAATATGCAGGCGGGGACCGTCTGTATCTTCCCGTTGAAAATATTGAACTTTTAAGCCGTTATGGCCATGACGAAGGCATGTTGGATCGTCTTGGTGGCGGGGCTTGGCAGGCCAAGAAATCACGCATGAAAGAGCGCATCCGCGAAGTTGCCGAAAAGCTCATTCGTATTGCTGCCGAACGCCATCTGCGCAAAGCGCCGATCATGTTACCGCCTGATGAAATGTGGGAAGCCTTTTGTGCGCGTTTCCCCTATACTGAGACAGAAGATCAGCTGCGCGCCATTGAAGATGTGCTTGATGATTTCGAAGCGGGGCGCCCCATGGATCGCCTGATTTGTGGCGATGTGGGCTTTGGCAAAACCGAAGTTGCGATGCGCGCGGCCTTTATTGCGGCGATGTGCGGCGTTCAGGTGGCTATGATTGCGCCGACGACATTGCTAGCGCGCCAGCATTATAGGTCCTTTGCCGAACGGTTCCGTGGTTTTCCGATCAACGTACGCCCCATGTCGCGCTTTGTATCGGCAAAAGACATGGCACAGACGCGGGCGGGCATTGCCTCGGGTGAGGTTGATATCGTTGTTGGCACCCATGCGATTTTGGCCAAGAATGTGAAATTCCACAATATTGGTTTGACGATTGTCGACGAAGAGCAACGCTTTGGTGTCACGCATAAAGAACGCCTCAAATCATTGAAAACAAACATTCATGTTTTGACTCTGTCTGCGACGCCGATCCCGCGCACTTTGCAAATGTCGCTCACTGGTGTACGCGATTTGTCGATCATTGGCACGCCGCCAGTCGATCGTTTGTCGATCCGCACTTATGTGTCTGAATTTGACACGGTGACGCTGCGCGAAGCCTTGCTGCGTGAACATTATCGCGGGGGGCAGTCGTTCTTTGTGGTGCCGCGCATCAAAGATATCCCCGAAATTGAGGAGTTTTTGCGTCGCGAAGTGCCAGAAGTCAGCTTTGTTATTGGCCATGGCCAATTGGCGGCGGGCGAGCTCGATGATCGGATGAATGCCTTTTACGATGGCAAATATGATGTGCTGTTGGCGACGACCATTGTGGAAAGTGGCATTGATATTCCGACCGCCAACACGATGATTATTCACCGCGCCGACATGTTTGGCTTGGCGCAGCTCTATCAAATTCGTGGTCGTGTTGGTCGTGCGAAAACCCGCGCCTATGCCTATTTGACCACCAAACCTCGCGCGCCTTTGACGGCTACGGCGGAAAAACGTCTGCGGGTTTTGGGCAGTTTGGATACATTGGGCGCTGGATTTACTCTGGCCTCTCAAGATCTTGATATCCGCGGCGCGGGCAATTTGGTCGGCGAAGAGCAGTCTGGCCAAGTGAAAGAGGTCGGGTTTGAGCTGTATCAAAACCTGCTGGAAGAGGCGATTGCCAAGATCAAATCGGGTGACGAGGCGGTTGATTTTGATGATGACGGCCAATGGGCACCGCAGATCAATTTGGGCGTGCCAGTCTTGATCCCCGATACTTATGTGCCAGATTTGGATGTGCGTCTCGGATTGTACCGCAGGCTTTCTGGTTTGCGTACCAAGGTTGAACTGGAAGGTTTCGCCGCAGAATTGATCGATAGATTTGGTAAATTACCCAAAGAGGTCAACACTTTGCTGGTGATTGTTCGGATCAAAGAAAAATGCCGCGACGCTGGCATAGCCCGTCTTGACGGGGGGCCAAAGGGCGTGACCATTCAGTTCCACAACGACAAATACGCAAGTCCTGTTGGTCTGGTGAGCTTTATTCAGGCGCAAAAAGGTCTGGCTAAGGTCAAGGACAACAAGATTATTGTGCGTCGTGACTGGAAACGTGACAGCGATAAGATCAAGGGCGCTTATTCAATTGCACAAGATTTGGCAAAATATGCCAAAGAGGCGTCCAAATAGTCAGTCCAAAGTTTGTGGATAAAATTTTGACGGGTGTTGATGTTTTATCAAGCGGTCAACCCGCCAAGACCCAACATCGGTGACCCATGTTTTGTGCCTTGGCGAGAAAAAGTCACATTCACTGAACTGTGGAGTCGCCGACTTGCTCCATCAATTCGTCAATAACATTCAGCCAGAGTTCGCTGTTTTGTGCGCCAGACACGGCATGCTGTTGCGCCACGACAAACAATGGCACGCCGGTGATGCCACGTTCACGCCCGTGGATATCGCGTGATTTGATCATGTCGACGTCTTCTTGCGTGTTCAGCAATCGGGTCACGACAGAGGCATCCATGCCAATGGAATCCGCAATATCCGCGAGCGTTTCCGTATCGCCAATGTCGCGGCCATCGACAAAATATGCCTCGAACAGGGCGTCGACCATCAGCGTTTGCTTCGCCTCAAGGCCGGCCCAGTGAATCAAGCGGTGCGCGTTCAATGTGTTCGGCGTCTTCTGGATTTTGCCTAAATCTGCGGCGGGCAATTCGGCTGCCAATGTTTCGACGATGGGGCGATAGGCGGATGTCGCGCCAGCTGTGCCACCAAACTTGCCTTCAAGATATGCACGGCGATCCATGCCATCTTGGGGCATGTCGGGGTTCAATTGAAACGGGTGCCATTCCACAACAAAGGGATGGTCTGGACGTTGTTCTAAGGCGGCCTCAAGGCGGGCTTTGCCGATGTAGCACCACGGACAAATGGGGTCTGAAAAGATGTCGAGTTTGATCATGTGCGGGTGTCCTGTGCGGCTAATTTTGCTTCGATTGTCGTTGCTCATAGCTAACGCATTTCAACAAAAATGAAAGCCGAATCCATAAAAGGAAAATATTCCTCCACCTCACGATTTGGCTCGGATCAGATGTTCTCATTGACCTATATCTAGATATTCAAGGAGTTTGCAACTTTGCAAACTTGCCCATATTCCCCTTATGTACTGTTATTGTTCTAATTTTGATGGTGCAAAAAACTCCAAATACCGCTGAAAATGTTACAGTGCGCCACGCGTGACGCACCGCCCGTATTGTGGTTAACTCATTGCAATCAAAGAGTTCATCAAGGTTACGATCATGGCATTTTATTCTGACCGCTCATTTTCTTCCTTCCAAGGTCGCGCTCACGGGCGTTCTAGTTCGCCCATTCTATCGCCACGCTTTCGTTTGCCGGTTGTGACGCTGGTCTTGGGTGCTATTGCGTCTCTGGTGATCGCAGCAGGGGCGTTGGATTGGATGCCGACCGGATCGTCTTTGTCTAACGAGCTGAGCAGTATTGAATATCTTACAGGCACGACCGCCCCCAAAGAGTAGTCGTCGCGCTTCACAGAATAGGGCCAAGCAAGATACCCCCATCGAGCAGTGTTTCCCCAAGACGACTGGCGTTTGGTCCCAAGAACCCCCGAAGATGCGAGAAACAGCATCCGGGGGTTTTCTTTTGTTTTGATTTTGAAAAGCGGCTTAAATCTGGGCGTCAAAGCGCGTGAAAATGGCTTGGCGCTTGAGCCGTTCGTTTGCGATGAAACGCATCACCAAAGTCGCGATATTTTCGCACTTACGGCGTGATTATTTGACGACCGCGACAGTGGTTTTGACTGCGGTTTTTGTTACCTTTGCTGTCGTCTTGACGCCAAGACGCGCTGCGCCGCAACCAGAGATCGCGACGCATAGGGTGAAACACCAGAAAATTTTGATCACTCAGAGCCAGCCTTGGACGGTGCGCGATGCACCGGTAATGTCTTCGCCAACCCCTGCGACGGTGCCACAGGACGCCAAGGTGGTCAGTAGTATCAAAGCAAGTATCGTTTTCATCAGTCTTTCCAGTACCAAACATCAGGTTGCCAACCGGGCCAATCGCCATAGATCGGCAAGGTTTCGGGGAATTTTAACTCTTTTGCATGGGCAAGACGAGAGGTTTTCCATTGATAAAATGGGATAACATAGCGCCCAGAGGTCAAGACGCGATCCAAGGCGCGTGCTGAGGCGACAAAGACCTCATTGTCGGTTGATGACAGCATCGTATCAACCAATGAATCAATCGCCTCTGATTGGATGCCGATGATATTGCGTGAGCCTACGATGTCTGCCGATTCCGACCCCCAATAGGATTTTTGCTCATTACCAGGCGATAGACTCATACCACGCCGTATATTGGTCATGCCGAAATCAAAGGAGGATACCCGCTCAAGGTATTGAGGGCTATCGACCACTGAGACAGTCGGTGTGATGCCAATTTGCTTGAGGGCTGTAACGTAAGTATCTGTGATGGATTGGTTTTCGTCATCACCCACTTTAAGTAAAATCTCAAACGTAAAAGGCTCACCTGCGGCGTTCTTCATCACACCGTCTTGCACCGTCCATCCAGCTTCTTCAAACAAACCCATCGTGCGGCGCAGTGTTTTGCGATCATTTTGCGTGCCATTGGTTTGTGAAAAGCTGTAACCCTCCATAGCGCCCGGCAATAAGTCGTCCGTAAAAGGCGCGAGAAGGTCAGCCACTTTGCCCGTTGCCGGACCGTCTTGCATGCCCAGAACCGAATTCGAGAAATACGATGTAATGCGGTCTTGTTTGGATCCGGTCTGGACTTCATTGATATATTCGAAATTGAACGCCTCGATCAAAGCCTGTCGCACACGCCAATCTTGGAACTGGGGCAGGCGGATGTTCATCGCAAGCCCTGTCATGCCAGAGGGACGTTGATGCGGGATGATGGATTTGATCACATCGCCGCGCTCAACAGCAGGGAAATTGTATTGATCCTCCCATGTTTGCACGTTGAATTCGCGGTGCGCATTCAATTCACCGGCTTTAAAAGCTTCGATAACAAGGCTGGAATCTGTGAAAAATTCCCAACGAATGGTGTCAAGATTGGCCTGACCACGCATGAAAGGCAGGTCTTTGCCCCAATAGTCAGGGTTGCGGGTTAATTCGACAAAATTGCCAGCTTTGAAATCGGAAATCACATAGGGTGCTGACCCAATCGGGATAGTGTCAAAGCCGGATTTGGTGAAATCCTTGCCCTGCCATTGCGCTTTTTTCAAAATAGGGCGCATACCCACAAGTAAGGCCAATTCGCGGTTGTCGGTGTTGAAGGTGAACTTGACCGAATGTGGACCGGTTTGTTCCATCGTTTCAATCTGGCCCCACAAGGAGGCATAACGACCATGGCCTTCGGTCCCCAATTTTTCATATGACCACATGACATCTTCGACAGTCACAGGGCTGCCATCCGAAAACTTAGCTTCGGGGCGCAGGGTAAATTCGGCCCACTCGCGATGAGGTCCGACATCAATCGATTCGGCTAAAACACCGTAGAGCGCGAAAGGTTCGCCATAAGATCGCCCCATCAAGCTTTCTGCCATCATAAATCTAAGCTGCCACGGCGTCGTCCCTTTTTGGATGAAAGGGTTCAAGCTGTCGAAGGTGCCGCCTTCGCCGGTGACGATTTTTCCACCCTTGGGCGCCTCAGGGTCGGCGTAGGGTAGGGACACGAAATCTTGTGGTAGGGCGGGCTCGCCATACATAGCGATGCCATGTTTTGGCTCGGCCAAAACCATCGACCCCGCGAAACACATCGCCAAAGCGGTCGTCGAAGTTAGAATTTTACCGAAAAATTGCGTCGCCATTATTGAAACAATGCCTCCATCCCTGTGGTTTTATTATATCTTAGCTTAGGCCTCTTGGACGGGGGTATCAAACTTTTAGCTTGGATGGCAGCAAAGTTACGCGTATAAAGAGATCACTGCTCGATAGGTTTCTTGCCTGTATGAAACCTGCCTCAATAACTTTGCGCCCGCCTTGTGCGGGCGTTTTTTTTTGCCCGTTTTTGACGAATCCCCAAGCTGGCTTGAGGCATTTGCATCTGCAGCACAGCTTTCTTTGCCCATGTTGGCCACTCACAGACGCCATCCATTTGATCACAAAACCGATTCTTCTGCTTCGCTTTCGATTCCCCTTTGATTTGCGGGTGCAGCATCTATTCTGGTCCTGACGCATGAAAATGATGCACGACAGGAGGAGTAAAAGGATGACTTTAAGCGGTAAAACAGCGGTGATCACGGGATCAAATTCTGGGATCGGCCTTGGGGTGGCGATTGAACTGGCAAAGGCTGGCGCAGATATCGTGCTCAATTCATTCACAGATCGCCCAGAAGATCACGCAATCGCAACCGATATCGCAGCCCAATACGGTGTCAAAGCACGCTACATTGCGGCGGATATGTCAAAAGGGGCCGAGTGCCGTTCTTTGATCGAACAGGCAGGCGTTTGCGATATTTTGGTAAACAACGCGGGCATTCAACATGTCGCCGCGATTGACGAATTTCCAAGCGACAAATGGGATGCTGTCATCGCCATCAATATGAGCTCCGCTTTTCACACCACGGCGGCCGCTTTGCCCATTATGCGCGCTGCTGGATGGGGACGGGTGATCAACATCGCCTCGGCGCATGGTTTGACGGCGTCACCGTATAAATCGGCTTATGTCGCGGCCAAGCATGGCGTTGTGGGGCTGACCAAAGTGACAGCGCTTGAGACAGCCGAGGAAAACATCACCGCCAATGCGATTTGCCCTGGCTATGTATTGACGCCACTGGTCGAAGCGCAAATTCCGAATACGATGGAAAAATACGGTATGGACCGCGAAACGGTCATTCGTGAAGTTCTGCTGGAACGTCAGCCGTCAAAAGCCTTCGCAACGGTGGAACAGCTTGGTGGGACATGTGTGTTCTTGGCTTCTGACGCAGCCGCACAGATGACGGGAACGACACTGTCCATAGATGGCGGCTGGACTGCATTATAGTCGTCGGGTTTATCTGACGGGTGTTGTGCCGCGCCTTAATTTTTGGGCGGCGCAATACCATCTTTGCCGTTTGGATAGACAAGCCCTGCTGAAATTACCAATTTTGCGGCATCCTCAACTGTCATATCAAGAATTTTGACCTCTGACTTTGGGAAAAACAATAAGAATCCCGAAGTCGGATTAGGTGTTGTTGGCACGAAGATTGAGATCAGCGGATCATCGTCATCCGCGATGGCTGCAACTTCGCCCTTGGCCGTCGTCGATACAAAGCCAATTGCCCATGTACCTTTGCGTGGATATTCAACCATACACGCTTGATCAAAGGATGATTCGGATTGCGCGAATACCGTTTCTGCGATTTGTTTCAATCCGTTATAGATCGAGCTTACCACAGGCGTGCGATCAACAACTGACTCGGCCCATTTGATGAAAGAGCGGCCCAAAAGTCCTTTGGCCAGCCAACCAACGACCACAGTGAAAATTAAAAAAATAACAACACCAATGCCGCGTACGTTGACGGGCAATTGGTTGGCCGGGTCATGGTAGCCTAAAAGTCGATTTATAACCTCACCGGGATGATAGGCGCGGGGCACAAAATTGAGCACCCAGCCATCGAACCAACCCGTTACAGTCCAAATCAAATAGGCGGTTAGGCCAATGGGAGCGACGACAACCAATCCGGTAAAAAATGATGCTCGCAAAGCAGCAAACATTGTACGGCGCGGAGCAGGCGTTGGAGTCGGGTCGTCGAACGGGTTGGTCATAATCTCAAAGCATACCTAAAGGGGCGTGATCGCCAGTTAATTGGAACCTAGGCACACAACATGACAGACACAATGACAGCTGCGGCCTAAATATCCATTTAGGGACGAAAAATTGAGCTTATGCACATAAAGCGCGCGCAATCTGTGATGCCAAGCGCGCATTGTTGCGTACAAGGGCGATATTCGCAGTCAGCGAACGTCCCTCGGTCAGCTCAAACATGCGTTGTAACAAAAACGGTGTGACCTGTTTGGCGGCGATGCCTTGGGTTTCTGCTTCTGATAGGGCTTGCTCAATATACGGTGTAATCTCATCAACCGAAATCTCGTCAGCAGCGGGAATCGGGTTGGCAATAAGTTGCCCGCCCGGGAGGCCCAAAAGGCCACGCATCACGGCAGATTTTGCGATGTCAGCAGCCGTATCCAAACGCAAGGGCGCTGTGAAATCAGAGGCGCGCGACCAAAAAGCGGGCAGGGTGTCTTGACCGTAAGCGATGACAGGAACACCTTGGGTTTCAAGCACTTCCATGGTCTTAGGAATGTCCAAAATCGCCTTGGGACCTGCGGCCACAACCGTTACAGGCGTTTGCGCCAATTCCAAAAGATCGGCGGATATGTCAAATGTCGTCTCAGCACCGCGATGTACGCCACCAATGCCGCCGGTGGCAAAGACTTTGATGCCAGCCAGATGCGCTGCAATCATCGTCGCTGCCACTGTGGTCGCACCGGTGCCGCCGGTGGCAATGCAGACGGCCATGTCTGCGCGCGACAGTTTGGCGACGTTTTTGGCTTGGCCAAGGCTTTCCAATTCTGCGTCCGTCAGGCCCACATGAATAACGCCATCCAGCACTGCAATGGTCGCAGGTGTGGCACCTTGTTCGCGCACATCAGATTCCACGATACGCGCGGTTTCAACGTTTTGCGGATAGGGCATACCGTGGGTAATGATGGTGCTTTCCAGCGCCACAATGGCTGTGCCTGCATCTTTTGCGGCTTGGACGTCTGGCGATAGAACGAGAGGAAGAGAGGTCATATGTCGGTGTCTCCTGAGACATAGAGTGCAGCCGCATCAATGGCTTGATTGAGGGCGTTGATGTGGCTTGCGCCCGCCAGTTCAGCCGCAATATGCGCGGCCATAAAGGTATCGCCCGCGCCAGTGACGCGAGCCACCATAACGGGGGGCGGTGTTTGGGTGATAATTGTATCGCCTGTGGCCATGGTCGCATCTTTGCTGCCATTGGTGACCAACACACGGTGCGCACCTTTGGCGATCAAAGCGCAGGCGCCGTCACGTGAGCTGTCGAAACTTTGATGGCACAACAGGCCGGCCTCTTCCAAGTTGACGTAAAGCGTCGCTTTGGGGTGTTTGAGCAATGGCAATAGGCGCTCGGCTTTGCCGGGGCTGGCTGGCGCCACGCGCAGATCGGCTTGGCTAAACAAGGGCGAGCTGGCGATATCGCGCAGCAAAGCGGTTGTGAGATTGCCGTCCAGCGCTACAGGCCCGCTATAAGGCGTGCTCTGGGAACCTAATCGCCCATCTGATAAGGGGCGCAGGATCTTATCACCTGCAGCTTCCAAAGAATGCGCATCCGCAATCGCGGCAATCAGCCCATTCGCGCCCTCAACGGCCATATAGATGTCTGTCGGCAAGTCGTCCGAACGATATATATAGTCTGTACCGATGTTACGCACCTGTGCGGCTTTGATCAGCTCGTCGCCCTGTGCGTCGCGGCCAACCGCCGTCAACAAATCAGGCGTCAACCCAAAGCGCGATAGAGCCATAGCGATATTCATCGCAACGCCGCCTGGCACGCGAATAATCCGCCCCGGCACGTCAGATCCGACGCGCATAGAGCGGTCAGAACGACCTATAACGTCCCAAAGGACCGACCCGATGCAAAGGATATGTGTTGTCTGTGTCATACGGCGTATTGCAGCAATTTTTGACCAAATGGCAAGGGTTTCGCCACGGCGCGCGATGGAAAATCCGATCACAGGTCTTTTATTTGCCGTTGAGCGCTAAAAAACATCTAAAATCACGCGAATTACGGCTTATTCTCTTGCGCAAACGGGAAAGCCACCCTATTAGCTGCGTCACTTCACAGGCGGAGGCGGGCCCTCAAGGGAGAAATCCTTGAACGGTCCACCGGTTGGGGCATCAGCTCTGAAGACCCTCCGCTCAGGTATAAACCGGAAAAGGAACATGAATATGGCTCTTCCAGAATTCACAATCCGTCAGCTGCTTGAAGCTGGCGTTCACTATGGTCACCAAACTCAGCGTTGGAACCCGCGTATGCAGGAGTTCATCTACGGTGAGCGGAACGGCATCCACATCTTCGATCTGACACAAACTGTTCCAATGCTTGACCAAGCGTTGAAAGTTGTGCGCGACACTGCTGCCAAAGGCGGCCGTATTCTTTTCGTTGGTACCAAACGCCAAGCTGCTGGTCCTGTTGCTGAAGCTGCTGAAAAATGCGCACAGTACTACATGAACCACCGTTGGTTGGGTGGCACGCTGACAAACTGGAAAACTGTTTCCCAGTCCATCTCGCGCCTCAAAATGATCGACGAAAAACTTGAGTCTGGCGCCGAAGGCTTGACCAAGAAAGAGCGTCTTGGCATGGAACGTGATCAAGCGAAATTGCAAGCCTCTTTGGGCGGTATCCGCGACATGGGCGGCGTGCCTGATTTGATCTTCGTGATCGACGTCAACAAAGAAGACCTCGCAATCCTTGAAGCAAACAAGCTCGGCATTCCTGTTGTTGCTGTTGTCGACTCTAACTGCCCACCAGCAGGCGTTGACTACGTGATCCCAGGCAACGATGACGCGTCACGCGCGATCACATTGTACTGTGACCTCGTTGCGCGTGCGGCTCTTGACGGTATGACAGAGCAAATGGGCGCTGCTGGCGTTGATTTCGGTGCCTTCGAAGAAGCACCAGTTGAAGAAGTTGTAGCTGAAGCGTAATCGCTTCAAAAACGTTACACACATGTTACGGGGGCAGGGTACACCCGCCCCCGATCCCATTTCAATTCTAGGAGAACCGGCATGGCAATCACTGCTGCAATGGTTAAAGAACTGCGCGAAGCAACAGCTGCAGGCATGATGGACGCGAAAAAAGCACTCGTTGAGTGTGATGGTGACATGGAGGCCGCTGTTGACTGGCTTCGCACCAAAGGCTTGGCAAAAGCCGCTAAAAAATCTGGCCGTACAGCAGCTGAAGGCCTTGTGGCTGTTGCTGTGTCCGGTGGCAAAGGTGTTGCGGTTGAAGTGAACTCTGAAACTGACTTCGTTGGTAAAAACGCTGAATTCCAAGCCATGGTAGGGTCCATCGCAGGTGCGGCTTTGGCTGTGAATACAGTTGAAGAGCTTTCTGCGGCTGACATCGGTGGTAAATCCGTTGCTGAAACGATCACTGATAAAGTTGCGACAATCGGCGAAAACATGGCTTTGCGCCGCATGGCTGCGCTCGAAGGTGACGTGGTTGTGTCCTACGTGCACAACGCGGCGACTGACGGCATGGGCAAAATCGGTGTTCTTGTGGCACTTAAAGGTGGCGATGAAGCCTTCGGTAAACAGGTTGCGATGCACATCGCGGCTGTGAACCCTGCGTCCTTGTCCGAAGCTGATCTTGACGCGGCTGTTGTTGAAAAAGAAAAGCAAGTTCAGATCGATATTGCACGTGAATCTGGCAAGCCAGAAGCTGTAATCGAAAAAATGATCGTGGGCCGTATGAAGAAATTCATCGCGGAATCCACATTGCTTGGTCAAGCTTTCGTTGTGAACCCTGACCTGACTGTTGCACAAGCGGCAACTGAAGCAGGCGCAGAAATCACTGGCTTTGTACGTCTTGAAGTTGGCGAAGGCATTGAAAAAGTTGCTGAAGACTTTGCCGCAGAAGTTGCGAAAACAATGAACAGCTAAGGCATTACGCTTTAACGTTTATGATTGCATAGGGAAGGGGGCGCAGATTTGCGTCCCCTTTTCGTTATGAAAAGCGGGAACAGTGGCGATGTTTACGTTACTAAGTCCTATCATCATCGATGGTCACAAAATGAAAAACGCAGTCCCCCGAAAGGAACTGCGCTCAAATCAACCTGCTGCATAAACTGTCGGGATGAGGGTTGTATGCAGCTTCACGATCTTAAAGGATCACTTTGTCCAAATAAACAAGTGACCCAAATGTGCTGGCGAACCAGCAAGACTGGATAAGCTAAATATAGGCGATCTCCAGTCCAAAATACCTTAGAGGGTAAACCTCTTTGTTAAGGTGATTAATAATGCAACATTGACGCTAGGTAACGAAAGTGGGGAAAACCATACCTTGAGCTTAAAGAAAACCTAACGGTCGCGATAGAAATCTAAAGCCTGTAGAACTGGTTTAACAGTGACGCTTTTAATATGGCCTGAGCTGTCGTCTCGACGTCCAAAGCATCACGCGCGAGCTTTAAGTGCTTTTCGACTGTGGCTGTCGTAAGACCCATAATCTGCGCCACGTCTGCAGACGTTTTCCCATCGCCGACCCATTCCAAAACTTCACGCTGGCGTGCTGTTAGCCTCCTTAAATCAAAGGGGAGCGAAATTATTTTTAGGTGAGAAACCTCACATAATATTTTGATTTCCGGTCCATATTTCGTCCAGATGGCATCAGCTTGTTCTTGAGTGCCAACAAATGGTGACATCGATAACCCGATCGCGCCTTTGGACCGCGTCGTCGCGTTGCTAAAGCCAATCGTATATCCATTGACCACGCCAAACGAGCGATTGAATTCAACGGTTTCACGCGCTTTTTCATCCAATGTGTCATAAACCTCATCGATATAGGCCCATGAACAGACACCAGCGTTCTGCGCAGCCCAAGTCACTAAGGGGCCATGTTTGTAACGCCCGTCGTAGAAGTACCCTTTGACATAATCTGGCCCAAGGTTGGTTAACACAAGATGATCGGTGGTGTCACCAAACCCGTTTTCGGTGTGAAATCGAGTGAAGCCATATAAGACGTTTTGAAATCCCAAGGATTGAAGTTTCAAAAGTAAGACTTCCCAAACACCTTCAATCGTTGTTGCGGTCAAGATTCCATTGAGTGTTATGGTCATATGTGCCTTTAAACTCATTACAAACCTCTAATACTGTTTACTTGGCCAAACTACGCATGCGATGCGTTTAGCGCAATAATCGTTAACGGTTTTGCTACAAGAATGCGTTTGGTGTGAGGCGTTATAAAAAGCGCCATTTTTGTTATTTTGGAAATCAAATTAAATTACATAATACCAATTATAAGAATAACGCTAATAGGAGGACAAGTGCCACCCTCAACTACAATACTTGTAAGAAACCGATCGCCTATTCAACGAATAGCGAACAATTGGCCTCAGATATGGAAATAGCGCCAAGATCTAAATCCCCGCGCTATTTCTTTATGATGGTGCTGTCTCAACCTAAGAAATAGATTAGCCGAGTGCGTAGCCTGCGCCGCGGACTGTTCGTACTGGGTCTTCGCCGCCATGTTGACACAGAGCTTTGCGCAGACGTCCGATATGGACATCGACTGTACGCGTATCGACATAGATATCACGCCCCCAAACCCGATCCAGCAACTGTTCACGCGACCAGACACGGCCTGGTTTTTCCATGAAGGTGGTCAACAGACGAAACTCGGTCGGACCAAGTTTCAAGGCACTGTCAGAACGCGTCACTTTGTGAGTTTCTGCATCCAAGCGGATGTCATCAAACGACAACACCTGCCCCACCGCTGATGGACGCACGCGACGCAATTGCGTGCGCACGCGGGCCATCAATTCGATGACAGAATAGGGTTTGACCACATAGTCATCCGCACCCGTTTCCAAGCCCCGCACGCGGTCGACGTCTTCGGACCGTGCGGACAACATGATGATCGGGATTTGGCGGGTCTCTGCGCGCGATTTCAACCGACGGCAGATTTCGATGCCAGACACACCGGGCAACATCCAATCGAGAACGATGATGTCCGGCGCCTCCTCATTTACAAACATCAAAGCATCATCGCCGTTTTCGGCTTTGGTGACCTGAAACCCTTCGGATTCAAAATTATAGCCCAAGACTTCACGTTGCGCTGGTTCATCTTCGACAAGCAAAACATGAGGACGATCGACAGACATCAGAGCGTCTCCATATCCATATCAGTGTGAGAGGTCAGATCGCCCTTTGGACGGCTTTCCTCAGGCAATTCGCCCGTCACAAGATAGATCACTTGCTCGGCAATCGAGGTGGCATGATCGCCCATGCGTTCGATGTTTTTAGCGATGAAATGCAGGTGCATACAGGCTGAGATATTGCGTGGGTCTTCCATCATATAGGTCAGGAATTCGCGAAACAAAGCGTTGTACATTTGGTCAACGTCAAGGTCACGTTGGCGCACTTGCTCGGCAACTTCTGCGTCGCGCTGGATGTAGGCATCAAGCGCAAGTTTGAGCATTTCTTCAACTTCGCGCGCCATGCGGCGGATAGAGGCACCTGCCCCTGTGATCGGCTGCATATCGGCCAAAACACCTGTACGCTTAGCCAAGTTTTTCGCGTAATCACCGCAACGTTCCAAATTGCCTGCGATTTTCATCACAGTCAAAACAGTGCGCAAGTCGCCCGCCGCAGGGGATCGCAATGCGATAACGCGGGCCGCTTCTTCGTTGATTTTCTCTTCCAAAGCATCGATGGCTTTGTCAGAGGCGCGCACTTTTGCGGCCAGCTCGACATCACGTTCTTCCAAGGCTTGCGCCGCAGAGGTGATGTTTGCTTCGACCATGCCGCCCATTTTCATGATCAGGGCTTGGATGGCTTCTAGGTCGCGATCAAAAACGGACGCGATGTGTTTTTCATTTGTCATAGAAGTTACTCCTTAACCGATCCGGCCAGTGATGTAGGACTCTGTACGCGGGTCCTGGGGATTGGTAAAAATTTGGCCTGTTTCGCCGTATTCAACAAGGTTTCCGAGGTGGAAGAAGGCTGTTTTTTGGCTCACACGCGCAGCTTGTTGCATAGAGTGCGTGACGATCACCACAGAGAAGTTTTCGCGCAACTCGTCGATCAGCTCTTCGACCTGAGCGGTGGCAATTGGGTCGAGCGCAGAACATGGCTCATCCATCAACAGAACCTCTGGTTCCGTAGCCACAGCGCGGGCAATACACAAACGCTGTTGCTGACCACCTGAAAGGCCTGTGCCCGGTGCGTGCAGACGATCTTTCACCTCGTTCCAAATCGCACCACGACGTAGGGATTTTTCAACGATTTCGTCAAGATCCGCCTTGGTGCGCGCCAATCCGTGAATACGTGGGCCATAAGCCACGTTGTCGTAGATTGATTTCGGGAACGGGTTCGGTTTTTGGAACACCATGCCAACTTTGGCACGCAATTGAACAGGATCAACACGCTTGTCGTAGATGTCTTCACCTTCGATTTGGATAGACCCTTCAACGCGACAAATATCGATCGTGTCATTCATCCGGTTCAGGCAACGCAAGAATGTAGATTTGCCGCAACCAGACGGACCAATAAAGGCGGTCACAGTCTTATCTTTGATCTCGACATTCACGTCTTTGATCGCATGGGTGTCGCCGTAGTAGACTTGCACACCTTTGGCGGAAATTTTAATGTCGTTCATGTCAACGTCTCTTTTCACAATTCGCATATCGTTCATTTTGTTACCCTTTCCTACCAGCGACGCTCAAAGCGGCGGCGTAGAATAATTGCGATGATGTTCATTGTCAGAAGGAAAGCCAGCAAGACGATGATACCGCCCCATGCTTTTTCATAAAAACCAGCATCAGCGCGTGCGGCCCAAGTGTAGATCTGTGCAGGCATTGCAGAGTTCGGGTCAAGGAAGCCACTAACGACTCCATCAGGGAATTCGCGAGCCACAAAGCCGACCATCCCGATGAGCAATAGTGGTGCAGATTCACCCAAGGCCTGCGCCAAGCCAATGATTGTCCCCGTCAGAATGCCAGGCATAGCGAGTGGCAACACATGGTGGAACACGGATTGCATCTTAGACGCGCCAATCCCCAAAGCCGCATCACGAATGGATGGCGGTACAGCTTTTAGCGATGCGCGTGTCGAGATGATAATCGTTGGCAGTGTCATCAGGGTCAAAACCAAACCACCAACAAGGGGGGCTGATTGTGGCATGTGCATAAACTGAATGAATACGGACAGGCCCAGAATACCAAACACGATGGACGGCACAGCAGCGAGGTTTGAGATGTTCACTTCCACAATATCTGTGAACTTGTTTTGCGGTGCGAACTCTTCGAGGTAGATGGACGCGGCAACACCGATCGGCAAACTGAGAAGCAAAACAACCAGCATCATAAAGAATGACCCAATAGCCGCAGCACCAATGCCAGCGCCACCGGGGTTATCAACACCCGCATCTGTGCCCTTGATAAAGGCCCAGTTGAAACGGCTCGTCAAAATATCTGCTTCAGTCAATGCATCAATGATATCAAGGTCGGTTTTGACCAAGAAACGGCTGTCCACCAGGCTTTCACGATCTACACGGCCTTTGAAATACCCTTCAACGCGCGACGATGTTTGCAATTGGAATGTAACGGGGCGTCCAATATCGTCAAGGTTCTCACGGTAATGCCCGCGAATGTCGCCGCCGACCTTGCCCAAGATGCGTTCAATCGCATCAGAGTCGTAAGCCACCTCTACACCGCGTTCATCCAAAGCGTCACTGAAGTTTTGGATGAAAATATCAGTATATGCAGCTGTTTTAAGCATTTTGCTTTCAGCGGCATCATAATCTTCTTGCGACAAGGTCACTTCGAGCTCGGCCACATATTGTGTGAAGGCCGGCAGGCCTGAACGCAGGATAGAAAACGCAAGAGAGGCAAGAAAAAGAACACCGATTGAGATTGCAATAATACCGTAGGCGCGAAACCGTGCCTCTGAGGCGTTTCTTTTTTTGGTGCGCGGATCCGCGACCATAAGTGAGCCGTGTGAAATACGGCCGTTTGAGGCTGATTGATCAGACATTAGTCGTATTGCTCCCGGTATTTACGAACAATGATAAGGGCAACAACGTTCAGCGCGAGTGTGATAACAAAAAGTGTCATCCCCAGCGCAAAGGCCACCATCGTTTCAGGACTGTTAAATTCACCGTCACCCGTAAGCTGGCTGACGATTTTAGCGGTGACTGTGGTCATAGCTTCGAGTGGGTTAAGTGACAGGCTGGCCGCGGCCCCTGCCCCAAGCACCACGATCATGGTCTCACCAATGGCGCGTGACGCAGCCAAAAGAACCGCTCCAACGATGCCCGGCAAGGCCGCCGGCAAAATCACTTGGCGAATGGTTTCAGACTGGGTTGCGCCCAGACCATAAGATCCATCACGCATCGCCTGTGGCACGGCGTTGATGATGTCATCAGACAAAGACGACACGAATGGGATCAGCATGATGCCCATCACCAAACCCGCGGTCATCGCGGCCGTTCCACCTGACATCCAATTCACACCCAATAGCCCATCAGCGCCAAAGATATTGACCAAAAGTGGGCCTACGGTAAGCAAAGCAAAGAGACCGTAAACAATGGTCGGAATGCCCGCGAGAACTTCGAGGACAGGTTTTGCGATAGAGCGTACAGAATTAGAAGCGTACTCAGACAGGTAAATCGCAGCAAAAAGACCAAGTGGGACAGCGACAACCAATGCGATGATGGAAATGTAGAGTGTCCCCCAGATCAGTGGCAAAAAGCCCAGATCAGATGCGCCACCGCGACCAGAAAAGCTTGGTTCCCAACGTGTGCCAAAGAAAAAGTCAGCACCCGGAAAGGATTCAAAAAAGTCGATTGTGTTAAAGATCAAGCTGAAGACAATGCCCAAAGTGGTCAAAACCGCGATGGAAGCTGCAGCAATTAACAAGACAAGAATACCACGCTCAACAACATTGCGGGCGCGGAAATCTTTGTCGGTTTGTTTCAAGGCATATCCGAACCCCGCCGCTGCAATCAGCAACACAACGATGCCGCGGACCATATTGCCTGTACCAGACAAGGCACGGAATTTTTGCGCCGCTTCCAATGTTGTTTGCGTTACAGTCGATCCGACAGCAACACCAACGCTGGCAAGGCGCTCGCGCACGTTGGTAAAGTCTACACGAACATCACTCGCAGCCTCGCGGCTCATTGCCCCTTGGGCGACAGCGACATCAAGACCATCCGCAACGCGGCGGACATCTGCCATCATAAGGGAACGGGACGATCCTTCTGCAACATCTGTGTTGCTGATCATTCCCAGAACAGATTGTTCAATAAGCAACGGTTGAACGGTCATCCAAATGACCAAAACCAAAAGCGATGGAACCAAAACCAATAGGGCAACATTTTGCCCGTAGTAGCTCTTTAATGAATGCAAAAGACGCAGATCGCCATCTGCTGAGGCCATCGCTCTGCGAACCCCCAACACGTAGCCAACCACGGCAAGTGCGCCAACGAGAGCGACAATTAAAAGCGTAGACATGTGCATGGGCCCCCCAGCACCAGAGATATCAAATCCAACGACTAGTGCCTGAATATTGGCGCCGTTGGGGTGGTTCGGGTGGCCCTATAACAAGGCCACCCAAGTCGAAAAGGCTAGATTATTTTACAGCCAATGTCTCTTCAGCAGCGACAGACGCTTGTGTTGCTGCAAGCTCAGGGTCAGATACGAGACCGTATTGAGCCAATGGGCCGTCTGGGCCAGCAACTTCGTTAGAGATAAAGAATTGTGCGAATTCTTTAACGCCTGGGATAACGCCGATGTGTGCTTTTTTCACGAAGAAGTACAATGGACGAGACACTGGGTAGTCACCAGATGCGATTGTTTCTGTTTTAGGAACAACGCCGCCCATTGTTGCAACTTTAAGTGAGTCTGTGTTGTTCTCGTAGAATGCGAGACCAAATACGCCAACACCGTTCGGGTTTGCTTCGATACGTGCGAGTGTTTCTGTGTAGTCGCCGTCGATGTCGACAGTGATACCGTTGCCGCGTACTGCAAGACAGGCGCTTTCTGCGTCATCTTCGGACATGCCACCAGCAACCATTGCGTCAAACGCGCCAGTTTCTTCACAGCCAACCAACAGTACTTTTTCTTCAAACACTTCGCGTGTGCCGTGCTTGGTGCCCGGAATGAATGCGTTGATGTCAACGGCTGGCAGTTCAGCGTTGAAGTCAGCCCATTGTGTGTGCGGGTTGGCAATAACTTCGCCGTCAACCAGAACATTTGCGCCAAGAGCGTTGAAGATGTCAGTTGGTTCAAACGTTGTGAATGCTGGGCCGTCGATTTGGGATGCAAATACGATGCCGTCGTAACCGATTTTAACTTCGATGATGTCAGTCACACCGTTTTCGAGGCAAAGCGCGATGTCGCTGTCACGGATTGGACGTGAAGAGTTTGCGATGTCGATTGTGTTTTCGCCAACGCCTTCACAGAAGCGCTTAAGACCAGCAGATGAGCCACCGGATTCAACAACGGGTGTCGGGAAGTCAAAGTTGTCGCCAAACGCTTCAGCGACGATAGAAGCGTATGGGAGAACTGTGGAAGAACCAGCAACTTGAACGTTATCACGTGCGGCTGCGGCAGTTACAGACATAGCGGAGATCGCCAGCGCTGAGGCGGAAAGTTTAACAAAGGACATATGTAGCTCCTGAAATTCATATCATGAGAGGCGTTTCGTTTCTCTCTCAGTGGCGGTCTAAACTCACTTAGCTATGCTTTTGTGAAAGTAATGTAACAAATACATGACAAAGACCAAATTTCAGGCAAATAATATGAAGCCAAATTTAGGACAGTGAAGGGGCTGCGCCCCTAACCCCTTAATCATAAGGTAAAATAACCGAAAAACAGCTGCCGTTGCCGGAATGGCTTTCCACACGTAATCTGCCGCGGTGACGGTTTAATATGTGTTTCACGATGGCCAATCCAAGCCCCGTGCCGCCCATTTCACGCGATCTATGGGTGTCGACGCGGTAAAAACGTTCGGTCAGGCGCGGAATGTGATGTGCAGGAATGCCCTCGCCTTGATCTGCGATATCAACACGCACAGCAGGGCCGCGCATTGTGGGCTCAATGGCATGAGACGTTATACAAATTGACACTTCACCGCCATCAGGTCCGTATTTGATCGCGTTTTCAACAAGGTTGGTGAACACTTGGGTCAGTTGGTCTTGATCCCCCATCACCAAATCCTGCGCATCGCCGCCCTCTAGGCGCAACGACACTCCGCGCGCTTCGGCCAAAGGGTGCAAGGTCTGCACAACTGAGCGCACCACAGCAGGAACATTCACCTCATTCGTCGGGCGCACACGGCGGTCTGCCTCAACGCGGCTGAGCGACAAAAGATCGCCAACGATTCGATTCATGCGCTTGGCCTCTGCGTCCATAATCGACAAAAACCGTGTCCGAGCATCCACATCATTGGCCGCAGGGCCAAGCAGGGTTTCGATGAATCCAAGCACAGCCGTCAGAGGCGTGCGCAATTCATGCGATACATTCGCAACGAAATCCCGACGCATTTGCCCTGCTTCTTGCAGCTCTGTTTTGTCTTCGAACGCGATGACGACATAGCCGACATCTTGTGTCACTGCTGCGCGGATTTGAACTTCAAAGTGCAGATCGCGCGATGATTCCGATACACGATAGATGGCAGTCGCATCCTCGCCCAAGCGCAATACGTTCTCAATGGCATCCAACAACATAGGCTGGCGCAATACCGTTATATAGTGCCGCCCTTGTGTGCCAGAGCCAAAAAGGTCTTCCGCTTTTTGATTGGCGATAACCACCCGTTCATCACGGCCAATGACGATCAATGGTAGCGGCATCGCTTTGGCCATTTCTATTACAAGGTCATTTGCAGACGTATTGGTGTATTGTGTCGAATTCATCTCGAGATCTTTCTTAAGGTGTTGCCTTGAGTACTGACAGAGTATGACGCGCATGTGACCCTTTTGCATGCGCTTTCGCTTTAAGGTTGTTGGATACGGCTTTGTATTGATTTTGCAGTTGCTTGGATTCGCAAAATGGTAATTTTTCCGATATTGCCAAAAACAAATGTTGCATTTAGGCGGGTTTCCGCTTCTCTTACAAATAAGCAGAAAAAATTCACAATAGGCTGTGCGACGAACAATGGGCAATATCTCAACTTCTAAGTTCTTTGATGTGATTGCGCTGTCCCGCAAGGATCGACAGAACAACACCAACATGACACTGCTTGTTGGTGAATTTGCTCATGTGCAAGGCGCAGAAACCCTGATGCCCTCGTCCTCAGCTGTCTTCTACTTGGACTTTAAGGACTTATCCGCTGACGTTTTTCGTGCAGTCAATCCCGATGTGGTGATTTCGCCCGCGATCGGCACGACATTCGATTGTTTGGAATTGGCCGAGTTCTTGGAAAAAGCCGCATTTTCTGGTCGGTATCGTGTGGTATTGGATAATATCCCGCGCCCCGATATCATCTGTCGTGAAGTGCGCCACACGCATCCGCTGCTGAATTTCGATGTCATCAGCGGCAAACCAGCGCTTACGAAACGTATGAACTAGGCGGCGGTTCGATCACGACCGCCTCGTTCTATTGTGCGCCCTGTAAAAAAACAGCTCACCCAATCGGTTTGAGACCAGCTTGAAACCGACGTCCGTTTTGTTGATAGCGCAGAGCTTGCTGTTTTAGCGCCTCGATTTGATCTTGTGTCAATTCACGCACAACTTTCCCAGGGGCCCCCATCACAACGGATCCGTCAGGGATTTCTTTATTCTCGGTGATCAAAGCCCCTGCCCCGATCAGACAATTTTTGCCGATCTTGGCACCGTTCAACACGATTGCCCCCATGCCAATCAATGTGTTCTCGCCCAAGGTGCAGCCGTGCAGCATGGCTTTATGCCCAATCGTACAGCCCGCGCCGATGGTCAAAGGTGACCCCATATCCGTATGCAGGACCGCGTTTTCTTGCACGTTGCTGCCGACACCGACATCAATCATTTCATTGTCGCCGCGCAATGTCGCACCAAACCAGATGTTCGCGCCCTTCCCCAAACGGACCTTGCCGATGACATTGGCATCATGCGCGACCCAGTAATCGCCATCCTCTGGTAAAATAGGCGCGTGATCGTCAAGACTATAGAGTGTCATGTTTCAATCTCCTCAAATTCCGCTTGCAAGCCACGCACCACATCCAACAACCCCGGTTGCTGCCTACGGTGCAGCCGCTCTGCCGAAACGATGGTTTTTAAACGTTCAAATGATGTATCAAGATCGTCATTCACCAGAACATAATCATAGCCATCCCAGTGACTGATCTCGTCCCAACTTTGGCGCATCCGCTTTTCAATCACATCCGAACTGTCTTGGCCGCGGGTCTCAAGCCGTCTACGCAACTCGGTGATGGAGGGCGGTAAAACAAAGATCGACAAGACGTGATCGCGTAGGGCTGAATTGGCGATTTGCTGCGCCCCTTGCCAATCAACATCGAACAACACATCCTTGCCCGCTTCAATCGCTTTACGCACAGGCCCCGCGGGCGAGCCATAATAGTTGCCAAACACCAAAGCATGCTCAAGCATATCGCCGCTGGTGACCATCGATTTAAAGTCATCCTCGGCTGTGAAATGGTAATCAACGCCATTTTGCTCGCCGAGGCGCGGTGCGCGAGTGGTGGCAGAGACGGAAAAGCTCAACGTCTCGTCCCACTGCATCAAACGTTTGGCAAGCGTGGATTTACCCGCACCAGAGGGCGACGATAAAATGATAAGAAGTCCGCGGCGTTCGGCTGACATATGTCCCTCCTTATAATGGACCATATTTCTATAATGCGCGCTGATAGGCTTGACCACCGTTTCGAATGACCTTTCGCAGGTGATTTTCGCGGCAGTGCAGCAATAAGGCAAGTGGAGCCTGCAATTTGATATGACGCCACTCAAATGAGGCAAAAACATGTCCTGCCCTACGGGAACGTCAGAAAGGCAGTCCTTTTAAAACGCCAGAATTAACGTTTGAGTCGCCCCTATAATCGTTGATTTTGCGGCTGCACCCAACTCATTTGACGATTGGAAGTCACATATGAGCGCATCACGGCAGCTTTTTCTGATCCGAACTCCAGCGATCGAATAATAATTATATGTATCTGTTTTCATGATGTATTTGAGAAATTCAGTATCGTAACTTTACAAAAACATGCCCTGAAATGGCTATTTCAGCGACCAAAACAGCGTTCGATATTAACCATTCATTAGGAATTTCCACCAATTTAGGCAAACTCGTGGCATAAAAGGGTCAAGCAAGCACAGAGACAAAGTGCGCAGTCAGAACAATGCAGCAAAGGCACATAACACCGCTGCAAACGATTAGGTGATGAAATGAAAATTGATTATGACAGCGGGTCTAACGTCGTATCCCTTATGCCTCGTCGCAACGAAATGATCTTTCCTGCTTTGCGCGAAGTCGAAGCCTACTGGGACGGCCTGCGCAACGGTCGCCCTGTGCCAGCCCGCAGCGACATTGATCCTCGCGGTATGCAATCTTCATTGGAATTCGCATTTATACTTGAGCGCATCGCCCCTGGTGTGGCCCGCTTTCGTCTTGCCGGTATGCACTTGACCGATTTGATGGGCATGGAGGTGCGCGGTATGCCACTTACCGCAATATTCGTGCCTGAAAGCCGCGCGAAAGTTTCTGCGGTGATCGAATCTGTATGTGACAGCCCGCAGATCGCAACACTGACCCTGAAAGGTGAGCGCGGCATCGGTCGCGGTTCATTGGACGCGCAGCTTTTGCTTTGCCCGCTGAAATCCGATCTTGGGGATGTGAATCGTATTCTTGGCTGCTTGCAATCCAAAGGCGACATCGGCCGTCAGCCCCGCCGCTTTGAAGCTGTTGAAACTGTGTCACGCGCTCTTATGAATGGTGGCGTTCAAGACAGACCAATGCCAGAGGGCATCACTGAAAAAGGCACCCCAATCCCACAAGGCTTCGCAGAAGCGCGCAAAGCCTACCTTGAGCAAAAAGACAGTATGACACCTGCTCAAGACACTCCACAGCCTCCGCGCCCGACAGGCAAACCCGCTTTGCGCCTTGTGTCGACCGATGACTGACCGCATGAACCTGAGCGCGTTGCGGTAAGAACTGTCACCTAGCGCACACCGCAATGTGACCTAACGACCAGACATAAAAAAGGCCGGACATGACGTCCGGCCTTTTCATATTCTATATCTTATCGCTTAGCGTGCGTTTTTAGACAGTTCTTCAGCCACCAAAAACGCCAGTTCCAAAGCTTGTGACGCGTTCAAGCGCGGATCACAGGCTGTGTGGTAACGATCAGCCAGATTTTCGTCGGTCACTTCAATCGCGCCGCCGGTGCATTCTGTCACATCCGCGCCCGTCATCTCGAAATGTACACCGCCCGGAATGGTCCCGTGTTCGCGGTGAACTTCAAAGAATTCCTGCACTTCGCCCAAAACGCTTTCAAACGGACGGGTTTTGTAACCGCTGTCTGATTTGATCGTATTGCCGTGCATCGGATCGCAAGACCACACAACGTTTGCGCCCTCTTCTTTCACCGCTTGAATCAAACGTGGCAGATGCTCTTTGACATTGCCGGCCCCGAAGCGCGCGATCAGCGTCAAGCGCCCTGCCTCATTCGCTGGGTTCAGCTTTTTCATCAAGATTTTCAGGTCTTCTGCAGTCGTTGTCGGACCACATTTCAAACCGATGGGGTTGGACACGCCAGAACAGAATTCAACATGTGCCCCGTCAGGTTGACGTGTGCGGTCGCCGATCCAAATCATGTGACCCGATCCTGCGACGGTATCGCCCAAAGTGCTGTCCACGCGGGTCAGCGCCTCTTCGTATTCCAACAACAACGCTTCGTGCGAGGTGTAGAAATCAACGGTTTTCAGATCGTTATTATTGTCAGACGTCATGCCTGCGGCGCGCATGAAATCCAGCGCGTCTTGGATGCGATTGGCCATATCGCGGTATTTCTCGGCTTCGTCGGCCTCCGTGAAGCCCAGAGTCCATCCATGCACGCGGTGCACATCGGCAAAACCACCCTTTGAGTATGCGCGCAACAAGTTCAAGCTTGCCGCCGCTTGGGTGTAGGCTTGCAACATGCGGTCTGGGTCGGGGATACGCGCTTCAGGTGTGAAATCGAACCCGTTGATGATGTCGCCGCGGTAGCTTGGCAACTCGACACCATTTGATGTCTCAGTGGGCGCTGAGCGTGGCTTGGCGAATTGCCCCGCCATACGGCCAACTTTCACCACAGGCACTTTCGCACCAAAGGTCAAAACCATCGCCATTTGCAGCATCACTTTGAACGTGTCGCGAATTTGATCTGCACCAAACTCAGCAAAGCTTTCCGCACAATCGCCACCTTGCAGCAAGAACGCTTCACCGCGTGAGGCAGCCGCCAGTTGTGATTTCAATGTTTTGATCTCGCCCGCAAAGACAAGAGGAGGATACTTGGAGAGTTGTGCCTCAACCGCGTTGAGTTTTGCCTCGTCCGTATACTCGGGCATTTGCACACGCGGTTTGTTACGCCATGCTGATTTTACCCAATCCGTCATTGTCTCTACTCCGGGAAATTAATTCATTTATGCCGCACCACGCAGAGTGTTAGCGCGAGCAGCCTAAGCGTTATAGGCGCAGGTCTTGGGTTGGAAAACCCGAAATGGTAAAAAAAGTTGCGCAATTTAGGGGCAATCGCACAATCAACATGCGCATTGGTCGCAACACCCCCCAGAAACCGTCATATCTTTTGGATGAATTGCCTTACAAGGAACCTATGTCACAGGCCAAAGCAGCCCGAAATAGGTGCCGTGACGTTACGTGATGTTTGAGCGATTCTTAGGTGTCTTGCTGCTTCCAGCACCTTTTCACACAATTTCCATGGACCAACTGAGATCATATTTCTGCTGTTTGGTATAGAAAAAGGGTGTTTTTTGTACAATTGGATAAAAAATACACAATATATGGGACACTGTTTCTAATTCCACTATGCCAACCGCCATCTCCGTCTAGTTGCTTTTCATTTGGAAACTGTCGATCTACGCTTCCCGCAGGACAATGATTCAACTGGGAGATAACAATGAAAAAACTTCTATTGGCCACAGCGGCCACAACACTTATGGCAGGCGCATCATACGCTGATGAAATCAAGCTGGGCCTTATGCTCGGTTTTTCTGGTCCTGCTGAATCTTTGGCACCAGACATGGCTGGCGGCGTGCGCGCTGCGGCAAAAGAAATCTCTGACAGCGGCAAATTCTTGGGTGGCACAACGGTTGCCATCGTT
This sequence comes from Pacificibacter marinus, assembly GCF_018860665.1. GTDB lineage: Bacteria > Pseudomonadota > Alphaproteobacteria > Rhodobacterales > Rhodobacteraceae > Celeribacter > Celeribacter marinus_A. Next base: position 42,981 of record NZ_JAHKPK010000018.1, read on the forward strand.
GAAGGCGATTCCACATGTACGGACGCAGCAGTTGCGTCGTCTGTTGCAGAACGCATGATCACATCTGACGGCATTGTTGGCCTTGTTGGCGCTTTGTGTTCTGGTGCGACAGGTGCAGCTTTGACAAATGTTGCGGTGCCAAACGGCATGGTCATGTTCTCGCCATCCGCAACATCGCCCTCTTTGACAACCATCGAAGACAACGGCTTGTTCTTCCGCGCGTCCCCATCTGACGCGCGCCAAGGCCAAGTTATGGCTGAATCGCTGCTCGAAAAAGGTGTGATGACAGCGGCTGTCACCTACACAAATAATGACTACGGCAAAGGCTTGGCCGATGCGTTTGAATCCTCCTACACAGCTTTGGGCGGTAAAGTCACAATCAACACATCCCATGAAGATGGCAAAGCGGATTACTCTGCTGAAGTGGGTGCATTGGCCTCTGCTGGCGGTGATATTCTTGTTGTTGTCGGATACCTTGATCAAGGTGGTCCAGGCATCATTCGTGCGGCTCTCGACACAGGTGCCTTTGATCGTTTCCACCTACCTGATGCGATGATCGGCGACACAATCGAAGAGCGCTTTGGCACTGAAATCGAAGGGGCTACTGGTCAAGTTCCAGGATCAGATTCCCCAGGTGGCGAGCTGCTCGTCGCGATTGGCGAAGCAAACGGTTACAATGGCACAGCGCCCTACGCCCCTGAATCCTATGACGCAGGTGCTATGATCTTGCTGGCGATGCAGGCAGCTGGGTCATCCGATCCACAGGTTTACAAAGACTTTGTGATGGGTGTTGCAAATGCTCCGGGTGAAAAAATCTTCCCCGGTGAATTGGCCAAAGCGCTCGATATCCTCGCCTCTGGCGGTGAGATTGACTATGTGGGCGGCACCGCTGCCGAGTTGATCGAACCCGGTGAAGCGGCTGGATCTTACCGTGAGATTCTTGTCAAAGACGGTAAAATCACCACTGTTGGCTACCGCTAATCGGTTAGACATTTTGCGCAGCCCGAGATTCTGTCTCGGGCTGTTCGCATAGTCGACCCACAAAAAGACGGTAAACCCAAGGGGATAGTTATATGATCGAAGTGCGTGATCTACACATGCATTTCGGCGGTTTTCGCGCGGTGGACGGGGCATCGCTTTCCATCAAGGAAGGTTCCATTACGGGTCTGATTGGCCCAAATGGCGCGGGGAAAACGTCGCTTTTCAATTGCATCGCAGGCGTTTTGACGCCCACCAGCGGACAAATCTTGTTTGATGGCGAAGACGTCACAGGTTTGAAACCGCATCAATTGTTCCACAAAGGCATCTTGCGCACCTTTCAAATCGCGCATGAGTTTTCCACCATGACGGTGCGTGAAAACCTGATGATGGTGCCCGCCAATCAATCTGGTGAAACGCTGTGGAACGCTTGGTTCAAACGCGGTCAGATTGCTGTTGAAGAAGCAGCTTTGCGTAAAAAAGCCGACGAAGTTCTAGAATTTTTGACCATTTCTCATATCGCGGATGAAAAAGCTGGCAACATCTCTGGCGGGCAAAAAAAGCTTGTCGAACTGGGCCGCACCATGATGGTCGACGCCAAAATCGTCTTTCTGGACGAAGTGGGCGCAGGCGTGAACCGTACCCTGCTGTACACTATTGCCGATGCGATTAAGCGTTTGAACACGGAACGAGGCTACACGTTTTGCATGATCGAACATGATATGGAGTTCATCAAAATGCTCTGTGATCCGGTGATTGTTATGGCCTCGGGCCAAGTGATGGCAACGGGATCAGCGGACGAGATTATGCAAAATGAACAGGTGATCGAGGCCTATCTAGGCACTGGCATCAAGAACAAAGAAGCCACCGAAGGGCTAACCAAGAACGCCATTCCAGCAGCATCGGAGGGCACAGCATGAGCTATTTGAGTGCCACTCATATGACTGGCGGCTACGGCGGCGCGGATATTTTGCATAATTGTGAACTGTCGGTCGAACAGGGCGAAATTGCCGTGATTGTTGGCCCGAACGGTGCTGGCAAATCGACTGCGATGAAAGCCGTGTTTGGGATGCTGAACATCCATACAGGATCAGTTGTGCTGGACGGCGAGGACATTACCAAATTGTCGCCGCAAGAACGTGTGTATAAAGGCATGGGCTTTGTGCCGCAGACTTCAAACATCTTTCCGACCATGACGGTTGAGGAAAATTTGGAAATGGGCGCGTTCATTCGCACTGATGATTATCAACAGACCTTGGAACAGGTCTATGAAATTTTTCCCGCAGTCTATGAAAAACGCTATCAGAATGCAGGCGAATTGTCCGGCGGACAACGACAACAGGTCGCCGTCAGTCGCGCTTTGATGACAAAACCCAAGTTACTGATGCTGGATGAGCCAACTGCAGGCGTTTCTCCCATCGTTATGGATGAATTGTTTGATCGTATTATCGAGGTGGCGAAAACAGGTATCGCTGTGCTTATGGTGGAACAAAATGCCCGACAAGCGCTTGATATTGCAGATAAAGGCTATGTTTTGGTGCAAGGTGCAAATGCCTATACCGACACAGGTGCCGCCTTGCTCGCAAACCCTGAAGTGCGCCGCACATTCTTGGGGGGTTAGGGCATGCATAGATTGGTCGTGCCGACCCTCGTTTTTACGCCGATTGTGATTGGAGTGCCGATTTACGTCTACACGTCCTATGTGGAAAATCAAAAAAACAACCTGCCTGCCGAACTGTTCTGTGTCTCAGAAACAATTTGCGAAGGCAGCGCCGCCAATTGCCGTAGCGGGTCTGCACCCTTGCGCTTCAAACGCGGTGACGATTTTGACGGCGAGATGCAATTCGACAACGGGCGTAAATTGACAGGCGATGTGACGGCTGTTGCAGGGCAGATGTCTGGGCGATTTGATGAGCCAGGGGGCGGAACATATGAGATTGAAATCTCAACCGAAAACTTCACGCTGATGCACCGCGTTCCAAATGTGCGAGGCACACAAAAAGAAACCTATTTTCAGGGCACATGTGAGAGGGTGAATTGATGGATATTCTCAACGCCTTAGTGGCATTTGCGAACTTTGTTCTTGTCCCGGGCACAGCTTATGGCGCGCAACTTGCGCTTGGGGCCCTTGGGGTCACGCTAATTTACGGAATTTTGCGGTTCTCGAACTTTGCCCACGGCGACACCATGGCGTTCGGCACGATGTTTACTGTGTTGATCACCGCTGCGATGCAATCGGCTGGGATCAGCTTTGGCCCCTTGCCCACCGCCCTGCTCGCTTTACCGTTTGCGATCTTGTGCACAATGGCTTTGGTGCTTGCCACCGATCGCGCAGTGTATCGCTTTTATCGCAAGGTCAAAGCGGCGCCAGTGATGTTGGTGATTGTGTCTATGGGCGTCATGTTTGTGATGAACGGCGCGGTGCGGATGATTGTTGGTACCGATGATCGGCGCTTTGCCGACGGGGAACGTTTCATCATCACCGCGCGTGATTTCAAATCCATGACAGGCCTATCCGAGGGCCTTGCCATTCGAACGACGCAAGCCATCACCGTGCTGGTGGCAGTTATCGTTGTGGCGGCCTTGTTCTGGTTTTTGAACAGAACCCGCACCGGAAAATCGATGCGCGCCTATGCAGATAACGAAGATTTGGCGCTTCTCTCAGGCATCAACCCTGAGCGTGTCGTGACGATTACATGGTTGATTGTGGCAGCTTTGGCCACCATCGCAGGCACGCTTTATGGATTAGATAAGTCCTTTAAGCCTTTCATTTATATGCAACTTTTGCTGCCTATATTTGCCTCTGCCATTGTTGGGGGGCTTGGGTCGCCGCTGGGGGCCATCGCAGGTGGCTTTGTGATCGCCTTTTCCGAGGTGACGCTGACTTATGCATTCAAAAAGGTCGTCACCTATCTGGTGCCAGAGACTTGGGCCCCAGACGGATTGGTGCAGCTTTTGTCCACCGACTATAAATTTGCGGTATCTTTCGCGATCCTGATCATCGTTTTACTGTTCAAACCTACAGGTCTGTTTAAGGGGAAATCGGTATGAGCCAATCTCACAATCACAGCCCATCGTCTGCCTACCGCGCGCCTTTGTACTTTGGGGCCATGGCAGCCCTGATCATTGGCGTTGGGTTTATCCAGTCTTGGAATTCGGCTTTGTTCATTTTGAACATGGGGCTGATTTCTGCGATCATGGCGCTTGGTGTGAACCTGCAATGGGGTTTCGCGGGCCTGTTTAACGTCGGCGTTATGGGCTTTGTCGCTCTGGGTGGTTTGGCTGTTGTGCTTGTTTCGACCTCTCCTGTTGGTGAGGCTTGGCAAGCGGGTGGACCACGGGTGATCTTTGCGCTTATGCTGGGCGTCGGAACTATTATTGGCGCGATTTTGTTGTGGAAAAAGCTTGCCAAGGGGCGTGTCCGCGCGCTTTTCGTAACCGCATGGATCGTCGTTGGGTTCTTTCTCTTCCGCGCGGTGTTTGATCCGGCAGTGGCCGCGATTGAAGCAATAAATCCCGCGATTTCCGGCAACCTTGGCGGTCTTGGGCTGCCTGTTTTGATCGCTTGGCCCATCGGTGGCTTGTTTGCGGCGGGCGCTGCATGGCTTGTGGCCAAAACCGCTTTGGGGCTGCGCTCTGATTACTTGGCAATTGCGACACTTGGCATTGCTGAAATCATTATTGCTGTGATGAAAAACGAAGACTGGATGGCCCGCGGCGTGAAAAACGTCATCGGCCTGCCCCGCCCTGTGCCTTATGAAATCGATTTGCAGCAAAGCGAATGGTTCATTGGTATGATGCAATCTATCGGCGCAGATCCCGTCACCGCGTCGAGCATTTTCGTCAAACTTTGCTATGCGGGTTTGTTTTTGGCAGTCATTCTTTTGTTGATCACGGCCATGCAACTGGCGCTCAATTCACCTTGGGGGCGAATGATGCGCGCGATCCGTGACAACGAAGTGTCATCTGAGGCCATGGGCAAGGATGTCACCGGACGCCATTTGCAAATCTTTGTGCTTGGGGCTGCCATTTGTGGCTTGGCAGGTGCAATGATGACCACGCTAGACGGTCAATTGACGCCAGCATCCTATCAGCCGCTGCGCTTTACCTTTCTGGTTTGGGTGATGGTGATTGTTGGTGGATCAGGCAACAACTGGGGCGCAGTTTTGGGTGGCCTGTTCATTTGGTTCCTCTGGGTCGAAGTCGAACCGATTGGCCGCTTTGTGGCCCAAGTTCTGACCTCAGGCTTGGCTGATGACAGTGGACTCAAAGAGGTCATCATGGATCGCATGGTCTATATTCGCCCGCTCACGATGGGGCTGGTGCTGCTCTTTGTGCTTCGGTTCAATCCGCGCGGATTGCTGCCTGAACGATAGAGTTTTTCACAGACGACAACAATTTGGGCGTGCCGTTTTAGGCGCGCCCTTCTTGTTTTCATGCGGCGGGCATTGGTGTGCCTTACATCCTCTGAAACGCAAAAAGGCGACCTTCAGGCCGCCTTTATACTCTTACTTTTGCACCTGAGTTTAGCTGGCGAGCAAAAGACGTGTTTCGTGTTTTTTCAAAGATTTGCGTGCGGATTCGTAATTGGTCAAACCGGCTTGTGTTGTAAGCTCTGGGAAGAGAGACAGCACTTCGTCACGTTGCGCGGATTGCAGGCCACCAAGCGATGCTTCACCAGGTTGGAACGTTTCGGTCCAAGCCCCGTTCGACAGCACAACTTCGTGGTTGTCACACAAGAAGTGAATGTAAGACGTTTGCGCAGGACGCGCTTGAGAAATGCCCGGCATGCCAACCAAATGGATCGCAGGTGATAGAACTTCACGTTCCTCAAAGTAGAGCTGCGCCCGGTCAGACGTGAGCAACACACGGTGCTGTGGCGAAACCATTAGGTCGCGTTCTGGCAAACCGTTGCCCAAAGCGCCTTTTTGGATCAACACGGGCGCCAAAGACGCTTGGCGGGCAAAATCGACCGCAGTGACATCTTTTTGACCGACCCAGCGAATTTCCTGCACGCCGTTGTCGCGTGTGAAAACTTTATCGCCCTCTTTCAACATTTCAGCAGCCACTTCGCCCTGCGGTGTCGCAATGGCAGTGCCAGGGGTGAAGCAAATCACGAATTCTTCGATGTCAAAGTAATTGATATTGGCGGATTGACCCGTGTCAGAATTGTAGAACGTCATCTGACCTGTAAAGCCGTTGCCGTCATCATCTGGATTTTGCACGTTGTTGGTCAGCTCATAGCCGTTAGCGATGAACCAGCTGACATCAAGGGTATCTTGATCTGTCGCATCGCCATCACCATCACCGTAAACGGTGGTGTTGTTCGGGTTCGACGTGGTGCCGATAGAGTTAACCACAATAGTGTCCGCGCCGTTGCCGCCGTGAAGCTCATCATTTTCGCCACCACCATACAGCGTGTCGTCGCCTTCGCCGCCGTAAAGTTTGTCAAAACCATCGCCTGCCGTCAGCGTGTCATTGCCATCTTCGCCGTAGATCACATCATTGCCGTCACCACCGTCGATGGTGTCATTGCCAGGGATGAGCGGTGTCACAACGACGTCATCGATCAAATCACCATTCATTGAAAACCCGGACTGTGTGGTCCGTGTGGTCAAAGTGAAAGTGATGGAGGTTTGGTTTTCGAATTCTGCTGAGAACCAAGCGTCTTGATCTGACGGATTGTTGGTTTCTGTGCCTGAAGCGATGACTTCAGAGCCTGTGTTGGTGACCTCTAAAGACGTGTCAGAGCTGGTTCCAAACCCTGTAAAGGAGCTAGAATCAACAGAAACAGATTCGACGTCGCCTACCGAATTGCGGTCAAGATCGTTGAAAGTCGCTGTCGAATTGATGGAAACCGCTTCCCCGGTGGTTGGGTTAAAGAACTCCAAACGGAAAGTCGCCGTTTCGCCACCATCATGAGACGATGAACCTTTGCCGCCGTTCAACAGGATTTCAGATCCGTTGCCCCCGCTCAAATCGACGTTCAAAGATCTGTCAGATGTTTCAACAAGAATCAAACGGCCTGAAATCCAAGTGCCATCATCCAATTGCGCAACTTTTGCGTAGATGGCTGAGTCACCCGGATCGGCATTATTGTTACCTGAGGAGCTGTCTGACACGAGGTTTGAACTGGAAAGTGACAGCGCACTTGCATCCAAGCCGGCGCTGTCAGAACTGTTGCCCGCATCGCCATACAGGGTGTCGTTGCCGTCACCACCGTTGATGATGTCATCACCGCCAAGGCCATTAATTGTATCATCGGCACTGGTGCCGTTTAGCGTATTGTTGCCGCTGTCGCCATTAATATCGGCCATCGTACATCCCCATTCGGTGTAGGGCGTCAACATCGCCCAAAATCAAAACGTCTATAGACGACTGGCAGGTCGCCTTTAATCAGAACCGCAAATGCAGTCTTAACACTCATTTACCACTAAATTGATAACTAGACAGAGGGAGATTGTATGAATATTCCCCCCGATGGTATGTTTTGATAGGTGAGACGTAGGAGGTGCCGTGCTTGCCCTCATGTAACCATCTGAAAAAATTACATATAAATAAGAATTTGGAAGATTTGGTGAAATTTTCAACCCCATAAGAACTGTGCGTCACAAAAATGTGCAGACGTTTCTTAAACGGAAACGGCTGCACAGATACTTGATTTTTCGATCAAATGTGGAAACGACCATATGATGTATGAGCGAAAACCCTAAACGGATCTTAGAATCATATGGTTGTTCGACAGTCTCAACCATGGGTAGGTTAGGACCCCGAATGCCATGCCCCCAAGGCTGACATTCGGGTGAAGGCTTGGATGTCGGCGTGCTTAAGACACCAACAGTTCAGCTTCATGTTTGCGCAGCACGCGACGTGCTGTTTCATAGTGGCCACGACCAGACTTTTCGCGCAATTCAGGGAAGATCGAGAAGATTTCTTCGCGTTGTTCTTCACCGATACCGGCCAAGGTGAAATCACCAGGCTGGAAGCTTTCAGACCAAGTGCCATTCCCAAGGATCACTTCGTGATGGTCGAACATCACGTGGACGTAAGTGACACCTTCAGCGCCCATAAGCTCAACACCGTCCATCTTGGTCAGGTGTTTTGCAGCGACAAGAACTTCGTGATCGTCAAAGTAGAGCGCAGCTTTTTCAGATGCGACGAGCATGCGGTGGTTTGGAGACACCATCATATCGCGCTCTGGCAAATCATTGCCCAAAGCCCCTTTGCGGATCATCACTGGGCAAAGCTCCGTGCGAAGCATCAAGTCAACAGAAGACAGAGTTTTGTGGCCAACCCAGCGGATGGTTTGAAGCCCATTGTCGCGGGTGATGACCTTATCACCCACTTTAAGGGTCTCAACAGCCACTTCACCCTTCGGTGTCGCGATCATCGTACCAGGCGTGAAACATGGGATCACATTCTCGATGTTCTCGAATGTCATCGATCCAGTTACATTGCCTTCGCCATCAAGGAAATCGACAGTACCGTTTTCAGAGTTGCTCGGATCGTAGATGATATTGAGCGGACCGGCGCCTGTCAGATCAAGCGTATCGTTGTCATCGCCAGCTTCGCCGCCGTCGACCACATCGCCAGCGTTACCGCCGATGATTGTATCCGCATCCGCACCACCAAAGATTTCATCCGCGCCTGTGCCGCCTGTGATGGTATCATTGCCGTCACCACCATCGATGATGTCATCGCCGCGGTTGCCGTAGATGGTATCATCGCCCGCGCCACCATTCAGGATATCGCTACCATCGTTGCTGGTTAGAGATATGTTGTCGAGCAAAGGACCATAGGTAGAGTTTTCATCGCTGAGTTCACGGAACTCAAGACGATCATCGCCAGAGCCTGTGACTTCGAACTCATAGGTTTCCCACTCATCGCCCGGCTCAATCGTATCGATCAAAACACCGCCAAAGTAAACTTCGACTTGATCTTCAGACCCTTCAACACGCTGCATCACATCAACGCTGATGGTGTAGCTTTCACCATCGGTTGTATCCACGTCTTGGTAGATGCTGTCGAGGCCACGTTCGGCGTCAAGTTCGATAAACGTGCCGCCGTCTTTCGAGAACTCACCCTCGAACCCGTTGCCCCAAGTCTCGATAAGACCGGAGTTGGACTGCCATCCTGTGATCGAAGACACTTGCGAGAAGGTGCCATCCGCTTGACCGCTTTCCAAAGCGCCGTTGACCAGCAGGTTTTCGGACAGATCGCTGTCATCGCCAACGATCAAGTCATCGCCGTCACCGCCGTCAATCGTGTCGTTGCCCGCGTTACCGTAAAGCATGTCGTTGTCGATACCGCCATCGATGGTATCGTCGCCGTCACCGCCCAAAAGCGTATCCGTGTCGTCGCCACCGATGATCGTATCATCGCCCGCGCCGCCATCAACATAATCCCTGTCGTTTTCTGGAGCGGGATCAGTGTCGTCGCTTTCATCTGTGTGGTTCATGACGCCATCGACATCAGAGGCATCAATGTAATCATCGCCGTCGCCGCCGTAGATTTCATCAGACCCATGGCCGCCGATAATCGTATCGTTGCCAGTGCCACCATAGACAACGTCGTCGTCGATGCCTGCGTTGATGGTATCGTCGCCAGAACCGCCATCGATGTAATCCGCGTCGTCACCCGTCAGGATCGTATCGTTGCCAGCGCCACCGTAAACGGTGTCTTTACCGTCTTCTGTGTTCTGGTCTGATCCGTATGGGTACAAAGCGTTTGGCAAGGCAGGGTCGTCACCAACGTAGTCAGAGAAGGTGTCATTGCCCACGTCGATGTAATCATCGCCGTCGCCGCCATCGACGTAGTCAGCCCCTTGAACGTCGATGATCGTGTCATTGCCTGAGCCACCGTAAACGGTATCGTTATCGATGCCCGAATAGATGGTGTCATCGCCGTCGCCGCCGAGAACGGTATCCGCATCGTCACCTGTGTAAATGGTGTCATTGCCAGCACCGCCGTCAACATAGTCGATGTCATCGGTTGGGTTTGCGTCATCGTAGATGTCTGTTGGGTACGGCGTGTCATCAAGCGCTGCGTCAAGCAAGAGCGATGGATCTGCGGCGAGCTCGTCAAAAGTGTTCGGGCCAGAATTTGCACCGGACACATCGATAAAGTCGTCGCCAGACCCGCCTTCAACAGTTTCAGAGCCGCTGGTATCGATGATCGTATCGTTGCCTGCGCCGCCCAGAAGCGTATCGTCGCCAGCATTGCCGTTGATGTAATCATCGCCAGAGCCACCATCGATGTAATCGGCTTCGTCGCCTGCATCTGCGTCAACGGAATATGACAGGTTGTCGATCGCGCCAGAGCCCGGCAATGAAACCGTCATACTTGCAACACCAGCCGTATCAATGTCGAGCGTCGCCACTCCACCGTTGGCCGTTGTCGGTGTCGGGATCGTTGCGATAACAGCGCCGTCGACATCGAACAACGTCACGGTGCCTACGCCATTGTCCATATCGAGGAATGTCAGGCTGTTGACGGTTGAAACATCAGCAAAATCAAAAACAAACGTGCCGCCGGATGCGTCATCATCAGGGTCAGTGCTGTCGCCATCTTCAGACAGGATCAGAACATTGCCGAGTGTGCTGCTTGCAAGGTCACTGTCACCGCCAGTTGGGTTGGCAGTATCAAAGACCATAACGGGATTGCTTGCACTGGCGCTTGAAATGGTTACGCCGTCGCTGATGAACTGATTGCCAACAACTTCGCCTGTGGTCAGGTCGTTGAAATCAAGTGTGACGTCTTTTGCAAGCGCGCCACCGTATAGTTCATCATCACCGGATCCACCTGTGATCGTATCTGCGCCCGCGCCACCATAAGCAACATCGTCGCCTGCATCGCCAGCAACAGTGTCGTCACCGATTTCACCAAAGAGCAAATCGTTGTCGTTCATGCCTTCCAAGAAATCGTCGCCAGTGCCGCCGTGCAGCTCGTCGTCGCCATCAACGCCACATAGGGTATCATCGCCAGATTCGCCGAAGACTTCATCATCTCCGTCACCTGAAATCACAAGATCGTCGCCCGCGCCAGCGTGAACGATGTCGTCGTCGCCAACTTCACCGTCCAACAATGCGTCATCATTGTCGATCATATCGCCGTCGGGATCACCTTCGTAATCAACCGTGATTGTATCATCGCCGTCAGTGCCTGAAACGATACCGTCCAAATTCGAGGCTTCGTCAAAGGAAATGTCAGCAATTTTTACGGTACCAGATGTAGAAGAATCGCTGCCGTTGTCGTGAATGACAGAAAAGCTCACGATTGGACCAGGGATCGTAACGGTTACTGTATCAAGCGCACCAGAGCCTTCGACGGCTGAGGTATCATTGCCGTCACCTTCGATCGAATTCCCATTAACTTCATGCTTGTACAGGTTCGAAAATGTAACTTCGACCTCTTCGCCCGCAGCGTTAAGCGCAACGATGGTGACTTTATCGTCCCAACCACGGCCAGAATCGACGTCAAACACTTCAAAAGTGACATTTGAGACTTCTTCGGTGAAGGTAAACTCTGCAGTTGTCGGTTTATCGACGCATGAGCTTTCCAGCTCTCCCCCAGACATTTTGAAGGAGTGACCATCTGATTTTGGTGTCGATACTGTGACACCAACTGTGCCGTCACCTGTGGACGATGAGACTGTTGTTGAACCGTCAGCGCCGGTCGAGTTGAGGTCGAGTGTGTAATCGGACATGTTTAAAGCTCCTGGTTGCCGCCGCGCTCATCGCTGTTCACGACGACGACGCAAGTGTAATGGTTATGAGATTTTGCCAAAGCAAAGCAGACGGGATTGACGCCATTTAAGGTGGAGAATGCGCGGTGGGCGCTCGGACGATATGATCGACATTTTGTCATACTAGACACTTTGCCATACTCTCTCTCCTACACACGTAAGGACACCCAAACGCGATTACCCGAAGGCGTTACTGGCCACCAAAAGCCACGTAAACGGAGAACTCGAAACATCCAGCAAGGCAAAACTTACCTCATCCCGCAAGCGGGTTACACATGTCTACAGCAGCAGCGGAACGAGCAACCATTCCAAATACCACACGGACACGTATGCCAGATGATCAAACGATCACCCTTCTACGCGGCCGCCCCCGTGGCCGAAAAATTATGCCCCCCAGTGGGCATGTCGAGTCATACGATCAAATGGTCCAACTGCAAAATACGTTTTCACTCATCGCAGGTCGAAAAAGACGAAAAAGACAAGTTGATGCAGTTGGTTAACGGCCGAGTCATCGCGTGTGATTGGGTTGAGTAACACAACCTTGAGGTAAGTTGGAATCAGAGCAAAGGCCTTTAGGCTTATGTTTTTCAAACACTTACAGAACAGCGATGAATGCCCTAAGTTGCCCTTAGGTCATTAATCTTCTGAACGCTGCGTCAAAGTCTCTCATTACGTAGGGTGATCCATTTTTTTGCCACCATTCTGACGGCATCCCATCGTGCTGCTCAACAATGCGATCCACGTGATTAAATTTACGCTATTCTGGAAACAGTATGGGCGTTCAAATGGCGAATCAGAGCGAGAATCTGTCTCATATAAGGCAAATGATTCGCGATCCCAAAGCCCCGTAAGCGATCAATTATGGTTAAAAATTTGAAGACAAAGCGCCACAAATTGATCTTGTGTTCAGCGGTGCATCCTGAAGAATATGGCATTTTAGAAGCCAAAAATAGAAAAACCCCAAAAGCCCATATGCTTTGGGGTCTGTCAGACATTCTCGAAGGAATGCAATTTTGGAATGGTACCCGCGGGCGGACTCGAACCGCCAAGCCTGTTACAGCGGGGGATTTTGAATCCCCTGTGTCTACCAATTCCACCACGCGGGCAGATCGAAGTTTTGGGTCGCTTAAAACCGTTTGCTTCGTCGTGTGAGGGATTTAGCGAAGCGCGCCGCCGTCCACAAGAGGGATATGACAGTTCTTGATAAAAAAATGTCATTTTCTTTTGGGGTGAACGGAAACGCCCTTATTTTTAAGGCCATTCGCCAAAGTCGCGCAGCGCCAAAAACATCGCAGACCACGATGAGACCGCAATCATAGCCTGTTTTCATCAAAATTGGCTTTGTTGAGAGCTGATATGGGAACATCCACAGGATTGAGAAGCCCGGCCAGCAGTGCGCACCCAAATGAGAAAAGCCATCTGCCCGATTTTCGAACAGGCTTAGAGCAAAGAAAACCGCCCTGCCCCAATTGGCTGACACACACATATAGTTCTGGATATCTACAATTTAGACCAAAGTGATTGAAGCAAACGGCACGCCCCAGCCCGACCGTGTCACGGCAGTTTCCGCGGGCACCAATAGATACATGCACAGATTAGCGTCAGAGCGTGGTCTCAAAGGGTAAAATGCGGTGATCTGACCTTGACCCACAGGCAGCAATACGGCCTAAAGAGGCAAAACAGGTTTTGAGGATTTGGGCATATGTTGAAACGGCTTTATGATTGGACTCTGTCCATGGCGCAACACCCGCGCGCGTTATGGGCTTTGGCTTTGGTCGCGTTCGTTGAAAGCTCGGTCTTTCCGATCCCGCCTGATATTTTAATGATCCCATTGATCGTTGCGCGCCCCAAAGATGCGTTTAAGATCGCGTTTGTTGCCACTCTGGCCTCGGTCGCTGGCGGGATGCTTGGCTATTTCATCGGTTATGGTGCCTTCGAGACCATTGGTCGTCCGGTGCTCGAATTCTACGGCAAAGACGCGTATTTCGATGAATTCAAAGAGACATACAACCAATATGGCGCTTGGGCTGTGTTGATCGCAGGCGTCACACCCTTTCCTTATAAAGTCATCACCATCTTGTCGGGGGCAACGGCTTTGTCCCTGCCCGTCTTTATCGCGGCCTCTGTTGCCGCGCGCGCTTTGCGGTTCTTTATTGTTGCCGCCTTGTTGTGGAAATTCGGCGAACCTATTCGCGATTTCATTGAAAAGCGTTTGGGGCTGATGTTCACGCTTTTTGTCATCTTACTTGTGGGCGGCTTTGCCGTGGTGAAATTCCTATGAAAAAATTGACACGTACACATTTGGTGATCTTGGCGGCGGGTGGATCGCTTGCGCTTTTGCTTGGTGCTTTCTTATTCCAAGTTTTGGGGTATCCGCCCTGTAAAATGTGTTTTTGGCAACGTTGGCCCCACGCGGCTGCTATCTTGATCGGGGCAGCCTATATGGGCCTGCGCGCCCGTGTCTTAATATGGCTGGGCGCGCTTGCCGCAGCAGTGACCTCGGGCATTGGCGCCTATCATGCTGGTGTTGAATACAAATGGTGGGAAGGCCCAACCTCTTGCACAGGCGGCAGCAACGCGCTGTCTGGCCTCACCGGAAGCGATCTTTTGCCCGGATCGGCCACCAAAGCGATCGTCATGTGTGACGAGGTGTCATGGCAGCTGTTGGGCCTGTCTATGGCCAGCTATAATTTCATCTTTTCAGCGCTTCTGGTCGTCGTTTGGGTCATGGCGGCACGCAAAGACGCTTAAAGCGCATCACAAGGTTACTGAGGGCCCTCTAAGGGCCCAATGAGCCATTGCACCCTATATACTGTCTGGGGTAGACTACAGGTCAACGATATATAGACCTCAAAACAACCACAGGCGGACATCGTGAGCGACACTCCTCAAACTCCTGACTCCGAAGACGAAACACCACGCGAACCTATGTTCCATGATGGGCCGAACATCTCGATCACGTCCGAGATGAAAAGCTCTTATTTGGACTACGCGATGAGCGTAATCGTCAGCCGCGCTATTCCGGATTTGCGCGATGGTTTGAAACCTGTGCACCGTCGCATCATCTATTCGATGTACGAAAAAGGCATCACCCACGACAAAACCTACCGTAAATCGGCAAAATCTGTCGGCGATGTGATGGGCTCTTACCACCCGCATGGCGATAGCGCGATCTACGACGCTTTGGTGCGTATGGCGCAAGATTTTTCGATGTCTTTACCGCTTGTCGATGGTCAAGGTAACTTTGGCTCTATGGACGGTGATAGTGCGGCGGCGATGCGTTACACGGAATCGCGTCTGCAAAAAGTCACCTCTTACATGACGGGCGATTTGGACAAAGACACTGTCGATTTCACCGACAACTACGACGGCAAAGAGCGCGAACCCACCGTCTTGCCTGCACGTTTCCCGAATATGTTGGTCAACGGTGCTGGCGGTATCGCGGTCGGCATGGCGACGAACATCCCGCCGCATAATTTGGGCGAAGTGATCGATGCCACGCTTGAGCTGATCGACAATCCTGACTTGTCGATGGAGCGGTTGATGGAAATCATCCCTGGTCCTGACTTCCCGACTGGCGCGATCATGTTGGGCCGCTCTGGTGCGCGTAAAGCCTATCTTGAGGGCCGTGGATCTGTGATCATTCGCGCCAAAACCCATGTCGAGGAACTGCGCAAGGACCGTTATGCGATTGTTGTGGACGAGATTCCCTATCAGGTGAATAAATCCACGATGATCGAAAAAATCGCCGAACTTGTGCGCGATAAAAAGGTCGAAGGCATCGCCCACGTCCAAGATGAATCTGATCGCGTTGGCGTGCGGGTTGTGGTCGAATTGAAACGCGATGCCACGCCCGAAGTCGTGTTGAACCAATTGTTCCGCTTCACGCCATTGCAAACATACTTTGGTTGTAACATGTTGGCGCTGAACTCTGGTCGTCCTGAGCAGCTGACCTTGCGTGATTTCTTGACCTACTTCATCTCGTTCCGTGAAGAAGTTGTGGCGCGCCGCACCGCGTTTGAACTGCGCAAAGCCCGTGATCGCGCGCATATCTTGTGTGGTTTGGCTGTGGCTGTGACCAATGTCGACGAAATCGTCGCCACCATCCGCGCCTCTGCCGATGCGGCCGAAGCGCGTGCCAAATTGATGACGCGTCGCTGGCCTGCTCATGACATCGCGCCCTATATCAAACTGGTTGATGATCCGTCGCACACGATCAATGAAGATGGCACCTATAACCTGTCAGAAGTTCAAACCCGCGCGATTTTGGAACTGCGTTTGCAGCGCCTGACACAGATCGGTGTCAAAGAAGTCACCGACGAGTTGCAAGAACTTGCTGGTAAAATCAAAGACTACCTTGAAATTCTGGCCTCACGCGAACGCATCATGGAGATCATTTCGAACGAATTGATCGAAGTGAAAACCCAGTTCGCTGTGCCGCGTCGGACCGAGATTGTCGATTGGTCTGGAGATTCCTCTGACGAAGATCTGATCGAAAAAGAAGACATGGTCGTGACCATTACTTCGTCCGGTTGGGCCAAACGCACGCCATTGGCCGATTACCGCGCACAAAAACGTGGTGGTAAAGGTCTGTCTGGCATGGCGACCAAAGACGAAGATGTGATCACCACGCTCTTTGTGGCCAACACCCATACGCAGCTGCTGTTCTTTACTGACGATGGCATGGCCTACAAGTTGAAAACATGGCGTTTGCCGCTTGGGGGACGTACCGCTAAGGGCAAACCGATTGTCAATATTCTGCCTATCCCAACAGGTGTTGGCATTGCGGCGATCATGCCGGTGGACCGTGACGAAGTGGAATGGGACGACCTGCAAATCGTCTTTGCAACATCCAAAGGCTCTGTGCGTCGTAACCGCCTGTCTGACTTCACCAATGTGAAATCAAACGGCAAGATTGCGATGAAATTCGAGGGCGAAGATGAGGGCACGCGCCTGATCAATGCGCGCATTTGCGATGAAAATGATGACGTTATGCTTGTGACGTCTTCTGGTCGCGCCATCCGGTTCCCTGTCACTGACGTGCGTGTGTTCAATTCGCGTGCTTCATTGGGGGTTCGTGGTATCAAGATGACCGACGATGAAGTTGTGTCGATGTCTGTGATCCGTCACTTTGAAGCGGAGGCCTCTGAACGCGCTGCTTACCTTAAAATGCGTCGTGCGCAAGCTGGTGCGGATGAGGCTGAGGGAACCGATGATGACGAAGAAGCCGTCGAGGGCTCCATCAGCCAAGAGCGTTTCGAGGAAATGAAAGCCGCAGAAGAACTGCTGGTGACCATTTCTGAAAGCGGCACTGGCAAGCTGTCGTCCAGCCATGACTATCCCGTTCGGGGCCGTGGTGGTATGGGCGTCACGGCGATGGATAAAGCGATGCGTGGCGGGCCTCTTGTTGCGTCCTTCCCTGTCTCGCTGGATGACCAGATCATGCTTGCGACCTCTAAAGGCCAATCTATCCGCTGCCCTGTGCAAGGCATCTCCTTCCGCTCGCGCTCAGCTGGTGGTGTGAAGGTGTTCAATACAGGAAAAGGCGAAGTGGTTGTGTCCGTGGCCTATATTGCGGAAAGCGATGAAGATGAGGCCGATGTGGTTGATGGCACAGCGGCTGAGACGCCGGATGCGCCCACAAGCTAAACTCCACTCACGATAAATTGATTAAACTTTACATTTGAGGGCCTTAGGGCCCTCAAATCATGTTGAGCATAAGACTAATCTGACCCATTTGTTGCCGCATTGCAACTGCGCCATTCATTGCCAATTTAGGCGCTGGTCTTTCTCCTGCAATACGCCGTAGAGGTCGGCCTGTATTTATAATGGAGATCCCAAACAATGAAAAATATCGCTCTTGCACTTACAGGCTTGGCCGCAATTTCCGCAGCGCCAGCTTTTGCAGAAACAACATACCTGTCGTTCGACTTGGGCTACTCCGAATTGTCTGAAGGCGGTGATACACTTGAAAATTTGTCAGGTGCAGCAGCGTTTGAGGGTAAATCAGGTAAGTTTACTTACGGCGCTGAATTGTCAGGCGCAAAGTTCTCAATTGGTGGCGGCGATCTGAATATTTCAGAAATTTCAGCAATTCTTGGCTATGATATTACCTCGGCAATCACAGTTTTTGCAGGCGCCAGCGTTTTTGAAATTGAAGACGAAGAATTCACATCTTTAACCGCAGGTGCAGAATATGCCTTGGGTGATCTGACTTTTGGTGCGGCTTACACCAACACTGAAGTCGACGGTTTCGAATCCGATGGCGGCCAAGCTTACGTTGACTATGACACAGCCGCACTCGACGCTTACTTCGGCGTTGCTTTCGGTGACGACATGGATGACATCTACTTTGCAGGCCTGTCACGTGACGTTGCCGCATACGAAGTTGAATTCGACGCAATCGTTGTTGACGAACTCAACGTTTACACATTGTCCGGTTCTTACAACATCCGTGACAACATCCGTCTGAACGCTTCTGTTGATTACTTCGACGCATATGGCGACGACTTGACACAAGCGAGCATCGGCGCTGGCTACATGGTTGCAGACAACATCTGGGTTGATGCATCATACAACTCACTCGAAATCGACGGCGATAGCGTTGACGGCTTTGGTTTGGCTGTTTCCTTTGAAACTGGCGACCGTGGTTTGCGTGCCTCTGAGCGCGTGATGACAGCATACGACTACTTGTCAACTCTGCCAGTACTCGGCGGCATCTAAGCTCTACGCTTTCTTAACACATCGAAAAGGGCTGCCACGTGCGGCCCTTTTTGCTTTTCTAAGCCCCTCAATCGGGCTACATCCCCCTTATGACAGATAAAACACTCCACATCGTTGGCGGCGGCATGGCCGGATCAGAGGCTGCTTGGCAAGCGGCCAATTTGGGTATTCAAGTGGTGATCCACGAGATGCGGCCCAAGGTAGAAACCTTTGCACATCAGACGGGCAATTTGGCCGAAATGGTCTGTTCCAACTCGTTTCGTTCTGACGACTCTGAACAAAACGCTGTTGGGCTGTTGCATTGGGAAATGCGCGCCGCAAATGGCCTGATCATGGCCGCAGCAGAGCAGCACCGCCTGCCCGCTGGTGGCGCTTTGGCAGTGGACCGCGATGCCTTTGCTGAATTTGTGACTGAGAAAATCAACGCCCATCCGAATATCACTGTTGAGTTCGGCGAAGTGAATGAGATTCCATCAACGGGCACTTGGATTTTCGCCACAGGCCCCCTGACCTCGCCCGCACTCGGGCAAGCAATTGCGAAAGAGACCGGTGCAGATCGTTTGGCCTTTTTCGATGCCATCGCGCCGATCATCTATCATGACAGCATCAACATGGATGTGGCATGGATGCAGTCACGCTATGACAAAGGCGAGACCGAGGAAGAGCAAAAAGCCTATCTCAATTGCCCAATGACCAAAGACCAATACGAGGCCTTCATCGACGCGCTTTTGGAGGCGGATAAGACCGAATTCCACGAGGGCGAAACCGCTGGCTATTTTGACGGCTGCTTGCCCATCGAAGTGATGGCCGAACGGGGGCGTGAAACCTTGCGCTTTGGTCCGATGAAACCCGTGGGCCTGACCAATGCCAATGATCCTGAAAACAAACCCTACGCCGTGGTGCAACTGCGCCGCGACAACAAACTTGGCACGCTGTATAATATTGTCGGGTTTCAAACCAAAATGAAATACGGCGCGCAGGCGGATGTATTTAAGATGATCCCAGGTTTGGAAGATGCCAAATTTGCCCGTCTTGGCGGTATCCATCGCAATACATTTTTGAATTCACCAACATTGCTTGATGATCAGATGCGATTGAAATCAAAGCCAAATATACGTTTCGCCGGTCAAGTCACAGGCGTCGAAGGCTATGTTGAATCTGCTGCGATGGGATTGCTGGCAGGGCGTTTGGCGGCGCATGAAATTCTGGGCAAGCCCATCACATCGCCCCCCGGCACAACCGCAACGGGCGCATTGATCCATCACATCACCGGCGGCGCTGAGGCGAAAACCTTTCAGCCGATGAATGTGAACTTTGGATTATTCCCGCCTGTCGAAGGTCTAAAATCCGGCAGACGTGGACGCAAAGACCGCTACAAAGCCTATACAGATCGCGCAAAATCACAATTTAATGAATGGCTTGAAGGTCAGTCTTAATGTCTTTTGTGACACGATTTGCACCCAGCCCTACAGGGCCTTTGCATCTCGGGCACGCCTATTCGGCTTGGATCGCCCACGACATGGCTCGCACCCATGGTGGGCGATTTTTGCTACGCTTTGAAGACACAGACCTAGAGCGCTCCAAACCTGAATACATCGCTCAAATTATTGAAGATCTCACATGGTTAGGTGTGACGTGGGATGAAGACCCTACGTTCCAATCTCAGTCTTTAGATGTTTATAATCAGAGCCTTGAATCCCTAATTTCGCGCGATCTAACCTATCCGTGTCGGTGCAGCCGCAAAGAGATCGCAGCCGCCTTATCCGCCCCACAAGAAGGTGTGCCGCACCATCTTTATCCCCAAATCTGCAAACACCGTTCGATGTCAGATCGCCAAAACGGTGACGCGATACGCCTTCATATGGATCGGGCTTGCAAGGCTTTAGGGGATTTCAATCTGAATTTTCATGAAATGGGTGACATTAACTGTGGCATATACTCTATTGATAAAAATACACTTATGCGCGACGTTGGTGATATTGTTATCGGGCGCAAAGATATTCAAACCGCCGCCTATTTCATGGCCTCTGCTGTGGATGATATACGCCAAGGCATCACGCATGTCGTGCGCGGTGTCGACCTGTTCGAATTCACTCAAGTACAAGTTCTATTACTGCACCTTCTGGGGCATAGAGCGCCGCTTTATCATCACCACAAGCTGATCCGCGATGACGCGGGCAAACGATTGGCCAAGCGTGACGATGCCCGCGCGATATCGAAATATCGCGCAGATGGTTATTCACCCTCAGATATCAAGATGTTGGTCGGGCTTGTTTAAGCTCTATCAGGCCTCTGGTTGCATCAATTCAACCGTCTCGCCGTCGCGCACGGCGGTGTAGAAACACGAGCGACGATTGGTGTGACAGGCAGGGCCAGCTTGATTGACGGTGACCAAAATGCAGTCCTTGTCGCAATCAAAGCGAAAATCAACCAGTTCTTGCACGTGACCAGAACTTTCGCCCTTGATCCAAAACGACTGACGTGACCGCGACCAGTAGGTCACTTTGCCAGTGTCCAAAGTCATGGCGACGGATTTGGCATTCATCCAGGCCAGCATCAAAATCTCGCCCGTTTGTACATCTTGGGCAATGGCGGGAATGAGACCTTTGTCATCATATTTTAGAGAGTTGGGATCAAAGGTCATGGCGGGTCCTTTCCTATGCCTATCGCATGCCCTATCTAAGACTGTAATTGATGAAAGGCAAATCATGTCCGCAGATCTTGCATCCCTCTATTCTGGTCGCCTTTTGGCGCTGGCCGCAGACATTCCGCATCTTGGTCGTCTTGACGCGCCGGACGCCACTGTACGCGAACGTGCGCCGCTGTGCGGATCAACTGTGACGGCAGATGTGGTGGTGCGCGATGGCCGCATTATCGACTTTGCACAAGACGTCAAAGCCTGCGCGCTCGGCCAAGCCGCTGCGGCTGTCTTGGGACAAAATATCATTGGCAGATCGGTTGACGAGCTGACCACCGCTTTGACTGAACTCCGCGCGTTTCTCAAAGAGGATGGTCCGGTCCCTTCTATGCCCTTTGAAGGCTTTGAAGCGCTGCTGCCTGCGCGCGCTTATACAAACCGTCACGCCTCTATAATGTTGTCTGTCATCGCCGCACAAAAAGCGATGATCGATGCAGATTTGGCGTCCACCAGCTAATCCATATCTGCATCCATTTTACGCGCGCCTATAGCGCAAAAAAAAACCGCCGCACTTCAAATTGAAGACGGCGGGTAAAGTTGGGATTCGAACAACAATTCAGCGGGATGAGGCTCCGCAGGCGGACGGGAATAGGTAAGACGTCTGCAACACCCGTTGGGACATGAGGTGTCGGTTGGTTGTTTGAATCACAGGCAGAAACTTAGAAAAATGCAGGGGCTATAAGACCTCCGAATAGGATCACCAAAAGGGCGGCAGCACCGATCATATCTTCGACCAAAGTACCTTGTGAGCGCTCTACAACGGATTTGATATCGCGGATCATTATGTCGTCCTTTCGTGAGGTTAATAGGTTGTTGCCTATTTGTTCTCATTTTTAACGACTTGTGTAAAGAACTTTTTGAGAACATTCGCGAACAAAACGAACGAAAACAGGCTAACCCACTGACATTAAACGAATTGCACGATCCTTTTCCATTAACCAAAGTAGAACACGCACGGCCTGCCCGCGTTCACTTTTCAGCTCTGGATCATCATGCAGCAGTTTTCGCGCATCATTTTGCGCCAGCGCCATCAGTGCAGACTGTGTTTCGATATCGGCGATTCTGAATTTCGGCACACCTGACTGCGCTGTGCCAAGCACATCGCCAGCGCCACGCATCGTCAAATCTTCTTCGGCGATGCGAAACCCGTCTTCTGTTTCGCGTAAAATTTCTAAACGCCTGCGTCCCGTTTCGCTTAGAGGCGCTTGATAGAGCAGCAAACAGGTTGACGCGACGGTGCCGCGCCCCACCCGTCCACGCAGTTGGTGTAGCTGCGCAAGGCCAAAATGCTCGGCCCGCTCAATCACCATAATAGAGGCGTTGGGCACGTTGACGCCCACCTCAATCACAGTGGTCGCCACAAGAACTGACAGATCACCACGGACAAACTGCGCCATGGTTGCATCTTTTTCCTCCGCAGCCATTTGACCGTGAACCAACCCGACTTTGCCTTCCCCCAGGGCGGCACGCAAATGTTTGAAACGCTCTTCTGCAGCCATCAAGTCCATGACTTCGCTTTCGCCAACAAGCGGACAGACCCAATAGGCCTGCTTGCCTGCCGCCACAGCGGCGCCCAAATGAGCCACGACATCGTCCATCCGATCCGTCGCACTCAACGCGGTCTTTATCGGTGTGCGTCCTGCGGGCTTTTCATCCAAGATCGACACATCCATATCGCCATATTGCGCCAAGGATAAAGATCGCGGGATCGGTGTCGCAGTCATCACCAGCATATCAACGCATTGTCCCTTTTCGGCCAAAGCCATACGCTGTGTCACCCCGAAACGATGCTGTTCGTCAACAATCGCCAGCCTAAGGTCACTAAAGACAACATCGTCTTGAAAGACAGCATGTGTGCCCACAAGAATATGAATGTCGCCTTGCGCCAAGGCCTGCAATTTGGCTTTGCGTTCCCGACCTTTGTCGCGCCCCGTCAGCAATTCAAGCACAACCCCAGCCTGCTCTGCCAATGGCCGCAAATCTGCCAAATGCTGTCGTGCCAAAATTTCCGTGGGGGCCATCAACACACCCTGCCCGCCAGATTCCACCGCTATGAGCAAAGACATCAACGCGACCAAGGTTTTACCTGACCCGACATCCCCCATCAAAAGGCGGTTCATGCGCTCAGATAACGACAGATCGTGTTCAATATCATCCATGGCGCGGCTCTGTGCGCCTGTTGGTCGAAATGGCAGAGCTTTCAACACGCGAGCGCGCAGTTTTCCGGTCCCGACCGAGCTGCGGCCAGGCTTTGATTTCACCGCTTTGCGTGCCAGTGCCAGCGTAATTTGATGCGCGAACAACTCATCATAAGCAAGCCTTTGACGCGCCGGCGATGTCGGGGCCAACTCATTCACGCTCATTGGATTATGAGACCCTGTGAGTGCAGATTTAAATGCGGGCCAAGATTCTCGTGCCCTCAAATTCGGGTCAATCCACTCCTCCAAATCAGGCGTTTTACCAATGGCATCAAGGCAGGATTTGGCCATGATTTTTTGCGTCACCCCCGCAGCCAATGGATACACCGGTTCAAACCTTGGCAGCTCGTCTTCTTTGTCCAGCGTCAAAATGTGATCTGGATGCGGCATTTGAATTTGTGAATCGTAAAATTCAATCTTCCCTGACACGAGTCGGTTTTCATTGACGGGCAGTTGTTTTTCGATCCAATCTGCGGCTCCTCTAAAGAACACAAGCTGGAATTCCGTGGCACTATCGCTCACGAAAACACGATGAGGCAGCCCCTTACGGCTGGGAAACAAATGGCGCAATACGGTCACTTCGACAGTGACCACATCGCCTGAAAGTGCCCCGATGACAGTTGGAACGCGGCGACGATCGATGAGCGCGTGCGGCAATGTAAACAGCAGGTCTTTAGGGCGCTCCACCGATAGACCCGCAAAAGCCTTGGCCGTTTTGGGGCCGACACCCGCCAAGGTGGACAGGTCTGCAAAGAGTGGAAATAAGGATTCTGGTCGCACGCTGGTCATTTGGGCGCAATCAGGTCGAGCCAACCATCCTCGTCCAACGTGAGAATATCCAATTCAGCCGCCTTTTTCGCCTTTGACCCAGCCCCAGGCCCTGCGACCAAAATATCCGTTTTCGCAGACACGGACCCAGAAACTTTGGCCCCAAGACTTTCTGCTTTGGCCTTGGCTTCTGCGCGGCTCATTTTCTCTAACGTACCAGAAAATACAACGATTTTTCCGGTAACGGGGCTATCATTTGCAGGCTGTTTGGCATCAATGATGGTCAACTGAGCCGCGAGACGGTCAATCGATGCGCGTTCCGATGTTTGATGAAAGGCTGTCACCAATGATTTGGCCATGACAGCGCCGATACCATCGATAGACAAAAGATCATCCCAGATTTCGCCCTCGCCGACCGAGGCGCTGGTCATCGCCGCCTCAAAACGGTCCCAACTGCCATAATTGAGCGCAAGTAAAGCCGCTGAACTGTCCCCGACATGGCGTATCCCAAGGCCAAAAATCATCCGCGCTAAGTCAACTTGTCGACTGACATTGATCGCGTCAAAAACCTTTTGCGCAGATTTTGCCCCCCAACCGTCACGATTCTTGAGTTGTTGAAGCCCTGATCCGTATCGTTCTTCGAGCTTGAAAATATCCGCAGGCTCTTTGATCCAACCGTCATTGTAAAATTGTTCGACCTGTTTGGCGCCAAACCCATCAATATCGAACGCGCCGCGTGAAACAAAGTGTTTCAGTTTTTCAATAGCTTGAGCGGGACAAATCATGCCGCCAGAACATCGATGAACTGCATCGCCCTCTTCGCGGATGGCGTCCGATCCGCATTCTGGACAGGTTTTCGGAAAGGCAAAGACGGTTTCAGATCCAGTGCGTTTGTCGATGTCAACGTCTGCAATTTTCGGAATGACATCGCCAGCGCGGTAGACTTGGACCCAATCACCGATACGAATATCTTTGCCACCACGAATTTCATCGCCTTTGCTATCGCGGCCTTCGATGTAATCTTGATTGTGCAGCGTGGCATTTGACACAACCACGCCGCCGACTGTGACAGGTGTCAACCGAGCGACGGGACTGAGCGCACCAGTGCGACCAACTTGGATATCGATGGCTTCCAAGCGGGTCCAAGCCAGTTCGGCAGGGAATTTATGGGCAATGGCCCAACGAGGTGTGGTGGAGCGAAAGCCAAGGCGCGCTTGCAATGCCAGATCGTTAACTTTGTAGACAACTCCGTCGATATCATAGCCTAACGTAGCACGCTGTTCTTCGATGTGGTGATAATGTGTAACCAACTCTTGTGGGCTGCTGCAGAGTTTGGTCAGCGGATTGGTTGAAAACCCGAATGATTTCAGCGCATTTATCGCATTCATTTGGGTGTCGGCCAAAGGCTGTGAGAGTTCGCCCCAAGCATAGGCAAAGAATTTTAAAGGCCGCGCGCGCGTAATATCCGCATCAAGTTGGCGCAAACTACCAGCCGCAGCATTACGAGGATTTGAGAATATTTTGCCACCACGTTCAGAATGACGTGCATTAAGAGCGGTAAAATCGGCGTGGCTCATATAAACTTCGCCGCGCACTTCCAAAATGTCAGGCGCGCCGGAAATATGGTGCGGAATATCTGCGATGGTTTTGGCATTTTCGGTGACGTTTTCGCCCGTTTCACCATCACCTCGTGTCGCAGCATAGACAAGAGTACCATTTTCATAGCGGATCGACAACGACAGCCCATCGATTTTGGGCTCTGCTGTGTATTGCAACGCAGTGTTGCTGCCTAAGAATTTTCTGATGGAAGTGTCAAAATCATCGACGTCGCTGTCTTCAAAAGCATTCGACAAAGATAGCATGCGCACCGCATGGGTGATTCTACCGAATCCCGCTGCGGGACTTGCGCCGACAACATTTGAAGGGCTATCGGCACGTTTCAGATCTGGAAAACGCGTTTCAATCTCTGCGTTTCTCGCTTTGAGCGCATCGTAGTCGGCATCGATGATTTTAGGCTCGGCAGTGTAATAGTCTGCATTGGCCGCCAACAAGATTTTTGACAAACGTGCGAGTTCGGCCCGCGCTTGATCTTCGGTCATGACTTCGACGGCGATGTCCGCAGACATAAAAAAACCTCTCCAACTTTGGTCCCCTAATTGTTTAGGAGAGCAAGTCGAAGAGGTCCAGTCGAGATGCAACGGAATGAGGGGATGCCGCTAAAAACTGCGTCAGCCCTGAAAATATTTAGGCACCAATTGCCATTGGGGTTTCCATGTCAACAGGATCAGAGTCACGCAAAACATAGCCGCGCCCCCAAACCGTTTCGATGTAATTGTCACCGTCAGTGGCGTTTGAAAGCTTCTTGCGTAATTTACAAATAAAGACGTCGATGATTTTGAGTTCAGGTTCATCCATGCCACCGTAGAGGTGATTGAGAAACATTTCCTTGGTCAAAGTTGTGCCTTTGCGCAGCGACAAAAGTTCCAACATTTGATATTCTTTACCAGTGAGGTGCACAGGTTTGTTGGCAACAGACACTGTTTTTGCGTCAAGATTGACCTCGATCTTGCCAGTGCCAATCACAGATTGTGAATGCCCTTTTGAGCGACGGATGATGGCGTGGATACGGGCCACCAGTTCTTCGCGGTGGAAAGGTTTGGTCAGATAATCATCCGCACCAAAGCCAAAGCCTTTGATTTTGTTTTCGGTATCGTCAGCACCAGAGAGAATCAAAATAGGCGTTTCGATTCGCGCGAGGCGCAATTGGCGCAACACTTCGTGTCCGTTCATGTCTGGCAGACCAAGATCCAAAAGGATCAGATCATAATCATAAAGTTTTGCGAGATCGATGCCTTCCTCGCCTAAATCCGTCGTATAGACGTTAAGATTTGCATGAGTCAGCATCAATTCAATGCTTTTTGATGTCGTTGGATCGTCCTCGACCAGAAGAATACGCATTACCTAGAGTCTCCGTTACTAAATTTTTTTCGAGCGTTCGTTCGATAAAAATATTGGCCAAAAATGGTTAACTACACGTTACTAGATTTAACCTTTTAGCACTCTCAACCTAAGGTTGTCGATATTTTTGCAAAGAAGTGGCTTTTAACGCGATTTCACCATGGTTCTGGATCGCTGTTTTCCATGAATTATACTCTTCTTCACTCAAGCCATAGGTTTTCAAAGCCTCGGTCAAAGGCATCAATCCATAAACCACTGCTTTAACGATGATCGCTTTGCGCGAGGCCACCCAGCGTCGTGTTTCAGGCGGTGGCAGGTCTGCACGTGTCATGATACTGCCGTCTGGCAAGGTGACGGCACGCGGTCCGTCTACTTTTTTTAGATACATGGGCTCACCCTCATCAACTTTACGTATTTGTTTTGACGCAAGGGTCTTAATGGGTGGTGAAACCTGTCATTGAGAATATATAGGATTTTCATATATTCTGAGCATGTTCTGGAAAGGTTTTGTTCATGACTGTTGCTGCACCCGATACAACGACGCATCCGATCAATTCTCTTGGCTTTGCCAAGCCCCCGTCTGAAACGCGGGTTGTCGTCGCTATGTCTGGCGGAGTGGACAGCTCTGTCGTGGCGGCACAGCTGGCTGAAGAGGGCTATGATGTGGTCGGGGTGACATTGCAATTGTATGACCATGGGGCTGCTTTGTCGAAAAAAGGCGCTTGCTGTGCGGGACGTGACATTCATGACGCGCGACGCGTGGCCGAAGAAATGGGCTTTCCGCATTATGTCTTGGATTATGAGAATGTGTTCAAGGATGCAGTGATCGATGAATTCGCTGACAGCTATTTGGCGGGGGCGACACCTGTGCCCTGTATTCGCTGCAACGAGCGGGTGAAATTTAAGGACCTACTAGAGACGGCCAAAGATTTGGATGCCGATTGCATGGCGACGGGTCACTATATTCAACGCAAAATGGGCAAAGGCGGTGCAGAATTGCATTCCGCCGCCGACGCCAACCGCGATCAGTCGTATTTCTTATTCTCGACCACAGAAGCGCAACTCGATTACTTGCGCTTTCCTTTGGGCCATCTGGCGTCCAAAGATGAAACCCGTGCGCTGGCGTCAAAATATGGTTTGGCCGTGGCGGATAAACCTGACAGCCAAGACATTTGCTTTGTGCCAAACGGCAACTATGCCTCTGTGATCGAAAAATTGCGCCCCGGTGCAGCTGAACCTGGTGATATTGTTGACACCGATGGCAACGTATTGGGGCAACACAACGGTGTGTTGCACTATACTGTCGGGCAACGTCGCGGTCTTGGCATCGGCGGTTTGGCTGATCCTTTATATGTGGTCAAATTGGATGTCGAAAAAAAGCACGTCATCGTTGGCCCTAAAGAGATGCTTGCCACCCGTAAAATTCCTGTTCGCGAAATCAATTGGTTGGGCGATGAGCCTTTAACAAGCCGCGAAGAATGGCATGTTCTGGTGCGCGTGCGCTCGACCCGCCCCCCGCGTGAGGCGATCATCCGGCCAATTTCTGATACTGAGGCAGAGGTCGAACTGATCGTCGCCGAAGAAGGTGTGTCAGCCGGTCAAGCTTGCGTATTTTATGATTCCGATAGCACGCGTATCTTTGGCGGCGGCTGGATTTGGCGTGGGTATTAAGGCAATAGCTTTATTATAAAAATGACCCGCGCACATGTTGGACGATATCCAAATTAATGCGCGGGCCATGTCAATTAATGGGCAGGTGTCGCAGATCCGCTGCCCAAACGGCGAAACGCCAGAGCCATCACATGCGCCATGATTAGCGTCATGCCAACATGGCCGACAAATGACGACTGCGTGTAAGTGCCAAAGCCCATCATAAATGTCCGTCCGATCACTGGCGCCAAAATCCCTTGGGCGACAACCCATAAGATAAAGCCAGAGGCAATACCTGTCAGCCAAACTTTGTTTGGCATAACGAGGCGGATAAAATATGTGAACAGACCAAAGCCTAAGGCACCGATGATGAAATGCAGCGGGAAGGCTACGGCATGAGACAGCTTCACACCGGTAAATTTTGCGGTCAAGGCAATCACCAAATTGGATGGCTGTAAGGTGACGCCGAACAAAACCGGTGAAATGAGCCACGCATAAAGCTCAAAAGCGATTTCTCCAATTAGGCCGGACAGTGCAATGGAGAGTAGTAATTTCTTGTTTGTAAGCGATTGAAAGATGTGCATATTTTTCTCTTTTGATGTGTCGCCCTTACTTACGAACGGGCTGCATCAACAACAAGAAACGTCTTTTCACACCTGATTATATATGCGTGATCATGCCGTGAGCAGCGCCCAATTGGTGGGGCGGTGGGCTTGGGTGGTTACTGAGATAGCCCTGCGACAATAGCTTTTGCGGCGCGCAAACCAGGGGCCTCACCACCCTGCCCCAAACGCTGCATGGTGAGATTAAGTGCTGCACTTTGGGCACTTGGATTTTGCAAAACATCGCCGAGCGCTGTCGCTATTTTCTCTGGCTGGCAGTTGTTCGCCAGAAACTCAGGCACGACGCGGGTCTCGGATACTAGATTGACCAAAGTCACCGTATCTATCAGCAGTTTGCGTTCGACGATTGTCTGGGTCAACCATTGCATTTTATAGGCGATCACCATCGGTGTTTGGTTGGCGGCGAGCTCCAATGACACGGTGCCAGAAGCGGCCAGCGCAATGTCGGCGGCTTTGAAAGCGGTGCGTTTGGCGGTTTTGTCCGTGGCTTGGATCAAGATTGGCTGCACGGGCCATTGGGCCGTTTTCTCCCGCACGAGCGTCTCAACGGGTCCAGCCATGGGCAGAACATAGCGTGCATCGGGATTAGCCTTTGCAAAGACACCAAGCGCCTCACCAAAATCATCAGACAGCCTTGCAACTTCGCCCTTGCGCGACCCCGGCAGAACCAAGACCAGTGGCGCATCGTCGATACCCTGCGCAGCGCGAAACTGGGACACTTGCGCATCTGTGGCCACAATTTCTGTCGATACAGGATGCCCAACAAAATCACAGAGCAGACCCACGGCGTCAAAGTAGGGTGGTTCAAACGGAAAAAGTGCTAAGACTTGATCGACTTTGGCTGCCATCTTGGCAGCGCGTTCAGGTCGCCATGCCCAAACCGTTGGGGCCACATAATGGCAAATGCGCAGATCGGATTGCGATTTCACAATATCGGCCACGCGTAGGCAAAAATCAGGACTGTCGATGGTCAAGATCACATCAGGTTGCCACGCTAAAGCGGCCTCAGCGGTCTCGCGGATGCGGCGTTTGAGGTGGAAATACTTTGGCAGAATTTCCATGATACCCATAAGCGACAATTCATCCATCGCGAACAGGCTGTCCAGCCCTTCAACCGCCATCAGGGGCCCGCCAACGCCGCGAAACTCGACATCAGCCAGCTGTTTGAGACCTGCCATAGCCGCCGCCCCCAATTTATCGCCGGATTGCTCGCCTGCGATGACAAAGACTTTCAAAGCGCTCATATGGCTTTCAGGAAAATACCTGCCTCTTCAACACGGGATTTGAGCGTGGCACGATCAAGCACGATCACGGTGTCAGACGGAACCACCAGCCCCGCAAGGCCGGCTTTGATGACAGATTCGATGGTCTTGGGGCCAATGGTCGGCATATCAATACGCAGGTCTTGGTTGCGTTTCGGCGATTTCACAAACACCCCCTTGGCGCGGCGCAGGTGATCTGGAGTGGCCGCGACATAAGACAGCATAGAATCTGTGCCTTGCAGCGTCTCAATGCCCAAGATCAGCCCGCCTGCACAAACGGCGCCTTGGCCAACATCAAGCGGCGACAATGTAGTGAGCACCTCTAAAGCGCGTGCGGCATCTTTATCATCTTGCTTGCTGGGCTTTACGCCCCAGACCGTGCCTTTGGGCAGCACCAGATCGGGGCAAATATCGACCGCACTTTTGATGTCAAAGCCCTGATCGCCAAACACCGCCAAAACCTCGCGCAGTAAAGCGTCATCGCCCTTTCCCATCGACATGGCCAGTCGCAAGGCGTGGCGATCGAGTAAAACAGGATTCACTTTGGGGCGCGCCATGGCACCTGCGAAACTCACCGAGGTGACGTCACGGTCTTTTAAGTCTTTGAACAGGCGACCAAGTTTTTCGATTCGCGCGGTGAGATGATCAATGCCCTTAGGCACAAAACTGTCATCCAAAGTCACATAGACAGGCCTATCCAAAGCCTCGGCCAACAGGCGTGGCAAATCCCCTGATCCTGCGATGATGGCCGTTCTGGACACGCGCGTCACCTTATGTGTGTATTTGATATCATTTAGGGGTCAAAAAACCGCGATCACTGTCGCCCATTACAAAGGCAACCATTCGCGCCACGTAATCGCTGTCGAAATCTTCATGCAGACGTGCGGCGCGTTCTTTGAATGATCCGTCGCCTTGTTTGAGCATTTGAAAGGCTGCGCGCAATTGGTTGATGTCATCACGCGCCACGCCGCGACGTTTCAGCCCCACAAGATTAAGACCATCAAGCTCGGCCCGCGGGCCTTGGACCAAAGCATGCGGCAAGACATCGCCCGTCACCATAGACAAAGCGCCGATGATCGCGCCCTGCCCGATCCGCACCCATTGGTGGATGCCGGACAGCCCACCGATGATCACGTCATCATCGATCACACAATGGCCGGCCACCGCAACGGAATTGACCAAAATCACCCGATTGCCGATTTGCACATCATGGGCGACATGGGCGCTGGCCATCAGCAGGTTGTCATCGCCCACACGTGTCACGCCGCCACCGCCAACTGTGCCCAAGTTCATGGTCACATATTCGCGGATGCGGTTGCGCTTGCCGACGATCAATTTGGTCGGTTCGCCATCATATTTCAAATCCTGTGGGATTGCGCCGATGGAGGAGAACTGGAAAATCACAGTCTCGTCGCCAATAATCGTGTCACCAGAGACAACAACATGGCTTTTCAACACAACGCCAGCGCCCAACACGACATCAGGCCCTACAAGGCAAAACGGGCCAATGTGGCAGTTTTCACCGATAACAGCACCGTCTTCGATCACAGATGAGGGGTGAATATTTGCGCTTGGATGGATGCTCATAACGGGCTCCGAATTTGGAAAATATGACCTGACCCGAGATGGGTCACTCTTTTGGAAGATCCATCATCGCTGTGAATGACGCTTGGCACGCCACTTCGCCATCAACTTCTGCACGGCCTTCAAATTTCCAAACCTTGCCGCCACCGCGTTTCGTTGTGATGTGCATTTTCAACACGTCACCGGGAACGACTTTGCGGCGGAATTTACAGGATTCGATCGACATGAAATAGACAAGAAAGTCTTTATCCGCGAGGCCGTTTTCAACGCCAACCATCACAGCGGCGGTTTGCGCCATGGCTTCGACAATTGTCACACCCGGCATGATCGGCGCGCCAGGGAAATGACCTTGGAAATGGGGTTCATTAAAGGACACGTTTTTGATGCCAGTACAGGTCTTGTCACCATCGATATCAACCACACGATCCACCAATAAAAACGGATAACGATGCGGGATAATGCGTTGAATGAGATCAATATCTGCGGTTTTGAAGCTCTCTGTCATGTCCGTCCCTTGTCTTTTCGTATCTTTGCCCCGTCAGGGGTATTGTGTTGCATGAAGATCATGCTTAGGCGCCATATATATGACCAAGGTTGCAACCTGTCATGCTGCTCTATCACGAGCCCTTAAGTCTTTATATCCAATACATCAGGTGGTGTCTGTATCAATGGCTTGCCCCTATGACAAGGCAGCACAGGCGTTAGGTGTGTGGTTACTGATCTTCAATATCGGGTTGCGGGTCTTGCGCCAAAGCCTCGGCCTCCGCTGTTTGTTGACTGCTGGCATTGAGCCGCTTGATGACCTCAAGCGAAATATCGATTGACCCAGACATGAGATAAATCTGCGCTCTCTCGAAAACAGCCACAGCACGGACTTCTTGAGCGATATCTTTTAAAACCACGTTCAGCATGTCCTCAAACGCGCGCAAACCTTGATCTTTCGTTTGCTCAATGGCCTCTGACTTGGCTTTTTGCTCTGCACGGATGGCAATGACCTTTTCGTCGAATGCGTCAGCTTTTTTGGCAAAGTCTTCTTTCGACAGTGTGCTTTTTAGCTCTGTTAGCTCTTGTTCTTCCGCCTCAAGGGCCGCGAAGATCGTATCATTTTCGACCACGAGGTCGTTGAGCAATGTTTCAATTTTGGCTTCAAGTGCGCGCCCAATGTCGGTGTTCTCAAAAATGCGTTCGCGATCAAACGCGATCACAGGGACATGAGCGATTGTGTTTTGAGGTTGAGATTCCATTTCAGGCTCTGAGGCAACAGATTGTTCTGCGGCGTCGTTTTCAGCGTCTTGAGCCGACAAAGGGCCGGACACATTGACGGAAAGAACCGCGCAAATTATCCAGCCCCAAACCCGCATTAGAATTCAGTCGCGATCGTCAAATCAAAGTTTTGTTCGATGTCATAATCTTCTTTTTGCAACGCATGGGTGAAATTGAACCGCAACGGACCAATAGGCGTTCTCAAGAACACAGAAGCACCAATAACAGTACGCCAGCTCAAATCTTCACTGCCATCTATTGCGCCAGTGGCGTCATCCAAGCCCCAAATGGCACCGTGATCCAAAAACAACCCACCCTTGATGCCGTATTCTTCAGGCAACCCCAATGGAAAATCGGTTTCCAAGCGGGCCACAGCATAGAAATTACCACCTAAAGCGAGATCCGTGTCTTCATCGCGTGGACCAATACCACCGGGTTCGAACCCGCGAATAATCGAGGTGCCAGAAAAATAACGATCTGAAACCCGTGTGTTCGCCCCGAGACCGTCGATCATACCGCCTTCAATAGAGGCGCTCACATTGATCGTTTCGTTGAACAAAGAGGACTTAGCGACTATTTCTGCAGAATTGCGCAAGTATTCAGCGTCGCTACCAAGTCCTGCGTAGTCTTGGCTAAACTTGAACGCAAAACCCGTTTCCGTTTCCACGCCACTGCGGCTTGTATCAAAGCTATAGGTGTATCCGACAGATTGTTGGAACACCTCGCCTGCGGCGATGTCATCTTCAATGATGTCTGGCAAATCGTTGTCATCGGGATTTGTGAGCTCGTTCAGGCCCGCACGATACCGTAATGACAACCGTCCGAGGTCAGACACCGGAAAGGTCAAGCTTGGGGATACGTATAGATTTTTTTCAGTGTGATCTGTATAAGTTGGCTCTGAAAATCCGTAACCCGCTGACAAGCCAAAGGCCACATCACGTCCTAAAAATGCAGGTTCTGTGAAGTTAAAGCTCAGACTGCCATCCTCTAAGGCTGTGGTCAGACTGAAGGACAAGGATTGCCCCCGCCCCAAAAAGTTACGTTCAGAAAACGACGCGACAAGGTTCATCCCTGAGGACACAGAATAGTTCGCACCGAATGAGAAACTGCCTGTGGGTGTTTCATCCACATCGACATCCACAACAACTTGCTGGCTGCTTGTGCCTTCGCGCGCGTTGACACGAACGTCAGAGAAAAACCCAAGGGCGCGAATGCGGCTGGCCGCCTCGCGAATTTCGCGTGGGTTAAAGGGATCACCTTCAACGACACGGAATTTTTGGCGGACAACGCGATCAAGTGTGGTGGCGTTGCCTTCGATATCAATGCGTTCCACAAACACACGTGGCCCACGCACCAAAACGAATTCGATGTCCAAAGTTTGGTCACGATCATTGCGGGTGACACGCGGCTCCACACGCAAAAAGTCGAGACCTTTTTTGGTCGCGAGAATTTCCATCCGTTCTACGACGTTTTCAACGGCAACCGGTGAATATGTTTGGCCAGACCGGATATTCAGAACTTTTTGAAAATCTGCGGCGTCTGCGCCGTCAAAATTGGACACGGTGGTCATGGTGCCAAAATCAAAACTTTGGCCTTCGCGGACATTAAACGTCAAAAAGTAAGCGTTTCGCTCGCGCGAAAATTCGGCAGCAACGTTTAGAACTTCGAAATCGATATAGCCACGTGATGTGTAGAAATCAGCCAAGACCCGCTTGTCGAACTCGACACGATCTTCTGCAAAGGTATCGCGGCCCACAATAAAGCGCAAAAGCCCCGCTTGTTTGGTTTCCAAAACGCGACGCAGGCGGGAATCAGGAAACGCGCGGTTGCCAACAAAGGTCAGGCGTTCGACTTCAACACCTTTGCCCTCGGTCACTTCAAACACAACATCAACGCGGTTGTCAGACCGGCGGATGATACGCGGGGTCACCGTCGCAGCCAATTGGCCTTTGGTTTCATAAATTTCTGTGATCGCTGCGGCATCAAATTCAACAGTAGTGGGCGAATAAACGCGGCGCACTTGGGTTTGCAGCGACGCCAAAAGCTGTTCGTCTTTGATCTTTGAATTGCCCTCGATATTGATCCGCGACACCGTTGGATATTCGGCAACTTTGATCACCAAACGCGATCCCTGAGGGGTAAACTCAACAGTTTCAAACAATCCTGACCCCAAAACACGCTGGTAAGCGTCATTCAATTCGCCCGCTGAGACACCTTGTCCGCGCGCGATTCCCGCATAGGATAGAATGGTTTCAGCTGAAACACGTCCATTGCCTTCAATAGCAACGGTAGAAAACCGGAATTCTTGTGCGTATGCGGCACCCGGCGTCGCTATATAAGCCGTTGACCCCAATGCCAAAACTGAAAACGACAGCGCAAAAGCGCGTGGCAAGTCTCCGCTTAGTACAGTGTGAATTCCACGTTTTTGAAACCGCATGACAGCTCATCCATTTACCCAAGTTATAGCTTGAGTAACGGGAATACTTGCCCTTGTCAAAAGCATGTGCCGCAGAATCCAATACGCGGGCAAACCCTCGCCATCAAACGAAAAAGGGCGGCCAACCGGCTGCCCTTGAAATACGCGTTGACTTTGATGTTCTGACCTAGAGCGACGCGGGTCAAAGATCGGTCGCATCCTGTTACAAAAACATATTTGCGAAAACGGACCCAGCCACCAATGCCACAGCAATTGTGATACCATACATCAGACGGTCCCAATTCAAACGCGCCAACAGAGACAGCCCCCTATAGCTTGTGATGATCGATGTCATGACTGACCTCTTGTCGTTATGTCGATGCCCTTGGGCATGCCGAGAAAAACCATTGGGTTTGCACCCTGATCAAAAGGAATAATGGCTGAATATGGCAAGATTAGGGCCGCACTTGGCGGCCCTTAAAGTTTTATTCATCTATTGCAGTCTTGGCCTGTGCCTATTTGCAGAATAAATCACTGCCAAGACCCAGCACCATCATCGACAAAATCAATGCCATACCCACCATCATCATCACGTTGACGGCTTTGTCAGGCAGCGGTTTACCGCGCACGGCTTCGTAGGCGTAGAACACCAAATGGCCCCCGTCCAAAACGGGAATTGGCAATAGGTTCAGCAACCCAATGGCGACTGAAATAAAGGCAATCTTACCAACATAGTCTGCGATCGTCGGCGCACTGCCCACGAATTGCGCCATACCGATAGCACCCGACATATTACAGGTCGAAATCGCGCCGGTAATCATATGGACGATCCCAGACAGGGACATCACGATAATGGTCCAAACCTGCTCAATAGAGGACACAATCGCTTTGCCAAGGGGCATGGTTTCTGTGGCGGGTGAGAAAAAGTACGTGCCTTCAATCCCGATCAACCAGCGTTTTTCAAACCCGCCTTCGGGTAAGGGAATATCGCGTGACAAGGCTGCGAGCGTCATCTGTAACACTTCGCCATCGCGCCAAACTTCCAGCGCGATATCCGCGCCCTCTTTGGCTTTCACTACGTCTTGTAGGTCGTAAAACGTTGGCAAGGACACGCCATCCGCGGTCATAATCACATCGCCCGCTTCAATACCTGCGCGCTTGGCTGCGGATTTAATCTGAACGGTATTGACCAGCACAGGGAATGGGTGTGGCGCCGTCACAGTCTGCTCAACGCCATCACGCAGCACCGTATATTCAAGCGTATCCTTGCGAGGCAAGTCTTGGAAAAAGCTTCCAACGCCAGAGACATCGGGCACATCAAGCCCCTCAATGGTCAGCAATTCATCGCCAGCAACTAAACCGATTTCGCTTGGCAAATCTGTAATATTGTCAACGATCAAACGATCTTGCACTTGACCGTAAAACATCATCAAAAACACGAAAATAATCGCAGCAGAGATGAAGTTGAACATCGGACCTGCAAGCACAGTCAATGTGCGCGCCCACAACGGCGCGCCGTGCATCGTATGGCGGCGCTCTTCGTCAGTCAGACCTTCCGTGGAAGCACTATCTGGAGCCGAGGCCGCATTGGCATCGCCCGCAAATTTCACATAGCCACCCAAAGGAATAGCCGCGAGTTGCCATACTGTGCCGCGTTTGTCAGTGCGCTGGTACAGCGGTTTGCCAAAGCCGATTGAAAACACATCTGCTTTGATGCCACTCCATCGGCCGACAATATAGTGACCATATTCATGGATCGCGACGATGATCGACAGCGCGATGATGAACACCACCACCGTAAAAAGACCGCCACCGAAGAGAGATAAGAGACTGCTCATTGTCTAAAAACGTCCTGTATTACTGTATTTTGGGCTCTTTTGGCCCGTTATCTTGCGCTGCACGCTATGCGCTTAGGCCCCTGCCTGCAAGGACAGCACTCGCGCGCGCGCCTCTGCATCGGCTTGATACACCATATCAAGGGTGATTTGGACATCTTGATGACCCAAATCAGGTGACATTTGCGCGAGGACGCGTTCGACCATTACCGCCATATCAGTGAACCCGACCTGCCCTGCAATGAACAGATCAAGTGCGGTTTCTTTGGCGGCGTTAAACACGGCTCCAGCCAATCCACCCGTTTGCATCACCTCGCGCGCAAGCCGCAGTGCGGGAAAGCGGACCTCGTCCGGGGCTTCGAACTGCAATGATCCAAGCTTGGCCAGATCAAGGCGTTCCACAGGCAATGCGCGGCGTTCAGGCCAGTGCAGCGCGTATCCGATGGCGTGACGCATATCAGGCACGCCCATATGCGCCATCAGCGCGCCATCTTTAAACCCGACCAATGCGTGAATGTAAGAACCTGGATGAACGATGACTTCGATTTCCTCAGGCTCTAGGCCAAAGTATTCTTTGGTTTCAATGATTTCCAATGCTTTATTAAACATGGAAGCGCTGTCAATCGTGATCCTTTGGCCCATATCCCATGACGGATGTTTGCAGGCCTGCGCCAATGTCGCGCCCTTGAGCTGCTCGGCAGACCATGTGCGAAACGGACCGCCTGAGGCGGTGATAATCACCCGCTCGACCTCGGAAATCTGTTCGCCGACAAGAGCTTGGAAGACGGCGGAATGTTCGGAATCAACTGGCAGAATGCGGGCTTTATGTTTTGCGGCCTCAGCCAGCAACAGCGGTCCAGCGGTGACAAGGCTTTCCTTATTGGCCAAGGCCAAACTGGTGCCATGTTTGAGGGCTTCAAACCCCGGCGCAAGACCCGCTGCACCAACAATCGCTGACATGATCCAATCTGCAGGGCGTGCCGCGGCCTCTACCAGCGCCGCCTGCCCCGCGGCCACTTCGATACCAGTGCCAGAGAGCGCATCGCGCAATGCGGGCAACTGTTCTTCATAGGCAGTGATGGCAATATCGGCGGATAGATCGCGGGAATCTTGGGCCAATTGCGCGATATTTGCGCCCCCTGTAAGCGCAATTACATCATATGAGGCTTTATCGCGTTTGATCAGGTCGATGGTGGATTGACCGATTGAGCCCGTCGCACCGAAAATAGAAATCCGTTTCAAGACGCGCCCCACATTGTCCATGTCACAAGGCGTAAGAAAAACAACACGGCCCCGACGGCCAAAAGCGCATCAAAGCGGTCCAGAACACCGCCATGACCGGGAATGATGTTTGAGCTGTCCTTGACTCCCATCCGACGTTTGATCGCACTTTGCGCGATGTCGCCCAATTGAGATGCGAAGGACAAGACAATCGCAAAACCGACGATCATCAGGCTTTCACGCAGTTCCAAGCGCAAAAAGAGAACGGCGATCAAGGCGATCAAGGCCGCGCCAACCCAACCGCCAAGCACGCCAGACCATGTTTTTTTGGGACTGACACTTGGCCAGAATTTTTTGCCACCAATGGCGCGACCGACAAAATAGCCCATAGAATCTGTGGCCACGACCAAGGACACCACGAATATAAGCCCCGCAGGTCCGGTGAGAAATGACACAGCCCAAAGACCAGCAAGTCCAAGCACAAAAAGAATAAAATAAGCTCCGAGGGCATAGAAATCCTCTGCAATCAAGCCCGTCACATCGGCCTTAAACCGCGCCATCTTGTAAAATTCCCATACGCCGATAAGCGCGAGCCCTGCCAAAAGCACTTCAAAAGCGATATGGCCCGAAATGATCACAAGAATACCTATGCCAATCATCACGGCGGCAGAGGCCACACGCGGTCCAAGGTCACGCCAATTACGTGCGGGTTTAGGACTTTGCGCGCTCATATTTTCACGCCACCAAAACGGCGGTCCCGCACACCGTAACGCGCGATACAGTCAGCGAACACGTCTTTGGTAAAATCAGGCCAGAGCGTGTCGATAAATTCATATTCAGAATAAGCCGATTGCCAGAGCAAAAAGTTGGAAATGCGTGCCTCGCCGGAAGTGCGGATCACCAGATCAGGATCGGGCAAAACGCGGGTGTCGAGATACCCCGCCAAAGTGGTTTCATCGACAGTTTCCGCGTCAAGCTTGCCTGCAGCTGCATCGCGCGCCATTTCTTTGACGGCACGGGCCACCTCGTCACGACCGCCATAGTTCAAGGCAATGGTCAAATGCACTTTATCATTTTTTGATGTGGCCTCTTCCAAACCGTCCATCAGTTTGATCAGTTTCGCATCCAAACGCGGGCGATCCCCGATAAACCGTACTCGCACGCCTTCAGCGACAAGGTCTTTCATTTCGCCAGTGATATAGCGGCGAAACAAGGACATAAGACCAGAAACTTCGGTTTGGGTCCGTTTCCAATTTTCCGTAGAAAAGGCAAATATCGTCAGGTATTTCACGCCCACATCAGGACAGGCCCTTACGATTTCTTTCACGCGTTTGGCGCCCGCGTGATGCCCAAACAGTCGGGGTTTCCCCTTCATCTGGGCCCAGCGACCATTGCCGTCCATGATAATGGCGACATGTTTTGGGCCAGTTTGACTGTCGGACATCAACCTAAGGTCTCCTAAAGCGTCCAGTGACGCCCTATAAGACACCATATGGACAAAAAATCAAAGACCTGCACGGATAGCCAGCCCCTGCGCGGATCCAAGAAACTACACTGAAACGTGTTAAACCTGCATGATCTCGGCTTGTTTGCTTTCGAGGGTTTCGTCCACTTTTTTGATGTGGAGATCGGTCATCTCTTGGACTTCGTCTTCCCAGATCTTTTGATCATCCTCAGACATGCCATCGTTTTTGGCTTTCTTGATCTGATCCATGCCATCACGACGAATGTTGCGCACAGACACACGGGCGCTTTCAGCGTAGCCAGCTGCCACTTTGGTCAATTCGCGGCGGCGTTCTTCGTTCAATTCAGGGATTGGTAACATAATGATTGTGCCGTTAAGCTGTGGATTGATGCCCAAACCACTTTCGCGGATGGCTTTTTCCACTTTGCCCACAAGACCCTTATCCCAAACGTTGATCGTGACCAAA
This sequence comes from Pacificibacter marinus, assembly GCF_018860665.1. Taxonomy (GTDB): domain Bacteria; phylum Pseudomonadota; class Alphaproteobacteria; order Rhodobacterales; family Rhodobacteraceae; genus Celeribacter; species Celeribacter marinus_A. The sequence goes on from NZ_JAHKPK010000018.1 coordinate 83,833, forward strand.
CGAGGTTCAGGCACATTGACGGTGCCCACTTGGTTGATCGGCGTCATAGATCCGTAGGCGTCGACCATAATTGGCTCGAGCATAGATCCAGACCCGCGTCCGGTGCGCAAAGACGCCAGTTCGACACGCAAGTTGGCAATCGCGCCATCCATACGTTTGGACAGATCATCGGTATCAAGCATGAAATCTTCGGACATAGTGTTCGTGGCCTCGGTTGTAATGGTATATGTTTCGTGTGGTTCAGCGGTCTGAGTGACGTTGTATAGAGGCAGCGCGTTCAGGGCAAGCTGCGCATATCGCACAACATCGCCCCAAAGCATCGCCGCCTCTCACTTCTGTCAGATCAATCAATTAACGAGTGTATACGTGCCTTCGCCCGCCAAGATACCTTTGAAACCACCGGGTTCATCCAATGAGAATACGATGATTGGCAAATCATTGTCACGGGCCAGCGCGATGGCAGAAGCATCCATAACATTCAAATGCTTGGCCAAAACTTCGTCGTAAGTGACGTTATCATAGCGCACGGCATCGGCGTGTTTGGCTGGGTCTTTGTCGTAAACGCCATCAACTTTGGTGCCTTTCAAAATCGCTTCACAGGCCATTTCATTGGCCCGAAGCGTTGCGGCTGTGTCGGTGGTGAAATATGGGTTACCTGTGCCCGCTGCAAAAATACACACGCGGCCTTTTTCCAAGTGGCGCACGGCGCGACGACGAATGTAGGGTTCGGCCACTTCATTCATGGTGATCGCGGAAATCACCCGCGTGTGGATACCCAAATCTTCCATCGCAGCCTGAACCCCCAAGGCGTTCATCACGGTGGCCAACATCCCCATATAATCTGCTGTGGTGCGTTCCATGCCTTGCGCTGAGCCTTGCAGCCCGCGGAAAATATTGCCCCCGCCAATGACCATACAAATCTCGACGCCCATGTCGTGCACCGTTTTGACTTCGCGTGCGATGCGTTCAACGGTTGGAGGATGCAAACCAAACCCTTGGTCTCCCATCAGCGCCTCTCCAGAGATTTTAAGCATCACCCGCTTATATTTCTTGCTGGTTTGGCCTTGATCCTGATCGCTCATGAGGTATCCCCTAATATGTCCGCTGATTTTTCGCAAAATGCGCCAATTCTCAGCAATATTCAATGAGCCAGTGCCAAAAAGTTGATGGCCTTGCAGATAAAAATCTTTGGCGGCCATTTCGAGGCCGCCTTAGTCATAAATTTAAGGGCTTTTCATGTCTTTGTCCGCGCAAATATCAAGGCACTTGGATGCACTGTCCCCTGATCAACCGGTTTTGATCGCAGGGCCAACGGCCTCTGGAAAATCTGCTTTGGCGCTTGAGATTGCCGAGGCTCAAGGTGGTGTAATTATCAACGCCGATGCGCTGCAAGTCTTTGACAACTGGCGCGTTTTATCCGCACGCCCAAGCACAGATGACGAGGCCCGCGCCCCCCACGCGCTTTACGGTCACGTGAGCCACAACTTTGGATATTCTGTCGGTCATTGGTTGCGTGACGCTGTACCCTATCTTTCTGGCCCTCGACGCCCTATTTTTGTCGGTGGTACAGGGCTTTATTTTTCGGCGCTGACAGAAGGCTTGGTCGAAATTCCCCCCACGCCGGACGACATTCGCGCCACAGGCAATGCGCGGCGCGCAGATGAAGGCAATCATTTGGGGCTTTTGGCAGAATTAGACGCCGAAGACCCTAAAACAGCGCAAAGGGTCGATCGCTTGAACCCCATGCGTGTGCAGCGCGCGTGGGAAGTTTTGCGCGCCACGGGCCGTGGTTTGGCCGCATGGCAGGCCATGACCCCGCCCCCAGCATTGGCTTTGAACCGCGCCTACCCCATCGTTATGGATGCAGATAAAGATTGGCTGAACGCGCGAATCGCGCGGCGGTTTCAAATGATGCTTGATGAAGGCGCTCTAGAGGAAGCTGAGGTCAATTTGGCAACTTGGGATCCAAAACTGCCGTCCTCAAAGGCCATCGGCGCGCCTGAATTGATCGCGCATCTACAAGGTGAGATGACATTGCAAGCCGCACAAGAGGCCGCAACCATCGCAACGCGTCAATTTGCCAAACGTCAGCGCACTTGGTTTAGGGCGCGCATGAAGCAATACCACAAGATATCGCTGCCCTAACTATTGGTTGTGGCATGAGTAAATGCCGACATACACCATTGTTTTTAAACAAAAAATCTCATTGACCTCTGGTATGCACCGATTAAACTGAAATCATATAAAAATAAACAGGCTTTCAGCGTCCTTATGTCGATAAAAATTTTCCAAACGCCCCCTATTGGCACCCTTGCGGCGCAATCGGGTCCTCAGACTGTAAGCGCGCGCAATCTGTCTGACGATGCGCCGGACATTCCGATGCCTGCAGCATATCGCGTTACCGCTTTGGCGCGCATGTCATCGCAAAATTCAAAATGGCGCACAGAAGCGATGCGCAGCCATCGTTCGCCAACATTGCTATGGTTCACACGCGGTCAAGGTCGGATCACCATTTCAGGCGTCGCCCGCGGCTTTGGCGGTCACAATTTGATATTCTTGCCCAAACATACAATGTATGGCTTTGAAATTATCGGCCAAGCCTATGGGTCCATCGTGCATTTGGCAGATGATCCCGCGCTCAATCTGCCCGACGAGCCGCTTCACATGCGGTTTTCGGACTTGGCACAACAAAACGAAGTCACTCATATGATTGAAAATCTCGCCCGCGAGATTGATCATGATGGGTCCAACAAAGATCGCGCCCTATTTTTACAAGCGGGCTTGATTTCTGTTTGGCTTGAGCGCCAGATCGAAAACATGCCTGACTACGATATGACACCAGACGCATCGCGCCGTTTGGCTGCGGCCTTCACGGCTTTGGTAGAGCAAGATTTCAAACAAACGCACAGTGTGAACGATTACGCAGCCGCCTTGGGCGTCACGGCCACGCATTTATCGCGGGCCTGCAACATTGCCTCTGGACGTCCCGCGTCTGCCATTGTTGCGGATCGGGTGTATTTTGAAGCGCGTCGCATGCTTAAGGAAACCAAATATCCTGTGAAAGCCATCAGTGAAAGCCTTGGGTTTCACTCGCCTGCCTATTTCACGCGGGCGTTTCAAAAGCAGACGGGCCTCACGCCAAGTGCTTTTCGCAAAGCAGGCTAGACCAACAGGGCAGTCTAAAGAGGGCGTCCAAAGCTGAGGCATGAGCCGTAAAAGGCTTAACTGCCCCAGATCACACGCACGTAGTTTTTCGTCTCTTTATAAGGTGGCACGCCGCCGTATTTTTCAACAGCCCCTGGCCCCGCATTGTAAGCCGCCAAGGCCAAACGCCATGTGCCAAACTTATTGTACATCTGACGCAAATACCGCGCACCGCCTTCTAGGTTTTGATGCGGATCATTGGGGTTCACACCCAAAACGCGCGCGGTTTGCGGCATAAGCTGCGCCAAGCCAAGTGCGCCCTTATGCGACTTTGCACTTGGGTTCCAACCGCTTTCTTGCTGAATGAGGCGCAAAAACAGATCAGGCGGAACATTGTGGCGTTGCGCGATGCTGCGCGCCACAGCCAAATATTCACCTTTGTATGATCCAGTATAGGGCAAGCCCGATGCGCCGGGGATCATTGTCGTCACAGGCTTCAACGACACAGACCCAGAATATTGTTCACTTGCGCGCCCATCAAGAACACTCAATTGCGACGCATAAATTGATCCGCGCGATTTAGTGCCAAAGATCAAATCTTCGGCCTGCGCAGTGGGACCTGCCAAAAGACAGGTCAAACCGATTGAGGTGGCGCATAACTTGGTCGCAAGGGTCATATAAAATCGTCCGCCTTAAGTACCGGCGCAATATAGGGCGCAGCACGTCACATTCCAAGCCCAGACATCGGCAAAGAGCGCCGATCCGCCGCTTTTGCCCTTTCAAACTGCCGCGTGGGATGGTGTAACAGACCAAACGAGAATCTAACGGGAGACGCGATATGGCGGGTTCGGTCAACAAAGTGATCATCATTGGCAATTTGGGACGCGATCCCGAAGTGCGTAATTTCCAAAATGGCGGCAAAGTGTGCAACCTGCGCATCGCGACATCCGACACCTGGAAAGACAAAACCACAGGTGAGCGCAAAGAGCGCACAGAATGGCACTCCGTCGCGATTTTCCAAGAAGGTCTTGTCCGCATCGCTGAACAATACCTGCGCAAAGGCTCGAAAGTTTACATCGAAGGCAAATTGCAAACCCGTAAATGGCAAGACCAATCTGGCGCTGACCGCTATTCCACAGAAGTGGTTTTGCAGGGGTTTGACGGCGTTTTGACCATGCTTGATGGACGCAATGAAGGTGGCCAAGGTGGCGGCGGCAATTATGGTGGCGGCTCTGGCGGTTACGATCAAGGCGCGTCATCAGGCGGTTATGGTGATGGTGGGTCTTCTGCGCCAGCCGGTGGCGGTCGCTCCAGCATGGATGACGACGAAATCCCGTTCTAAATCCAACGCGTTTGATCAACTCAAATCGATATCTTGAAAATAGGGCCGGCATTCGCTGGCCCTTTTTTAGTGTGCAAGGGTATTATTGTGTAAGGCACAGGCAGCACGCACAGATATGTGAACGCCATAGGGGTTGTGACGGACTTTGATGCGCCCTTTATCTAAGGCAACAAAAGGAACACGCATATGACCGCACCAAGCCAGTCCTCCCAACTGCCCAAAGCCGTTCTTCACCGTATGGATTTGCCGAATTACACCTGTGGCTATGGCACTGCGGCTTTAAAGCTGCTTCAAAGCAACGGTTTTGATGTCGAAGATCATGTCTTACGCACGCGTCATGAGACAGACGCTTTCAAAGACAAACATCACATCACGACAACTCCGTTGATCTTTATCGACGGCGTGAAAATCGGCGGTTTCACCGATTTGCAAAAACATCTCAAAGCGCAAAAGCCCAAACGAAAAGGGCTTTTCTCGCGTTAAGTCTTAGCACTCGCGCAGGGCGTCCTTTATCACTTTTAGCACGGCCTCGCGTGGCACATCTGATGTGACAAAAGTTTCGCCGATGGAACGCGCCAAAATAAAGCGCAACTGACCATCCAGAACTTTTTTGTCTTGCGCCATCAGATCGACCAGCGCCTCGGCTGAAGGCAAATCGCCCTCGATGTCTTTCAGGTCGCATTTCATGCCCATGGCTTTGATCTGTGCGCGCACCCGGCTTGGGGCTTCCTGCGAACAGAGACCCAAACGCGCGGACAGCTCGTAAGCCAAAGCGCAGCCAATCGCCACGCCTTCGCCGTGCAGCAATCGATCAGAATATCCAGTGGCGGCCTCAAGAGCGTGGCAAAAGGTATGCCCCAAGTTCAACAGTGCCCGATCACCCTGCTCTGTCTCGTCGCGCACAACGATTTCAGCCTTCATTTCAACGGATCGTTTCACCGCATAAGTGCGCGCAGCGACATCACCAGAAGCCATCAGAGGCCCATTTGCCTCAAGCCACTCAAAAAACGCCTCGTCGCCCAACATGCCGTATTTCACGACCTCTCCGCAGCCCGACAAAAAATCGCGGGCAGTCAAAGTCCCAAGCACAGACACATCGGCCAAGACCAAAGACGGCTGGTGAAAGGCACCGATCAGGTTTTTGCCCGCATCGCGCGAATTGATACCGGTCTTGCCGCCGACAGAGCTGTCAACCTGTGCCAAAAGCGAGGTCGGTATTTGCACAAAGCGCACGCCGCGCCGCAAAATAGACGCGGCAAAGCCCGCCAGATCGCCAATCACACCACCGCCAAAGGCCACCACTACATCGTTGCGCTCAACCTTTTGCGCCAGGAGCCATTCGACGGATTTGGTCAGCTCAGCCCAGCATTTCGTGCTTTCACCCGCTGGTAAAACAAGCGCTTCCATCTCGATACCGGCCGCGGCCAAACCGCCTCGCAATGTTTCTAAATGCAAAGCCGCGACGTTGTCTTCGGTGATCACACAGACGCGTTTTTTCTTACCCAAAAACGGTGCAATATGTGCGCCCGCCAAGGCCACCAAGCCCTCGCCAATGCGCACATCATAGGCGCGATCCCCAAGTGGCACATGCACGGTTTGAAAGGTTCCCAAAGCGCCTAAAGATCCGATATCGTTCATTTGCTGTCCTTTACTATCCCGCCATGCGCCACCAGCGCATCCACGACTTTTTGGGCCATTTGCTCAATGCTCAAACTGGGTTCTGCATCCACAACGATACCGGCCATTGCATAAATAGGGTCGCGCAATTCGGCCAATGATTTCAGCGTTTCGAATGGGTTATCTGTTTGCAGCAAAGGCCGCGTGTTTTTATGGCGCACGCGTTGCCAAAGAATATCCAAATCCGCCTTAAGCCAAACAGCAACTCCTTGGGCCGCTATGGTTTCACGGTTTTCAGCACTCATAAAAGCACCGCCACCAGTGGACAGAATGCAGCGCTCGTCTTCCAGCAAACGCGTGATCACTTGGGTTTCTTTGCTGCGAAAAAACGCCTCGCCATCGCGTTCAAAAATTTCAGCAATGGTTCGGTCTGCTGCACGTTCAATTTCAGTATCCGAATCCAAAAAAGGAACCTCAAGGATCTGTGCAATCGCCTTGCCAACAGCCGTTTTTCCTGCGCCCATCATCCCCACGAGTGCAACTGTTTTGTCCAACCCTTTGTACATGTTTTCCCCAGTGTCTTTGCGGGTGCGCCGCACGGCAAATTCTTGCTCACATTCATTTGTATGCCTCAATGACGTGATATTGTCGGAAATTCCATATATAAATATAGGAAAACATGTCATAGCGACAAAAAACCAGTCATACTAAACAAAAGACTGGGCAAAAGGAGGCAATCGATGCGAAAATTTTTAGGGCGACTTTTGATCATGACGCTGGCGTTGTGCACAATCGGTTTTGTGGCCTTTGCCTATGTCGGGGATTTGTCACCGACCCGCGCAGACGTCAGCCTGCCCGTGACGCTCACGTTGCAATAGGCATGTCCATGACCGTCTTTGGGGGCCAAACGGCCGCAGTTCGCGCACGGGCTGTAACACCATCACATTGGCCCCTGTCACGTTGGACATTGTTAACCGGCACGGCTTTGGCTTTGTTGCTGAACCTTGGCGGCCCCACAAAGGGGGTTGCGCAAGACGCTGTTGCGGAGAGGCCTCTGTCGGCCATCAACTGGCTGACACAATCGCTTGATGCGCCCCGCTCCACACCAACCGCTCTTGTGCCATCCCCATCGTCGCGCGACGATATTTCTGAGAACGCACTGCCAGAGGACGTCACATCAGGCCCGATAGATGCGCCGCGTATCGACGCTGTCGGCTTGCTCAGTACAGCCCAAACCGGATTGCCTCGCGATCTTTGGGGGGCGTCCAAAGCTTTGGACCTCAGCCGCAGATTGACGTCCATTTCCCAAAATACCGATCTGTTGCCAGCCTCAAGGCGGTTGCTAAACACGCTTATTTTGGCTGAACTCGACCCACCATTGGGCATTCAAAATGATGGACGATTGTTTCTCGCGCGCGTGGATGCCTTATTGTCACAAGGTCTCATTGAGGAAGCCGACGCTTTGATGCAGCGCGCGGGATCAGATGCGCCAGAGGTCTTTCGCCGCTCGTTTGACGCCAAGCTGTTGATGGGCACCGAAAATGAGGCCTGCGCGCAACTCAAGACCACACGCGGGCTGTCGCCTGCATTGCCCACACGGATTTTTTGCCTCGCAAGGGATGGTGATTGGCGCGCCGCTGCGCTGACACTGGAAACCAGCACCGCCTTGGGGTTGATTTCTATTGACGACGGCAACTTATTGGCACGGTTCTTGGACCCAGAACTGTTCGAAGGCGAGCCCGCCTTGCCGATTCCTGACGCCCCGACCCCGCTGACGTTTACAATGATGGACGCGATTGGTGAACCTATTCCCACGCAATCCTTGCCGCTTGCCTTTGCGCAATCTGATTTGCGCCAAACATCAGGCTGGAAATTGCGCGCAACCGCTGCCGAACGTTTGGCCCGCGTCGGCGCGCTGACGCCCAATCGTTGGCTTGGCATTTGGTCAGAACATTTGCCTGCTGCCTCGGGGGGGATTTGGGATAGAATTGAAGCATTGCAACGGTTTGAGACCGCGCTGAACACCGGTGATCCCAACGGCGTTTCGCACAGCCTTGGTCGGGTCTGGACCGAGATGGGCGAATCTGGGCTGCAAATCGTCTTTGCTGATCTTTTCGCGCAAAAACTCAGCGATGCACCGCTTGCTGGAGAGGCGGCCGACGTTGCATTTGAAGTCGCGCTGCTCTCGCCATCTTACGAAATCATCGCCGCCAACTGGGACAAGCCTTTGTCCAAAAACGCCGCATTCGCGCGCGACATTGCTTTGGGAGAAGCCCCTTCAGAACGCATATTTGAGGCGCGCAAACGTGCTATCGTTGACGGGTTTCGCAACACTGGCATCCCTGTGCGCCTCAGCGGATTGGTGCAAAGCAATCGTCTGGGCGAGGCAATTTTGCGCGCCATCGAATTGCTTGAAGGGGGGGCCACTGGCGACTTGGACGAGCTGACGGATGCGTTGCAGTTTTTCAGGGCTGTCGGGTTAGAGGCCACAGCACGCCGCGCAGCGCTTGAGATATTATTGTTGGAGCGTCGCGGATGAGCGCAGACCACAATTGGATTTCGCTTTACGCCGAAGCCCAAGCGGCTGAACTTGGCGCCGCCGAGAATACGCGACTGTCTTACGGGCGTGATTTGCTAGGGTTTTCTGACTGGCTTGGGCGTCAGAGGCGTTCATTTGAGACCGCCGAACGCGCCGACATAGAATCCTATTTGATCGCTTGCGAGGCCGAAGGTTTAGCGCAATCTACACGGGCGCGCCGGTTGTCATCGATCAAGCAACTGTACCGTTTTGCCTTTGAAGAAGGCTGGCGTACTGACAACCCCACCTTACAAATTCGCGGACCGGGGCGCAGCAAGCGTCTGCCTAAAACCCTATCCGAGGATGAGGTATCATCGCTTTTGACGGCAGCGCGCAATATGGGAAAAACCGCTTATGATCGTGCGCGCAACACCTGTTTAATCGAAGTGCTTTACGCCACGGGCCTGCGGGCGTCAGAATTGGTCGAGTTGCCGATATCGGCCGTACGCGGCGATCCACGGATGATTTTGGTGCGCGGCAAAGGCGATAAAGAACGCATGGTGCCCCTGTCACCGCCTGCACGCAGCGCGCTGTCGGATTGGTTGGTCCATCGCGACGCGGCAGAAGACATCGCGCGCATTGAAAAGGGAAAAAAGCCATCACCATTTGTCTTTCCTTCACGCGCCAAATCAGGGCATTTAACCCGCGTGGGCTTTTATCAACTGATCAAAGAGATCGCGGTACAGGCTGGCCTGTCACCTGACAAAGTCACTCCGCATGTGATGCGTCACGCTTTTGCCACGCATTTGTTGGCGCATGGGGCCGATTTAAGGGCGATCCAGACACTTTTGGGTCATGCGGATCTGTCGACCACTGAGATTTATACCCATGTGTTGGATGAACGTCTCAAGGAATTGGTGCTGACCCATCATCCCCTCGCTGACACATAAAAATATTGATCGAATTTGCGTCTGCGACTGGGCCATCCCTTGCGCGTCGTGCAGCGCGGCCCCATAACAATGCACAATACCTCGCACCGTGCATCGCACCTTGCCGCCCCCTGTGAAAAATGGAGCCTGACCTATGGACCTCACCATGCTTGACGCCGCCTTTTGGATGACATCTGCTGCCATCTTTGGCTTGCTTGTGTTGTCGGGGTTCTTTTCGGGGTCCGAAACGGCTTTGACGGCTGCCTCGCGCGGGAAACTGCGCGCGCAAGCCGACAAAGGCGCAAAGGGGGCGCAAAAAGCCTTGGATGTCACCGAAGACAACGAACGTCTGATTGGATCGGTGTTGCTGGGCAATAACCTTGTGAACATCCTCGCAACCTCTTTGGCGACGGCGCTGTTCACACGGGTGTTTGGTGAAAGCGGTGTGGCATTGGCGACCTTGGTGATGACCGGTCTTGTGCTTGTTTTTGCAGAAGTTTTGCCCAAAACCTATGCCATCACCAATCCTGAATCAGCGGCTGCTCGAGTGGCAAAACCCATTTCGGCTGTTGTGTTGATCTTTTCCCCTGTGGTGAGCTTTGTACGCATGTTGGTGCGCGGCATGTTGCGTCTGTTTGGCGTCCAAACTGACCCTGACAGTCATTTTTTGGCCCTAAAAGACGAAATCGCAGGTGCGATTGCCCTTGGCCACGTCGAAGGCGCTGTTGAGAAAGAAGACCGTGATCGCCTGCTTGGCGCGCTGGATTTGGGCGAGCGCACGGTCGAGGAAATCATGCTTCACCGTTCGAAAATCGAAATGATTGATGCCGATACGCCGCCACGTGACGTGCTTGAGGCCTGTTTGAAATCGCCGCACACACGTTTGCCGCTTTACCGTGATGATCCTGAAAACATCGTTGGCGTCATCCATGCCAAAGACCTGTTGCGTGGCATGTATGCCGAACGCGTTGATGCGTTGGGCGATACAGAATTTGCTGCATTCGATGTCATGGGCGTGGCAATGGAGCCTTATTTCGTGCCCGAGACCACAACGCTTGATGATCAAATGCGTCAATTTTTGCGCCGCCAAACCCATTTTGCCCTCGTCGTTGATGAATATGGCGCGCTGCAAGGTTTGATCACTTTGGAAGATATTTTGGAAGAAATCGTCGGAGAAATCACCGACGAATTTGACCAATCCGAAAATGCGCCCGTTAAATCTAAAGAAGGCGGCTGGGTCGTCGATGGCGGAATGACAATCCGCGACTTTAACCGTTCCACAGAATGTAACCTGCCAGATGACGAGGCCAACACCATGGCCGGTCTGGTCATCCACGAGGCTCAAATGATTCCCACAGCTGGACAAGTTTTCTCTTTCCACGGACACCGTTTTGAAGTGGTCGCCCGCAAAGACAACCGCCTTTCAACCTTGAAAGTGCGCCCTTTGCGCCGTGGCTTATAATGCTGTCGTATCAGCACGGGTTTCACGCGGGCAATTTGGCAGATGTGCAAAAGCACGCGTTATTGGCGGTGATGATCGAATATCTCACCCGCAAAGACAAACCGCTGTCCTATATTGAAACGCACGCGGGGCGTGGACTGTATGATCTGCAAGGCTCGCAAGCACAAAAGACGGGTGAAGCAGAGACCGGCATATTAAAGGTCGCCAAATGGTTCAAGCCGGACCACCCTTATGCCCGTGCGCGCAAAACCGTTTCAGATGCACAAGGCAAAAACATCTATCCAGGGTCGCCTGCCTTGGCGCAGGCCTTGTTGCGCGATGATGACAACATGCATCTGGCCGAACTGCACCCAGCGGAATTTGATCTGTTGCGCACTTCTATGCGCTCCTCAAAATCTTACGTGGGTTTGCATATGCTCAAACAAGACGGCATGGCATTCGCGCAAAGTGTCTGCCCCCCGACCCCGCGTCGGGGATTGTGCCTGATCGATCCGCCTTACGAGATGAAATCCGATTACAACACCTTGCCGAGCTTTATCGAAAAGCTGCATCGCAAGTGGAATGTCGGCATCATCGCGTTGTGGTATCCGATCTTAGAGGGCGGCGCGCATAAGACGATGACAGATATGCTGCTAGGTCTAGACCTGCCAGATGTGCTGCATCACGAGGTGCGTTTCCCCCCAGCACGCGAGGGACATGGCATGATCGGATCGGGTATGTTTATCGTGAATACACCATGGGGATTGACCGATGAGGCGCGGCGCCTGAGCAAATTGTTCAACACGCTGTGATCCTGAGGCAGGAAAATCATACAGACATGTAAAATACGCATACATCCTATGCAGTCTTGGATGTTTATTTCCAAATTTTAAATCGATAGCCATCAAAAGATTCATTTTTCGCAGTACCGCTTTGAATCTTATATCTATTTATCACAAGGAAATCACACATGGATCGCCGTTCTTTTTTGAAAACCTCAGCTTTTGGTGGCGCGTCCGCAGTAGCAACCACAACATTGGCAGCCCCCGCATACGCACAAGGCAAACGGACTTTAACAATGGTCACAAGCTGGCCACGCGGTTTAGCGGGCGTTTGGGACGCCGTTGAAGCCTTTGCAAAATCCGTCACTGACATTTCCGAAGGCCAACTGATGATTGAACCCAAAGCTGCGGGCGAATTGGTCGGCGGTCTTGAAGTCTTCGATGCCGTCACATCCGGTCAAGCTGACATGTACCACAGTGCGGATTACTACTTTGTCGGCCAACATCCAGCCTGGGCCTATTTTACAACTGTTCCATTCGGCATGTCTGCGCCGGAAATGATGACATGGTATTACGGTGCTGACGGTATGCAAAAGCACCACGAGCTAGGGGAAATCTTCGGGTTGAAACCGTTCATTGCAGGCCAAACAGCGGCGCAAGGTGGCGGTTGGTTCCGCAAGGAAATCAACTCCGCAGATGATTTCCTAGGCCTTAAATTCCGTATTCCAGGTCTTGGTGGTGAAGCACTTTCTAAACTCGGCGCGTCAGTGCAAACCATTCCGGGCGGAGAAATCTATCAAGCGCTTTCAACTGGCGCTCTCGACGGCACAGAGTGGATCGGGCCTTGGGCAGACGAAAAGCTGGGGCTTCAAGAAGTCTGTGACTTCTACTACCCAGCGGGCTTCCACGAGCCAAATGGTGCGATGACCGTTGCAACGAACTTGGAAGTCTTCGACGATCTGACCACAGGACAACAGCGGGCCATCGAAGTGGCTGCAAGTTCGGCTCATCAGGGAAGTTATGCTCAGTTCATGGCGAGCAATGGCCCTGCGCTTAAGCGTCTTATCGCTGGCGGAACTCAAATCATGTCATTCTCTGACGATGTTTGGGATGCCTTTGGATCAGCCTCTAAAGAGGTTCTCGACGGTTACATGGACGACAGCCTTTTCGCTGATATCCGCGCATCCGCTGAAGCCTCTATGGCGGCAACATCTGGTTGGTCTGGCCGCTCGGACAACATTTACACCGCACAGCGTGACCGCGTTCTCGCAAACATGAAGTAAACCATTTAACATATTGAAAAATAAAGATGCGCACCTGTTAGGCTGCGCATCTTTTCATTTTAACCGTTCGAGTTCTGACTATCATTCGTCTGAGAGATGAGGTCTCAACGCGCCTTAAATAGCCCGCCCAAGATACCGCGTACGATGCGCCGTCCTGTTGTGCCTTTTAGCTCTTTAATCACCAGATTGGCGACAGATTCCCCAATCGAATCCGACGAGGACGACCGACGAGATGACGACTTTCCATAGGATTTAGATTCGTATCGGCGCGCTTTTTTGAACTCGCGTTCCAATTCTGCGCGGTGCTTTTGCTCGGATTTTGCCTCTTTGGCAGCCAATTCTGCAGCCTCTTCAGCGGCCTCGGCCTCTTGTGCGGCTTTTGCGGCCTCATCAGCGCGTTTGCTCAAAAGCTCGAACGCGCTTTCGCGGTCCAAAACGGTCTCGTATTTGCCCGCAATCGGCGAGGTTGCAATCACCCCTGCCCGCTCTAACGCACTCAAAGGTCCAAGTTGCGACGACGGAGGGCGAATTAGCGTGCGTTCCGCAATTGATGGCACACCTTTGGCCTCTAACATAGATGTCACGGCCTCGCCTGTGCCCACCGATTTGATTGCCTCTTCAATGTCAAAACGCGGATTGATTCGGTAAGTTTCAGCGGCGCGCTCAAGATTTTTTTGGTCCCGCGCCGTAAACGCCCGCAACGCATGTTGAACGCGGTTGCCCAACTGGCCCAAAATATCATCCGGCACATCGGCAGGGTTTTGAGACACAAAATAGACACCAACACCTTTGGACCGGATCAAACGTGCCACTTGTTCGACCTTATCGACCAATGCTTTGGGCGCATCATCAAACAGCAAATGTGCCTCATCAAAAAAGAACACCAATTTCGGTTTGTCAGGATTGCCGATTTCCGGCAGCTCTTCGAACAACTCAGACAAGAGCCACAGCAAAAACGTTGCATAAAGCCCCGGCGAAGACATTAATTTATCCGCCGCCAAAACCGAAATACGCCCGCGCCCATCGGCATCAGTGCGAATAATATCCGACAGGTCCAGCGCCGGTTCGCCAAACAATTTGTCACCACCTTGGTTTTCAAGCACCAAGAGACCGCGTTGGATAGCGCCGATCGAGGATGCGGAAAGATTGCCGTAGCGCAGGGTCAGATCATCGGCGTTTTGACCACACCAGACCAACAAGGCTTGCAGATCTTTGAGGTCCAGCAAGGGCCAGCCTTGCTCGTCGGAGACCCGAAACGCGATGTTGATCACGCCTTCTTGGGCGTCGGTCAGTTGCAACATCCGCGACAACAACAGCGGCCCCATTTCGGCGACAGTTGTACGAATGGGATGGCCTTGCTCGCCAAAGAGATCCCAAAAGGTGACGGGAAAGCTTTCGTATAGGAATGTGGTGAAATTGATCGTCTCGTTGCGCGCCATAAAAGGCGCATGCAGTTTGCCATCTTTGGACCCAGCCTTGGCAAGCCCCGACAGGTCTCCTTTGACGTCAGACAAGAACACAGGCACACCCGCGTTAGAGAACCCTTCAGCCAGAATTTGCAAAGTGACGGTTTTTCCAGTGCCCGTGGCCCCTGCGATCATCCCATGGCGGTTGCCGTATTTCAGCAAAAGCTGTTGTGGTTCTTTGTAATCGATCCCGCCACCGCCAATAAAAATTCCGTCACTCATCTTATTGTTTCTCCAACTGATTCCGCGCCTGTTGCGGATCACTATATCTATCGTTGCGCGTAACAATACAATTTTAACCAAGTGATGTCAGTATCACATATGTTCTGGTCATGTCCTCCTAGGTCAGAACAGACTTCCTCCCTGTCAGACTGGCCGCGCGTGACGAAAGCCACCGCGGCCTCTTTTTTTGTCAAACCTCAAACTCAGCATTTTTTCATCTAAATTATAGTTGACGGCATATATCTTCTTGCCTAGATTTTTCATCAATGCGTCGGCCATGTCCGACAGGGAGCAAATTGATCTGACAGTTTGACAAGATCACCAAAGGGGTGCCATGCGAAAAATGGCACCCCTTTGAGACTTTTGAAGGCTGGTCATCTGTCTCAAACCTGCGCAAGCAAGAGTTTGCCTGTTTTGCCAATAACCAGTGTTTTTGGGCGAAATCGAGTGAATCCCGCCTGACACTCCCAAATCTACATGATAGAAAATATTCAAATTGACCCAAGCATTTATGGATTTCATATGAACTTCGCGAACAGCACTAAAACGTTCACCCTGAGCACAGTCATTTCACTTGGATTGTGTTTTTCTGCTGCGGCGCAAGACGCAGAGCCTGCCGCACCAGAGGCAACAGCCACGGTCCCAGGTCTCAGCACAGGCACGCCCGTTGATGAAACCGGCGGCATCGGTCAACCTTACACGCTTGAGCAGCACGGCGATTGGAACATCAATTGCCTCAAAGCGCCAGAAGGCCAATCAGACCCCTGTTCCATGTTCCAATTGCTTCAGGATGACCAAGACAATCCAGTGGCCGAGATGTCTTTGTTTCACCTTGGCAATGGCGGCATTGAAGGCGCGGCCACAGTCACTGTACCTTTAGACACTTTACTCACAGAGCAACTGACATTGACTGTCGATGGGGCAAATGGGCGTCGTTACCCATTCTCAGTATGTGCTCCAGCGGGTTGCCAAGCACGCATTGGTCTTGCCACTGCAGATATAGATCTGTTGAAAAAAGGCTCCAAAGCCACATTGACCATCGTGCCCTCTGCAGCGCCTGACGTGCAAGTGCCTGTGTCCGTGTCTTTGACCGGTTTTACCGCGGCCTATAACCGCGTGACAGAAATTAACTTGGCAGCGCGTGCCGCGGCAACACCTGCCGCAGAATAAACCAACTGCACACTCAAAAAAACGACCGTCACAGATGATGTGACGGTCGTTTTTTATGGCTCATCGCGTTTTAAACTAAGAGGCTTTGCGCAGGGCAATCACCGCATTCAAACCACCAAAAGCAAAGGCGTTTGACAGCACCACATCCACATCCGCATCGCGCGCCTCATTGGGCACCACGTCCAGCGCACATTCGGGATCGGGCTCTTCATAATTGATCGTAGGCGCGATCACCCCGTCTTTAAGCGCCATGATACAGGCCAAAAGCTCAACAGCACCAGTACCACCAATCAAATGCCCATGCATCGATTTGGTCGAAGACATCATAACAGTATCCGCATGATGTCCCAGCGCATCTGCCACTGCGGCGCATTCGGTTTTATCGTTGGCAGCCGTTCCAGTGCCATGGGCGTTGATATAGCCAATGTCTTCGGGGTTGATCTGCGCATCAGCCATCGCGCCAGCAATGGCCCGCGCTGCGCCCTGTTTGGAGGGCATCACAATATCAGAGGCATCCGAAGTCATAGAAAACCCGATCACCTCACATAAAATCTCAGCACCGCGGGCTTTCGCGTGCTCATACTCTTCGAACACGAAGACCGCAGCACCTTCGCCTTGTACCATACCATTGCGGTTGAGACTGAATGGCCGGCAGGCGTCTTTCGACATCACCCGCAGACCTTCCCATGCTTTGACGCCGCCAAAGCACAGCATGGATTCTGATCCGCCTGTGACCATCGCCGTCGCCATGCCACAACGCACCATGTTAAACGCCTGCCCCATCGCGTGATTGCTTGAGGCGCAGGCCGTGGCCACCGTGAAACTTGGCCCTTTAAGGTTGTATTCCATCGAGACATGCGAACAGGATGCGTTGTTCATCAGCTTGGGCACCACGAAAGGATGAACGCGGTTTTTGCCCTCTTCATAAACCATGCGGTAATTGTCATCTTGGGTGTTCAAACCGCCACCAGAGGTGCCAAAAATCACCCCTGACTTAGCTGCAAGATCGCCGATGAATTCCAAACCCGATTGCTCGATCGCCTCTTTCGCTGCCGTCAACGCAAACTGCGTGAAACGGTCATACAAAGCGATTTGCTGACGATTGAAGCGGTTTTCAGTGGTCCAGCCATGAATCTGTCCGCCAATTTTGATCGACAGCCGGTCCACATCACGAAATTTCAGTTCTGATATGCCGCAATGGCCCTCGCGCATGGCCTCTAAGGTTGAAGGCACATCGAGCCCCAGAGCGTTGACTGTGCCCGCCCCCGTAATCACCACGCGTTTCATGACGATTGCTCTGCTATCAATCCTTGAACTGCTTTGACAATCGCCGCCACGGAAGAGATATCAAAATCTGATTGATCAGGCTCGTTTGCGTTAAACGGCACTGAAATATCAAAGGTTTCTTCGATGGCAAAAATACATTCCACAAGGCCGAGACTGTCGATTCCAAGGTCATCTAGGCCTTGGTCGTCGCGCACGTCACTGGGCTCAAGCACGGCTTGCTCGGCGATGATTGCGATAATCTTTGTTTTGATCTCATCAGACATTTCGGTGTCTCCATCTTTCACGGCCTGTATAGGATTTAGACCGAAACATTTGGCTGTAAAACAGAAAAATATGACAGTTGGGTGTCAAAAACTGTGGGCTTAAGCGCCCTTATCCTTTTGAGACGTGAGGTCTTTAAGAATACGTGGCAAGCGTCGCAAGGACTTATACATATCGATATGGGTTTGCATAGCGACCGCAGGATAGCCCATCATCGCCTTGCCTTTGGGGACATTCGACAACACACCAGATCCCGCGCCGATAATGGCACCCGATCCAATGGTAATATTGTCGGCAGCCCCAGCTTGGCCGCCCATGACGCAGAAATCGCCCAAGACCGTTGAGCCCGCAATACCAACTTGCCCGCAGAGCAAACAGTGCTGGCCGACAATCACATTGTGACCGATATGTACTTGGTTATCGAGCTTACTGCCCGATCCGATTTGTGTGGCCCGAATGGTGCCTTGATCGATGGTAACATTGGCCCCAATCTCAACATCATCGCCAATGATTACACCGCCGATTGAGGCGATGCGCAGCCAGCTTTGGCCCTTGGCCTCTACATTGGCCCCAAGGCTTTCGCGCGCTTGCTCAACGGCAGAGACCTCTTGCGTGACAAACGAAAATCCATCGGCACCAATCACGGCACCGGGTTGAATATAAATACTTGCGCCAATCTGTGCCCGCGCGCCAATCCGTACGCCGGCATGGATTACCGCGTCAGGGCCGATGTGAACACCTGCGCCCACAGTCACTTGCGGCGCGATCTGGCAACGATCACCGATGACAGCGCCAGCGCCAATCACCACCAGCGGACCGATTGACACATCAGCGCCTAAGGTCGCCGTAGGATCGACCACGGCGCTGGGGTGAATGCCTTTTGCAAGGCCAAGACCTGCATCAAAACTGGCTGTGATCGTGGCCATTGCCAAACGCCCACGGCGCACCAAAATGGCTGCCTCCAATCCGAACGACGTCCAATCCGCCCCCTCCCAAAGCACTGCCGCACGCGCAGACCCATTGGCCAGTTCTGGTGCAAACTTTGGGTCCATCGCCAAAGCGATGTGATCGGCATCAGCGGTTCTGGGCTCACTGGCAGACCTCACAAGCAATGCGCCATTGCCTTCAAATGGCGCGCCGATGCGCTGTGCCAAGTCTGAAATTGTGATGCCTGTCATGATGAAACCTTTGAGAATACATGTGTTCCTTTGACATAATGCCTCAAGGCACGCATGGAAAGGACCGAGGCCAAACTTGGCCGCAAGTTTTGTCGTCTCGCTTGCGCCACAAACGACAAAGGGCGCCCCGCAGGACGCCCTTTAAACTTATATGAACGGTCGTTTAGCTGCCAACTGCGCGCAGTTGAACGCCTTGTTTTTGCAAAGCAGACCAAATTTTCGCATCGCGGCCATAAACGTCACGACGGTACTCCATGCCACCTTTCGCAACCGTCAACGCCGTGCGGTAAACGATGTGCACAGGCACTTGCTCTTCCAACCCGACAACAGATTCAACGCCAGATTTCAAACGTGCCTGAAACAGCCCCACTGGGTCGTTGGATTGCTTGGCAAGCAAAGCGTAAGCAAAATCAAACGGATCTTGCAGGCGCACACAGCCATGTGAAAACGCGCGGGCTTCGCGTGCGAATAGGCTCTTGGACGGTGTGTCGTGTAGGTAAATGTTGTACTTGTTTGGGAACATGAACTTCACCAGACCCAAAGCATTGCCGTCCGACGGAGGTTGCTTCAGGTTAAACGGAAAGGTTTTTGATGTGTAGGCATTGAAGTTCACATTGGCCCGGTTCACCGTACGACCACGCGAATCCACCAAACGCAAATGTCCCGCAGCCCCTGCGTTCTTTTGCATCAAAGGCAAATATTCGCGAACAGCAATAGAGCGAGGTACATTCCAAGTTGGATTGATCACCATGTGCTCCATAACGTCCGAAAACTCTGGTGTGCGGCGGTGGGAATCATTGGCACCAACAACTGAGCGCGTTTGAAACGTCACATTGTCATTGTCGATGATCTTGGCCGTGAAATCGGTGATGTTCACCCAGATATGGCGTTTACCGCGTTCGATATTCATCCAACGTTCACGTTCCAGCGCCACATGAACCAACGCGAGGCGCTGTTCAGGCTCGACATTCAACTCTTTCAATGTCCCCGCACCCGCGACACCATCAGCAGACAAACCATGACGCTGTTGGAACAATTGCACCGCTTTTTGGATGTTTGCGTCATAAACAGTGCTTGCATTGCGCTTGAGATACCCCATCGCGATCAAACGGTCGCGCAAGGCCACAACATTCGCGTTGGATTGACCTGGTTCAAGCGCCTTGCCGCTGACCTGAGGTCCCCAACCGCCCTTGCCAAGTGTTTTTTCCAGCACAAGTTTTTCTTTAAGCAAACGCGTATATTCTGGCGACTTAGGCATCAAGCTTTTCAAAAAAGCCGCTGGCGTAGACTTTGCGAAACTGTCCATAAGCGACACACCATCACGGTACGGAACTTGGCGCACAATTTCGCCGTCGATGCGTGATGGGATCAATTGACCTGTTTGCATGTCTCTGGCGTAGTCCAAAAACAACGTCGCCATTGCCACTTCTGCACGGCCCAAATCACGTTCGGATTTGATCGCGCGCATATTCGCTTTCAACAGGCTCGTGTCATAGGGCGCAATCCCATGTTCCGGCGCAGCATCTAACGCACGCAACAAAGCCTGACGACGATTGCGGGCACGACCCGTATTATCGGCAAAGATCGGTTTATAGCCTGTCGCACGATAGTAATCCGACAGATCTTTGGATTTGGATGCGGCCTCAGCGATGGATTGCATCATAGCAGTCACTTGCTGGGCAGAAGCTTTATCAGGGGCCGCAGCGATAAAGGCCATCGAAAAAATGGCAATGAAACCGAACCGTAAGCTCTGCGACGCGGCGGACGCTAAACGCGACGTGAGTGCTGCGCGTGGTGCTGAAAAGAAAAACATGATCATCCTCAAAAAAGTCAGAAAACTAGCGTTCAAAATACACAATTTCCCTCACTATGTGAGGGGGAAACTGGCCAGAAATGCCCCCTGTGGTCACCAAGGCACACATTTTATCGTGATCAAAAGCCCCCGCAGTTCCCCTTGTTTTTTTCAAAAACAGACATGTGTCCGATCGTATCTTCCAATGCCAGCTAGAGTTTTCAGTCTAAATGCGCAAATTTCTGCCTACTTTCGGCCATTTAATGCCGCATGATAAAGGGAGGCTTGGAGGGTGATTCACTTTATGCCATAAGACTGACAGGCATATCAGTGAATTCAGACTGATGAATAAGATTGATCAAGCCAAAGTTTCAAAATTGCTTTGGTCCACCCAATATTTCATCAGCGCGACTATGGTTTGCGTCCAAGACCTCCTTGAGGCAAAGCCCTGACCTTTTTGTATCCTCTTTTGGGGACGATCTGGGTTAATATTGAAGACAGTGAATGCGTTAGAATGTCGCAAAACGGCACAAACGAACAAACCGCGTTGAGGCGGGAATGATAAAAACGGGACGCTTGAGATCATGACGACAGACAAGTCCAGTACACTTACACGGCGCACACTTTTGCGCAGCTTTGCAGCCGCTAGTCTTTCTGCTGCTCCAGTTTACGCCAATGCAGCAGGGTTTCTGCGCGGGTCTGGCGACATTCGTAGATTGCGCATGTATTCAGGCCGTACCGGCGAAAGCATCGATACCATTTATTGGGTCGAAGGCGAATATATCAAAGAAGCCCTCAAAGAAGTCACCTATTTCTTCCGCGACTGGCGCAACAACAAAGTAAAATCCATCGACGCCCGCACCATCGACATTATGGCCGCCGCGCATGGATTGATGGACGTGAATGAGCCTTACATGTTGCTCTCCGGCTATCGCTCCCCTGAAACGAACAACATGCTGCGCTCTCGCTCAAGCGGAGTTGCCAAGAATTCGTTACACATGAAGGGCGAAGCTGCAGATTTGCGCCTTAAATCTCGCTCTGTGAGCCAAATGGCATCTGCTGCCAAAACCTGCTCTGCTGGCGGTGTTGGAGCCTATCGTGGCTCTAACTTTGTACATATGGATTGCGGTCCCATCCGCACTTGGAACGGCTAGACGGCCCCCATCGCATCACAGCCTCAACAGCATTGACTGTCAAAAATGAAAGCCGCCCCAAAGGGCGGCTTGTTTATTTGTCGAAAAGCCCAGTCAGGCAAATGCACTTATTCACAAACCAGCTCTGGCAATTCCAATTCCAGAATATCACGCACCGCATTTGCGGCCTCTAAACCCTTTTTCACAAAATGCTCTGTATAGAACTTGATGTGATCTTCGGTGGAATGAAAATGATGCGGCGTCAAAGACACCGAGAACATCGGCACTTCTGTTTCCAGTTGTGCTTGCATTAACCCTGACACCACAGCGTCAGCGACGAAGTCATGGCGGTAAATACCGCCATCAACGACCAATGCCGCGACAACGATGGCATCATATTTACCGGTTTTTGCCAAACGTTTCGCCAAAAGCGGCGCCTCGAATGCACCGGGGACATTATAAACATCCGTGGTGGCGTTTGGCGCATGCTCCTTCATTTGTGCGAGAAAACCAACATGGGCTTGATCCACAATATCGGCGTGCCAACGGGCACGAATGAACGCGATACGAGGAGAAGATGTTTCGAAATTTGAAGTCATATTTGTCATTTTGGAACCCTTGAGTTTACACTGTTAGGTCCCAGAGCTCGAAGGAACGCGCACTGCGAGCCAAAGCCCCCTGCCCGCATTCCATTCTCTACCATCCGGACTTTAACCGTCGGTTCTGGAATTTCACCAGATCTGCTGACCCAAGCCTTTTCACGTGCGAGGCGCTCGCGGACTATAACCGCCGGTGGGGAATTACACCCCGCCCTGAGAACTGATTTGAATTTACGGATGGTCAGGAAAAAGGTCAAGAGCGCCCCTGCGGATAAAACACTCTTGTGAATGTGGTTTTTGAATGTGGTTTTTGACAACAAAAGGACCCGCTAAGTTTCCTTAGCGAGCCCCGTAAACACCGTTTGGCGAGTTTAAACCTGCAAAAACTTTACAAGGTTTCGTGTTGATCCGTCTTTGTCAGCGCCATCCTGAGTGCCTGCCAATACAGGTTGCAAGGCAACAGCAAGCTCTTTGCCAAGTTCAACCCCCCATTGGTCGAAAGAATTGATCCCCAAGACGACACCTTCGACAAAGACGCGATGCTCATATAGAGCAACAATCTGTCCCAAAACGAATGGGGTTAAGCGCTCGTAAGCCAGTGTTGTTGTTGGGCGATTGCCTGGGAACACGCGATGGCGTGCTTGGCGTTCAAGTTCCGCCCCCTCAAAACCTTTGGCACGCATGATGGCACGCGCCTCATCCAAGGACCGGCCGCGCAACAACGCCTCCGATTGCGCCAAGCAATTGGACACAAGCAATTCATGTTGATGCTCAAGACCCGCTTCATGGCCGTATTTTCCAACCATAAATTCACATGGAACAACCCGTGTCCCTTGGTGAATCAGTTGATAAAACGCGTGTTGGCCATTGGTACCAGGTTCGCCCCAAACAACAGGGCCAGACTCAAATGGCAAATCTTCACCATCCATTGACACGCGTTTGCCGTTACTTTCCATTTCCAACTGCTGCAAATAGGCCGGCAATCGCACAAGACGTTGTTCATATGGCAAAACCGCACGCGTGGCGTGACCGCAGACTTGATTGTGCCAAATCCCCGTCAAAGCCAAAAGCGCAGGCAGGTTTTCGCCCCAAGCTGCAGTGCGAAAATGTGTGTCCATCGCTTGCGCACCACGCAAGAAATCCGCGAAATTCTGTGGACCAATCGCCAGCATCAAAGGCAGACCGATAGGGCCCCAAACAGAATAACGCCCCCCGACCCAATCCTCGAATCCGAAGACAAGATCAGGATCAATGCCAAAGGCTGCCGTTTTGTCACGCGCGGTTGAGAGCGCCGCAAAGTGGCTTGAAATACCGTCTTCGCCGACATGTTCAACAAGCCAATCCCGTGCGGTTTGGGCGTTGGTCATTGTCTCGATCGTCGTGAAGGTTTTAGAGGCAACAATAACCAATGTCGTCAAAGGGTTAAGACCCTTCAACACATCATAGATATGCGCACCATCAACGTTGGATACAAAATGACACTGCGGCCCATCGGTATAGGGGCGCAGCGCCTCATAGGCCATAACTGGCCCAAGATCAGATCCGCCGATCCCGATATTGACGATATTTTCAAACGGCGCATTGGACGATGAGGTGATGTTTCCACGGCGCACGCGATCTGCAAAATCGTCCATGCGTGCCAAAACATGACGCACATCTTTCATGATGCCTACGCCATCGACGGTGATGTCATCGCCATCAAGATTGCGAAGCGCCGTGTGCAAAACGGCGCGCCCTTCGGTGTCGTTGATCTTTTCACCACTGAACATCGCATCGCGTTTTCCAGCCACATCGGCCTGTTCAAGCAGATCAATCAAAGCGGCCTTTTGCGCTGCATCGATATTGGTTTTTGAGTAGTCAAACAAAAGCCCGTCCGCTTCGACAGAAAACGACTGAGCCCGCGCGGCATCATCGGCAAACAGATCAAGAATGTGGCGATCTGCGGCTGCTGCGTTCAATGCTTTCAATCCGGAAAAATCAACGGACATGGTATCTCCTATCAGGGGGTGACCCCATTTTAGTCTTAAACAGTTTATGTGTCCCTAATGGGGTAAGGCGAAATCAGCGCACAGATTGGGCCATCTACAACAGGTTTTATGCAGCCCAATGCACAGTTGCACCTTGCAAGAAAGCAGCAATCGGCGCATCGAAAGGTTGTAATTTACGAGCCCGTTCCAAAGCATCACGTTTTTCGGTACCTGTGATCAGAATATGTGTAGAGACGGCTGATTTCAAAGCCTTAGCAGACAGGGTGATCCGCGGTTCTGGCGCACCGGGCGCACGCATCGCAAGCAAGGTCGGTGCATCATCAGATAGACCAAGCGCGAGTTGATCGGCACCGGGAAACAGGCTTGCCGTATGCATATCAAGCCCCATGCCAAGCACCAAAACATCGAGTGGCAATGCGGCATCAACGGCAGGCATCAAACCATCCAAGCCCTCTTCAGGTGTTGGCACGTCCGTGTGCAACGGAATCAAAGCCGCCCCTGCGGCATGTCCCGTGACCAAGCGTCGTTTGAGCAAAGCCGTGTTAGACCGATCAGAGGTTTCGGATACCCAGCGTTCATCGTTGAGCAAAATATCGATCCGATCCCACGCCAAAGGGACCCCTGACAACGTGTCGAAAATCGGCCCCGGCGTGGTGCCGCCCGGCACGCATAAAGACGCACGATCCGAGTGGTCCAGCGCCGCTCGCAATTCCCCCGCGATGATATCCGCCAAATCAAGCATCAAGGCATCACGGTCAGCATACTCTATAAAGTTCATTCTTTGATCTCCCGCCACGCACGGTTTTCACGCTTGAGCATCAAAGCCGCATCCTCGGGCCCAGCAGAGCCGACATCATAGAGTTTTGGCACATCGTTGCGTGCTTTCCAGCCGTTGATCAACGGGTCGGTCCACGCCCAAGCGGCCTCGACTTCATCGCCACGCATAAACAGGGTTTGGTTGCCACGGATCACATCCATGATCAAACGTTCGTAGGCATCTGGCACATCATCCTCATCGCCCAAAGCATCGGCAAATGACATATCCAGCGGCACATCGACAAGACGCATCCCGCCGGGACCAGGTTCTTTGATCGTCACCTGCAACGTCATGCCCTCATTGGGCTGCAACCGAATGCGCAAGACATTGGCATGTGTGCCTGCCTCTTCGCCAAATATCGAATGCGGGGTCTCTTTGAACACAACAGCAATTTCAGAGGCGCGCGCTTTGAGTTTTTTGCCCGTACGGATGTAGATCGGCGTATTCGCCCACCGCCAGTTGGCGATTTGACAGCGCAGCGCGATATAGCTTTCGGTCCGTGATTTTGGATCACCCGCGTCGTCGCGGTAGGATTGCTCAGTCTCCGTCGCGTCATACTGACCGCGCACGATGTGATGCGGCGCAATAGGTTCTAAGGCACGGATAACTTTTAGCTTTTCGTCACGCACAGCGTCAGGATCATATTTGCTTGGTGGTTCCATCGCGATCAGGCACAACAGCTGCATCAAATGGTTTTGCACCATATCGCGCATGGCGCCTGCACGGTCATAATATTCACCGCGCCCGCCCACACCGACAGTTTCCGCCACTGTGATCTGAATGTGATCGATGTATTGCGCGTTCCACAAAGGTTCGAACAAGATATTGCCAAACCGTACAGCCATAAGGTTTTGCACGGTTTCTTTGCCAAGGTAATGATCGATGCGGTAGATTTGCGTCTCGTCGAAATGAGCCGCCAAATCGCCGTTCAAAGCCTTAGCTGTCGCCAAATCACGCCCGAATGGTTTTTCAACCACGATGCGGCTGTCAGCATCAGAAATACCGTTCATGTGCAACCGCTCTGCAATCGGGCCGAACAGGCTGGGCGCGACTGAGAAATAAAAGGCTTTGACAACATCGTTGCGCATCAAGGCTTTTAATTCAGACCAACCGCCCTCGCCTTTCGCATCGATGGTGACATAGTCCAACTGCGCCAAGAATTCTTCGATGTTACATTCGTCGCAATCGTTCTTTTCAGAGAACTCATGTATGGCGTCACGCACGAGATCACGGAACTCTGATGTGCCAAAGTCAGATCGTGCCGCACCAATGATGCGGGCGTCACTGGGCATTTGGCCAGAACAAAAACGACGGTATAAGCCCGGCAAAATTTTGCGGCGGGCCAGATCGCCCGTGCCACCAAAAATAACCAAGTCGAAGGTCTCGACCGGAATGACGCGTGACGCCATGTTGTGTCTCCTTTGTGTGTTCAAGCGACGCTGTTTACGCGGACCGACTTAACCATTGTATTTCACCGCTCCGACAGCTTTTCCCAGAGCATCGTTAGCGCTAACGCGTAAGCTTTAACGCCCCAATTCTGCAAAGTCTAGCACCTGATGCCTCAATCGTCTGCCGCTCTTTTGGCATACCATTTGCATCATAAATGATGGCCAACTTCACAATATGGTAGCATGGCATGAGATGCTTTTTTAACAGGTCACAAACGCATATCACAGAAAGAACAAGTCGCAACGGGCGCCCCCATGAAAGACTTTGACGCGCCCCACCTGAATGTACTCCATGGTGAAAAATTCATCGAACCTAAGGTCATCGCCAACAATGACAGCCGCGTGACGGTTCTTTCAAAAATCCGCACAAGCTTTGGCTCAAGACGGCCCCCTGTGCAACATCACGTGAAGCCTTGGATCGTGAGTTCTTGCTCTTAAGCTTCCAACTCTGAATCCCAATACAAAAAGTCGATCCAACTGTCATGCAGGTGGTTTGGCGGAAATTTACGTCCGACATTGCGCAATTGCTCGCATTCCGGCGCACGCGGTGTTTTGCGCAGCTGCATTCCGATCTGACGCAGAGATTTTGACCCTTTACGCAGATTACAGCGCTGACAGGCCGCAACGACATTTTCCCATGAAGTGATACCGCCCCGTGCACGTGGAATTACGTGATCAAAGGTCAGATTGCCCATCGAACCGCAGTACTGACAGCAAAATTCATCCCGTAAAAATAAATTAAAGCGCGTGAAGGCCACGCGCTTTTGAGGTTTGACATAATCTTTCAGGACGACAACAGACGGGATCTTAATCTCATGTCTGGGACTGCGCACCACTTGATCGTATTCGGCAACGATTTCGACACGATCCAACCAAACGGCTTTGATCGCCTCCTGCCATGGCCACAAAGACAAAGGATAATAGGACAAGGGACGGTAATCCGCATTGAGTACCAAAGCGGGATGCGCCTTGCGGATATTCGGTTCTCTTACAAAATCGGTTCGAAACTCACTGTCCATCTGTACTTCCAATCGCACCTCTTGCACATATGCCAAGGCTCGGGCGTCTTTGGTCAGGCGCGCGTCCTAAACATACCCTCACTATATATCGGGGATGGTAGCTGGCAAGACCCCTGTATATATGATCGATATGGGGTGCATAATAAGACCTGTGTGATGACGTCTGTGTGACAGAGTGCATAAAAAAAGATCGCATGGTAATCCATACGATCTTTGATTTGCTACGGTGTGACCAAAACCGGTACACCGGATATATCAACCGAACCTAAAGCTGTTCGCAGCTAAATTTTAACGACGCTTGTCTTCGACGCGGACGCGAATTTTACGTGGCTGCTGCTGAGGAACATACGCGACGCCAGCAATCAGTAAAACAGATACGGCGCTCAAAGTGATAATCAGGTCCATGGGACTCTCCTCCAACTGGTTCTTAACAAAATGGTAACAATGTGGCGCAGATCGTCAAGCGGTTCTGTCTGTAATCCGCGAAAAACCTAAAATTATTGTAAATAACGTTAGGTAACTTGAAGGCACCAGTCATTTCCATGTCAAAGCGCGCCCACCTCAACAGTCTTGCGTTATAGGTTTATTCGTAACCAAGCCGTTCGCGCAAGAAAGCCAAGGCCACGGAAAGCCCCTCTGGGTCGATTCCATGAGCCGTACCTTCCATAGAATGCGCATAGACTTTCTCAAACCCTGCGGCCTCTAATGCTTGCACGGCATCCGGCATAGACTGCGGTGGCACAACATTGTCTTCATCGCCATGGGCCAACAGAATTGGCATTTTTACGCGCAATTCATCTTCTAGCATCTCAGGTTCTAGCAAACGGCCCGAAAAGCCAACAACACCCGCAACAGCATCTTCGCGGCGCGGGGCGACATGCAGCGCCATCATGGTGCCTTGTGAAAAGCCAACCACGGCCATCTGTGCAGGTTCAAGATCAAGATCGACAAGAATATCGTCCAAATAGGCGTTCAATTCATGCGACGCGCGTTCCAAACCCACCCGCGATTCCTCTTCCGATGAACCATCAATCCAAGGAATCGGAAACCATTGAAATCCACCGGGCGCGCCGGCACAAAGTTCCGGCGCATCTGGGGCATAAAAAATCGTGTCAGGCATATGTTCGGCCATTGGGTCAGCCAGCCCCAAAAGGTCCGCGCCATTGGCCCCGTAACCATGCAAAAACACCACAACGGAGTGGGCGGATCCAGATTGGCTTTCTTTCATTTTATGGTCGAGCACAGACATCAACGTATTCCTTCACGGGTTTTCTCAACACGGTAATAGGCCCATAGAAGCCGCGCTGCAACTGATCTATAGGGAGCCCAATCTGCTGCCATGGCGCGCATTTGTTTTTCATTCGGGCGGGTGTCCAATTCAAACAAGATTTTAGCGGCCTCTTGCAGGGCCAAATCATTGGCAGCAAAGACATCCGCATGGCCCAGCGAAAACTTGGCATAGATTTCTGCCGTCCAGCGCCCAACGCCTTTGACTTGGGTCAGCACAGTTATGACCTCATCCGTTGAGGCGTTGCGCAGCGCGTCAAAATCAATCCGCGCCTCAGCTAAAGCTCTGACATATTTCACTTTAGGCCGCGACAATCCACAAGCACGCAATTCGTCATCTGTGGCGGCGCACACAGCGGATTCGGTGTGCAACTGAGCATCCACAAGCCGTTGCCAGATGGCCTTGGCAGAGGCCACTGATACCTGCTGAGAGACAATCGTCGACATCAATTCTTCAAAACCATCTTGGCGCAACCGCAAAGGCAATTGCCCTGTCATACCGTAAGCTTTGGCAAACTGCGGGTATTTGTCCGCCAAAACAGCGGCATCCGCATCCACATCTGCCTGACAGGTGATGCGCCTCATGCGAATTGCTCGGCCCATTCAAGCGCATCACAAATCTGTTCGCGCCGCTCTATCCCTTCAGGCGCTTCGGGGCGTGTCATCATCGCCACTTGAATACCCAAAGCACGCGCGGCGGCCAGTTTGGTTTTACCACCTGCCCCGCCTGCGTTTTTCACCACAAGCCAATCAGGTTTGAGCCGCGCGAACATGTCACGTTCATGAGCCTCAGAAAACGGCGGACGCCCGATGATCCATTCGCCCGTCCCTAACGGAAACGGTTCTGTCGGCGCGTCAATCACACGACACATCAGATGGCGATCTTGCAACGGGCCGTAATGATCAAGGCTTTGACGTCCTGTCGCCACAAACACCCGCGCGCCTTTGGGGATCAACCGATCCAAATCCGCGTAAGTATCCGCGCGGTGCCAAGAATCACCAGTGCGCGAAATCCATTGGGCACGTTCAAAGCGCAAATATGGCAGGTCGCGCGCTTTACAAATCTGCGCCGTGCGGGCGGTGATTTTATCGGCAAAGGGATGTGTGGCATCGATCACGGCCGTGATGTTTTCACCGATCAAAAAGGCCTCGAAAGCCTCAGCCCCGCCAAAACCGCCGATGCGCGTGGGCACCCCCAAATCCATAGGATGACGCGTCGCCCCTGCCAAAGAGGCTATACAGGCGATGCCGGCGTCTTTCATATAGCCCGCCAAGTTACGCGCCTCGGCGGTGCCCGCGAGAAGTAGGATCATAGAATTGGTCTTTCTTAAGAAGCTGTGGCCAAAATGGCGCCTGCGCGGTCAATCACCACAATGTCATACTGAATAGCTGTGCCATCACAACCTGTTTTGAACCGCGCATTGACAGTGTCTAAGGCTGTTTCAGCCACAGCCTTTGCAAAGACAGGCCCAGCGATCTGACTGGCTTCAAGGGCCGTATTGGCAGAGGCAATGTCTGGCATATCAAGTCGCGCCGCCCAAAATGGCAAATCCACTTGGCCACGCTTGGAGTGCAAATCCATCTCACCTTGAGCGAGCTTTGCAATTTTGCCGATCCCCCCGCCAATAGTGACACGCGGCACGGGATGTTTGACGATATATTTCAGCATTCCGCCGACGAAATCGCCCATATCCAACATAGCTGCATCAGTCAGCCCATGATGCGCTTGAACAATGCGTTCAGACGTGGCCCCTGTGCAGCCAGACAAATGGGTTAGACCTTCGGCGCGCGCCACATCGACACCGCGATGAATAGAGGCAATCCAAGCGGCACAAGAAAACGGCCGCACAACACCTGTGGTGCCCAAAACAGACAATCCGCCCAAAATACCAAGGCGCGGGTTCCATGTTTTCTGAGCAATTTTTGCGCCATCGGGAATAGAAATGGTGATCTCGACATCAGGGCGTTGCCCCAAACGTGCGGCCATCTCGATGACTTGTGCTGTCATCATCTCGCGCGGCACAGGGTTAATCGCGGGTTCGCCCACGCCAATCGGCAGGCCTGCTTTGGTCACAGTGCCCACGCCCTCGCCCGCTTTGAACACGACACCACCATTTGAGCGCGAAACTCTGGCGCGAATTTCGGCCCCATGGGTGACATCAGGATCATCGCCGGCATCTTTGATGATGCCAGCCTCGGCCCAATCCGTGCCATGATCGATCCCAGACGCTTTATAAGACAAGGCAAATTCAGGCCGTTCGCCCTTTGGCAGCGTGATGCGCGCCTTATCAGGAAAGCCTTCGCCCCACAGCTGCATCAACGCCGCACGGGTGGCGGCGGTGGCACAAGCGCCCGTGGTCCAGCCGCGGCGCAATGGTGTGGGTGTATGTGTCATTGTGCTGACTATAAAACGGGCCTGTGACGAATTGCTATGCGTTTTCTTGTCCAAAGGCCAAGCAACTGCATCTGACGGGTCTTTCCTAGACCTGCGTGCTGCGTCATAAATCGCATATGACAGAATCAACACTCACTTTGCCCACAGGCAATTGGCCCGAGATCAAACCTGGATGGGTTTGGCTATGTGGCGCAGGCCCCGGTGACCCCGGTCTTATGACAATGCATGCTGTGAATGCGCTGCGCCAAGCGGATGTGATTGTATATGACGCATTGGTCGCGCCTGAGATTTTAGAGTGGGCGCGTGATGACGCTGAAAAAATATATGCGGGCAAGCGTGGAGGCAAACCCTCTGCCAAACAGATCGATATTTCTCTGACCTTGGTGGAATTGGCACAGCAAGGCAAACGGGTGATGCGGCTCAAAGGTGGCGATCCTTTTGTCTTTGGTCGTGGCGGCGAAGAAGCGCAGACCTTGATCCAACACGGGATCAATGTGCGTATTGTTCCTGGCATTTCGGCGGGCATCGGCGGTTTGGCCTATGCGGGTATTCCTGTGACCCACCGTGATGTGAACCAAGCCGTCACCTTTGTCACGGGCCACGATCAAACTGGCGAAGCGACGAAGACGCTTGATTGGGATGCTTTGTCACGCGCCTCAGGTGTCTTGGTCATCTATATGGGCATGAAACATGCGCCCTCTATTCGTGCAGGCCTGCTTGGGGCCGGACGCGAAATGGATGAACCCGTTGCGATTGTGTCCCAAGCGACGACACCAAACCAAAAGGTGTTAGAGACCACTTTGGGCGCAATGCTGGACGACATCGCCAATACCGAAATGGGGCCGCCCGCGATTATCTGCGTGGGGCGTTCCGTTTTGATGCGTCAGGTGTTGGATTGGCAGGCTTTGGAGCGGGGCGAAAAACCACGCAATCTGGACCCTTTGGGACGCGGCAAACCCGCTGAGTTGCGCGATTGACCCGTGCCGTCTTGATCGCCGCCCCCAGCTCTGGATCTGGCAAGACCACGTTGACTTTGGGAATTTTGCGCGCGCTGACGCGACGAGGTCATACTGTACGTGGCGCAAAATCAGGCCCTGATTATATCGACCCACGCTTTCACGAAGCCGCCTGCGGGCAACCCTGTTTCAATCTGGACGCTTGGGCGATGGGTCCAAGCCGCCTGAAATCCCTTGCGCATTGTGATTCAGACACGACTTTGATCATCGAGGGCGCGATGGGGCTGTTTGACGGTGCGCCAAGCCTTGATCCCGCCTTGGATGGCAAAGGATCTTCGGCCGATTTGGCGCGTCTCTTTGATATTCCGGTGATCTTGGTGATTGATGCGGCGCGTATGGCGCAAAGCATTGGTGCGGTGGTGGCAGGATTTATTGCTCATGACCCACGCATCAACATCGCGGGCATCATCTTGAATAAGGTCGGATCACAGCGTCACCGAGATATGCTTGTGCGCGCTTTGGCCCATGTGAATGTGCCTGTTTTGGGCGCGGTGCCGCGCAGCGCTGATATTATTCACCCCGATCGTCATCTTGGATTGGTTCAAGCCCAAGAGCGTCATGATTTGGATGCTTATCTAAACACAGTGGCAGACAGCCTTGCCGCTCATGTCGATTTGAAATCTATTTTGTCGCTCGCGAGTGATGTCGCCCCTGCCCCGACGCATGCCGCTTTGACACCACCAGCCCAAACCATTGCCGTGGCACAAGATGCTGCTTTTGCCTTTGCCTATCCGCATCTTTTGGCAGATTGGCGCGCTCAAGGTGCCGAGGTGTCGGTCTTTTCGCCTCTCGCAGATCAAGCACCGCCCGCAGTTGAGTTGACCTATTTGCCCGGTGGCTACCCCGAATTATATGCCGGTCAGCTGGCGAACAATCATCATTTCATGCAGGGCCTGCGCGAAGCCGCCGCGCGTCGCGCCGTTTACGGCGAATGCGGTGGCTATATGGTTTTGGGCGATGGCATGATCGATGCCACAGGTCAGCGGCATAAGATGGCGGGGCTTTTGGGGCTAGAGACTTCCTTTGCAACACGCAAATTACACTTGGGGTATCGCGCGGTGCAATCAGATTGCGGGCCGTTCCAAGGATCATGGCGTGCGCATGAATTTCATTACGCCTCCACGTTGAAAGCCTCAGGCAGACCTTTGTTCAAGGTCAAAGACGCTATGGATCAGGAATTGCCTGACACAGGATTGATCAACGGCTCGGTGTCAGGGTCGTTCATGCATTTGATCGACCGCGTATAACGCCGAATGATCACAATTGTGATGCCCCATACGCACAATTTGTCACGTGTTTTTTGCACATAAAAACGTTACACACATAGGCCTGACGCCTTGGCCAAAAGAAGTTTCATCATGATAAGCTCTATTTTACCTGCCGATCACGCCCGCGCCAAACGCAATGTCTATATCTTGGTGGCGGCGCAAGCCTTTTTGGGTGCGCAGATGGCAATGATTTTCACCATCGCTGGGCTTGCGGGACAATCTTTAGCGTCGAACCTGTGTTTCGCGACCCTGCCGATCACAGCGACTGTGCTGGGATCAATGCTGACAGCGACGCCGATGTCAAACATCATGCAAAAACATGGGCGCAGGGTCGGGTTTTTCATCGGCGCTGGCGCTGGCGCGCTAGGGGCAGCCATTGGCGCCATCGCTTTGCTGCAACAAAACTTTTGGTTGTTCGTTGTCGGTGGTTTGTTCACCGGCATATATCAATCATCCCAAGGCTTCTTTCGCTTTGCAGCCACCGACACGGCCTCAGAAGAATTTCGTCCCAAGGCGATTTCTTATGTGATGGCGGGCGGATTGGCTTCGGCCATCATCGGACCGCAATTGGTTAAGCTCACATCGCAGGCCATGGTCGTGCCGTTTTTGGGCACCTATTTGGCAGTGATCGCGATCAATATTATCGGCTCAATGCTGTTTTTATTCCTCAACATTCCCAAGCCCCCTGTGGCCAAAGAGGGCGAAAGCCTTGGGCGAACAAAATGGGAGCTGTTGAAAACACCACGTATTGCCGTGGCGATCATCGTGGGCATGGTGTCTTACGCTTTGATGAACCTTGTGATGACCGCGACACCTTTGGCGGTTGTGGGCTGTGGATTCACCCAAAACAATGCCGCCGATGTGGTGTCTTTTCACGTCTTAGCGATGTTCATTCCCTCGTTTTTCACTGGTTCCTTGATTGCACGTTTTGGGGTCGAAAAAATCATGGCCACCGGATTGGCCATTTTGGGCGTGGCTGGTCTTGTGGCGCTGTCGGGCATATCCCTTGGCAACTTTTTTGTCGCACTTGTGTTCCTTGGGATCGGTTGGAATTTTGGCTTTATCGGAGCCACAGCGATGTTGTCATCGTCGCATGAGCCATCAGAGCGTGGACGCGTTCAAGGCATGAACGATCTGCTGGTGTTTGGCGGCGTGACATTTGCCTCGCTGGCCTCAGGTGGGTTGATGAACTGCTCGGGCGGCACTGCGCAAGACGGGTGGAGCGCCGTGAACCTTGCGATGATTCCGCTTTTAACCTTGGCGGGGGCAGCCCTGATTTGGCTATGGATGCAGCCAAAAAAGGCGTAACAGCTTATAGCTAAGCAAAAATAGGCAAAAACTAAATTTGGTCTAGCCTGTCCTTGTGGCGGGCCAGCCAAAGTGCTGACACCATCAAAGGCCCCGTGTCCAACGCGCCTTGATCGGCCAAAACCATCAACTCATCGAAGCTTAAGATCAGACTGGCGATATCTTCTTGCTCAGATGCCAAACCACCGATGCCAACCACGCCATCAGGCAGATCAGCAATGCCCACGTAAGAGGTGACATATTCCGTCAACGCGCCCGGGGAAGGGTAATAGCCGCTTACGAGATGCAAATCCCGCAAGGCAATCCCCGCTTCCTCCATGGCTTCACGCCGCGCCGTTGTGACCTCTGTTTCACCTGCATCAACGCGACCGGCAATAGGTTCAAGCAACCACGGCTGTGTGTCACCGCGCACGAAAGGGGCAACTCGAAATTGTTCAATCAGCATCACGCGTTGGCGGACAGGGTCATAGGGCAAGACAGTCACAGCATCGGCAGACACAAAAGCTGCGCGATCCATCGTGGCCGAGGTGCCGCCATCAAAACGTGTGTGGCTTAGTTTCAGATCCTCAACAGCGAAAAAATCGGAATAAGGATAGGCTTTGGCATGAACATTGACCGCATCCAGTCCACGACCACGCCGCCGCAAAGATGTGCCCTGCCCCATTGGAC
The DNA here is from genome assembly GCF_018860665.1 of Pacificibacter marinus. GTDB lineage: Bacteria > Pseudomonadota > Alphaproteobacteria > Rhodobacterales > Rhodobacteraceae > Celeribacter > Celeribacter marinus_A. The sequence continues at coordinate 119,212 of NZ_JAHKPK010000018.1, forward strand.
GCCCCATGCCAGCCCTCAGACGACTATCGGCGCGCACCAAAATCATGCCGCGCCGTTGTGCGACCTCTTTGGCGGGCTCAAACGGCATATACGCCAGAACTTCATGCGCGGCGGCGGTGATCAAATCAGCCGTTAGCTCAGACTCTGATCCATCCAAGACCTCGCAGAGATAGGCAAGCTCGTCGTTTGAAAAACGCCCTTTGAGCGCTTCAAACGCTGAATTTACGACCATTTGCGTCCTACTTTTTCGACAATCCAGCCCCCGAACAGGCCGCCAAATACCAATACGATCAGAATATCCCACTTCAGCAACAATAAAAAGTGTTTGCCCATCAGTTCGACACAATTTGTCAGTGCATGCATCGGGCCGTCGTAGCGTTTACGCAATGAGCGGCGGATCATTTCTTCGAATGAAAAATAAAACACACAGTATAAAACGAGCAGAAATATTGCAGTCAGGCCATATCCGTAAGCTGCACGCATCGAATCGCCTGCGCGCCTGCCTGCAAAGGTCCAACCGACCAAACCGCCGAACCCCGCACTGATCAACAGCAGTTGGCCAACCTGCGACCCTTCAGGAAGATAGGGAATAACCAATTGTGCCGAGAACCAGCCAACGAGGGCGTACCAAAAGAGAGCTGCGAGTTTGGGCGCTGTGGGCATGAGTTACCGATCCGGTTTGGACATTGTGATCTGTGTTACGTCGCAATTTCCACTGTGAAACGTCGCAGCGCAAGAGGTCAGATAAAAATTCCACATTTTACGGAACTCTGTGTCAAATCCGAGCGGTTCAATCTGGTCCCAATTGGCATTGAAAGCCTCATACCAGAGCCGCAGTGTTTTGCTGTAGCTTTCGCCGAATTCTTTGGATGTTTCAAATTCCAATCCAGAGGCAGCGATCTGCGCGCGCAAAACAGTCGGACTTGGCAACATGCCACCCGGAAAGATGTGCTTTTGGATAAAATCGACGGACTTTCGGTAAATTTCAAACCGGCGATCTTGCACAGTGATAATCTGTAACGTGGCGCGGGCTTTCGGTTTCAAACACCGCCGAACCGTGTCAAAATAGACTGGCCAATATTTCTCGCCAACGGCTTCGAACATCTCGATGGACGCGATACCGTCATACTGGTCAACCTCGTCGCGATAGTCTTGCAACTTGAGAGTCACCAGATCAGTTAATCCAGCTTTTTCAATGCGATCCGTCGCAAAGTTAAACTGCTTTTGCGAAATGGTCAGCCCCGTTACCCTCAAACCACGATGCTTGGCAGCATATTCTGCAAATCCGCCCCAACCACAGCCGATTTCCAACACGTGATCCCCAGCTTTCACGCCCATTTCATCCACCATAGAGCGATATTTGGCGATCTGTGCGTCAGAAAGGCTTTGTGTATTGGTTTCAAACAAGGCCGAAGAATAGGTCATACTGTCATCCAACCACAGCCCGTAAAACCTATTGCCCAAATCATAGTGATGCGAGATGTTTTTGCGGGCTTGGCGCTTGGAATTTGAATTTAACCAATGGCGCAGACGCTCAAAGGCGCGCACCATTCCCATGCCCGGAAAGCTGTCATACATCTCGTCATTGTCAGCGTGGACCAAATCCATGAACGCCTGTAAATCAGGTGTATCCCAGCCACCTTGCACGTAATCTTCGCAAAACCCCAGATCGCCTTCGCGAATGAGGCGCGCAAAAACATCATCGTTTTTCAACACAACCACGGCGTGCGGGCCGTCAGACAGACCTTTGGCGCGAAAAACACGCCCATCGGTGAGCACGAAATCAAGTTGACCCCGCTCTAATCTGCTGATCATCGCAAAGGCTTGAGCAAAATAACGCGGCAGATTGCTTTGACCCTTTGTGCTGGTCAAAACCTCAGTATCGTCAAACGGTGTTGCAGCATAATCAAGCATAATAGCCCCTTTTTCGGTTGTCGGTCCCACCTGTTCTTCAAAGGATGTCCCGTCAAATTTATCATATTTTGCGCGACACGTCGCGTGGCAGCCTTAATTTTAAGCGGATTTTGGCAAAGCGCTGTATGCATCAAGCGCACGAAGTCGCCCTTCGCTCAAAGGTGCTATGGGCTTTGGATATCGATCTTGCGGTGCCAAAGCCCATGATTTTGGAATGGCGTCATAATAGCTAAGTGCCGTTTCACTAGGATGAGATTGGCCTTCGGCAAGCCATCGGGCCAAATACACACCCTGCTTGTCGAATTTCTCGATCTGACCATCAGGATTAAAGATACGAAAATAAGGTGACGCATCTGGGCCGCAGCCCGCAACCCATTGCCAGCCCAACGCGTTCGCAGCGGGATCCCAATCAATCAAACAGTCCTCGAACCAAGCGCGCCCCACACGCCAATCGGTCATCAGATGTTTGGTCAAATAAGAGGCTACGATCATCCGCGCGCGGTTGTGCATCGTGCCCGTTACATAGAGTTCGCGCATGGCGGCATCGACAAATTTGATCCCTGTTTGCCCGCGCTGCCATCGTTCGACCTCTGGGCGCGATACATCCGTATTCCACGGGAAATCCCCCCAATGCGGGCGATAATTCTCGGTCGGCAAATCAGGGCGATGATATAACAAATGATAGGCAAACTCGCGCCAGACCAGTTCTTTCAAAAAATGCTCTGCCCCAGCGGCCCCCTCTTCCAGCGCCCGTAGGCCCGCCTGCCAGATTTGGCGGGGCGAAATTTCGCCGTAAGTCAGGTTTTCAGACAGGCCAGAGCATACGGGCTCTGCCGGAAAATCACGGCGGGCTTTGTAATGGCCTATATGGTCTTCGATAAAGCGCGTCAGACGCGTTTGGGCTGCATCCTCACCCACGTGAACGTGGCGGATTACGACATCTGCCCCGCGTTTCATGGCGGCCCCAAGATGCCAGTCTTCTAGCGCTTCACTTGGCGGCATGGGCGCAAATTTCAAAACTGGAATTGGCAAAGCCGCATCTACATTACGATGTTTGACCGTGTTCCAATAGGGCGTGTAGACCTTGTAGAACCCGCCCTGTTTGGTCTCAACCGACCACGGCTCAAACAACAAATGCCCCGCAAGAGAATGAGCCGCAATATCATGAGCCTGCAGATTGGATTTCACATCGGTGTCACGCGCAATACATCCTGCATCATATAAGCGCGACCAAAACACCGATGTTGCGCCTGTCTCTTGGGCAAGCTGCAGCAAAATATCGCGCGGATCACCACTGCGCAGCACCACGTCACCGCCAAGCGCTTTCAGTTGATTTTGCAGATGCGCAAGGCCCAGCCCCATGCGCCACTTGGGCGCGGCCCCCAAAACGTCAACAACGCCATCACGAACGAACACAGGGATCACATCGCCAGCACGCACCGCCGCACATAGTGCTGGGTTGTCCGCAAGCCGCATATCGCGCCGTATCCACCACAGTGCCGTCATCAATCGCCCCAGTCGTAACCTGTTGTTTTAAAGGTTACGCAAGCGTGATGTGATTGGATCACTTTGACAAGAGATTCAGGTCATTAAGACCCATACGGGTTAAAAACACTAAGCAACATCTTCACGATCTTCGGCCTGTGCCGCCCACATGGCACTGTATTTTCCGTGACGTTCCAGCAACTCCTCATGCGTGCCGCGCTCTGTCACCTGACCTTTTTCCAGCACCACGATCTCGTCTGCATCGGCCACAGTGGACAGGCGGTGCGCGATGGTTATGACAGTACGCCCCTCGCCCGCAGCTTTCAAAGCCCCCAAAATATCGCGTTCGGTTTGGGTATCTAGCGCCGACGTGGCCTCGTCCAGCAGCAAAATCGGCGGATCTTTCAACAGGGTGCGCGCGATGCCCACCCGTTGTTTTTCGCCTCCGGAAAGTTTCAGCCCGCGTTCGCCCACTTGGGTCTCATAGCCATTGGGAAGACTTAGAATAAAGTCGTGGATTTGCGCTTTTTTGGAGGCCGCAACAATTTCGTCAAATGTTGCATTGTCTTTGCCGTAAGCGATATTGTAGCGCACGGTGTCATTGAACAAAACAGTGTCTTGCGGCACCACACCGATGGCAGCGTGCAAAGAGGTTTGCGTCACATCGCGCACATCTTGGCCATCGATCAACAAACTGCCGCCAGAGATATCGTAAAAGCGAAACAGCATGCGCCCGATGGTGGATTTACCCGCACCAGACGGGCCGACGACAGCGACCTTTTTGCCAGCCGGCACAGACAGGTCTAGCCCACGCAAAATGGGGCGTTCAGCATCATAAGCGAAATCGACGTTATTGAATTCAAGTGCACCGCCTGCGACCCGCAAAGCTTTGGCATCCTGTGCATCCACCACTTCCGCAGGCTGGTCTAACAGACCGAACATTTCTTCCATATCGACCAAAGATTGGCGAATGTTACGGTACATAGACCCAAGGAAATTCAGCGGCATAGTGATTTGGATCATATAGGCGTTGACCATCACAAAATCACCAACGCTCATTGTCCCGTTTTGCACGCCCATAGCGGCCATAACCATCACACAGACCAAACCAGAGGTGATGAACACAGACTGGCCAAAATTCAAGAACGCCAAAGAATATTCGGTTTTGACCGCCGCTTTCTCATAGGCCGCCATCGCGGTGTCATAACGAGCGATTTCGCGGGCATCTGCGTTGAAATATTTGACCGTCTCGTAGTTCAGCAAGCTGTCGACGGCCTTTTGATTGGCATCATTGTCTTGGTCGTTCATTTCCTTGCGAATTTTGACCCGCCATTCGGTGACCTTAAACGTATACATCACATAGGCCGCAATCGTAATTGCGACGACCAAAAGATAGGAAAACCCAAAAGCGCGCCACAAGATGAGCAAAACCATGCCAAGCTCTAGGATCAACGGAAACACGCCGAACAGCATGACGTTGAGCAAAAAGGCAACGCCTTTGACGCCGCGCTCGATGATCCGGCTCAAACCGCCGGTTTTACGGGTCAAATGATAGCGCAGCGATAGGGCGTGAATGTGCTGGAACGTCTGCAAAGCCAATTGGCGCAGTGCGGCTTGGCCCACAGGGGCAAAGATCGCATCGCGCAACTGTTGAAACCCATTGGTCATCAAACGCGCCAACCCGTAGGCCACCGTCAATCCAACCGCGCCGAACACCAACATCATCTCAGGCTTATCCGCGATATCTCCGCTAAGCACATCCACCGCGAGTTTATACAAATAAGGGGCCGTGACAGAGATGACTTTTGCCGAAATCATCACCAGCAAGGCCAAAATCACGCGCACACGCGCAGGGCTATTGTTCTTGGGCCACAGGTACGGCGCCACTTGTTTGACCACGGACCATCCGTTTTCGGGACCTTTAGAACTGGTGATCGACGGGCGTGGTGACATAAAGCTGCCTTTCAAAATGAGGTGGCGCCAGCGGTATCCAGCACGAATGACGGGCTAAAACCAAACAAGATGAGGTATATAGGCGCTGCCCCAGTCTATAAACAGGGGCAAATGACGCGCCTGCCCCTGTTTTTACTAAAATATCGATATGCAAAACGTGCAGAGGTTATTCGTCGGGCAACACAAACACCTGTCCGGGATAGATCAAATCAGGGTCACGTATTTGGGCCACATTGGCGTTGAACACACGCGCAAACAAAAATCCATCGCCGTAGGTTTCAGAGGCAATCCCCCAAAGCGTATTGCCCGGCTGCACAGTGACGGAAGCAATCCGCGGCTGAGGTGCATCTTGTGTCGCCCTATCAGAACGCGCGGCCCGTGCGGTTTCGGTCTGGCTGCCTGCTTCAGTAGTCATCACTTGATCTGCAACCGGTTCCGTGCTCTGCGCAGCCCCTTGCGCCAAACGCTCTAGCACAGTGACATCTTCGCGTTTGAACGGAATTTCAACGCGGCTAAGCACTTTGCCAGCCTCATCCACCATATCTGCACGCAAAGAATATATGCCAGTCGCGACATCCATTTTCGCACGCCACTGACCATCAGTGCCCACGGTTGTGTCCATCAAGGCCGCATTGTTCAGATACAACCGCACAGTCGCGCCCGCCGTGCCACGCCCAGACGCAAAGACAGCGCCATCGGGATCATAGGTGATCGCGTCGATACTGACGCCTGTGAGGGGCGCTGCCGATTGCAAGATTTTCACACCGGTCTCATCGGCCACCATTACGGTAGGCGCTGCGGGCGTTTCATTTGAAACTGTGGTGCTGACAGGCGGGGTCTCTGGTAAGGTTTGCGTTTTTGCCGCCTCGGTTTCGGTCACTTCCGCAACATCAGAATTGGCCTCAGTGACAGGATCAATCTGCGCGGTTTCGACAGGTTCCGGTGCCTGAACAGGCTTAAAGGGCGCGATGACGATTGAACTGCTGGCAAAGACGCGGGTCTCGCCCTTTTGCGCTGCGATCTGCATCTCGCGCGGGTGATCGACCGCAGGGATATCAAACAACGCAACATAGTCGCCGCTTGCGCCTGTTGTGACACGGGTCAATTCAACCCCATCAATAAAGATCAGAATATCCACGTCAGAATCCGCGCGACCAGCAACGGTGGAAATGCCCTCTGGCGGAATACGCACGATATCGACCGTGGGCACAGACAGATTAGGCACAGCGGCGTCAAGGGGACTGTCATTCGGTTTCGGTGTCGGGTCTTGTGCGACGTCTTGAGGTGTAGCAGCACTAAGCGCGGCTGTTGCCGTTCCACTGTCTACAGCTTGGTCAATGTCTGCGGGCACAATTTCAGGCGCAGTTATGGCGAGCGTTTCTGTCGGCGTGGTATCAACAAAATCTTCTTGCGCGGGAGCATGCTTGGGCTGAACAGGAGCCTCCATAGGCTGCAACACAACGGGTGGTTCAACAGGTTTAGACGCCACAACCGCAGGGTTTGGCACCGAATCTACGTTGTGACCTTCCTCGTTGCCACCTTCAGTAACGGTTGCGCTTACGTCAGGCACCGTCATTTCGACCAATGCATCACCAGTGGTTTCGTCAACGGGTGGCGGTGCTGACATACTGACTGTTTCGACTTCACCTGGCACGGCAGCGTCGTCGCTTGGCGCGGCTATATAGATGACATATCCTATTGCGACTGCAATCGCGATCGCAGACGCCCCCGCGACAGGTAAAGCCGCTGACCCAAAAGCCTGTTTGAAAGGCATAGTGTTGTTCCCGTTTCCCTAAGTCCCCTCATCTTTTGAGAGGGGTTGAGCCACGGTAACAATGCGCCTAACAAGGGTCAAAGACTTCCTTGCCCAATCTCTTGCCAAAGGACCGTAAAATGGCTGATTTTTCCCTTTCTGTCTGTGTTTTTTGCGGTGCGCGCTCTGGCGGCGATCCTGTCTACGCTGAGACTGCTGCAAATCTTGGACGCGCGATTGCGGATCAAAACTGGCGTTTGGTCTATGGGGCCGGTGATGTTGGACTGATGGGCACTGTTGCGCGCGCCACGCAAGAGGCCGGTGGGGCGACCTTTGGTGTGATTCCTGTGCATTTGCTCAAACAAGAGGTCGGCAAAGCCGATTTGTCGACATTTGTTGTCACTGAAAACATGCATGAGCGCAAAAAAGTCATGTTCATGAACTGCGACGCCATTGTGGTCTTGCCCGGTGGAGCTGGGTCTTTGGACGAGTTTTTCGAGGTATTGACATGGAAACAAATCGGCCTGCATGACAAACCGATCTATTTGTTGTCCGTGAATGACTACTGGGCCCCGCTTGAGGCCTTGATCGATCACGTGATTTCAGAAGGCTTTGCCTCTGAGATCAACAAAAGCTTTTATAAAACAGTCTCTTCCGTTGAAGAGCTGACAGCAGATATTTTATCTGTACGCGCCTGACGGTCCGCACGCCAAGCGGTCCATGTGAACAGGGCAAGACCTGTCCAAATCATCGGTAAGGCGATCATATGCGACGGTGTTATCACCTGACCGAACACCCAAACGGCGATGATCATCTGCAATGTCGAATTGTGGTAATTGCCAAGCCCAAGTACGATCATAGACATACGGCGCGAGGCGATTGAGAACAAAATCAACGGCACGCCTGTGACCGCGCCAGCAAGAATCAGCAAAACTGTGTCGCGGATCGTCGCCCCGAAAACCCCTGACGCCTGCGTCTCTGTGCCGCCCCAACCCCAGATTTCAACTCCGATCAAATAGATCAATGCGAAAGGCGCCAACAGTGCGGCTTCAGCGGCCATAGAAATCACCGCCCCCACAGCCAAGCCCTTTTTGATCGTGCCGTATATGACAAAACTGCCCGACATGGTCAAAGCAAGCCAAGGCGCCGCGCCAAGGCCGATCGTTAATACGACAACAGCAGCCAATCCCAACAGCATCGAGATATATTGCAGCCCCTTTAAGCGCTCGCCAAAGATCATAACCCCAACGCCAGCCGCCATCAACGGAAAGATGTAATAGGCCAAGGAGGCCTCAAGCGTTTGATCGGATTGAATAGCATAGATGAACAAAAACCAATTGAGCGACACGAGTATCGCTGCTGGCGCGATCCGGTACAGCCCCTGCGCGCCGCTTTTGGGATGCAGTAAAAACAGCAGCTCGCGCGTGCGCCCTTGCAAGGCAATAATAGCGCCAAACATGACAAAAGACCAAAAGGTACGATGCGCCAAAACCTCAAGCCCCGGGACGTGATTCACCTCGCGGTAATACAGTGCTGAGATGCCCCATAGGGTGTAGGCCAAGAAGAGAGCGAGAAATCCGGTTTTACGATCTGTCATAGCATCAATTGGCGTGAAAGACTGCCAGCATGCAAGAATAAATGGTATACCAAAATAGCCCAGATGCGCACAGCCCTTCTGTAAAAATAGAGCGACAGAGGCCAAAATGCAAAAAGGACGCCCCAAGGCGCCCTTTTCTTTTTTTTCTCAAACGTCAGGGCTTAGCCCAAACGGGATGCTACGTTTTCCCAGTCCAGCTGCTAAGCGATAGCTTTGCGCAAGCAACTGGGGAACGACGCGATCAGCTTTGTTGAGCCTAACCCAAACGGGATGCTACGTTTTCCCAGTTCACAAGCTTTTCAAGGAAGTTTGTAAGGTAGACAGGGCGTTTGTTGCGGAAATCGATGTAGTAGGAATGTTCCCACACATCACAACCGAGCAATGTCGTTTGACCGAAACACACAGGGTTCACGCCGTTTTCAGTCTTAGTGACTTTCAAAGCGCCGTCTGTGTCTTTCACAAGCCAAGCCCAGCCAGAGCCGAATTGACCCGCACCAGCCGCACAGAACTGTTTCTTAAATTCATCAACTGAGCCGAAGGATTCAACCAAAGCTTTTTCCAACTCAGTTGGCATCGCATTGCCATCTGGACCCATCATTTCCCAGAATTGGTTGTGGTTCCAAAGCTGAGAGATGTTGTTGAAAATGCCGTTTTGCGCAACAGAAGATTTGTCGTATGTGCCAACGATGATCTCTTCCAAAGATTTGCCTTCCCACTCTGTGCCAGCAATAGCAGCGTTGCCATTGGTCACGTAAGCGTTGTGGTGCAAGTCGTGGTGAAATTCGAGCGTCTCAGCGGACATGCCGAGATCGGCAAGAGCATCGTGAGCGTATGGAAGATCTGGAAGTGAAAAGGCCATGATGAAGGCTCCCTATTTAAATGGTGCGTTTGATTGCCCTATAGGTGATGCGATGCGCGCGCGGGGTCAAGGGCCGACAGGCCAAGTTGTGCGAATTTAACGCAACTGGGGGCAAAGTTTAGCACGAAACGCCCCCGCGATCAGATCATCAACAGGCCATAGCGTCACATCTGCTTGATAAGGCCTTTCCCAAGCGGCACGCGCGGTCTACATCTTTGGCCTGACACGATTTGACACGACCTGACACTGACCTAGCGCGGATACACCTTATGACCTTTTGGATCATCGCCACGATCATCGCCCTTCTTGCCTCAGCGCCTTTGGTGCTTGTCTTGCTACGGAAGCGTGGCTCGATCGCGGATGACATCGGCAATACAGCCATCGAATTGCGCGTCTATAAAGACCAACTGAATGAGGTGGATCGCGATCTGACACGCGGAATGCTGACCGAAGAGGCCGCAAAACGCGCCCGTTTGGAAATTTCGCGGCGTATGTTAGAGGCGGACAGCAAAAAAGATCGTCACTCCACCAAAGATGCCGCCCTGCCCCTTTGGGCCGCTTTGCTGATCGGTGCCATGGTTTTCGGGGGTGGCGTTTGGCTTTATACCGTCGAGGGCGCGCCGACCTATCAAGATTTACCATTGAAAACCCGCTTGGCCTTGGCGCAAGAAATCCGCGAAACACGGCCCACGCAGGCTGACGCCGAAGACAGCGCCCCTGCGTCGCCGCCGCTTGAGACACCGAATCCACAGCACCTAGAGTTGCTCGATCAATTGCGCGCCGCACTGGAAACCCGCCCCGATGATCTGCAAGGCCACATGCTTTTGGCGCGCAATGCTTCAGTTGTCGGTGAATACCGTGAAGCCTATGCCGCCCAGACCCGCGTGATTGCCATCAAAGGCGATGCAGCCACAGCTGAGGATTATGCCACTTTGGCTGATTTGATGATCTTGGCCGTGGGCGGCTATGTCTCACCCGAGGCCGAAACCGCGATCACCAAATCATTGGCCCGCGATGCAGGCAATGGCACGGCCAATTATTACGCAGGATTGATGTTTGCCCAAACGGGCCGTCCTGATATGACCTTTCGGCTTTGGTCCCGCCTGCTCAGCAATAGCGCGCCAGACGATCTTTGGGTGGCACCCATTCGGGATCAAATCGAATCCGTCGCCTTTGCCGCTGGCGAACGCTACACTTTGCCGCCCTTGGCTGCGTCAGAATCTCCGCTTAAAGGCCCAACAGCCGACGACGTTGAGGCCGCAGCCGATATGGACGCAGGCGACCGTATGGCCTTTATTCAATCCATGGTCGATCAACTGTCAGCGCGTTTGGCCAATGATGGCGGCACGCCTGACGAATGGGCGCAGCTCATTTCAGCCTTGGGCGTATTGGGTGACACCAGCCGCGCACGTGCTATATGGGGCGAGGCACAGGTCATCTTTGGACCAGACGCCACAGCCTTAGCCACGGTTCGCAAAGCCGCCCAATCCGCAGGAATTGTTCAATGAGCGCCCAAATTTTCGAAGACATCGCTGAATTCGCGGCAACGCTTCCCATGATGACATCCATTGCGGGGCTTGATTTTGGCGACAAAACCATTGGCGTGGCGGTCTCTGATCGCTTTCGAACGATTTCGTCATCAGCCATGACAGTGCGCCGCAAAAAATTCACTTTGGACGCGCAAGAGCTGATCAAGGTCTTTGCCGAGCGCGAAATCGGTGGTGTTATCTTGGGATTGCCCCGCAATATGGACGGGTCCGAAGGCCCGCGCTGTCAAAAAACCCGCGCCTTTGCCCGCAACCTAAGCCAATTGATCGAACTACCGATCACCTATTGGGACGAACGCCTGTCCACTGTCGCCGCTGAACGTGTGATGCTTGAGGCCGATATGTCGCGCGCCAAACGCGCCGAAAAAATAGATCAGGTTGCTGCAGGGCTGATTTTGCAAGGCGCGTTAGATCGTTTAGCGCATTTGAAAACCCAAGCCTGACATAAAGTATTTGACCTAAAACACATGCCAGACAACACAGATAATATTTGGACGCGTGCAGAAATCGAAAGCCCCTGCACCAAAGTCTGCCAAATCCATCCTGAAACACGGATGTGCTTGGGTTGTGCGCGCTCGATTGACGAAATCGGCGGTTGGTCAACAATGTCACCTGCCGAGCGCGCCGCCATAATGGCAGACCTGCCCAATCGCGCAGCCGCCCCAACCACGCGGCGCGGCGGACGTGCTGCCCGCCTCAAACGCAAGCTCGACTGATCTCGCCCGTTGTTCTGCGTCATTTAAATAAAATAGGTCGCCCGTGACAGAGCGACCTTTTTCTTTTTTGAAATCAAAGAGGCCACGCGCCTTTTGCTTCAAGTCATTGAAACAACAACACGCCCTTTGACTTGCCCGCTCAAGATATCAGCCCCAAGTTGAGGCACATCCTCAAGTGTTGCTGGCACGATCATGTCCTCAAGCTTGTTCATCGGCAAATCCGTAGCAATCCGCGCCCAAGCTCGATTGCGATTCTCATAAGGTTGCATAACGCTGTCGATGCCCAATAGGTTCACGCCGCGCAGCAAAAAGGGGATCACACTGGCCGGCAGGCTCGCACCGCCTGCAAGACCAATCGCCGCAACAGATCCGCCGTATTTCAATTGACCTAAGATGCGCGCCAGCATTTCACCGCCAACGGCATCAATGCATCCCGCCCAAGTTTCCGCCTCAAGCGGGCGCTTCACGGTCTCATTGATCTCGGAGCGTGCAACAATCTGTGACGCCCCCAAAGATGTCAGATACTCCGCTTGCTCTGGGCGCCCAGTTACACCAGCCACCTCATAGCCCAAATTGGCCAAGATCGCTGTAGCAACAGACCCCACACCACCGGCAGCGCCCGTGACCAAAACAGGGCCTTTTGCTGGCGTCAAACCATGATCTTCCAGCGCCAAAACCGCCAGCATGGCTGTGAAACCTGCCGTGCCAACAGCCATCGCTTGGCGTGTTGTCAGGCCCTGCGGCAAAGGCACCAACCAATCGGCTTTCACCCGTGCTTTCTCGGCATATCCGCCCCAATGTACCTCGCCCACACGCCAACCGGTCAATACAACCTTATCACCTGGGACATAGCGCGCATCCTCAGACGCCTCGACAGTGCCCGCAAAATCGATTCCCGGCACATGGGGATAGCTGCGCACAAGACCGCCGCCTTTGGGCGATAGGCACAACCCGTCTTTGTAATTGAGCGTTGAATATTCAACCCGAACCATCACATCACCGGAGGGCAATAGACCCTCGTCGATGTCTTTGATCTGAGCCTCAGCCAGACCATCAGCCCCCTGTTCCATCACCAATGCCCGCATTGTGTCCTCCCATAATCCGATGAAATTCACATCGATTGTCCCGTTGCAGGCGAGTGTCAGGCAATTGGATATAGAGCGCAAGCGCGTTATTTTGTGACGCGGCGATCACGCCCGCGCAATCATTGTTATAGCCCCGACCCCTTGCAGCCCGCGCCCAGACCCCCTATATCTAATGCGTCGGGCTTGCTCGACTATGGACATAAACGCGCTCGTAATACACGGATCGGACCAGGGGGCGGTACCCTGCGTCTCCACCAATCACTCCTGTATCAACTCTCATTTGGGGTATGGTCTAGGGCACATGGGGACGAAATAGGATCGACGGACGTCTAAAGGGGTTAGCTTTGTTTCGGTGAGTTACCACCGTTATCGGTACAAACTGAGTAGTTGCAAATGACAACAAAGCTCCAATGGCTCTCGCAGCGTAAGCTGTGCGAAACATTGAAATCTTAAGCCCTGTCGCCTAGCAGCGTCAGGCGGGGTTCGCAGGTACCTGGCAACAGAAACCTGCACTTAACACCCTCCCATTTCTTTACACTTTAGACACCATCAAACCAATGAGCGGGCTTGATGAAACACGCCCAATGAGATTGGTAAGTGTTCATTAATTGTTCTGATTGTATGATCATTCAAATCTGATCAATCGGAGCAGCATCATGACTGGCGTGGAAATTTTACAAGCATGGTATGAACGCGTTTGGGAACAAGGCGACTTAGACGCAGTGGCAGAATACTTTGACGTTGACGCGATGGCCAACGGATTGATGACGGATTTGGCGGCAGAACTCGAAGATTTCCAAACCATTGTGCCTGCCGTCTTGCGCCTGATCCGAAATGTTAAAATCACCATCACGCACAGTATGGAAGATGGCGACAAAGCTTGGGCCTTGGTTGATATCAAGGCTCAAAATGCCGAAAATATGTCACCTGTTGTTTGCTCTGGTCAGGTTATGATTAAAACAAAAAACAATAAAATCATCGAAGCCTACAATCACTTCGACTTTATGAGCTTTTTCGAACAGCTTGGCTTTCTACCTAAAGACACAATTGCGCTGTGCTTGTCGGGGGAACAGCTTTCTTAACGACAAACCTGCAACACCTCTTTTTCAACCATGGTATCTTAGGCTTGTTCCAGCTTTTGTACACTTTCAACGGCCTCTAAATTAAACTTTCTACAAGCCATGAAACAAGGCAGTCATGCTTGGCTCCGCCCTGTGGTAAAGTTCTATCAAGATTGCAATATGCACGAGATTCACACCACAATCGAAAATCGCACAACTCAGGTCGACGCCAATAAACCCCGCACAAAAGAATGCCGCATCTTTAACCCAAAATGCTATCCCGATTGGGCACAGCCCCTCTTTCCTTTGGAATAGAATCCCTTATGCTAAGGTCACTACATCTTGGAAGGATGCATAAGATGGCAAAATCCATTGACTACGGAAATCTAATGCACAACGCGATGCGTGGCTTGATCCGTCAAGTGCTCGAAAACGTGCGCAAAGAAGGTTTACCCGGTAACCACCATTTTTTCATCACCTTCGATACAATGCATCCTGATGTTGAATTGGCCGATTGGCTGTCGGATCGCTACCCCGAAGAAATGACCGTGGTGATCCAGCATTGGTTTGACAATCTAGAAGTCAATGAGGACAGTTTCTCTATCACGTTGAATTTCGGCGATAGCCCTGAGCCCCTGTTCATTCCATATGATGCGATACGGACCTTTGTGGATCCGTCCGTCGAGTTTGGCCTGCGGTTTGAAACCCAAGAGTCAAATGACGATATTGACGAAGAAGATGACGATATCGAGATATCGAGCTCTGATGTATCCGAATTCACCACGCCCTCCATAAGCGCATCTGACGAAAAACCATCCAGTGAAGATAAACCTAAAGAAGCCGAAATTGTGTCCTTGGATCAATTCCGCAAATAATGCCTGCGTTGCGGCATTCTAAATGTTCGGTCTCTTCGCGCCTTTGTTTCCTACTGCCCAAAGCGTTTGATCAAGGCGTTTGTTGTTCTGCCATATAGTCTATGTCAGACCTCTCAGGACACGTCCTATAAGATTCCTGATATAGGACGGAATACCTATTCATGTCGAACCAAGAACTCGGCCGATATTTTACGCCGTCGTGCTGGCTTGCAGCCCCTTCGGCGATTTTTCTTTGACATCATTGCCTCCCAAAAAACGTTCTGCGAATCTATTGTGTAAAATCGCATTTCCCACGAACACACGAAGAACGATATAATACTGTTTTTAATGGAAAATAATGGCGCACCCAGCAGGATTCGAACCTGCGGCCTCTGCCTTCGGAGGGCAGCGCTCTATCCAGCTGAGCTATGGGTGCCTTTGAAATCGGTATAGGCGAAGGGTTTGGGGGGTGCAAACAGTTTTCGCACAGCCCCGACAATCATATTTTAAGCAAACAAATCATGGCACAGCTCTAGCGCTGAGACCAATGTGTCGACATCATCCTTGCTGTTGTACATCGCGAAAGACGCACGACAGGTCGCGGTGACGCCCAAGTGCTCCATCAGCGGCATGGCGCAATGCGACCCTGCCCGCACGGCCACGCCGCGTTTGTCCAACACCGTCGACAAATCATGGGCATGTGCGCCTTCCATGGTGAAGGAAAAAATCGCGCCTTTGTCGGGCGCCGTGCCTTGGACTTGCAGCCAATTGAGACTTTGCAATTTTGCGCTGGCATAAGTGGCAATCTCGGATTCATGTTTGGCAATATTGTCCATGCCAACAGTCATCAGCCAATCCAAAGCCACGCCCATCCCAATGGTTTGCACGATCCCGGGTGTGCCCGCTTCGAACTTCATCGGTGGTTTATTATAGGTGACAGTATCGCGCCCCACCACATCGATCATATCGCCACCGCCCATAAAGGGGCGCATCTCGGCTTGGCGATCGGGGTGCACATAGATGGCACCGGATCCAGAGGGACCGTAGAGCTTATGACCTGTAATAGGATAGAAATCACAACCGATGTCTTGGACATCAACAGGCCCATGCACAGACCCTTGAGAGCCGTCCACCAGCGAGGCGATGCCTCTCTCGCGCGCAGCTGTACAGATGGTTTTCACATCAACCCGCGTGCCTGTTACATTGGACATCTGGGTGATGGCCACCAGTTTGGTTTTGGGCCCCATCGCGTCGATCACCGCTTGGGCGTCCAAACTGCCATCCATGGCGCAATCAACCCATTTGATCACAACGCCCAAACGTTCGCGCAAAAAATGCCACGGAACGATGTTGGCGTGATGCTCTAACACGGAAATCAAAATTTCATCACCCGCTTGCAGGCGCGGCATGGCCCAACTGTAGGCGACCAAATTGATGCCTTCAGTGGTGCCAGAGGTAAAGATGATATCGTCTTCATGAGGGGCGTTTAGAAAGGTTTTGACGATGTCGCGCACGCCTTCATATTTATCGGTCGCAAGATTAGATAAGAAGTGCAAGCCACGGTGAACATTGGAATATTCCTCAGCGTAAGCCCGCGTGATCGCGTCAATCACCACCTGCGGTTTTTGCGCAGAGGCACCACTGTCGAGATAGGTCAAAGGCTTGCCGTTGACCTTGCGTGACAGGATCGGAAACTGCGCGCGGATGGCGTTTACGTCATACATGAGGGGCCTCTTTCGGGAAGGCGACTTCGACAAGTCCCAAGCCCCAGAAAATTGTAAAAGCAGCAAAGGCGATCAGACCAACAAGCGTCACGCCAGCCCCAGCCCCAAGAAATCCAACGCACAAACCGTAAAGCAGCCACAGTGGCGAGGCCGCCAAAAGCGCCCAAAAGGTTGCCATGCGCGCCTCGTAAGCAGATTGTTTTCCACCAACAAGGCGCAGCACAAAGTGCAAAAGTACCGCCAAAGCATAGAGCACCAGAGGCATGATAAAGACCCATGCCAAAAGCGCGCCTCCGACCATCATGTCCAAGTCTTGGCCTTGCTCAAAAGCCTCACGAGACAGACGCGGCCATTGCGCCACAAAGATGAGGCCGCAGGCCAACACCACTGTGATCAATGCACCGCCTTCATTGACCTCGGGGCCAATGCGATGGCGCAACACCGCGCGTGGGGCGCGATAGTTGCGTAAAATATCAGAGACGACGCCCATAAACCTATCCTTTACGGCGTGCGAGCCATGCTTCCAGACGTTCCAAAACGTTTGCTGCAATGTCTTCGCGTGCGATTTCGTCGATGGCTTCGGCCAAAAAGGCCAAGGTCAACAGGTCTGTGGCCTCTTGGGTGCCAACGCCGCGTGATTTGAGGTAAAACAAAGCCTCTTCATCAATCGCGCCCGTCGTGGATCCGTGCGAACACACAACATCATCAGCGTAGATTTCTAGTTCAGGTTTTGCCAAGAACTGACTGTCATCATCCAACAAAAGCGATTGTGAAATTTGATAGCCATCTGTTTTTTGAGCGCCGTCCTTGACCAAGATTTTGCCTTGGAACACGCCTGTCGCGCCATTGCGTAGCACTTTTTTGAACACCTGACGGGACTCGCAACGTTCTGCATCATGGGTGATAAACACCGTATCATCGTGCAAAAATGTGCCATCGCCCATGCACACACCGCCGACATGCGCCTGTGAATCGTCGCCCAAAAGTTCAAGGACAACTTCGTTGCGCGTCAAAATGCCATTCGCCGTCATGGTGAAGGATTTGAACAAAGCGTTGGCGCCAATGCGGCCAAAGATATGCGTCGCAGCACGACGTTCATGATCTCGCCCTTGCGCACGCACGTGGTGGAAAGACGCCCCGTCAGCGACTTCGACTTCAAGCACAGTGTTGTAACGCGCAGCCGCTGGACCATTTTCCAGCAGGGTCAGTTCAGCCCCCTCTTCGAGTTTCACAAGGTTGTGCAAAATCGCGTCCGAAGTCTCGTCGGTATGTTTGTAGATAATTGAGATCGGCTGAGCGACTTTTCCAGTGACGCGGATCACAACGCCGTCTGTCGCGAAAGCTGTATTCATCGCCGCAATCGGACGCTCGACCGGTGTTTGACCGGCTTGTTCAAGCACACCGTAACTGTCTTTCGCCCAATGGATATCGGCACTTAACGCGTCATTGAGCAATGAGACTTCAACACCCTCGCCCGTCAAATCATCAGACGCCGCGGCATCGAACACACCATCGACAAAGACGATTTTCAAACGCTCAATCGCGTCGAAAATTGGCACCTCTGCTGCGTCAAAAACCTCTGCGGATGTTGGTGCGGCTGAGGTCAAGGTCGCAGGATCGGTCCACCTCCAATACTCATCGCGTTTGGTCGGAAGACCCATCTCAAGCAGGCGTGTCAGCGAGTGTTGGCGCAGTTCAGTGGCCCAAGCAGCCCCTGAAGGGACCGCTAAGCCATCAAGACGCGCCGCCGTGTCATCGCATTTGCGTTGTTTCATTTGTGCCCGTGTCATTATGAATTCTCCTGCTCCGCAAGCAGATCAGCATAGCCATTGTTCTCGACTTCCAACGCCAGCTCAGGACCACCGGATTTGATGATGCGACCGTTGGACATGATGTGCACGTAATCTGGTTTGATGTGATCCAACAGACGTTGGTAGTGGGTGATCACCACGAAAGACCGTGTACCATCGCGCAGCGCATTCACGCCTTCGGCCACCAGTTTCATCGCATCAACGTCCAAACCGGAATCGGTTTCATCCAAGATGCACACCTTTGGCTCAAGCATCGCCATTTGCAAAATCTCGTTGCGTTTCTTTTCGCCGCCGGAAAAACCAACATTCACGGGACGTTTCAGCATCTCGGCGTCGATTTTCAGCGCTTTTGCTTTTTCGCGAATGATTTTAAGAAACTCGCCTGCTGTCAATTCATCTTCGCCGCGCAATTTACGTTGCGAATTCACAGCTGTACGCAAAAAGGTCATGTTGCCCACACCTGGGATTTCCACAGGGTATTGGAAGGCCAAGAAAAGGCCCGCCGCCGCGCGTTCTTCTGGTTCCATGTCAAACAGGTCTTCACCGTTCAGCGTGGCAGAGCCTTCGGTCACTTCATAGCCATCACGACCAGACAGGACATAAGATGTCGTGGATTTACCTGAGCCGTTCGGCCCCATGATCGCATGTACTTTGCCGGGCTCGACCGTCAAGTTTACACCCTTGAGAATTTGTTTTTCTTCTTCTTCAAGTTTGACGTGTAGATTTTTGATTTCTAACATTTATCTATCCTTCATACGGAAAGGCCCGCACGACTGTATCCAGTCGGCAAGCGCAGTTGTGCGTTGTGGGTGAAAGCGTGATCTTGCGCGACATCAGTCGCAGGTGAACACGCGAAATAAGAGGGGCTGTTAGCTGTTACAGCTACAGACCGAAGTGGCGAATATACAAAGTCAGACAGGTGCCAAAGACCATAACCTGTATCACGGCTGAGCGCAGCCCTTTGAACATCAACGCTGCGTGCGAAGGCGCGGCCATCGCGTTCTTTGGCGTTATTTTGCGGGATGTCGCTGCATTGGAGGTCTCGCCCACATGAACAACGCCGCAAGTGTTTGCACCCTTTGTACCGATCCGTGACAGACGATCCGCGAAGGCTTGTTTTTGCGCTGGCTGCATCTGTGGTCTTTCCTCGGCTTGTCCGTAACAGGTTACAGTTGACAGGTTGCGAGGAAATTAAGGATAGAACGAGGCAGTCATCGGGCAAACTGGTGTCGGCAAACCTTGACGTTGCGTTAGTGTCTGCCGGCACATGTGTTGTTAGATATGAATTTCGCGACCACGGAAAACCAAAGTGCCCAGCTCGGTCGTCTCGGTCACATGTTGAACCCATTCGCTCGAGAACAGGCGCGTGAACGGTCCCGGAAATTCGTGCACGATGTTGTGCATCGTTGTCAAAGCCAGCAAAATGCCCGCGCATTGCGCGCCCATTTGCCGAATGGCTGACAAAGACACCAGCTCGCGCAGCAAAAAGGCGATTGCGATGGCCAATAGCACATCCACGGTGACATCCAAATTCGCGGACAGGTTGACGCCGATGGCCCCTGTTAGCTGAAAATGTATGTAACGGGCGATCATCGCGGACAGAGCGCCCATGGCAACAGCCAAGATCACCGATAGAAACGGTGTCCATGGTGCTGGTTTGTCCAAATTGACCCCGTAAAATTCTTGACCTTTGTCCCACGCCTCTTGGCGCTCCAACATCGTTTGGATGCGTTCGTTGCGCTCCATGCGCGGGGACTTCGACGGGCCAACTCCGGCACGTTGATCGCTTATAATTGGTGCGACGCGGGCGATGCGTCGTTGAAAATCTATTTTCTGGTCCATAAACATGACCTCTCCCATACAGTAACGTAAGTATGGTTACTGAAAGATTATGGCGAGAGGTGGGCGCGGCCATTACATTTTTATGGGATTGCGAAAACATGTCTCTGACCTAGCCGATCACCAGCCGCAAAATCACGACAAAGGCCCAAGAGGCCATAGACGCAAGGAAAGCTGTCGCGAAAACAGAATCACGAAACAGCCCCTCGCGATTGCCCTTGTTGGCACGAATGCTCAACCCGATGACGACACCAAGAAACACGCCAATCGCGACGCCAGAAGATTTCATCGCAACAAGAGACAGAAGTTCAGGGGACATATTCAAAGCCTCACTTTAATTAACGTTGCCAAATGCGGTGACCACATCTCGCAAACGGGCTGGGTCGATCTGGATCGGATCGCGTTGGGATTGGATCATGTGGCCTTGGCTGGCAATGGGAAAGTCAGTTTCTCCAGCGTGCTTACAGCTCATCAAGGTAGATACACCAAAGTCGTCTTCCATGATGGGTGTCGTCGCCGCGTCATGTGCATGCGCCCCCAAAGAAAAGGTCAGCTCTGGCCCCTCAGACGGGAAGGCAAATATGGGGGATGCGATGATGTGCTGCATCTGATCAGGCAAAGCTCACGGCGGTACCAGAGGCAGAGACCATCAACATGTTATTGATCACCTCATAGTCCAGATCAACGCCGACCACGGCCTGCGCGCCAAGTGCCGCTGCACGGTGTTCCATTTCAAGCAAAGCAGCACTGCGTGCATCCGCCAGTTTCTTTTCGTATGAACCTGAGCGCCCGCCAACAATATCAGTCACTTGCGCAAATATATCGCGCACGATGTTGGCCCCCATAATAGCCTCGCCTGTGACGATACCTTTATAGCTGGCGATGGATTGCCCTTCGACGGATTGGGTGGTGGTGATGATCATTCAGAAGTCTCACTTTTTGACGAAACGGCATCGCGGCGGTGTTTGAAAACGGCAAATACCGAGACTATCACAAAATAGATGGCCGCAAATTTAAAGGCTGTTGGCAAGAACCCGTCGTTCACACGTGCAAGATATGATTGCTCAGACCCGTCCAGCGAAATAGCTTCTAAAAACGGAAACAAGCACCCCAAGATAAGGGAGCCCATCCACGCTTCGCGAAACCGTTTGCTTTGGAAAAACGACATCTCAGTATCTTCCTGTGCCAAAGTGACAAAACAGGCCCGTGACAATCACAAAAAGCAATGTGGTTTTCATCATGTCTCGGGCCTTTCAATCCAATTGTTACCCTACAGAACCTTCGAGAGAAATCGCGACCAAGGCCTGCGCTTCCATCGCAAATTCCATCGGCAAAGCTTGCAAGACTTCTTTACAGAACCCGTTGACAACCAAGGCCACGGCCTCTTCTTCGCCCATGCCACGTGCGCGGCAGTAGAACAGTTGATCGTCGTCCACTTTTGATGTGGTCGCCTCATGTTCCACGCGCGACGAATTGTTGCGCACTTCGATGTAGGGCACAGTGTGCGCACCACAATTGGACCCGATCAGCAGGCTGTCACATTGGGTGTAATTGCGCGAATTTTTCGCCCGCGGGTGCATGGTGACCTGACCACGATAAGTATTTTGCGCCTTCCCCGCAGAGATACCTTTGGACACGATCCGCGACTTGGTGTTCTTGCCAAGGTGGATCATCTTCGTGCCAGTGTCGGCCTGCTGCATATTATTGGCGATGGCGATGGAATAGAACTCACCTTGGCTGTCGTCGCCGCGCAAAATGCAAGACGGGTATTTCCACGTTACGGCAGAGCCGGTTTCCACTTGTGTCCACATCACTTTGGACCGCGCGCCACGACAATCAGCACGTTTGGTCACAAAGTTATAGATGCCGCCTTTGCCTTCTTCATCGCCAGGGAACCAGTTTTGGACGGTTGAATATTTGATCTCGGAGTCTTCCAACAGAACCAATTCCACCACAGCCGCGTGCAATTGCGCGACGTCGCGTTTTGGCGCGGTACAGCCTTCAAGATAAGACACGTATGATTTTTCATCGGCGATGATCAATGTGCGTTCAAACTGGCCGGTGTTTTCCGCGTTGATACGGAAATAGGTGGACAGCTCCATCGGGCAGCGGGTGTTTGGCGGGATGTAGACAAAAGACCCATCCGAGAACACAGCAGAGTTGAGCGTCGCGTAATAGTTGTCAGATACAGGCACAACAGTGCCGAGGTATTTTTTAACCAGTTCAGGGTGATCTTGGATCGCCTCAGAGATCGAACAGAAAATAACGCCTGCGGCCTCAAGTTCCTTTTTGAATGTCGTGCCAACAGATACGGAATCGAATACCGCATCCACAGCCACTTTGCGCTCGCCATCCGCAGGAACATCGCCCGCGCCTTCGACGCCCGCCAAGATGGCTTGTTCTTTTAATGAGATGCCCAATTTGGCATAGGTGGCCAAAAGTTTCGGGTCCACATCATCCAAAGACTTGGGTTTTTCCATCATAGATTTCGGACGCGCGTAGTAATACTGGTCCTGAAAATCGATCTTAGGGTAATCCACCATCGCCCAATCGGGTTCTTCCAAGGTTAGCCAACGGCGGTACGCCTCAAGACGCCAGTCCAGCATCCATTGAGGTTCGTTGTTCTTCGCAGAAATCAACCGCACGATATCCTCGGACAGGCCTTTGGGGGCATATTCCATCTCGATATCGGTTTCCCAGCCGTACTTGTAAGCGCCGCCAAGCGCCTGCACCGCATCAACTGTGTCTTGCTCGACGCCGTCTTTGACTTGGACTTTGTCTTTTACCGATGTGTCATCCATGCGGATCACTCCTTCAAGTGCGTATCTATCGGGCTCTGATGGCCCATTTTATCTGTGCGGCACCGCAAGGGGGCCATATTATTCTCAAGCTGCGCGCTGTTTCCAGCGGTCATAGGCGTTCAGCCAAGCATTGGCAAACCGCTCGATCTCATCTGTTGTGGTCTCAGGTCCCAAAGACACCCGCATCGCGCAAGAGGCTTCCAGATCCGAGTATCCCATAGCACGCAAAACGCGGCTGGATTTCACCTTACCGCTGGAACAGGCTGATCCTGCTGACACAGCAAACCCAGCCAGATCCATTTGCATCACTTGGGTCTCGCCCTTCCAATTGGGTGTGATGACACTCAATGTATTGGGCAGACGTTTTACATCCTTCCCAACACATATGATGCCCTCAGCCCCATCTTCAAGCCGCGCTTGCAGTAGATCACGGCGCGTGACCACCTGATCCCAAACGCCATCTGCGATCAGTTTCGCGCTGGCTTCAGCCGCAGCGCCAAACCCGACGATTCCAAGCAGGTTTTCAGTGCCAGAGCGACGCCCCATTTCTTGGCCTCCGCCCAAAATCTGCGCTTTAACATCCAGACCTTGTTTAAGCACCAAAGCACCAATGCCTTTAGGACCGCCGATTTTATGCGCCGAGATTAGCGTCATGTCGCAACCCAACCAGTTGAACGCAATGGGCAGTTTGCCGAACCCTTGGGTCGCATCCACCACAGCAAGGCCTTCAGGTAGGTTTTGTACAATTCCACTTTCAGAATTGGCCAGTTGCAGTGCTGTTTCTGTTCGATTTGTGCAAGTCACTGCACCATTTGCATCAACAGTTAAGTCTGTTTCACACCAAGATGACACCGCCTCATGTTCCACATCGGCGCAATGCATCGCGCGACCCGCGAGTGCCAAAGCTGCTGCCTCAGTCGCGCCTGATGTGAAAACGATATCGGCGGAACTGGCGCCAAAAGCGTCAGAGACTTGTCCACGCGCTTTTTCAATTAAGCCCTTAGCAATGCGTCCCTCGCCATGCACAGACGACGGGTTGCCCACCACATCCATAGCGTCAATCATCGCCTCGCGAGCGGCCTGACAGAGCGGCGCAGTGGCGTTGTAATCCAAATATGTGCGAGGCGCGCGCGCCATTATTCGCTCAGGTCCTCTGATGCCAATTCTTGAGCTTGCGCCTCAACAGCAGCTTTGCTGTCATCCACCACTTCGACAAAGTTCGGCACCGCAGGGCATGGGCGCAAACCATTGCCAGTGATGTCGGACAAGCGGGTCTGATGCAAAAATACATAAACATGCGCTGAAAGCCCTTCCCACAACCTGTTGGTTACCGATTGGGCACGACTGCCAGACACGCCACCTGACGCCCCTGCCCCAGTGTGCATTGCAGATACGGTTTCGTCCACAGCCTCAAGTATGTCAGAGACCCGAATATCAGACGGAGATTTCGCCAGCTTATATCCGCCACCAGGCCCACGCACTGAGGTGACAAGTTCAGCGCGGCGCAATTTGACGAACAACTGCTCTAGGTAGGGCAAGGATATGTCTTGGCGTTTGGAAATTTCGGACAAAGACAGCAACGCGCCGTCATTTTGAAGCGCAAGATCCGCCAAGGCGACCATCGCGTAGCGGCCCTTTGTTGATAACTTCATATCTCGATCTCCCATTCAAAGGCGTCGCAAAACGCGATTCACCCGCTCTAGCTCAGTGCCTTGCCCCATATTTGCAGTGATTCCCCCGCAAAACGGGTAATTCTTGAGCAAAATCATTGACGTTAGCGCTTTGGAGCCTTAACTCCAATGCAACTCGTATGCCCTAAAAGAGCAGTTAGTTTAGAATGCTTCTAAAGTTCCTGATCTTATTCGTCAACTATAGCCGGACAGGGCATTTAACACGAGCACAAAACGACACCCCATAATGGATGTCTCGGCCCGTCCCACGACGTTGTGGTGGCGCAGCTGACAAGACATCTAAGGAGACAGGGACGCAATGCCCGAAGTGATTTTTCCCGGCCCAGAAGGCCGCCTCGAAGGCCGCTACCACCCACAACGCGCCAAAGATGCCCCCATCGCGATTATCTTGCACCCGCACCCACAGTTTGGCGGCACGATGAACAACCGCGTTGTGTACAACATGCATTACGCCTTTCACAAAATGGGTTTCACTGTTTTGCGGTTCAACTTTCGCGGCGTTGGTCGTTCGCAAGGTGAATACGATCAAGGCATCGGCGAATTGTCTGATGCGGCATCCGCACTCGATTACCTGCAGTCGTTGAACCCGAACGCGAAACATTGCTGGGTCGCGGGCTTTAGCTTTGGTGCTTGGATCGGTATGCAGCTTTTGATGCGCCGCCCCGAGATCACTGGCTTTATCTCTGTGTCGCCCCCCGCCAATATGTATGATTTCTCGTTCTTGGCCCCGTGCCCGGCATCGGGTTTGATCATCAACGGCACAGCCGACCGCGTGGCGCCGCCCAAAGACACCCATACGCTTGTGAACAAATTGCACGAGCAAAAGGGCATCACCATCACCCACCAAGAACTTGAAGGTGCTGGCCACTTCTTTGAAGACCCGCATATGGAAGAGATGATCGGCAATGTTGACACATATGTGCGCCGCCGATTGACCGAAAACACACGTTAAGGACTGCTGCTATGGGGATTATGGACGACCTATCGGACGATCTTGCAAAAGACGCCATCAAAGCGATGGATGTGATCGGCGATGAACAGTTTATCCAGCAAGTGTCCCAAGTGATTGGCGCGACATCGACCACCACACAAGAGGCGTTTAACACCGCCGCGCGTGTGCGTTTGGCCGAACGTCGCGCCCGTGACTATATTTTACAACGCGTGAAAGAACACAAAGCGGGTTTGGCCCCAACGGCCCCGCCCCCAAGTGCGGAAGATGACTTTGAAGTCTAACCCCAAAGATCTGGCGCGTCTCAATGCGCAATTCGCGTTTTTGTTAGAGGCCGATAAGCTCAAAACCGTTGACCGCGCCAATCAAGTGATGGATCGGTCTCGGTTCGAAAATTCTGCCGAACATTCATGGCATGCGGCGCTCTTAGCGGTGCTCTGCGCGCCTTTGGCGGGTGCAGATGTTGATTTGGCGCGCGTGATCGAAATGTTGATCTTACACGATATCGTTGAAATCGACGCAGGCGACCATCCAATCCATATCACCCACAATCCCCAAGATATTGAGCTGGCCGAACAGGCTGCCGCGGCCCGTATTTACGGGCTTCTGCCCGATGATATCGCGGATCACTATCTGACCACATGGCGCGAATTTGAGGCCATGCAGACGCCAAGTGCGCGTTTTGCCAAATCCATCGACTTCCTCGCGCCCGCGCTGCAGTGCCTTGGCGCGCCTGTGCAACTGGACGAGGAACGCGAGATTGTGGAACGCAATCTATATCGAGGGCGCGCGTCCAAAATCAAAGATCTGTTTCCTGCGCTTTATGAATTCACGTTGGCCTTGTTTGAGACCCGCGCGACGGATCCTGTGATGGATCAGCGCTATGCCTTTTGGTGTGAAGCAGACCGTCTGAAAAGCATTTTGCGTGCCACGCCAATCATGGATGGATCGCGTCCTGAAAACTCAGGTGAGCATTCGTGGCATGTGATGCTCTACGCGCTGACCTTGACCGACCAAGCCCGTGGCGCGATTGATGCCTCGCGCGCGATTACGATGATGCTTTTGCATGATATCGTCGAAGTGGACGCAGGCGACACGCCTATCCATGGTGCCGTAACAGCAGAGGCGCAACAAGCCCAAGAAGCCGCCGAAATCAAAGCCGCAGATCGCCTATTTGGGCTGTTGCCAAGCGATCAAGGTCAAAACCTGCGCGGCATTTGGGAAGAGTTTGAAGCGGCACAGACACCAACGGCGCTCTACGCCAAATCCATTGACCGCGCGCAGCCCGTTTTGCACAACTTGGCAAACGATGGCGGGTCTTGGCGCAAATACACGGTCTCATTGAGCCAGCTGGACACCCGCGTTGGCGATAAAATCACCCGTGGCTGCCCTGCCCTTTGGCGCTTCATTCGTGCCCGTGTGGAACCTTGGTTTACCGCCCAAAACGCACTGTGACAAAGCACACTTTGGACGATTTTCAGCGCAGCCTTAAAGGCCGTAAATACCGCTGAATTTCTCTTCGAGATAATCCAACAATGGCACTTCCGTGGGCTCAAACCCGCAGGCATGCACGATCGTGTCATGCGGTGTGCGCAGGCCCCCGTATTGCTGCAGGTTTTCGCGCAACCAATCCGTGGCAAGAGATGTGTCCCCCTTGGCCAAAGCCGCATCAATGCCAGAAACCTCATTACGCATCGCTGTGTTCAAACAGCCCGCATAGACGTTGCCCAATGAATAGGTCGGGAAATAGCCGAAGAGGCCAACGGGCCAATGCACGTCTTGCAAACAGCCGTTGGACACCTTGTCGACCTTTACGCCAAAATCGGCTTCGAACCGCGCGTTCCACGCCTCTGGCAGGTCTTTGATTTCCAAAGCACCAGAGATAATGTCGCGTTCCAGATCAAAGCGCAAAAGCACATGCAGGTTGTATTGAATTTCGTCGCTTTCGGTGCGGATAAAGCCTTTGGTGACGCGGTTCACAGCTGCGTAAAACCCTTCAGCGCTATTGATACCGAAATCGCCAAAGCTGCTCCGCATTTTGCCATACAGGTATTCCGTATAAGCACGCGAGCGGCCCAACTGGTTCTCGTAAATCCGCGATTGGCTTTCATGCACGCCCATCGACACGCCCCCGCCAAGCGGTGTGAACAGATGCGCGTCATCAATGCCTAGCTCGTAACAGGCATGGCCAACTTCGTGGATCGTAGAATACAGGCAGTTGAACGGATCATCATGGGATGTGCGCGTGGTGATACGCGAATCCGAACCAGAGCCGCTTGAAAACGGATGCACGGCCTTGTCGATCCGACCGCGATTGAAGTCATAGCCAAAGCTTTTCGCGACCTCATGGGTCAGCGCCATTTGCGCCGCCTCATCGAAGGTACCGCTGACGCCCTTGGGTTGATCAGCGCCCAAAACCTTATCACGCAGCGCGCTTAAACGAGGACGCAGCGCGCCAAACATTGCAGACAACTCTGCCGCTGTTGCGCCTGGTTCATAGTCTTGCAGCATCGCATCATACAGATCGCCGCCATCGGCCAAAGCCGCCGCTTCTTCGCGTTTGAGCGCCACCACGCGTTCGAAGGTCGGGGCGAAATGGGCGAAATCATCATTGGCGCGCGCCTCGGCCCAAATGCCTTGGGACAATGATGTCACCTTAGCAATTTCAGTGGCCAAATCGGCGGGCACCTTGGTGTTACGCGCATAAGACCGCGTGATGTGGCGCAGGTTTGCAGCCTGCACCGCATCCAATCCCTGTGGATCGATCGCCGCCAGCCACGCCCCCACACGCGGGTCTGTGCGCCGCGCGTGCAACACGGTTTCCATCGCGGACAGTTCTTCACCGCGTTGGGCGGCTGCACCTTCGGGCATGATGGTTTCTTGATCCCAATTGAGCCGCCCAGCAACAGATCCAAGCGCCTCGGTGGTTTTTTGAAACGCCATTAAGTCAGTATATGCAGTCATTATCAGGTTCCTCGGACAGATTGGGTTTTGGGGTATTGGCTCAAAAACCGCGCCCGCAAGACTGATACAAACAAGGCCACGGCCCCGATTTGATGCGCAAGGCCAAGATGCATCGGCGCGCCATGCAGCACTGTGACGATGCCCAAAGCCACCTGCAAGAACAAGATCGCAGCCATCATATTAAAGGCCGCAGCCGTGCTGCGATTGGCTGATTTACGCGCGCGCAACCATACTGTCAGCCCATAAATGAACACGACATATCCCATCATCCGATGCATGAATTGCACAAGACCGGCATCTTCAAAGAAATTGCGCCACATCGGCGTCAAACTTAACGGATCAGGTGGCAAGAATTGTCCGCCCATCAACGGCCAATCGGTAAACCCGCGCCCAGCATCAATACCCGCAACCAAAGCCCCCAGCAAAATTTGCAAAAACACCATATGCAGCATCCCTGTGCCTTTGGTGAACAGCTTGGCATCACGGTTGCGCCGCGCTTGCATGAGTTCGCCCTCAGACTGGCTGAGTTGGAACACGTACCACGCAATAAATCCAAGGATCACAAAGGCCAACCCAAGATGGGTTGCGAGCCTATAGGACGCCACATCCAAACGATCTCCAGTGAGGCCAGAGGAGACCATCCACCAGCCAATCGCGCCCTGAAGACCGCCCAAAGCGCCGATGAACAGCAGTTTTTTGGTCCAACCTGTGGGGATTTTACGCGCGAGGGCGAAGCCTGCAAAGCCAAGGAACCAAACAAGTCCGATGGTGCGGCCCAATTGACGATGACCCCATTCCCACCAATAGATCGCCTTGAATTCAGACAAAGACATGCCAGCGTTTTGCAGCTGATATTCGGGTATTTCTTTGTATTTCTCGAACTCTGTTGCCCAAGCTGCCGCATTCATCGGCGGCATGGCACCCGTGACAGGCTTCCATTCCGTGATCGACAGACCGGAATCCGTCAAACGCGTCATGCCCCCCACAGCGATCATCACCATCACCATAGCAAACAAGATCAACAGCCAAGCGCGGATGCCTTTGCGTGCGCCGGATTTGCCTGTATCGATCAAGCCACCTTTGGGGGCTGATACAGGTTTTGCGTCTGCGCCGACCTCTTCAAAAATACTGCGTTTCGATGTTGGTTTTTGAGCCATGCGATGCGCCCCTATATGTGCGGTGTTTGCATGGGAAACTAGGCAGCACCCCGCCCAAGGGCAAGCACATCCAGACGTCAAAAGACGCTTTGACGCGCTTAAATTTGAAAAACTATCCATTGAACGCGCATATCGCGGGTCTAGCGACCCGAACCGCGTTCTTTCCAGCGTTTCATTTGTCGCATCATTCCGTGCATCATCTGCACATCCATCTTGGTCATCGGCATCCGCGACCACAGATTGCGCAGGTTCAGCTTCATGCTGGTGGCTTTGTCTTCGGGGAAAAAGAACCCTGCTTGATCCAACGTCTCTTCATAATGATCGCCGAGCTTTTCCATCTCGACATGCCCTGCCCATTCGGTGCCCGCCATTTCCACCACTTCAGGGACGATGTCAGCGGTTTGGCGACGCCATTCATAGGCCGTTAACAAGACACATTGCGCGAGATTTAAAGACGGAAACTCAGGGTTGATCGGCACGGTGATCAGCGCATTGGCATGGACCACATCGTCGTTTTCCAACCCTGCCCGCTCAGGCCCGAACATCACGCCGACTTTGCCACCATTGGCCATAATGGCGCGGGCGTGTTCCATGGCGCGTTCAGGCGACATCACAGGTTTGGTGATGTCTCGCATCCGCGCGGTGGTCGCAAAAACATAGTCACAATCGGCCAAAGCGTCTGGCACGGTGTCAAACATGCCCGCCTCGTCCAAAAGACGCCCCGCGCCCGAGGCCATCGCCACGGCTTTTTGATTGGGCCAGCCATCACGCGGATCAACGATGCGCATCCGGTCCAAGCCGAAATTCCACATCGCGCGCGCCGCCCCGCCGATGTTTTCGCCCATCTGAGGGCGCACCAGAATGAACGCAGGTGTAGGACCGGACAGATCGAAGTCTTGGGGCGTATCGGACATGTGTTGAACTTTCTTGGTCGTAGCTTGATTGCAGCATGAGATTACAGCAAAGGGGCCTGCGCGTGATAGGCGCAGATCGCCAAATGCGCAAGGGACTGTGACTGCGGACGATGAGCGGCATGGGACACGCGCAAAGCCTTCCACACAAAGTCTAAAGCCGCTATATCAAACCAAACGTCAAAAGGAGTCGCCCATGTCCGATCACACAGATCAATCCGAAGTGCCGCAAATCTATCTGCTGACTCCTGCCGCTTTTGATGTGCAGACATTTCCTGCCCTTTTGGCACAAGTATTGGACGATCATGAAGTCGCTTGTGTGCGCTTGGCTTTGGCCAGCAAAGACGAAGTTGAACTTGGCCGTGCCGCCGATGCTGTGCGCGAAGTTTGCCATGCGCGTGATGTGGCGATTGTCATCGATTCCCATGTGGCTTTGGCCGAAAAGCACGGGCTTGACGGGGTGCATTTGCTCGACGGTGCGCGCTCTGTGCGAGATGTGCGCAAAACGCTTGGGGCGGATGCGATTGTCGGCGCATTTTGTGGGGCCACGCGTCATGATGGCATGACGGCTGGCGAAATTGGCGCGGATTACGTGGCCTTTGGCCCTGCGGGGGCCAGTGGCCTTGGCACTGGCGAGCAGGCGGAAAAAGATTTGTTTGAATGGTGGTCGTTGATGATCGAAGTGCCAGTTGTCGCCGAAGGCGCTTTGGACGTGGAGACGATCAAAGCCTTGACGCCACACACTGATTTCTTTGCCATTGGTGATGAAATTTGGGGCCAAGACGACCCAAGTGCAGCATTGGGCACTTTGATCGCAGCCATGGGCTAATCGGGCCTGCTAACGCATATATTTACATGAATAACTTACTTTAAGGCCCCCTCAGCGGGGTCTTTTAGTGTCAGCTATCGCTTTAGACGTTTTTGAATTTATCAGAGATTTCAGGCAGAGCTGAGCGCACAGCCTTTTCGCATAAAACCGCCATGTCTTTGCGGTTTGGCACGTCTTTCACGGCGATTGGATCATGAAACGTGATCTCGATAGATCCCTGCTTGCGGGCTTTCAAAAAGGTGATCAAAGACGGTGCGAACTCCATATCGCCCCACCAGCCGTAAAAGCGTGGATCAGCCCCCAAGGGCGCAATGTATCGCACTGTAACCGGCTGGATAGAGACCTCATCACGCAATTCTGGCGCGAAAAACGCCGCAAACAACGTGGGTTTAAACGGCAAAACCCGCAAACCATCGGTCGATGTGCCCTCTGGGAAAAACAACAATTTATGCCCCATGTGCAAACGCGCCTCGAACAGCGCCTTTTGACGCCCCGCCTCTTTGCGATCACGCGCGATAAACACTGTGCCACTGGCACGTGCCAAAGGGCCAATACCAGCCCAATTGGCCACCTCGGCTTTCGAGACAAAAAAAACATTCTGGCAGGCATTCAGCGTAAAAATATCCAACCAAGAGGAATGATTTGCCACCACTGCACCAGGGGCTGACATCGGCGCGCCGGTTGTATGTAAGGGAATGCCCATAATCCTTAGGGACATCCGCGACACAAAGCGCGGAAAAAACGACGACCAAGGCCTGCGCGCGCCAACACTCAGGCGCTCGATGCCCCTTGTGAGCATCATCAGCGGTAGGCATACCAATATCAACAGCACGATCGGCGCACCGCGCAAAACGGCCCGCAGCCCGTCGAAACGTTCCCATGGCGGTTCAACAGGTGGCACGGAACTGTTCCAAAGTGGCGACGTCATCTCAGACGCTCGCGCGTATACATGTCCTTTTGGCGTGGCGAAACCTGCGCAATATCCAAAATCAAGCACACATCGATGGTGTTAAACGCGTGGTCAATGAAAGCGCCCTCGCCCACAGTTCCCCCCAAACGCAGGTAAGCTTTGATCAGCGCAGGCACCTGTAGCATGGCTGAGCGTCGGTCGATTTGATCCTCAGGGATCAGATCCATGTTCTGAAATAAGTCATCGGTGGCGCGGACTCGCAATTCTTGCGGCGCAAGGTGGCGATGATGCAGCAAGGACAGGGGTTCTGCCAGCTTCGTCATGTCTGTGCCGTGAAAAGATGCCACGCCGAACAACACGTCGAACCCGCCTTCAAAGACGTATTTCGCAAGGCCAGCCCACATGTGGTATAACGCTGTGCCGCCGCGATATTCTGGGGCCACACAAGACCGACCAAGTTCTAACAGACGTTTGCCTGAGGCTTTGAGTACGCTCAGATCATATTCGGCCTCTGTATAGAAACCGCCGATTTCAACAGCTTTCTCGCCCGTCAAAAGGCGGTACACCCCAACGCATTGTTCAAGCGGGTCATCAGAGCGCGATTTATCGATCAACATCAAATGGTCGTAAACGGGATCAAACTTATCCGCCTCGAGCTGAGCCTCATGATCGACCATTGCGCCGTCAGAGCCAAGCTCTTCGACAAAAACCCTATAACGCAGACGCTGCGCCGCGCGCATATCTTGTGTGCAGGTTGCAAAGCGCAGTTCGAACTTGTGATCGAGTTCACTCATTGGGGGTCTTTTTTAAAAGGAAGAGGTGGGCGGTTTCTACGGCGTTCGCGGTATCAATGCAACACAGCTTGCCCAAGGAACGCCTCTATACACCTTTAGGTTGTAAATAAATTCAATACGACGCCCAATAAGAGTGTGGCCCATATCAATGAAACTTTAACCATAACGAGACTAATCAAACACAGGAAGGAGAGCGACGCGACGGCTATCAATGACAATCTTACCAACCTGTTCGAACATCACCGTCAGTTTGCCATTGATATTGGATTGAACCTGCCCCCTGCCCCAATCTTCGCAGTTAGGGTGGCGCACGAACTGACCTGGTTCAAGCATAGCATTTAAATCGTCCATCGCAGTACTTTCCTATGTTAGCCCCACTTCAGGAGACACAATGACCAAAGAATTGACCCGCGACATCGCCGCCATGATCGGTTCTCGAATCTGCCATGATCTTATCAGCCCTGTCGGCGCGATTTCCAATGGCGTTGAATTGCTTGGCATGTCTAGCGGAAACACCAATCCCGAACTCAGCCTTATCGCGGAAAGCGTTGACAATGCAAACGCCCGTGTAAAGTTTTTTCGGATCGCATTCGGTATGGCCTCTCCCAATCAAATGACCGGACGGATGGAGATGTTGACGATCTTGAAGGCTTTGGAAACCGCCCGTTTGAAATACGAGTGGCAACCTGAAACGGATATGCTGCGCGATGAAGTGAAACTCGCCTGTTTGATGATGCTGTGTATTGAAACCGCGATGCCGCGAGGCGGAATGATCAAAATCAGTAATGATAATGGCCAATGGTGTGTTGATGCGCGTGCCGACCGTCTGGATCCCTCGCCTGACTTGTGGGCGCGATTGGGCGCCACCACCACCGCTGATGGGCTGAAGCCATCCGAAGTTCAGTTTATTTTGGCCCCGCTACAAGCGGAATTGCTCAACAGACACATCACCGCCCAAACCCAAGAAGGCGTTTTGCGCCTCATAGCTTAAACCCGTTTGAGTCCCGTGATGTTGTCCTCCCCAAGGTCACACAAAAGGCGCGCCTCTCCGGCGCGCCTTCTTTATATCCGTGACCGGTTAGTGTTTCAGATCACTTGCGCGTCGCGCCGTCCGATGTCACCAAATATTTAAACGAGGTCAACTGCTCAGCGCCCACAGGGCCGCGCGCGTGCATTTTACCTGTTGAAATGCCGATCTCTCCGCCCATACCAAACTCGCCACCATCCGCGAATTGCGTCGAGGAATTGTGCATCAAAATCGCGCTATCAATCCGCTCAAAGAACTTGGCGACATTGTCAGCCGTCTCGGAAATGATGCAGTCGGTGTGAGACGACGAATACTGATGGATATGCGCAATTGCGCCATCGATATCGTCAACAACCTTGGCCGCAATGATGGCATCAGCATATTCACAGCCCCAATCGTCTTGGGTTGCAGGCACGACGCCCGCAATCGATTGCAAGGTCTCGTCACCACGCACTTCGATGCCAGCTTTCATCAATGCCTGGATCACATCCACGCCAAGAGTGCCCGCTAAGTCTTTATGAATAAGCAAACATTCTGCCGCGCCACAAATACCAGTGCGGCGCGCCTTAGCGTTGACCACGACCTCCATCGCCTTTTTGGGATCGCTTGAGGCATCCATGAATACATGCACGATGCCCTCTAAATGCGCAAACACCGGCACACGCGCTTCGCGTTGCACAAGGCCCACAAGCCCCTTACCGCCGCGCGGCACGATCACGTCGATATAATCTGTCATCGACAGCATTTCACTGACCGCTGCGCGATCACGGGTTGGCACGCGCTGGATGGCATCCGCAGGCAGGCCTGCTTTGACCAATCCATCGACCAGACAGTCGTGGATCAGACCTGAAGAGTGAAAACTTTCTGACCCGCCGCGCAAAATCACCGCATTGCCAGCTTTCAAACACAAAGCCCCCGCATCGGCGGTCACATTGGGGCGCGATTCATAGATCACGCCGATAACGCCCAAAGGCGTGCGCGTACGTTTGATGTGCAAACCAGAGGGCATATCCCATTCGGCAATCACATCGCCGACAGGGTCTTTTTGCTCTGCGATGGTGCGCAAAGCCTCTTTGATCCCTGCAATGCGATCTTCGGTCAGCAACAACCGATCCAACATCGCATCACTCAGACCTTTGTCCCGACCAAAGGCCATGTCTTTTTCGTTTGCTGCAAGGATTTCGTCACGGCGGGCCCAAATGGCCTCTGCCGCACCAATCAAGGCCGCCTGTTTGGTTTCGGCCGAAGCATAAGCCAAGGTCGCTGAAGCTGCTTTGGCCCGTTTGCCGATGTCTTGCATCAGTTCAGTTATGTTAACGTCTTGTGTCATAACACCATATCATCCCTATGAATCATTGCGGCTCGGCCCGAGTGACCAAGGATCGTTTGAATATCTTGTGTCTTTGCCCCTTTGATGGCCCGGGCTTCGTCAGATGTATACCGTGTCAGTCCAAGTCCGACACGGACGGCATCCGGCCCCACAATCTCAACCGGTTCACCACGGCCAAATTGACCTGACACCTCTGTGACACCTGCCGGCAACAAAGAGTTGCCCTTGTTCAACGCATGGATCGCGCCGGCATCTACTGTCAAAGTCCCTTTGGATTTCATCGCGCCAATCCAGTTTTTGCGTGCCCTTTTGGGATCAACCGATGGTAAAAACCATGTCGCCATAGCCCCATTGTCTAATGCTTGAAGCGGGCGGTCAACAGCCCCTTGGGTGATGGCCATCGCACAACCGCCTGCCATCGCCGTTTTGGCAGCTAGAATTTTGGTTTTCATCCCGCCCTTGGACAGACCGGATATTGGATCGCCAGCCATATTTTCGATATCAGGCGTAATTTCAGAAACTTGCGCGATATGCTTTGCCGTTGGATCTGTATTCGGATTGGCCGTGTATAGCCCGTCAATATCAGACAAAAGCACCAAGGTATCAGCATCGACCGTGACCGCAATTTGCGCCGCCAAACGGTCATTGTCGCCATAGCGAATTTCATCAGTGGCAATCGTGTCGTTTTCATTGACGATGGGCACGACTCC
This sequence comes from Pacificibacter marinus, assembly GCF_018860665.1. Classification (GTDB taxonomy): domain Bacteria; phylum Pseudomonadota; class Alphaproteobacteria; order Rhodobacterales; family Rhodobacteraceae; genus Celeribacter; species Celeribacter marinus_A. The sequence continues at coordinate 155,483 of NZ_JAHKPK010000018.1, forward strand.
AAGCGCCAAAAGCGCCTCAAGAGACGCACGGGCGTTCAAATAGCGTCGGCGATCTTCGGTGTCGTCCAACGTTAAAAGCACCTGCGACGCGATGATGCCATGCGCATCAAAGGAGTCTTGATACGCCCGCGCAAGACGAATTTGCCCCACTGAAGCACAGGCCTGTGATTGCTCTAATGGCAAGTCTTTGACGGGCAGATTCAGCACACCACGCCCCAAAGCGATAGAGCCAGAGGACACGATGATCACATCCATGCCACGGGCTTTAAGCATCGCCACATCTTCGGCCAAACCCGTCAGCCAAGCTTTGCGAAGATCACCGGATTCGACCAGTAAGGCCGATCCGATTTTTATGACAACGCGTTTTGCATCTTTTAAGGTCGCCACGATGTTTCTTCCTCATCGCCTCCGTCGGCTTGTTTGGTGCGCAAACGGTCCATTGAAATCTCGGCCTTCAACGCGCGCAGAACGGTATCCACCCCGTCACGGCTGACGCCGGACATGGTGTAAACCCGTCCGCCAGACGCTTTTTCAAGTGCTGCTGTTTTCTCGGCGATTTCTTCTTCGGTCAAGCTGTCAACTTTATTGAGCACCGTGATGCGCGGCTTGTCACCCAGTTCATCGGCGTAATTCGAAATCTCGCCAATGATCACGTTGTAATCATGGGCCACATCCTCGGACGTTCCATCCACAAGGTGCAACAACACCGCACAACGTTCCACGTGACCAAGGAACAGATCGCCAAGACCGCGCCCCTCAGAGGCGCCCTCGATCAGACCTGGAATGTCGGCGACCACAAATTCTGTATTGTCGATCCCCACAACACCCAAATTCGGGTGCATGGTCGTGAACGGGTAATCGGCCACTTTGGGACGAGCATTTGATGTCACGGACAAAAACGTCGATTTACCGGCATTTGGCATGCCCAAAAGCCCCGCATCCGCGATCAATTTCAGGCGCAACCAGATCGTGCGATCGATACCCTCTTGACCCGGATTTGCGGTTCGCGGCGCTTGGTTGGTCGAAGATTTAAAGTGCAAGTTGCCCCATCCGCCGTTGCCACCTTTGATCAAAACGATCTTTTGGCCAACTTCGGTGATGTCAAACAATACAGTTTCTTGATCTTCATCCATAATCTCAGTGCCCGCAGGCACCCGCAGATAGATGTCTTTGCCGTCTTTACCGGTGCGATTGCTGCCCATGCCGCCCTGCCCGTTTTGGGCAAAGAAATGCTGCTGGTAGCGAAAATCAATGAGGGTGTTGAGACCGTCAACGGCTTCAACAATAACGCTGCCGCCGCGTCCGCCATCACCGCCATTTGGACCACCATATTCGATGTATTTCTCACGCCGAAACGATACACAGCCGTTGCCGCCTGAGCCGGATCGAATGTAAACTTTGCAAAGATCGAGAAATTTCATGTGGTGATCCTTTCAGATCGAAGACTTAGCCTGCGTTGGCGGCAAATTCAATGTGCCTTATGCGCGTGATAGCGCGTGGGCGTAAGGGTTAAAATGCGCGTTTTCACCTCTTTATCCCGTGCTTTCGAGAATTTATAGGTGATTTCGCGCGGTTCAAAGCCCAAGGCGGTCAGAATGGCCTTGGAACCCCTGTTGCCCAGAAAATACGATGAGGCCAGCGTGTCGCCATATTGGCCCATCCAATGGTTGACGACCGCATTGGCCGCCTCAGACATGTATCCTTGACGCCAAAACGGTTGCCCAAGCCAATAGCCGAATTCGGTAACGACTTCGACACTGCCCATAAATGCGCCAGTGTCGCGCGAAGTAATCGCAAAGCGCCAAGGGTTGCTCACCGCGCTGATATACCAATGTGCCTCGACAATCGAATAGGGAAAGCTGACGCGCGTCAACCAGCTGCTCACGTCAAGATTGTTGAGCAGGCGCACAAGATCAGGCGCATCATCGCCCCGAAAAGGGCGCAGGATCAGTCTTTTGGTGGTTAATATTTGGGTCATCGGGGTCGTCCTTGATTTTGGCGACCCCGTTTTGGCTCATGGGGTCAGTCGAGCTTGCACACATAGGTCCATGTCGGGACCCGCGCGCCACGTGAGACACTGAATGTTTCGGCGTCTCCGAGATATTCAAAGCCTGCATTTGTCACCACGCGGGCCGAGGCTTGGTTGTCTTGGAAAATCTCGGCGAACATGGTTTTGTCCCCCAAAGGATTTGCTGCAACCAGTGCCTTCAGCGCCGATGACGCAATGCCAGTGCCCCAAAACGACGGGGCGACCCAAAAGCTGACCTCGGATTGGTCGCGCTCAAGCGGTTTCAACTGCATAACGCCCAGAACTTCGGACAGGCCCGCGGCCTCGCCATCGATGATAAAGGTGTGCAATGGCACAGCCGGATCAAGAGATCGCGCGATGAAGGCCTCAGTCGCCCCTGGTGGCAATGGGTGCGGCAAGGACCGTGACGCGTTCGCCACGCGCTTGTCGCTGGCATAGAGTGACAACAGCCCCACATCAGAGGATTTAGGACCCCGCAACGTAAACCGGTCAGCCTCAATAGGGTCTTGTGTCACTTTCAAATCGCGAACGATGGTGTGATCTAATTTCATATCTCTCCTCCTCGAAGAGTACCTCAAAACAACGCCACCCCTCCCAAGGGGCGCCTGCGGCGAAGGACGTTTTCACATAGCCGTATAGCTAAGCAATTTTAACATTCGTTAACGTACTTGGTGTGGCAGGTAAAAAATCACAAGCCCCACACAGAAAAAGGGACCGGCCCGAAGGCCGATCCCTTGAATTTTAAACCATCAAGGTCGGCTTATTCAGCGGCCTCTGCCACTGGAAGCACAGAGATGAAAGTCCGTTTTTTCAAGCCCTTGTGAAATTTCACAGCGCCGTCAGTTGTTGCAAAGATTGTGTGGTCTTTGCCAAGGCCAACGCCTTCACCTGGGTAGAATTTCGTACCGCGCTGACGCACGATGATGTTGCCTGCGATTGCAGACTGACCACCGTAGAGTTTAACGCCGAGACGACGACCAGCTGAGTCGCGACCGTTGCGGGATGAACCGCCTGCTTTTTTATGTGCCATGGTGTGCTCTCCTTAACTCTACTTACTTCGCCAAAGCTTTGGCTTGATCAATCCAACCTTCGCGCTCGATACGGCCTTTGAAAGACAGTTTCTCGCCGAATTCTTCAACATCCGCTTCAGTCCAAGCTGCAACTTGAGCAAAGCTTGTCACGCCAGCAGCGTGCAATTTCTTCTCAAGAGCAGGACCAACGCCTGACAATTGTTTCAGATCGTCTGCGCCAGCGGCTGCAGGGGCAGCTTTCGGAGCAGATTTTTTAGCAGCCGCAGCTTTTGGAGCAGCAGCTGCGCCAGAACCGTGGGCTTCTTTACGAGCAAGGCTTGCACCGATTGCCGCTTTCACGCCAGATGCGTCTGCACCTGTTTCAAGGATATCCGTAATACGCAACAATGTAAGCTGCTGACGGTGACCCTTAGTACGCTTGGAAGAGTGCTTACGACGACGCTTAACGAAGTTGATAAGCTTTTCGCCTTTGATCTGGTCGATCACTTCAGCTTGGACGCCAGCGCCCTCGACCAAAGGGGCACCAACAGTGGAGCCCACCATGAGAATCTCGTTGAACTGGATTTTTTCACCAGCAGCGACAGCAAGCTTTTCCACGCGCAAAACGTCACCGCTTTGGACTTTGTATTGCTTACCGCCAGTTTTCAGAACTGCGAACATGCAGTCGTCCTTTCAATATACCCGCGTTTTTTGGTCCCTTTGCCAATCAGTTACCCGATAAGCGCCAGCGTTTGTTACCTCAAACAGCGCGTCCCTCTGTGGGGACGAGATTATCTAAACCCATTGACTGGGGCCTATCTTGCGACAGGGTTTTCCCAAAACAATAGCGCTCGGTCGTACCGATGGCACGCCAAGTGGCGCGTGTATCAAGAATCTTATACTATAAGTCAAGCTGCGATTGGCTTTATTGCCGCGCTTATTGCTTAAAAGCGCACAAAGCGCCTTAGATCACAATTCTTGCCCATCAAATGTCTGGATCAACAGGGCTGTCCCTGCGCCAAGACCGCGTGCCAGATCGGCATAGACATTATCGAAAGCCGCAAAGACGGCTGTGTTCAACGCCCGCCCCGCATCCGATTTACCAAAGGCGATATAGTCATCAAACTCGTCTTCATCAAGCGGCTGATAGGCCAAGGCGGAAAACCCGTAAACCCATTCCATCACCTGCGCGCGGGCCTCTGGTTCGCCGGCCCAAACCTCGCGCATGATATCCGCCTCACTCAACCCCATACCCTCTTGGGCCCCAGCGCTGAATCCCCTAAAATAGGCGATGTCAGAATTCATCGCGCCGACGACATTCAACTCGATCAAATCGTTTGAGGTCACATAGTCTTCGATCAATTGCGCGCGCTGACTTTGAGGGTCCAGCTCTGCCCACATGTCGCCAGCAGCACTCAGCACCGCGTCATCTGTGATCGCTTTGCGCGCATCCAGTTCCAGATCGGCAATTTCGCGCCCCAGATCGCTTTCATAAAATGCGACGATAGGCGTCAAATCGGTGGCACCAAAAGCTGTTTCCAACTCGATCCGAAAGGCCTCATGCATCGCCTCCTCGTTGTACAGCTTGGTGATCATACTGTCCCAAGCGTATCGCGGCATTCCAAGGTCGATATCGGGAGTGTCGTCAGCCATGCTGCGCCCCTCCTCCGCCAAAAGTTCGATCACTTCGGGAAATTTCATTAACGTCATCAGGTGATCAATCGGCGCCGCAGCCAATGGCATGCTTGTCATACAAAACAGCAAGGCCGCCCCCCCAAGTGAGCGCGCAGAGGTGTCGCCAAACTTCAACGTGATGAGATTGAGCATTGCCGCCCCTTTAAAATAAATTCATGACCAACAGTTAAGCAAGCGTGTGACCATTTCCAAGTGGCGCGGCTGCATCTTACACAGAACACACACAATAGTGAATCTCATATACGAGGCTGAAGCAAACAAGTTCTAAACACCTCAGACATGCGAAAACCTCTTGCGCAGAGGTCGCAGCAACGCTAATCACCCGCCACCACACCACCGCGGAGAGGTGCCGGAGTGGTCGAACGGGCCGGTTTCGAAAGCCGTTGTGCCTTTACGGGCACCCAGGGTTCGAATCCCTGTCTCTCCGCCATTTTTACATTTTTATGTCATTAAATCAGAATTTTAGAATCAAACCTTACGAATACCCCGTGAATGAACCCATGAGTTCGACAAGGCGATTTATCCCCTTTTCCGAGCAAGGGGGCTGCCCTCCGGCTACCCTAACCACATGGCAGGCCGGAAAGCCCCATAGCGGGTCGTGCATCGCGGCCCCTGATAGCCAAACGACGTGCCGTGCTCGTTCATCTAGCTTCGCCTGACCCTCAATCGCTGCAAAGGTCGTCGCGGGCACGTCTGCGGCCACAAGCGAGGAAACGGGCCGAAGGTTAGCCTTGCTCAGCAAGGACTAAATGGCTGACTTTGACTGGATTCATCGAGGGGTCGAAGTTAACTCGGCATTTGACACGAGAATTGAAATCGTTAGCATCACCCACACAACAGGGGCATCCGACATCAGTCGGGTTGAGACGTACCCTTTGAACCTGAACCGGCTCATACCGGCGTAGGAAGTTGTTTTGGACCCTGTGATTTACTGGGCCAGACCGATTCCCTTCGTCTTAGAAAGGGATGCATATGAACCAACCATCACACCACCTGAACGCCATGCGTGCTGCAGCGCCGCTGGTGCAGAACATAACCAATTATGTGGCCATGAATGTGATGGCCAACATCATGCTGGCGGCGGGGGCGTCGCCTGCCATGGCTCATGCGCGGGGCGAGGCCGCTGAGTTCGTAGGTCTGGCATCCGCACTCAGCATTAACATCGGCACGCTTGATGATGAATGGGCCGCGTGCATGCATATCGCGGCCCAAACGGCGAGTGAGCTTGGAAAGCCTTGGGTTTTGGATCCAGTTGCCGTGGGCGCAACAGCGTTGAGGCGTGACCTTGGCGCGCGCTTACTGGCATTGGGGCCAACCGTCATCCGTGGGAATGCGTCTGAAATTCTCGCCTTGTCGGGCGCGGCAGCACGAGGGCGTGGTGCCGATTCTGCCGATCCTGTCTTTGCCGCCGAGGCTGCTGCGCGCGATCTTGCGAGGCGCACAAACGCCGTTGTGGCGGTGACCGGAGAGGTCGATTTCGTCACGGATGGCACCCAGTCTGCGCGCATAACCAACGGTGATGCGATGATGCCCCGCATCACGGCTTTGGGGTGTTCACTGACGGGCATTGTGGCCGCGTTTTGCGCCGTTTCCCCGCCCTTTGAGGCAACAGTTGCCGCATTGGCCTATTATGGTGCTGCCGGCGAAGTGGCGGCGCAAACCGCTTGTGGTCCTGGTCGTTTTCAGGTGGCGTTTATAGATGCCTTGTTCGCTATGACCGGCGAGGCGCTGGACGCGGCGGCGCGGATCGAAGCAGCATGATCCCGCCTCTTTGCTTCATCACCGATGCCGCTGCGCCGCTGCCCATTGTCGACCAGGCTGAACAGGCCGCGCGCGGCGGGGCAAAATGGGTTCAGTTGCGCCACAAAACACTGAATGACGCAGAGTTTGCTGATCTTGCGAGGGCTATAGCTGCGCGGCTTGATCCATTGGGCGCGAAACTGATTGTGAATGATCGTGTCGAAATCGCCCGTGCCTTAGGCTGTTTTGGCGTACATGTCGGCCAATCAGATGGCGATCCTGCCGCTATTCGCGCACGGATAGGGCCGGACGCCGTGCTTGGCCTGTCAATTGAAACGCAGACGCAACTGGCGGCAATTCCACGTGATTGTGTTACCTATTTGGGCGTCGGTCCGGTGCGCGCGACGGCTTCCAAACCCGACCATGCCAGCCCTTTGGGCTTTGATGGTCTCGCAAGTATCGCCAGAGCGATATCGCTGCCCAGCATGGCCATTGGCGGGCTGACCTCTGTGGACGTGGCTGACGTGCGCCGCGCAGGCTGCGCTGGCATTGCTGTGGTGTCCGCCATTTCGCGTGCGGCGCAGCCAGATCGTGCAGCGCGTGATTTTCTTGATCAATGGAGCGACACATGATCCCCAACATACTTTCCATCGCGGGGTCGGACCCGTCAGGCGGGGCCGGCATTCAGGCTGACATCAAATCGATTTCGGCGAATGGCGGTTATGCAATGGCGGTCATCACTGGGCTGACGGCTCAAAATACACGCGGCGTCACGTCTGTCGAAATGGTGTCTGCCTCTATGATTATGGCCCAGATCGCAGCGCTTCGCGCAGATATAGACATTCACGCGGTCAAGATTGGGATGCTAGGGGATGTCGCGACGATTGAAACCGTGGCGAATGCTCTGGAAGGTTTGGATGTGCCCATAGTGCTGGACCCTGTGATGGTGGCCAAAGGTGGCGATAGGTTGTTGGCGGCGGATGCCGTTGCGGCCCTGCGCGAGCGCCTGTTGCCCCGCGCCAGTGTGTTGACCCCAAACCTGCCCGAAGCTGCGGACCTGTTGCAAACATCTGAGGCCAAAACCTTGGGCGAAATGCGCGACCACGCCTTACAACTCAAGGCGATGGGCTGCGGTGCCGTTTTGATCAAGGGCGGGCATCTGGCGCATGATATGGCGACGGATCTGTTGATCACGTCACGCGGCGAAACAACACTGCCTGCTCAGCGGTTTCAAACGCGCAACACACACGGAACCGGCTGCACATTGTCTTCTGCGCTGGCGACACAGATCGGGTTTGGCCACGCCCTGCCCGACGCCGCCCGTCTCGCCAAGATCTATATCACCGGTGCGATTATCGCCGCCGATGATTTGTCAGTCGGTAAAGGACACGGCCCCGTTCATCATTTTCATCCCCGAACCGAGGGCTAGACATGAGCTTTACCCAAGACCTATGGACCATGACGTCCGACCTCCAAGACGCAATTCGCACGATGCCGTTCAATACAGAACTGGCGCAAGGCACTCTCCCATCAGAGACCTTTCGTGAATACATCATTCAGGATGCACATTATCTGGAAGGCTTCGCGCGGGCCCTCGCGCTTGCGGCCTCCCGTGCGCCGGATGCAGACACCATCGCGCGGCTGGCCGGCTCCGCCAGTGGGGCCATTGCGGTGGAGCGACAGTTGCACAGCGAATATATGGTGCTTTACGGCGTCTCGCCTGCGGATTTCGCGGCAACACCACCATCGTGCGCCTGCGATCACTACGTCAACTTTCTCATCCGCGCGGCGGCCGTTGATCCCTTTCCGGTCGCTGTGGCGTCACTGCTGCCTTGCTTTTGGATATATCAGCGCGTTGGCGCCGCTATCCACGCCCAAGCGGCGGCAAATCATCCTTATCGCGCTTGGATTGATACCTATGCCAGCGACGCTTTCGAGGCATCGGTGCAAGGCATGCTTGATCTGACGGACGTTCTGGGAAAAGCCGCCGACATCTCGACACGTACTGCTATGCAAAAAGCCTTTGCCGCAGCGTCTTGGCATGAGTGGACGTTCTGGGACAGCGCCTATCATCGCAAAGGTTGGGTCTCGCCGATCAACGGGGATGGAGCCAAGCCACATACCTCAGCTTGAAAATGTGAACGGAGTGCTCTCCAGTTTCCCAAGATGCCTCTGGCCAGAGCTGGAGGCGGTTTGGCTAACATTTTGGGGCGCTTTCGTGAAATGGCACCCTCCGAGAACATGCTAGAAATCATTTGCGAACAACTACCTGTACTTACGCCGGAACATAGATTGATGCGTTCGCTTTAACCTAAAACCCAACCTCCAACCCCGCTCAGTAATGTTTCACAGAAATGTCACGGAGTTCGCAAGCTGCTGTTACAGACTTCATCAAATCTATGCACACGTGTGCAAACTGTTGTCGCGCACCTCATTTTTTGGAGATACCGACCTGATGAAACAGATAACTTGCGCTCTCGCGCTGCTCGCCTCCACAGCCGCTATGCCGGTTCTGGCAGAAGACATAACCATTACAGTTTGGGCCGGTGGGTCCAACGACAGCGATCATTACCGTATTGATAACATCATGATCGCAGCCGATCTTTTATCGCGCGAAGCTGCCATCCGTGGTGAAGAACTTAACATCACCGTAGAAGGCAAGCGCGATTTTGATGGCTGGGACGGTTTCAAGCAAGCCGTAACCCTTGGCGCTGAAGCGGGCAATGCGCCCAATATCGTCGTCACATCGCATCTGGATATCGCACCTTGGGCCAGTGCCGGTTACATCGTGCCGATTGAAGATTACGTCGATCTGGATTCATGGCCGCTGAACAACGTTTATGCAAACCTGATGGAAATAGCGACCTTTGACGGTACGCAATGGGGCGTCCCTCAAGATGCTGAAAGCCGCCCGTTTTTCTTCTGGAAAGACACTATGGCAAAGCTTGGTTATAGCGACGCTGACATGAATGACATGGCCGCCCGCGTTCAAGCTGGTGACTACACATTGCGTGATATGCTTGCAGATGCCAAAAAGGCCGTGGATATGGGTCTTGTGGACGAGGGATACGGCTTCTACCCACGCGTATCTAACGGTCCTGATTATGCTCAATTTTACCAATCTTTCGGCGGCGAGCTGATGGATCCTGAAACGGGCAAACTGGTACTTGACCGCACAGCCATGACCGAGATGTATCAATTCTTTGTGGATGCTGTTGAGGCCGGCGTGACGCGTAAGAACCATATCGGCACCGATTGGGACCAATGGTATTCTGAAGTGGCCAGCGGTAAGGCCGCGTTCTGGCACGGTGGGACATGGCACTATGGCCGCTACACTGGCAAAGAAGGCAACGACGACTTTTTTGGCACCATTGGTTTCACTTTGATCCCAGCGGGCAATGAAGCGGGCCGTGCCAACACGATCACACATCCGCTGGTTTATCTCGTGACGGATCAAGAAGAAGATCGTGCCGAAGAGATTGCCGCGCAATTGGTCTCCATCGCGTCCGAGCCGCGCTTGAATACCCTTCATGCGATTGCATCCTCGCACTTGGCTATCGGCAAAGCAGAGTCTGATCTGGACCTTTATGCGGGCGATCGTTGGGCCTCCGAAGCAACGGACGTCCTTTTGCCGCACGCAAATGCGCAGCCGAACCACCCAAGCTACGGGGCGTTTTCGGAAGCGATGTTCAAAGGCTTAGAGGCCGCTTGGGCAGGCGTTCAAACCCCTGAAGAGGCCGTGGCCGAAATCGAAGCACAGATGAGCGCCACACTCGGTGACGAGTTGATCATCCGCTAAATCACTTAATCCAACCTTTGCGGCGGTGCGCCCAATGCGTGCCGCCGCTCCTATTTCATGACGAGGTGCAACATGAACCGACAGACCCTATTGGGCTTGAGCTTTATCAGCCCCGCACTGCTGGCTGTGGTGATGTTCTTTCTGCTTCCGGTCGTTTTGACCGTTGTTTTTGCCTTCACCAATATGAGCACCTCAACTGGTATTCTTGGCGGCGAATACCAAATCAGTGAAAGCGATCTGCGTCGCCTCCCCGCAGCGGGAGTGAGTGACGAAGTCGCCGAAATGTTGACGGGCGCGGGCTATGCCGTGCGTCCCGAAACACTGGCACTTTTTGCGGCTGACTTTGGCAAAGATCGCGCCGATGAATTTGACACGCTGCATGGCGGAGCCACTTTCAATGATCGCCGCGCGATGGAGCGGGCGCTTAAGGACCTACGCGGTGATCCGATCCGTGTCGTACGCGAGCGCAAGGCGGCGGCAGAGCTTTTTCGCGTTTCCATCCTTGGCCAGCGCTATCCTACCGAAGCCGAATTTCAAACCGCGATCCGCGAGTTAGGCATCCCCGAGGCCGACCATGCGGCATTGACCAAGGCCGCCTATACAGGCTGGACCTTTACCACCCAGAATTTCGAGCTTTTGTGGGAGCTTCCCGCCACCTGGCGCTATGCACTGAATTCAACAATCTACGTGGTTTTGACCTTGGCATTCAACGTGGGGTTTGGGCTTTTTCTGGCGTTCTCTACCTTTTACCTGCCAACACGCACGGCACAGACCTTCCGCGCCATCTGGTTTTTGCCACGCATTCTGCCGCCCGTCCTCTATGTGGTGATGTGGCAATGGCTGACCTGGGATCAAGGGTTCATATCTGCCATATTGCGCCCCTTTGGCATCGAGCCGATCAACTGGATGCGCCACACGGCCACTCACGCATGGACCTTTATCGTGCTGATCAACGGCTGCGTGGGCGCGTCTTTGGGCATGATTTTGTTTTCATCATCCCTGCGCGCGATCCCCGAAACACATCTATTTGCGGCGCAAGTGGATGGGGCCAACCGCTGGCAACAAGTGCGCTTTGTGCTGCTGCCGCAAATGCGCTGGCCGATCCTATTTATCACGTCCTACCAAACGCTCTCACTGTTGACTTCGTTTGAATACATTCTGCTCGCCACTGACGGCGGCCCAGGACGTCAGACCGAAGTTTGGGCGCTTGCGGCCTATCACACGGCGCTGTCGAACTACGGTGGCAACCTCGAATACGGGCTTGGCGCGGCCTATGCACTTGCGCTGGTCATCATCGGCATTCTGCTTTCCGCGCTTTATTTACGGTTCTTCAATTTCCGCGATCTTGTCGCCAAACCGAGGATCGAACAATGAACACATCACTCAAAGGCAATTGGCTACTTGTCCTCGCCATGTCGCTTATGTCCGCCCCATTGGTCATCATGTATGGTTTCCAATTGATCGATAGCATCTCGCGCCCTGCCCCCGGTGGGATCATTCCACAGGAATGGGAACTGACCAATTGGCGATTTTTGTGGGAGCCTATAGACAGCGCGCGTCCCTCGATCTGGCGCGTGACCTTTAACACCTTTGTCTTCGCCAGCAGCACGGCGCTTTTGGTCTGCGCCTTCTCCATCACGGCGGCCTATGCGCTCTCGCGGCTAAACTTTCCAGCGCGGCGGTTCTTCCTCGCGGGGCTGATTATGTTGCACGCATTCCCGACGATCACCTTAATCATCGCGATCTTCATCGTGCTGCAATTCCTTGGCCTCTACGACAGCTTAATGGGGGTGATCCTTGTCAAAGCCGCATTGGAGTTGCCCTTTGGGATTTGGATTATGAAGGGGTTTTACGACTCTGTACCTTGGGAAATAGAGATGGCAGGCGTCCAAGATGGTGCCTCGCGGTTCCGTGTCTGGCGGGAACTGATCCTGCCGCAGGTCAAGCCGGGCCTTTTAGCGCTGTTGATCTTTTCCTTTCTTGCGGGTTGGTCAGAATTCATTTTGCCACTCGTGCTGGCCCCTGGCGCCGATGCGCAGGTGTTGGCCACTTACATGAACGCGGTCATCGCGGACGACACACGCCCAGACTACGGGCTCTTCAAGGCGATCGGCATGTTCTACGCATTGCCCGTAATCGCTATTTACCTGCTGTTCCAAAAACGGCTCATGAACATCTATGGCGGAGGCACGAAAGGCTAATGCAGATCAAATTGCAAAATTTTACCAAGCGCTTTGGTGACACAACTGTCATCGAGGATATGTCGCTCTCGATCGCCTCGGGCGAAATGATCGCGCTGCTTGGCCCCTCGGGGTGCGGCAAGTCGACAACGCTTTTCGCCATCAGTGGCATTCACCGCATCGATGGTGGATCGCTACACTTTGGCGACCGCGACGTGACCACGCTGCCACCGCAAGACCGCCCCGTGGGTGTCGTGTTCCAAAACTATGCGCTTTACCCGCATATGAGCGTGGCCGAAAACATCGGCTTTCCGCTGCGGGTGCAAAAACTGAAGACGGCAGAGATCAAACGCCGCGTGGGGGAAATGGCTGAGCTGGTCCAAATCGGAAACCTTCTAAAACGCAGACCGCAGCAGCTTTCCGGCGGACAACAGCAACGTGTGGCACTGGCCCGCGCCTTGGTGCGCAAGCCCGACGTGTTGCTTCTTGACGAACCGCTCGCCAATCTAGATGCCAAGTTGCGCCTTGAAATGCGGTCGGAAATCCGCCGCCTTCAGCGCGAAACGGGCATCACCGCGATCCTCGTCACCCATGACCAGATCGAAGCCATGTCCATGTGTGACCGCATCGCCTTGATGAGGGACGGTCGGATTGAGCAAATCAGCACGCCATCCGAGATGTATGAACGCCCCGCATCGCATTACGTTGCAGGTTTTCTTGGCAATCCGCCGATCAGCTTTGTGCAGGCCGAAGCCAATGGGAAACTCATACTCGGCGCAGGAAACGCCTTGCCAATGCCGCAGGGCATTTCCGCTCGCGGCGCGATCACCATTGGCATCCGCCCTGAACATTTCGGGCCGCAGCATCAAGGGCCTTCTGTGTCTGGTCGCGTGAGCTTTATCGAACCGCAGGGGCGCGAGGATTTGATCGACGTGACCCTGCCCGATACCCAACGTCTGCGCGCCATCGTGCCAGCTGGTCATAACTTCGCACTTGGTCAGGATGTCAGTTGGCAAGTGGATTTATCGCGCACGCATTTGTTTAACGCCGATGGGGCACGTCTATGACCGCTATTGATTGGACCCGCCCCGCGCGCCCTTATTCTATCGCCCATCGAGGTGCGGCGGCCTATGCGCCCGACAACACGATAGAGGCCTTTCGCATCGCCAGCCGCATTGGCGCGGATATGTGGGAGGTTGACATCCGCGTGACCTCTGATGGTGAAATCATCGCCTTCCACGACAAAATACTCTCGGACGGGCGCAAGATTATCGACACGCCCTTTGCCGAGATCCTTGCCCATACCACCGCAGAACACCGCCCCTGCCCGCTGCTGCGCGATGTGGTGGCCGAGGCTGCAAAACTTGGTGCGGGCATCTATGCCGACATCAAAGACACGGATGCCACCTTGCCGACCCTTCACATGCTGCAAGAGCACGGTATCACCCGCGCGATCCTTGGGGCGTTTAATCCGAAAGCCGCACAGATTCTGGCCGAGGCAGACAGCCCCTACCCGCGTTCCGTGCTTGTCCCGCTTGGGGCCGAACCATTTTCCTATGCCGATGGCGCAGATGTGATCCATTTGTGTTGGGAGCGCATGGAACGCCCGCAGGACACCCTAACGGATGAACTGTTCGAGCGCGCCTTTGCCAATGGTCAAACGATTGCGATCTGGCATGAAGAAGACCCCCTGCGCATGGCTGCGATCCGCAACCGTCCTGTCATCGGCATTTGCTCTGACCTACCCGAGTTGGTCAATCAACCCGGGCACGGCTTGCCGTTTGAAACAGCCTGCCATCGCGGTGCCAACAAGATCGCGCCTGAGAATACTTTGCCCGCATTTGAATGTGCTCTCGCCGCTGGATTTGAATATGTAGAATGCGACCTACAACTGACCGCTGACGGGGAAATTGTACTCCACCATGACCAGACACTGGAGCGGACGACGAATGGACGGGGGCCAATCACCGCGTTGACCCTGTCTGAGTTGCGCGCGCTGGATGCCGGGCATTGGTTCAGCCCGCATTTCGCAGGGACGCAGATACCGACACTGACCGAGCTTCTCGATCTCCTACACCGCTACGACGGGCGAGCTTACTTGGAACTCAAATCCGCCCCTCCCGCACCCGCGTGGCAGAAGGTATGTGATGCAGGACTGCAAGATCGCGTGTTTTTCTGGTCCTTCAATCACGCCGCCCTCAAAGAGTTACGCGTCCTCGCGCCAAAGGCGAACATCATGGCGCGGCGACAGGATTACGCCACGCTCCAAGACACACTCGACGATCTCGCACCGCAAATCGTTGAGTTTACGTTGCCAGAAGGCACAGAGGATTTCGCCGCAGTGCGAGACGCGGGGGCCTGCGTTATGATCGCCGCGATGGCTGGTGATCGCGCAACCTTGGCGCAGGTCATAGCCGCAGCCCCTGACATCGCCAATGTTGATCATCCCTTTGATCTTGCCCGACAGGTGCGCGGATGAACGATCACACGGTGAATGAACATCGCCGCCCCACATCGCATGACGTGGCACGATTGGCAGGTGTCTCACGCTCTGCCGTGTCACGTTGCTTCACGCCCGGAGCCAGCATTGCAGACGAGACCCGTGCAAAAATTATGACAGCCGCGGCAGAACTGGGCTATCGCACCAATGCGTTAGCGCGCAACCTAAAGTCACAACAATCACAACTGGTCGCGATCCTCGCCTCACGTTTGGATACACCGTTTCGTGCGCGGCAGGTGAAATATCTCTCTCGGGCGCTGATTGCGCAGGGGTTTCGCCCCCTGCTACTGACCGCCGAGCGCAGTGATGATCTGGAGCCGTTGCTGTCGTCCATGCTTGATTATAATCTTGCGGGCATGATCGTCACCTCGGACACGCCACCCACTGCCGTGATTGAGGAATGCAAACGATTGCGGGTGCCATTGGTGCTGATCAACCGAAACCCAGAACCCAACGGAGGGGATCGGATCGAGCTTGATACCACGGCTGCCGCCGAGGTTGTTTTTGATATATTGTACCAAGCAGGTGCGCGCCGCTTTGCCGTGCTGCGCCCCGAAGATCGAACCTATACTGTGATGGGGCGCGTTCATGCCTTTGACGCGCTTGTGCGTGCCAAAGGTATGACCTGTCATCAGTTGCCCTGTGATAGCCAATCCTATGGCGCAGGGCGCGACGCAATGCGCCAATACGCAGATATTTTGCAAACCTGCGACGGTCTTTTTGCCACGTCAGATTTACTGGCCTGCGGGGCCTTAGATGGGCTGCGCCTTGATCTCAATATGCAGGTGCCCAAAGATATTCACGTTGTGGGATTTGATGATATAGAACAGGCAAGCTGGGCGTCTTATGATCTCAGCACCGTACGACAAGACCCAGAAAAGCAAGCCGGCACAGCCGTCGAGGTCATGCTATATCGCTTGCAAATGCCCGACGCGCCGACACTTTTGAAACATCCGCCGCTCAAACCGATCCTGCGCGGCACCACTGGAAAGCCTGATTTCACATGACCCTGCACGACCGACTGTCCTTTGCCGTATCTCTCGCAAAAGAGGCAGGCTCCCTCGCTCTCACGATGCGCGCATCGCAAGAGGGGCTAACAATCGACGCCAAAGGCCCGCAAGATTTTGTGACCGCCGCGGATCTTGCCGTGGAAACCTTGATCCGTGATCGTATAGCCAAGGCCTTCCCCAACGACGCCATCATCGGCGAGGAAGAAGGGCGTCACGGGGATACATCCTCTGGTGAGGTGTGGATCATTGATCCCATCGATGGGACGACAAATTTCATGCGCGGATTGCCCGATTGGGCCGTGTCCATTGCCTGTGCAACTGCGGGGGAGATCGTCCTCGGGGTGATATTTGCGCCCGACCACGATCTGATGCTCGAAGGTCTGTTGGCGGACACACCAATCGCACGCAAAAACGGAGCGGCCGTGCAGCCCGCAACCAGTCGCACGGCCACAGAGGCGTTGATCGCCGTCGGGTGGTCCCCACGGACGGCCTTCACTGATCATGCAGCTTTCCTTGCTCAGATCGTCGCACAAGGTGGTGAATATCGCCGTTCAGGAGCCGCCACAATCGGCTTAATCGGCGTCGCGTGCGGGTGGGTTGATGCCTATGTCGAGCGCGAATTGAACCTATGGGATGCCGCTGCGGGGATCGCAATTATTCGTGCGGCAGGCGGGACCGTGGAGGCGCCTGACTTTACGCCTAATCTCAAATCGCCCGCCCCTTTTCTGGCCTTAGCGCGCGCAGATCATGAGCTGGCGCCGATCTTGCGTTTATCAAACGTTTAACGACAGAAAACGCTGTGCCAAATTGTCGGTGCCAAATTTCAGGACGTTGCATTGCAACATTGTAATCGTCTGCCAAAAGGCACTTTGGCCAATATCTGATCGGTGTTAGAGAAAACTGATTTCCAAGCCCGTGATTTGAGTGACCATTTCACCCGAATTTACAGCGCTATATATCGACCTTGGGGTGGTCTCTTTTCATTTTTTTATGCAAAGGGGCCACTGGTTTTTCTGCCGTCATAATCCTGTAACGAATCTCAAATATGTAAATGGAAACGTTTCCAATGAGACATATGACATGCGACCCGCAGCCCCCGCTACAATCAAAGACGTTGCTCGGCTTGCGGGCTGTGGCATAGCGACCGCCAGTCGGGTGTTGAATAAATCCGGCCCAGCAAGCACGGAAATGCGAGAACGGGTCGAACGTGCTGCACGTGATTTAGGGTTTAATTTCAACGCGGCAGGACGCGCCCTTCAGAGCCGGAAATCAATGACCATCGGCTGCCTGGTGCCCTCTTTGGCAAATCCAGTATTTGCCGAAGCCGTGCAAGGGGTGCAATCCGAACTTTTGGGATCAGGCTACCAACTGTTGATTTCATGTTCGAACTACGACGATGACGCAGACAACGCAGCAATCACCACATTGCTGGAAAACAATGTGGACGGGATCATAGCCACCATGGTCGCCCCAAACCGCAGCACGGCATTGATGCAAACAAAACAGCGCGATATCCCTGTGTCGCTCATGTTTCATGATCCGATAGACGGCATGGTGACGGCCTACGTTGATAATTTTGTCGCCGCAGCAGAGGTCGCACGCCGTTTTGCAGCCTTTGGCCACACACGCGTCGGCTTTCTGGCGCTGCGTTTTTCGACCTCGGATCGGTCGCGCAATCGATATGCAGGATTTTACAAACAATGTAGAACAAGCGGATTGGCCCAACCGAGCTTGATCGAAATTAGCGAAGAGGATGCGCACCATCCCGAACGATTGGCCGCCATTCTTGCCAGTTACCCTGATGTCACAGCGTTGTTTGCATCGAATGATTTCCTTGCCATCGCTGTCCAAAAAGCAACGCGGCATTTGGGGTGGCAGGTGCCTCAGGATCTTTCTGTTGTTGGGTTTGACGGGATCGAAGTCGGACGGTTGCTGGAAACGCCCTTAAGCACCATTGAAACATCCCCCGAAGCGATGGGGCGGCAGGCCGCTCAGTCGCTTCTAAACGCATTGCAGGGGCTTGGATTGAAACAACGCCCGCCCCTGCCCTTTTCTTTTCGGGAGGGCGAAACCCTTGCGGCTCCCAACCCGAAAAGGACTGACGACGATCGGGTCGCCGCCCAACCGTCGTCTGTTCACCCCGCTCAAGATCAAAATCAATCAAGGACGAACCCATGAAACATACACTTTTTGCTGCCTTGGCTGCAACCGCACTTACCGCAGTTGCCACGCCTCTATTTGCGGATGATGCTATCTGTTACAACTGCCCACCCCAATGGGCAGACTGGGCTTCTATGTTAGAGGCGATTGACGAAAAACTTGATATCCAGATGCCACATGACAACAAAAACTCTGGTCAAACCATCAGCCAGTTGATTGCCGAACGTGCAAGCCCTGTGGCCGATGTTGCCTACTACGGTGTCACAACGGGCATCAAAGCGGGCCAAGACGGGCTTGTTGAACCTTATAAACCAACCGGTTTTGACGACATCCCTGACGGATTAAAAGACGCTGACGGCAATTGGTTTGCTATTCACTATGGCACAATCGGCTTTTTCGTAAACGTCGACGCATTGGCCGGCGCGCCTGTGCCGCAATGTTTCGCGGACCTGACCAAACCTGAATACCGCGGCATGGTTGGCTATCTTGATCCGTCATCCGCCTTTGTCGGCTACACGGGTGCGGTTGCTGTGAACCAAGCCTTTGGTGGTGATTTGAACAACTTCGATCCAGCCATCGAATATTTCAACGATCTGGCAAAAAATGATCCTATCGTACCAAAACAAACGTCTTTTGCGCGTGTCGTATCTGGCGAAATTCCAATCTTGGTTGATTACGATTTCAACGCCTATCGCGGCAAATATGAAGAAGACGGCAATTTCGAATTTGTACTGCCCTGCGAAGGGTCTTTGCGCGTGCCTTATGTCATGAGCCTTGTAAAAGACGCACCGAACTCGGATGCAGGCAAACGCGTTTTGGATTTCATCTTGTCTGATGAAGGCCAAGCGATCTGGACCAATGCTTACTTGCAACCAGCGCGCCCTGTGGAATTGCCTGCCGATGTGGCTGCCAAATTCCTGCCTGCCAGCGAATATGACCGCGCCGCATCTGTTGACTACAGCGACATGGCCGCCGTGCAAGCTGCCTTTGGCGAACGGTATTTGTCAGACGTAAAATAACGCCATTTTCACACAAGGAGGGTGCGTCACCGCGCCCTCCACTTGCGTCAACCAAAGGCATTCAAATGACCTCTCGAACCTTCGTCCAGCTGTGCTTGCTGCCGCTGGCAGTCTTCACACTGACCTTTTTGGCCTTACCCTTGGCCCGCTTGATCCTTGCCTCGGGCGAAGGAGAATTTGGCTGGGGCATTTACCTGAAAATTCTGCAAACCCCGCGCTATTATACAACCTTGCTGCAAACGGTTTTGATCTCAATCGCGGTCACAATCACTGCATTGGGCATTTCAACAACCGCCGGATTGTTCCTTGTGCGGAACCGATTTGCGGGGCGCGGCGTGTTATTGTCCATTCTGACCCTGCCCCTTGCCTTTCCCGGCGTGGTGGTCGGGTTTATGATCATACTCTTGGGGGGACGTCAGGGCTTGGTCAACCAAATCCTGCCCGGTCATTGGGTGTTTGCCTATTCTGCCTTTGGGTTATTTCTTGGGTATCTTTATTTCTCGATCCCGCGCGTTTTACTGACCGTGATGGCCGCCGCAGAAAAGATCGATCCCGCACTCGAAGAAGCCGCACTCACTTTAGGTGCCCCACCGCACCGTGTTGTGCTGGATGTGATCCTGCCCGCTTTGGCGCCTGCGATGATCGCGGCAGGGGCGATTGCCTTTGCCACGGCCATGGGGGCTTTTGGGACTGCATTCACACTGGCCACCAATATCGATGTCTTGCCGATGGTCATTTACACTGAATTCACCTTATCGGCCAATATCGCCATGGCGGCGGCATTGTCGGTTGTTTTAGGCGTGATCACTTGGGCCTTACTTTTAATTGCGCGCAGTTTTTCCGGCACAACTGTCGCGGCAGGAGGTTGAGATGTTCAAATCACCCGCAAAGCTATTCCAGCTCGTCATCACATTACTGGCTTGCGCATTTCTTTTAATCCCCACGTTGCAATCCGCGCTGGCGGGCGTCACCGTGAACTACTTTAGAGGGGTTTCTTCAGGTCTCACGTTCAAATGGATCATCGAGGTTTGGGCGCTCTATTCGGGCAGCATCTTTTTATCAATCTGGCTGGCGCTGGCCTGTCTTATGTGCACCCTGATCATCGGCGTGCCTGCGGCCTATGCGCTTGCACGCAATCCGGGCCGCCTGTCACGCATGCTCGAAGAATTCATCTCGCTTCCACTCGCCATTCCCGGCCTTGCACTGGCATTGGCGCTGTTGCAACTGTATGGTGGTTGGCGTGAATTTCGTATGAGCTGGACATTCATTCTGGTCGGTCACGTTCTGTATACGCTGCCATTTATGGTCCGCTCAGTCATGTCCGTTTTGGCCGCGATAGATTTGAAAACCCTCGAAGAAGGCGCTGCCTCTTTGGGCGCGCCGCCCCATCGCAGGTTCTTGGACATCGTGGTTCCAAATGCGCTGCCCGGTATTCTGGCTGGGGCGCTGACCGTGGTGACCCTATCCATCGGTGAATTCAATCTGACTTGGATGCTGCACACACCGTTTTTGAAAACCCTGCCTGTCGGGCTGGCCGATAGCTATGCCTCTATGCGGTTGGAAATCGCATCCGCTTATACCCTGATCTTCTTTGTGATGATCGTTCCCCTTTTGCTGGCCATGCAATGGGCCACCGCCCGCGCCCAAAGGATCATGTCATGACACTTTCGCTAACCAATACCGCAAAAACCTATGCCGATGGCACGCGTGCTTTGAAGCCCACAAAACTGGATATTGCTCAAGGCGAGATCGTCTCGCTGCTCGGTCCGTCGGGTTGCGGCAAATCCACCTTGCTGCGCATAATCGCAGGGCTAGAAACGCCTGATGAGGGCGCAAAGCTTTTGTTTGATGGCGAAGACTTTACCCGATTTCCCGTTGAAAAACGCAAAGTCGGCATGGTGTTCCAATCTTACGCGCTGTTCCCGAATATGTCGGTGCGCGGCAACATAGGCTACGGCCTAAAAATGCAAAAACTACCCAAAACCGAAATCAACAGACGTGTGGATGAGGTCATCACGCTGTGCCAACTTGAACCCTATGCGGCCCGCCCCATCAATGCGCTTTCAGGCGGCCAGCGCCAAAGGGTCGCCTTGGCCCGCGCCTTTGCACCGCGTCCGCGACTGTTGTTGTTGGATGAACCTCTGTCGGCATTGGATGCCGCCTTGCGCGGGCAATTGTGTGATGAATTGGCACAGCTTTTGCGCAGCTTTGGTATAACGGCGATATTTGTGACCCATGATCAAGACGAAGCCATGGCCATCGCAGATCGCGTTGCTGTGATGTCTCATGGTGAAATCGCTCAAATCGGCACGCCTGAAGTGCTCTACCGCGCGCCCCAGTCTGAATTCGTCGCACGCTTCATAGGGGCCGCCATGCCGCTGGGGCGTCACATCGATGACAACACGTTGCACTTTGAAACGGGGTCTCTCAATCTAGCGGGCTCACAAGCAGGCAAAAAAGCGTTCATACGTGCCGAAGATGTCCGTCTGGACGACACTGGCCCGCTACGAGCCAAGGTCATATCGGTGACATTCTTAGGCACGCATTACCGCATCGCTCTTGCAGGTTTGGCCCCAGATCCAGTCTTTGCCTTGCACAGCGCACTCAGCGCCCCCAAAGTTGGCGACACAGTGGGCGTTGCCATCAATCCTGCTGCAATATTGATGTTGCCCTCTGATAAGAAAGCCGCCTAATGCCTGCATTTATTCAAATCACCGACACTCATATCGTCGAAAAAGGCCGGTTGGTCTGTGATGCGTCTGATACAAATGCGGCGCTTCGCAAGGCTATACTATCGATCAATAACCGTTTGCCTGCGCTGGGACAGATAGACTGCGCGATTGTCACGGGCGATCTGACAGACAATGGCACCCTCGAAGAGTATGCGCATTTTTCCGAAATCATGGCTGACCTTGACTTGCCGTGGATCGCCATTCCGGGCAATCATGATCATCGCGAGACGATGCGCACAGCTTTTGCGCAACAAGACTGGATGCCATCCTCTGGCCCGATCCAATGGTTGCGTGATTTTGGTCCCTTCGCGGTCTTGGGGCTTGATACCTTGCTGGAGGGCGCGCATCACGGAGAACTGTCGGCCCCTGCATTCGCTTTCCTTGACGAACAGCTGATCAAACTTGCAGGAAAGCCCTTGATTGTCGCCACACATCATCCGTGGATGCATTGTGGAATTACAGAAATGGACGCCGATAATCTGCGCAATGGCGCAAAACTGATGGAACGGCTGGAACACTATTCCGGCCCAACCCGCATGATATCGGGACATGTCCATCGTGCGGTTACAGGTCAAATTGGCAGTGTTTTGTGTCAGATTTCGCCTAGCACGTGTCACTCCGTGCATCGTGACCAACGTAAAGAGGCCATCCATTCACTCGCGCTGGAACCAGGAGCTGTCACATTGTTCACATGGGCTCGCGGAGCTCAATCAGGATTGATCTCGGACATTTTATCACTTGAAAAGATTGACCACCCAGTCCCGTTTTGATGTCTCCCACTATTGCGGACAGCTTTGCGGTTGCACAGTCTGAACGTGGTCGAAACCTGACGCCAACACTTGGTCGCTCGCCTTGTTCAAAAACAGCATAAACATACAGGATTTTAGCCCAGCCTTCGCAAAAGAAAGCTGGGCCTTTTCGCATGTTTTTAAGCTATGTGATTACGAGCACACCCTTGCGCGCGGCGCTGTTTCCAACAACATCCGCGTGTAATCATTCTCAGGTGCATCGAACAAAGCCTCAGACTCGCGGCATTCAATAATCACACCCTTTTTCATCACGGCAACACGATCAGACACCTGACGCACAACCGCCAAATCATGGCTGACAAACAACATTGTAAGCCCCAAGGAGCGCCGCAATTCCATTAACAGTGCCAGCATGTCAGCCTGAATAGACACATCAAGTGCTGAAGTCGGTTCATCACATAACAAGAATCTTGGCCGCACAGAAAGCGCGCGGGCGATGCAAATTCGCTGACGCTGGCCGCCCGAAAACTGGTGCGGAAATTTTCGCCCCGCATCTGCAGGCAACCCCACACGCTCTAAAAGCGCCCCGACAAGATGATTAATCTGACCACGCTCTGCCAACCCATGAAACCGAATGGGTTCGGCAAGAATTTGATCAACGCGCATGCGACTGTTTAATGACGAATATGGATCCTGAAACACCACTTGCACATCCCGACGCAAAGCCTTTCGCGCGGCGGCAGATTTGACCTGTGTCAGCGGGCCGTGATCGGTGAAGGACACAGTTCCATGTGTGGGCTGCATCAAGCCAGTCAAAATACGCCCAAGCGTTGATTTGCCAGAGCCGCTTTCCCCCACAAGCCCTAAAACTTCGCCGCGTGCGATGGAAATATCCGGCACCTCAAGAGCACGAAACCCACTGCCCTTGCCCCAAAAGGTCGTTTTACGGGTGGCGAAATCCATTTCCAAAGCTGTTGCTGTTAAAAAGTCGCCAGTCTGCGCACTGGGCTTGTTTTCAAGCAGCCACTTATCGATTTCTCCCGTCTTTTTGGGCGGATTTCTAAACCGTTCTTCGCGCAGATCAATGCGTGGGATCGCGGCAATCAAATCTTGGGTATATTGATTGCTCGGCGCCTCGATCACCTGCGCAGAAGCGCCTGTTTCGATCAGTTTCCCATGCCGCATCACATAAACACGATCCGTCGTTTGCGCGATGACGCCCATATCATGGGTCACAAGGATCACCCCAAGAAACCGTTCAACACAAATGCTACGGATCAAATCCAACACCTGTTTTTGCACGGATACATCCAGCGCCGTTGTGGGTTCATCTGCGATCAAAAGATCAGGATCGCCTGCCATCGCCAGCGCAATCACCACTCTTTGCCGCATGCCACCTGAAAACTCATGTGGGTATTGATTCATGCGATCCGAAGCTTCGGGAATACCTACGCCGCTTAGCCGTTCAACGGCCATGACACGGGCCTGTTGCATCGTCACATTTTGCAGCACAGAAATGGTTTCACTAAGTTGATCCCCCACGGTCATCAACGGATTGAGCGATGTCATAGGGTCTTGAAAAATCATCCCGATCCGCCGACCGCGCAGATAGGCCATTTCCTTGTCGGTCTTTTGAACAATGTCATCGCCGTCTAGCAAAACACGCCCGCCAGTGACTTTGCCCGGATGGGACAACAGGTCCATAATAGCGTTACCAATGGTGGATTTCCCTGCCCCGCTTTCACCAATCAGGCCAACAATTTCACCTCGTTTGACATGCATATCAAATCCGTGAACCGCGACGAAATCACCATTTCGATGAGGAAAGGTCACTTGCAGACCTTCCACTTTGCATAAAAAATCTGTCATCGTAACCTCGGATTTAAATAGTCGCGGACCCAGTCAGCAACAAGATTGAAAGCAACCACCATCACAAGCAGCATCGTGCCGGGAAAAATAACCACCCACCAAATACCGGAGAACAAATACTGACTGCCGATTTGAATAAGCGCACCCAGAGATGGTTCGGTAAGCGGCGTGCCTAATCCCAGAAACGACAACGTCGCCTCGGTCACGATGGCCACGGCAATCTGCAGCATCGCCAACACCAGCACCGGTCCCAAAATATTAGGCGTGATGTGACGCAAAATGATTGTCCGCGTTGGTAGGCCAATAGCCTCGCAAGATGTCACATAATCCTGCCGCCGCTGGACCATAACAGACGCCCGCACAATACGCGCAAACTGCACCCAGCCGGCCAGCCCAATGGCCAAAACCATGATCGGAACCGCCGCAGCCGCAAAGACCTCTGCGGGCAATGTGGTTTTAAGGATGCCGTTGAACAGCAATGCAATCAAAATGGGTGGAAAGGCAAATTGAACTTCGGCAACGCGCATCAATATCGCGTCTGTCCAGCCCCCAAAATAGCCAGCCAGCAACCCGACAGCCATGCCAATCAGCACGGATAGAAGCACAGCCCCCAAGCCGACGATCAAGGAAATACGGCCACCATATAACATCGCGGACAACACATCACGTCCTTGCAAATCAGTGCCCAACAAGAACCGCGCGTCGGCTCCATCTTGCCAAACGGGCGGCAAGTTATTGTCCATGATCGATATTGTGGCAGGATCAAACGGCGTATGCGGTGCAAATATCGGCGCGAATGCGCATCCGATGACAATCATTCCAATGATAAGCGAAGATATGACGGTGACGGGTGAATTCAGCAATTCGTACCAAAAATCAGAGCGTATTTTTTCAAACATATCAGCGGGCTCCGTGACGAATACGCGGATCGATCAGAACATAGATCGCATCAACGAGAAGATTTGAGATTGTAAAAATAAGCCCAACGAAAATCAGATAAGCGGCCAGCAACGGAATGTCGCTTTGGCCGATTGCATGCAAAAGCAAAGACCCCATGCCCGGCCATTGGAAAACCCGTTCGGTGATGATCGAAAAGGCAAACAACGAACTCAGTTGCAAACCAATGGCCGTCACCACAGGCACCAAGGTATTTTTCAAAGCGTGCCCAAGATATACATGGCGCGCCGGAAGTCCGCGCGCCCATGCGAACCGAATGTAATCCGTGCGTAATACTTCAAGCATTTCGGCACGTATCAAGCGTAAGATCACGCCCAATTGGAACAGACACAACACCGCAGCCGGCATCAACGCATGTCGCAAGCCATCCAAGGTGAACAGGCTTGTCTCAAAGCCGAGCACCGAAGCCACATCCCCGCGTCCAAAGGATGGCAACCAGTTCAGCCATACCGAATAAACAAGGATCAACAAGATCCCCAACAAGAATGAAGGTACAGAGACACCAATGACTGACAGCGCCATGATGGTCTGAGCAATACCGCCTTTGCGTTTGATCCCTGTGTAAATACCAGCCGGAACAGCCAGCAAAAGCGACAAAACACCAGACAATAGCACAAGTTCAATCGTGGCCGGTAAACGGTCGGCAATCATTTCGCTGACCTCGCGATTGAAACTATAGGAAATGCCAAAATCACCCTGAATCGCATTGGCGACATAGCGAAAATATTGGACAATGATAGGGTCGTTAAGCCCTAGACTTTCGCGCAACGCATCGCGTTCAGCGACGGTGGTTTCCTGTCCGACAAGTGCCAGCACGGGATCACCGATATATTGAAAGACAAGAAAGCCAATGAAAGCGACGCAAAGCATCACGATGGCCGCCTGAAAAAGTCTGGCGATTAGAAACTGCATATATGATTTCCGAAACTAGAGACTGTGCCACCCACTCACAAAAGCGGGCGGCACCTAGGGGTTAGTTCACGTTAAAAAGTTCTAACGGGAATTCGGATGTCGGATGTTGAACCGCTTCAATATTTGCACCGGTGCCCCAGACAAGTTGCTGCGCATGCAAGGGGATAAGGCACACATCGTCAACCATCAGCTGCATCGCATGTTGCAACATGGCTTCACGAGCTTCAGGATCCATCGTCGTGGCCGCTTTGGCTACGATTGCATCAGCCTCAGGGACAGAGCACCCTGAAATATTCCATGCGCCAGTGCCCCCTTCCAAGTCACGTGTACCAAGGACGTTTTGGAACACGTTCAAACTGTCCATCGTGGACGGCGTCCAGCTGAGCAAAAAGAAGGAAGTGCCAAATTCAGGCGCCACAACTTTTGGGAAAAACTGAGCTTTAGATTGCGCGATCAAGTTCACCTTGATGTTCACCCGCGCCAACAAACTGACCACCGCCTGACAAATTTGGCCATCATTGACATAGCGGTCTGTGGAACAGTCCATGGTCAACTCGAACCCATCGGGATATCCCGCCTCGGCCAGCAGCGATTTCGCTGTCTCGATGTTGTATTCCAGCTGCTTCAGATCAGGGTTAAAGCCGTTCACCTTATCCATCACATATTGGCTAACAAGCGTGGCTTGGCCTTGCATCACCCGATCAATAATTGCCTGCGCGTCAATGGCATGGGCAAAAGCTTGGCGCACGCGCAGATCAAGAAACGGGTTGCCTTCGACAGGGCTTTCGATGATTTGATCGCGCCATTGATCCATGCCGATGTACATTGTCCGCGCCTCGGCGCTGGAAACGACTTTCGCCCCCTCAGCGCTTTCAACCCGCGCGATGTCTTGCAATGGCAGCGGCATCACGACATCCACTTCACCTGACAACAAAGCAGACACCAATGTCGCGGCATTATTGATCGGCGTAAAATCGACTTCGGTTACATTGCCGATTTCTCCCCAATAGGCCTCATTGACGGCCATGGTTGTTCTTTCACCCTGCGCCCGCGACACAATTTGATACGGGCCGGTGCCGTTCGCATTTGTGGCGCTGAATGATTTTTCCTCAGCTTGTAGATTGATCGGCTCTTGCGCGCCATTGGCCTCGGCCCAGTCTTTATCCAAGATCATAAGATCCAACAGATCATTCAAAAGAATGGGGTTTGGCGCTTTGGTGATGATTTCGACAGTCAAATCATCAATCGCGCGAAAGCTGTCAACAGAGGCCAGAACATGTTTGAAATTGGACGTCTCAGCCAAAGCACGGGTCATGCTGAAGACCACATCATCAGCCGCGAAAGCCGCCCCATCATGAAACGTCACATTGGGGCGCAATTTGAAATGCCATGTGTTCGCGTCGATCTGTTCCCAGCTTTCCGCCAACTGTCCCGTAATTTCAAAATTTACGTCGCGGGCCACCAATCCTTCATACACATTCGCCAAAAAATAGTTGGTAAAACTCTCGTTGTGACTGTGTGGATCAAGGCTGGATGCATCCCCTTGCGAGGCCACCCGCAGGATTTCGGCTTGGGCTGCACCTGACAACCCGATCGTTATCGCGCAGGTTGAAATCAGTCTGATCAATGTTTTTGACATCTTCGTTTTCATAACACTCTCCTATGTTGGGGTCTTTGATGACAACGGCTTTGCGTTTAGATTTGTCTTATGCAAATTTGCGCTTAAAACCGGCGTCAGGCTGTCACTTGAGACAGATTACATCCTCTGCCTTTCGATTATTTTTTGGATAAACGCGTCACCAGCCTCTAGCTGCGACAGTTCAATAAACTCGTTTGGCTTATGCGCTTGTTCGATAGAACCAGGCCCGCAGACAACAACCGAATATCCACCGTCTTGGAATTGGCCGCCTTCGGTCGCAAAGGACACCACTTGATTGCGGCCATTATCGCCTGTGATACTGCGCGCCAGATCGGCAGCCACAGGGTTGGGTTCTGAAGTCAAAGCGGGCACCTGCGTGTCTATCGTCAACACCGCACCGCAAGTTGCGTCTTGCGCTTTCAACTGCGCGTCGATTTTGTCAGTGGCGCGCTGAAGCTCTGCAATCATCGCCGCAGGGTCATCATGATCCATCACTCTGGCGGACCAACCGATTTTACAGGTTCCAGCGACGATATTGGTCGCCGCCCCCCCCTGAAGTGTTCCGATATTGATCGTCGAATACGGTGGATCAAACGGGCTGTCTACCTGGCGTCCTGCCCGAAGTTTCTCGGTCACAGCAATGATGTCCGTCATCCAGGCATGCGCTGCCAAATTGGAATCCACGCCAAGCTGCGGCATGCTGGAATGTGCATCACGGCCAACAATCGACACATGTCCCGCCATCATGCCTTTGTGGTTTTCGATCACTTTCATATTCGTCGGTTCACCGACCACGACCGCATCCACAGGGGGCAATTTTTTCACAAGTTCTGCAATCATTGATGGCGCCCCGACACAGCCCAGTTCTTCGTCATACGACAATGCGAAATAGATCGGGCGCGTCAAATTTTCCGCGACCATTTGAGGCAAGGCAGCAAGTGCAGTGCTCACGAACCCTTTCATGTCACAGGTCCCACGCCCATAAGCGCGCCCATCACGTATAGTCAGCTCGAACGGCGGTGTATCCCATGTTTGTCCATCGACAGGCACCACATCAGTATGGCCACTGAGAATGATCCCCCCCGCACAAGATGGGCCCACCCTTGCATAAATATTAGCCTTGGTTCCCCCAGCATCGTAAACCCGTGTCGCCGTGATGCCGTAGTCGGCCAAATAGGATTCAACCCAATCCAATAAATCAAGATTCGACCGTGATGGTTCTGAATTAAATGCAACCAGCTTTTTTAACACATCTATAGATTTCATAAGGTTGCAGTCTCGCTTTGTTTGTAATGACACTTAATCGTTGACCGACTGGCCTTTCTACGCAATAGAAAATGTTGAGTGATAGTATTCACTTTTGATATACCAATTGATATCGCAAAGGATGCTCGCATGCGGCTAAGACATTTAGAGGCTTTTCGCGCGACTGTACTTGAGGGATCGGTGACCGCCGCGGCGGCACGCCTCAAGACATCGCAGCCCACCCTAAGCCGTATGCTCACAGAACTTGAGGAAAGCGTTGGTTTTGCTCTGTTTCAGCGCAAAAAAGGACGGATCAGCCCGACTGCAGATGGCATCTTATTTTACGAAAAAATGAGCGAAGTCAGTGGTGCTCTCTCGCGTCTGAAGCGTGCCGCAGAGCTGATCAAACGCGATAGCAATAAACACCTGACCATTGCAGGATCGCCCGCATTGATGACATTATTTTTGCCCAACGTCCTAAAGGACTTCTGCGCAAAATATCCAGATGTGCAGGTCGATCTGCTAACACAATCCATTCCAGAACTGTTCGAGTCCCTTCAGCGCTCTGAAGTGGATTTAGCCTTTTCAATCAAGCTCGGTGGCCTGAAAGAACATCTCCAGACAGACCTCATCACCCAAAGCTATGTTTGCGCCCTTCCGCCAGGGCACCGGCTGGCAGAGCTGGACGTCATACACGACACCGATCTCAAAGGTGAAAAAGTTATTTTGCTTAGGGACTTTGACAATCTGGATTTTACAGAGCATCGCAGCCTCATCGAAAAGCATGATTGGTGGCAAAACGCAAATGTAACGACCCAAGTGTCAAACGTTGGATATGCACTGGTTTTAAACGGCCTTGGGATCGGACTTTTGGATCCTTTCTCGGCCAAGATATGGGCTGCACAGGGGGTTCATATCCGCCCATTCATCCCCAAGCTGGAATATCAATTTGTCGTTTGTTTTGACCCAAAGTCAAAGAATGCCAGCCTATCTCGGGACTTCATTGAATTTGCGAAAAAAATACTATCCGAACAAGATATCCCCGCTTTGAACGAGCGCCGAAAATAAGCCACCCATTCTTGTAGCTATGCCCTTTTATATAGCGATAATGATCACCGATCAGCGCGAGATGCCCACCAAGCGGGGCGCATAGGGTTTTGATCAGCCGATGGACACAAACGTATCCGCAGCAGATTTCATTGCATCCAGTATTAGACATTTCTGCGGTTTGATTTCGTGGTAGGCGATTTCAAGTTTGGGCCCGAACCTTTACATTCAGGTAATACTCAAGGAAGATTAAGGTATATAAACCCCATAAAGTAGCCAAATTGAGAAAGAATCCCTCATAATGACTTTGGACCGAATTGATAAGCGTATGCTCAGGCTGCTGCAAAGCAACGGTCGCCTGACGAATGCAGAGCTGGCGACGCAAGTCAATGTCAGCCCCGCAACCTGCCACAGACGCACTCAACGGCTTTTTGAGGAAGGCTACATCCAGTCCGTGCGCGCCCTTGTCGCCCCCGAAACTGTCGGACTGGGGGCTGTGGTTATGGTCGGTGTGGTTTTGGACCGTTCCACACCGGAAAGCTTTGCCAACTTTGAAAGTGCGGTGCTTGATCTGCCTATGATTTTAGATTGCCATCTGGTCGCTGGGGATTTTGATTACCTGCTTAAAATCCGCGTGGCTGATATGGCCGACTTCAATCGGTTCCACGGAGAGGTGTTGATCACCCTGCCCGAAGTGCGTCAAGCGCGGACGTTTTTTGTCATGAAAGAGGTCAAAGACGGCGCGCCCCTTCATTTTTGACCACGCCTTCCCCAATTTTTCGCTCAAGCTGCGAAAAAACGGAAAACCGTATTGGCTGTGGCATCGCTAAAATCCAAAGTCACAATATCCTGACCTGTCCACGAGATCCCCGCCCGATCTAAAATGCCGCACAGACGGGTTAAACTGGCGGCCGAAAAATCCATTCCTGCAATGAATGGCGTTTGGGTGTCAGCAAAATCTTTGGCCGATGCTTTCGCCAAAGGGCCTATTGTCTTGTCAAAGGTGACAGCATCCACAACGCGCAAAATGCCATTGGCTGTAGTACATTCAAACCCACCCTCGATCTGCGTGATCTGGCCATATAGCCCGCCAAACTTTTCTTGCAACGCAACGTGATGACTCGGCAAAGCCACAATCGTGACCCCGCAAATCCCCGATACAGTGTTGGGGTGTTCCAACCATTCTGGCACATAAATCAGGTCGGGGCGATGCTGTTGGCAAAGAAAAAATGACAAGCGTGGGAAATCCTGATCAGGCAACAAAGCCAAAGTGGTTTTCGTACGACCCGCCGTGCCATCTGGCAAGATGACATCACGGCCAAATTCCAGATGCCCTGCCACAGAGAACCCAGCGCGTTGCGCCGTTGCCGCATCCGCTTGTGAATCCGTGCTATGCAGGGCGGTTAAGGCCACACCTTCACGCGTTTGTAGATGTTCGTATACATGACGCCCGAACCGAAACTTGCCCGCAGGCACCTCATCAATCAGCCTATCGTCATAAATGCCCATGATCTCAAGTAAGCAACCGTTAAACATCGCAAGACTGGTGCTTGTGCCCCACGGATGCTTGCCAACGGCCGTCATATTAAATCCCATATCGATCAAATGCGCCCGAAGTTTTTCAATATCGTATGTTGCCAAAAGCGGATGATCTATTCCGAAGGATGCAGTCATGATTTGGCCTCAGATGGGGTGAAAGACACGCGGGCTTTGCCGCGCAACTGCGCTTTACAGCCCACAACCAAACTGTTGTCAGCCACATCTTCGACAACAATGGCGCCCGCAGCGATATTGCTGCCTTTGCCGATCAGGATTCCCCCAAGCAAAATAGCTCCAGCGCCGATGACAGCGCCGCGCCCCACATGCGGGTGGCGACGCGGGCCGTCATCATTCAACGTGCTGCCAAGGGTGACATTGTGCCAGATCGATACGTCTTCTTCGATCACGCTTGTTTCGCCAATAACACAGCCCAAGCCATGATCAAGCCACACCCCAGCACCGATACGAGCGGCGGGGTGGATATCTGTGTCGAAAGATCGACCGCAAGTCGCTTTGAGCGCCAAGGCCAGTGCCGGATTGCCATTTGTCCAAATTTTATGCGCCACACGGTGCGCCATAACGGCATGAATCCCGCGCGAAAACAACACTGTTGCAGATGCCCCACCCGGTTCAAAATTGCGCCGTGCGGTTTCTTCGATATCGTAACACGACATTTCAGCCAGTGTTTTGTCGGCACAATAGGTTTCAGCAACGGTCTGACCAATGGCATGATTGCCAGTCAGACTTGCGAACAAGGCCCCCGCCAAACTGGCGAAATCATCAAAGGGGCCTACCCCTAAAATGGCATTCACCGCAGGCGCGCTATCCAGCATATTTTGCACGTCTTTGATAAGCTGCATCAGCCCCTCCCCCTAGGACACATACCCAAAGGCTATTCTTGGGATGGGCGCGCTGTCCAGCCAAACGCTTTTGGCAGCGGTATATTCCATCAAGGCATCTGTGCCACTTGAACGGCCAAACCCCGAATTCAAAGACCCGCCAAAGGGCGATGAAACGTGAATAGCTTTATAACTGTTGATCCAAAACGTCCCTGCACGCACGGCTTCGGCCATGCGATGGGCGCGTCCCACATCTGCGGTCCAAACGGCCCCAGCCAAGCCAAAGTTGGTCGCATTGGCCAAAGCAATGGCTTCGGCTTCGTCCTCAAACGGGATGGCTGTAACCACGGGACCAAAGATTTCGTCTTGGGCCGCTTTCGCTGTATTGCTTAATCCGTTCAAAACAGTGGGTGGCACGAAATAGCCTTGGTCCAAACGATCGTTTCGCGACAGAACTGACGCCCCCGCATCGCGCGCTTGATCAATCATACCTGTGACATGGGAAAACTGTTTTGCATTGCTGATCGGGCCGACTTCAGTGGCCTCTGACAGCGGATCGCCCAAGGTGATGTTGGCCATTCCTTGAGACAACATATCGATCAGCTCTGCATGGATAGACTTTTGCACCAAAAGGCGTGATCCTGCGACACAGCTTTGCCCCGCGCCAGAAAAAATTGCGGCCTGTGCGCCAAGGCAGGCGTGTTCAAGATTGGCATCTTCAAAAACGATATTGGCTGATTTACCACCAAGTTCCAACACCGCAGGCTTCAAAGCCGCAGCCGCCGAGATGGCGACCTTACGCCCCGTTTCAGGCGAGCCGACAAAGACGACTTTGCGCACGGCGTCATGTTCAATCGCGGCCTGCCCTGATGTTGGCCCAAGACCACATAGCACATTCACAAGCCCGCGCGGCAAACCCGCCTCTTCTGCGATTTTCACAAGCGCAACTGTGGTCACGGGCGTCAGCTCACTTGGCTTGATCACCACGCCGTTTCCCGTCGCGATAGCAGGCGCAATTTGCCAGCCCCCTGTAAAAATAGGCGCGTTCCACGGCGTAATTTGAAACACAACGCCCAGCGGTTCGCGCAGCGTATAATTCAAATGGCCCGATGGCACAGGGATCACTTCGCCATGCAGTTTGTCGGCCCAACCTGCATAATAGGTAAACATCTCAGCAACTTTTGCCACTTCCACACGGCAATCACGGATCGGTTTGCCTGCGATCAAGGATTCGATCTGCGCCAGCGGTTCTAAATGGGCCAAAACGGCGCGTGCGATATCTTGCATCACCAAGCCACGCGCAGCAGCAGATATGCCTTTTGCCCAACCGATCTGCGCGGTCTTTGCCGCCGTGCACGCTGCTTGCGACAAGGCCATGTCGGCATCTTTATAGCGGGCCAAAACCTGTTCGGTGTAAGGATCGATCAAAGTGATCTCAGCCCCCGTACCATCACATAATTCACCTGCAACAAGGCTTTGAGGCCCCCCCCCCAAGCCAACAGATTTCATAGCGGCCTGTAGTATATTTATGCGATCAGACATCTGTGCGGTCCTTATCTGCGTATTTTACGATTTCGTTAAAATCAGCTGTATCCGCCACATGATCCGATTGATTAAGCCAAATATCAGCGATGCCCGAAAAGCCTGTCACATCAACGCCAGAACTTTTGGCCAGATCAAGCGCCAGCCCAACATCTTTACGCATCAAACCCATGGTAAAACCGGAATCAAACGCATCGCTCAGCACCCATTTAGGGAAATTCACTTCGCTGACCCCACTGCGCCCTGAACCTGCGTTGATCCCCGCCAATAAGTCTTTGGCACTGACACCTGACGCTTCGCCCAAGCGCACGGCTTCGGCGACCAAAACAAGGTTCGCGGCACATAGCATATTGTTGGCGATTTTGGCGGCATGGCCAGCACCAGATCCGCCCACAACAACGGTTTTCGCCGTTATGACATCTAAAACAGGGCGCAACGCATCAATCGCTTGTACATCCCCGCCAAGCAGCATCGTCATCGTGCCTGCATTCGCGGCCTCAGGCCCACCACTGACAGGGCCGTCGATAAACTGTGACCCCTGTGCGATGCTCAATGCCGCCATTTTTTGTGATGTCGCAGGGTCGGACGTCGAGGTATCCAAAATGATAGACTCTGGCTGAATGGATGTCATGATCTGCCCCATCACCTCTTCGACAACAGCGGCTTTTGGCAGTGACAAGATGATGATTTGCGCCTTTGAGGCCAATTGCAACGCAGAGGTCGCAACCTCCGCACCCGCGCTGCGCATAAGGTCACAGGTTGCTTGATTTGGGTCAAAACAAATCGGAGACATCCCAGCCGCCACCAATTGGCGCACCATGCCGCCCCCCATATTTCCACATCCGATCACACCGACTTGCATATCTCTGCCCTTTAATTTGTTCGATTTAGGACAGCATAAAGCCGCGCCCTTAGATATAGAATGTCGTTGAATTACGAACTTCGTTGCGCCAGATGCAACGAAAATTTACCGAAATGCCGCCATGCCCGCCAGCTGTTTGATAAACAACTGCGCCGCCTGAGGCAGTCGCCGCCCTTCTTTACGCACAAGTGCAGCAACACCACCTTGAAACGTATCAGCGATGATCGGATAGGCCGAAAACAATCCAGACGCCAACTCAGCCTCAACAACAAACCGTGGTAAAATAGTATATCCCATATCGTTGCGCACGAATGTCGTAAGGGCTGCGATAGACCCTGTTTCAACCAACGCCTGCATACGCACACCATGGCGCGCCTCGGAGGCGGCAATCATCGTGCCGACACCAAACGACTTTGGTGGCACCGCACAGGGCAGTGACGCCAGTCTCTTCAAATCGAATGCGGCGCCAGTATCAAAGGCACCTTCTTTACGCACCAAAGCCACTAGGGGCTGGCGCGCCGACATTTCGACCCGCAATCGTGGGTCGCTGGGCACATTGTAAGCCAAGCCAAGATGAGCCTCTTCTGTTGCGACCAAATGGCTCACGTATTCTGTGGATCCGACGGACAGACTAAATGTAATGTCTGAATAGCGCTTGTTGAACGCGCTCATCGCGTGATCAATCAAGTCGCTTACAAAGCCTTCGCCAACAGCAATTAAGATATTGCCCCGCTTCATATGAGCCAGCGCATCAAATTCTGATTGTAAAACTTCCAGCGCTGCGGCCTGTTTGTGGATATACCCCAACAAAAGCGTCCCAGCCTCAGTCAACCGCACACCATTACGACCACGCTCAATAAGTGTCGTTGCTGTCGCCGTTTCCAAAGCCGAAATATTGCGACTAACAGTCGAAGGCTCCAAGCCCAATTGTTCGGCGGCAGACCGGATGGTCCCTGTTTGCACGGCAGCAAGGAAACATTCAGTCTGGCGAGGATCAAGTGTGTTCATCTAACGAACTTTGCGCAGCAAATTTGGCAAATACAATGCAAAACATATCTGGGCATAACGACGCCCAAATATATCCGCTCTAATCATGATTTATGCGCAAACAAAAAGGCCGCAGAAACCTGCGACCTTTTCATGTGATGCTGATAAAAACTTAGATGTCTTTGACACACACTTGTTTTTGCGTGCCCAGCTTTTCAATGCCAAGCTCAACGACATCGCCTTCTTTAAGGTATTTAGGTGGGTTAAACCCCAAACCAACACCGGGAGGCGTCCCCGTGGAAATGATGTCACCGGGGTGCAGCGTGAAAAATTGTGACAGGTAAGACACCAAGAACGGTACGCGGTAAACCATCGTGGACGACGAACCATCTTGCATACGTTCGCCATTAACGTCGAGCCACATGTGCAAATTGTCAAAATCGCCAACTTCGTCAGGCGTGACCAACCAAGGGCCTGTTGGGCCGAAATTATCTGACGATTTGCCCTTGGACCACTGACCGGACCGTTCAATCTGGTATTCGCGTTCAGACACATCATTGATCAAACAGAAACCTGCAACGTGATCCATCGCGTCAGCCTCGTCCACGTATTTGGCTTTTTTACCGATCACAAAGCCCAGTTCGACTTCCCAATCTGTCTTGGTCGAGGCGCGCGGAATGATGATTTCATCGTTCGGGCCACAAATCGCCGAAGTATATTTCGCAAAAATCACTGGCTCGGGCGGCACTTCCAGACCGGATTCAGCGGCATGATCGGCATAGTTCAGACCGATACAAATGAATTTTCCAGTGCCGCCAACGCAAGCACCATAACGCGGGTTGCCTTCAACAAGCGGCAATGTGGTTGGATCGATGTCTTTGAGTGCGCTGAGGTTCACCAAAACGTCACCCGCAATATCAGCCACATGCGCCGACAAATCACGCAACGCGCCATCTGCGTCAATCATCCCAGGCTTTTCAGAACCGCGGTCCCCGTAACGTACAAGTTTCATAATCTTCCTTTCTCAAATCTCAAATAGTCGTCTTTTAAGCGGTCCAGCCGCCATCGATGATGTGCTCTTGCCCTGTGGTGAAATTCGAATCGTCCGATGCGAGATAGGCCACGAGAGCTGCGATTTCTTCGGGCTTGCCGATACGTCCCATAGGTTGGCGTCCGATAAATGCGGCCAATGCGCCCTCATAATCGCCGGTATCTTTCAGGCGTTGGTGCAAAGACGGGCTGTCCACTGTGCCGGGGCAAATCGAATTACAGCGAATGCCTTGTGTCACGTAATCCGTGGCAATGGCGCGCGTCATGCCTGCGACGGCTGCCTTAGATGCGCTATAGGCCAATCGGTTTGCTGGGCCAGTGATCGGGCCCGCGACTGAAGACATATTGATAATTGATCCACCGCCGTTCGCCAGCATCGCAGGCAAAAAGGCTTTGATCATGCGAAATTGCGCCTTGGCATTCAATTCGAAAGCAAAGTCCCATTCGTCTTCGGGTGTGTTCAAAATATCGCCGGAATGCACGATGCCAGCGCAGTTGAACAACACGTCAACCGCGCCTAAGTCTTGTGCAAGTGTTGCAACAGCTTCGCCATCTAACACATTCAAAACACGTGAATCTATACCATCAACAGTGTTCAAGTCCGCGACAAGATCGGGATTGATATCGGTCGCGATCACAGTTGCACCCTCAGCGGCCATACGTTCAGCCGAAGCACGCCCGATCCCTTGCCCTGCAGCGGTCATGATCACGCGCTTGCCGCTCAAACGGTGTTGTAAATTCATAGAATCCTCCCTTATTCAAAACGCACTACAGGCTTCGCTCCGTGATGCTTAACTTTGGTATACCATTTTCAAAGCGAGATAATCAGATCACCGCAATCTTGTCCATGCAAAGCGAGAGAAATCATCAAAAATGATTAAACTAAAAGGTATGGATCAGGAACCGTAGGAAAAGACTTACAGGTCAAAGAACGCCAGATCAAAAGGTACATCCAGTACAGCGCCATCCGAAGACGTCAACAGTAGCCCCGCCTTGGACGGCGACACCTTAACAACGCCAGCCCATCCAACGGGACGCGGTACAACAGCAATCGCATGACGGACTTGGGTGCGCAAATCCGGGCGCAATGTCAAAGTGGTCGCTACGCCCTCGCGCGCAATCGGATTATCACTAGCCGCCTCATCAAGCGTTGCAGCCCCAGCGCAACAGCCATCCTCAATCCCAAGAACGCCCGTGTGCCGCCCGCTCCATGGCGCGTAATCACGCCCGCCGTTGGACTGCCACATCATCGTGACAGGCATCACGCGGGGGTCTTTGATGAACAACACGATGTCATCTTCGGCAAAACGGGTCACTGCGGTCCACCCCAATTGCACGTCATCCGCTTCAACCAGCGTGACGAAATCCTCGTGACCAGACTCAGACGGGTAACGATGCAAATCAATATGGCCACCATCCGTGCTGGGAAACGCGGACAGATCCGTGGCGCGTGCGGGGTATGCGAAACGATGCGCCATCTCCAACGGGGTTTGCGGCGTGATCGCGGCCTTCTTGGATGAAAATCCAATATGCCCACCCGCCAACAGACGCAGCATGGGATGATGCGAAAACGTCAAAGCCCCCTGCCCGCCGGTGATGACATGGGCTTGATATAAAACAGAATGCCCGGATATCACGCGCAATTCTTTGGTGACACGGGCACCAAAGACGTCACGGTTCAACGCAAGCTTTAGCACCGCCATATCTTCGTTTTCAGCGCGCAACACAGGTGACCATTCTGAATTTGCAGTCCAGCCGTGGGGCGGAATATCTGCGATCCCGGAACCACCAAAAGGCGCACAAAAGAAATCGCCCGCAAGATGCGCGTCTACTGGGGCTTCGGCCTTGTGTGCGGCATCCGTGCCGACCCAATGCGCCGTGTGTAAAATATCGCGTCCTGCCACAGAAAACGTGCGGATATTGCCAATAGAAGCATCCAGTGCGACAGAGACGTCGCCTGCCCCGATGCGCACCCAATCATCCATAACCTCAGCCCTTAAACCCAGTTGCAACAACAAATTTTTCGGAACTGTCCGACCGTGACGCTGGCGGTTTAACGTGCATCACTTTGGTAAAACGCTGTTTAAGAACCTTTTGCAAATCGCCCTCAGCCCCGCCCGCAAGCACTTTGGCAACAAACGTTCCACCCTCTTCCAACACGTCGAAGGCGAAATAAGCCGCGGCTTCACATAGGGCCATGATGCGGTTGTGATCGGTTTGTTTGTGACCTGATGCAGAAGCCGCCATGTCGGACATCACAACATCCGCCGCGCCGCCAAGCCATTTTTTGGTTTTGATATCGGCGTCGTCTTCCATGAAATCGAGTTGATGGATTTCAGCGCCAGCAATCGGTTCGACCTGTTGTAAATCGACCCCCAAAACAAAGCCGATGCGTTTGCCCGACTTTTCGCCCAAAGCGTTCACACGTTTGACAGCGACCTGACACCAGCCACCCGGCGCACAGCCCAAATCTACCACCCGCGCACCCGGCACGAGAAAGCGGAACTTGTCGTCCAGCTCAAGGATTTTATATGCCGCACGGCCACGATAGCCATCGGTCTGGGCGCGCTTTACATATGGATCGTTCAATTGGCGCTCTAGCCAAAGCGTCGACGACAGCTTGCGCCCGCGTGCGGATTTCACTTTCACCCGCAGGTCACGTTGGCCGCGCCCGGATGATTTCTTGTCAGCCATGTTCATAAATTCCCGTATTTGGAAGCCTTATAGCAGCAACGCAGACCAATAGGAAAGTACAGGCTTTGCCACAAAGATCACG
Organism: Pacificibacter marinus; assembly: GCF_018860665.1. Taxonomy (GTDB): domain Bacteria; phylum Pseudomonadota; class Alphaproteobacteria; order Rhodobacterales; family Rhodobacteraceae; genus Celeribacter; species Celeribacter marinus_A. The sequence goes on from NZ_JAHKPK010000018.1 coordinate 195,370, forward strand.
TATCAAGGCATAAACGTCGATTTTGTTGCCCCCAACACCGATGAACCAAATTGAATAGGTTTAATCGGGCTGGCGTGAAAGCCTAGCCACGGGCCGCGACTTGCAATTCCTTCGCGCGCTTAGGCGAGACACCGAGGACGGCTTCGATTTGATGCAAGAGCTCGTCTTCTTCATCATGTTTGACACCATCAGCATAGACCACAGCCCAAAGCGCGCTCAATGTGGCTTCTTTTTCATGCGCACTGATTGCGTCTTTGACGATCCCTGTCATCTCGGCCGTGTCTGGCATCTGGGATTCCAGCTTTTCGCAGGACGCCCGCAGTTTAGCAGCCTCAATAGGGTTCAAACCAAAACGCTGCGCCAAGACCTTATCGATCACTTGAATTTCTTCAAATAGAATCTTTTTATCAGCCTTGGCCGCCCGCACCAAAAGCGCCCCCATAGCATGTTGGGCATCTGCCTCTGGCAGTGGTGTTTGATAGGTTTTCGCATGACCAAGAAGCGAGAGCAGGTTTTCGAACATAATGCGTCTTCCAATTCAATGATGATGCCACGCTATCAGCGCGCCGCAGATCATGCGAGCAAAATGTCGCTCATGTGATGTGGCGTCACCCATGTCTCGAAACCAAACAGGCCCAAAATCGAACAAGGGTGACGCAGATCAGTTAATCAAAAGCTTTGAGACGTTTGAGCAAGCTAGAGGTGTCCCAACGACCACCGCCCATTTTCTGCACGTCTTTGTAGAACTGATCAACCAAAGCCGTAACCGGCAGGCTTGCGCCAACGTCATCGCCTGCTTCCAAACAGATCGCCAAATCTTTGCGCATCCAATCGACAGCAAATCCGTGCTCATAGTGATCGGCCAACATGGTTTTGTGACGGTTGACCATCTGCCAGCTGCCAGCCGCGCCACCAGAAATAACGTCGACCAAAGCCTCACCATCAAGACCAGATTTTTCCGCCAAATGCAGCGCCTCTGACAGGCCTTGCACCAAACCCGCGATGGCGATTTGGTTGCACATTTTTGCGGTTTGCCCTGCGCCAACCTCGCCCAAACGTTTAACAATTTTACCGTAGGCTTGCATCACTGGCTTTGCGGCAGCGTAATCAGCATCCGAGCCGCCACACATCACAGACAAGACGCCATTCTCAGCACCAGCTTGGCCACCAGAGACAGGCGCATCGACATAGCCAATGCCCATCTCAGCCGCTACAGACGCCAATTCACGGGTCACCTTGGCAGAAACTGTTGTGTGATCGACAAAGATCGACCCTTTGGACATGCCAGAAAAAGCACCATCTTCACCCAAACAGACAGAGCGCAGATCCTCGTCATTGCCCACGCAGGCCATCACAAAATCGCAACCTGCTGCTGCTTCGCGTGGTGTCGGTTGTGCGGCCCCTTTATGGGTGTCCGCCCATGTTTGCGCTTTTGCGGGGGTGCGATTGAAAACGGTTACGGAATGTTCGGCGGCGGCCAAGTGCCCCGCCATCGGATATCCCATAACCCCAAGTCCCAAAAATGCTACAGTCGCCATGGCTTTTTTCCTCTGACTATATGTGATTTAACGCGTCACGAGTCCTAAACCACAGGACCGCCGCGTTCACAATAAGCAGGTCTGCACAGCCCATGGCACTTTTCTTCAAATGGCTTTTTCGCATCGTCACAGGCGTTACAATTCTGGCTCTGCTTGCCGGATATATGACCTATTATCTTGGATCACGATCCCTGCCCGATTACAGCGCCTCTTATCAGGTCAGCGGCATCACAGGTCCGATTGAGATTGCGCGCGACACCGCCAATGTACCGCATATTTTTGGCGAAAATGACGCGGATGTGTTTTATGGCCTTGGCTTTGCCCATGCCCAAGACCGCCTGTTTCAGATGATGCTGTTGCGCCGCACCGCCCAAGGCAAACTGTCCGAAGTTTTTGGCGAGCGGACAAAAAACACCGATATTTTGATGCGTCGCTTAGGGGTTTATGAGGCTGCCGTTGCCTCTGCCCCTTTGCAAACGCCCGAAACCACAGCTGCACTCACCGCCTATGCGCGCGGCGTGAATGCGTGGATCGGCGAAGTGAATAAAGGCGCAATGGGACGCGGCGCGCCTGAGTTTTTCTTGTTTCCATCTGAAATCTCATATTGGCGCCCCGAGGATTCCATTGCTTTGTTGAAACTTGTGGCGCTGCGGTTGTCGGATCATATTCCAACCGAAGTTCTGCGTGCGCGCACGTCTTTGATGCTGCCGGCTGAGCGGGTCAAAGACATCTTGCCCGATGCTCCCGGCACGCCAACAGCACTGCTGGACAGCTTTGCGAGCCTGTTCCCCGATGTGGCGCCTTTCACACCTGAGCTTGGCGTTGACTATGCTATGGCAGGTTTCAATGCAGCCCCCCTTGGTGGGGCCTCAAACGTTTGGGCCGCCTCGCCAGACCGCGCAGCATCTGGCGCGTCTTTGATGGCCAATGATCCGCATCTGGGCTTCAGCGCCCCAGGTGCGTGGTATTTGGCGCGTGTTGAATTGCAAACCGGCGGCGTCATCGGCGCGACTATTCCTGGCATTCCGTTTGTTGTGGCTGGGCGCAAAGAGGCGCTGTCATGGGGCATCACCTCGGCCTATACCGATGACGCGGATCTGTTCATCGAACAGGTGAACCCAAGCGCACCAAACGAAGTTATGACGCCTCAGGGTTACAAAAAGATGATCAGCAAACAATCGATTTTGCGGATCAAAGACCAAGCGCCCGAAACCTTGACGCTACAATGGACAGACAACGGACCAGTGTTGCCGCAAACGGCCTTTGATTTGAACACGGTCACCCCTAAGGGCTATGTCGTGTCGGTGTCATGGACGCCTTTGGCGCATGACGACACCTCACTGTCTGCCTTAATGCAACTGATGAAATCGGACACCGTGCGCCAAGGGATCGAAGCGGGTCGTGACTTTGTCGCCCCTGCCCTCAATCTGGCCTTGGCGGACCCTGATCACATCGCGCAAAAAACCATCGGCCGCGCGCCCATTCGTGATGCGGCACACCAAAGCCAAGGCCGTATTCCGTCACAAGGCTGGGTCACTGAGAACCAATGGCAAGGGTTTCGTGCCTATGACGATCTGCCGTTGTTCTCTCCGACCTCTGGCGGGATCATTGGCAATACAAATAACAAAACCACCGACGCGGCCTTTCCGGATCATTTGAGTTTTCACTGGGGCGACACGCAGCGCATTGAACGCTGGAAACGTTTGATGCAAAACCGCGAAGTCCATACCCGCGAAAGCTTTATCGAAGCGCAAAACGATATCGTGTCTTATTCTGCGCGCTCACTTTTGCCGCTGATTGCCGCCGATCTGTGGTTCACGGGCGAAGCCGCCCCTGAGGGCACACCAGAACGCCAACGTCAACGCGCGTTGAATCTGTTGGCCGAATGGAACGGCGAAATGAATGAACATTTGCCCGAACCCTTGATCTATTACGCTTGGATGCGCGCGTTGCAAGATCGTTTGATCCGCGACGAACTTGGCCCGCTTGCGCATGCCTATACCCATGTTGAGCCTTTGTTCATTGAACGCGTCTACCGCGACATCGGAGGGGCCTCAGTCTGGTGTGATGTTTTGCAATCTGCCGCCACCGAGACCTGCGCCAACATTGCCAGTCTTGCCTTGGATGACGCCTTGCTTTGGGTGGGCGAGACCTATGGCACGGCTTTGGAATCCCTGCGTTGGGGCGATGCACACACGGCGCAGCATTCACATCCTGTGCTTGGCAAAGTGCCCTTCGTCAAATGGATCGTCAACATTCGCCAATCCACCTCTGGCGGCGACAACACGCTGATGCGCGGCGTCACGGCTGGCACAGGCGATCAACCTTTTGCCAATGTGCATGGGGCGGCGTATCGTGGTGTGTATGATTTCGCCGATCCTGACAGTTCTGTGTTTATCACCGCGACAGGTCAATCGGGGCATCCGCTGTCGCGTCACTATGATGATCTGGGCGAGCTGTGGCGGCGGGGGGAATATGTGCCGATGACATTGGACCCGACCCTCGCACGCGCCGCAGGTGTCGGCATCACGCATATTTTGCCCGAAGATACCGTCAATCCGTAAAGAACGCCAACCGGCGCGCTTTTTCAAAGTCTGGAACCGCTCATGACACACACCTCACCCAAGGTGCAGCTTTTTGCCCTAGACGGTCACGGCGCCGCGCGCGCTGCTGAGTTGCAAGAATTTTCTGTCACGCCAGAGTCCACTGATGCAGGCGTATTTGGGTTTGCATGGGTGCATTGCGGGACAGATCGTGACGCCGCAGCGGCTGAGTTGGCGCTGTTTCATCTGGACCATTTTGTCATCGATGCGTTGACCGCTGATGAAACCCGCCCACGCAGCACGGTCCACGGGGATGGCGTGATTATCAACCTGCGTGGTGTTAATCTGAACGAGGGCTCAGACCCAGAAGACATGATTTCCGTGCGTCTTTGGGTCGAACAAGGCCGCATCATCGGCGTTTGGAAGCGCCCATTGAAAGCCATCGCCGATATGTTTGACGCCATGGATCGCGGCAAAGCGCCAGAGACTCCGGGGGATTTCATCGCCAAACTGTCGTTGCGCCTGTCTGATCGCGCCGAACCGATCGTTGCAGCACTGAACGAAGAAATCGACACTTTAGAAGACACGCTCGCGGATGGAACCCTGTCCGAGGCGCGCCGCACGCTGGCCGATATTCGCCACACAGCAACGGTGCTTAGGCGCTATATGTTCCCGCAGCGCGATGCACTGACCACACTTGAAATCGAAGATGTCTCGTGGCTTTTGCCGCAAGATCGCAGCCGTATCCGCGAGGCCGCAGACCGCGTGACACGCATGGCCGAAGAATTGGACGCCATTCGAGATCGCGCGCAAATCGTACAAGATCAGATCATGGATCAACGCGCCGAAGCCATGAACCGGCAGATGTTGTTGCTATCGATCGTGGCGGCAATTTTCTTGCCGCTGGGGTTGCTTACGGGTCTTTTGGGCGTCAATGTTGGTGGAATTCCCTTGGCGCAAAACCCTTGGGGCTTTGCCATTGTCTGCGTCATCTTGGGCGTGGTCTGCGCGGGGCAAATTTGGCTGTTCAAACTGATGAAGATGTTTGACAGCTGACCTATCCGTTCTAAAGATAACCACCAATTACACCAAAGAGACTGCAATGTTCGACAGTGCTTGGAGCAAACTCAGATACTACGCCAGCACTTTCATATCCATCTGTCTGCTGTTTGGTTTCATTGGCTATTGGGGCTATGACATTCGCGCGGGCGGTTCCATCGGATCCTCCAGTCGCTTTATTCTATTTAGCTGGGCGGCCGAGGGCGCAGAGTTGTTGTCCGACAGCTATGGCCACGTCATAGTCGGCCACGGCATCATGGGACTGGCTTTGGCGGCAGCAGTTGGCACCTGTGTTTGGGTGTGGCGCACGGGGTTCTTTTAGACCCATTAATCCAGCAAAGATGGACCGCGCCCCAGCCATAAATGACAGGGGCGCTTGACCTTACATTTCGCGGTATTCTTGTTCTTGACGTGGCGTCCACAGAACGGTGACTGCGTAACCTTGCTCTGTGGCTTCTTCGCTTTCAAGAATTTGCTGTTCAAACAACCACGCGCGTTTTTTGCCTTCAGAATAAGGGATCACAAATTCACGACGGATTTTCTCTTCTTCGAAAAATCCCGAAATCGCAGCCAAAAGTTCGGGCACTCCCTCGCCAGTGATGGCAGAGATCGCGAATTTGTCGTCCTCAACTTCAGCACGGGCCAAACGGGCCTCACGGGATTCAGCGTCCAACAGATCGATTTTGTTCCACACCTCGAACATCGGCGCATCTTCCTTGATGCCCAGATCGTTCAAGATCGTACGCACATCCAAGGCCTGCTCGTGGGTCTTTTCATGGGCAATATCGCGCACGTGAATGATCAGGTCAGCGTCGAGCACCTCTTCCAGCGTCGCACGGAACGAGGCCACCAACTGTGTCGGCAGCGAAGAAATGAACCCCACAGTGTCTGACAGAATGATCTCGCGATCTGTGCCACCCTGCGGGGCGTCCAAAACGACAGAACGCATGGTCGGGTCAAGCGTGGCGAATAACATGTCTTTGACAAATACATCTGCGCCTGTGACCTTATTGAAAAAGGTCGATTTGCCAGCGTTGGTATAGCCCACAAGAGCGACAATCGGGAACGGCACTTTGGCACGCGAAGCGCGGTGCAATTCGCGGGTTTTCACAACCTTTTCAAGCTGTTTGCGCAATCGGTTCAAGTGATCATCAATGGCGCGTCTGTCGGCTTCGATCTGGGTTTCCCCCGGACCGCCAACAAAACCAAGACCACCACGTTGACGTTCCAAGTGGGTCCAAGCACGCACCAGACGCGTGCGCTGATAGCTTAACGCCGCCATCTCGACCTGCAACACACCCTCGCGGGTACGCGCACGATCCGAAAAGATCTCAAGGATCAGGCCGGTGCGATCCAGCAGCTTGACGCCCCACTCTTTTTCAAGATTGCGCTGCTGGGCTGGACTGACAGGTCCGTCCACAAGAACGAGGTCGATTTCGTTTTCTTCCAAACGCAGGCGTAATTCTTCGATCTTGCCTTTGCCAAACAGCCAACCGGGCTGCAGCTTGGGCAGGCGCACAATTTCACCCCCGATGGTCTCAAGGGATGGCAAAGCAGCGGCCAAGGATACGGCTTCGGCTAGACCAGATGCTGGATCACGCCGATTGCGGTCAGATTGAATGTCTGGGTGGATCACCCAAGCCCGCGTGAGCGGCTTATCATGTTCTAGCAAGGTTTACTCTTCGCCGTCGTAAAGGCTAATAGGCGTTGATGGCATGATGGTCGAAATGGCATGTTTGTACACAAGCTGAGACTGGCCATCGCGGCGCAAAAGTACACAGAAATTGTCAAACCAAGTGATCACCCCTTGAAGTTTCACACCATTGATTAAAAAAATTGTCACTGGAACTTTAGCTTTACGAACATTGTTTAGAAATGCGTCTTGCAGGTTTTGCTTATCGGCGGCCATATCTATTTGCCTTTTTTCTTGCGCTTTTGTTGCGAACTGCCTCTCTGACGACAGCACTTTGGCGTACGTTCGCAATATGTTGAGCCGAATGTCAAGATTTCAGCCCGCCTAAATCGTTAACCTGTTCCCAAATCGTCGCAATTATTGCCCACTTGGAACAAATCATGAAGATTTCAAAGCTCAGCGCCGCCAAAATTCAGGGTTCAGCAGGGCAACAATCGCCAACATTTCAAGCCGTCCCAGCACCATAGTGGCCGCCAAAATCGCTTTTGGGATCGAGTCCAAGTCTGCATAACTGAGGGGAACTTCGGCAGCAAAATAGACAAGCGGTCCGGTGGTCGTCAACGCGGACACCGTGAACACAGCCGCGGCTTCAAAATGCAGACCAAACAAGGACAGCGCCATCATCACAACGGCAATCGTCAGCGCGAACAACATGAAATAGACCCAAGCCACATAGGCGCCTTGGCGGCGCAATCTACGCGCCGTTGCCCCTGCGCCACCAACAGAGTTTGGCGAAATCATCTTTTCAATCTCACGTTCACCATGACGTACCAAAGCATACAGACGCAGCAATTTCACGCCTCCCGCCGTTGTGGCAACACCGCCGCCAAACACAGCCAAACCGAACAGCAATACCCCAGGCGCTTGCAGCCCAGACCACAGCCGCGCGGCATCCCAACTGCTGCTTTCAAATCCTGTGGTGGTCAAAAACGACATCACCATAAACGCGCTGCCCCACAGGGCTTGCAGTGCCGCAATCGCATTGTTTTGCTCGGACACGCCCAAAGCGCCGCCCCAGTGGCGCAGAAACAAAACAATCGGCAATCCAACCAGCAACACCAAGGCGATCTTCATTTCTGAATCGCGGCGCAGCGGTTTGACGTCATTGCCAACTTGATCAACAGTGAAGGTCTTGCGCGACAAGGCCAGACTTAAAAAAGCAAAGACAAGTAGCTCGGCCCCGAAATTAGAGTGGCCTTCGACAAAGCCACCGACAGGCGAAATACCAGAGGTCGCCATCGTAGACATCGCGTGACACAGTGCCACAAAAGGCGTGGCCCCCGTCATCGCCAAAGCAAACCACAACACCAAAGTCAGGCCTAAATAGACAGGAAAAAGTCGTTGTGTGTAGCGTGACAACCGCTCAGGTCCAGCGGCCACACGCACGATTTGCGAGGCCCCTGATGTGACCACATTTCCTGTGGTCGGCGCCCGCGCAGAAATGACTTCGAAACCACCCAAGTTGAGTGGCGCCAGCACGGCGATGGCCGTCACCCAAGCGAACAATCCCCCAAGCCAGCCCACAATTGCAATCCAAAGATGCACCGTTGTCGGCAGGCGGTTGGGGTCTTCAAACACGGTGGCCCCTGTTGTGGTCAACGCGGAGACCATTTCAAAATAGGCGTTGAAAAAGGTGGTGTTGGGAATGGCTTCTGAGAATGGCACAGCCAACATCACGGGCAGCACAGTGTAGGCCGCTATGAGCACCAAAAGCTGGTTGCGCCCTTCGCGGTCACGGTCCTTGCGGGTGTCACGGTCTTCTGTGTCCTCGCCGCGAAACCGCGTTATCGCGACCAAACAGGCCAAAGTCCCAAATAAGATGCCAGAGTAAAAGAACGACCGCGAGGCCAAGAACTGTGATACCAGCCCGCCATAAATGGCCGGCAGCATCATCGCGCCAGAGCAGATCAACATCAGTTGAACAAAGAACGGCATTCGCGAGAAACGGTTCATTAGAAGTAGTCGATCGAAACTTGCAAAAGGCGTTCCACTTCGGGAACATCTGCGACCAATGAGAATAACGTAATCACATCGCCCTCTTCAATGCGGGTTTCTGATGCGGGCTTCATGTATTTGTCGCCTCGCATAACCGCCCCGATCAAAACGCCCTCTGGGAAATCGATATCACGAATGCGACGCCCCGACAAAGGCGACGTCGATAATACCTGCGCCTCGATGACCTCAGCCTCGCCGTCCCCGATGGAATAGACGTTGCGCACACGGCCGTGGCGTATGTGACGCAAAATGGACGATACAGTTGTGGCGCGTGGGTTGATATAGGCGTCAATGTCGAGCGCCGTCAAAACGGGCACCAAAGACGGATCATTCACCAGACAAATCGCCATGGCACAGCCCGCTTGTTTGGCGCGCACAGCCGACAACATGTTCACTTTATCATCGTCGGTCACACATAAAACAGCATCTGCACGCGCGATACCTGCTTCGGTCAAAACCTCGTTGTCCAAAGCGTCCCCGTGCAACACAATCGTGCGCTCAAGGGCATCGGCGGCTTTTTCTGCGATGATGCGGTTTTTCTCAATCACCTTCGCGCGCACACGTTCAGTCCGTGCCTCAAGCGCTTGAGCCACACCCAGACCAACGTTGCCACCGCCCAAAATCACCACGCGCTCTTGTTTGCGATTGGTTTTGCCGAAAATTTCCAAGGACCGTTTTAGATCCTCGGAATGGGCAAACAAATAGACATCATCACCTGCATAGAGCTGATCGTCGGCGTTGGGCGAAAACAAAGAACCTTCACGCCGCACGCCGACCACGATGGCCCGCAGGGTCGAAAACAGATCGGTCAATTCGCGCAAAGAGGTGTTGAGAACGGGACAACTTTCATCCAGCGAAATCCCGATCAACTGCGCCACGCCGCCAAAGAACGCTTGTGTGTCAAAGGCGGCAGGTGCTGCTAGGCGACGCAAGGCGGCTTCGGCCACTTCCTTTTCGGGTGAAATCACCACATCGATGGGCATGTGATCGCGGCGATACAGATCAGAATAGATCGCTGTCAAATAAGATTGCGCCCGCAATCGTGCGATTTTTCGCGGCACGTTGAACACCGAATGCGCCACCTGACAGGTGACCATATTGACCTCATCCGAATGGGTGGCGGCGATGATCATATCCGCATCGCGCGCCCCTGCTTTGTCAAGCACATCGGGGTAAGACGCAAAGCCCTCGATCCCTTGGACATCCAACGTATCCGTGGCACGGCGCACCAAGTCGGGATTGTTATCCACAACCGTAACATCGTTCTTTTCGCCAGACAGCTGGCGTGCGATTTGCCAGCCCACTTGGCCAGCGCCGCAAATGATGACTTTCATCGCATCATCCCTTGTTGTTCACGCCTTGGTTCTCACACCTGTCGCGCATGGTCAACGCTTGTCCGGTCCCCGTAACGCGATCCAATCGAACCTGAGGGTTATTCGACCTCTTCAGGCACATAAGCCACACGACCGCCTGATTTATTACCAGTGACCACACCCAAGGATTTCAACTTGCGGTGCAACGCAGAGCGTTCCATACCAACAAAGGTCGCTGTGCGTGAAATATTTCCACCGAAGCGATTGATTTGGGTCAACAAATACTCGCGTTCAAACAATTCACGCGCTTCGCGCAGCGGCAAGGTGGCGATGCTTGGTGACAAGATAGACCGTCCATCGTCTTCGCCTTGCGCAGATTGTTCTGGCAACTCGTCCGCTGAAATATCTTCGGTGCTATCGCCCAAAATCAACACACGTTCGATCACATTTTTCAACTGACGCACATTGCCCGGCCAAGCCAATGTTTGCAGCATAGCTGTGGCATCGCTGGACAATTTGCGTAAAGGCAGACCTTGGAATTTGTTGAACTGCTCGATAAAGGCTTCGGCCAAAACCGGAATATCTTCGCGGCGTTTTTCCAGTGCGGGCACTTCAATCGGCACCACATTCAAGCGGTGAAACAGTTCCTCGCGGAAATTGCCCAAAGCGATTTCTTGGGCCAAATCACGACTTGTGGACGAAATAACCCGCAAATCGACTGAGACTTTTTCAGTCCCCCCAACACGTGTGAACCGTTGATCCACCAAAACCCGAAGTATTTTGGATTGGGTGCCCGCAGGCATATCGGCCACTTCATCGAAATAGATCACGCCGCCGTTGGCCTGTTCCAACAACCCTTTTTCAACACCTTTTTCGGGCGTTTCGCGCCCAAACAACACATCTTCCATCCGGTCGGGTTCAATCGTCGCAGAGCTGACCGTCACAAAAGGATAGCCTCCGCGATCAGAATGGCTGTGAATGAACCGCGCCGCCACTTCCTTACCAACGCCTGCAGGCCCTGTGAGCATCACACGGCCATTGGATTTGGTGACTTTCTCAAGATTGGATTTCAACTGTTTGAACGCAGCCGATCCGCCGATCATATCAATTTCACCGCCATCTTTGCGTTTAAGAGCGGTGTTTTCGCGACGTAAACGCGAGGTCTCCATCGCACGGCCAACAACAACCATCAACTGGTCGATGTTAAACGGTTTTTCGATAAAGTCATAAGCGCCCTGCTTGATCGCAGCCACCGCAATTTCGATATTGCCGTGGCCAGAGATGATAATAATCGGCACCTCAGGATGTTCACGTTTGACATGTTTCAGAATGTCGATCCCATCCATGTGGCTGTCTTTCAACCAGATGTCCAAGACCATCAAAGACGGCACGGCTGCATCGATTTCGGCCATACAGGCTTCTGCATTCGCGGCCAAACGGGTCTCAAACCCTTCATCACGCAAAATGTCCCCAATCAACTCACGAATATCGCGTTCATCGTCGACGATTAAAATATCAGACATGCCCTACTCCCACTCTTCAATCACACTGCAAGCTTTTCTTTTACTTGATTTATTTCTGGAACCAGCAAATCCAATTTTACGGTGGCGCAGGCTCCTATACGCCCCGACGGGTCCAAAGGCACGCCGTCACTTAACGTGAGCGTCCCCCCGTGTTCATCGATAATCTTTTTCACAATCGGCAATCCCAACCCTGTGCCCTTATCGCGTGTCGTCACATAAGGTTCGAACAGGCGAGATCGGTCCTCAGGCAAGCCAATGCCGTTGTCGGTGATTGTGATGACCGCTTGGCCGTTGTCCTCTGACATCGCCACCCGAATAACCGGCCTATACCCCATTGGCAGGCCCCGCTCGCCAAGACCTTCAATCGCTTCCCCTGCATTCTTGATCAGGTTCGTGAGCGCTTGTCCGATCATCGTGGCGTCCACTTCGGCCACTGCGATAGCAGGTTCGATCTGGGTCTCGATCGAGACGCCCGCTTGCGCATTGCGCTGCAACAGCACAGCGCCATTGATCAATTCCACCAAATCTTGCTCGCGCCGCTCTGGGCTTGGCATACGGGCAAATTTCGAAAACTCGTCAACGATACGGCGCAAATCACCGGTCTGGCGCACAATCACAGAAGTGTATTGCTCTAACGCCTCACGATCCACTTCGCCCATGCCTTTGCCAAACTTTCGCAAAATACGCTCTGCGGACAATTGAATGGGCGTTAAAGGGTTCTTGATCTCATGCGCGATGCGCCGCGCCACATCGGCCCAGGCCGCCATGCGTTGTGCACTGACCAAATCAGTCACATCGTCGAAGGCCACAACATAGCCTTCAAGCGCGCCATCGACATCCCGCCTGCGCGCGATCCGTACCAACAGGCTTTCTTGTGCCTCAGACCGGATCAAACGAATTTCATCTTGAACGACCTCGCGTCCATGATCCTGCAAGGATTGGAACAATGGTCCAAATTCTGGCACGGCAACACTCAACGGCGCCTCGATCACATCGCTGTCAACCACCGAGAGCAACCCTTCGGCGGATGGGTTGAGCAATGAAATGCAGCCCTTGGAATCCAATGCGATCACACCGGCAGTCACAGAGCCCAAAACGGAATCAAACAGGCGGCGACGACGTTCAATTTGAACGTTACGCTCCAACAACGTGTCGTGTTGGACTTTCAATTCGCGGGTCATTTGGTTGAATACACGGCCCAAAATGGCGATCTCGTCATCGCCTTGCTCTTCGGACACGCGTGCGGTCAAATCGCCCTCTTTCACACGGTTTGACGCCTCAACAAGACGCCCGACAGGGCGCGCAAGCCGTTCGGCGAACCATAAACCAACCCATGTGGCGGCCAAAATCAAGATAAGCGCAAAAGCCAAATAAATGAGACCAAACTCAAACAGCAGCCGCCCGCGTTCGCTTTCAAGCTGATTGTACAAAGTCACCGTTTCTTGGGTTTCGTCCAGCAAGCTTAGAATCGCCCCATCCACATCGCGGGTGACATAAAGGTAGCGATCAGAGAACCCTGCCAAGCGCAGCAAAGCGCGGCTTTCATTGATGTCCCAGTCATCAATCAAAACCAATTCACCTGCTTCGGCACGCAACAATTGTTCTGGCGTGGGCTGTTCATAGTCGAACAGATAGGACCGTTCGCCGCGCGCTTTGATCTCGCCCTCGCCGTTGATAACATAAGCCTCGCGTAAGCCGCGCTGGATCAACCCTTGCCCTTGATTAAGCACTTCGCGCAGCGCGCCATCGGGTAAAATCGTCACTGCACGGCGGCGTTCAGTGATGAAGACAGCCAAGCTGCGGGTATCAGAGGCCAGACCATCGCGATGTTCGCCCTCATAGGCCTCAGCCGCGGCCAAAGATGAGCCAACAACATTGCGCACACGATCCGAAAACCAGCCCTCTAGACCGAAATTCAACGAGACGACGGCAAAGACAGCGACCGTCACTGTGGGAATAAGCGCCAAAAGCACGAAAACGCCAGTCAAGCGCAGGTGCAAACGCGATCCCGCAGAATGGGCGCGCCGCGCCGCAATCATTTTAACAACACGCTGCGCCACCAATCCGGCGACAAGAAGAACATAGACCAGATCTGACAAAAGAACGCCACGCAAAGCGGTCGAAGAGGCGTAAATATCAAGCGGTCCGACAACCACGAATGTGGCAACAGCAAGGATAGGCCCCAGCGCAAACAAGGCGATGGTCGCCCAATTTTGAAGACGTCGCACACGTCGCAGACGCATCAGCTTGTTCAAGCTTGTTTTCGCTATAGGCTTGCGCAAAGCTGCCCCCAGACTGATATCAAAACCGTGGGGCGTTCCCCCACCCCCCTGTATTTTTGAAGCGCAAGAAGCGTGACGATTCTGTCACTGCGCCCAAATCAACACGGGTGTGGCGGTTTTACATCAATTTGCGGCGGCGTGTCACCTGAATATCGAGGTCATTGATCTTTTTACGCAAGGTATTGCGGTTGATCCCTAGCAAATCAGCACATTTAGCCTGATTTCCACCGACGGCATCCAAGGCGATTTCGATCAACGGCCCCTCAACTTCCTTCAAAATGCGCTGATATAGACCGGGAGGTGGCAAAACACCGCCATGCAAATCGAAATAACGACGCAGATGTTTGTTCACAGAAGCCGCCAGCTTTTCACCATCGCCGCCGCCCTGCAGCGGTTCAATCGCAGGCTGGTTGCCCAAGACAAGCTCGACCTCTGCGCGGGTGATTTCTTCTTCAGGAGCTGTGACAATCAAGCGGCGAATGGTGTTTTCAAGCTGGCGTACATTGCCCGGCCAACTATAAGCGCGCACCAATTCAGTGGCCTCCGCCGTAAAGCGACGCAAGGCCATGCCATCTCTGTCGGCTTTGCCAAAGAAATATTCGGCCAACAAAGGAATGTCATCCACACGTTCGCGCAGGCTTGGCACCGACAAGGTCACGCCACCAAGGCGATAGAACAGATCTTGGCGAAAGGCACCGCTTTCCATTTTGGCGCTCAAATCGGCCTGAGATGTCGCCATAATACGAGGCGAATGATCGGTGAAGCTGTCCAACATGCGCACAATGCGCGCTTGAGCTTCTTCGTCCAGATCACCGACTTCATCAAACAAAATAGAGCCATTTTTAGCGCGTGAAATCACGGCAGCCGGCCCTTCCATCGTCGCCAATTCCGTGGCGGTGACCACCACCAGCGGCAAAGACCGTCGGTCGGAAAAATCGTGAATGGCACGGGCGATCAGCGATTTACCTGTGCCACTTTCTCCAGTGATCAAGACTGGTAAATCCGTGTTCATCACACGCGCCACCAAACGGTACAGGGTCTGCATCGCAGGTGTACGTCCAACCAAAGGCAAATCTTCTTGGATTTCGCTGGGGGCTTTTGCGGTCGAGGGCGCTGGGTTGGCGCGGCGTTTGACTTCCAACGCTTTGGCAGCCCGCTTCATCAGATCAGGCAGATCGAAAGGTTTGGGCAGATAGTCAAAAGCTTCGGCTTCGGCCGCCTGAATCGCGGTCATAATCGTGTTCTGCGCCGAGATCACAATCACCGGCAAGCCAGGGCGCACTTTGGCAATCTTGGGCAGGGCTTCCAAGCCATTGCCATCAGGCATCATCACATCAGAGATTACCAAATCCCCTTTGCCTTCTTCCACCCAACGCATCAATGTCACCAAGGACGAGGTTGCATGTACTTTACATCCCGCCCGCGTCAAAGCCTGCGTCAGCACCGTGCGAATTGTGCGGTCGTCATCTGCGACGAGGATTGTGCCGTCCATTTTAAACTCTCCTTAAGTACCCGTATCGATCTTAACACGGTGCCCGCAACGCGAGCCTTTTATTACGAAATAGTCACGTCCCTAAGACGGCTCTTTGGGTGCCACGGGAAGTGAAATGCGGAACACAGTCTTTCCAGGATTGGACTCTACCGAAATCCAACCTTCGTGATCCGATATGATTTTTGACACCAACGCCAAGCCCAATCCGGTGCCGTTTTCACGCCCCGAAACAAAGGGTTCGAAAATATCGCCAGCGATTTCAGGCGGCAAACCGGGGCCGTCGTCTATGATTTCGACTTGCAGCGGCAAGGCCGCGCCAGAGCCATCTTTGCGGCGCAACCTGAGCGACAAATCGTAAAACGTCCGAATGCGGATCACCCCGCCTTCTTTTTTGTCAGATGCTTCTGCCGCGTTTTTAAACAGGTTCAAAAACACCTGCATAAACTGATCGCCATCGACAAATGTGGGCGGCAATGAAGGATCAAACTCTTCGACAAATTTCATCGACGCCGCATAGGACAACTGCGCGGACTTGCGCGCGCGATCAATCAGATCATGTACATTAATGGGGCGACGTGACGGAGGGCGCAGGTTGCCAAATTGCTCGACTTGTTCCAAAAGCGCGACGATGCGGCGGCTTTCTTCAACAATAAGATCGGTCAGCTCTTGGTCTTCGGCCGAAATCCCCATGGACAACAATTGCGCCGCCCCAGTGATCCCCGCCAGAGGATTTTTAATTTCATGCGCCAGCATTTCGGCCATACCAATGGCAGAGCGCGCAGAGGATTTCACCGAATGCGACCGCCCCAATCGATCTGCGATTTGGCGCGGTTCCATCAACAGCAAAACCCAACCAGGCTTGCCAGACAAAGGCGCGATTTGGATATTGCATTGCACAGGTGCCGCGTTGCCACCTGAGACATCGACATTGTTGATAAACATTGGCGCATCATCACGACGCACGCGCTCGAATGCCTCTTCCAAAGGTGCATCAATCGCCAGCTTGTCCATCACTGGCACGCCGCGCATCGATTTGGCGGAGGCGTTGAGAAACCCTTCGGCAGATGAATTCACTTCACAAATTTTATCATCATCTGACACGATGATCGATGGCACCGGCAATGAGGGCCATAATGTTTCAAATGAGGTCGCGCTCATGCGGCTCTCCCTTTCTCAGACAAAGCGCTCGGCAAGTGGTCAAACACTTTGCGCGGGTCTTTGAGGGTCAAAATTTCTTTACGCAGTCCAGTTGGCGTGTTGGCCGTATCCATGTACCAGCCCAGATGTTTGCGCATCACACGCCCGCCTATTTCGACGCCATAAAACGACAGGCCTGCCTCAAAATGACCGGCAACCATATCGGCAAATGCGTGTCCATCAGGCTCGACCGGTTCAGCCGCGCCCATAATATGCGCCGCAACTTGCGCCAAAAGCCAAGGTTGCCCCTGTGCGCCCCGCCCGATCATCACGCCGTCCGCGCCGGATTGATCCAACGCGTCTTTGGCCTTGTCGGTCGAGGTGATATCGCCATTGGCGATCACAGGAATACGAACAGCATTTTTCACGGCACGGATCGCAGCCCAATCGGCTGATCCTTTATACATCTGACAGCGTGTGCGTCCGTGGATGGTGATCATTTGAATGCCAGCGGCTTCTGCACGTCGGGCCAATTCCGGCGCGTTGAGCAAAGCGTCATCCCAACCCAAACGCGTCTTCAACGTCACAGGCACATCGACAGCCGCCACGACAGCTTCGATCAAGGTCAGCGCGTGATCCAGATCGCGCATCAATGCGGACCCTGAATAGCCGCTCACAACTTTTTTCGCAGGGCAGCCCATATTGATGTCAATAATGCGTGCGCCGTTGGCTTCGACCATCTTGGCCGCCTCGCCCATCCAATGCGCCTCGCGTCCCGCCAATTGCACGGCGGTGTTTTCGACCCCAAAGCCAAGCTCGGCCTTTTCGCGCGAACCAGGGCGGGCGTTCAGCATATCATGGCTCGCCACCATTTCAGACACAACAAGTCCTGCGCCGAAGGACGCGACAAGATCGCGAAACGGCAAATCCGTAATCCCCGCCATAGGGGCGAGAAAGATCGGCGGGTCTAGAGTTATGTCTGCCAAATGAACGGGCAAGCGATTAATCCTTGTGCATATTAATCATGGGTATCTGTGTATCGACAGAGTCGCAAAGGGTAGAGCGCAAAAAAATGGCTTAAAAACGTATTTGCCTAAAATTTAATCACACCACACGATTTACGCGGCCATTGCTTTGAGCCTCACCACATATTATCCACGCGGCATGACAGTGATAGCTTTGATCGTTGCCGCAGGACGCGGCACCCGTGCGGGCGGCGATACCCCCAAACAGTGGCGCCCCCTTGGGCGGGATGCATCATGCCCGCGGGTCATAGATCATACAATCGCGGCCTTTCGCCCCTTTGTGGATCAAATCGTGGTGGTACATCACAAAGATGACGCTGATCTCATGCAGACCCTCACCGATGTCATGCCCGTTGTTGGTGGTGCAACACGCAGTGCTTCGGTCAAAGCGGGTCTTAAGGCCATCAAGAACTCAGGCGTTACCCAAGTGTTGATCCATGACGCCGCCCGCGCCTTGGTGCCAGAGTCAGTGATCAAAGATGTTTTGTCAGCCCTTGAAAACGGGCCCGCAGCCGCGCCAGCGTTGCAAGTTATCGATGCGCTCTGGCGTGGCGACGCAACTGTTGAGGGCACCCAAGATCGCACAGGGCTGTGGCGCGCGCAGACGCCGCAAGGATTTGACTTTGAAACTATTTTACAAGCACATCACGCCTATGCCCATGAGGCTGCCGATGATGTCGAAGTCGCCCGTGCCGCAGGCATTCAAGTTGCCATCACCCTTGGCGATGAGGCCAATTTCAAGATAACCCATCCCGATGATTTCGCCCGCGCCGAACATGTGTTGGCTGCGCGCCTGAGACAAGATAAGGACAAGACCCAAATGGATATTCGCCTTGGCAACGGCTATGATGTGCACCGGTTTGGCGCGGGCGACCATGTGTGGCTCTGCGGTATTAAAGTGCCCCATAACAGAGGCTTGCAAGGGCATTCTGACGCAGATGTGGGCATGCACGCGCTGACAGATGCGATTTACGGCGCGTTGGCCGAAGGAGACATAGGCCGTCATTTCCCCCCCTCAGACATGCAATGGAAAGGCGCGGCCAGCCATATATTCTTGCGCCACGCCATCGATTTGGCCCGCTCGCGTGGCTATGAAATGTCCAATTGCGACGTGACATTGGTCTGTGAACAGCCCAAAATCGGCCCACATGCAGATGCAATGCGCGCTGCCCTCGCAGATATCATGTCTGTCGATTTCGACCGTATTTCGGTCAAAGCCACCACCTCGGAACGTCTTGGGTTCACGGGGCGCGAAGAAGGCATCGCCTCGCTCGCCACCGCAACCTTGATCAAACGCTAGGACACGCCATGAAAGATATTGCTGAAATCATCGCCACCTTTGCCCGTGTTGGCTATTTAAAGCCCGCCCCCGGCACTTGGGGCTCTGCTGCGGCCGTGCCTGTGTTTTGGGCCCTCAATGAGGTCGGTGGATTTGTCCTGTGCATTGCTGCCACCTTTATAGTGTTTGTTGTCGGCCTTTGGGCAACGCAAATTATGACCAAAGACGCCACCGCAGGCACTGAGGAACATGACCCTTCCGAGATCGTGATCGACGAAGTGGCCGGTCAGTGGATCGCGCTATGGCCTGTGGCCTTTGGCGCACAAATGATGGGCGTGGAAAGTGCGCGACTTTGGCCCGGCTATTTGGCGGCCTTTGTTCTGTTTCGTCTGTTCGACATCTGGAAACCCAGCCTTGTGGGCAAAGCGGACCGTCGCGGTGACGCCATGGGGGTGATGCTGGACGATGTGATCGCTGGCGTTTTTGCCGCCATTTGCGTGATAGCCCTTGCGAGCCTCGCACATGGAGTGTTGATGTGAGCACTGACCTGACAGCTTTGGCCACAGAGGTGCTTGCCTTGGCGCGTGCAAAATCCGTGATAATCGCTACTGCAGAAAGCTGCACTGGCGGGTTGATCATTGGCGCTTTGACAGAAATTGCTGGGTCGTCTGACGTGGTGGACCGTGGGTTCATTACCTATTCCAATGAGGCCAAGATCGAAATGCTGGGCATTGGCCCAGACACGCTTGATCTTCATGGCGCGGTGTCTGAACAAATCGCACAGCAAATGGCTGATGGCGCGCTTGAGCGCTCACGTGCGGGCCTGACGGTATCCGTGACAGGGATTGCAGGCCCCGGCGGATCTGCGTTCAAACCTGAGGGCCGCGTGTGTTTTGGATTGGCGCAAACTGGTCAGGTCACGCGTGTCAAAACCGTCGAATTTGGTGCGCAGGGGCGGTCTAATGTGCGGATAGCAACAATACGAACCGCACTGGAATGGCTGCGCGAGGCGCTGTAACGCTGCAAATACGGCAAGAGATTCACTTTGGATTAAATTTTAAACCCAACACGCAAATATCGCACAAATAGGCATCACTTTTACAATCGCCTCATATTTAACCACGCAAAAGCAACCAAATCCCCTTTCCTGATCACGCCAAAGCCGCTTTACGCGCCGCTAACGCTTAAAAAATATCCTTAGGAGGGGAAAATGGTCGGAGCTGATACCGCGTGGATCATGGTTGCAACCGCACTGGTCCTATTCATGTCGCTGCCAGGCTTGGCATTGTTTTACGGCGGGCTTGTGCGCGCGCGCAATGTGCTGAGCGTCTTTATGCATGTCTACGCCATTGCCTGCGTGATGAGCATTCTGTGGCTGGCCTTTGGCTATTCCATCGCTTTTGGAGATGGTGGCCCGCTTTGGGGCGGCTTGGGCAAGATGTTTCTGACTGGCGTGGATGCCAATTCTGTCTCAGGCACCATCCCTGAAGTGCTGTTCTTTGCCTTTCAGATGACCTTTGCGATCATCACCCCCGCCTTGATTGTGGGCGCTTATGTCGAGCGGATCAATTTTGCCTTTGTGATCTTGTTTTCATCCTTGTGGATGCTGGTCTGCTACGCGCCTGTCACCCATTGGATTTGGGGTGGCGGGTTCTTGGCTGATGGCGGCATTTTCGGCGAAACCGGCACGATGGATTTCGCGGGCGGCATCGTTGTGCATGAAACCGCTGGCATCGCGGCTTTGATTTTGGCCGTGATGCTGGGGCGTCGCAAGGTGGACAACAAGCCCCCGCACAACCCCGGTTATGTGATGATCGGCGCCTCTATGCTTTGGGTCGGCTGGTTCGGCTTTAACGGCGGGTCGCAATTGGCGGCAGATGGCGGCGCGGCTATGGCGATCACTGTGACGCATATCTCTGCGGCGGCGGCCTCGATCACTTGGGCGATTTGGGAAAAAATCAAATATGGCAAAGCCTCTCTCGTAGGCATCGTCACCGGCACCATCGCGGGCCTTGCCTCGATCACGCCCGCCTCTGGCTTTGTTGGTCCAGTGGTCGCTTTGATCATTGGCAGCGTTGCGGGTATTTTGTGCCAAGAAATGGTCAACGTGATCCGCAACAAGTTGAACATTGACGACACATTGGACGTCTTTGCTGTGCACGGTGTGGGCGGTATTTTCGGCACGATCATGATCATCTTTTTTGCTGACGGCGCAAATGCCATTGCACAGTTCGGCGCGCTGGGCATCGTTGGGGTGTTCACCTTTGTTGTGACCGTTGCCTTGATCAAACTCTGCCAGCTCGTCACGCCTTTGCGCGTTGATGTAGAGACTGAGCAGCAAGGCTTGGATTTGGCCCAACACGGCGAAAGCGCCTACGACCACAATTCGTAAGCGTCACAGTATATTCCTTGAAAAAGTCACCAAGGCGGGTCGAAAGGTCTGCCTTGGGGCGCGAATAGGGACAGCGGCAAACGATGCGTTTGGTCGCATTAAGCCAGTCCCTTATCCGTAAAGATCAGCCGCGCGTTTTTCAAAAGCACTGACAACACGGCGCATGGCTTCATTAAAGACCACGCCGATCACCGACTGCAGAATCGCGTTTTTAAATTCGAAATCGACGAAAAATTCGACCTCGCAGGTGCCATCCTCAAGATCGCGGAACTGCCACCAGCTTTTCATATATTTAAACGGACCATCCAGATATTCGGTGTCGATTTTTTTATCCACAGGCCAAAGCACCACCTTGGAGCCGAATTTTTCGCGAAAGACTTTGAACGAGATCACCAGATCAGCCAACATAATTTCGTGATCGCCCATATCATCACGCGATCTGATGCGTGCGGCGGCGTTCCATGGCAGGAATTTCGGATAGCTTTGCACATCGCCCACCAGATCGTACATCTGCTGAGCGGTGTAGGGCATGATTTTGATTTCTCGGTGCGTCGGCATAGTCTCTGGTCTAATTATTTCAGGGTGATATGTCTTACCTAAGCGCGCAAATTGCAAGAGGTTACCATGACGCAGGCCCCCTATCACATCGATGTTATGATTTCGGCCAAGACCATCGCCGCTCGGATCGAAGATTTGGCACTTACCATTCGCAAAGAATACGCCGACACCGACAAGCTTGTGGTGATCGGGCTACTGCGCGGATCATTCGTGTTTATTGCCGATCTGGTGCGCGAATTGGACATGAACGTCGAGGTGGATTTTTTGGAAGTATCGTCTTACGGCGACGGCATGGAAAGCTCTCGAAATGTGAAAATATACAAAGACTTGCGTGGCGATATTGAAGGGCGTGATGTGTTGGTTGTCGAAGATATCGTCGACACAGGACATACGATGACATCCGTTATGGAATTGCTGCAATCACGTCATCCGCGTAAAATCGAAACCATTGCATTGCTTGATAAACCCGTACGCCGCGAGGTCGCGTTTAAAACCACATGGACAGGATTCGAAATTCCCGATGCTTTTGTGGTCGGTTACGGCATCGATTTTGCCCAAGCCAATCGCAACCTGCCCTATATCGGAACTGTGGTGTTTGACGAAGATGGCCCAGTGGATGCCTCCGCATGAATTTGATGTGGTTCGTGCGCGCCAAACGCTGGGCCAAAAACCCGCCAAGTCCACAGCGGATCAAGCTGGTGTTTGGGGTGGTGTTGCTCTGCTTGGTTTTGGTGGGAATTGAGAAATTCATTGGCGTTCCAGAATGGATGCAATTGGAACGCTCAGGCCGGAATGGATTGAACGTTGGCTTACCACGTTAATTTGATTCACGCCCGACTGACACTGTGCTAGGTTGACGCCAAACACGTCATACAGTGCCGGAGATACAGATGTTAAAGCTCGCAACCTATTCTGTTGGAACAGTTATTCTTGGCGTCTCTGTCGCTTGGGTTTTGACCGAGCCGCGCCATGCGGATTTGGAAGATATCGCAGGCCTGACCCCCGATCTGGCGCGTGGCGAGTTTGTTTATACAGCGGGCGGATGTGCCTCGTGCCATGCGGGCGATGATGGCAATGGCGAAGCCTTAACAGGCGGCATGGCGTTTGAGTCTGCTTTTGGCACATTCTATGCGCCCAATATTTCGCCTGATCCTGATCAAGGCATTGGCACATGGTCGGCGCTTAATTTAGCTGACGCGATGCTGCATGGCACCTCTCCCGAAGGCGAACACCTATATCCCGCCTTTCCCTATACTTCTTACGCTAAAATGGACCCCGCAGACGTTGTGTCTTTGCACGCCTATCTGATGACCCTGCCCGCATCAACTGTGCCGAGCAAAGCCCATGATGTTGGCTTTCCGTTCAACATTCGCCGCAGTTTGGGCGGTTGGAAATTGCTGTTTGGCACCAGTGCTGGCGATTGGATTGTAAATGATCCGAATATGACAGAGCAAGATCTACAGGGGCGTTATTTGGTCGAAGCACTGGCGCATTGCGGCGAATGTCACACGCCACGAAACGCCTTGGGTGGCATGGACACGGCAAAATGGCTTGGCGGTGCGCCCAATCCATCGGGCAATGGCACGATCCCCAATATCACCCCCGGCACGCTGACATGGTCAGAAGAAGACATCGCCTATTATCTGGAAAGTGGTTTCACACCTGAGTATGACTCCGTCGGCGGGCATATGGCGCATGTGGTTGATAATTTTGCCGCATTAGACGCCAGTGATCGCGCGGCAGTCGCCAGTTATCTAAAACGAGTGGCCCCTGTTGAATAGCGGCACAGATCGAACGGGGCGCTTTAAATATCTAACGTAAGATATCGGTTTTAAACAGTTTTACCTTAAGTCCACCATGGGCGATGGGGGCTTCCGTTGGCAACCACGGCAGTTTCGTCGCCTCGGCCAATTGCGTGTCCGAGGTGATCATGCCCACCCGCCAGCCTTTGAATTTCATGCGCATCACATCACCGAATGATCCGTAAAGCGCAAAGAGGTCTTTTTTCTTGCCGATCCGCGCACCATATGGCGGATTGACGATCACAAGACCCGCAGGGCCATCCGGGCGCTCCAAGCTGGACACTTGCGTTGGCGTAAAGTGACACAAGGCGTCGACCCCTGCCCGCGTGGCATTGTCTTTGGCGAAACCAATCACATTGACGTTGCGGTCAGAGCCGTAAAACTGTTGTTCACTGGGCCTGATTTTCCACGCCTCGCGCATGCGCCGCACCGCAACCTCATCATAGGTCGCAAGTTTTTCAAAGGCGAAACTGCGCGCACGTCCGGCCATGAAATTTCGAGATATTTCAGCGGCTTCTATCAAAAACGTGCCGGAACCACACATGGGGTCAAGTACGGGTTCTTGCCCCGTATACCCGCAAGCCCGCAGCGCCAAAGCCGCCATAGTTTCGCGCATCGGCGCTTTGCCCATGGCCTGTTTATGGCCGCGTTTGTGCAGACCTTCGCCTGAGGTATCGATGGAAAAATGTACGTTGTTGTCGTCAATGCGCACTTTGATGACGATATCGGCGTCTTCTAAGCCTTCCGCAATTTTCGCGCCGAATTCTTCGTGGATTGCGCGCTCGATACGTTCAACGGCGGCGCCAGCGTGATAGATTTTGGACTTTTTATTGGTGTTCACCTCGACTTTGATCGAAAGCTCTTCATCCAAAATCGCTTGACCTAAAATGTCGCCCCAAGGGAATTTACGCGCGCGTTTGTCGAGTTGCGCCAGATGAAAGGCACGAAATTCGCCGATACGCGCCAAGACCTTAGACGGGCCGCGCAGGGTCAGATTTGCGCGCCAAACATCGGTCCAATTGCCATGAATCGTGACACCGCCCCCCGTGGCCACAGGATTTTGAAACCCCGATTCGATCACTTCCTCAAGCAAAACCTGCTCAAGTCCGGGTACAGTCGACAGGAAAATGTCGAAAGTGGCATTGGCTGGCGTGGATTGGGTCATGCTGGGCCTCGATGGGGTGCGGATCGCGTTTACGGCTTGTGTCACGCACAGCGCGCTATGATCAAGACAAAATAAAACCGGCAAGTTGCCCCGCCGGTTTGAATGTTAGGGTTTGACGTGATTTAAGCTGTGCCAAACTTTTTAAGGCGCGCCTCACGTAGACGGGCAAAATCATCACCGGCGTGATAGCTGGAACGCGTCAAAGGCGTGGCCGAGACCATCAAGAACCCTTTGTTAAAGGCGGTTTTCTCATAGGTTTTGAACTCTTCAGGCGTCACAAAACGATCAACGGCGTGGTGTTTTGGCGTTGGTTGCAAATACTGCCCGATGGTCAAGAAATCGATATCGGCGGCGCGCATGTCTTCCATCACTTGCGTGACGGATTGCTTATCTTCGCCAAGGCCAACCATGATGCCCGACTTGGTGAACATCGTTGGATCAAGTTCTTTCACGCGCTGCAAAAGACGCAAAGAATGGAAATACCGCGCGCCGGGGCGCACTTCTGGATACAAGCCAGGCACTGTTTCCAGATTGTGGTTGAACACATCGGGGCGCGCCTCAACCACGACCTCCAGAACCTTTGGATCACAGCGAATGAAATCAGGCGTGAGGATTTCGATAGTCGTAGAGGGTGACTTTTTACGGATGGCGCGGATGGTCATCGCGAAATGCTCGGCCCCGCCGTCTTCAATATCATCGCGGTCAACAGATGTGATCACAACGTGGTTGAGACCCAATTTGGCCACAGCGTCCGCCACACGGCCCGGCTCGAACACATCCAAATCCTCAGGCGGCTTGCCTGTGGCGATGTTGCAAAAGGTACAAGCGCGGGTACAAACTTCGCCCATGATCATCATCGTGGCGTGGCCTTGCGACCAACATTCGCCCACGTTGGGACAGCCCGCTTCTTCGCACACGGTCACCAATTTGTTTTCACGCATGATGTCGCGTGTTTCTTTATAGCCTTCGGATGTGGGCGCTTTGACGCGAATCCAATCGGGCTTTTTAGGCTGCGCATTATCGGGGCGCTTTTGCTTTTCAGGGTGTCTCTGGGCCGGAATTTTGAGATCGCGCACGTGTTTTCCCCATACTGAAACAGATTTTCTAGGTTATATCCCAGACAGGCTTCGGGGCAAGTGGATACGTGGCATTGCTGCCATGTTCCCTGCTCAACACATATAATCACATGCCTAGGCATAGTGTTTGCATCGCGAACACCTCATTCGCTATGGCAAAGATTTTGCCCAATTTTACGACGAAATGCCAGCTTATACTATTCCGACCATTTTTGTCGCATGCCAGCGATTGAACCTAAACTAGAATCGTTCTAGGTATCGCCCAATAGTATTTAAATCTGCGACCCCATCGCAAAAAGATCCTTAGGAGTGATGATATGCAAGCTGGACATAAACTTCCAAACGTAACGTTCAAAACCCGCGTGCGCGATGAATCTATCGGCGGCGACAATCCTTTCCGTTGGGAAGATAAGACAACAGCTGATTACTTCGGCGGCAAACGTGTTGTATTATTCTCGCTCCCTGGTGCTTTCACGCCAACATGTTCCACATACCAATTGCCAGGATTTGAAAACGGCTTTGACGATTTTAAAGCGGCTGGCATCGACGCGATCTATTGCATGTCTGTGAACGACAGCTTTGTGATGAACAAATGGGCGCAATCGCAAGACCTGAAAAACGTTGGCGTGATCCCTGATGGCTCTGGCGAATTCACCCGCCGCATGGGCATGTTGGTGCACAAAGACAACCTCGGTTTTGGCGTACGTTCATGGCGCTATGCGGCTGTGGTCAAAGACGGCGTTATCGAGGCTTGGTTCGAAGAGCCAGGTCTGTGCGACAACCACGGCGAAGACCCTTACGGCGTATCCTCACCAGAAACTGTTTTGGAATATCTCAAAACAGCGGCACAGGATGTTGCGGCTGAATAATCACAGCCACTCATAAGTCAAAGATCAGCCCGCCTCAGTCTTGAGCGCGGGCTTTTTCTTTGCTGAATATCCCTCTGTTCAAACTGATTTAGCCCCGCATACGTGCTTCATACAACAATTCACTGCCCGCTTCGGCCAAAAGCGCCGCCAAATCCGTAAACCATGAGGCGTCTGGCGTGCTGGCGCGGCGTATCAATGCGATGGTGCGCGCGGGCTGCGGGTCTGGAAAGCGCATCACCGCTAAGTCTGGACTGGACGCGTGCTCTGCCTTCAGTGCGATTTCTGGCACAAAGGTCATGCCAAAGCCCTGCGCCACCAGCCCACATAGTGTTGATAACGATGACGCGCCAAGATCGACAGTTTGCTCTGCGCGGGTCAATTGGCACATATCCAAGGCTTGATCGGCAAGGCAGTGCCCCTCATCCAGCAACAACAGCCCATCGGGCGGTACATCTGTCGGGCGCATGGGCACCATTTGTTGATTCAAATGCGCAAGCCGCGCCTTGGATCCTGCCAGCAAGAAACAATCGGTAAACAAAGGCTCGGCGATCAGACCACCAATATTATAAGGCAATGCGATGATCGCAGCATCAAGCCGCCCTGAAGAGACGTCTTTAAGCAGATCAGCAGTTTGCGCCTCACGCACGCGTATATCTAAGTTCAGCTGCGCCGATTTGATCCGCGTCAGCGCGCGTGGCAACATATAGGGAGCGATTGTCGGGATCACCCCAAGCGACAAACGCCCCGATAGCCCATCTTGCAGACGCACCTCCGATTCCATTTCTCGCGTCATCGCCAAAAGAACGAGAGCGCGCTCATAAACCAACTGCCCCGCGCGGGTCAGGCGCATATCGCGCGGCAAACGCTCCACAAGCTGAACATCAAGGCTTACCTCCATCTCTTTGATTTGCTGCGATAAAGCAGATTGCGTAACATGCACCCGCTCAGCAGCGGTGGAAAATGAACGCGTCTCAGCCAGCGCCACAAAGTAACGCATCTGTTTCAATGTCAGCATTCTGCCCAGCCCTTGCGATCGTTCAACCTAAATCAATTAGAAAATCTAATACACATAATCGTTTTATACAATTTTATTTTATAAATAAGCTCTGCCATGATGGTCACATCAACAAACGAACCGATTTCAAACCAATAGGGAGATGAAAATGACCAAACGTTTGACCACTACAGCGGGTGCGCCCGTTTCGCACAACGACACCTCAAAAACCGCAGGCCCGCGCGGCCCTGTAATGCTTGATGATTACCAGTTGATTGAAAAGCTGGCCCATCAAAACCGCGAGCGCATTCCTGAGCGTGTGGTTCACGCCAAAGGTTGGGGCGCACAAGGAACGTTCACAGTCACCCATGACATTTCGAACTACACCACAGCGAAGTTGTTTTCAAAAGTGGGCAACACCTGTGAAATCCTGTCACGGTGGTCCACCGTTGCGGGCGAACTTGGCGCGGCGGATGCCGAACGTGATGTGCGTGGCTTTTCGGTGAAATTCTACACCGAAGAAGGCAACTGGGACGTTGTTGGCAACAACACGCCAATCTTTTTTATCCGCGATGCATTCAAATTCCCTGACTTCATCCGCACACAAAAACGTCACCCGAAAAGCAATCTGCGCTCTCCTGAAGCGATGTTTGATTTCTGGGCCGCTCATCCTGAATCCGTGCATCAAGTGACCATTTTGATGTCTGATCGCGGCATCCCTGTGAACCCGATGCACATGCACGGCTACGGATCACATACATATTCCATGTGGAATGCCGACGGGTCGCGCGTTTGGGTGAAATTCCACTTCCGCAATCAGCAAGGCATCAAGAACTACATGAACGATGAGGCGGAAAACCTGATTGCTAAGACGCGCGAAAGCTACCAAGAAGATTTGTATGGCGCGATTGAAGCTGGCAATTTCCCGAAATGGGAACTTAACATTCAGGTGATGAACGAAGAAGACGCTGAAAAGCAGGATTTCAACCCGTTTGATCTGACCAAAGTCTGGCCGCATGACGATTTTCCATTGATCCCAGTGGGCATGTTGGAATTCAACAAAAACCCAGACAACTACTTCCAAATGATTGAAAATGCGGCCTATTCGCCATCAAATAAAATCCCAGGCATCGGCTTTAGCCCTGACAAAATGTTGCAAGCGCGTGTGTTTTCTTACGCTGATGCGCATCGTTACCGCCTTGGCACGCATTATGAATCTTTGCCAGCCAATGCGCCCAAATGCCCTGTGCATCACTACCATAAGGACGGCGCGATGAACTTTAACGCGCCAAACACAGGCCACCCAGAGGCTTACTATGAGCCCAACCAATATGAATCCAGCGCCAAAGCTGATCCAAGCGTGGCCGAGCCCCCGCTGAAAATCTCAGGCGACGCGGATAAATATGTGGTTGAAATGGAAGATGCGGACTACGTGCAGCCGCGCAAACTCTACGCCGAAGTGATCGGCGATGAAGAACGCTCGCGTCTTCACATGACCATGGCCGGCGCGATGGCCCCTTGCTCCACATCCGTGCGTGAGCGTTGGTTCGAAGTGCTTGGCAAAGTGCACCCTGCCTATGAAGCTGGCGTGCGCGGCGCGCTGGATGAAATCGACAACGCATAATTTGCGCCCGACCTAAACATAAAACGCCCCTCACTGCGCAAGCGAGGGGCGTTTTCTCTCAGGTTTTAGACAGATAGCATTAACCAATAAGGCCATTACCCAATAAGGTTTGAATACCCAGCCTCATCAAAATGACGTTTAAGACGTTGCAATGCGATCCGCAGCACCACCTTGCCAGAGCGCGCAGACCAGCCCATGCGTTTCTCGGCCTTCTCCATACCTTCCAAATAGCAACAACAGCGCAGCGCCACATCGCCAAGTCCGGGGCCCAAATCCATCAAAGCCGCAGCCACACGGGCTTTAGCAGCATCAGGACCAAAGCCCGACGCATCGCCATTAAAAGGACTGCGCGTGCCTTCCGTTAAAAACCGATCCCAGTTTTTGGTCGCACGCGGACTCATCTGCGCCAGTTCAAAATCTTCGCGCAAACGCTCGGCTGCGGCCACAAGTTCGGGACTAAGGAACATTTCACCATCTTTATCGCGGCGCCGCGACAGAGTCATCACAGAGCTCTCGGCCGCATTGTAGCGCATACGTTTTGGCTTATCTGTCTGCGCGCCAGCCATATCTTTGACAGCCCAAACACGCTGTGCCGTGCCAAAACTGGACTGCGCTTCTGCAAATCCAGCCTGCGCACTCTCATGCGCCGCGACAAGACGCTTCAGCGCGGCACGCCCCGCAGAGGTAATCGTATAGCGGGTGATTTTGCCTTTTTCTTGCGCCGATATCCAGTCTTTAAGAGCCATAGCTTGCGCGATAGGTCTATCCAAGACAGCCGTACGTGTCGTGCGCCCATCAGGTAAATCGCGAACGACAACGGCCTTTTCCATATCTTTAGCCACGGCCAAACAGGCCCCCGGTTCACTTAAACGGCGCAAAATACGGCGCGCCTCGCGTTCAATCGTCGCGTCATCGGGGGGCGTCGCTGCTTCAGTGTCCGAAAAGTTTGTAAATTTGCTCATAGCTGATGTGTCCTTCGATCTTATGAGAGGCCGCGCTGGGGTGTCGGATGACGGGGGCATCGTGGAGTACTGACCGAGCGAACTTAGAGCTTCATCAATCAGTGGATCATCGCGTTTCAATTCGATTTTGCGCACTTGGCGCATGACCGTAGAGGGCGCGCAGCCGCCGTTACGAGCCAAAGCACGAATGGTTTGACCGTGTTCGGTATGATCCAGATACCGCTTGGCTTCTTGTGGCACCCAATTGGGCAAAGCGCCCTTTGTTTTGCCTATACTGTTACCGTATTCCAACATTCTCTCCCCGCAGACCTAAGCCTGATGTCTCTGCTCCAGAACCAACAGATCGTGCTCCAAAGTTTCTAATTCGGAAACAATCATAATTTTTACTTAAAATTGTATCGAATCTCTAAACAACCTTGGGTTGCATTGATTACCTAAAAGTTAATTGTCACGCCTTAGTCTTACTTTCGCCACATTTCATAAATGGTGCAGGAACAGACCGTTCGCATTTTGGAAACAATACGCAACACACGTTTAGGTTGTGCTTATCTCTCTTCATACGGCCGAAATTCAACATGAACGCCGCAATCAACGCTGCGCCCCACGGCACAGCCCACATACCAAGGAGAGACCCATGACAGATATCAACACAGTTCTCGCATCCCTACGCCGCCCAAGCTTGTTGATCCGCGCCGCACGGTTTGGATTGACCGACTACAACCGTACACGTGACCTCAAACGCGTTATGGGCACATCCACGTGTCTCGCCCCTGCCCGCGTCATCGACGGCTTGATCGAAAAAGAAGCTCATTTTGAAGCAACCCGCAAAAAAGGTGATGCGGGGTAGAGCGTCGCGCGTCATATCGAAGTTCTGATCGCCCTGATGGCCGAGGCCCGCCTGTTACCACGCGGCCCCCAAGCGGTGTAGAGCAGACAGAAATTTCATCTAGAGCCGCGCTTAAGTCCCTCAAACATGCTGTTTGGGGGATTTTTCTACGCCACGAGTGGCAAAACTCACGCTTGGGTGTTCAAACCATCTTGCCTCAAAGCGCAACTGAGCCTAAACGCTGGACTATGACCAGCACATCCCATGACCGCCTCCTCATTATCGACTTTGGCTCCCAAGTGACGCAGCTGATTGCGCGTCGTTTGCGTGAATCCAATGTCTATTGCGAAATTCACCCCTATCAGAATGTCACAGACGCATTTTTGGCCGATTTCGCGCCAAAAGCTGTGATCTTGTCTGGTGGCCCAGACAGCGTCACGCGCGAGGGCAGCCCCCGCGCACCGCAAAGCCTGTTCGACATGGGCGTGCCGATTTTGGGCATCTGTTATGGTCAGCAGACCATGATGGAACAGCTTGGCGGCAAGGTCGAAAGCGGCCATGGCACTGCGGAATTTGGTCGTGCCTTTGTCACCCCGAATGATCACAAACTCGATCTTTTGGACGGCTGGTTTGCAAATGGCAAAGAGCAGGTCTGGATGTCGCACGGCGACCATGTGTCACAAATCGCCCCCGGTTTCGAAGTCTATGGCACCTCGCCAAACGCGCCTTGCGCCATCATTGCCGATGCCAGCCGTCATTTCTATGCTGTGCAATTCCACCCCGAAGTGCACCACACGCCCAATGGCGCGAAACTCTATGAAAACTTCGTCAAGCTCGCGGGCTTCACCGGCGATTGGACGATGGCGGGCTATAAAGACCAAGCCATCGCAGCCATTCGCGAACAGGTTGGCGACAAACAGGTTATTTGTGGCCTTTCCGGTGGTGTTGACAGCTCGGTCACGGCGATTTTGCTGCACGAAGCCATCGGCGAGCAATTGACATGTGTGTTTGTGGACCACGGCTTGCTGCGCCTGAATGAAGCGGCGGAAGTCGTGAAAATGTTCCGCGACAATTACAACATCAAATTGATCCATGCGGATGAGTCCGATCTATTCCTTGGCGAATTGGATGGCGTCTCTGATCCTGAAACCAAGCGCAAGATCATCGGCAAGCTGTTCATTGACGTGTTCCAAAAATACGCCAATGGCATTGAGGGCGCAGAGTTCTTGGCCCAAGGCACGCTTTACCCTGATGTGATCGAATCTGTGTCTTTCTCTGGTGGCCCAAGTGTGACCATCAAATCGCACCACAATGTGGGCGGTTTGCCAGAAAAAATGGGCCTCAAACTGGTTGAGCCACTGCGCGAATTGTTCAAAGACGAAGTGCGCGCATTGGGTCTTGAGCTTGGTCTGCCTGCCTCCTTTATCGGGCGTCACCCTTTCCCTGGTCCGGGCCTTGCGATCCGCTGCCCTGGTGAAATCACCCGCGAAAAACTTGCGATCCTGCAGCAAGCTGATGCGGTCTACATCGATCAAATCCGCAAACACGGGTTGTACGACGAAATCTGGCAGGCTTTTGCTGCGATTTTGCCGATGAAAACTGTGGGCGTGATGGGCGATGGGCGCACTTACGATTATGCTGTGGCTATTCGCGCGGTGACCTCTGTCGATGGCATGACCGCTGACACCTACCCGTTCACCCATGAATTTATGGGCGAGACGATGACCCGCATTATCAATGAGGTCAAAGGCGTGAACCGCGTGTTCTACGATTTGACGTCGAAACCACCGGGCACAATCGAGCTTGAGTGATATGATTTCAGGAAGGCGCCCTTTGGGGCGTCTTTTTTTTGCAACCTGCTCAGATTTCCCACAGGCGGTATGAGCCTTTGCGCATAGATTGAGATTGCAGCAGCCCATCTGCGTCATTAGCAAGGACGTCATGGGAAAAGTATTACTCACAGGCACAATGCGCTGCGACGCAGATGAGGTTGAGACCGTTTTGGCGCTCATGGACAAACATATGCGCCTATCGCAAGCCGAACCCGGATGTTTGCAATTTGAATTGTGGCAAGATGAACTTGACCCTCGCAGCTTTCACGTCAGCGAAGTCTTTCGATCCGAGCGTGATTTCGAAGCCCATCAAGACCGCGCGCGTTCGTCTGATTGGGGTCGCGTGACACGTCATATGTCCCGTGACTTTAACAAGAGTTCCGCATGACAGCGCAAACGCATCCACTCAAAGCCGCCGCATGGATGATGGGGGCCGTGTTTGGGTTCTCGCTGCTTGCTGTGGCGGGGCGTCAACTTGCGCTTGGGCTTGATACCTTTGAAATCATGACCTATCGGTCGTTGGTTGGTGTCATAACGGTCACGGGAATTGCCTTTCTGACGGGGCGCAGAGATCACATCAAAGCCAGCGCGCTGCATTTGCACTTTGCGCGCAACCTCAGTCATTTTGCGGGGCAAAACCTGTGGCTCTTTGCCTTGACGCTCATTCCATTAGCGCAATTGTTTGCCTTGGAATTTGCCTATCCAATACTTGTCGCGATTGGCGCTGTTTTGTTCTTAGGCGAGCGCGTCAACGGTCTGCGAGCACTGTCTTTTGGCATCGGGTTTATCGGCATCTTGATTGTCGCGCGCCCCTTTGGGTCTGGCGGATTGTCCATCGGATTGCTCAGCGCCATGGCTTGTGCCTTGGGGTTTGCAGGGTCTGCGCTGTTCACCAAAAAGCTAACGCAAACCGCCAATGTCACGCTGATTTCGATCATGTTTTGGTTGTCCTTGATGCAAATGGGCATGGGATTGATCTGCGCAGGCTTTGACGGCGATATGGTTTTACCATCCGCGCAACACTGGCCTTGGATTGTCGTCATTTCCTTGTCTGGTCTAGGCGCACATATGTGTTTGACCCAAGCACTGTCTTTGGCCCCTGCCTCCATCGTCACGCCCATCGATTTTCTGCGACTTCCGCTGATAGCGGTGATTGGCATGATGTTTTATGGTGAAGGACTTGATGTCTACGTCTTTGTCGGCGCTGCCATTATATTTGGGGCTAATTATATGAACATATTGATGGAATCGCGCAACAGGGTCTAAGAAACCTCTCTTCAGAGCCCCATATGCTACATTATGACGCGGCGTTAGAATTGCGCGAAATTCAGCCGATGTTTAGCCTTGATCCATAATAACAAATAAGAGATTCGAGCATTTAGCTCGATGGGAGGACTGTTATGAAGCACACGACACTTTTTGTTTTAGGCCTTGTTACGGCTGCAACAGGCGCAAGCGCGGGCGGCATGGATCGCTCGGGCCAATCTATTGCACCCATTTTCGAAGACGGCACTTATGTCGAGCTGACCTATGGGTCCGTCACGCCAAGCGTGTCAGGAACACTTGGCGTCAGTTCTGGATCAATGGCTCCCTCCTACAACCTTTTTTCTGGCGCCTATAAACGCGACCTATCAGATGTACTGTCAATGGCACTTATCATTGATCAACCGTTTGGCGCCGATGTCGATTACCCGACGGGCACAGGCTATGCCTTGGCTGGATCAAACGCGAAGGTGACAACAACAGGCGTCACAGCCTTGCTGCGGTATAAGCTGAGTGATCGATTTTCTGTTCATGGCGGGATCAAACATCTGACCTCTCACGGCGAAGTCGAATTGCCATTTGCGGGTTACACCATGTCGACCACCACAGAGTCTGATTGGGGTTACCTTGTTGGGGCTGCTTACGAAATTCCGGATATCGCTTTGCGCGCATCGCTGACCTATAGTTCAGCAACCGATATCAATTTCACGGCCTCAGAAACGCTGTTGGGGGTTGGCTCAGCGGATTCAGCACTGGACGTCACTCTGCCCCAGTCGGTGAACTTCGATTTTCAAACGGGGATCGCCGCAGATACTCTTTTGATGTTTTCGGCCCGTTGGGCTGAATGGACAAGCACCACAATCACGCCTAATCTGTACACAACCTTTGTTGATCCAGGTGAAAACTTGGTGGATCATGACAATGACACCATATCTTACAGCCTTGGCATAGGACGCCGTTTCAATGAACAATGGTCTGGATCTTTGTCCGTGGGCTATGAAAAGACTCACGGCGGGGTGTCTGGAAACCTGTCACCAACAGATGGCTACACATCCCTCACGGCGGGCCTCAAATACCAAATCAATGCGCAAACAGCCCTATCCGGCGGTGCATCTTATGTTTGGATCGGTGATACGACGACGGATATCGCAGGCAACGCCACCGATTTCTCGGACAACACGGCCTTTGGGTTTGGATTTAAACTGTCTCATACGTTTTAAATCCATATAGAAATAAAAATATAAGGCCCTGCTGATGCGGGGCCTTTTCGTATTTGAAAGACATATTCATCAATTTTTGTGATGACGATTTACACAATTTCCGGTTTGCCAATGCGGCCTGTCAAAGCCACTGTCGCGCAACACATTCAAAGGACAGGCCAATGGCTCCACAAAAAGTAATTTCTCTGTCCGCATGGATCGGTCTTGGACTTATGGGTCTATTTTGGGGCGGGTCATTTTTGTCGATTGAATTGATGCTGCGCCAAATGCCTTTCGAAACATTGGTCGCTCTGCGTATTTCTGGCGGCGCAGTGGCGCTTTGGGCCTATGTGTTGATACGAGGTTATGACATACCGCGCGCCCCGCGCATTTGGATATCCTTTTTGCTCATCGGATTCATCAACGTGGCCATGCCTTTTGGTCTGATCACTTGGGGACAGCAATATATCCCTTCAGGGCTTGCAGGGATTTTGAATGCCTCAACGGCCCTGTTCGGCCCAATTGTGGCGACACTTGTCTTTGCAGATGAACGACTTGGCCTACGCAAAGCCGTCGGTGTGCTGTTTGGCTTTTTCGGCGTTGCCACTGTGATCGGGTTGAATGCGATCCTCAGTTTTGATCTGACATCCGCAGGCCAACTTGCCCTGCTGGGCGCGGGCATTTGTTACGCCATTGGTGCCAGCTCAGTGCGTGTCCATTTGACGGGCATCCCCCTAGAGGTTTCAGCGGCAGGCATGATCGGCGGCGGTGCGATGTGGATGGTTCCAGTGGCGCTTTACATGCACGGGATGCCTGAGTTTGCCAGTTTTAACAGCACCACCCTAGGCGCTTGGGCCTATGTCTCGCTTATCTCCACTGGGCTTGCCTATTTGATTTTGTTCTATGTGATCAAATCGGCAGGATCAGGAAACGCCACGCTGGTCACTTTGGTCGCTGCCCCCGTATCGGTGATTTTGGGCGCTTTGGTGTTGAATGAAACCCTACATTTCGAGGCCTATATCGGTTTTACCTTAATCGCTTTGGGTCTCTTGATCATCGACGGGCGTCTGATCCGGCGATTGGGGCTTAAAAGCCTAGCTTAACCGCGGTCTGTATCTGCCGCCCTCTTGATCCTCTGCGCTCTGCGTGGCACTCAAGACAGAACGTAAAGCGTTGCGCGAAAAGGACAGCCGATGATCTATGAAAACAGTGAAGCTTGGCTTGCCAGCCCGCACAAACGTGTGGTGTTTTTCGCCATGTCTGGCTTGGGCAAAACCCATATGTCCAGCATGTTGCGCGCCACAGGTCAGTGGTATCATTATTCCATCGATTACCGGATCGGCACGCGCTATTTGAATGAGGCGATTGACGACAATCTCAAACGTCTCGCGATGAAAGAACCTTATTTGCGTGAGTTGCTTTTGTCTGACAGCATTCGCATCAAAGCCAACCTGAGCTTTGAAAACCTATCACCTGTTTCGGGTTATCTGGGCCAACCGGGGAACGAGACTTTGGGCGGTTTGCCGATTTCCGAATATCGTCGCCGCCAAGAGCAGTTCCGCACCGCTGAAATAGCTGCCTTGATGGACACAGCCGCCTTTTTGGAAAAATCCCAAAACCTCTATGATTACCCGAACTTTGTCTGCGATACAGGCGGGTCTATCGTTGAATGGGCTGATCCTGATAACCCAGATGATCCGATCCTTAAATCACTGTCAGAGCAGGCTTTGTTGGTATGGATCAAAGGCTCGGATGCGCATACGGACGAATTGATCCGCCGCTTCAACACCGCACCCAAACCTATGGCCTACCGGCCAGAATTTTTGACCGACTGTTGGGAAGACTTCATCGAAGAAAATGGCGTGACAGAAGATCGCGTGAACCCTTATGATTTCATTCGATATTCATACAAACGGTCGATGATTTCGCGTCAGCCGCGTTATGCCAAAATGGCCGAATGGGGCGTGACCGTTGACGCCGGCATTATGGGCGCTGCAAAAACCGCTGACGATTTTGCCGCTATCATCGCTGCTGCGCTTGATGAAAAAGCCGCGAACACCTAAATACACAGGCCCACTCTTTGCGCCTCACCTGTACAGAAAGCCGATCCAATGCCCATCACCTTGCCAGAAACCCTACCTGCCTTTGATGTCCTGTCGACAGAGGGCGTTATGGTTATGGGGCTTGGGCGCGCGCAGACGCAAGAAATTCGGCCATTGCGCATTGCTTTGCTCAACCTGATGCCGAAGAAAATTCAAACCGAAAACCAATTTGCACGTCTGATCGGTGCGACGCCGTTACAGATTGATTTTCAACTGATCCGCATGAGTGAGCACCAAACCAAAAACACCGCTGCGGAACATATGGCGCAGTTTTATCGCCCCTTTGATGAGGTTAAAGCCTCAGGCGAAAAATTTGACGGTTTGATCATCACTGGCGCCCCGATTGAACATCTGCCCTTTGACGACGTGACCTATTGGGGGGAACTCCAAGAGGTGTTCGACTGGACCCAAACCCATGTGCATTCCACATTTGGCGTGTGCTGGGGCGGCATGGCGATGATCAACTATTTCCATGGTGTTAAAAAACATATCTTAAACAACAAAGCCTTTGGCCTGTTCAAACAAAACAACCTCGCGCCTGCCTCACCCTATTTGCGTGGATTTTCGGACGAATGCTTCATTCCAGTCAGCCGCTGGACAGAAATGCGTATGTCTGAGATTGAAGCCGCCCCCGGCTTGGTGCCCTTGCTCGGCTCAGATGAAACTGGGCCATGTCTTGTGCAAGACACAGATCACCGTGCGCTCTATATCTTTAATCACTTCGAATATGACACAGACACGCTGCACGAAGAACTGATGCGCGACAAACAATCCGGCAAGCCCATACTTTTGCCGCAAAATTATTATCATAATGACGATCCGAGCCAACGGCCTGTGAACAGATGGCGCTCTCACGCGCATTTGCTTTATGGCAATTGGATCAATGAAATTTATCAATCGACCCATTATGATTTGGACAAAATAGGTGCTTAGCACAGTCATCATTCTCATTTTGACCACTGCCGTAACATTTACCTTCGCGCGATATCGTATGCGACATGCTGAACGTCTTGCCCCTATGCGCGGGCAGTTGGTCACCGGGCGTGGCGGCGCAACCATTCACGTGGAAACGTACGGTCCTGCGCGCGCGCAGCCTTTGATCATGATTCACGGCATGTCAGGATCGACTTATGACATGACGCATTCGTTGCTGCCGGAACTGGAAAACGAATTCCGTGTCTATATTGTTGACCGCCCGGGGTTTGGATATTCTCCGATGCTTGATCACGGCGAAGACTTACAATCGCAGGCACGCGCCATACGCGAGGCGGTGTTCGCATTGGACAGTCGCAAACCGATTGTTTTAGGCCATTCTTATGGCGGGGCTGTGGCTCTCGCGATGGCACTGGATGCCCCTGAAACCTTGGCTGCACTTGTGCTTTTGTCTGCCCCGTCACATCAATGGGCGGGCGCCCCTGTACTGCTCTATCGCATTTTAACAACACCCATACTTGGCTCTATTGCCGCTTGGTTGATCGCGGCTTACGTGCCGAATTCCTATATTCATACGCAAATTAAAGCGGTTTTCGCCCCGCAACCTATTCCTGACGGCTACATAAAGACCTACCAACCGATACGGGCGCTGCGCCCTAGCACCTATGTGCTGAACGCGCGTCAACGGATCGCGCTTAAAGCGCAACTGGCCGATATGGAACCGCGCTATCCGACGATTGGTCTGCCTGTCGAAAGTGTTCATGGCACCGCCGATACCACCGTGCCGCACCTGATCCATGCCATTCCTTTGGACAACCAGATGCAGGTAAACCGCTTGGTGGAACTTGGCGGCATTGGCCATATGCCACATCATTGCGCCTTAGAAGATGTGGAACACGCTGTTTACCGCGCCGCGTCCCGCGCTGCACTGGATTAACAGTGGCGCTTTTGCGCGCGGCTCATTGCACTGCCTCCATAAACGCCCCATATTGGGGAAAACACGGCCCAAAACCATACGAATGAGGCAGTCTATGACCGAGTTACCTTTTGATGGCGGCATCTCAAAATTCTATTCCACCCAAGCCCCCGCTGACATTCGCAAAGCTGTGGAACAGGGCGGCAAAAAGGATATTTTATCCCCAAGCTACCCCTACGACAAATGGATGAAGAAATCCGATTACGAGGATGAGATCAACGCGCTGCAACGCGAGTTGGTAAAGTTTTTGAGCGATGTGAACACCACAGGAAAACGCGTTGTTGTGGTTTTTGAAGGCCGTGATGCGGCAGGCAAAGGCGGCACGATTAAGCGGTTCCGCGAAAACCTGAACCCGCGTTCGACACGGGTCGTGGCCTTGCCGAAGCCCTCGGACCGCGAAAGTGGCGAATGGTATTTTCAACGTTACATCAAGCACCTACCAACGACTGGTGAAGTGGTCTTGTTTGATCGTTCTTGGTACAATCGCGGCGTTGTGGAAAAGGTGTTTGGCTTTTGCAGCGATGCAGAGCGCAGACATTTTTTCAATCAAGTGCCCGCCTTCGAGCAGATGCTCATCGATGATGGCATTCTGCTGTTCAAAGTCTGGTTGAACGTTGGCCGCGCTGAACAGTTGCGCCGCTTTCTAGATCGTGAAAAAGATGAATTGAAGCAATGGAAGCTGTCCGGCATTGACGTCAAAGGCTTGTCAAAATGGGACGCCTATACGGACGCAATTACTGAAACGTTAAGACGCACGCACAGTGATACAGCCCCTTGGACGGTTGTGCGTTCTGACGATAAATACCGTGCACGACTGAACGCCATTCGCGCAGTGTTGAGCCAGATCGACTATAAGGACAAAGATGTAGATGTCGCCCATGCGCCAGACGTGAAAATCACGGGCGGGCCTGAAATGTTGGACACGGGGTCCGAGACCTAATGGCAAAACGCGGCTACCATCATGGCAATCTACGCCAAGCGCTTGTGGATGCAGCCTTGACCTTGATCGAGGCCAAAGGCCCGACGGGGTTTACCCTGTCCGAGGCTGCGAAAACAGCTGGCGTAACACCGGCTGCGGTCTATCGCCATTTTGAAGGCC
This sequence comes from Pacificibacter marinus, assembly GCF_018860665.1. Lineage (GTDB taxonomy): Bacteria > Pseudomonadota > Alphaproteobacteria > Rhodobacterales > Rhodobacteraceae > Celeribacter > Celeribacter marinus_A. The sequence continues at coordinate 235,921 of NZ_JAHKPK010000018.1, forward strand.
GCGAAGATTTGATCGCCGAAATTGCCCGTCAAGGCTTTGAGATGTTCGCCGATTTGCTTGAATACGCATATGAAAAAGGCCTGCCGTCTGATCGTGCGGCTTTTGAAGCAACGGGACGCGCCTATTTGGCCTTTGCACGCAAATACCCCGGTCACTATGTGGCGATGTTTGAAAGTGGGGTTTCAATCCAACGCACGCCTGAGCTTTATAAAGTGTCATCACGTGCATTGGGCGTTTTGGAAAAATCTGCCGCGAAATTATCAGAACATATTCCCGCGGACAGACGCCCCCCACCGCAGATGTTTTCTGCGCATATTTGGGCGATGAGCCACGGCGTGGTGGAACTGTTTGCCCGCAATTCACCAGGCAGCAAAAGCCCCTTCCCGCCTGAAGATTTGCTTGAGACAGGCATCGGAATCTATCTGCGCGGGCTTGGACTTATTCCGGCCGACGAGTGAGGCTTTGCTTCACCTATGTGCGTCTTATCACTGCCTTATGTGATGTTATGCGCGCCCATAAACACAGACATGACACGATCCACCATCTGTGGTGTCACGCTGCGTAGATTGGCTTCAAAGGCAGGAATATCTTGCGCCCATGTGGTGACCAGCTCATAGGAAGGAAAATAATCTACCGCACTGTTTTCATTGGTCATTTCGCCCGCCGCAGCCCGCAAAACCGCTTTGGAATAGGTCGTCGCCGCCAAGACATGTTCATTAGACGCCGTCGCCGTCAAGGGCACGGGCGAGACTGTCAAAAGCAATTTCATATCGGGGTTTACCGCTGTGAGCGCAGTATAGATTGCTTCTAAATCATCCACGAGTTCATCAAAGGCAAAGTTGTGAAAACGGTAGCGTGCGGGATCATATTCGCCCGCAATCACACCGGGTGCCAGCGCCATCACGCGCCCCACTTTATCATCCATCCACGCCTCGGTTAACCCTAAGGTGAATACAAAGATATCAGTGTCGATCAGCAGTCGGCGCACACAAGCCAAATGCGCGCGGCGTTGATCCATTGCCACGCTCAAGCTGTCAAATCCGTCAGGCTTAACGCCCGGGCGAAGCGCATCGAAAAAGCGGTTCTCTTTTTGCCAAAACAGATCTTCATGCACTCTGTCTTGTGCCACATCATCCAGCAACTCGCGCAACTGACGCGGCGTATAAATATTGCCGTAACGCGCAGAGTAAATGCCATAGCTGAGGCGTTTCGCATCCTCTTCGCTCAATCCCGCAGGTGCGGGCTCGGCATCAAGCACCGTCATACCCTGCCCTTTGAGTCTGCGGCCAATATGCTGTGCGAAACAACTGCCTGCGGTGGCGATTGCCGTCTTATCCGAGATTTTAAATTTCGGTGAAAACACATCAGGCCAAAGCGTTTTGTCAGTTTCAACAACACCACTGCGCCAATAGGCCTTATCAGACAGATTTGAATAAGGGGATGTCACTGCCAAAATGCTCCGGTTCGATTGCAACCACTATGCAACGCATCATCGGTCATTCCAAGAGGCGGTTTTCCTGTGCATCCCCAGAGCAGCAAGAGAAAAAGGCCGCCCAAAGGCGACCTTTTGAAACTTGGTATGGCCGAGGGTAAAAAACCCAAAACCAAAAGCAATTAACGCTTTGAGAACTGGAAGCTCTTACGCGCTTTTGCACGACCAAATTTCTTACGCTCAACAACACGAGAATCGCGTGTGAGAAAGCCAGCTGCTTTCAAAGCGCCGCGCAACTCAGGAGTGTAGAGTTGGAGAGCTTTGGAAATACCGTGCTTAACCGCACCAGCTTGACCAGACAAACCGCCACCTTTGACTGTTGCGAAGACGTCGAATTCGCCTTCAACACCAGCAACGGTAAATGGCTGACGCAAGATCATTTGCAGCACTGGGCGTGCAAAGTATTTGTCTTGGTCTTTGCCATTGATGACAACTTTACCGGAACCCGCTTTGATCCAAACACGTGCAACAGCGTCCTTACGTTTACCAGTCGCGTAAGCACGACCAAGCGCGTCACGTACAGGCTCGCGTGGGGCTGCAACTTCGACAACAGCTTCTGCGCCAACAGCGTTAAGCTCTTCCAATGATTTGATTTCATCAGTCATGATTATGCGCTCCGAGTGTTTTTAGAGTTCATGGACTTAACGTCGAGAACTTCTGGGTTCTGAGCTTCGTGTGGGTGCTCTGTGCCAGCGTAAACACGCAGGTTCGTCATTTGCTGACGAGACAGTTTACCACCTGGAAGCATACGCTGAACAGCTTTGGTCACAACACGCTCAGGGTGTTTGCCATCAAGGATTTGCTCCATAGAACGCTGCTTGATTCCACCTGGGTGACCTGTGTGCCAGTAGAACAATTTGTCGGTGCGTTTTTTACCGGTGAGCTGAATTTTGTCAGCGTTCACGATAATAACGTTGTCACCCATGTCCATGGACGGTGTGAAAGATGGCTTGTGTTTGCCACGAAGACGCATAGCGACGATAGACGCGAGACGGCCAAGAACGACGCCTTCAGCGTCGATGATGATCCATTTCTTGTCGATGTCCGCAGGCGTAGCGGAGAAAGTTTTCATAGGACTACCCTTAAAAGGTCGAGAATTCAGATTGGGGTGTTCTATAGGTTTGGCGGGCGCAGTCAAGGGGCACAAAATCAAATTAATCACTATAAAACAATATGTTATAAAATAGGTATTATTTTACCCCACACAATCTCAACTAATTTCAACATCAAATCGGCCCAAAACGTTACTAAACGACATTTATGCGCCAAAAGGTCAAAATCATTTTTTTACAATCATAGAATAGCACCGAAACACAACCAATGCACAATAGTGTGGCACATGGCAAATAGATTTGGTATACAAAGGTATACACTATTCACTTTCCACTCAAAACGGTCTACGAATATTACAAATGACCCCAGACCTTTCAGGAGCCTGTCGATGAAAAAGATCAAGGTAGACAACCCAATCGTAGAGATGGACGGTGACGAGATGACACGGATCATCTGGCAGTTCATCAAGGACAAGCTGATCCTGCCCTATCTTGATCTAGATCTGCTGTATTATGACCTCGGTATGGAAGAACGCGATCGCACCGAAGATCAGGTCACCATTGATGCCGCGATGAAGACCAAAGAGGTCGGCGTCGCCGTTAAATGTGCGACGATCACGCCAGATGAGGATCGCGTCAAAGAATTCGGCCTGAAAAAGATGTGGAAGTCGCCCAACGGCACCATTCGCAACATCTTGGGCGGCGTCGTGTTTCGCCAACCTATCATTTGCCAAAACGTGCCGCGCCTTGTGCCGGGGTGGTCTGATCCCATCGTGATCGGTCGCCACGCCTTTGGGGATCAGTATAAGGCCACCGATTTTCAATTTCCAGGTGCTGGCAAGCTGACGATGAAATTTGAAGGCGAAGATGGCACGATAATTGAACGCGAGGTCTATGACGCGCCCTCCGCTGGTGTCTATCAGGCGATGTACAACCTCGACAGTTCGATCCGCGACTTTGCGCGCGCCTCACTGAACTACGGGTTGAACCTTGGCTGGCCTGTGTACCTGTCCACCAAAAACACCATCCTCAAAGCCTACGACGGGCGCTTTAAGGATCTGTTCCAAGAAATCTATGAAGCTGAATTTGAAGAGAAATTCAAAGAAGCAGGCATTTGGTACGAACACCGTTTGATCGACGATATGGTCGCCTGTTGTATGAAATGGAACGGAAAATTCGTTTGGGCCTGTAAGAATTATGACGGCGATGTCCAATCTGACACCGTGGCCCAAGGCTTTGGCTCGCTGGGGTTGATGACCTCGCAGTTGATGACTCCAGACGGCAAAATCGTCGAGGCCGAAGCCGCGCACGGCACCGTGACCCGTCATTACCGCCAACACCAAAAAGGCGAAGCGACGTCAACCAATTCCATCGCGTCTATTTATGCATGGACAGGTGGTTTGAAACACCGCGCCAAGCTGGACAACAACGCTGCCTTGCTCAACTTCGCTGAAACATTAGAGCGCGTGATCGTGGATACGGTTGAAAGCGGTTTCATGACCAAAGACCTCGCCTTGCTGGTTGGCCCAGATCAAAAATGGCTCACCACGATGGGATTCTTGGAAAAAATTGAAGAAAATCTCAACGCAGCTCTCGACGCTTAAACATCTGACTTGAAATATGAAATCGGGCTGTAGTTCACTCTGCGGCCCTTTTTTATGCGCAGATCCAGACTTGTTTATCTGCGCATCTACAAGGTAGACACACCGCAGGCGCGACCCATGTCGGGGCGCTTTGTTTATCTTAGAAAAGAGACAGTTATGACCACGACCTTTTTCGATTCCTTTATGTCCGGTGCCCAGCATCCTGTGTATGGGCTTGATCACATCCTTGCCATGCTGGTGGTTGGCGTTTGGGCGCTACAAATTGGCGGACGGGCCATTTGGGCGGTTCCGCTTGGGTTTGTTGGCACGATGGCTGTCGGATTTATCGCCGCCCGCGCTGGCCTATCCCTGCCCTTAGTAGAACCCATTATTGTCGCTTCAAGCATCGCGCTTGGCCTAGGCGCATTGTTTGCCCTGCGTCCATCTGTACCGATTGCAGTCGCGCTGACCAGCTTTTTTGGCCTGTTTCACGGCCATGCCCATGGGGTTGAACTTGGTGAGGCTGCGCCTCTTGCGTTTGGTCTTGGGTTCGTCTTGATCACAGCGGCGCTACACGCGTCCGGCATAGTGTTGGCGGGCTTTATGCGCCAAGCCCATAGGTTTGCCCCCCGTGCCCTTGGCGCAGTTTCAGCGCTGGTCGGACTATCCTTGGTGTTTGGATAAGAAACGGCGATAAAGCGCAGATATTATTCAAATTTTCGAAAAAATGTCTGCGCGACCTGCCTTGTTTTGGCCACAATATTTAGGTCCAATTTTATCTGTTAGCTTGGATTTAAGGTTGCAAACCCCATGTTCCGTTCATCACCACGGAAAACAGAAGGTTTCCCGCTATGCAGATTTCCAACGCCTATTCTCAGGCTGCACAAACCGCATCATATTTCGCTGCCAACCGCAGCGACGCCATCAATGGCGAAACAGAACGCGCATCCCCAAAGGGTGCGCAATCTGATGATGCACCGAAAAAACGCCCATCAGCAGATGCCGTTTTTGCCAAATACGATTTAAACGATATTTCACCACGCGACATTGACAAAATGTCCGAAGAATTGCGCGCATCAGATTTCGATGATGTGGGCTTTATCCTTGGACTTGAGACACGTGGCGAAAAATGGCGATCCCATATGATGGACTCGCTCAGCAGTGCGGGCTATGAATTTGAGCCCAATTTTGACCCGACCGCTTCGTCAGATGTGATTGCATCGATTAAAGAACAGATTGATCTATCCATGCGGTCCGGCAATGCGACAGAGTTTTTGAATGAACAGCTGTCGAAAATGGAAGATCGGAACGCAAAGGCGCATCCGCGGACGGCCCTTGAAGGGGCCTCATCCCAATTGGCGCAAACCTTGGTGCTGTTCCAAGCACAGCGTGTCTGGGTCGAATAGCCCACGCCAAAATTGTGTGCAGTTGATCTAGAACGGATCAGCTTACCTCACGAGGCACTAGACAGGTCAATATTGCTGCCATATAATAACCCTATGCCAGCGCCACACCCCCTGCCCCAAAATCCCCCCAAACACAGCTTGCTTGAAGACATTCAAGGCTTGGCCATTGGTTTGGTCACCACAGCGATCGGATTAAGCTTCATCGCGCAGCTTGGGTTCATAACGGGCCAAACGGCAGGACTGGCCTTGGTGATTTCATATCTGACACATATGTCATTTTCATGGGTCTTTTGGTTGATAAACATCCCGTTCTACATCTTGGCCTATTTTCGAATGGGCAAAGAGTTCACCATAAAGTCAGCCATATCCGTCACGATTTTGTCGATCCTGATGGCCTATATTCCACCACTGATGACATTTGAGACCCTGAATCCAATTTTCGGCACAATCGCTTTTGGCGTGCTGACGGGCTTTGGGTTGCTTGGCGTTTTCCGCCATAAATCTTCACTTGGCGGGCTTGGTGTTTTGGCGTTGATCGCGCAAGATCACTTTGGAATCCGCGCAGGCCTGGTTCAAATTGCTTTTGACGCGGGGCTTTTCGCGGTTGCGTTTTTTCTGTTTGATGGGCATGTGGTTATATATTCTTTGCTCGGTGCTTTGATTTTGAACGGCGTGATCGCCTTTAATCATCGCCGCGACATTTATATTGCCAACTAAGCCCTAGAAACGAGCCTGATACCTCATGTCCAAATCTGATTTGAACCCCACAAAGCATACGAAATTTGAGGACGCACAGGCTTTTATCTACGGAACAGCGATGTGCGCGCTTGCTTTGATGATGCTCAAAACGCTTGGGTTGATCACAGGACAGACCGCAGGCTTGGCACTGTTGATATCCTATTTGATTGAAGCGCCCTTTGGTCTGGTTTTTTTCATCGTCAACCTGCCGTTTTACTGGTTTGGCTACAAACGCATGGGATTGAAATTCGTAATCAAGACCTTGATTTGCGTCGCGTTGATCTCAGTATTCACCGAAACATTTCCGCGCTTCATATCATTCGAGACGCTCAACCCGATTTTTGGGGCCATCATGATCGGATTTATGACCGCCTCTGGCCTTATGGCGATCATCCGTCATGGCGGATCTTTGGGCGGGATCGGCATTATGGCGCTGTATATTCAAGACGCCTTTGGCTTTAAAGCTGGCTATGTGCAATTGGGATTTGACGCGGTTTTGTTTGCCGTGGCCGCTTTTATTTTACCGCTCGATTTGGTGGCATATTCATTGCTCGGGGCTGTCGTCGCCAACGTGGTGATCGCCATCAACCATCGCCGCGACCGCTACATCGCCACATGAGCCTGACCCGTTTGTGAGACCTTTGGAGGCCAATCTATTGCTCGGCCGCCAATTTTTTGATGGTTTCAATCCGGTCGGCGTTGGACGGATGGGTTGAACGCCATTCAGGGCCACCATCGCCATGATCATGAGACAAGGCCTCAAAAAAATCAGCCAAAGCCGCCGGATCGTATCCCGCTGCAAAGGCTGTTTTAACCCCAATGATATCAGCAGAGGCTTCGTGTTCACGCGAATAGGCAAGAGAAGCCAAGGCACTGCCCTCAAGCAGAACATCCTCAAGAATGGGCCCCACATCCCCTGCCACCAGCGCCACAAGTACATAAATCGACAAAGACCGATAGAGCTGATGCAGACTGTGCCGCTCGGACACATGGGCAAGTTCATGCCCCAAGATGCCAGCGAGAATGTCAGGGTCGCCGAACTCCTCAACCAAAGCATCCGTCACCACGACCGTCCCCCCGGGCAAGGCAAAGGCGTTTGGTCCGATTTGATCGGCCTTGCGAAACAGCAAAGTATAGTCGCCATAAGGCGCATCTGGCGCGTGGGCTTTGATGTTTTCAAACACATCGCGGACCATGATTTGATCAGTTTGGGACAATTCTGTCGGATCGGCGAACAACCGGTCCATTGCGGCCATATTGCCTGTGTCCATCGACGACACCAAAGCGGCGGGCGTCAACGCGATGGCAACAGCCACCAAAAGACCCAAGCCCCATTTCCAGACGGCAAAAACACCAAGACAGCAAAGCGCGAGCACAACAATCAGCCTTGGATGCCATATCTCGAGGTTTGACAGCCAACTGTCACGTGAAGGCCCAAGCAATAGATTGGCACCTTTCACGTCGTCAGTGTCAAAGGTCCAGTCCTCGCCAAAACGCATCAACATAGGTCCGCCAGAGACATGTTCGCGGCTTGTCGGTGGCCCCGCATATAAAACATCACCATTATCTGCCAAAAGCCGCAGCCCCGCGCCATCACGCAGCAAACGCGCATCGACGCGCGTCGAGCTTTGCGCAGCATAGGCGTGGCCTATGACCTCGCCATAAGATGACTGTCCGTAATAGTCAGAGGGCGAAGTCAACATCTATCCCTTCGAAATCGGTGAAAGCATCGCCAAGCGCGCTGACCTTTTCTTCTTCTGCGCCAACAAAGGCGTCCAATGTCCCGTTGACCGTAATATAAGTGTTACGCGCCAGATAGCGCGACATGCGCACATGGGTCCATGGCAACATCAGCCCAAGGGAAAGCATAACCGCCAGCGCATTGGTGATCGCGATACCAACCAAGGCCAAAGGTTTGACTGTCGAGGTAAATTCATGGCCACCTTGAACGCTTGCAGCCGCATAGACGGCGTTGCGAATATAGGCGCGGTAGATAAAACCGGCGGGTAACACTGCAATGACAATAATGAGAACAGGCACAACTGTCATCAGATCAGAGGTCACCCAAATGGAGTCTTCGCCGAACAGCTGCCCCGCAGCCAATGCGGGGCCAAAGAAGACCGCAGTGATGGCAATCACAACGCCAACAGCCCAAAAGGCCGCAAAAACCAGCGCTTTGTAAAACGGGCCAACGCCACTTTCAAAATCAAATTGTGCTGTGCCGTAGCGATGATTTTTCACGTAATACCGTTGCTGAGCACGAGCCACAAAGGGCCAAGCAAGATAAAGCGTAAAGAGGCACAAAACAGGGTAAAGCAAAAACACCTTAAGCGCATGCCAAAATGTACCATCAAAGCCAAAGCGCAGCCCCGAAAACGATGTCATCCGCGCATTGAATTTCAAAGATCTGTTGATCAGGTAAGGACCAACGCCAATAAACCCAAGCGCCAAGATGATCCCGACAACGGGAATAGCTGAAAGCACAGAATATAAGATAAGGGCTGCGACCACGATGACGCGCCCGATTAAAATCTGTTTGCCCGTGGCGTGATAATCAAACCGACGTCCGTCGATGGTGGTATTTTGCGCAAAGTATTTCTTGGTTCGCACCTTGGCCCAAGCCGAATAGATGCCAAAGGTCACGATCGACAACATCAAATTAACGATCCAAATACCGAAATAGGTCTGAGCATCGCCTTTAAATTGAACTTGAAATGTATCACGCGTATCCATCAATCACTGCTTTCCGATAAAATTTAGGGCAATCTCTAGCACCTCAACCGGAAAAGCAATCACACAATGGGCAGTTTCAGCCCATTCACGTCAATTCAGGCTGGTCTTTTGATGGCACTCAGGCTATGCGCAGCGCAACCACATGGATTAAGAGAAAGACCAAGCATGGATCTTCGCAACATTGCTATCATTGCCCACGTTGACCACGGCAAAACAACACTCGTAGACGAGCTGCTCAAGCAGTCCGGCACATACCGCGCCAACCAAGCGACCACAGAGCGCGCTATGGACAGCAACGACCTAGAGCGCGAGCGCGGGATCACCATCCTTGCCAAAGCGACCTCTGTCGAGTGGAAAGGCCACCGTATCAACATCGTTGACACGCCAGGTCACGCCGACTTTGGTGGCGAAGTGGAACGTATTTTGTCCATGGTGGACGGTGTTGTTCTGCTTGTGGATGCTGCCGAAGGCCCAATGCCACAAACAAAATTCGTAACATCAAAGGCGCTGGCTTTGGGTCTGCGCCCGATTGTTGTGGTGAATAAAGTCGACAAACCAGACGGCGAACCGGACCGCGCCTTGGATGAATGTTTTGATCTTTTCGCGACGCTCGAAGCTGACGATGATCAACTTGATTTCCCAACGCTTTACGCCTCAGGTCGTTCTGGCTGGTGTGACAATGAACTTGACGGTCCACGCAAAGACCTGTCCGCCTTGTTCGATATCATCCTCAACCACGTGCCTGCGCCTAAACAGCTAAAGAAGCGCGACGAACCCTTCCGTATGCTTGCCACGACGCTTGGCGCCGACCCATTCTTGGGCCGTATGCTGACAGGCCGTGTTGAGACAGGTACGCTTAAAACAGGTGCTACGATCCAAGCCCTGAGTGTGCACGGTCAAAAAATCGAGCAATTCCAAGTCAAGAAAATCCAAGCCTTCCGTGGCCTTGGCATGCAAGACATCGACGAAGCCATTGCTGGCGACATCGTTTCCGTTGCTGGTATGACCAAAGCAACCGTCGCCGATACACTCTGTGCGCTTGAAATCGACAAAGCGCTTGAAGCCCAGCCCATCGATCCGCCGACCATCACTGTGACTTTTGGCATCAACGACAGCCCTCTGGCTGGACGCGATGGTAAAAAAGTGCAGTCGCGCATTATTCGTGACCGTTTGATGAAAGAAGCCGAAGTGAACGTGGCGATCAAAGTCACTGACACACCTGGCGGTGAAGCTTTTGAAGTTGCCGGCCGTGGCGAGCTTCAAATGGGTGTTCTGATCGAGAACATGCGTCGCGAAGGCTTTGAGCTGTCCATCTCACGTCCTCAGGTTTTGATCCGTGAAATCGACGGTGTCAAAATGGAACCAATCGAGGAAGTCACCATCGACGTGGATGACGAATACTCTGGTGCGGTGATCGAGAAACTTACGGGCGCGCGCAAAGGCGAGCTTGCTGAGATGAAACAACAAAGCGGCAAGACACGCATCATCGCCAATGTGCCCTCGCGTGGCCTCATCGGTTACCACGGCGAATTCTTGACGGATACCCGCGGCACAGGCGTTATGAACCGCGTCTTCCACGAGTGGGCCCCGCACAAAGGCCATATCCCTGGCCGCCGCGCTGGCGTTTTGATCTCTATGGATGCAGGTAAAGCTGTCTCTTACGCGCTTTGGAAACTAGAAGATCGCGGGCACTTCTTTATCAAAGCCCAAGACGATGTGTACCAAGGCATGATCATCGGCCAGCACACGCGTGAAAACGATCTTGAAGTGAACCCACTCAAAGGCAAACAGTTGACCAACGTTCGTGCGTCAGGCACCGACGAAGCTGTGCGCTTGACCACACCTGTAACATTGACGCTAGAACAAGCGATTGCCTACATCGATGACGACGAATTGGTTGAAGTCACGCCAAACGCGATCCGTCTGCGCAAACGCTTCCTCGATCCTGTGGATCGTAAGCGTATGGGTAAATCTGGCAAATAAGCCACTGATATAGGCATAAATGCTATAGAATTAAAAACGCCCGCTGATCACAGCGGGCGTTTTGCGTATTTAGCCATAAGATTTGGGTTTAGACCACGAGGTCGAACACCATTATCCCCTCACCGCCCCCATCACAAATCGCCACCAGAGCTCCGCCCGCAGCCTTATGCGCAGGATGCACAGCATAGGCCTCAAGCGCTGCTTGATCTTCAAATGTCATGACAAAACCATGAGTGAATTTTTGGGATTTATGTTCCAAATCAATATTTGGTCCGACTTGAAATGACAAAAGACCATCACAAACAGGCACGAGTGCACTTAACTGAGCAAAGACCGCATCGCGTTCCTCTTCGGAAGTTTTCGCTTGTATCGCGCAATAGACGGAATGAATGATCATGTTTTTTTGCCGTGTTGACGGGGAACATGTTGATCCAACATGATTACATTTCCATCTGGATCGGAAAAAATGCAATGCGCTACGCCGTCGCCAGCCACACAAGACGTCGCCATGTCTACGCCCGCTGCGACCAGTTTGGCCTCTATGTCACGCACATCATCAAAATCGTCAAGCGGCTGTGCGGATTGATCCCATCCAGGGTTAAACGTCAGCATATTGCCCTCAAACATCCCATGATACAGACCAATAAGATGCGTGCCGTTCTTCATCACAACATAGCCATGATCAGGATCACCGCCAAACTGCGTGAACCCCAAGGTTTCGTAAAATGCCTTGGACACCCCAAGATCTTTCACGCTCAAGCTGACAGAAAAAGTGCCTAAATCCATGTGTTGCTCCTGTTTTGGATCGCATGATCGGTATCAGGGTTCCAAGAATTAGATCACACGCAAAGTAAAAAAGCGGGCAGATGATCCCTGCCCGCTTTAAAAATCTACTCAGAGGTTTCAATCACCATCAATTCGCGCTCCGACGCGCCGCGCGCGAAATTGAGCGCTTCTTGATATTCCGGCGAATGATAGCAAGCCACAGCCGTGTCTATGTCTGGAAACCGAGCCACGACATTGCGGGGGCGCTCTCGGCCCTCAAGCTGCACAAAGCGCGCGGCACGGGCAATGAATTCACCACCATGTTTGGCAATCGCAGGGCCAGCAAGTGCTGCATATTTACCGTAAGCCTCTTCATCCGAAACCGTTACATTTGCAATCCAAAGTGCGCCCATCGTTTAGCCCTCCAAGACTTTTGTAGCGGCTGCAATGGCTGCCTGCGCGCCGGAAATATCCTTACCACCGCCTTGCGCCATGCTTGGACGGCCACCGCCGCCCTGACCACCAAGTTCGACCACAGCCGCTTTTAGCAAATCAACAGCAGACAAAGCCCCTGTCAGATCATCCGTCACGCCAGTGGCCACAGCAACCTTGCCGTCATCGTCTGAGATCAACAGCACAGCGCCAGACCCAAGGTTGTCTTTATGCGCGTCGATCAGACCGCGCAGGTCTTTTCCACTCACACCAGACAACACCTGCGCGATGAATTTAACGCCATTGATTTCAACGACATCAGCCGCACCATCACCAGACATGGCCAGTTCTTTTTTCAGATTTGCGACCTCTTGCTCAAGACGCTTACGCTCTTCAGACAAGGCTTTCACACGATCGACAACGCCCGCGATGGGGGTTTTCAACACTGCCGCAATCTGCACACTGCGATCGGCTTCAAGCGCCAGGTGATCCAAAGCCGCTTGACCTGTCAGCGCCTCAATCCGGCGCACACCCGCAGACGAGGCTTGATCACCAAGAACGACACAAGCACCGATATCACCTGTGCGCGTCACATGTGTGCCGCCACAAAGCTCAAGCGAATAGGTTTTGCCGTCATGACCCTTGCCGGTGTCGGCCATGCCCATAGACACAACACGCACTTCGTCACCGTATTTTTCACCAAACTGCGCTTGCGCCCCTATAGCACGGGCATCATCTGGCGTCATGATACGGGTCTCAACTGCGGTGTTCTGGCGGATGAAAGCGTTGACGTCTTCTTCGACCTTGGCCAATTCTTCTGCCGTCAGACCTTTGTTATGCGAGAAATCGAACCGCAAACGATCTGGCGCGTTCAAAGACCCGCGCTGAGCCACGTGATCGCCCAAGGTGACCCGTAAGGCTTCGTGTAACAAATGCGTGGCAGAGTGGTTGGCGCGGATTGCCGCACGACGCGCGTGATCGACGGTCAAAACCGCACTCGCACCCGTTTCAATCGTGCCCTTTGTGACTTTGGCCATGTGAATAAACACACCCGCGACCTTTTTGGTATCTGTGATCTCGGCAGTGCCTGTGGCTGTGCGGATCACGCCGCTGTCGCCCACTTGACCACCGCTTTCGCCATAAAACGGTGTTTGGTTCACAACGATAGAGACTTCGTCGCCTGCCTTTGCTGATGGCGTCACAGCAGAGTCCGCGATAAGCGCCAAAACTTGCCCCTCGGCCGTTTCGGTATCGTAGCCTAAGAATTCAGTCACACCGTGTTCTTCGGCAATCTCAAACCAAATGGTGGCGTCAGCAGTCGCGCCAGAACCGGACCACGCCGCACGGGCTTTGGCTTTTTGTTCGGCCATCGCCGCGTCAAACCCATCCGTGTCGACCTCTAGCCCCTTTTCGCGCAACGCATCTTGGGTCAGATCAAGTGGAAAACCGTATGTATCGTATAATTTAAATGCTGACTCACCGGGCAATTTCGCGCCATCAGGCAAGCCACCAAGTTCATCGTCCAATAGGCGTAACCCGCGTTCAAGCGTTGTTTTAAAACGGGTTTCTTCCAGCTTCAGCGTTTCTTCGATCATGGATTGGCCGTGGCGCAACTCTGGGTAGGCCTCACCCATTTGTTTGATCAAAGCGGGCACCAATTGATGCATTACGGGATCTTTGGCCCCCAGCAAATGCGCGTGACGCATCGCACGACGCATGATGCGCCGCAGCACATAACCGCGCCCCTCATTGGACGGCATCACACCATCGGCAATCAAAAACGATGTCGAGCGCAGGTGATCGGCAATCACGCGGTGGTGCACGTTTTGATCTCCATAAGGATCAGAACTCGTCGCATGTGCAGAGGCTTCAATCAAAGCCTTCATCATGTCAGTGTCGTAATTGTCGTGGCTGCCCTGCAAAAGCGCGGAAATGCGCTCTAATCCCATGCCAGTGTCGATAGACTGCATCTCTAAATCGATCATTGACCCGTCAGCAAATTTTTCGTTTTGCATGAAAACAAGGTTCCAAATCTCGATAAAGCGATCGCCATCTTCTTCTGGCGAACCGGGAGGTCCACCCCAAATGTGTTCGCCGTGATCATAGAAAATCTCGGTACAAGGCCCACAAGGCCCTGTGTCGCCCATCTGCCAAAAGTTGTCAGAGGTCGCGATGCGGATGATACGATCTTCGGGCACGCCGAGCTTTTTCCAAATGCCGTAAGCCTCGTCATCGGTGTGATACACAGTGACCGACAGCTTTTCTTTCGGGATTTGGTAGACCTCGGTGATCAACGTCCACGCATGAGCGATAGCCTGTTCTTTGAAATAGTCACCAAAGGAGAAGTTACCGAGCATCTCGAAAAACGTGTGGTGACGCGCGGTGTAGCCCACGTTATCCAGATCATTGTGTTTGCCACCTGCGCGCACACATTTTTGCGCCGTGGTGGCACGCACATAATCGCGTTTTTCCACGCCAGTGAAACAGTTTTTAAACTGCACCATACCGGAGTTGGTGAACATCAAGGTCGGATCATTGCGTGGCACCAGCGGAGAGCTGTCCACGATGGTGTGATCATTCTTCGCGAAGTAGTTGAGGAAGGTGGAGCGAATATCGTTGACGGTTGGCATATTGGGCTCTTCTCGCAGGCTGGATTGCGGTTGTTCCCAAAGGGTTTACCCAAGCCTGTGAGGGCTGTCCATGCCAAGCTGGCGTGAACAGGGCAAAACCCAACAAACTAGGGCCGTAGCACTGCCGCCACGGCCCTTTAATACTCTATATACAGAGATATCTTAAACGCCGCGCGACCTATTCGTCGTCAAGCACGTCGGATTTATCACTCGCATTACCGGCCGCGACATCCATATCAAAGTCTAATCCGTGTGCTGCGCGAATTTTATCTTCGATTTCAAGCGCCATTTGTGGATTATCACGCAGATATTTCTTAGCGTTTTCACGCCCTTGCCCGATACGTTCATCACCGTAGGAATACCAAGAGCCTGATTTATCAACCACGCCAGCTTTGGCACCGAGATCCAACAATTCGCCCCGTTTAGAAATGCCCTCGCCATACATGATGTCAAACTCTACAACTTTGAACGGTGGCGCCACTTTATTTTTCACAACTTTGACGCGCGTCTCGTTGCCGACAATTTCGTCACGGTCTTTGATGGACCCGATGCGGCGGATATCAAGACGAACAGACGAGTAGAATTTCAAGGCGTTGCCGCCTGATGTGGTTTCAGGAGAGCCGAACATCACACCGATTTTCATCCGAATTTGGTTAATGAAAATTACAGTACAGCCAGAGCGGTTGATAGAACCGGTCAGTTTGCGCATGGCCTGAGACATCAAACGCGCTTGGACACCAACAGAACTGTCGCCCATGTCGCCTTCAAGTTCGGACTTTGGTGTCAGGGCCGCAACGGAGTCGACGACGACCATGGATACAGCGCCAGAACGCACCAAAGTATCAACAATTTCAAGACCTTGCTCGCCTGTATCCGGCTGAGAGATCAACAACTCATCAAGATCAACCCCCAGCTTGCGCGCATAGATAGGATCAAGCGCATGCTCGGCATCAACAAAGGCACAGACACCGCCTTTTTTCTGCTCTTCTGCGATGCAGTGCAGTGTCAGCGTTGTTTTACCTGAACTTTCAGGACCATAAATTTCAACGATACGCCCTTTCGGAATACCGCCAATGCCTAAGGCAATATCAAGTCCGATAGAGCCTGTGGAGGTCGCTTCAATCTCTTGGGCGGGATTGTCCGCCCCCATTTTCATGATCGAGCCCTTGCCAAACTGACGCTCAATTTGAGCCAAAGCACTGTCGAGCGCTTTTTGTTTGTCGCCGCTTTGTTTATCGCCGTTTTTTTTCATGGTCTTGTCTGCCGCCGTAGCCATTGTTCAATTCCTTATCACACACCCCTGAACCGGCGGCAACGACTGCCTGCACAACGCACAAAGGATTTGCTCATGTTCGTCTCTTGTTCTCATTAACCTTTATGAGACCAAAAGGAGAACACATCAATCAATTTTTTTTCATAAAACTGACGATCAAAGGATATGGTTAATATTTAATTGAGATGTGACACATACATTTGATCTTGAGGCTTTACATAAGGGTTAGCAGTTTAATCTATTGTTTAAAATAAACTATTCTGCATTGGAAAACTGCAAAACATTTACTTATCTCACTGCAATTGCGTCTGTACCGTGGCCGTTAATTCCGACAAAGAAAACGGTTTGGGTAAAAATACGGAATTGGGAATGCGGGCCTGTTGCTCGGAAAAATGATCTTCGGCATAACCGGACACAAACATCACTTTCACATTTGGACGTCTTTTGAGCGCCTCTGACACCCATGTTGGGCCGTCCATCCCAGGCATGATCACATCACTGACAAACAAATCCACCTCAAGCTCTGGATTTTCTAAGGTCTCAAGCGCATCTTCACCACAATCCGCCTCGATCACAGTGTACCCACGCATCCGTAGCGCACGAGATGCAAAAGCCCGCACGGGTGCCTCATCTTCAACCAGCAAGATAACACCTGATCCGCGCGAGGCTTGGTTTTCGATCACCTCAACTGCAGGTTTCTTGGTCTCGACGATGGCTTCAGCAAGTGCTGTATGCGCAGGCAGGTAGATAGAGAACGATGTTCCAGTGCCACTAACCGAATCGACAAAGATAAACCCGCCAGTTTGCTTGATGATCCCGTAAGCCGTTGACAGCCCCAAACCGGTTCCCTCGCCCGTGCGTTTGGTGGTGAAAAAAGGTTCGAATATTTTCTGCAAACGCTCCGGTGGAATCCCGACGCCTTGGTCGGTGACCTTGACCAAAACATATTCCCCTTCGGGCACTGAAGCCCGATCACGCACCATAACTGACGTCAATATTTCATTGCGTGTCTCAATTTTGATTTCTCCCCCTGCAGCCATAGCGTCGCGCGCGTTGACCACAAGATTCATGATCACCTGTTCAAGCTGGCGCTTATCCACACGGATCGGCAAAAGCCCCACGTCATGCGCCAAGGTGAGCGTGACTTTTTCCCCGACAAGCCGGTTCAAAAGATGGGTCAAATCAGCCAAAGTATCGCGCAGATCTATCACTTCAGGTTTAAGCGTCTGTTTGCGTGAAAAAGCTAATAATTGCCCCACCAATGACGCTGCGCGGTTGGCATTTTGATGGATTTGTACAAGATCACCGTAATCAGTATCTGCCCGGTCGTGTCGCAATAGCAGCAAGTCACAATGGCCTGAAATGGCGGTCAAAAGGTTGTTAAAATCATGGGCAACCCCACCGGCAAGCTGGCCGATGGCTTGCATTTTCTGGCTTTGCACGAATTGCGCCTCAAGGGACTTCAACTCGGTCGCATCTGACAAAACGGCAATAAGTTCGACTGAATCTTTGCCTTCGATTCTGTTCAAGGACACCTGCAAAAACGTATCGTTTTGGGACTTTGAAGCACGCACAAACTCAGGTTTGCGCGCCCGCCCCAAAGCCACTTCAGACACCCAGTCCACAACTGAACGCCCCAGCCCTTCGACAACATCGCCAAGGTTCAGCTCATCAGTATCGGTGACTGATAAAATTTCGCGCGCGGGTCGATTGGATTGCGTGATTGATCCATCCAGACCAACCCTTAACAGGGCAACGGGCAAAGCATCAAAGGCATCCCAATCGTTCACATTGGGCGCTTTTTCGGGTAAGAAATAGACGTCACGTTGCCCGTTTTCTGTATCAAAAATGGCAGTGCGCGCGTAGATACGCCCCTCGGTGCCAGCCAACATATGGATATCGCCGACGCGCAAGGGCAGATCATTAACGATGCGATCAAGCTGCCTATCGCGGTGGCCGATGAGGCGTCGAAGCGCGTCATTGACCCACAAAACGGATCCCGATTTCGAGAGTGTTAACATTGGCAAAGAAATGGCGTCGACGTGTGCCCCGTGGCCTCGATCCGCGATGTCTTCGAGACGCCATAAAAATCCATCTTCGCCCAGCAAATGCACAGACAATCGCATGTGACCTTGGCGCATCACAACGTCTTCGCGGGCAGCCCCTTTGGCCAAGGCCCGCGATTGTAGTCGTGCAAGTGTGGCACTTGGGGCTGCGAAAAGATTTTCAAGCGCGGCCAACAAGGTTTGCCCCCCGCGCCCGCCGAACCGTTCAACAGCGGCTGCGTTTTCATACCCGATGACGCCATCTATATCAGTGGTGAATGAGGGCGCTGCATCATGGGACACAAATTCAGAGATCAATCCATGAACGCGTTTACGTGATGCGGAATGTCTGCGCGCAGCGACGCTGATGATCGCAGAGGACCACAGCAGAACCGCACCGACAGAAAACCCTATGAGGCCCATCTGTGTCTGCGGGGCCAAAAGGGCCGCGGCACAACAGGCCGCGCCGCCGACAGCAATTTTGAGTGCATTTGGAGAAAGTCGCAGCGCCAGTTTTGTAAACTTACCAGCCGTCAATGCACCGCTTGTCATCAAGCCTCCCTCGGCGCGCTGCGCGCGTCATACGTGTTTATCCTAATATGCCGCTAAAATAGTTAACGGCATTTTAAGAGTAGCGACCAACACGATAGACGTAAGGAATTAATCGGTAAAGTTGTATTGCGAAAAAAATAAATCGCAAAAGGAGAGTAATCAGGCTGTTTTGGTCAAAACCGCCACATAGAACCCGTCCCCACCCTCAAGCGGCGTGATAAGACGATCCGATTGCAATTCAAATTCAGGGTGACGCTCAACAAACCTGGCAATCTGCGCTTTGTTTTCCGCATCAAACAGTGAACAGGTCGCATAGGCCAAAATGCCACCAAAAGCGACACGTGGCGCCACATCGTCAAGGATTTGCGCCTGCAAGCTGGTCAGGGTCTCCAGACGTGTGTCTTGTAGCGTCCATTTGGCTTGCGGTGCGCGTGCCCATGATCCCGACCCAGAACAGGGCGCATCACATAGAACAAGATCATATGTATCAGCGAGATCGGCGAAACGCGCAGTGGTGATCTCTGCGCCCGCACGAGACGCGCGAGGATTGATGTCTTGCATTCGAGCCGGATCAATATCATGGGCAGTGACATCCATATCTGCGAGCGCAGCCATGGCAAGCGCCTTACCGCCGCCGCCCGCACAGTAATCTAATACGGTCATACCGTCTTTAAGTGGCAGAGCGTCGATAATCGCCTGAGACCCTGCGTCTTGCAATTCGACCAGACCTGTCAAATAGGCCTGAGAGCGTGCAACACCGCGTGCGCCGACAGTGACCTTAAGCGCTGTCGGCGACAAAGGATGAGATTCCGTTTCAATATTATCCGCCAATAACGCCTGTTGCGCTTCTGCTAGGGTCGTTTTGCCTGTGTTCACGCGTAAAAACACCGAAGCGCGGCTGCGCGAAGTGCTGAGAACCGCATCAGCGTCATCCTTCAAGACCTCATCATACAGTGGTAAAATCCAGTCGGGACAATCCAAACGCACGGCGCGTGGCGCATCAGAAAGATCAGGCAAGTCCATCTCAGACTCAGTGAGCGGCGCAGGTGCAAAGCGGGCCTCTAGGAACATCGTGTCAAGATCAATACCCGCATCGCGCAACATGCCGATCATCAACTGACGCCCCGTTGGACACGGACCGTCTACACAATCCCCTGTGCGACCACCAGCGCCGCCAAGCCAAGCGTAGGATCGCAAACAACGCAGCGCATCGAACACGTGATCACGAATGGCGGCCCGATCCTTGGAACCAGCATAGCGATGCCCACGCGCCCAAGAGGTCAAAACCCGCTCGGCGCTTTCGCCGTCCATCACAGCATCAAGAATTTCAATCGCGGCCGAAATACGGGCAACAGGTGTCATGGGCGGTATCCGTCTATGGAAAGGGTCTGGAAAGAGAAACGGGGGCCGAAGCCCCCGCAGTACAACGTTTAACCGATACGGTAATTCGGACTTTCGCGGGTGATTTGCACATCATGTACATGGCTTTCTTTCAGCCCTGCCCCTGTGATTTTCACAAAGGAACAATCCTTGCGCATCTCGGCCACTGTCGCGCAGCCTGTATAACCCATAGCCGCGCGCAAACCGCCAACAAGTTGGTGAATCACAGCGCCAGCGCCACCTTTGTAAGCGACTTGGCCCTCGATGCCTTCGGGCACCAATTTGTCAGAGGCTGCATCTTTTTGGAAATACCGATCCGCGGAACCGCGCGCCATAGCGCCAAGCGAGCCCATGCCACGGTAGGCTTTGAAAGAACGGCCTTGATACAAAATCACTTCGCCGGGGGACTCGTCTGTGCCAGCGATCATAGACCCGACCATGGCGACAGATGCACCCGCCGCGATGGCTTTGGCAAAATCGCCCGAGAACTTGATGCCACCGTCTGCGATGATCGGAATATCCCCCGCGGCCTTGGCACAGTCCATGATGGCTGTCAGTTGCGGCACGCCGACGCCTGCGACCATACGTGTGGTACAGATCGATCCAGGTCCGATGCCCACCTTCACGGCGTCCGCCCCAGCCTCGATCAGGGCTTTGGTTGCGGCACCTGTGGCCACGTTGCCAGCTACGATTTGCACACTATCGCCAAAGGCTTTCTTGGCCCGCGCGACGGCATCGATCACACCAGCCGAATGGCCGTGCGCTGTGTCGATCACGATCATATCAACGCCAGCGTCAACCAAGGCTTCTGAGCGCTCGAAACCGCTGTCGCCAACAGATGTCGCCGCCGCCACGCGCAAACGACCCAGATCGTCTTTACAGGCTGAGGGGTTCAAGACTGTGGTTTCAGTGTCTTTCAACGTCAACAGACCTGTGAGCTTACCGTCAGAATCTGTGACCAAGAGCTTTTCGATCCGGCGCGCTTTCATCAGCGATATCGCCTCTGTTCGATCCGCAGGTTCATGTAGGATCGCGAGGTCTTTGGTGGTCATCACTTGCGACACAGGCATGTCAGGCGATGTGGCAAAGCGCATATCACGGTTGGTTACGATGCCCACAACACGGCCAGATCCATCTACGACAGGAAAGCCGGTAAAGCTGTAACGATCACACAAAGCCTGCGCATCTGCGATGGTTTGATCTGCGGTCAAAGTGATCGGGTTATATACGATCCCACTCTCGAACCGTTTGACGCGGCGCACTTCAGTGGCTTGATCCAGCACATTGAGGTTCTTGTGAATAACCCCCATGCCACCCATCTGCGCGATGGCGATGGCCATCCGCGCTTCGGTGACTGTGTCCATTGCGGACGACAAAAGCGGTATGTTCAGTTTGATCGATTTGGTCACATAAGTCGATGTGTCTGCGGTTGTCGGCATAACGCTGGACGCTGCCGGAACAAGCAAAACATCATCGAAAGTGAGGGCCTCACGAATCTCCATCGGGTCTCTCCACGGGTGATACGGTTTGGCACGTTTATCTGTCATGGAATGAAGCGAATGCAAAGTGGAAATTGCGGTTTTAAGCAAGGAAACCGCAAGATTTAGTTTCGATTGCTTGGGAAATTTGGCACGACGATACCGATCTCAGTGACAATATAGAGCCAGTATGAGGTGATTTTAAAGGTTCGCGTCGATGTTCATTGGCGCAGTTTGAGCGAAAGTAAGGTTGCTTCTTAAACCGTTGATGCATTTGTCAGTTTCGACAGTGTGCCCTTCATCCACATCTGAATGATCCTATACGCGATGTAGGCAACCGCCAAAGTGGCCAGTACCAGTTCAATTCCGCCAATATAGCGAAACGGCATAGGCAAGATCAGGGAAACCATAAACATCATGTTGGCAAATGCCGCCATAGGGAACGTAAACGCGCCCCACATCGGGGAAAAGCCGCCTTTGGTAAGATAACGCGCCCCGATGAGGCAGACCAAAAGCCCGGTCAAGCCGATCCAGCCAAAGGCAAACCCAACAGCGTAATAGCCCAAAAGCACAGAGACGATACCAAACAAAGACACTGGTGCCATATGGATCGCCAGCAAGGGCCGCAAGGGCGCAGGCACGCCCGCGCGCAGGAATTGCAGCGCAGAAATCAGCCAAATAGCAATCGCAATCGGCAAGGTGGTGGCATAAATCATCGCGGACAAACCAACCCAGCCCAATGGCACAGCAGCCACGGGTGCGATGATAAAGCCAACAAAGCTGAGGTGCCACACAGGTGTAACGCGGCGCTGTTCGGCTGGCCCTAAAATCAACGCCCGAATAATGATGATCGCGCCAATGGCATGGGCAAACAGCCCTGAAAACAGCACAATATTGGCCCCTAAAGTCCAATAGGGCACCAGAGTTGCCGCCAACAAAAACATCGATGCGGTCATCGCCGACAGCCCCGCCCGCCCCGGCAAAATTTTCGCATCGTCCAGCAAAGCACTTGGACGACGTATCACTTTGGCCTTAAGGGCGATACCTGCAAAAAGATAAAGCAGGCAGACCGCGCCAAGCCAAAGCTCTCCGATCCAAGACGGCGCGCCAAGGTGCAAAGATGCCGAGCGCCACGCCAAGCCAATACCAAACAATCCCAAAATCGGCGGGAAAATCGCCAAAGGCGTCGCGCGCCACAGACCTTTGGGGGCCGCGTTGAATGGTTTGGGGCTCAGGCGTTGGGATGGAGGTGTCTGGGTCATGTGCCTATCCTACATATTATAAATCACGAATATCATTTGCGCTGTCGCGGCGCTAGGGGGCTTGTCGGTGATGGGCTGTGCCGCGGTGTCACAGCGCAAATGCCCACGCCAACACCACGTACAAAACAATAGGGCCGCCCGAAGGCAGCCCTATGTTCAACATCTCAACAAAACCAATAGGTTATTTGCGCATCGTTACGCCATCTGCAAACAAATGCACTTTGGCTGGATCAGCGGTGAGGCTGATCTGAGTGCCGCGCAACCCTTTGTGAATACCAAGCAACTTAGCGATCACAGGCGCTTCATCGCGTTCGCCTTTGAAGTAAACCAAAGTGACCTCGCCCAAAGCTTCGGTGAAATTCACCGTTCCGTTGACGATACCCGTCCCCTCGACCGTAGTGAAATCTTCGGGACGCACGCCGACGTTGACCTTGCGGCCCTTATCGCTGTCTTGGGTCGCAATGGCAGAAACAGCAACGCCGCCACCCGCCAGTTTCACAGTTGTTTGCGCGCCTGTTTCAACGATCTCACCGGGAATCAGATTCATCGCAGGCGAGCCGATAAATTGCGCCACGAATTCATTATCAGGGCGCTCGTAGAGATCCAGCGGAGAGCCCACTTGCGCGATACCTTTGTTGGCCAAAACCACGATACGGTCTGCCAAAGTCATGGCCTCGACTTGATCGTGGGTCACGTAAACCATGGTGGAGTTTGGCATGGATTCTTTGAGCTGGGCAATCTCGATCCGGGTGGCCACGCGCAACGCTGCGTCCAGATTGGACAGCGGTTCGTCGAACAAATAGACTTTTGGATCGCGCACAATCGCGCGCCCAATGGCCACCCGTTGACGTTGACCGCCAGACAGCGCTTTCGGCAAACGATCCAGATACGCATCAAGCTGCAAAATCTTAGCCGCATTGCCAACAGCCTCATCGATCTCAGCCTTGGATTTTTTGGCCAATTTCAACGCGAATGCCATGTTATCGCGCACCGTCATATGTGGGTAAAGCGCGTAGGATTGAAACACCATCGCGATACCACGCTGCGCGGGCGGCACGTCATTTACGACCACGCCATCGATCTCGAAGGTGCCACTTGATATTTTCTCAAGCCCCGCGATCATCCGCAGCAATGTGGATTTACCACAACCGGAAGGCCCGACGAAAACCACCAGTTCGCCAGTTTTGATATCGAGGTTGATATCTTTGAGGACCTCGATCTTGCCGCCATAGGTTTTTGCGACGTTTGTGAGTGTAAGCTCTGCCATTTTGATCCCCTGCCCTTAAGTCAATTTGCGTTGCAAAATGCAGGGCTGCCATGGCCCCAAATTTAATGTTCCGCCCTGTGGTACCGCGTGGCTCACGGCGCTGTCTATCACCTGCCAATTACCGCGAGGCACCTCAAGCTTAGCGTTTTCATCCGTTAGATTGAAAGCGCAGTATAATTCCTCATCACTGCCAGCGCGCGTAAAGACCAAACAACCTTGATCAACGCTCATCGGGCTACATGTACCGGTTTTGAGCGCCTCATGGGCTTGGCGCAACGCGATGGCGTGACGATAATGATGAATGATTGACCCAGAATCTGCCTCGGACTGTGCTACGCTCTGGCCCAGATGATCCGTGCTGACCGGCAACCATGTTTTGTCTGCCTCCGAGAACCCGCCATTTTGGTTAGAATTCTCCCAAACCATCGGCGTGCGACAGCCATCGCGACCTTTGAATTCAGGCCAAAACGCGATGCCGTAAGGGTCTTGCAGGTCTTCAAAGGCGACATCCGCTTCTTGCAAACCAAGTTCTTCGCCTTGATAAATACAAGCCGATCCCTTGAGGCACATCATCAACGTCGTGAACATGCGCTGTGCGTCATCGGTCAAATTCCAGCGCGTTGGATGGCGCATGACATCGTGGTTGGAAAACGCCCAACAGGCCCAGCCGTCTGTTGCGACCTCATCGACATGATCCATCACGTCTTTGATATATTGCGCCGTCGGCTTGTCACCGGACAACAATTCAAAAGCATAACACATATGCATCAAATCATCACCAGCGGTATATTGGCCCAAGATTTCAAGACCCAGTTGCTCATCCCCAACTTCACCTACGGCTGCGGCATTATAAGGCTGCATCACGGCGCGCAGTTTGCGCAAAAAGTTCAGGTTTTCAGGGCGTGATTTGTCATAAATATGTTGCTGCCAGTTGTACGGGTTGACCGCAGGTGCCGTTTTGGCCGAACGCGCCTCGACTGGCAGTGCGGGATTGTCGCGCAGCTCTGCATCATGAGTGTAAAAATTGATCGTATCCAGACGGAACCCATCCACACCACGCTCAAGCCAAAAACGCCCGACATCAAGCAAAGCCTCTTGCACCTGCGGTTCGTGAAAATTCAAATCAGGCTGCGAGGTCAAGAAGTTGTGCAAGAAATATTGCATCCGTCCTGCATCCCACTGCCAGGCTGAACCGCCGAAAATTGACAGCCAATTGTTGGGCGGCGTGCCATCGGGTTTGGCATCGGCCCAGACATACCAATTGGCCTTGTCGTTGTCATGCGACTTGCGGCTCTCAACGAACCAAGGGTGCTGATCCGAGGTGTGAGATAACACCAGATCAATCATGACTTTGACGCCGTGAGCATGGGCCGTCTCGATAACAGCATCGAAATCACTCAACTGGCCAAACATCGGGTCCACGTCGCAATAATCAGAGACGTCGTAGCCGAAATCTTTCATCGGTGAGGTGAAAAACGGTGAAATCCAAATCGCGTCCACGCCCAGTGAAGCAATATAGGGCAAGCGTTTGACGATACCAGCAAGGTCGCCAATGCCGTCGCCTGTGCTGTCCTGATAAGAACGCGGATAGATTTGATAAATAACAGCCCCCCGCCACCAATCGGGGTCACGGGAAAAGGGCTGCGCAGTGTGAAGTGTTTGAACGGTCATGTTTAAGAGACTTTTCTTATTTTACGGAGCCGGCCAACAAGCCGCGCACCAAATATTTTTGCATAGCGAAGAAGACGCACAATGGCACAGAGATCGACACGAAAGCCGCCGTGGCCAAGATTTCCCAGTTGCCACCTCTGGATCCCAAAAGCTCAACGATTTGACGGGTCATAACAGTGGTGTCGCCGGAACTGTCGATTAAGAACACAAGTGCCACAAGCAGATCATTCCATGTCCATAAGAACTGGAAAATCGCAAAAGACGCGAGCGCTGGAAAAGACAGAGGCAGAATGATTTTGACGAAAATCTGAAACTCGGTCGCGCCATCAACGCGAGCATTTTCGATGATGTCTTTGGGTAAACCGACCATGTAGTTGCGCAACAGATAAATCGCCAATGGCAAACCGAAACCTGTGTGCGCCAGCCAAACCCCCAAGTATCCTTTACCGATGCCAACTTGCAGATGCAGTTTGAGCAGCGGAATAAGCGCCAGTTGCAAAGGCACAACCAGTAGCCCCACCACAAAGGCAATCAAAAGAGCGCGGCCCGGAAAGTCCATCCACGCCAATGCGTAAGCCGCGAATGCCGCGATCAAAATCGGAATAATAGTCGATGGGATAGACACGGTGAGCGTGTTGAAAAACGCCTTTGACATCGAGGATGTGCCCGACTCTTTGCTCAACACATGTTTGTAATTGGTGAGCGAAAAACTGGGCGGAGTTGTGGCTGTCAAAAACACGCGTTGACCCCGTGATCCCGTAAATTCTGTATCATTTACAAATCGATAGTCCCCGTTGACCTCGACTGTCAAACGCCCCTTTTCGCCCAAATCCGCAGTTTCGCCCGCAGCATAAGCCGAAATGTCCTTAGAAGACGTGCCCCAAACAGAAACATCACCTTCCACCGCGCCGTCTTGCGCAAACAGATTGCCCTCGATGACATAAAGTTCGTCAAGCAGCTTTTGCTGATCAGGCTTTTCTGCGCGAATAACAACATTTTGTTCTTGTGAAAACAGTGACTTCCACCATCCGGTAGAAGCGATTTGATCCGCGGAACGAAAACTTGAGACGAACAATCCTAATGTCGGCAACAACCACAGCAGCACCAATACAACCACCGAAAAATGGACTGCCCAAGTGAGGGAAGATTTTTGACCTGCAATATTATCCATGTGTGGTCTCCCTTACTTCATTTCTTTGCGCGCGTTGCGCACGTTCCAGATCAAAATCGGCGAAACAAGCAACATGATAATCATCGCAGCCGCCGACCCGACACCCCAATCCGAGGCCCGGAACAATTTGTCGTACATGTAGTTGGCCAAGACCTGCGTTTCCCATTGACCATTGGTCATCGCGAACACGATATCGAAGACCTTTAACACCGTGATCGTGATCGTGGTCCAAACCACAACAATCGTGCCGACAATCTGCGGCATCTTGATTTTAAAGAAGATTTGGAACGGATTGGCCCCATCAACGATGGCTGCTTCTATGGTCTCTTCTGGCACACCGCGCAAAGCGGCTGACAAAATAACCATGGCAAAACCGGTCTGAATCCAGATCAACACTGCCATCAAAAAGAAGTTATTCCAAAACGGTATCGTCAACCAAGTGTGCGATGTGTCCCCGCCCATGAAAATATAAACCGCGTTCAATATCCCGATCTGGTCCGCGCCCTCGGGCCGCGCATCATAGACCAATTTCCAAATCACAGAGGCCCCCACGAATGAAATGGCCATCGGCATGAAAATAATGGATTTCGCGACAGCCCCCCATTTGATCCGGTCTGTCAGTTGCGCCACCAAAAGCCCAAAGGTCGTCGACAGAGCAGGCACAACCAACAACCACAAAAAGTTGTTGCGCAAGGCCTCCCAGAACTTTTGCTCCGAGAACATCTGACGGTAGTTATCGAGCCCAACAAATGCGCCATCAAGCCTGCGATCCGTCAAAGACAGGCGCAGTGTTTCGAACACAGGGTAAGCAAGATACAGTGACAGTGCGGCAAGCGCAGGGAACAAAAACAACCACGGTCGGACCATATTTGCGCGATTGATATTACGGCCAGCATGACGACCGCGCGCAGGAAACAACACCTTATCTAAGAAGACATTCGAGAAGTAAAAGTAACCAATACAGGCACTTACCCCAATTATGATAGTCAAAAGACCTTGAATGGCCGGATGCATCCTATCCCCTCTCCATCGCGTATACGCGTTTTTTTAAGCAAACCGTTTCTAAAACCCGGTTTTCAATTTTTGTCCCAGAGATACAGCGGCGATCTCAATCGAGCGCGATACAGATGCATCAAAGCATCTTATCCTTGTTGCACGGCGATAGCTTAACATAGAAACGTTTTAAGCCATCAGCGAACATCAATAACTCGCGGCTATCGTTCGTCATCGCACTTAATCTCATTACATAAAGGCGAAAAAGGGCAACCCAGCACAAACCGGATTGCCCATTAAGTCTTAGAGCCGACTTACTTAAGTGCGTCCCATGAGGACTGGATCTCAGTCGCAACTTCCATCGCGTCTTTTCCACCAGCGTAATCAACCATGCCGGTCCAGAAAGACCCTGCACCAACGCCACCTGGCATCAGATCAGATCCATCGAACCGGAATGTAGTAGCATTCAAAAGAATGTCATTCATCGAACGCGCAGAGTCTGTCGCAAATTTCGAGACATCAACGCCCTTGTGTGGAGTTAAGAAACTGCCAACCGCCATCCACACTTCATGTGCAGCTGGATCACGCAAGAATTCAACCAACGCTTGCGCCCCTTCAGATGGGTTGGTGATGGCAAACAATGTGCCTCCGCCCAAGACGGGGTTACCCAATTCTTTTTCCGCGTAGGATGGGAAGTAGAAGAAATCAGCATCTTCGCCAACAACCGTACCCTCAGGGAAGAATGCCGGAACGAAGGACGCCTGACGGTGCATGTAACACTGTGGAGGCGACGCAAACATGCCTTTGGGGCTGTCACGGAAGTCAGTAGATGCCACGGCGCCAGCACCACCAGCAACATAGTCGTCGTTTCGCGCAAACGCACCAAATTCTTCAATGGCGGCCACAATACGCGGGTCGTTAAATTTAATTTCATTCTTCACCCAAGCGTCGTAAACGTCAGGTGTTTGAGTGCGCAACAGCAAGTCTTCGACCCAATCGGTCGCCGGCCAACCCGTAGCAGCCCCTGATCCCAGACCGATACACCAAGGCGTGCCGCCGTCTGCAACGATTTGATCGGAAAGTGTTTTAAGCTCTTCCATGGATGTTGGCACTTCGTAACCAGCATCTTCGAAGTTTTCAGGTGAATACCATACCAAGGATTTCAAATCGACGCGGAAGAACATGCCGTAAAGCTCTTCATCGCCAGATTCATTAGCATAGGTTCCCAGATCGACCCAGGACTGCCCCGCCGCGTAATTGTCGCGCACCCACTCGGCTGTGCCCTCTTTCAACGGCGTCAAAAAACCGCGTGACGCAAGATCAGCGGCCAAACCGGGTTGCGGGAAAATCGCGATATTTGGAGCCGAGCCAGCTTCAGAATCGATAAGAATTTGCTGCTCAAAGCTGTCAGAACCTACATATTTCACAGTCGCGCCAGTGCGCTCCTCAAAGATATCAAAGACGGCTTCGATAACTTCAGCCTCTTGGCTCAACCATGACCCCGATACGGTAATTGTTTCGCCAGACAAATCTTGCGCGGATACGGAACCGGCAACAAGGGCTGCCATAGCCGCGCCAGTCATAAGTGTCTTTTTCATATAAAACCTCCCAGTTTCAGTGCCCCTTTGGGGGATAAATCTACCGACTCGCTTGCGATGCCGACAGGCTTTCAAAGCGCTTTGGTGGATTGAACATCCTCGAAAGACCAAAGCAAGTCAATCACCAACCTAACGAAAACCACAAGAAATCCAAGAAACAACCACCTATGGTTGTAAAGCAGACAAGAAAAACATATTTTCAATGTTTGCCTATGCTCAGAAACCTGACTAGTCTTTATAGACGCTTCATAGCGTTTTGGAGGACGACACCCATGAATCTCAAAGAGCTTTCGGCACTCTTAAATCTGTCTCAAACCACGGTCAGCCGTGCGTTGAACGGCTATCCAGAGGTGTCAGAAGCCACACGAGAACGCGTTGGCAAGGCCGCAAGAGAACATAACTATATTCCAAACACCCGTGCCCAAGGCCTGGCGACGGGGCGCACCCATGCTGTCGGCCACGTCATACCGTTATCGACGAAACATGAGGTGGTGAACCCCGTTTTTACCGATTTTATTGCGGGCGCTTCAGAAATCTACGCGCAAGAAAACTACGATATGCATCTCACCGTAGTGCCCGACACCAACGAAGAAGCCGCCTATCGTAAAATCGCGTCCAAAGGGTCTGTTGATGGCGTCATCGTACACGGCCCCGTAGAAAATGATCCTAGAATCAATCTATTACAAAGCATTGGCATGCCCTTTGTCGTGCATGGACGATCCAATACCGAGGTCGATCAAGACTATGCTTGGGTCGATATGAACAACAAACGTGCTTTTGAGCGTGCCACGAAGTTTCTGATCGATCTGGGACATCGCCGCATCGGATTGCTAAACGGACTTGAAAGCATGGATTTTGCGATCCGCCGCCGCGCAGGTTATCAATCGGCACTCGACGCAGCTGGAATCGCCACAGATCCAAGCCTGTGTCGGTCCGAGGAAATGACCGAAGACTATGGCTACGAATCCACGATGGCCTTTTGCGCGCGTGATACGCCACCAACGGCGATCTTGGCGTCTTCGATTATCGTCGGAATCGGTGTGCGCCGTGCGTGCAGCGAATTGAATCTGACGCTTGGCAAAGACTTGTCTTTGATCATTCATGATGACGGCCTTTCTTATTTCCGCAATGGAGCTGCGGCATCGCAATACACCGCGACGCGGTCTTCGGTGCGTCAGGCAGGCTTAACCTGTGCCGAGCTGCTGATGGAGCAAATCGCCAACCCTGACGTGCCCAAACGCCATGTTTTAATGGAAGCAGAGCTGATTATCGGCAGCACCACAGGCCCTGCCCCAAGGTCCTAATGCCGCTCGAAATAGCACGATCGCCTGCATAGCATTCGCTTAAACTTACGAAAAATCACGCAGCAAGGCTTGAAATTGCCTTGCTCAAATTTCCATTTTGTGAAATCCAAAGCGCTATGGAAGCCATTTTGGCCCCAACAACGCCTTTAATGACGACATCCAAATCTAACCCTCTCGTAAACCTCATTCGCCTGTGCTATTGCGACATCGCTTAACATGTTAGCGCCAACATATCGCAATACGCCCGCTTCTTTGGAGCCCCGCATGACACTGACACGCAAAGACTTTCCAAAAGACTTTATCTTCGGCGCAGCCACCGCAGCCTATCAAATTGAAGGCAGTCAATTCGGCGGCGCGGGTCCGTCGCATTGGGACACATTTTCAGCAACACCAGGCAATGTGGTCGGAGCGGAATCAGGTGCAATCGCCTGCGATCACTACCACCGCTACGAGCAAGATTTCGATCTTTTGAAGGCTGGAAATTTCGATGCTTATCGGTTCTCAACCTCTTGGTCTCGCGTTCTGCCTGAGGGTCGCGGACAGGTCAATCAACAGGGTTTGGACTATTATGACCGCCTGACAGACGCTTTGCTGGAACGGGGCATAAAGCCGTTTCAGACGTTGTATCATTGGGAAATGCCTGCAGCCTTGTCCGATTTGGGTGGCTGGACCAATCCTGACGTACACAATTGGTTTGGCGATTTTGTCGATATTATCGATGATCGCATCGGTGACCGTATGGAAGCCATCGCCACCATCAATGAACCGTGGTGTGCCTCTTTCCTATCGCATTTTCACGGCATTCACGCGCCGGGCCTTCGTGATATCCGCGCAGCAGCCCGTTCGATGCATTATGTTCTAAAAGCCCACGGTGAGGCGATGACCCGACTGCGCGCCAAAGGTCGTAAAAACCTTGGGATCGCGCTAAATTTTGAATATGCACATCCCGCAACGGAAGCGAAAGAGGATCTTAGAGCCGCCGCAACAGAGGATGCCGTTTACAATAAGTGGTTCATCGAGGCGATGACACAGGGCACCTACCCCGCCGAGGCGCTTGAGGGGCTTGAGGCGCATTTGCCCAAAGGCTGGCAAGACGATCTTAAGACGCATATTCATCAGCCGCTCGATTGGCTGGGCGTCAATTATTACACGCGCAAAATTCATGCCCATGATCCGAATGCCACAGCATGGCCTTACACCAAACCCGTCGATGGCCACCGCGCCACGACGCAAATGGGATGGGAGGTCTACCCAGAAGGCTTGCATCATTTCCTAACGCGGATGAAAAACGACTACATCGGCGATCTGCCGATACTTGTGACCGAAAATGGCATGGCATGGGATGACCATCTCAAAGATGATGCTGCCACCGACCCAGAACGTATCGCCTTTATCCAAAGTCATTTGGCCGCGATGAAACAAGCCATTGATGAAGGTGTGAACCTTCAAGGGTTTATGTATTGGTCATTACTAGACAATTATGAATGGGCCGAAGGGTATGACAAACGCTTTGGAATCGTTCACGTCGATTTCGATACATTGAAGCGTACCCCGAAAGCGTCCTATCATATGCTAAAAGAAGCCCTCAAACGAGACTGAACCATGACCAAACATCCACCTAACACCCTATCTCTTGTCGCAGATATCGGCGGGACGAACACACGCGTTGCTTTGGCCAATGGGACAACGTTATTGCCCGAAACCGTGCGCCGCTATCGCAATACGGGTTATCCGGGGTTGGAAACGGTTCTGCGCCAATACATTTCCGACGAAGGTGATGTGGATTGTAAAGGCGCCTGTGTGGCCGTGGCAGGCCCCGTGCGCGACGGCGTGGGCACCATGACCAACCTGGATTGGACCATCGACAAAGACACGCTGTCGCGCGCCACCAAAGCCGAAACAGTATCCATTTTGAATGACTTGCAAGCTCAAGGCCATGCTTTGGGGTATATCTCGGATGAGAATATCACCTGCGTAACTGAGGCGCAGACGCCAGAGGCCCCTTCACCAAATGCGGTGCGTTTGGTAATCGGCGTTGGCACAGGCTTCAATGCGGCTCCGGTTTTCGAAACCTATGCAGGCCGTTTTGTCGCCCCTTCCGAATGCGGGCACGCCAACCTGCCGATCCGCAATGCAGAAGAACTGGCCCTGTGTCAGTTTGTTGAGAATGCCCATGGGTTTCCTGCTGTCGAAGATGTCTTGTCTGGCCGCGGCTTGGAACGGGTCTATCTGTTTTTGGGGACCCAAGCGGGCGAGCCTCGCGAAAAATCTGCGGCAGATATCATGCAGTCACTGGAAAACGGTGATGATCCACGCGCAGAAGACACCGTAAAAGTTTTCGTCAAAATTTTGGGTACAGTTGCTGGCAATCTATCTTTGATCCAATTGCCCTTTGGCGGCGTCTTTTTGGTCGGTGGAGTGGCGCGCGCCATGACCCCCTATCTCGACCGTTTTGGATTCGCCCAAGCATTCAGAGACAAAGGACGCTTCGCAGGTTTCATGCAAAACTTCGCAGTTTCTGTGATCGAAGACGACTATGCAGCGCTCACAGGCTGTGCGTCACACCTAAACAGCCTCACAGCGTAACATACTGACGGAAATTATATTTTTAGAACTCCGAAGCGACCACTTCGGAGTTTTTTTATGCCGAAATGTTTTTTAGATCGGTGTAACCTGGTCTTAACCGACTGCCCTTAAACATGATCCAACGTTTGGTTCTGTAAGGGAATTTTAGATGACTCATAATCGCCTATTCTTGGGAGGACGTGAATGACTGTTCATGTCCAGCTCCACGACAGATTAGATTACCAGTCCGTGCCACCACTTTTAAGCGAACTCAAAGCCATCGAAGATGATGAAATCGTCATTGATGCCGGACAGGTCCGCCATTTGGGGGCTTTGTCACTGCAAGTCCTGCTATCAACCATAAAATCACGCCATGAAGCAGGCAAATCCACCCAATTTACGAATGCATCTGATAGCTGCGTCGATATGCTTGGCCTCTTTGGATTTACCCCTGAAAACCTAACAGAACCGGAGACATGGACATGAGCCTTGAAGTCCTAGCTGTAGATGACAGCCGAACAATGCGCGATATGCTCAATCTTGCCCTTTCTTCTGCTGGGTTTACGACCCATTTGGCAGAAGATGGCGTGCATGGCCTCGAAGTTCTCGAAGGCATTGAACCTGACGTCATCATCACCGACATCAACATGCCCCGCATGGATGGTTTCGATTTCATGAATTCGGTCCGATCCGAAGAAAGATGGAGCCGTATTCCAATCCTTGTCCTAACGACCGAAAGCGCCGATGAGCTCAAAACAAAGGCACGCGCGGCAGGTGCAACCGGCTGGATCGTCAAACCATTTGATCCCGCAAAACTCGTCAAAGCCCTTCAAATGGTAGCTGGTTAAGAGGTTCTCGCTTATGTCCGATCCTATGGCAGAAATTCGCGCCTCGTTCTTTATTGAATGTGAAGAACTCCTGGAAAGCCTTCAGGACGGTCTCATATCAATGGAAAACGGCGACACAAACTCTGAAACGATCAACGTCGTGTTCAGGGCCGTGCACTCAATTAAGGGGGGAGCCGGCGCCTTCGGGTTGGATGACCTCGTCAAATTTGCACATCGATTTGAAACGGCTATGGACGAAGTCCGTGCAGGACGCTTCACACCCGATTCAGATGCCATTCGACTGTTCTTCTCTTGCGCAGACTTGCTTGGTGATTTGGTACGTGCTGCACGAGATGACATCAGCATTCCGCAAGACAAAACGGCTCCAATTCTCAACGAGCTCGACAGATTGGTAGGCTGCGAAGAGGAAGTAGAAGAAGATCTCGACTTCACACCTGCAGTCCTTTCTTTGGATATGGGCGACATACAAGGCCTACCCGACATCCCTGACCTGCCTCCATTGAGCAACCTCTCAAGCCTTGATTCCGATGGTGAAGTGACAGCCCCTCTGCCCGCTGCGCCCAAAGGATTCAGCATTGACTTCAAACCTGACACCACCCTTTACGCATCAGGAAATGAACCTCTCTATCTTTTACGTGCTTTGCGCGACCTTGGTGATCTCGAGGTAACCTGCAATACGCAACGCATCCCGCCCCTAGATGCACTTGACCCTGATGACGGGTATTTGTCTTGGCATCTAAAGGTTCTCACTGAGGAACCTGTCGAAGTTGTGCGAGAGGTCTTTGAATTTGTCGACGGCCTCTGTACGCTTGACATAACGCCTCTGAACGCCTCAACATCTGATCCCATTTTTTCTGACAGTACGGATCAAGCGTCCCTTCAACCAACCTTGGTCGATGAACATGAGGCACATCTCGCATCTCCAAAAATAGAGGTGCCCGTGGAAAACGCTTCGCGCGAAACGGTGCAGCCTGAGACGCTAGAAAAAGATGGCATTGCCCCACCTAAAACTCCAGAAATTGTACAGGAAACACAAAAAAAACAACCCGCCGCGCCAGCCAAAACCTCGTCAGTTCCAACCCAACCTCGTGCAACCGTCCGCGTAGATTTAGAGCGAGTTGACCGTCTCGTAAATTTGGTTGGGGAATTGGTGATCAACCAAGCAATGCTCAGTCAATCTGTCGCTGAAGCTGGCCTGCCGCCAAACTCACCCGTCTCAACGGGCTTAGAAGAATTTCTTCAACTGACTCGTGACATCCAAGAGTCGGTTATGATGATCAGAGCTCAACCGATCAAATCTCTGTTCCAACGTATGGGCCGCATTGTTCGAGAATCTTCAGCCTCCGTTGGCAAGCAAGTGCGCCTCCATACACTTGGTGAAAACACCGAAGTTGACAAAACAGTCATAGAGCGCCTGGCAGACCCGCTAACGCATATGATCCGAAATGCCGTTGATCATGGACTTGAATCTCCGGAAAAACGCGAAGCAGCAGGAAAAACGCGCGAAGGCAGCGTCACAATGACCGCGCAACATCGCTCCGGCCGTATTTTAATCGAAATCTCAGATGACGGTGCTGGAATGGTAATCCCCCCATTTTTAATGGGGTCCAGCCATAGAATTCATGCGGCTGTTTTCAATTTCATTGCGGGAGTTATGCCGCCGATGCCCATGTTGGGCCGCTCGTTGTTGTAAGTCCAGAGCCATTCAGTCCCCAGG